>CAUPQW010000015.1:0-184339 GCA_963513545.1 uncultured Flavobacterium sp.
CAAATAAAAAAGGGACAAAGAAGACTTTTTCTTCTTTGTCCCATGTAGTAGCGGGAACAGGACTCGAACCTGTGACCTTCGGGTTATGAGCCCGACGAGCTGCCTACTGCTCTATCCCGCGATGTTTCGGGTGCAAAGATAAGCACTAAATACGGTTATCCAAAAGAAATTCCTGAAATTTTTTAATTTAAAACTGCAATTTTTAATAAATCGTTAATTTATAGTTATTTAAAAAACGAAAAAATTAAGATTATATGTTTAGTGAGCTGCTTTCTTTTTTCGTTTACCCAGCCAGATCAATAATCCTGTAATAGGGAAGGTTACGGCAAAAAGACAAACCATGAAAGCAAGTATTTTAGTAGGATACCCATAAATGCTTCCTGTATGAATGGGATATATCAATCGTTTTAATTTATCTCCTTTCGAAAAAGATCCGTAAGGTCTGATTTCTATGTTTTTGCCTGTGTATTTGTCAAAATAAAGCACACTCGACTGATTTGGAATACTGAATTCTAAGTGTTCTTTTAGTACCAAAATACTGTTGATAGTATCTGCCGGCATCCTGATCTGGATGTTACCTTTATAGGGAAAAATACTATCTGTTTTTTGATATATATATTGATAAAATGAGACTTTGTCAGATTGTGGATCAATTTTAGTTGGGTTTTCTACTTTAAGAGAAGGCCTTTCGGAAGTACCATTTGCTATAAAATACATTCCATCTTCAAACCATTTAAAAGACCATGTTAAACCCGTAAGTGCAATAATTAATAAAAACAGGAAAGTATAAAATCCAAAAGTCGAATGAAAATCCCAGTTGACTCTTTTGAAAGAAGCTTTCCATTTTACGGTAAGTCGCTGTTTTAGGTTTTTTACTTTTTTAGGCCACCATAAAATCAGGCCTGAAATCAGCATGAACACAAAGATTAAACAACTACAGCCTGTAATGATTTCACCTATATCATGCATTAATAAGTGTCTGTGTATGTTTAAAATTACAGAGAAAAATCTGTTATTTTGTGCGATAGTTCCAAGCACTTTTCCTGTATAAGGATCTATTGAGAAAATTTGTGTTTCTCCATCTGTGTCTTTTCCTATGATAGTCATAGTACGTTTTGGATCATTATAAACTACAATACGGTTTATTTTTTCAATTCCATATTGTTTCTCTATCGCAGCTGTACAATAATCAATTGTTTTTTTTTCTTTGCCTACATTAGGAACAATATAAAACTCTGGATTTATATACTGATCAATTTCTTTTTCAAATACCAAAAGACTGCCTGTTAAAGCTACCACAAATAAAACAAGGCCGGAAGCAAGTCCTAACCAAAGGTGTAATTGTCCAATTTTTTTCTTTACTTTTTTCTTCATTATTCTTTAAAGAATTTAAATAAAATGGTTATTAAATCTGGATTTCTGAATTGATTTTACATGAATGCAAATCTATACTTATTTAGACTAATTTTATAATGTTTTTTAGTGTCATTCTAAATAATTTCATTTTATACTGTTTAGAGTGCTACAGTATTTTATAAGCAGCCAAAATGGAGATAGGGTATCAAAATAAGCAATTTAATTAATGAGAAATATTGGAACAGACGAGGAAGGGTTTCAGGTATCAACAACTGTTTTGGGAAGTTTGTAATTTAAGTTTTAAAGCTGTTATAAAAAAGGCTGTCCTTTTTTGGACAGCCTTTACTAATTTCTTTTCGGTATATTTTTTCTATGTTAGAAATCTGAATTTTATGTTATTGTAGAAAATACAGACAAACCATCACTAATTAGAGTATTGCATTATTTCAATAATAATTATTAACTCTAACTCGGAAATAATTTTTTCTGTATCCCTATCGGATTCGATTTTTTATAAAAACGTCGATCGAAATCTGGAGATTTCATGGTAACTGTTTCTCTTTCAAAATTAAAATTAGTCAGGTTCCAGATGATCATAATGGCCGAAAAATAATAGAGGTTCAAGACTAAAGCAATTCCCAAATGCATACTGATGGTAAGCATCATCCATGTTTTTTGCGTTTTAGGTATCCAGATAAAAACCGGATACAGCATTTCAATAATGACAGTAGACCAGCCAATAATAATTAAAATATAAGAGTGGTCTGCCATCCATGAAAAATCAAAATTAAAATCCCTATTAGCATAGGGTAAATTAATGGCTTTCCAGATAGATTCACCATTGCGCCAGTTGTATCCCAGTAACTTATCAAATCCTGAAAAGAAATAAGCTATACTGATATGAATTTGAAACATTCTTTTGACAGGCATAAAATTGACTTCTTTAGATTTCTTTTTTATAATAAAACGAAGCAATGAGTAATAAGCATCAGAAGGCAATAAAATCAAATAAAATAAAGACATGCTGGTAAAAAAATCGACTCCGTAAATAAAAAACGAACTCCCTTTGAGCAAAGCAACCTGCAAAAGCAGTAACAGAAAAGCGCTAATTCGGGAATAAAATCCTATTATGATGTTAATGCAAAATGTTATAAACATTATTTTGGTACCTAAAATCACAGTGTTCTCTGCAACTCCAAAAGATTCAAAAAAATGAGTAATTTTTGAAAAAGAAAGAAGCCAGTCCGGATGAAAAACAGACATTATATCCTGCGGAACAAGACTATTACTTGAAAAAAACTTGTCAAAATCGCTTATGATAGATAAAAAATGTAACAGCGCCAATGCCCCTGTTGAGATCCTAAAGAAAGCCAGAAATTCGGGATTTCCTTTATTTACAAAAAATAGAGACTCAATTTTATTATATAAGATAGTGGCTTTTTTCATGATTATTTTTATTTAATTTGACTAACTAAAATCAGGTTGTCTTTTTTCTCTCCATTTTTATATCTGTCTAAAGAAGGATAATCGTAGAGATAAAGTTTGGCTGTACATTTTGTCGCGCCATAACTCTCCTTAAGTACGCTTTTTGCAATTTGTTTGAGTACTACATCCAAATATTTGTGATATTGGGATTCGTTTTTCTTTTTAGAAGCAACCACTTTATCTATGAACATATTAAATACAGAAGTATATCTCACAATACTTTCCTTACTCTTCAATTCCGGCATAATCCGTTCTTCCAGAATATTTCCGTTAGCGTCCTGCAATTCAAAAAGCAATACAAAATCGCTTGCAACATTCGGCGCAAAAAAACCATACCCGGTATCAAATCCAGTGTAAGTCGTAAACATACTAACAGGTTCAAATTCTACAATTTTATTTGAAAGTTCATAAACGAATGGTTTTTTATACTCCTCTTTATCATAGTAGAAACCGTAATAACCGTCAAAAGTTCCTTTTAATGCAATTGTAAAAACCATAAAGAGCAAAAGGAATATACCAAAAAGCTGCCATTTTCTTTTCATTTTCTATTATATTAGATTGAAAATCTTTTTTATAAAAACAAGGACAAACTTTATCGATTGACCTTGTTTTAATAATTATTGGTATTGTTTGATAACATTAATGACCTGTTGATTTAAATTTTTATCAAAAGGTGTTCTGGTAGTTCTCATTAGCAATCTGCTAAACGCTTTGGTCCCCATGTAATCATTACATATATTATTTTCATCAATTCCGACTACTGATAGTTTGTTAAAAGTACTAATCTCTTGTTCTGGTAATTTGGTAGCTTTGGTTACAATTTTATTGCCTGCTATTCCAATATTGCCATCCAACGAAGCATATTCGTATTTTGATAATATATTATCCAGTCTTGCTTTGATATCTCCATAATTATTCCAATTGATATCAATTACATCAAAACAGCCCTTATGGATGACATTCAATTTTGCGATTTTTGATACTCTGGTCAAAGTCTTTATTTGGTTAACGTGCTGAATTATTTGCGTTTGAACGATATAATTTAAGAAGCCGGAACCTCCAAATCTCGTATATTCCTTATCAAGTGCAATAAGTCCGTCAATATCTGCTCTGGACATTTCCTTTGCATCTTTAATCAGGAAATTATTATCGACAAAGTAATTTCCATTTTCATTGTAGATCAACATTTTTTTGGGTTTGCATTGGGAAAATAATATTAACCCAAAGGCAATAACACCAATAATTAATAGTGTTTTTGTTTTCATAATTGTGATTTTTTCTGATGCCTACTCTTTTTTGGCTTTTCGGCTTTCTCCATTTTAAATGTTTGTATTTTATTAGTAACATAAAAGTACTTTTATTTAAAATATTGAAAAAGAGTATATTAACCCTTTGTTAAAGGGTGTTTTTCCCCTTTATTTGATTTAAAGCAGCTGAATTAGAAATGCTAAGTATGATCTCTATGGCTCTCAGCAATTTGACAGAGTTGAAGGAAAAGGAAAACACAAGTAAACAGTTATATATTCGAAATTTTGAGTAGTGTTATCTTATTAATAATTTGACTTATTCATCTACAGGGAATGTCTTTACTTATGATAAACAGAGACTGAAAGGAGTAAGAGTATAAATAAGAATAAATAAAATGTTTATCAAAACTCAGGAATAAGTTTTGATAAAATTTCGGTAATTGAAAAATAAGCTCCGCAGACAAATTCATCGGCTGCTCCGTAATATATTGTAAGCTTATCTCCTTCTACAATATGACCATTCGTAAAAACTACATATCCAAAAAAACCACTCAGTTCGTAATTTTCTTGTGGCATCATTATAGGTTCTAGTGTTCGGGCAATTACTTTTGAAGGATTTTCTAAGTCCATTAAGAAAGCGCCAAGACAATATTGGTGTTCTGCATTTGCTCCGTGATATATTTCAAGCCACCCTTTATTCGTTTTAATAGGTGCTGCACCAGCGCCAACTCTGGCACTATCCCATAGTCCTTTTCTGGTTCCGACAAGAAATTGATGATTTCCCCAATGGATACCATCAGGAGATTCAGCCAGCCAAATAAAATTGCCTCCAATCTGAGGACTTGATGGTCGGTGCAGTGAATAGAATTTACCATTAATTTTTTCTTCAAAAATGGCACAATCTTTATTATGGGGAGGAAATATCATTGATTGAGATTCGAAATTTTTCCAGTCTTTAGTGGTGCGCAATCCTACACCCACACCATTAGAAGAAACAGCAGTGTAAGTGATATAATATTTATCATCAAGCTTGCTTACCCGCGCATCCTCTATACCAAATTGTTCTAATATTCCTGAACCAAACAAAGAGCTATAACCCTCAGGATCATAAAAGTGAATTCCGTCATCACTACATAAAAGACGTAAATGCGAAAGTGTTGTCAGGTAGTCAAGACCTTTATATTGAATTATTCTGGCATCTGTAGCAACGAGATCGGGATCATTAAGAGGGATTTCAATAATTTCTACTTTACCCATTTCATTGATAACCGGAAAAAATATAACACCTTCTTTTTGCGCAATAGATTCAGCAACTCGTACTAGAAGCCATATTTTTCCCTTAAATGTAAAAACTCCCGGATTTAAAAGACTTATAATTTGTAAATCAGGAGTACTGGCATGCAGGTCTTTTGGCATCAGTAAGGGGTTTTCAGGAAATCTGTGGGCAATATCACTCATTGAAATTTTTGTTTTAAGTAATAATGTATGCTTAATTGTCGAGCAATTATTTATGCATTTATAGAGATTATAAAGAAAAGTTTTTTTGATTTAAACTTCTTTATATAATATTGTTAGAGTATTATAATATTTTCATTAGAAGTACTTATACGATTGTCTTTTAGATGACTATCTAATTTAATAATCGGAATTCTTAAACTCATATCGCTAATAAAATGTAAAGAATAATCTGTTTTATTATTCGAATTAACCTGCACTGATAAAAAGAAGTCTATTAATTGATTATTAGATATATTTTTCATAATTTCAATACCCAATTTCTTAGGCATCATCTACTTTTTAGGATATTATCAATAGATTTTATCTATGAAAGTAGGTTGATATAATATGAATCACGTATAAAGTTTCATTGTTTAGTTCTTAAATTCGTTTTCGGTTAAATAATAAAAATCAAAAAAATAAACTATGGAAAATCATTCAAATGACATTAGCAAATGCCCTTTTCATAATGGCAGTATGGATAATGCAGCCGCTTCAGGGACAAAGAACCGCGACTGGTGGCCAAATCAGTTAAAAGTAAATATCCTGAGACAGAATTCTCCGGTATCAGACCCAATGGGTAATAATTTTGATTATGCTGAGGCTTTTAAAAGTCTTGATCTTGAAGCTGTAAAAAAAGATTTACATGAACTCATGACAGATTCACAAGATTGGTGGCCGGCAGACTTTGGTCACTATGGAGGTCTTTTTATCAGAATGGCATGGCACAGCGCGGGAACTTACCGTGTACATGACGGGCGTGGCGGAGCAGGTGCAGGACAACAGCGTTTTGCTCCCCTTAACAGCTGGCCAGATAATGTTAGTCTTGATAAAGCCAGAAGACTTTTATGGCCAATTAAACAAAAATACGGAAGGAAAATTTCGTGGGCAGATTTAATGATATTAACCGGGAATATTGCTTTGGAATCCATGGGATTTAAAACTTTTGGTTTTGCCGGAGGAAGAGCCGATGTTTGGGAACCGGACGAATCTGTTTACTGGGGTTCTGAGGAAACCTGGCTGGGTGGAGATGATCGCTATAACGATGGTTCTGATGGTGTACCAAAGGATCACGGGGTAGTATCATCTGATGACAATGCAGATGGGCATGTTCACTCCAGAAATCTTGAGAAACCACTTGCAGCCGTACAAATGGGACTGATCTATGTAAATCCTGAAGGACCAGACGGTAATCCGGATCCTATTCTCGCTGCAAAAGATATACGTGATACTTTTGGCCGAATGGCAATGGATGATGAAGAAACAGTAGCGTTAATTGCCGGAGGACATACATTTGGTAAAACTCACGGTGCTGCCTCTTCTGATCACGTAGATAAAGAACCGGAAGCATCTGGTATTGAATTACAAGGATTTGGATGGCAAAATAGTTTTGGTTCCGGTAAAGGAGCTGACACCATTACAAGCGGACTGGAAGTTACCTGGACAAAAACACCAACACAATGGAGCAATAATTTCTTTGAAAATTTATTTGGCTTCGAATGGGAACTTTCTAAAAGCCCTGCCGGTGCACACCAATGGGTAGCCAAAAATGCTGAACCTATTATTCCCGATGCTTTTGACAGTTCGAAAAAGCATTTACCAACGATGCTTACTACTGATTTATCATTAAGGCTGGATCCGGCTTACGAAAAGATATCACGCCGATTTCTGGAAAATCCGGATGATTTTGCTGATGCTTTTGCTCGTGCATGGTTTAAACTGACTCACCGTGACATGGGGCCACGCTCCCGTTATCTGGGATCTGACGTTCCTCAGGAAGAATTGTTATGGCAAGATCCTATTCCGGAGGTTAATCACGCATTAATTGATGAGAACGATATCGCACAGTTGAAAGAAAAAATATTGAGTTCAGATTTAAGCATTTCACAATTAGTAGGAACCGCATGGGCTTCAGCGTCAACTTTTAGAGGATCTGATAAACGTGGAGGGGCTAACGGTGCGCGTATAAGATTAGCTCCGCAAAAAGACTGGGATGTAAATAATCCCGTACAGCTTAAACAGGTTTTAGATAAACTTGAAAGCATCCAAAGAGAATTTGATGTTGCGCAACAAAATGGTAAAAAGGTATCACTTGCCGATTTAATAGTTTTAGCTGGTAGTGCCGGTGTAGAGAAAGCTGCAAAAGAAGCCGGATATCTAGTAAAAGTACCATTTACACCAGGTCGAATGGATGCAACTTTGGAGCAAACTGATGTTGAATCTTTTGGCTATCTCGAACCTAAAGCAGATGGATTTCGTAATTTCCGAAAAACAAGATCATCAGTTTCTACAGAAGAACTTCTTATAGATAAAGCAAATTTACTGACACTTACGGCACCAGAATTAACAGTACTTTTTGGAGGACTTCGTGTACTTGATATAAATTCTGACGGTACAAAAAATGGTGTTTTTACACATCGTCCGGGGCATCTTACCAATGACTTTTTTATCAATTTGCTTGATATGAGCACACAATGGAAAGCATTATCAGATGATAAAGAACTTTATGCAGGAAATGATCGTAACACAGGACAGCCAAAATGGATTGGAACACGTGCAGATCTTGTTTTCGGATCCAATTCAGAATTAAGAGCTATTGCGGAAGTTTATGCAAGTAGTGACGCACAGGAAAAATTTATAAGTGATTTTGTTTTCGCATGGAATAAAGTAATGAATCTGGATCGTTTTGATCTGATCTAATACTTTGCATTGATGAAATGTTTTCATTAAGTATAAGCTAAATCATTTTTGCTTTTTTAAATAAAGGGCATCAGAAATAAAAATCTGATGCCCTTTCTTAATTTGTGTAACGCTGAAATTTAGTAGCATACTGATCAAATAATACTTCTAACGAAGAAGATATTGTCCGCCTGCAGGATGATTTTGGACGTAAAAACAGTTTATTTATTAAAGGAGTACGACAAGTAAGTCAATACGATTTTTTATAAATGTTTAAATTACACCAAATCAGATTTTAGCAATAGGCTTTAACTTTACTATCTTTGAATCAAATTTGTGTTTAAAATTAAATAAGGATTTTTAAATGAAAAAAAAACCTGTTTCTATTAGAAATATTGCAGATGAACTTAAAATATCTGTTACAACGGTATCTTTTGTGTTAAATGGTAAAGCAAAAGAAAAACACATTTCTAAAGAACTTACTAAAAAGGTTTTAGACTATGCAAAATTAATAAACTACAGGCCAAATCAAATTGCACAAAGCTTGCGTACAGGTAAATCAAAAATTTTGGTTTTTATGGTGGAAGATATTTCAAATAATTTCTTCTCTAAATTAGCTCGTATTTTTGAAGACATTGCATACGATAAAGGGTATAAAGTTATATTTTGCAGTAATGAAAATGATGATGATAAATCTAAAGAGCTTATCAGCTTATTTAATTTTCGCCAGGTTGACGGGTTTGTTGTTGTACCTTCACCAGGCTTAAAAGATACTATTGAAAATTTAATTAAAGACAATATACCGGTCATATTATTAGACAGGTTTTTTGAAGGATTAGATTGCAATAGTGTTGTTGTAAATAACGAAAAAGCCTCTTTTGATGCGACACAGCATCTGATAGATAATCAATTTAAAAATATTGGTTTTATTACTATTGCTCCAGACCAGTCTCAGATGCAGGATCGTCTTACGGGATATATAAAAGCAATAAATAAAAATGGTTTAAAACCAATTACTCTTGAGATTCCTTATAATGAGGTTTATACAGTAAAAGGAAAAGAACGAATCAGGGATTTTTTTGATAAGGAGATCAATTTAGATGCTGTATTTTTTGCAACTAACTATTTGACGCAAACGGGACTGGAAATTTTTAAGGAAAATAAACCATCTTTAACAAATGATCTTGGAATTATTTCTTTTGATGATAATGATATGTATAAAATTTACAGTCCTACTATCACGTCAGTCTCTCAACCTCTTAATGACATAAGTGCTAAATTAATGGAAATTATGTTGCCTCTTTTGAAGAAAAAAGATGTAACAGAAACAGTTCACAAAGTCATGATTAATGCTGAACTTATTATTAGAGAATCTTCATTAACTAAAATAACTGATTAAAGAACTTTTCTTTATTTTTAACTAAGGAATCTGATTGTTAATAATAATTTGTAGACATATTTTTTTGTACATTATTTCACAACATCTAATCCGTCGGTTTTATTGTCTAATGATATCTTATAAAATTAACATAATTCATATTTAGTAAAAATTTTTTGTTTTAACTAAAACGTTTTAGTATGTTTGTTATGATGGACATTTAAATAACTAAGCTTTGATAAAAATTAAATACACTTTTGCATTCGTGATTTTTGCTTTTGTTTCTGCTAATGCACAAAATACAAAAGTAATTACACCACAACAGCCTATTGACTGGGTAAATCCTTTAATAGGAACCGATTCTGATTACGGAATTTCAAACGGGAATACCTATCCTGCAATTGCAATGCCGTGGGGAATGAATTTCTGGACTCCGCAAACAGGGAATATGGGTGATGGCTGGGCTTATACTTATAAATCGAACCGGATTAAAGGTTTCAAACAGACCCATCAGCCTTCACCGTGGATGAATGATTACGGTCAGTTTTCGATTATGCCTGTTACAGGTCAACTAAAATTTAAGGAGGAAGACAGACAAAGCTGGTTTTCTCATAAGGCTGAAATCGTTACGCCATATTATTACAGTGTTTATCTGGCAGATCATAATGTTACGACAGAAATTACGCCAACTGAAAGAGCAGCGAGATTCAGGTTTACTTTTCCGGAAACAGATAAGGCTTACGTTGTTATTGATGCATTTGATAAAGGATCTTACGTAAAAATTATTCCGGCTGAAAGAAAAATTATAGGTTATACGACCAAAAACAGCAGTGGTGTTCCGGAAAATTTCAAAAATTATTTCGTGATTATTTTTGATAAAGATTTTGAGGTAAATTCAACTTTTAACGGTGACGTTTTAGGAAATGCTTTAGAAATGAAAGCAGATCACGCCGGAGCGGTAATTGGTTTTAAAACAAAAACAGGAGAAAAAGTAAACGCTCAGGTTGCGTCATCTTTTATAAGTTATGACCAGGCTGAACTTAACTTAAAAGAAATAGGCAATACTAATTTTGATCAGCTTAAAGAAAAAGGAAAAGCAGTCTGGAACAAAGAATTAGGCAGAATAAAAGTAGATGGCGGAACACCGGATCAAATGGGAACTTTTTATTCCTGCTTGTACAGATCACTTCTTTTTCCGAGAAAGTTTTATGAATTTGATCAAAACAATAAAGTAGTACATTACAGTCCGTATAACGGAAAAGTTTTGCCGGGCTATATGTTTGTCGATACCGGTTTTTGGGATACTTTCAGGGCTTTATATCCTTTTTTAAATTTCATGTATCCGGAACTGAATACACAAATGCAGGAAGGACTTTCAAATGCGTTTAACGAAAGCGGCTGGCTGCCTGAATGGTCCAGTCCGGGATTAAGAGATGTTATGGTCGGAAATAATTCGGCATCTATTGTATCCGAAGCATATTTAAAAAGCGGTAAAGTAAAAAAATATGATATCGAAAACCTTTACAAAGCGGTAATCCATGGCGCTAATAATGCGGGTCCGCTGAAAGCCGTGGGACGCACCGGAGTTGATTCTTATAACTCTTTAGGATATGTTCCTCATGATGAAATCAACGAAAGTGCGGCCAGGACATTAGAGTATGCCTATGATGATTTTGCGATTTATCAATTGGCAAAAGCCCTGAATAAACCGCAGTCAGAAATTGATTTATACAAAAAAAGGAGTTTAAATTACAAGAACCTTTTTGATCCGAAATACAATCTGATGCATCCTAAAAATAAGGATGGAAAGTTTATGGAACCTTTTGATCCTTTTCAATGGTTTAATGGATTTACCGAGGGTAACAGCTGGCATTATTCATGGTCAGTTTTTCATGATGTACAAGGTTTAGTTGATTTGATGGGCGGAAAAGAAGTATTCGTTTCGCAACTGGATAAAGTTTTTTCTTTACCTCCCGTTTTTGCTACAAAAGATTTTAAAGAAGGTGTGATTCACGAAATGAGAGAAATGCAAATTGCCAATATGGGACAATACGCACACGGAAATCAACCCATTCAGCACATGATTTATCTTTATAATTATGCTGGAGAGCCCTGGAAAGCACAATACTGGGTAAGAGAAACCATGAACAGAATGTACCATGCAACACCGGATGGGTATTGCGGGGACGAAGATAACGGACAGACTTCGGCCTGGTATGTTTTCTCTTCCTTAGGATTTTATCCTGTTACTCCAGCTTCTGATCAATATGTTATAGGGGCTCCATTATTTAAAAAAGTCACAATCCAACTTGAAAATGGCAAAATCATAACCATAAATGCAGGTTCAAATAGTAATGAGAATCGATACATTAAAGGAATGAAATTGAATGGAAAAGTTTATTCAAAAAACTGGCTGAGCCATTCCGAACTAATGAAAGGAGGAACACTTGACTTTGATATGTCGGCAACGCCAAATAATAAAAGAGGAATAAACAAAGAAGACTTTCCATACTCATTGTCGAATGAATAACAGGAAGTTCTTTTTTTACAATTTTAAAATATAAAGAAATGCAAAGAAGAAAATTTATCCGGAACACTGTTTTATTTAGCAGTTTAGCACTAGTTGATCCTATGGAAATAATTGCCGGTACAAAATCAGCCAAAGATTTTCCAATTGTGAGAGTTGCAAAAGGCAAAAGAAATTTTGAAAGTGAATTTATTGAAAAAACAATTGTTGAGTTTCAAAAGAATGTAAAGGATAAAGAATTAGGTTGGTTGTTCAATAATTGTTTTCCAAATACGCTGGATACAACAGTAACGTATTCACAGAAAAACGGAAGGCCTGACACATATGTTATTACAGGTGATATCGATGCGATGTGGCTAAGAGACAGTTCTGCGCAGGTTTGGCCGTACATGGCTTTTGCTGGTAAGGATTCAAAATTAAAAAATCTTATTGCCGGTGTTATAAACAGACAGACAGAATACATTCTGAAAGATCCTTATGCGAATGCATTTTATAATGACCCAAACAAAAAAGGGGAGTGGACCACAGACCATACCGATATGAAACCGGGTGTTCATGAAAGAAAATACGAAATTGATTCGCTTTGCTACCCAATCAGACTGGCTTATAATTATTGGAAAAATACCGGAGACGTTGCCCCATTTGATGAAAATTGGGTAAAAGCTATCGTAACGACACTTAAAGTTTTCAGGGATCAACAGCAAAAAGACGGTAAGAACCCTTATACATTTCAAAGAACAACACAGTTTGCCACTGATACAAGGCCATTAAAAGGGTATGGATATCCAGTAAAACCAGTTGGCCTTGTTTGTTCTGCTTTTAGACCAAGTGATGATGCAACTGTATTTTCATTCCTTATTCCGTCTAACTTTTTTATTGTAGCGAGTATGAATCAGGCTGCAGAAATGTTAGAGGTAATTAAAAAAGATACTGCCACTGCAAAAGAATTAAGGGATTTGGCTAAAGAAGTAGATAAGGCTATTAAAGAATATGCAGTAGTTAAACACCCTAAATACGGGGATATTTATGCATTCGAAGTGGATGGTTTTGGAGGTCATTTATTGATGGACGATTCCAATGTTCCGAGTTTATTGAGTTTGCCTTATTTGGATGCAATTGATGTTAAAGATCCTATTTATCAAAATACCAGAAAGTTTGTCCTTTCAGAAGATAATCCTTTTTTCTTTAAAGGAAAAGCAGCTGAAGGGGTTGGAGGGCCGCATTGTGGGATGGATATGATTTGGCCAATGTCACTTGTCATGAGGGCTTACACAACTTCTGATCCAAGCGAAATTAAGGATTGCATCAGAATGTTAAAGGCATCACACGGAGATACAGGCTTTATGCATGAATCTTTCCACAAAGACGATGCTAAAAATTTCACAAGATCCTGGTTTGCATGGACGAATACTTTGTTTGGGGAACTTTTATGGGACACCTATAAAACGAATCCTGGATTACTTGAACTGTAACTAAGACCAAATAAATGTTTATACAAAAAGAGGCATACTATTTATCGTATGCCTCTTTTTTATTAATACTAACAAATTCAGTTACTCTTCGTCATTAAAATCACTTTTCTTTTCATGATTGGTATCAACATCATTTTTATTTGTGGTTTTTTCCTCATTCGGAATATTTTCTGAATTGCTATTTTTGTTGATTTCAAAATCGTTTTCAGGATGTTTAAAATCTTCAATAAATTCTTCCTGATATTGATACGGATCTTCATCTCTTGCATAGTTATCATTATCAACAAGCGTATTTTGATCTGTAAAATCAGGATCGCTTTCTCCAAATTCAGTTTTGCTTTCTTTGTTCAGATCCTGTTGAGAATGATTTTCATTTTGTATATCATTACCGTCAACAAGTGTGTTTTGATCAATAAAATCCGGATCTGTTTGACCATATTCGTTGTTGTTTTGCTTTTCCATGATATTGTGTTTTAAATAATTATTTTATGAAAAGGGAACCGTTTAAACTTATTTTCATTACTGTTTTTAAGTTTAAATTAATTTCTTTTTACAAATTTATTCTAAACTGTAACTGAAGTATTTACAGAAAAATAAATTATAGTTGCATAATTAATAGATGCCTCCTAACATCTCAATAAATCATACCAGGTTTATATTTTCCTGTCAGTCCCCTGAAGAGTTTTAGAAACAATTTAAATGGCATTTAAATAATTATCGTTTCTAAGAAAATATAGTTGTGGTTTTTTATTGTTATTAATGTGTTGATAAATAATGTTTTATAAGTTTTTTTGATTATTGTTTTAAATTAATTAATAGTTATATTTGAATTAATGAACGACTTATTAATTTAAAAATATTTACTATGGACAAAGCTATAAAACTAAAAGTTCGTAAAGAGTTAAATGGTCAGCAGCAGTTGAATATAATTAGATTAAAAGGAAGCTTAATTTCTAAAGGTTATACAGAAATAATACACATTCTTGATCAGGACGACGAATTTCATATCAATTCTTTTGAAACTCCCTTAGAGTCTACTAATGAAGTACAGGAATATATTACTGCATTTATTAATAAAGAAAACCTGAATGATACTATAACACTGTATAAGTGATTTTTTGCTTAGTTTTCAACTTAGAAAATAACTTAAAAAAATCAGCCAACAACACTACAGACAACAAAAGTGTTTGAATATTCTATGATTATCTATAGATATTATTCGGTTAAATAGACATAAAGTGTTATTAAATTCATTCCTAATTTTAATTTGTAATTAGTCAAGTTTTCTTAAAATACTAATTCAATTATGTTTATTTTTTTATTGTAAATATTGATTGTCCTTATTTATTATATAGAGATTTTTATAATCCTTAGGATTAAATAATCACGTAAATACAAACGAAAGCAATGCATGATTAAGATAAATAGTATTAAAGAACATTTGTTGTTAAAGATATTGGGTAAGATATTTACTAATATTGTTTTTTTATTATAATTTAACTGTTGTATTTTTTTTAATATTCAAAATTCTATGGAATATAATTGTATTTTTTGTAATTATTCAAGGAAATTCAATAGTTATTTGTTGAAAAATTAAAAATACATAGATTTGTTTTTTGTAGCATATTTGCTTTTTTAATACTTACGTTGGAAATAGATATTGTCTTAAAAGAACTTCAAAATCAAAATAAATCCGTTTATAAAAATGTATTTAACCATTTTTATAAAGGGTTGGTTATCTATGCCAACAATTTTTTATTCGATCAGGAGGCAAGTGAAGATACAGTACAAGAGGTATTTATTTCGTTGTGGGAAAATGCAAAAAACATAGAAATAAAAACATCACTCAAAGCTTACTTATATGCAATGGTACGTAATAGATGTTTAAATTACCTGAAATCGGTTAAAATTACAGATGATTTAAACGTGATTGATTTAAATTCTATTTTGGTTGTAGATGAAGATTTAGATTTAATTTCTGAAGAAGAAAAAACAATTCTTTACAATCATATTTTAAAGATAATTGAAAGTTTCCCGGAAAGTATGCAGCAGGTTTTTAAACTCAAATTTATTGAGAATTATAAATACGATGAAATTGCCCATGAAATGGGGATTTCTGTAAATACTGTAAAAACTCAGCTGAAAAGAGCTAAAATCAAAATCAGCGAATCATTAGTTGTGATATTGATTGTATTATCCATAAAATCGTAAGAAAGTTATTCTGCTTTCTTTGTAATTTAATTTTTTCTTCATTTTTTCTTAAACTTCTGTCACCCATTCTTTAGTTTCGGTTGTCTTAGTATTAAATTACATTATGTAATTGTTAATTTAAAGAGATTCTACAAATGGAATTTAAACTGATCATAAAAAAAATAAACGATACTCTTACCCCAGATGAGAATTCAATTTTTGATCTATGGTACAATGATTCTGAAGAGAATAAAAAATATTTTGCTAAAGTACAAAGTAACTATCAAAATGAGATTGAGAACGTAGATCTTGATAAAGCATGGAAAGCTTTAGATGGAAAAAACAATCCGGAGAAAAATAAGAATCAGTTTTACAAATATGCTGTTGCCGCATCAATAGCTTTATTGTTGGGTACAGGAATATTTTATTTTACAAAACCCAAAGAACAAATTATTCAGGTAGTTGAAAAACCAAAGGACATTGCTCCGGGTGGAACAAGGGGAATCCTGACTCTTTCGAACGGAAAGCAAATTGTGCTGTCTGATATTTCGGCAAAAGATACTATCACACAAGAGGGAGAAGAAGTTACCATTAAGATGGATGCAAACGGAGTTATTACCTATACCATAAATCCGAATGCTGATGTTTCAAAAGCTGATGCAAATTCATTCAACACGCTTTCAACACCAACGGGCGGACAATACAATATCGTTCTGGGAGATGGTACTAAAGTATATCTAAATACAGTTTCATCGATTAAATATCCAACACAGTTTAATGGAAATCAAAGATTAGTAGAATTAGAAGGGGAAGCTTATTTTGAAGTAGCTAAAAATAAAGACAAACCTTTTATAGTAAAATCAGGTAATCAGTCTATAGAAGTCCTTGGAACCCATTTTAACGTTCATGCTTATAATAATGAACCGATTACAAAAACTACCTTATTAGAAGGAAGCGTTGCCATTACTTATAAAAATCAAAAAGCAATTTTAAAACCTGGACAACAGTCTAATGTATCTGATAATTCTAACGGGATTGCAATTCGAAAGGTAGATACCGAAGCTGCTATTGCCTGGAAAAATGGCCGTTTTAAATTTGATAATGCAGATCTGAAATCAGTAATGAAACAGTTGGAGCGCTGGTACGGAATTAAGGTAGAATACCGTGGAGATGTTTCGGATGTAAGATTCAACGGAGGTACGTTTATGAATAAAAATTTGTCTGAAGTATTAAAAGTGCTTGAGCTTAGCAATATCAAATTTAAGGTCGAAGGAAAAACGATTATAGTGTATCCCTGATTTTAAATTTACCCGATTATATTGCGACTATATACTAAAAAACCAGAAGCAGTTGCGATGCTTCTGGTTGTTAAAAGGTACTAGCCAATATAAGTTGTTCACCATTGTTTAACTAAAACCAAATGTAAATGTATGAAAATTAATTTGCAACAAAAAAAGCCTTACAAAAAACTAGAAAAAAAGATTACTGTGTTTAATTTATCTACTTATTTATGGATATTTAGTGCACTGCTTACGCTGTTTTGCAATTCTACAACACAGGCACAGAGTATTTCCATTAATTTTAAAGAGGCACCTCTTGAAACAGTTCTGAAAGAAGTGGCAAAGCAGGCCAACTACGAAGTATTTTACACGCAGAAATTGCTGAAAGATTCGAAACCTGTCACGATTAATGTTAAGAATTCCGGCTTAAAAGAAACTCTGAATCAAATTTTCAGCTCTCAAAAATTAAAGTACACACTTACCAATCAGACCATAGTGGTAACTGATGTTAAAGAAAAAGAGGAGGGACGGGGAAACGGAAAAATACAAGGAAAAGTATTAAATAGTAAAAATGAACCTTTTCCGGGAGTAAGTGTCACCATTTCTGGGACGAATACACATAGTATAACTGATTTTGACGGCAGTTTTTCTTTTGACAATGCACCTTTAGATGGTATATTGGAGTGTACAGGATTAACAATTGAAAAAAAATCTTTTGCTATTGATGGACGTTCTCAGTTGACACTTGTTGTTGAAGATAAAGTATCTGCCATGAAAGAAGTTGTTGTAACAGGTTTTCAGACACTTACAAGAAGCCATTCTACCGGTGCAATTGCCAAGATAGATGAGAAAGTGTTAAATGAAAATATCAACGCCAATTTAATGACTGCTATTGAGGGTCGTGTGGCAGGTTTAATGTTCCAGAAAAACCCAACCGGAGTTTCTGGTGATACTCCTATATTGAGAGGTATCGGTACCTTTTCTTCTGTAGAAGTAGGTTATAGCCCGCTCGTGGTAATTGATGGTTTGCCAACAGAATTAACTCTGGACGAAATTAACCCTTATGATATTGAAAGTGTAAATGTCCTTAAAGATGCCGCAGCAGGATCTATTTATGGTGCAAGAGCAGCAAACGGTATCATTGTTTTGACTACTAAAAAAGGAAATGGTAAGTTAAAAGTGAGTATAAATTCTGATTTCTTTATTTCTACAAAACCAAGTATAAAGGATATGAATTATGCTTCTACCAGCGATTTAGTTGATTTTGAACAAGCTGTTTATAATAGAGAAAGAGCCAGATTTACCAATACTGCAACAATGTTTAATAGTTATGGAGACATTGGAAGCAGCAGTCCGAAGTATTACAGCCCTCTTTATCAGCTAAACAGGGATTTAGAAGATGGAAAAATTAATAATTCAGATTACGACAGTACTATTGCCCAGTGGAGAAAGAATGACTACATAAAAGATTATCGTGATAATGTGTGGCAAAACGAATTCAGACAACGTTACAATATAGCATTTTCGGGAAGCACAAGTAAGCAAAATACATATGTGTCATTAAATTATGACGATGCAAAAAACAGAATAAAAAACAATACAAGCCGTGAGTTTAATCTTTATGCAAAAAGTAGTTTTCAGGTAAACAACTGGTTAAACGCTACTTTTGGATTAAATGCAAGTTATAGTAATGACGACGTTACTGATTTTGATTTGGGTAATTATAATATCCAAAAAAGATACGAGCGTATTACTGATGATAACGGAGACTTAGTAATGTCACCATTTGTAGGTATTAAGGATGGTTTTACGAGCGGTAGTGTTCTTAACCCTGCCATGGCTGCAAAAATAAATAGTTTAAGTGGTTTTAAATCAGTAAATTTTAACGTGTTAGATGCGCTTCAGGAAGGTATCACACATGAAAATTCGCTAAGCTTAAGAGCTTTTACAAACTTGCGTGCCAAGATATGGAAAGGTCTAAGCCTTAATACACAATTTCAATATGAGCTAAGAAAAAATGATAACGATCAGTATTATGCTGTAGACTCATACAGAATGCGTTATGCAATTAATGCCTTAACAGGTTACAATCCTACTACAAATGCCTACACCTACGTAGATGGTTTTTCTACAGGAGGACGTTATAAGCAATGGAGCAGTCAGGTAAGCAATTATTCTTTTAGAAATCAATTAGATTTTAGTCAGGATTTCAGTGAAGGAAAACACTCGGTTAATGCCATAGCGGGTTTTGAAATGCGCGAAACTTTTGCCCCTCGAGGTATTGAACAAATACGATATGGTTATGATCCCGTTACGCTTACCTCTGCTACATTAAACAACCTTTCGTTAAGTCAAACAGGGGTTGCGAGTTATATCTATGGAAATAACGCCACTTTAGCAGCTTTATCAAGATCGCAGACAGAAGTTTTGCATCATTATTTTTCAGTTTTTAGTACTGCAGGTTACACCTATTTGTCAAAATATAACGTAACAGGAAGCTATAGAGTTGACAGGGCAGATTTATTTGGAGTTGATTCTAAATACAAAAACCGTCCATTATGGTCAGCTGGTTTAGGATGGAATGTTAGCAATGAAGACTTCATGAAAGATATAAAATGGGTCAACATGCTTAAATTAAGAGCAACTTATGGAGTTAGCGGAAACATTGATCAAAGTACAACTCCATACGTAACGGCTACAAGAAGAAACGATAACTTATATCAGTCTTTACAATATATAAACATCACGTCACAGCCAAATCCTATGCTAAGATGGGAGAAAACACAAACCACCAATTTAGGATTAGATTATACTTTGTTTCAAAATAAATTAACGGGTAGTATTGATGTGTATCGAAAATACAGCAGTGATTTATTGGCTACAACTGATTTAGATCCAACTGTAGGCGCAACAAGCAGAAGAATTAATGCCGGGGCTTTACTAAACAAAGGAATAGAATTTAGTGTGGGTTCTCAATGGTATAATAATGGTAACTTCCGTATTAATTCTAATGTAGTTTTTGGGTTTAACAAAACAACCATTGACAAAGTTACCAGAGCAGAATCAAGTGCTTCGGTATACGTTAGCGCACCAACAAATTACTTTTTTGAAGGAGAAGTGTTCAATAGTTTATATGCTTACAAATATGGAGGTACAGTTAACGGATACCCTTATGTTCTGGATGAAAACGGAAATCCGTCTATTACTTTTGATGCCAATGGTAATCCAATATCTACCACTGTAAAAACAATTACTAGTCCTAAGGCACTGGTAAATATGGGAAGTTTAACTCCAACATACACAGGTTCCTTATCACAGCGATTTTCGTACAGACAATTTGATTTGAATATGCTGTTTGTTTTCTCAGGAGGAAATGTAATGCGTAGAGAAACTATTGATATGAGTACTAATGATGTAAATCTTTCAGGTATTACAGATCGTTACACAGATGCACAACCAAATGGCAATACGCGTTTATATGTAGATTTTGCAGAAAACGTTAGAAATTATGCAGGAACAATCAGCAGTCAATGGAGAAACTCTAATGCCAATGTTGTAGATGGTGATTATATCAAATTAAGAAACATTTCATTAGGCTATAACCTGCCAAAAAATTTCGCAAATAAAATCAAAATGGAATCGGCTAAATTTACTTTTCAGGTAAATAATATCTGGTATTGGAGTGCTGCCGGTAGTCGAATCGATCCGGAAGTCTATTCTGCTAATTCCGGTATACGTAATTTACCATTGCCTGCAACTTACTTATTTGGTTTTAATTTAACCCTTTAAAAAAATGAAACATTTACATACTATAATACTGTCGCTAATCCTGCTAACTGCAGCATCCTGCGAAGAATATACAGATCTTACCCCTAAAGGAGCTTTAGTAGTAGAAACTGCAGATCAATTTTACGAAATGGTGTCTTTGCCAAACAGAGGTTATCCCATAAATAACTTTCAGTATCTGGTTGATGATCAATGGATGAAAGAGTCAAATGTAATAGGACAAACCCCAAACATCAATATTATTAATTTTACTTTTGATGAAACTACAGATAGGGTTTCTTTAATAAACAGTTCCAGTTTTTATAATCAGGCTTATACCTATATCAACAGATGGAATACCATTATTACATTAGTCGATGAGAGTAAAGGAGAATCGGGTACTAAACAATTAGCAAAAGCAGAAGCCAAAATTAACAGGGCATACGATCACTTTTTATTAGTAAACCACTATGCAAAAGGATATGATCCGCAAACTGCTGCTACTGATGGAGGTATTTGTATTATGGATAAATTCGATTTAGAGGCGCAGCCATCAAAATCTACTGTTGCACAGGTTTACGATTTTATTCAAAAAGATATTGAAGATGCATTGCCATATCTTCAGGAAAAACCACGTGATGTATACCACCCGTCGCTGGCATTTGCTTATGCATTCAAAGCAAAAGTTCATTTGTTCAAGCGTGAAATTACTCTTGCAAAGGAAGCTGCCGAAAAATCACTAAGTTATAATAATAAAATATTTGACTTGGTTGCTTATAGTGCACAAGGAGGACCAAATGTACTTTCTGTACCGGCAGCAAATAATATAGAAGTACTAAGCTACCAGTATATGACAGGTTATAATGAAATGAATTTTGCATATCAAAATATCATTAGCCCCGAGCTGAGAACTTTATTTGGTACAAATGATGCACGTTTTAATTTGTTTTTTAATACAACCAGCACAACCAACCTGGATCAGGGCTCAAATACAGCGTATTGGGCAACTGCATATACGAAATTTTTTTATTCTACTGTTGGAATGAAAACGACAGAGGTATATTTGATGCTGGCAGAATGTTATGCCAGAGAAGATAAGCTTACAGAAGCGGTTGATATTTTAAATACATTAAGAGCAAAACGTATTTTATCAGGAACAGTAAATTTAACTGTTCCGGCTACCCGAAAAGAAACCATGGAACTTGTTATCAATGAACGCAGAAAAGAATTACTTTTAGGTTTTAATCGTTTTTTTGATCTTAAGAGGTTAAATACTGAAACTGAATATGCAAAAACGATTACAAGAGTATTTCCAATCGTGAATAAGACCGTTCCTCAAAAAACGTATACTTTATTACCTAACTCAAGATTATATATTATTCCGTTTCCTTTATCTGTTATGATAAAAAATCCAAAACTTACATTAAACACAGACGAAAAAGTTCCATTTTAATTCTGATGAAAAAAATATTTATAATACTAACCATGCTGCTTGCCATACAGCAGCATGGTTTTTCACAAAACCCGACAGAAAAAAAAGCAGACAGTACAAGCACGCAACCAAAAGGTATGCTGGCTTACAGCAAAGTAATTACTGATAAAGCTAAAAGCAAAACAGGTCTTTTTACGGTTAGTCAGGTTGATACTAAATACTACTTTCAGGTTCCGGACAGTTTGTTTAACAGGTATATGCTGGTCGTAACACGTTATCTTTCTACTCCTGAAGGAATGGGAGTTTTTGGTGGAGAAAAAGCTAATGAGCAGACCATTTATTTTGAAAAAGGGGCAAACAATACCGTTTTTCTAAGATCATTACAATACAGACAGGATGTCCGCAATGCAGATTCGATGCTTGCAAAAGCACTTGCAGGAAGTAATGAAAATCCTATTGTGGCTGCTTTTCCAATAAAAACAACTAATCCGGATAATGGAAATGTTGTTATTGATGTGACAGATGCCTTTAAAAAAGAAAATGCAATGTTCTCTTTGGAGAGCAAAGAAAAAACAGAAAAAAAACTAACTGCTCTTGCAGATGATAAATCTTTTGTTGAAAGTATAGACACCTATCCGATTAACATCGAAGTAAAAACAACAAGAACATATACAAGTTCTACAGCGAGCAGCGGAACGGTAACACTTAGATTGAATACATCAATCGTATTACTGCCAAAAACGCCAATGCGCAAACGTTTTGCTGATGAAAGAGTGGGGTATTTTGCGAATAAATATGTTTTGTTTGATGACGATCAGCAGCGTGCCGAGAAAAAATTCATTATTCAGCGTTATCGTTTAGAACCCAAAGACAAAGACATCAAAAAATATTTAAAAGGCGAACTGGTTGAACCGAAAAAACAGATCGTTTATTATATTGATCCGGCAACACCAAAAAAATGGAGGCCTTACTTAATTGCCGGCATCAACGACTGGCAGAAAGCTTTTGAAGCAGCAGGTTTTAAAAATGCTATTGTTGGTAAAGAATGGCCGGAAGATGATAAAACAATGAGCCTGGAGGATGCAAGGTATTCTGTAATACGATATTATGCTTCTGAAACTCCGAATGCTTATGGGCCACGTATAAGTGATCCGCGAAGTGGGGAAATCATAGAGAGCCACGTGGGCTGGTATCATAATGTGATGAAATTAGTACAAAGATGGTACATGATTCAGGCAGGACCTTTAGATCCAAAAGCCCGAAAAATGCACTTGGATGATGAATTGATGGGACAGTTAATCCGTTTTGTTTCTTCGCATGAAATAGGACATACCATTGGTTTACGCCACAATATGGGAGCGAGCAGTGCTACTCCGGTAGAAAAACTTCGTGATAAAAACTGGGTTGAAGCAAATGGTCATACCGTTTCTATCATGGATTATGCCCGTTTTAATTATGTTGCACAACCGGAAGATAATATTGGTCCGGCAGGTATTTACCCACGTATTGGAGCGTACGATAAATGGGCAATTAAATGGGGATATAGCTATCTTCCAAACACTAAAGATGAGTTTGAAGAAGAAAACATTCTTGCCAAATTAACAACAGACAGCTTAACGGCTAATCCTAAATTATGGTTTGGAGGCGAAGGGAAAGACGAAGATCCACGCAGCCAGTCAGAAGACCTTGGTGATGACGCAGTACTTGCCAGCGATTACGGAATAAAAAATTTAAAGCGTGTAGTGCCTAACCTTATAGAATGGACTTATGAGCCAAACGATGCCTATAACAATTTAGAAGATATGCATAAAGCGGTTGTAGCGCAATATTCAAGGTACTTGTATCATGTGCTGAAATATATTGGTAATAACTACATTACTAAAAGAACTGTTGACGAAAAAGGGATCGTAAACCAGCCTGTACCTAGAGCAAAAGTAAAAGCAGCCATTGATTACGTAGGCAGACAATTATTTGTGGCACCTCTTTGGATGTATCCACAAAATATTGATCAGCTTATTTCTTTAAAAACAGAGGATCAGATTTCAGATCAGCAGAATCAGGTATTAAATATAGTGCTAAGTTCAGGGATACTTTACAATATCAATCTTAAATCGATGCAGTTTGAAGGAGCTTACACCGTTCCTGAGTTTTTAAACGATGTGCAGCAAACCGTATGGATAAAATTTACCGGTGACGCAAAACAGGACTATTACAGAAGATCGTTACAGCGTAGCTATATTGATAAAATGGGTATGTTGTTATTGCCTAAAGAAACAGAGCCGGGTAAAGCTTTGAATGCAGCACAGCGCAGTGATGTAAGGTTATATGGCAAACAGCATCTTTTAAAATTAAGAACCGATGTTACCAAATTAATGAGTGCATCAGCAGGACTTAATAAAGATCATTTCGAGAATATCCTAATAGAAATTGACAAAATTATTTCAAAACTAAATAAAACAGATATATGAAAAAAATATTAGTTATAGCATTCATCTGCCTTAGTGCTCTGGGACATGCTCAATTAACTTCAAAAGAAGAAGTAACACCTGAATTAGTTGCTAAACGTGAAATACAAAAAAAAGAAGTCACAAAAAATTACCTGGCTTTAAAAAACAGTCTTATAATTTCTGATAGTCTTGCTGTTGTTAAAAATGCAGAGGCATTAAAGGCATCATTAAATAAGTTCAAATTTAAAAAACTAAGTCTTGAACAAATGAACGAGGCTACTATAAAAAGAAAGGATATTATTGATCTTGTAACTCAGGTAGCAGCTACTAAAAATATCAATAAACAACGAAAAATTGTTCAGGAACTTTCTGTTAAGTTCTGGGAGTTAGCACCAAAGTTCAAAGCTGAAGATGCAACATTATATCTTCAGGTCTGCCCAATGACAGGTGCTGTCTGGACAAGTGACAGTAAGGAAATCAAAAACCCTTACTATCCAAAAAACATGCTGACTTGCGGTGAAGTAAAAGCAACGTTATAAAAATTGAATTAGTTTGATAAATGCGGTATTCTGAAAAGAGCCGTATTTGTCTTTTTTAATAAAATCGTTTTTCTTTTTTGACAAACCAATATTTTTAATTTGTCAGGATAAAATTGGTTCGGCAGTTCAATACTTATGGTTTTAAATTAATCACTTCCCGGATAGGGAGGTGTCCATGCTCTGCAGAACAATTTATCTTCTTTAGTTGTATTAAAAAAAGAACCATTTAGAAAGTGAAATAAAAAGACAGTATTAACCGACATATGGATTGATTTCTTAGATTTGTATTAAGGACTCTAAAACTTTTTATTATGCCTATAGTTGAACAATCAGAATATAATTTTCCGGCTATAATTCATCGTAACAGGCATATTTCTACCATTTATGCTGCTGTTTTTAAAAGGTTTGAAATTCCAAAATATACAAGAGAAAAGCTCGAGTTAAGCGACGGAGATTTTATTAATATTGATTTTATTATCAATGATTCTAAAAAAGCAGTCATTTTATGTCATGGTTTAGAAGGAGATTCCCGCAGAACATACAATAATAGCTGTTCGGCTTATTTTCAGCAGAAAGGTTTTTCTGTTTTCGCATGGAATAACCGTACCTGTGGAGGAGAAATGAACCGTCTTCCCAGACTTTATCATCATGGCGCAGTTGATGATCTTGATGAAGTGATCCGATTTGTAATGCAAAAAGGATTCGAAGCAGTTTATTTGATCGGATTTTCTATGGGAGGTGTTCAGCTTCTGAATTATTTAGGATGGACAGAAATTGATGAGCGTATAAAGGCTGCAGTCTCAATTTCAGTACCAACTCACATTGCAACAAGCGCTGCTGTCCTTAAACAAGGATTTAACCGAATCTATTTAAAGAATTTTACAATCGATATTAAAAGAAAGCTGAAATACAAAGCGGCACAATTTCCTGATTTTATAAACCGTGACCAAATTGATAAAATTTCTTCTTTTGATGAAGTAGATCAGTATTTTACTGCACCACTGCATGGTTTTGCAAGTCGTGACGATTATTACCAGCGTGTTTCTCCTGAATTTTCCCTTAAAAACATTACCACTCCCGTTTTAATTATTAATTCTCTTGATGATCCTTTTTTAGGCGAAAGGTGTTATCCCAGAGCTATAGCCCGTGAAAGTGCATACGTATATCTGGAAACCCCTAAATACGGAGGGCACTGTGCTTTTCCTTTACGTAATTCAATGTATTCGTATGTTGATAAAAGAGCCTATGAGTTTTTTGAATCTTATAAATAGACTGCATAATATTTCCTGAAAACTTTGAATATCGATATATTTACAAAACAAAAAACTGAAAGTCTGTGTTTCAGGATCTTTAATTTATAAATTTCAGGCACGTAAACGGTATCGCAGTATAGTTTCTAAAACTTCTATGATATTTTCTATATCGTTATCAGCAGTTTCAATACCAAGACTATTGTGATTATACGGACTATATTTTAACGGGTTTGTAACATTGAACAGTCCTATAACAGGTATTTTTGAAGCGCTGGCCAGATGCATAATTCCGCTATCAGCCCCTATAAAAACAGATGTATTGGCAATAACAGAACCTATTTCACGAATATCCCGACTATAATAAGTTAAAGCTTTAGACCCAATCTGTGAAACATTCTCGACGGGCAAAATTTCAATAATGGTATAATCTAAGAAATGGAGACGAACTTTTTCATAAAATTCCTCCCACCATTCAACAGAATGACATTTACTTCCGGTGGCATAGGTAAACAGACTGATTACTTTTGTATTTTCCGGTACCAAAGATTGTAAAATTTTACGTCCATTTAATATTTCCGAATGATCTAATTTTAAATCCAAATAAGGAACCTTGTCGCTCTTGTCGAAGATGTTTTCCTGTAGTCCGGCAAAACGAAAATTATATACCGGAGCTTTGGCGATATGTTTGAAATCAAAATACATTAATGCAATAGACTCATTTAAAGAATCTCCAAAAAGCTTAAATCTAGCCCGTGAAAACCGGACAGATAATCTCCCCGATGAAGATACTTTATCGACGTTAATAGCCAAATCATAACTTGTTGTTCTGATTTTTAACCAGGATTTCAGATAATGAAAAGGTTCTTTGAAAGGCTTTTTAGGCAGCTCAATAATAGTATCTATAATATCATAATTCCGGAATATTTGAGGGGCTACACCGCCTTTTACAAATAAGTCAATCTTACATTGAGGATAAACTGCTGCAATTTCCTGCAACAAAGGGGTGATTAATAAAAGGTTGCCAAGTCTTTGATTAGGTCTTGAAATCAATATCCTTCTGATGTTGGTATCCTGGAAAATGTTTTCAGACGAGTTGTTTTTACGTCCAACGTTTGCAGTTAAGGATCGCATTAAGGTCCTTCTTATTATATTTATTCTTTTTTTAAATTCCATTTCTGTATGCTTTATTTTAATTAGGATTTATAAAAGTATAGCCCCATAGATCCTTGAGCACTTCTAAATCTACTTACCCCTAAATTCCATAGACGAACTATCTGATTTTATACCATTAAGTAAGAATTAATGTATTGTTTTACGGGATTAATTTCCAAAAGCATAACGCAAGGTAAATCCGGAATTAATGGTCGTAAGCGGAAATGAGGTTGAAATTGCCGGCTTTGAAAAAGAGTGATTGTAATAAAAGATCATGGTTAAGTTTTTGCTTAGCGAATAATCTGCGCTGGTTTTTAAAGTCCAGATATTTTGTCCGGCAACTAACTGATTATTTTCGTAATCAAGATATCTTACAATAGTTTGATTGTTTCTTAAAGTCAAATCGGCTTTTATAATGATGTCACTTTTTATTGTATTGGTAGGATTATCAGCTAGTTTTGAAGTAAAAACAACATCTTTTATTCGATATCCAATTCCTACTACATATTCAATTCCGGTAACCTCTGTCAAATTATTATTGTCAAAACTCATTGATAGTGTCCTGTCTTTATTAATTTGGGTCAAAAGTTTAAAAGAGTTTTTTAATTCAAAATCAACTTTTAAGAACGGGTTAAATTGTTCAGTCAAAGTCACATTAGAGGTTATGGTCTGGTTGTAGTAGTTTCCATTATCATCCATTCCGTCTGGATTTTTGGTGTAATTATAATTTGAATTGAAAGCACTTACTGTATAAGCTGCCTGATAAGCGTGTTGTAAGGAGAATCGTTTGAAGGTCTTTTTGAAAAATGGGTAACGCATCAGACCATTATATTTCAACGACCAGTTTGGAATAGGAATATTTTTAAAAATCCCTAAGGCCGAATTATTGGCATCGACACCTGTATAAGCCGCTAAAAAAGAAGCTAATAAAACAGCCTGATTGGTGCTGCCATACCCCAGCGGAAAACCGTCCGGACCTACATTGGCGGCATTATTTATGTTGATTCCTCTTTGTATAGCAAGTCTCTTTGCTATTATGAGTCTGTTTTTTCTAAAATCATTAAAAGCTTCTGAGTTATTTTCATCGCTGGTTAAAAAGGCAGTTTTGATTAACACAGTTGAAATTGAAAATGCACCGGAAGTATAAGGAGATCTTGAATTGTAGTGATCATTGCTAACATCATATTGTTCAGAAAAATTTTCAGAATAGGTTCTGTTTGCGAATAAATCAATCTTTAAATCTGTTATAGGTTCTATATTGGCGACACCTTTAAAAATCTGACTTTTTGAGGTTGTATAATTTTGATTGAAATCCTGATAAGTAGTCAGCCAGCCCTTTCTGGCAGCTTCATCGCGAATATCATGCTGACTTCCAAAAATAAACCCTAAAGTAGGTTTTGAGAATCCCATAAACCCAGATGTTGGAAGATAACCGGGTAAAACTGTTCCTTTGTTTTCGGTAAAATTCAACGTAATGTTTTTTACGCTGGTCAATACATTGTAAAAACTTTTTAAAAATGGGCTTCTGATACTTTTTTGAGGAATATCTGTACGTGTAATTTTTTCGCCGGGTTTGATAACGGTTGTCTTTTTTGCAGGAGTTTTAACATCGGCAGTTTTTGAAATTCCGACATATTTATAAAAAGTCTCCATATTAAATGAGGCGCTTAGATTGCTTGTATTGGCATTTTGTACCGTATTGCCTAAATTATAATTGACGCCAGCGACTTCTATTTTTGTTAATGCTTCAGAAGAACGCTGCCAATTATAATCACCGGTATAAGTCAGATTGGCTTTTACAAAACTAAATACCGGAATTTTATTCAGCGGAATTTCATAAGTTATCACAAGCTTCTGAGTATGTTTGTTGGGTTTTCCGGGATTAAAATAATTATCAGAAATTTTGAAATTGTCAATAGGCAGATTATCACTGTTTAGATAGTTTTTTACAATATTGCCTGATGATGATGTGAAATTTAAGCGTAAAGATTTTGTCAGGTTAAAATTAAAACCATATTGAACATTAAATTCAAAATTTCTGCTGTACGATGGATCTAAAGTAATTCCTTCAACATCTACTTGCCGGTACTGCTGTTTGTTATACTGCCTGATAATATTTGTGTTGAACGTAATATTTGAAGGCATATAATTAAAATTAAAATCACTCAAAAGCTTCCAGTAATTGCTTTTTTTCATGAATTTGGTATTCTTAAAAGGTTCAATATTTTTAGCCTCCGCACTATAATCATAATTTAATGCGGTATTGGTTTTTTGATCAACATAGCTTTCTCTTTCATAATCATGACTGGATGTTTCGTTGTAAGATTGTGAGAACGAAAGATTTTCAATATCATAAATATGCACTTTCTGTTCCGGTTTCCTTTCTTTCCTAATTCCAATTAAATTAATACTGGTATTTTTAGTATAATCGACCGCACGGTTTTTAATGTTTTCTTTTTCTTGTTCGGTTTCTGCAGCATCTATGGCTGTCTGCAGTGTAATATCAGGATTTTCAGGATCGTATTTGGGAGTAATAAAAGCTTCGGATGCGGCATAATTTAGTGGCAGGTTTAGACCCCAGTTTTTAGGTAGTAATTTGTCAAAATTGATATTGGTCATTACACTATATTGTTTTACATCTTCCTGGCTTCTTTCGCCGGAGTTCTGTTGTAAAGACCCAAATCCCATGGTACTCATTTTTCCGATTGCTGAAATAGTAGCAAAATCTGCTAAATTTGAATCAAGATTTACAACTGCCGCCATTCCGCCGCTATTATCCATTTCTGCCAGTCGTAATTCATCAAACCAGACTTCTCCTTTTATATCCTGATGCAAGTCATTATTTTTTATTCCGACCATTAAAGTCCTTACAGATCCTAAGTTGGGATTCCCTTTGACACCTAATCTTAATTTATTGATTTTATCACCTAATGAAGGATCCAGTTGCTCATCATCTTCATTTAAATAATAAATTCCGTCAGCAGGCAGATCAGCAGTTGCAATCTTTTTATACAGCATTTTTAATTGAGACAATAGAGAGAGTGACAAATCGATTTCATTATCCTCGGGCCAGACAATTTCTGAACTCAATGGAGAGCAATTTGAGGAAAGCGTAACTTTTAAAGGAATTTCAATCTGATAAAAACTTTCTGTGTAATCATTTCCCAGCCGTATAAAAGCTGTCATTTGATTGTCTGAAAGTGGTATTTGACCGGTCAGAGATTCGGCATGCAAAAACATTTTCAGTTTTTTATATTGTCGCATATCCATACTAATGCTTTTATAAACTGCTCTTGAATCATTAGGTTCTAATCCTTTACCTGAAACTTTTAATCCTAGAGACTGTTCATTTTGATAAGTGACAGTATTTCCGCTATAGGATTGTTCTCTTTCTACGCCCGGAGGCAGAACATAATTTACAGGGCACTTTCCATCATTTTCTTCAATATTTATTGTCAATACATCTAAATCTGTATTGTCATCGTCCGCACTGCTGTCTGCAATGTCTAAGGTTTCAGTGTATCTTCGCCATTCACCCCGTTGCAAATCCAAAGAACCAAAACGTAATGTTACAGGTTTACTAAATCCGGTCATAAACATTCGCATGAAACGTATAGAGGTAAAATCTGAGATGCTTCCAATGGTGTTTTCAGGCTTTGAAATCGGAATTTTAAACTGAATCCATCTGGCTTCTGTTGAATTTCCGTTGGGCAGTGTAACTTGCGTATTTCTGATGTCGGTAATATAATTTTGGCCAATTTCCATATTCGGTTTCATATCAATACTATACTCATAATAGGCATTGATGGTATTCATGGTATAATCATTATTAATATCTTCCGTGTTGGGCAGGGTAGTAGCCCCTCTGTTAGCATCATCTGTACTTACGGCTGAATTTCCATCGGTGCCATTGTATTTTTTATAGCGTTCTAAAACATCTCCGGTGGTATTCAAATAGTAGCTATAATCATCTGCAGCCGGATCATTTTCAGCACTATAATTGGTATAAATCTGAGTTTCCTGACTGTTTTTTAAACCATCCAGTCCCACATCCTGGTTAGATCGATTGGCAGCATCGGTATCAAAGGCATATGTTAAGGATTGTGAAGCAGGAACATCACCCCAAATTCCTTGTGGCGTTACCATAAGCTGGTCTGTTCCAAGTCCGTTTTCGTATTGTTTTCTTCCGTCTTTCAGAACGTCTTCGGAGATTTCACCTAAATTAAAATACAATTTGCCGGAATTGTTATCATTCGTTTTGCTGTTTCCAACATAAGGATCTAAAACCCAAAACTGAATATATTCTACATTTCCCTGTTCAAAATTGGTTGAAGTAAGGGCTCTCATGATACTTCCGAAATTATCTTTTGGAGTATTTGAAAAATCTACTCCATTATTGTAAGGGCCTCTTTCTGAAGGGTAATAGCTTAAATCCAGCGTGTTGACAACAAGTGTTTGCCCTGTTTCTGTTTCCAGATTCGGATATAATTCTTCTTTGTAAATTCTTCTGGTAGCATTCAGGGAAAGATCATTATTTGAAATTCCGTCTGGTTTGGAAGTATAAAAAACAGGATCAATTGTATACCAGGCTAATTTGGCTCTTTTGAAACCATAACTTAAATCATTGGCACTTTCGTTAAAATTGTAGGCACTGGAAGTATTATTTGCGGGAGTTGACGATAAACTCCAGGCATAGGCCGAACTCAAATCCGTAGTCGAGGCAGCGCTTTCAAAAGCATCTACATAAATAGTAGACGCTCCTTCAAAATCACTTGCTTTTGCGGTGTTTGGCTTTAGATATGCAACTTCTCCGCGTACTGAAATGTTTGACGGAACATCAGTATCGATATTAGGAAGTTTGTTAACCAGTCTGGTAAAAAAAGGAACTTCACTCGAAAAATTAGTATTCAGCCCAAAAATCGTATTGTCTACAGATTCCTGACCATAAACTGATTTTTGAGTTAGCGGTTTTTCGGTATATTTTAAATAAGTCGCCCCAATCGTAAAATTATCTGAGATTTTATGGTCAATATTTAAGCCAATGAAACTTTTAGTCTGTTGCCCAAAAACAGAATTATTTTCTAATGTTACCGTAATACTGGCATTGGAGGCTAAAAGCGCCGCATCAAGAATATGAACTTTTCCTAATTGATAATCAACGCTGTAATCGATTCCTTCGGTCAATGTTCGCCCATCAGCAGTAACAATTACAGAACCATTTGCAACATTGAATGAACCTATCGAGATTCCGTCTGATCCTGACGATTTATATTTTCCTTTTAGTAAATATTTGTTTTTATCACTGTCCTGCAAAGCACCTGTTTGTGTATTGTTGTACAAACTTCTAAAGACATATTTTTTTTGATTCGCGTTGTAGGAAGTAGTATTGTTGTAGTCTTCAGTTGAACTAGTCGATAGTTTTTTAAAAATTAACTCTCCAAAAGGTTCTTTTGTGGTAAAAATGATTCTTCCGTTCGTGGCATCCATTGTGATACCGGAGACGAAATCGAAGAAACCGTCACCACCTTCCTGAGGGTCATTAGTCGAATTTAACCTGTCCAGATTAAAGACTTTCAGCAAAGGAGTTTCTGCTATTTTGTTTTCATCAGACGGGTTGGGAGGGAAGGATGTTATCGGCTTGATATAATTTAACGGTGATGGATCAGAATAAAAAATATTAAATTTAAAATCTTCCTGACTCAACTGATAGCCGCCTGGAATTTGATAAATGTTTTTCATCATCAGATTCCAAACAGGATTTTTTAAATTTACAAGACTGCTTTTTAGCATTTTTAATACTAAACTTTGCGTAGTAACAGTTTCTGAATTTGTAACCACAGTAGCGTCAACACCATCACTGGCAAATTCTCCTACCTGATATACCTGGTCGCCTGAGGTGTATTGGTAAGCAACAGCCAGTACTTCATCATTGGCGAGTTTTTGTACCAGCGAAATATAGCCCAATTGTTTGTTTAAAGTGTATTCAGTTGAACTTAATTTTCGGGCATTTTCGAGTTTTGAATAATCCTGTCCTTCACTTACCGTAACATTAAATCCGGAAGATGCAGTAGCGATTTCACGAATATTACTATTCAGTAAACCGCTTCCGGACTTGATTTGAGCAGGATCGTAATCGTTATTTGAGTTGTCCGAAGGCGAATCGGCGCTGTTGTTAAATATTCCTGACGACGGATTCAAAACCACGACCTGATCATCTGTAAGACCAGATAATTGTGATTCTCCCAAATCCTGAATTGCAATAATATTTCTCAAATTATTTGCGGTTGTACTGACCTGGCTTTTTTTATTGGTCACCCACACTTCAATTCTTGAAATCTGGATTCGGCTGTCTATTAGAGGATAATTTTTTAGAGAGGTATCGTATTTATTTCTAAAGTATTGTGATAAGAAAAAGTGTCTGTTACTATCGTAATCAAGTGCATACATATTAAATTCCTGAACGGCTCCGCTGCCTTGTGCGGTGACACTTTTTGTTTCTGATTTTTGCTGAGAGAAAACGCCGGTAACAGTAGTTTTTCCAAATTGTAATTGTGTTTTTACACCAAATAAATTTTGTGCACCAGTTATCAAAGTACTGTTTAAAGGCATACTGACATTTCCAACTTCAATGTTTTTAACGATATCATCTTCGTCTGGGGTATAGGCCAATTTGAATAAATTTTGAAAAGCAAATGTAGATTGCGTATCGTAATTTACATTTACACTTAATCTTGTACCCACCTTTCCAACCAAAGACATACTAATTCGCTGGTCAAAATCAAAAGTGAGATTCGATCTGTTACTTGGCGATAATGCAGGATTATCTTGTTTAGAATACAATAATCCTATGTCCATTTCTACAGATCCTGAAGGTTTTACATCGATAGTATTACTTCCAAAAATGGATTCAAAAAATCCTGAATTAATATAATATCTTGGCAATAAATCTTTTTGTTTTGTTTCTGAACCTGCTTTTTTAGCTTCAATAGCATCCGCTTTTTTTCTGAAATAATTTCGTCTGGATTCTTTCAATACCAAACTTTCATATTCAGCTGGTGTTAGAAACAAAGGATAGTTGATTGAGAAGTCACTCTCAGAATCGCTATAAACGTAAGTATTGGTAAAAGAATCATAAACATAGGCGGATAATATGCTTGCAGGATTTGTTATTTGAATTTTTCCAATAGCAAATCCGCTTTTTACAGTATCCTGAACAGTAATAGAAACTTGAGCCTGTGATACAAAAGCGCAGAGAAACATCAAAATAAAAAATAATTTTTTATGCATTTAAAGGCTTTCCGGTAACCTTTATTGTTTTTTAAAAGGATTAAGATGTTCTTTAATTCAATTTGTTTTCAAAACTAAAACGAGTTCATAGTATCATTAAAAGGATAGTATAAATTGCTTATTGAAAAAAAAAATTATGTGATGTTACCAGAAAGTAATTTTGATGAATAGGCAAATGAATTTTAAATGTGTAGAGGTTTATTCCTCCCAATTCCTATTCAAAGAAATTACTTAAGGCTGGTATAAAATAATAAAGTAGAAGTATGAAGCTATTTGCTATACAAGGTTGTAAATTCGATCGATGAAAATATTTGAAAAGAACAAATAGGATATAAAAATCAAAAAAAATTAGGGTTTTTATAAAAAAATCCCTGGTTTCAAATTTTATGAAACCAGGGAATTATATAAAACAACATTTTTAAAACCAATAATTAAGTTGTTTGTATGGAGTTTTTACCGATAAAATTTTGAAATTTACCCTTGTATTGTTCCGTAACCCTAACTTTTTAAGCTATAGGTTTATTTGTATTTAATATTAAGACTTAAAATATCAGAAGTCAAATTGTTGGATCTATCGTAATGTCCGTATCGGATTTCAAGCGTATTCCAATGTTTAAGACCAAAAATACCATCTGGAGGTGTGAATTTCATCCCCATTCCAAAAAAGCTGCTGTCAAATTTCGATAAGTCATAGTTGCTGGTGTAAAATTCATCAGCACCAGTATGAACTCCATAAGGCTTGAAATACTTTGCGGCACTCTGGGTGTAATATCTGTAAAAAGGGCTTAGCGAAAATGCCTGAGTCAGCTTTACCGGTATTTCAAGATCAGCAGTATGGGCTTTTAAATTCCAGTCATCGGTATAATACCTGTAGTAAGCTCTTATGATAATATTATCACCTAAAAAATAACTGGCTCTTATTCCCACTGGAATTTTAAGTCTGGTATCAGGCATTTTCTCCTGATGAACTGAATTATCAGCAAAATAGACCCTGTGAAAAGGAAGGCTTAAGTAGCCGTTCTGACTGATAATATCTCCTACAAGCATAACCTGAAGCCTTTGGTTGATGATTTGAGAATAACTCAGTGTTCCGGCAAAAGTGTTTCGGTTTGCGCTTCCATAATTTTCACCTGATGTACGAAGCTCAAGGGGTTCAATAAGTTTTAACTGGTCAATAAACGTTTGGAATTTAGCTGTAAATTCACCATTCTTATTTTTTGTTTTTTGCGAGAAGCTGATATTTCCTCCAAAAGACTGATAATCAAATTCTGTAGAGGATGAAACTCCTATTCCAAAAGTTCTTCCTTTTTCTTCATTCTCCCTGAGATAGCTTAAAGAAGGGTAGAAGCGATTATCTGAAGAAGAAGCAGAAGAATTAGCACTCAGGTCAATCATATCTGAAGAGGCTGATGTATAGTGATCGATGCCCGCTTCAATATCAAAGGTGTGTTTAATTCCTGTTTCGCCGTATTTAACGAGTTTAACATCAATAGTATTCGCTATATCGGTTAGGTGCTGTGATCCAATTCCTCCTCCAACAGCTGAATTATTACCATCTTGTTTATAATAACTAGATACCAAATTAACCTCTTCAAGTTTTAATTTTTTGCTTTTGTAAGCCGTAGAATCAGAAGGTATATTTTGCGCTTTTAATTGGAATAAGGCCAATAATGCAAACCCTGTAATGAATATTCTTTTCATTTGTTTATGATATCAAATTAGTTACAGCCACAGCCTCCGCCGCTTTTGCCTGCATTTGCTCCCGAAGCTCCCTCGCGGTAGGATTGAAAACTAAGTTCTGTTTTTTCAATTTTCCTGTTGGCAAGTACCATTTCAGAATCGTTGATTTTTCCCTTCTGATATTCTTTAACAGAAGTACAGGATGATGTGAGAATGCCTGCTAAAGCAATACTGCACAAGAGTACGAGATTTTGCTGCTTTTGATTTTTCATTTTAGGCGAATGTTTTTTGAAGTGTAAATTTTATTGTTGTCATCTATTATTATACAATGCAAATCAGGAATCTGATCTATTAAAAACAAACCAGCTTTGATTCCCATAACGGCTATTGGAGTAGCCATTGCATCTGCAAATTCAGCATTTGATGCGATAATGGTAACGCTTTTTATTCCCGTTATCGGAAGGCCTGTTTTTGGATCTATGGTATGTGAATATTTCCTGCCGTTAATGGTTACAAATTTTTCATAATTTCCGGATGTGGCTACTGCTTTATTGGATATTTCCATATAAGAGAAAGCCGCATTTGGAGCATCAGGATCAGCTACTCCAATAGTCCATCTGCTGCCATCGGGCTGTAATCCCCATGCGCACAAATCCCCGCTGGCATTAATGATTCCGCTCTTTACATCGCGTTTCAGCAGGATTTGTTTTGCCATTTCGGCTGCATAACCTTTACCAATTCCTCCAAAGCCAATTCGCATTCCTTTTTCTTTTAAAAACACACTTGTATTTTCTTTATCCAGAATAATATTTCTGTAATCAATAAGATGTACCATTTTCAAAGCGGTTTCGCTATCTGGAAGTGAGGTCATGGAACGATCAAAATTCCAAAGTGTTTTGTCAATGCTTCCGTATGAAATATCAAAAGCTCCCTGAGTAATACCAGAAACACCAACTGATCTTTCAATAAGATTGAAAACTTCAGGATCAACCTTTACGGGATTGATGCCGGCAGCATTATTAATCTGATTGGTCTGGCTGTCATCTTTATAGGTCGTAAGCAGATTTTCAATACGCTTAATCTCTTCAATTGCAGCATTAATATGTTCGTCAGCAGTAACCTGATTCCCGGCTGTGACAGTGATAGTGAACATGTTTCCCATAAGTTTCAGGGACTGGGAATATTTTTGATGACCGGACATATTATTTTCTATTATCACATAAAGCTTTTATCTCAGCTGTCCACTGTTCGGCAGTGCCCTGTGGTTTTCCATGCCATGTTTTGAGGACTTTTCCTTCTGAGTCAAGCAGCAGTGTTAAAGGAAAACTTCCTTCTTTATTGTATATTTCAGCAAGCTCTTCATTTTGTTTTACCTGTTCAGGAGTACCAATATTTTTCTTTTTTCTTGGAAAATCAGCATTTACCAATACTAAATTTTTGTCTGCCAATTCAGTAAAGGAAGGATTCTGAAAATAATCTCTATGCATTACAATACAAGGCCCACACCAGTCCGAACCCGAGAAATTAAGAAGGATGAGTTCGTTTTTTTCCTTTGCCGTTTTTTTTGCCTTATCAAAATCAGTTTCCCAGTTTATAGTTCCCGGAAGAATACCCAATAAAAGGAACATAGTAATTAGTTTCATATTGATGTGTGTTTATATATCTAATTAACGAAATATGTGCATTATTGGTTTTTCAGCATGCTTAAGATTTGATTAAGTTTTCAAATTTTACTTTAGAATAAAATGCATCTGTAATTTTTAAGCTTCATAAATATTATACGTATTTATTTTAACTCTTATAAATATACTTATTTTTTGTAGGACAAATGCATTAAAAATATCTGTATTTTTGATGTGTTTATTCTAGCTATTATTTGTTGTCTTTCATTGAATTAGGATTAAAATATTTATCTCTAGAATGTTGTTGATTTTGTACTCTAAGCATTGAATACTTAATGCAACTGGTGTTTGAAAAAAAACTTTCGTTTAACCTAAAGTCTGTAGCCCGGACTGTATTTTTATAAAAAAGTGATGAAGAAAATATATTCGTTAATTATAAGTAGTTTTTTGACTTTAAGCGCCTTTGGACAGTCTCAAAGTTCCGATAGCCTGAATATCAATAAAGACTTAAAATTTAAATATGAAGCGTTAATTATTCCGGGTGTTTTAATTGGATATGGGGTTATTGGGCTAGAAAGTCACACTCTTAAAGACATCAATACAGATACTAAAAATGAAATAAGAGAACATATTGACAAGAAGTTTACTGTAGATGATTTTTCACAGTATTCTGCTTTTTTGTCTGTTTATGCTCTAAATGCAGCAGGCATTAAAGGGAAAAATAATTTCAAAGACCGCACAATTATTCTGGCCTCAGCTTATTTAATTATGGGAACAACGGTAAATGTAATTAAAATGACAGGAAATGAAATGAGACCTGATGGGACTTCAAACAACTCATTTCCTTCCGGTCATACAGCAACTGCCTTCATGGGAGCAGAATTTTTGTATCAGGAATATAAAGATGTATCTATATGGTACGGTGTTTCAGGATATTTGGTAGCTGCAGGAACGGGATTTTTCAGGATGTATAACGACAGACATTGGTTTAGTGATGTTGCAACGGGAGCCGGCATCGGAATTTTGAGTACTAAAATAGCCTACTGGCTTCACCCTGTTACTAAAAAAATATTCAAAAAAAAGGAAAATCTAAACGGAGTGATTTTACCGGTATATAATGGCAGAGAATATGGACTTGCAATGGCTGTGTCATTTTAGAGGGGATTTAATTATTGAAGTTCATTAGTGTTAGTCTTTTCTTTAGTTCTCCATTTCCTGATCCCTTATTTATTTTTCTCAGATAGTTTAAAGTTATGTGTAAGTTTGAATTTCTTAACTTTACAAAATGAAAGAGAAGATAATAAGAGAAGTTTCGAAGTTTAATAATGAACTGAAGCTTCAGGGATTTAAAGCATTTCAGATAGAAGATGATGGTGCTGAAACCAGAACTTACAGCAGAAAAGAATTTTATAAAATCTGCCTTACGACTGGGAAAAGTAAGATTCATTATTCGGATAAAACCTATGAGCAGGAAGGTACAATTCTATTTTTCGGCAATCCGCACATTCCATATTCCTGGGAAACCATTTCCAGAACTTATATTGGCTACACTATTTTATTTTCTGAAGAGTTTTTTAAAAACTCCGAACGCTCGGAAAGCTTACAGCAATCGTCGTTTTTTAAAATTGGGGGAACACCTGTTTTGAAAATTACTGAAGCGCAAAGAACTTTCCTTAATACTATTTTTCAGAAAATGATTTCGGAACAGGAAAGTGATTATGTGTTTAAAGATGAGTTAATTCGCAATTACATCAGTCTTATCATTCACGAATCTTTAAAGATGGAACCTTCTGAAAATTTCGAACAAAATAAGAACGCATCTTCCAGATTGTCATCTGTTTTTTTGGAATTACTGGAAAGACAGTTTCCTATTGAAACGACTGCCAATCCACTACAATTAAGAACGGCACAACATTATGCGCAACATTTAAATGTGCATATCAATTACCTGAATCGTGCAGTAAAAGAAGTTACCGGAAAATCTACGACGACTCACATTACAGAACGAATCATTACAGAAGCCAAAGCACTTTTGCAGCACACTGACTGGAGTATTTCTGAAATCGCTTATGCACTTGGATTTGATTATCCAACCTACTTCAATAATTTCTTCAAAAAAGTTACCGGAACTAATCCAACCGCATTTCGTTCAGCGGAAGTTTGAATTTCTTAATCTTTGGTTTGATAATCGTTACTATCTTGCTTAAAGGCAGTCATACCTTTGTATCTGATTATTTAATTAAAATACAATGTCAGATTCAAACCCTGTTTTTAATGTTGCGCCATTTCAAAAAGATATTTTTGAGCGGCTTTTAACTGGTGAAACCATACTGCCTAATGATTCGCAGATAACCAGATTAAGAGAGGAAGCATTTGCTGTGAAAGCATTACTTACTCAGATCAATAATTCATCGAATCCTGAAGAAATCACGCAAATCTTGAGCAGGATTTTAGAGAAAGATGTTCGGGATACTGTCGTATTTACACCTGTCTACATCAATTACGGAAAACACATTACAATTGGCAAAAACGTATTCATCAATTTTGACTGTACCTTTTTGGCGTTGGGCGGAATTACGATTGAAGACGACGTTTTAATTGGTCCGAAAGTCAGTCTCATTACCGAAAACCATCCATTAAATCCTCTGGAAAGAAAGGGACTGATTTGCAAACCCATCCTCATCAAAAAAAATGCCTGGATTGGTGCCAATGCGACCATTTTGCCCGGCGTAACAATTGGCGAAAATGCCGTTGTAGCAGCAGGAGCGGTTGTCTCGAAAGATGTTCCGGATAATACCATCTTTGGCGGCATTCCAGCGAAATTCATTAAAAATCTTCAATTTTAAAAGACATAATTATGAAACTGAAATTCTTACTAGCATTTATAACTATTCTTTTCACTTTTTCTTTTTCTACAGCAAGTTGCAGCAAAGATGGTGAAACAGCACCGTCTCCAAATAATGGTAGTGGAAATAATACTCCTTCAACATCCAAAATGAAAATTACAATTGGTACAGCAGTTTTTACAGCAATATTATATGACAACCCAAGTGCGGCTGCATTTAAGTCAATGCTGCCGCTTAGCATAAATATGACTGAGCTGAATGGAAATGAAAAGTACTACGATTTTCCTGCTACGCTTCCAACAAATGCTTCGGTTGGTGGAGATATAAAAGCTGGTGATTTAACGCTTTACGGAAATAATGTACTGGTGCTTTTTTATAAAAGTTTCAATACCTCATACCACTATACCAAACTCGGATATGTTGATAATCCTTCCGGACTTGCTGATGCATTGGGTAGCGGAAATGTAATCGTAAAATTTGAGAATAATTAAAAACAGTATAAAATGAAAAAAGTATTGGGAATCGCAATATTGTTTCTGGCAACAGGACAATTATTTGCACAAAAAGTAAAATTAAATTCAGAAAAAATGAATACATCAAAAGAACATTATACATTTCAATTAAGCGATAAAGTAACCCGTAAAAAAGTATCCTTCAAAAACCGTTACGGCATTACATTAAGTGGAGATTTATACCTTCCAAGAAATGCAGGAACTGAAAAATTATCTGCATTGGCAATCAGCGGACCTTTTGGAGCGGTAAAACAGCAATCATCAGGATTATATGCTAACCAAATGGCAGAACGCGGTTTTATAGCTTTGGCATTCGACCCATCTTATACAGGAGAGAGCAGTGGCGAACCAAGAAATGTTGCTTCTCCGGAAATCAATACTGAAGATTTTAGTGCAGCTGTTGACTTTTTAGGATTACAGAAAAGTGTAGACAGAAACAAAATAGGGATTATCGGAATTTGTGGTTTTGGCGGTTTTGCGTTGAATGCAACTGCTATAGACAAACGAGTGAAAGCCGTTGCCGCTACAAGTTTGTATGATATGACCAGAGTAATATCAAAAGGCTATAATGATTCAGTAACACTGGAACAAAGAACCCAAACACTCGAAGCTTTGGGTCAGCAGCGCTGGAAAGATGCCGAAACAGGAAAACCAGCAGATGGTCCAAGAAATTTACCTGAAAAATTGAAAGGAGATGAGCCTCAATTTGTAAAAGAATATTTTGACTATTACAGAACGCCGCGAGGTTTTCAGGTTAATTCTGTCAACTCAAACGGCGCCTGGTTAGTAACCAATCCACTATCCTTTATGAATATGCCAATTTTGACTTATGTAAAAGAAATTTCGCCAAGACCAATGCTATTAATTGCTGGTGAAAATGCACATTCACGATATTTTAGTGAAGATATTTTTAAAGTGGCAAATGAACCAAAAGAATTGATAATTATTCCAAATACTGTTCACGTAGATTTGTATGATAAAGTGGATGTGATTCCATTTGATAAATTAGATACTTTCTTTAAAGAATATTTAAAGTAAAACCAGATTTACAAAAACCGTTGATGAAAGTCAACGGTTTTTGTATTTAAAACACATCACTTTTTTGAAAAAAGTGTTTTTTTCGTAATTTTTTTGGATTTAAAAATCTTAAAAATTACGGTTTCCTCTTTACCTGCAAGAGTTAATTTTGCACATGGCTGTGCAGATTGTGCCACATATTCAATATGCCCAAAATTAAAAACAATATGTATTTGGATTGTTTAAGAGTAGTTTATATAATCGATTATGTTTTAAGATAAAATTTAATTGTTTTGAAATTATTTGTAAAAATAATTATTATTTATTCATTATTTTTGGCGCATCCATAAAACAAACTGATTTGTAAAATTGGCATAATACCATGAAAAGCAAAATTATTATTGTATGCTTATTTTTTTTTGCAGCCTCTATCTCGTATGCACAGTATTCTAATTTAAAATTTGAGAATTTAGATACCTCAAAAGGGCTTTCGAGCAGTACATGTGTAGATATTCTTCAGGATCAGGAAGGGTTTCTTTGGTTTGGCACTATAGATGGCCTGAATAAATATGATGGTTATGATTTTGAAATATATCGTAACATTCTTGATAATTCTACTTCTTTAAGCAATAACAGAATAACTGTTATGGCCGAGGATAAGCTTGGAAGATTATGGATTGGAACAAGCAATGGGCTGAATGTTTTTGATAAGAATACCGAAAAATTTCGTAAGATTGATTTATATAAAAGAAAAAATGGGGCAATTAATTTTCGTGAGGAAATAAATGGGCTGTTATATCTGAAAAGCAATAATACACTTTGGGTTTCTACAAAAAATGGAATAATAAAACTCTTTTTAAATAGTATTGGAAGTGATGATTATGAAAATATTAAATTCAATCATTACAATAATAAGCCTAATAATCCTTCTTCAATTGATAATAATGATGTGACTAATGTAGTTGCAGATAAAAAAGGAAATGTTTGGCTTGTAACAAAAGGAAATAATCTGCATAAGTATAATGATGGGACTGATAATTTTACCCGATATCCAATAGATTTCAATGGGAATCAATATTTAAACCATTTGCCGAAACAAATCCTTATAGATAAAGAGGGTGATTTTTGGATAGGAAATGATATTTCACATTTGTTTTTGTATAACAATAAAGATAAAACATTTAAAAATGTATCTACGATAAATAAATCGGTACCGATATTTCATCTTTTTCAGGATAAAAAAGGAATTATTTGGGTCTCTACAGATGGAGACGGAATCTTTCTTTTTGATAAAGAAAAAGGAATGCTTCAACATTTAGTACATAATCCTTTTAATCCTTTTTCATTGTCAAATAACCAGCCTTCTAAGGTTTTGGAAGACAGAACAGGAATTTTTTGGATTGCGACATATAATACAGGGATTAATAAGCTTGCGATTTCAAAAACCTCTTTCGGGCATTATTTTTATAAGTCCGAAACCTTAGAAGGATTAAGTGCAAAGATTGCACAATCAGTACTGCAGGATAGCAAGAAGAGGATCTGGATTGGAACAGATGGCGGCGGACTCAATCTTTTTGATGAAAAACGGGGTTCTTTCAGGCATTACAGGGCAAGGCTGGGAGATCCTTCTTCGCTCAGTTCAGACAAAATAGTAAATATTATTGAAGGTGATAATGATGTTTTATGGGTATGTACGTGGGATGGAGGACTAAATAAATTTTATACAGAGACTGGAAAAGCAAAATCGTATCAATACAGTAGAACCAATCCATTTTCTATTGGACAAAATACAGTATGGTGCGCCAGAAAGGATGCAAATGGCAATTTGTGGTTAGGCACATCTACAGGAGGATTAAACTTTTTTGATCCAGTATCAGAAAAATTTTATCGATACAAAAATGTACCCGGCAACTCAAAAAGTCTCATTAGTAATTTTGTTTTTTCTCTTTTTATCGATTCTAAAAACAGGCTTTTCACAGGAACATCACAAGGGTTATGTGTTTCGAGTCTTAAAGGAGTTAAAGGGCAGACTCCACCTAAAGTTACTTTTTCAGAAGTTAAGATTAAGCATATTCAGGGAAGCCGTATCAACTATATTACTGAAGATAAAAAGAACAATATCTGGGTAGGAACGGATATGGGGCTTTATGAACTGGACGAAGAACTTCGCTTAAAAAAAAACTATTCGACTCTGGATGGATTACCAAACAATTTAGTGGTTGGCATCGAAGAGGATCGTAATGGAAATTTATGGATTACAACAAAAGGCGGTCTTTCTTATCTAAATCCCAAAACCGGAATTTTTAAAAATTTTAATGTTCATGACGGACTGCAGGGAATTGAGTTTCAGAGTAAATCAATCGGTAAGACTTATGACGGACGAATTATCGCAGGAGGAATTAATGGATTTAATATTTTTAATCCGGATGATATTTCTTTAAAGTCCGATATTGTCACTCCTGTTGTCAGTGAAATTAGGCTGTTCAATAAAAAAATTAATCCGGGTGATGAAGTAAATGGACGGGTTTTATTGAATGAATCTGTAACTAAGCTTAAAGAAATTAAACTTAAGTACGATCAGGGATATATTTCATTTGGATTTGTGGCACTAAATTATCAAAATCCGGAAAGGGTGAAATATGCGTATAAAATGACCGGACTGGATGAAAATTATATTAATGCAGGAACAACCAGAATTGCAAATTATTCAAATCTTGAGCCCGGAGACTATACCTTTGAAGTAATGGCCTCGGTAGACGGACAATGGGACCTGGCCAAAAAAACGGCAATTTATGTAACAGTGCAGTCTCCGCCATGGAAAACATGGTGGGCTTATAGTCTGTATTTTATTGCTTTTGGGTCATTACTCTATTTTTGGGTCAACTATTATACAAGAAAAGTAAAGGAAGAGAAAGAACAGGAACTGGATCAGATGAAACTGAATTTCTTCATCAATGTGTCTCATGAATTCAGGACACCGCTTACCTTAATTCTAAATCCGGTAGATAAGATTCTGTCTTCATTTAATGATCCTGATGAGGTTAAAAAATCGGCATTGATTATTCAGAGAAGCAGTAGACGTTTATTACATCTGGTAAACCAGCTTCTCGATTTGCGAAAAATGGATCTGGGTAAAACACCTTTAGAAATAAATAAGTTAAATATTGTAAAGTTCAGCAAAGATGTTTTTCTGTTATTCGAAGATCTTGCTAAAGCAAAAGGGGTTCGATTTTTATTTGAATCTTCACAAAAGGAAATCTATGGAATGTTTGATGCGGATAAGATTGAAAAAATTCTAAGCAACCTGCTTTCCAATGCAATTAAATTTACAGATAAAGGAGGTGCAATAACTCTAAAAATTTCAGAATCTAATCAACAAAGAACGATAACAATTCTAAAGTTTTTTAGGAAATCCAGAATAGAAAGAGTGGTAGATATAAAAGTCATTGATACGGGAATTGGTCTTAAAAAAGAAGAGATAAAAGAGGTTTTTCAAAGATTTTTCCACCCTGACAGCTCAAAAACAGGGACAGGTATTGGTTTGAATTTTATCAAAAGTCTTGTAGAGCTTCATGAAGGTGAGATTTTGGTAGAAAGTGAATTTGGTGTTGGAACAACTTTTACCGTAAAGATTCCGGCAGATCTTGCTGCAGGCAAAAAAGAATTTGAAAATTCATATCAGTCGGGAAGATATGAGATTAATAAAAACTCATTGACATCTGCTGAATATGAAATTGCTATATCCAATGAAGAAGACGAGGAAGGCTTCACAGTAGAGATAGAGAAAGGCAGCAGACCTGTGGTTCTTATTGTTGAGGATAATAAAGAGTTAAGAAGCCATTTGAAAAATGAATTAAGTGTCCAGTTCCAGGTAAAAGAGGCGGCTAATGGACTTATTGGACTGGAAAAGGTTAAGAAATATTTTCCGGACATTATTATCAGTGACGTTATGATGCCTGAAATGGATGGATTTGAGCTATGTCGTCAAATCAAAAATGAAATCGAAACCAGTCATATTCCAGTTATTCTGCTTACAGCCAGAAGTCTTGAAGAAGACCGCATCGAAGGTTACGATACCGGGGCAGATGAATATCTTTCGAAACCATTTAATATAAACGTATTAAAGTCACGTATACGGAATTTACTCGAGGCGAGAAAAAGAGCCAAAGAGCGTTTTGCTTCCATTGGAAGTATTCTCCCATCAAGTGAAATTGCTACGAATTCTATAGATGAATTGTTTTTGGATAAGACCACTAAGATTGTGCTTGCTAATATTTCTGATCCGGATTTTGCACTTGAAGATATAATAAGGGAATTAGGGATTGGAAGATCACAGTTCTACAGAAAAATCAGTTCTATTACGGGTCAGAATCCGAGTAATTTTATCAGAACTATCCGACTTAAATATGCCTCTGAACTTCTTTTGAGCAGGCAATATTCCGTAAAAGAACTTACCCATATGTGCGGTTTTAATTCTTCGGCTTATTTCACAAAGACATTTAAAGAGCTTTTCGGTATGACCCCAACTCAGTATACGGAAGAAAAATCAGGTAACAGATAATATTCTGTTAGCTATAAAAAAGGAAGTCTCAATACTAAACAAGTTTTTGAAAATTGAATATTTGAGACCTGAGCTCCGATAGAGTCCAAATAAAAATACAAAAAGAGGCTGTTCTACTAATTTAGACAGCCTCTTTTTTGTTTTAATTTCAGATCAAAATTTGATTGGATATTCTCTTTTCTAAATCTTCGCTAATCCATTCTATTATTTCTCTGTTTTACTTTTCAATATTAATAAGACGAATCTTCCCAGTTTCTAATTTAGAGCAGCTCCTGGAATATTATTTATTTAATGTTTTATATCAAATAAGCAATTTAACCTGAAACTTTTTATCATGTATTGTTTTAAAGTTTTGGTAATGAGTGTTTGTATTGGAGGTTGAGAATAAATTATTTTTTTGTCTAAAAAAATATAGGATCCAGAAAAAAGTAGGTGATTTTTTTACATGAACTTAAAAAATGGGCCATAATTTATCAATTATGAATTATAATTTATCGTGTTTGAGAGTTATGCAGGCTAAATTTGGCAATGCGTTACATACATTAATAGAGATTATAAATGAAGTAATAATGCTAATTCAATTTAGGTTCTAGTCCTAAAATTACTTGATTGTTTTGAGGTGTTTTTAAAAGGATTGCTGTTGTAAACAGAAATCGTATCCATAGGAAATTTAGTTTTTCATAATTGTTATTAGTTAATGTAGAGCAGATTCGTTTTTCTGCAATTGGGCCGATGTGAGCAATCGGTGAATACAGTTGCCGGAGTAAGGACCGGCAACTGTAAATTTTAAAAAACAGTTTGGTTCATATACAAAATAGTGAGAACAGAATTAAAAAACAGATCGGGGTATAATTTAAATCTTAATTTCTAATGGAAAATTTAAAAGATATTATTTCAATAAATGATTACTCCAGAGTCCGTAAGGACAAACAGATTGTCAATTCTGTTCTAAGTGCTACGAGAACTGGATCTTTAAAGTTTAATGACAAACTTCCTTCTGTTAATGAACTGGCATTTGATCATAATGTTTCGAGGGATACAGTAGTTAGGGCGTATGCATTTTTGAAAGAAAATAATATTATAGAATCAATTCCGGGAAAAGGATATTATCTGAAATCTGCTTGTGAAGAAATAAAAGTAAAAGTGTTTTTACTGTTTAATAAATTATGTCCTTATCAAAAGAAAATTTTTGACGCCTTGTCAAATATTTTGAATGAGTTTGCTACAATTGATTTATGTGTTTATCAGGATGACTACAGACAATTTAAAAAGCATGTCTTGAATAGTAAGTCCAAAGAATATACACATTATGTCTTAAAAGCAAATTTTAATGAAAAGGAAGAAGAAGTTATTGATTTTATAAAAAACGAAATTCCGCTTGAAAAGTTAATTCTGCTGGATAAAAAAATGGATCAGCTAGGAGAAATTCCCTGCGTATATCAGGATTACGAAAATGATATCTACACTGCACTTACCAAGCTGAATCCACTTCTAAGAAAGTATTCGGCTATTAAACTGGTATTTCCTAAAATAGCTCATTTGCCACAGGGTATAAAAAAAGGATTTCTGAAGTTTTGTATAGAAGAAGGATATGAATTTGGAATTGTCGACGATACAGTTAATGAAAGGATGGAAAAGAGCATAGCTTATATAAATGTTGAAGAAAGCGATTTGATTGATTTAATAAAAAAGGCAAGAACCAATGATTTCATAATCGGGGAAGATATCGGAATAATTTCTTATAACGATTCTTCCTTAAAAGAAGTTTTACTGGATGGTATTACTGTGATTTCGACAGATTTTGAACAATTGGGTGAGCAGGCAGGATTAATGGTTTTAAGAAATGAAAAAGAACAAATCAGAAGCAGATTTAATGTGTTAGTGAGAAAATCACTTTAAAAATGCGGAATAAAATTATAACTAACCAAAAAAACTAACCAAAAATTAAATTTATGACTAAACCAAAAAACAATCAGTTTAAACTGAATTTTTTATCAAAGCCTACTTTGCTGGTAATGCTGTTTGGGTGCAGTGCTGCAGGTAATCTATATGCAAAATCTGATCATACAAAGTATTTAAGTTTAAATGATGTAAAGACAGTAAACAGTAGACAGGGAATTACTGTGAAAGGGAAAGTAGTTTCGGCAGAAGATAATATGGGAATTCCCGGAGTAAATGTTATAATAAAAGGAGCAAAAAGCGGTGTAACTACCGATTTTGACGGGAGTTACACTATTAATGTAGATTCTCCTGATGCAATACTTGTGTTTAGTTCTATAGGCCTAAAAACTAAAGAAGTCCATGTAGGTTCTCAAAGAACGATCAATGTGGCTTTATCAGTCGATGTTTCATCATTGAATGAGGTCGTAGTAGTAGGATATGGCAAGCAGAAAAAATCAACATTGACAGGTGCGGTAGAAGTGATTAGCAGCAAAGTGTTTGAAGATCGTGCTATTACTAATGTAGGGCTGGCTCTTCAAGGGCAAACACCAGGATTAGTGGTAACACGAAGCTCGTCACGACCAGGTAATGAGGGGCTTGCGATTAGTATTAGAGGCGTTTCTTCTGTAAATGGATCTGATCCATTGATTATTGTAGATGGTGTGCCTACATTAAATGATGCGTCTTTTCAAAATTTAAATAGTGATGATATAGAAAGCATTTCAATTTTGAAAGATGGTGCAGCTGCTATTTATGGTTCTCGTGCATCCAATGGGGTTGTTTTAGTAACCACTAAAAGAGGGAAAGGAAAATTAAAAATAGATTATAGCGCTAATTTTCGTTTTGTCACTAACGGGTTAATTGGGTATTCTCCTAGTATGAAGGAATATGCAACTATGTGGTTGGAGGCAAATAAAGAGGAAACAGTTCCTAATTATTGGATTTGGGGTAAAGAAAATCTTGAAAAAATGGCTCAGGGAGTAGAAGGAAAATACGATCTTTTGGGGACAGATTTCTTTATATATAATGCAAACCGGATTAATGAAATGTTTGCTACACGTTATTCTTATCAGCATAATTTGAGTGTTTCAAGCGGCAGTGATAAATCAAGTTACCGATTATCGTTAGGCTATGCTGATAATCAAGGAAATTTGGCAACTGCCTACGATGGACAGAAACAATTGAATCTTCGACTTAATTATGATTACAATTTATCGAAAAAATTAAAACTTGAATCCACTGTTAGTATTATCAATACACATACTAGCCAGCCTTCCAGAGGATTAGGAAACATTCTTTATTCACAAGATATGCCATTTTACCCAGCCAAAAATCCTTTTGGACAATGGTTGGCACCTTTCAATGGCGTTGATGGCGGAGCAATTAAAAATTCGGCGGCTACAACTTCAGATGCAGGCAGATATGATAAGAAACAGCTTACGGGAAGAATCGATTTAAAAGCCACTTATAAAATATGGAGCGGATTATCTTTAGAAGGACTGACTTCTATCCAGAATGAAAGATTTGATTATGAAGCTTATGTGGTGCCTGTACAATTGTATGATTGGTATGGAAACCCGGCAAGAAATGCTTACCTAACTGATGGATCGAATAATATTTATGGTGCTGCTACCCAATCCAAATATTACTATTATAATCAGGTATTATTGAGTTATGACAAGACCTTTAAGGGGGTACACAATGTTTCGGTTATGGTTGGTTTAAATGGTGAAAAAGAGACTGAACAAGGAATTAACGCACAGCGTATAGGTTTCAATGATTTAGGAGTATACAACATCGGTTTAGCAGATCTTACAACGCAGACGAATGGTGGTTACAAATCAGAAAGAGGCCGCTATTCTTATCTAACAAGATTGAACTATAATTATGATGAGAAATACATTATTGAGATGACAGGGAGAAGAGATGGTAACTCACGTTTCGATAAAGGGTTTAAATTTCAAAATTTTGGATCGGCTCAGGTTGGTTGGGTATTTTCAAAAGAGGATTCCTTTAGTCCTATTTCTAATATTCTGAATTTTGGTAAATTAAGGAGCAGTATTGCATCTACAGGAAACGAAGCCCGTAAGGAGCTGGGTGATTTTGAATACATTTCACTTGTTAATGTGGGTTCAACGGTCTTAGGACAGTCACCTGCGCAACAAACTGCTACGAGTTTAGCAAACAATGGTTTGATTAGTAACCTGCGTACCTGGGAGCGGGTTACTCAATATAATTTAGGTATCGATTTTGGTTTCTTTGATAATCGTTTAACCTCTACATTCGATGTTTATGAGAAAGACAACATAGGCATGTTAGTTAATGTGACTTATCCTTCCGTTCTAGGAGGATCAGCACCTAAAACCAATAGTGGGCGTTTTAATACCAAAGGATGGGAATTTAGTATTGGTTGGAAAGAGACTAAAAAAGATTTTAGTTATAATATGTCCTTTAATATCGGAGATTCAAAAACTATGGTAAGTGGTGTTGAAGGTGCTGATAATTATGGTGTGGGTAAAAACGGTATAGTAAATGGGTATCCATGGAAACCTTATTTTGTATATAAAACGGATGGTTATTTTAAAAACCAGGCTGAGGTCGATGCCTATTATCAGGCTTACGGAGGTAAGGGCGATTTAGTGGGACTACCACAAACGAATCAGGCTGTTGCGTTACGTCCCGGGGATACTAAGCGAGTAGATGTTGCAGGTACTGGAATTATCACTGGCATAGGTAATAAGAATAGTTCATTGGTTTACGTAGGTGATGGTACTACACATTATACGTTTGGAATTAATTTGGGAGGGTCTTGGAAAGGATTTGATTTTAATACTTTTTTTCAAGGTCATCTAAAGCAAAATATTATGCGTTCAGGATATATGGCATATCCGTTTAGAGCCTTATTTACCAACCAGAATCCTACGTTTTTAGGAAATACATGGACAGAGGAAAACCCTGATGCAATGTATCCACGTTTGACAGTCAATCCTACACGTGCGGGATGGAATTACGGTAATAACGATTTTATGGTACAGAACAGTCGTTATATCCGACTAAAAACATTAATAATAGGTTATTCACTACCTCAATCATTAATAGAACGCATGAAATTAAGTAAAGTAAGATTCTATTTCTCAGGTAATGATTTATGGGAAGCATCTTCTATTAAAGATGGATTTGATCCTGAGTCAGGAGAAAATGCAACAGACGGTGATAATGCCGGATATCCTTTTGGACGCACATGGTCTTTCGGATTAAATATTGGATTCTAATAACCTGAAATAATAAAAACAAAATGAAAAAAATATTCAATTATATAGTTCTCGGAAGCCTTATTTTAGGCATTACGGGGTGTCAGGACGATTTTATAGACTTAAATCCTCCTGGGCAAATTTCAGAGGCGGTTTATTTTAAAAGACCAAGTGATTTTAAAGCCTTTACTGCCGGTTTTTATAATCAATTGCCGGGATGGAGTTTTGGAAGTATGGATAACAATTCAGATATATCGGCCAATAACAATGGTAATGGTTATGATTTAGGTCACGGAACAATAGTTGCAGGGGGTGGAGACTGGAACTACGGCGGAATTCGCAGCTGTAATATTTTATTAGAAAAAGTGCAAAGTTATACTGGTGAAGGCGATGTAAGCCCGTACGCAGGTGAAGCTTATTTCTTTCGTGCATTTGCCTATTTTGGATTGTTAAAAACTTATGGAGGTGTACCATTGGTAACAAAAGTTTTGAGTATAGATTCTCCAGAGGAATTGTTTATGCCCCGAAATAGCCGATATGAAGTGGTAGGACAAATTTTAGATGATTTAGATAAAGCAATTTCCAGATTGCCAGAGGAAAAAAATATAGCCAGTATAGATAAAGGCAGAATAAGTAAAGGGGCTGCTATGGCAGTTAAAGCCCAGGTTGAATTATATGAAGCTGCCTGGGAACGTTATGTAGGTCAGGAACCGGATGGTGACGGCATTTCTACCGGAGCTGGAACAACAGGATACGACTCAGGAAACGTGACGAAGTATTTAACAGATGCAGTAGCTATGTGTAAAGAAATAATGGATAATGGAGGGTACGAATTGTGGAACAAGAATGCCGATACTAAAATGGGTAATTTGAGTTCATGGTACTTATTTAACCTTGAAGATACAGGTTCTAACCCTGGTGGCTATGACAAATCTACTAATAAAGAATTTATTTTATATAATATCTATGACTATACTTTAAAACAATCCAGAATAAATATAAGCTGGACTTCATGGCAACTATATCCAAGCCGTAAATTTGTCGATATGGCTGTATGTACAGATGGGCTGCCTCCTTCAAAATCCCCTTTGTTTCAAGGATATCATGGAGCCAGTGATGAGTTTAAGAATCGTGATTTAAGATTGTTAAATTATTTATCCGCTTCCAATACTATTACAGGTGTTCCTACTTTAAATTTTGGTAGTTTAGGATTTGGTGGTTATGGTAACTCTAAATATGCCGTTTATGGTTATGGTGACCGTAGAAAAGATAATACTGAATCGGCGAACTGGTCAATTATTCGATTGGCAGAAGTATATCTAACGTATGCAGAAGCTCTGTATGAATTAAACGGAGCCATTACCGATGCAGAATTAGATGCTTCCATAAATAAGTTAAGAGTTCGTGCGGGTGTAGCTCGTTTGACCAATGCACTGGCTTCTGCTAATGGCCTGGATATGAAACAAGAGATAAGAAGAGAAAGAACGGTAGAATTGTATCGTGAAGGAAAACGTTTTGATGATTTAAAACGCTGGGGTATTTTAGAAGAATCATTAAACCCATCAAGACTTGGGAAAGTAGTAGGCGGTGCTTCTTATACTACTAATTACAGAGATACTAACGGTAACGCTACAAGTGCTTATGCAGCGCAAACATATTTATATGGTGAGGAAGCAGTAGAAACTCCTGCAGGTATTTTAAATTGTGTGGTAATTGATAGTAAATTAAACCATACAATACAACGTAAACATTATTTGTATCCAATACCAGTCAGTCAAATTATTCTGAATAAAAAGTTATTGCAAAACCCGGGATACTAATCAAATTTCAATCATTAATAGTTTTTTATTATGAAAAAAAATAAAACATTATATTATAGAGTGGGAAGATTAACGCTTCTTTTACTTTCTATAGTTTTTCTTATCACTTCCTGTAATGAAGAAGGTCCACAATTTAGGGAATTTACTTATCCTGAGCAGACCGTTACTGAAATGAGCCCTTCTGTTGGATACGCTGGTATTAATGTTACTATTACAGGTAAAGATTTTGGAACATTACCAAAGGCTGTAAAAATATATTTTGGAACTATTCTGGCTACAGTTGTATCTTGTGAAGACACTAAAATTGTTGTTAAGGTTCCGACTAATGCGGTGTCAGGTGATGTAACCCTTAAGATATGGACTCATGACAGTGGGACTATAGGATCATTTACGGTTTTGCCCGCCCCGGCAATCACATCAGTTGTTTCAGCTAATGTGTTGAATCCTGTTGCTTTACCAGAAGTTGATATTGTAACTATTAATGGAGTTAATTTTGGCACCGATGCATCAAAAGTAGCGGTAAGTTTTAGTGGAACTGCAGCAACGATACAAACCATTGCAGATAATAAGATTACTGTGATGACACCAGCAAACTACGCTACTGGTTTTGTTTCAATTACAATGGGAGGTTTAACCATTTCGAGTACTTCACCAATAGTAAATCCAAATGCAGCTGGTGATCTTACCCCTTATTTTTTAAAAAATGCCGGACCTGGTTTCACTCAATCAAGCGTAAGTGGCAGATGGGGAACTCTTGCCGCACCATGGATTACCAATGCAGCAGGAAAAAATAAATCAGGTACTAATGGAGGGTATACTGCTGATAAGGCAGATGGAGTTGCAGGCAATATCTGTTGGGAAACTTATGGTAGCACTCCGATTACTGATGGAATAATATATCAGCCTACTTCGATGCCTTTATCAGTAGGGAGTTATACTATAACATTTAAAGTTTACTCAGAAATTCAGACTAATTCTTCCGTTTATTGTGTGGTAGCAGCAGGTGGAAACGGTATTCCTACTCTGGCCAATCTTTCTACAGCTATAGCCTCATTGGCTCTTCCAAATCCTGCAGTTGTAGGGACGACCAACCCACGCGTTACGGAAATAAAAAGTTTCACTTTTAATATCACTTCCCCACAAGTGGTTTCTATTGGATTCTTGGGTAATCTGACAGCTAATAACTACTTCTGGGTATCCTATATAAAATTGGTTAAAAATTAGTCTTTTATAGTTAATATTTAAAATGGTAAAAGGGATTAAAGACGATCACGCGAAGGAGGAGGCACTTTGCTAGCCGATATTTCAATATTACCTGTTTATGCCTGGAATCAAACTGTAATTTCAAACACTTTGATCAGTTAAATGTAGCAGAAATAGAGCTCTGCGAAAAAAAATATAATTCACTTGTAGTTAAATCCTTGGTTGTTATTGTTCTATTAATCACGCCAAGGATTTTTAATTAATCAGGATTTTAATTATTGAAATTATTTAACCCAAATCTAAATGTAGACTATTATGTTATGAAATAAAAACTACTATATTTTATCCTCATTATCCTTTTTTTCAAAAGACAGGATATTTTGTGTCGTAAGACTGGCTTATATTATCTTTTACAACTGATAGATATTGATCCGGAAGAAGTCCTCTCAAAGCTTCATTTAATTCATTAAAAAATACTATAAAATCCAGTTTAATGTATGTTAATTATGGATTAAACTTTTAATGAATAGGTTTTTAAATTAAAATGATACCACGATTTTAATTATGCTTTTCAGTCCTGTTACCACTTTTTATTCGGGACACGAAAAAAATCAAAAAAACTCTTATTTACTATTTTCAGAAGAGAAACAGTAAAATACATAGTTTGAAACTTCACATATTTTATAATTTTTAAATCAATGAGAAAATTTAATTTAATTTCATTAGTTGGAATCTTGCTGCTGATTCTCGGGTTTACCCAGCAGATTTCGGCACAACAAACGTTCGTACATCCGGGTATTCCTTTTACTCAATCTGATTTAGATCAGTTGAAAGTAAATATTACCCAAGAGCCCTGGCTTTCGGCTTACAATGCATTTAAAAATGATTCAAGATCTAAACTTGATTATTGGATGCGGGGACCCTTTGCTTCGGTGAGCCGTGCTCCAAATTTAAATAATGATCAATGGAAGAGCGATATGGTTGCCATACACAACTTAGCATTTATGTGGTGGTTTACAAGGGATGAAGCTTATGCTAAAAAAGCTACTGACATGCTCGATGCCTGGGCGGTTACTAATACTAGTTGGGGCGGCAATGAGAATATGCTGGATATTGGCGATTATGCACAATACTGGGCTACTGGAGCTGAAATACTTCGCTACACTTATCCTGGCTGGACTCAGGCCAATACAGAACATGTCGAAAAGTATTTTTCTGAAGTGTTATTCCCGGCTTCCTGGGTACCTTATCCATTACGTGACCAGAACAAGGGAGCTATTCAGCTGAAAATAGCTTTGGGCGCATCAATTTTTTGTAATGATGCCACAAGATTCAATCAGGCTGTAGAAGTGTACAGAATGGATGCAGGAGGAGGTATGCGTAACTCTCTGCCTAATGGAGAAGTAGGAGATACAGGTCGTGATGACCACTGGCGTGTTCAGGCTGCAGCTTTGGCCTGGGGTGCAGAAGTTGCATACAAGCAAAACGTAGACATGTTTTCTGAGCTGGACAATCGAGTGTTGGCAATCGGTGAATTGTATCATAAATATGCCTTTGACGGAGCAAATATGGAATTCATCCCCTTTGGAGGTTATGCTACATATTGGACTAATTGGGGGATTCAGCCTGGAGCTAGAGTGGGCGATATGACCAATCTTATTTACAGTGCTTATAATGTACGTAAGGGAATACCAACCCCTCAAACCGACAGGATGAGAGCTGCTTTGGGTGGTACCGGTGGAGATTTCTTATATCTGAAATCCTCTGATACTTCTACCGCCGTTAGTTTAACACCTGTATATTATCCAGCGGACCATGTGCAGCCAGTGAGCAATTTGACAAATATTGATATTGGTAATACAGGACTGGCAGGCAGCGCTTCGTTCAATAATGGAATCTGGACGCTTAAAGCTGCCGGAACTTCAACCTCTAATGCCTTCAGTTTCAATTTTAAAAAAGTTAGTGGCGATGCTGGTTTGGTAGTAAAAGTCGATAATATGTCGCTTACTACAGGAGGTTGTGGTGTAATGTTACGTGAATCCCTGGCACCCGGTTCCCGTTTTTGGGATATTTATCTGGGGGCGAATGGTGGAGTTGGCAGGCATTGGCAACCCAAAGCTCCTTGGTGGTTGAAAATTGAACGTGTTGGCACCCGTATATTTACGTATCATTCACAGGATGGTGTACACTGGACTAATATTGGTTGTGCCTATTCTGCGATCGGTTTTCCAGATGATTTGTATGCAGGATTTTATACTGTTTCAAATAATTCGTCAGCACTAAACACTGCCACGTTCAGTAATGTGGCATATAGTGCAACCACAGCTGCAGGCTCTCCTGAGATCAGTAGTGCCACTACTGCTACTGCAAAAATTGGCACGTCTTTTAATTATAGTATCATCGCCAGTGCAAATCCAACTTCTTATAGTGCCAGCGGATTGCCGGCAGGATTGAGTATCAATACGGCTACTGGAATTATTTACGGGACAGCTACCGAATTAGGACAAAACGAAGTCACAATTACTGCCACGAATGCTAGTGGAATTGGTATGGCAACTTTAATATTGGACGTAATCGATAGCCAGGTACCTATTGCACCAACTTCGGTATTGGCATCTATCGTTAATACAACACAAATTAGACTCAGTTGGACAGCTTCAGTTAATGCTAATAGTTATTCCTTAAAACATTCATTAACACCAGGAGGTCCTTATACCACTATCCAGACCGGTATTACAGGTACTAGTTTTATAGATGTAACACCTACACCTGAAGTGAACAACTATTATGTAATTACTGCACTAACCGGAGATCAGGAAAGTGGTATTTCAGCTGAAGTTTTTGCATCCGTTCCTCCTGCAATTCCGGGAAACCTTGTTGCAATCAATCAAAACAACAGTGTTCGTCTTGTATGGGATACTGCTTTAGGTGCTAATTCATACAAAGTAAAGCGTGGTACAGTAAGCGGTGGTCCATATACAACTATTGCAACAGTAAGTACTAACAGCTACCAAGATACCAATGTTACTAACGCTAGTCCATATTATTATGTGGTGATTTCTGTAGGTACTTCACAGGAAAGCAGTAATTCGAATGAAGCCTTTGGTGTACCAGGTGCGAACTCTTCGGTATGGAGCCCAACACCACTTACCACTTCATTTAATCTGGCAGCCAACTGGGTTGAAAATAGCCTTCCGGCAACCCCTGCTATATTAACCTTCAAAGCAACAACAGATTCAAATCTGACCAACGATATAAATGACCTGATAGTTTCAAGAATTCAATTTGAATCAGATGCTGATGCTTATACCATTGGAGGAAACAGTATCACTTTGAAAAATGATCTGGTTAACAATTCATCAAGTTATCAAATCATAAATACACCTGTGAATCTAAACAGCCAATTGAACGTGAATACCAATACACAGGGTATAAGTCTTGCAGGAAATATTACTGGTACTGGAAGTCTTTTAAAAACAGGAAGTAGACTCTTGTATATCTCAGGAGCGAATAACTATTCGGGAGATACAACCATCAATGGAACTACCGGTGGTTGGCCTCCACAAAATGGAATTGGAATATCTGGCACTGGCACTGGCACTCAAAGCGTACCAACTTCAGGGCCGTTAGGGACTGGAAAAATTATCATGAATGGAGGTTCATTATACTCTGAGTCGGGAGATGCTACCATTTATAATGATATTGAAGTTACAGCAGGAAAGAGAAGTTATATGTATGAAACTAGCTGGGCATTGAGCCTGCGTGGAAGGCTTATAGGTAGCGGTACATTGGAACATGATGGGAACACCTATGCCGGGTTGCATCTTTTTGGAGATAACAGTGAGTTTACAGGTACATTTATATCAAAATTACGAAGTGGTAGCCAGAGGGTTCGTTTTGAAGTGCCTCAGTCGGGAAGTGCTAAAGCACATTGGTTGCTAGATGCTAATGGTGTTGATTGTCATAGTATTCAGTTTCAGAATGGTACCTTGCATTTTGGCGGAATTTCAGGAAGAGGTTATTTGCGTAACAACGTAGGAGGTTCTCCTGTAATCAGCATAGGTGCTTTAAATACCAATTGCTATTTTACCGGAACCTTTGCCAATTATCTTCTGGTAGAAAAAGTAGGAACTGGCGACTTGGCTTTTGCCGGAAATCACACCTATTGGGGTACCACCACAGTTAAAAAAGGAAGGTTTCTTTTAGCTAATAACCCAACCACTGGTGCCTTTGCCAGCCCAGTAATTGTAGAAGAGGGAATATTTGCAGGATCAGGAAAAAGTGCAGGTTCAGCCACTATTGGAACTGGAACGGGATCAGGTGCTGCCCTTGAACCAGGATATCTTGGAATTGGTACACTTACAATAGGAGCACTTACAATGAAAGCAGATGCTACTTTTAAGGAAGAAATTAATCTGGATACTGCAATAGGAGATAAAATTAATGTAACTAGCGTGAACTTGGTTAACAATCCAAAATTAAGCATAAGCAGTATTGGAATTACATTACCACCCGGAACAGCCTATACGCTTATTGATAATACAGGGACAGTAGCTATAACAGGAACCTTTCAGGATTTACCAGAAATGGCTCTGATAAGCGTTGGTGGTTATGATTTCCGTATTACTTATAAAGGAGGAACAGGTAACGATGTCCAATTATTGGATGACCGTACCCTGCCGGTTGTTATTACCAGTGCTTCGACAGATATAACTCTGATTAACAGATCCTATACGTATACCATTACAGGTATTAAATCACCGAACAGTTTTACTGCTACGGGACTTCCTGCAGGTTTAACTATTAATGCCAATACAGGGATAATATCCGGAACAACTACAGAATCGGGTGTATTCAGTATTGCGTTAACAGCTTCAAATGGTAGTACCACAGGTACAGCTATTCTAACATTAACAGTGCAGAGTACAACAGTAGATGGCGTTATTGTCGCTTCAGGAGATGCTAAAAATATCATTGAATGGAAGGCTATTCAGGACTTTAGTTATAAGATCAAACGTTCAACAACTTCAGGCGGACCTTATACTGTCATAGGAACTGCTGCCGGAACAAAATATACTGATACACCGGTAAATAACGGCAGTACTTATTATTATGTAGTCTCTTCTTTTGATGCGATCGGGGAAAATCCAAACAGTACAGAAGTAGCAGCAAAGCCTAATGTTGGGCAGTTTACATACCTGAAATTTGATGAAATAAGCGGTACACAAGGCATTGATAGCTGGGGTGCAAATCACGGGACATTGGCAAGTACAGCAAGTCGTAGTACTGGAAAATACGGTAATGCACTTCAACTGGATGGGACAGCCAATTCTTATGCTACGCTTCCGACAGGTATCGTAAGCACATTAAATGATTTTACTATTTCTGCCTGGGTAAAAATGGATGCTCTGGCAAACTGGATGCGGGTATTTGACTTTGGTACCGGTACTTCAAAATACCTGTTCCTTTCAGTTCAGACAGGAACAGCAGGCTCAATTCGTTACGCAATTAAAAACGGTGGTTCTGAACAGGGAATAACTTATAATTTTGCTACTCCGCTCAATACCTGGACACATTTTGCTGTAACCCAGTCAGGAAACACCTGTAGTATCTATATTAATGGTGCTTTAGTGGCAAGCAGTACAACCATTACTATAAAACCGTCGACAATAGGCAGTACAAATCAGAATTATTTAGGGAAATCTCAATGGAACGATCCTATGTTTAAAGGAGCAATTGATGAATTCAGGATTTATAGCCGGGCATTAAGTGCTTCTGAGATTGCTGAAAACACTGCAACACTTGGTATTACAAATAGAGAAATTGAGGTTAAGGAAACAAGTGAAACCGTTATTTATCCTATTCCGGTCGTAAGTACATTGAATATAAAGGTAAATGAAGTATATACCGGTGCAAAACTTGAGTTATACAATGCTTTAGGGGTGAAAATAAAATCGCAACGATTGACAAGTACTTTACAAGAAATGTCTTTTGACGAATTGCCATCCGGCATCTATGTATTACACATTATAAACGGAGATAATGTTATGATGAAGAAGATTATCAAACAATAGATGAAAATTAATTTTAGCCCGTTGGATGTAATTATTTCCTTTTATATCCTCTTGAAAAATTACACCCACGGGTTTATTTTATAAAAAAAGCCGATTCCTATGAAAATAGGAGTCGGTTTTATACTAATTAAAGTAAGCATCATTTTTAAATTTATAAAAAGAGGTCGTTGGAAGATTGGAAAAGAAAAGATATAATTATTCAACAAAATGGAATTTTATTATCAAACGGTTTATCTCAAATGTTATCGCTCTTTTTTACAGTTTCCCTCATTTAGCAAGGCTTTTAATGCTTTTTGGGTTATAATTTATAACAAATGAGTGATAATTTATTCTAAATAAAAGATACTGTTAGTAATATTGAAAAACATTTAAAACTAATGATAGAGCACATAGAAATACTCTGATGATTTAACAATGAATTTCAAAATCCATATCAAAAACCGATAAAAAAACCATGCATTTTATCATTCTTAAATTGTATGTATGCCATGGATTAAAAAAACACAAACTTCTTGAATAGTTTGTAGTTAGTGTTATTATTAGAAATAGCTGCTGATGGATCATTAGCTAGTATTTCCAACTTACTAGAACTAATAACTGAGTATATGCAAAATAAAATTCTATTATTGCTTTTTTTACTGTTTAACTGCAATAGAATAACAGCTCAAAATCTGCCTGTTTCGCAAAACATAGGCAATACCCATCCACGTGTATTTGGGAAAGGCATGTCTTTGGAGCATGTAAAGGAATTAGTAAAAAATGAGGAATGGGCAGCTGCCATTATCCTTAAAACAACAAATAATCTATCACCTTATATTGCTCATTACAAAAAAGATAAGACATGGCTGGTTTCGAGACTTCAGATGTACTGGAAGACCAGGTCTACTCAGGTTTATATAAACGGGGGAACTTATGCCCGGGCAGAAGGGGAAGCACCAGTGCCAACGGTTAAATTTCCCGGAGCAAGAAACCACATTACAGAATACAAACAGCCAAAATTAGAAGACATTCTTCCTTATATGGATGATTCACGCGGACTTTTTCTTGAAAGAAGAGACAGAGAAGGAGTATGGGAATGGACAGGTATTTCAAAAACAGGCAAAATTGTAGAAACAATCAACAGACAGATTTTAGGTTTGTCCAGAGATGCCGCTTTTTTATATTGGTACACCGGCGATGAACTCTATGCAAAGTTTGCTTATGATATATTAGATACATACCTGATGGGAATTTATTATCGAAATGAACCTATCGACTTAAGCCACGGGCATCATCAGACGCTGGTTGGATTTACATCTTTTGAGGTAATTCAGGAACATATACTGGGGGAGATAACACAGAGTTATGATTTTCTATATGGATATTTAAAACAGAATCATACAAATAAAATACCCGTTTATACAGAGGTCTTTCAAAAATGGGCAGACCTGATTATTAAAAATGGAGTTAGTTTTAATAATTGGAATCTTCTGGAGGCACTTCATGTTTCTAAAATAGCTCTTGTTTTGGATGATAATTCACAATACAGCAATGCAAAAGGTGGGACATATTATCTGGACCAGATTATGAATAAAACTGCTACACGTCAGTGGTCGATGAATAAATTAATTGAATATGGCTATGATAAAAAAACAGGTATTTGGAATGAAAGCCCAGGATACTCGCAAAACGTCTTAGGAGATTTTCTTCATTTGGCATCATTTTATGACCGTAATTTTGATATTGACCTTTTAAAAGATTTACCTGTACTGGCTCAGGCCGTAAAAGCATTTCCTCAGTATTTGCAACCTAATAACTATATGGTTGCTTTTGGTGACGGCCATTATAAAAAGCTTTCCCCGGAACCGGCTTTGTATATGATTGAGAATGCTCAAAAATATGGTAAAAAGAATGATGAGGTATATTTTACAGAAATGTATAAAACAATCTTTGACAAGGAAGAATCAAATGAAAAATTTGTCGGAAGGCAGCTGGAGGATTTATTTTCTAAAGGAAGTATAAAAATAAACCAAACAATCAAAAGTTCGGATCAGTCTGCATTTGTTACTCCATTATTTTATGCACCTAATACAAGTTGGCTGGTACAAAGAGATCTTGGAAAAGAAAAGAGTTTAATGATCAGTCAGATAGGTTCTTTAGGGAATCACATGCATTCCAACGGTATTGCTATGGAACTATATGGTTACGGACTGCCACTGGCTCCTGAGATGGGGCATGGATCAAGTTATTTTTCTATTGAGTATGCCGAATATTATACTCAGTTTCCTGCACACAATACAGTGGCGGTAAATGGAAAATCGAAGTACCCTGAAATGAAAAGCAATCATGGCTTTACACCAAATGCTTTTTATCCTGAAAGTGGTCAGGGAAAGGATAATTTTCCAGGGGTGACTTTCTCTGATGTAAGTTTTTTGGAACCCGAAACCAATTCAAATCAGCGCAGGGTTATGGGAATTGTAAACCGTGAGCAGGGTGCAGGATATTATATTGATATTTTCCGTTCCGTACAAAATACCGGTAATAATGTAAAAAACGAATATTTCTATCATAATCTGGGACAAAGTTTTATCCTTATGGACGAGCAGGGAAAAGCATTAGAGTTAAAACCAACCAATAAACTGGCATTTGGAGATGGTGATTTAATGGCCTACGATTATTTGTGGGACAAAAAGTCTATCCAAACGAATCAGAATTTTACAGGTCAGTTCAATCTTAAAACGGCTGACAAAACAGTCTCGATGAACCTTTGGATGAAAGGCTATGAAAACAGAGAGCTATTCTCAGTACTGTCGCCACCATCAACAGCAATCGGGGCTGAACTGGCAGGAAAAGAAGTTGCCGCACTTCCTATTCCTACTCTGGTTGTAAAGCAGGAAGGAGAAGCATGGAGCAGACCATTTGTCGCTATTTATGAGCCTGCACTTAATGAAGAAAGCCAGATTGAGAGTGTAAAATATTTCGGAAGCGGTGAAAAAGTCGGTATTGAGGTACTTGATAAACAGGGGCAAAATGATTTTATATTTTCAAATACGCAGCAAGATGCTGTGTTTGAGTTTAAAGAGATGCAGCTTACAGGAACTTATGGGATTGTCAGTGAGAAAAAAGGGCAATTAAAATCACTTTTTTTTGCGAATGGAACTCTTGCAAAATACAGTGAATTCATTTTAAGAGCTAAAGAAAAAACAACTGCAGGATTTATCTGTGAAGAAAATCAATGGTCGTATATGGCGCAAAAGCCTGTATTACTTGAAATTCCTCTTTCTTCCAAGATTGAGAAGATAAAATTGATAGCCAATAGTATCGAAAAAGAGATTAAAGCTAAAATTTTAAAAGAAGGAAAAAGAAAAGTTTTGGTTTTTGAACTGCCCCCAAGTGCAACTTGTACAAAACTGATAATAGTTCGGAATTAGCAGTACTTACAAATGCACATTTGAAATAAAAACAAGCATAATAAGCATATAATGAAAATAAATTTGAGCATCTTTTTTCTTGGAACAATGATTTTGTTTTCCGGTTTTAAAGAAATGGAATTCAGCAGAAGAGCTGTAATTAAGAACAGGCTGCAGTTTGAGAGAACTGAGGTGGTTGCCATTAATCTTAAGTCAAAAGCTTTTTCAAAGGTTAACAACTTCGATGAGCTATTTGTGAAAGATGAAAAAGGCAAATTGTTAGTGACGCAGCTCATCGACAATGATCAAAACGGCAGTGCTGATGAGTTGCTGTTTCAGGTAACGATTCCTGCATTGTCAGAGGTGAGTTACACCATTCTTACAGATCCTTCTGCATCTCTAAAAAAAACGGAGCCAGCACTGAAAACATATGCCCGTTTTGTACCGGAACGTATTGATGACTTTGCCTGGGAAAATGATAAAGTTGCTTTTCGTACTTATGGACCTGAGGCACAGCGTCTGGTTGATGAAAAAAAAGCAGGAGGAACGCTTTCGAGCGGTATTGACATCTGGCTAAAAAAAGTTGATTATTCTGTAATTGATTCGTGGTATGCTAAAAACGTCAAAGAACCCGGGTATTATCATATTGAACATGGAGAAGGTTATGACCCGTATCATGTGGGGTACAGCAGAGGAAACGGCGGTACAGGCATCTGGGAAAAAGACAGTCTTTATACTTCTAAAAATTTTCAGCAATATAAAACAATTACAAACGGACCTTTGAGAAGCATTTTTGAATTAGAGTACCCTTCGTGGAGCAAATATGGCGTAAAAGAGGTTAAAAGAATTTCTCTGGATCTTGGGTCTAATTTTTCAAGGTTTGAAAGTAAAATTAGTTCACATATGAAAATCCCAAATTATACTATTGGTATTACGCTTCATGACCAAAAAGGAAAAGCAGCCCTGAATGCTAAAAACGGCATATTCAGACACTGGGAACCAATTGATGATTCATATGTGGGCGAGGGGATTATACTGGATCCTAAAACAGTAAAAAAGGCTTTTGATCATCGATCTAAAGCTTTAGATCAAAGCCAGATTTTAATTGTTACAGCACCTAAAAACAACGTAGCCGTCTATTATGCAGGTTTTGCCTGGACCAAAAGCGGACAGGTGCAGTCAGTTGAAGATTGGGATGCCTTGTTGAAAAAACAGGCAGCTATGATTCAGAATCCTTTGATCATAAAAATTCAGTAGGAATGATAAACAAAAAAATATTCACAGCTTTGATTATTTCTATACTGAGCATCAGTCTTGCTGCACAGAAAAATGACAAAAATGAAGGAACACTCCTAAAAAAAGAATACGTATCTGAGGTCTGGAAATCAGATCAGGGTGATGGAACATTTATAAATCCGGTGCTGCATGCAGATTATTCCGATCCTGATGTAATAAGAGTCGGGGAGGATTTCTATATGACAGCGAGCAGCTTTAATTGTGCACCGGGCTTGCCAATTTTGCATTCGAAAGACCTGATAAACTGGACCATCATTAATTATGCATTAGAAAAGATTGTTCCCGAGAAAGTATTCAATGTCCCTCAGCATAGTAAGGGAGTGTGGGCTCCTTCTATGCGATATCATAATAATGAATTTTACATCTACTGGGGAGATCCTGATTTCGGTGTTTATATGATAAAAACAAAAAATCCGGCTACAAAATGGGAAGCCCCTGTTCTGGTAATGGAAGGAAAAGGCATTATAGATCCATGTCCGCTTTGGGACGGTGATAAAGCTTATCTCGTACACGGCTGGGCAGGAAGCAGGGCGGGTATCAATAGCCTTCTTACCATAAATGAGATGAATAAGACAGGAACATCTGTTATAGACCAAGGCAGGCATATTTTCGACGGACATGATAAACACCATACCGTTGAAGGACCAAAGATTTATAAAAAAGATGGTTGGTATTATGTTTTTGCTCCCGCCGGAGGGGTGGCTGAAGGTTGGCAGTTGGTTTTAAGATCAAAAAATATTTACGGACCGTATGAAGAAAAGGTTGTTTTAGAACAAGGAAATACATTGGTTAACGGACCGCATCAGGGAGCCTGGATAACTACTCAAAAAGGAGATTCATGGTTTATGCATTTTCAGGATAAAGGAGTGTACGGAAGAGTATTGCATTTACAGGAAATTACATGGAAAGACGGATGGCCTTTGATGGGAAAAGATCTTGACGGGAATGGTATTGGAGAACCGCTTTTAAAATATAAAAAGCCAAATATCGATAAACAATACCCAATTCAAACCCCGCAGGAAAGTGATGATTTTAATAACGGAAAACCAGGTATTCAATGGCAGTGGTACGGAAATCCTTCTATTACATGGAGCGCTCAGATTTTGGGAACAGACTATTTAAGATTGTTCTGTACTAGCAAAAAAGAACTGCCTAATTTATGGGATACACCTAATTTATTACTGCAGAAACTGCCGGCAGAAAATTTTACTTCGGTAGTAAAAGTAAAGTTGGGTATAGAGTGGGAAACAGGTGGAAAAACTGCCGGTATTCTAATGATGGGGCAGTCTTATGCCTACGTAGGTATTACGCATGAGGAGGGAAGTTTCTGGGTTAAACAGGTAACCTGTACTGATGCAATTAAGGGCTCAAAAGAAAAAATTATGGAAAAGAAAAAACTTCAAAACAATGAAGTGTATTTAAAAATGCAGGTGAGATCTCCTGCTGCTGAATCTAGTTTCTCGTACAGTGAAGATGGGATAAATTTCAAACCGTTAGGAGAGAACTTTAAAGCTCAGAAAGATTTATGGATCAGCGCTAAGATGGGAATTTTTTCAGTAAGCGAAGCAGACGTGAGACTGGGTAGCTACGCTGATTTTGACTGGTTTAAAGTTTTAAAATAGTTCAGAAGGATAATAAAAATAGAGAGAAAAAATAAAATTAAAATTGGAATAAATGAAAATAACTAAAACCATACTTTTTGGTGTATTAATAATTGCTGTAGCCGGCTTTCAAAAAGATACAATGAATCAGTTTGATATTGATGCCAATCTGGATTATTGTGCTGTGCAGGCAGAAAAAACGCTTGCAGCAATGCCTGATACTTTAGCAATTCCAAGAAATATAGCTCCGGGATCCAAGCAGTGGCGTATGGTAGGATATGAAGACTGGACCAGCGGTTTCTGGCCTGGTGTGCTGTGGTATCTCTATGAATATACAGGTGATGTTAAATGGAAAAAGGAAGCAGACAAGTACACCCGTTTTTTAACACCATTGTCAATGCGTACCGCAACTGATCATGACCTGGGGTTTCAGATGTACTGCAGTTTTGGTAACGGTTACAGATTAACACATAATAAAGAGTATAAAGATATTTTTGTAAGAACATCAGACACGTTGGCCAGACTCTATAATCCGAAGGTAGGAACCATCTTATCCTGGCCGGGAATGCGTACAAAAATGAACTGGCCTCATAATACAATCATCGACAATATGATTAACCTTGAAATGCTGTTTGAGGCTTCTAAAAATGGTGGAAGAAAAATATTGTACAATATGGCGGTAAAACATGCCGAAGTTACGATGGAGAATCAATTCAGACCAGATCATTCGGTATATCATGTCGTGGTTTATGATACCCTGACCGGGAAAAAAATAAAAGCAGTAACACATCAGGGTTATGCTGATGAAAGTATGTGGGCCAGAGGACAGGCTTGGGCTATTTATGGGTATACTATGGTTTATCGCGAAACCAAAGATCCTAAGTTTCTGGATTTTGCTCATAAAGTAACCAAAGTATATTTAGAGCGTCTCCCAAAAGATTTGATTCCTTACTGGGATTTTGATGTGCCAAATATAAAAAGAGAACCTCGTGACGCATCAGCTGCCGCATTAGTAGCTTCAGGTCTTATAGAGTTGTCGACTTACACTTCTGATAAAAAACTGGCGAAAACTTATCTGTCTAAAGCAGAGGGAATGCTAAAAGAGCTTTCAACCAGCCGCTATAAGAGCAATAATAAGAATTCGGCTTTTCTGCTGCATTCAACCGGACATTATCCCAATAAAAGTGAAATTGACTATTCAATCATTTATGCTGATTATTATTATATCGAAGCATTACTGCGCCTCAAAAAACTCAAATCAGAAAAAGATCTTTTTGTACCGTTACATAACGCAGAGCAGACCGCTATGAAAAGGTAATGTGTTCAAAGAAATCATGAAACAGAACTTTAACTAACAAACTTAACTACTACCAATTATGAATAAAATACTTTTATGGTCAATAACAGCCGCACTGGCAGGTTTTCTTTTTGGCTTTGATACCGTTGTAATTTCGGGTGCCGATAAAAAACTTCAGGATCTGTGGCATACTTCAGATGTTTTTCATGGATCTGTTGTAATGGCAATGGCTTTGTGGGGAACAGTAATAGGAGCGATTTTCGGAGGTATTCCCACCAATAAAATTGGCAGAAAAAAAACACTGATCTGGATTGGCGTTTTATTTTTAGCTTCAGCTGTAGGTTCAGCACTTGCGAATGATCCCTGGTCTTTTGCATTTTTCCGTTTTCTGGGCGGTCTGGGTATTGGAGCTTCAACTATCGCGGCACCCGCTTATGTGTCTGAAATTGCCCCTGCAAAAGACAGAGGAAGACTTGTTTCATTGTATCAGTTTAATATAGTTCTGGGAATTTTAATGGCATTTTTATCTAATTATCTGCTTCGCGATGCAGGTGAAAATGCATGGCGCTGGATGATAGGTATAATGGCCTTTCCTGCCTTTTTTTATACGGTCATCGTTTTTACCATTCCGGAAAGCCCAAGATGGCTGCTGGCAAAATTAAGAAATAACGAAGCAAAAGCAGTTTTGGAAAAAATTGACCCGCTAGCCAAAATAGAAGATCTTATGCAGGAAATACAGGCTGGAGATAATGGCAATAAAAAAGACGAAACCATATTTTTAAAGAAGTATAGATTCCCTTTGCTTTTGGCTTTTCTAATAGCTGTATTTAACCAGTTTTCCGGAATTAATGCCTTTTTGTATTATGCACCAAGGATTTTTGCAGAAGCCGGATTAGAAGAGAGCGCCGCACTCATGAGCAGTGTAGGAATAGGCATAACCAATCTGATATTTACACTTTTCGGTGTTTTTCTAATTGATGTTTTAGGCAGGAAAGTTTTGATGATTATCGGATCCATAGGTTATATAGTTTCGTTAGGTCTGGTAGCGATTGCTTTCTTCTTAAAATGGCAGGGAATGGCTGTACCTGTTTTTCTGTTTTTGTTTATTGCTTCACATGCCATTGGTCAGGGAGCGGTAATCTGGGTTTTTATATCTGAGATTTTTCCAAATCATTTAAGAGCCAGCGGTCAGGCATTTGGCTCTTCGACACATTGGGTTTTGGCGGCAATTATCCCGTCGATGATTCCATTTTTATTTTCAACCATTGGACCAGGGGTTGTGTTTTTAATTTTTGCCATTATGATGGCGTTCCAGTTACTTTTTGTATTATTTATAATGCCGGAAACAAAAGGTAAATCATTGGAAGAACTTCAAAATACTGTTTTTAAGTCTAAATAAAAAATAGTAATATTATAAACGCAGAATCAATTATGCTGTCTTTGCACAGCTCTGAATTCACAACTAAATTTTTAAAATATGAATACCATAAATATAAGAAGAAATAAAAATCTGCTTTTTGTTGGAGCATTGTTATTTGGAAACATGCTTTTTGCAACAAATGGAGAAAAAAATAAACTCATTACCTATAGCGCTCCAAAAGAAGTTGCACAAAATGCTGATTTTTCTGTGAAGGTCCGTGTTCCGCGAGGTACATGGCAGGAGCTGCCTGAATACCTAATCAAGGTTGACGAAGTAAAAGACAGCGGGCATGTAACTCAGGATGCAACATTAAGTTATTTTGATTTTTCTGGTGAAGTCGAAGTTTCGGTAACTTACAATCGTGGTCTTGTTAATTCTTCAAAAATACGCCCTTTGTCTTACGGAATAAAACATGAAGTAAACGGAAATACCCTGACTTTCAAACTCAATAAAGCTTCAAATTTATCTGTAGAAGTAAATGGAGATATTATGCATAATCTGCATCTTTTTGCTAATCCGATTAGTTCTTTTGTTCCAAATAAAAAAGATAAAAAACTAATCTATTTTGGTCCCGGACTGCACACATTACCGGAAGGGAAATTACTCGTACCATCAGGAGCTACAGTATATGTAGACGGTGCCGCTGTTATTATGGGAAAAATTAATATCGAAAAGGTTCAGGATGTTAAAGTACTGGGAAGCGGAATGGTCGATCAGTCTGTTAAGGGAGGGATTACTATCGCTAATTCAAATAATGTATCAATTGAAGGTTTGTTTAGTTCTCAATGCATTACGGGCGGATCCAATAATGTGGTGATTAGAAATGTAAAAGTAATCAGCTTCTTTGGTTGGGGTGACGGAATGAATGTTTTTGCCAGTAATAATGTTCTGATTGATGGTGCTTTCAACAGAAATTCTGATGATTGTACAACAGTTTACGGAACAAGATTAGGCTTCGAAGGAGGCTGTGATAATATTACGATGCAAAATTCGACATTATGGGCTGATGTAGGCCATCCAATTTTAATTGGAACACATGGCAGTACACCTAAACCGGAAATGCTTCAAAACCTTACATACAAAAATATTGATATTCTCGATCATAAAGAGCGCCAATTGGACTATCAGGGATGTATGAGCCTGAATGCTGGAGACAGTAACCTGATTAAAAATGTAAATTTTGAGGATATTAGAGTTGAAGATTTCAGACAGGGTCAGTTGGTCAATATAAGAGTTTTTTTTAACAGCAAATATTGCACGTCGCCGGGAAGAGGAGTTGAAAATGTCTTGTTTAAAAATATTTCTTATAATGGAAAGAATGCTGATATTTCTATAATTGCCGGATATGATGAAAATAGAAAAGTAAAAAATATCGTTTTTGAAAATCTTACTATTAATGGTGTAATGATCTATGATGATATGCCCGCTAAGCCAAAGTGGTTTAAAACTTCAGATATGGCTGGTTTTTTTGTTGGGGAGCATGTTGATGGGGTTACTTTTAAGAAAACAAAACTGTAGTTATCAGACCAATAAATTAATTGCAAAAATCTCACTAAAAGTTCTCTGTTTTTTTTATATTAACTAATTCAATATACTATTATACACATACAACGATTCGATTGAATTGTGATAAAAGGACAAGATATAGTAATCACCAATTAAATATATACATGAAAATAAAAATTAATATAAGTCTAAGTTTTTTTTGCCTCATTTTTCCATGGAGTTTTCAAGCGCAACAGCTTAACTGGATTAGCAGCGGTGAATCTAATTACTGGAAACAAGGAAGTATAAAACTAAAAAAGACTGTTTCCTTACCGAGTGACTTAGTAGTAGGTGATGATAAAGGAACGTTTACTTTTGAAGCTTGGGGAACCTGCTTTAATGAATTAGGCTGGGATGCACTGAACATTCTTGAGGCAAAGGATAAGCAAACCGTCTTGGAACGCCTTTTCTCACCAGAAGGGGAACTACGCTTCACTTTGGGGCGATTCTCGATGAATGCAAATGACTATTCGCGTGACTGGTACAGTTCTGATGAAGTCGATGGTGATTTTCAGCTCAAGTACTTCAATATTGAACGCGATAAGATCAGCTTAATACCCTATATCAAAGCAGCACAAAAATATAACCCTGAGCTTAGCTTTTGGATGTCTCCATGGTCTCCTCCATCATGGATGAAAGTTAATAATTACTATTCAGTTCAAAGTAGTAAAGACTATAATAAGATGTCGCCTGATTCTGATATTATCCTCTTTGAAGGTAATACTAAAAAAGAAGCTAATTTTTTTCCTCAGCAATTCACTGCAAACGATTTCTTGATACAAGATCCGCGTTATCTAAGGGCATATGCCAATTATTTCTGCAAATTTATCGATGCTTATCTTGAGCAAGGCATTCCTATTAAAACCGTAATGTATCAGAATGAAGCGTACAGCTACACCATTTATCCGGGTTGTGCCTGGACACCTGAAGGCACGATCTGTTTCAATACGGAATATTTAGCTCCTGCCCTGAAAGAGAAGCATCCAGATGTTAAGCTCTATCTGGGGACTATTAACACTAATAGATTTGATGTAGTTGATAAGATACTGTCCGATCCTCGCATGCCAGAAACAATCAAAGGGGTTGGTTTTCAATGGGAAGGAGGGCAAATTCTGTCAAGTATCCGTGAAAAGTACCCGAACTATAGATATGCGCAAACTGAAAGTGAGTGCGGCTGGGGGCAATTTGACTGGAAGGCAGCCGAGCATACTTTTGGTCTTATCAACCACTATTTGGGTAATGGCTGTACTCAGTATACTTTTTGGAATGCAATTCTATGTGACGAGGGTAAAAGTGGCTGGGGCTGGAAGCAGAACGCGCTTATTCAGGTGGATTCACAAAAAAAGACTGTAACTTATACACCCGAATACTATGCAGTTAAACATTACAGCCATTATATTATACCGGGCTCCAGATTGTTATCCTGGAAGAAATCTGGTGAAGACAAAAAGCCTATACTGGTATTTCGTACGCCTGAAAACAAGCTGGTAATTGTTGCTGGTAATTTTCAGGATAAGCCACAACGTTTAATAATAAAATTAGGGAACTACTATCTGGATCAAATAATATTGGCTCACTCGTTGAACACTTTTGAAACAAAAGGAAAAAATTAATTATTCTAACCCGTTGGGTGAAATTAAAAAGAAATGCCAGGCAAAACTGCGGCTTGTAAAACATGTATGATTTTAGCATCTAAGATCTCAAGCTGTATACACTCTTAAGTTTTTAATACTATTTAATAACAGTAGAAGTCTGTTCCTGACGAATTAATTTGCCATTTTTAGATTCTTTGACAATTATTTGGGCTGCCCCTTTTTCTCCTTCAAAATTAATTATAGTAATTTCCTGCACACGCCCATCCAGGAGCGTAACTCTTAAGTGATCAGCATCAATACCTTCAACTTTCTTTATTACGGATTGTTTTTCAAAAGGTTCAATAATATTTAAATACCGGGCCGTTTTACCTTTAGAGCGTATTGCGTACGTTTTTCTTCTCGCATTTTCATTTCCAAAAGGAAAATCAGTTCCTAAGACTGCGTTAAATTCTGTAGCTTTTAATCTGGTTAGGTCCAGGGTAATCACTGCTTCTTTTTCCTGGTTTTCAGGCATCGAAGGAATGTTGTCATTATATTCATGGCCACCTATTTTTACAGGTCCGTTAAAATAATCTTTTCCCTTGTATTCATTTTGCTTAATATTATTTGTTTTGAAAGGAAGATCAGAAACTTTTATTTCCGCCCCGCCTTCTAAAATTATTTTTGCATCACCCCAAAAAACGTTAGGAGTTTTTGATAAGTTTGACCGTACAGTAAGAGTAAGTTCTTTTACATCTTTTAAAGGCTGGTTAATTACAGCCTGTCCTAGAATCCAAGCACCTGTTTTTGATTCAGTGAGTGTTTTATTGTCGGCTGTTATTTTGTAGAATAACTGTTTCTGTACGTCAAGATGTTCAGGTGCTGTACCGGTCATAATTTCATTTTCGGCAGGCCAGACTGTTGTAACATTAATTTTAAGGGCACCTTCATCACTCAAAGGTGCCATAGTACCGGCATTGTCACAGTTTTTTCCCCAGCACATTTCGAATGAAGCTTTTGCAGGACCTTTTGTCTGCCACCAGTTACAGTCTGTAATAAACTGAGCGCTTCCGAGTGGACCTGAATTCATCTGATCGTCATGTCTGAGAAATTTTTTGGATTCAGCAGAAAGTTCCTGGAATCCCTTCATTTGAAAAAGCCAGTCAAAAGTATGTTCTTTCTCTGCTTTTACATAATCGGCAAGCAGAACGTAGTCATCCATCATGACCATCAAACGGCGTTGAAGTACGGGTTCTGTAAAATCAGTCACTGCTCCATATTTCGGGGCATTTTCCGGCATAGGGATTGATCTGCCTTCCTGAAAGCTTTTTTCTGAAAAACTGGCATCATTTGCCCAGTTGTAAATCATTCCTCCATAGGGCGGGTTAGACCATCTGGAATTGGTTTCTGTAATAGTTGCCTGCATTATTTTGCCGGTATGAAATAATGTTTTGTAGCTTTCAACCGGTTCCTGCATTTTCTGATCTACGACCACCATATTTTTTGACATTGAGGTCTGCACGTAAAATTTATACATGTAGGAAGGATATCCATACCATATCATTTCAGGATTATAGAAACTTCTCCCATAGCGCGACAGATGGATGAAGTTGTTGCGGTCAAAATGACCATGAAAACCGCCAAATGTACCATAATGAATGGCTGCCTGAAGCTGTTCATTAATAGGACGTTTTTCTGTCTGTGACCTAAGCAGTACAATTCCCATATTGTCTGCAAATGCAGATTTAGTCTGCAGTTCTGAAAGAGTCTGCGGAAGTTCCGGAACGGCATACAACAGGTCCCTTTTATCACCTCTTTTTATAATGGCAGCATATTCAGGATCTTTATACATGTAATAAGCGAGCTCATACGGCTGACCCGAAACCAGATTTTCCTTTGCATCATTTACACCAAACATTATTCCTCTGTAATCAGTAAAAGAAGGCAGGGCATCCCACATGTCCTTAATTCCGACACTGTTTTTGGTTACTGTTCCCCATTTTTCAAAATTCATTCCATACAGCCCGGGTTCTTTAAATTCGGGCATTAACGAATAATATTTTGAAGTTCCGATAGGGTAACGGGTATTTTTGAAATCCAGTCCCCAAGGTTCTAAAGCCAAAGCAATTTGTGAAAATTCGCTTGCACACCACACATTATAACTGATGGTGCATTCGTACCACCAGCCATCACTCATTACTCCTTGTTTCAGATGATCAACAATGCCTTGCGGGCCGTTAAATATTTTTTCAACTAAATCCCAATCCTGAAGCGCCAATGCGCAATAGATAGAACCTGTTATTTCACTGAGAACCCAATTGTTAATAGCACCGCTACCTAAACCTTTATCCACTGTTTCGATAAAGAGGCGAAATGTTTTTTCAAGGTTTTGAGTCTCTTTTTCACTTAACACCTGAGCTGTTCGAATCATGTCATAAGCCATAACTATATGCTGAAAGAAATGTCCTTCCTGCACAAAAGACTGATGGCATGCTCTCAAAGTATTTGGGTAGCCTGTTTGAGGGTCTGACAGCCTTCTAAGAAACAAGGCAACTTTTTCTGCATATTGTTTTTTTCCTGTCAGCTGATAAGAAATACCGGCGGCCATAAGATTAAATTCCTCCTGGGTTTGAAATAAATGCATGCCAAGGCCGGGACTATCATTGCTCAGTTGCGAGGCTACTTGAGGAACTATCCATCTTTGAGCCAAATCTTCATACTCTCTCATGGCATCTTTAGCCCATTGGTAATTATTGACATTGCTTTTAATTTCCTGCCAACGTGAAGCAGTATGAAGAATATTTGGTGTGGGGAGTGCTGAGGCAGTTTTTAGTTCAATAAAGGCACTTTCTTTTCCATTGGTGACAGCATGCAGTATCTGGGTTTCACGTGTTCCTGCAGGTAGTGATTCAGGAAGTTGAACCTTAACTTTGCAGATTCGGCTTTCACCAGGTTTTAATTCTACACCTGCCGGCACAACTGACGCTACCATAGATTCCCATCCATATCGTTGTAATGACAGCTGAACAGACTGATGCTGATTTGTGGTATTTGCAACTTCGACATCGTAAAAAGCGGTTTCTCCGCTTTTTACTGCTTTTCCTTTAGCATCACACAAAAGAGCCGTTTTGTCAGCTTTTACCAGTTCTATATTTTTGATCCGGACTCTTGTTTTTGTATCAGAAGATTTAGCTATAATGTTTATTTCCTTAATATGGCGCAGTACACCTAAGCGTTGCGCTTCACTAACTTCTAATGTATTCCAGCTAAGATAAACACTATGCCATCCTTTTCCGGAAATAGTTGTGTGTACCTGTGTATGCTCCGGCAGCGTTTTATTGTCATTTTTCGGAACGTTGAGTGTAATATTTAATTGCGTTGTTGTATTGTCTTTTAAAAATGCATCAAAACGAAAGCCTGAATATTTACTCCAGTCAGATACGTCTTCTCTAATGATTTGAAAACCTTTATTGTAACTTTTTCCATCCGGATATCTATACCGGACTGTATCGTTTAAAGAGAGCAAACCTGTATTATTTTTTATTTTAGAAAAGCCTTTCCAGTCCTTTAAAGAAGTATCCCCAACAGCTGTTTTTACTTTAGTCTGAGCAATTAAAGAACTGACTAAAAATAGCATAATGAATAACAGACTTTTTTTTCTTTTTATAAATAACATTTGTAAATGAGTTTGAATCTTATGATTTTATTTATTTTAATGAAAGTTTTTTAAAATCAGGTAGTTATATTGATGTTTTTAATATTATTACTCCTGCCAGATAACTACTTCTGCAGGTTTGAGAATTTTTTCTCCAATTATAATTTTTGCATCTGAGGGGATGGGTATTTGCTGGTCTTCTGATGAGTAATTAAAACCAAACCAAAAACCATCACTGTATTCAGTTAAAACACCTTCCGATAGCGATAAAGTAGAGACTCCGGAATTGGTATAAAGCTTTTGAAGAACCTGTTTTTCTAATTTTCCATCATCAGAATCTGCGCCGATATAAGTCACCGTTCCTTTTCCTAATTTGCGGTGTAGTACAGCCGTTTTACCTTTATAGAACTGATTATCATATTTTGCCCAGGTTTCTGTGTTTTGATCAGGCTCTATAATATCTCCCCAATTATTCCAGTTGTAAATAGTATTGCCCATTGTAATTTTAGCCATTAATTTTTCAGGAAGCAGGTCAAAGTAAATTTCTTTAGCACCAATTAAATCCAGGATTGGTTTTTGAAAAAGGGCTTTCCACAAATGTGCTTCCCTGTCTTTTTGTCCTGTTCGACAGCTTAAAACAAGATTGCCGCCGTTTTCTACATATTTCTTCCAGCGCTCTGTTAGTTTTTCATCTAAAAGCTGATAGGCTGGTGCAATTAAAAATGGGTAATTCGAAAAATCTTTACTCTCATCAATTACATCTACAGGTGCTCCAAATGATTTAAGGGCTTTATAATAACGGTTTGTATGTAACACATAATCCCACTGATTGGTTTGTGGCTGGTATTCCATTTCCCAACGGTTATCAGGATTGTAAAGAATTGCTGCTTTTCGTTTCAATAGTATCGCAGGAGTCTTTACATCGGCTTTATAAATCTTTCGCAATTCCTTTAATTCATTAATTACCTTGACATATTCCTCTCCTGAACGGCTCACTGTAATTCCGTCTGTTTTAATGATGCCATAATGGTATTGTTCTCCTCCTGATAAAGGCTGTTTAAAGCGGTAATTACAAACAAATTTATTTCCTCCCGCCATGACATGATAAATCCACATACGTACTGCACCAGGCATAGTTTGAGGATTGAAAAGTCCCCAATTTACCTGTCCGGGCTGTAATTCCATTACACCGCTCACACCATTTATAGGTCTGAAAAAATCGTTAGAAAATCCGATACTATGGGCTGATCCCATGCGGAATCCCTGTTCTCCATGTCCGGTGTCATATCCCTCGGCGAGATATTTGGTGTACGTTTGAAAATCAAGTGCCTTCATTCTTAAAGGATCAACAGCTGAATGCTGTGGCATCAGGTTGGTGGTTATCCATTGTGAAGTCTTAATGTATTTGCGAAGGATATCTTTTTGTTTAATGACAAATCCGGCAGCTTCATCAGCCGTAAAACGCTTAAAATCCAAAACAGCATGTGGATTAGCCTGTTGCACCAGCTCTTTTTGATTTGGGATGCGGATTTGTTCAAAATTATTATAGGTCTGGCTCCAGAAAGCATTTCCCCATACAGTATTTAAATTTTCAATGTTTTGATACTTGATTTTTAGCCAGTTTCTGAATGAGATCTGTGCGTTTTCACTGTAATCAAAAGAAGCTCCGTAATGTGAAGGTTCATTATCAATCTGCCATCCCCATACCGTTTTATTGTTTCCATACCGCTTTGCGAGTACAGTGACTATTTTGTTGACATATTCGTCATATGTTTTACTCGACCATGAGGCTTGCTGTCTTGCCCCATGTTGTATTGTGCGACCCTCTGCATTGACCATTAATACATCAGGATGTTTCTGGGTAAGCCACGCTGGCGGAGTGGGAGTTGGTGTGCACAAAACTACTTTTAGTTTATATTTATCGGCAAGAGCAATAGCCTTGTCGAGCCATTCAAAATTATATTTCCCCTCTTCAGGTTCCATAGTTGACCATGCAAACTCACCAAAGTGTGTAAATTCGAAACCAAGTTCAGCCATTTTTTTTATATCACTTTCCCAACTCGATTCAGGCCATTGTTCGGGATAGTAATAACTGCCTACCAGCATCAAATCTTTTTTGTTAAAAAAAGATTCAGGATTTTGGCTGGTTGCGTATTGAGAGCATGATAACAAAATGATTAAAACATGAAGTCTAACTGTTATTAATTGTCTGAAAGAATTTGTTGTAGAGGAGAATGGATTATGCATATTTTTATAATTTGAATTTTCAATTTAAAAATTATTTGAAACATCCTTATAAAACAGCTTTTATTTATTCAGACTTAACATAATAAGGATAGCTTTTGAATAAAAATTGTTTTCAGATTTTCAAAAATATATTTTAATTAAGGAAACACTATTATGAACTGTGTGTTAAAATCCTAAACGATTCTAAATTTAATGTTTTTTTTTAGAAGAGTTTCTTCTAAGCAGTACAGGTTTGAAAATTATGGTTTCGGGTTCTGGTTGTTCTTTTAATTTTTGAAAGAAGCAGATTCAATAAACCAGTATTAATACGACAGTGATAAAGTCTTCTGTTTAGCAAAAAAATGTACTACTAAGGATGAATTGTCAATTCTGATTTGTCTGCATGAAATAAAAGTTTAATTTTACTTTTTATTATATATCTTCATGCTTGTCAGATAAAAAATAATCCTTCCTAATTATTTTTGACAGTTTTTTGTTCTGGAAGATAGTTTCTAAATTCGTTTCATTACATAAATTATAATTTCATGTATCAATTTATTAAATATACTTTGATGTTTTTTTTAGCATCATTAAGTCTGCTTTCCTGTACACAAAAACAGGGAAGCAAGATAAAAGTCGGATTTTCTCAGGCCATGACTACAGATGACTGGCGAAAACAAATGAACAGTTCGATTAAAATTGAAGCCTCATTGCACCCTGAAGTCGATTTGTCTATTAGTGATGCCAATAACAACATTCAAAAGCAGATAGAAGATATTGAAAAATTTATATCCAATAGAGTAGATGTTATTATCGTTTCACCTATTCAGTCAAAACCCCTGACTGCTGTTGTAGAAAAATCAATAAAAGCAGGAATTCCGGTTCTTGTGGTAGACCGAAAAATTGAAGGAGAAAATTATACGGCTTATCTTGGGGCTGATAATATTGAAATTGGAAGAATTGCCGCCCGATACATTATCTCGCATAGCAAAGGTTCGGGCAAAATTATTGAAATAACAGGTGCAAATGGTTCATCACCGGCTTATGAACGCAGTTTGGGATTTGTTCAGATAATTAATGAAAATAAAAGTTTCAAAATCGAAAACACTATTCATGGCAACTGGGAAGGTGAATCTGTTAAGGCTTCCCTAAAATCAATTCTGGCACAAAATAAGGATATCGAATATATTTTTTCTCACAACGATCGCATGGCTTTAAGCGCATGGGAAACGGCTAAAACATTAGGTTTAGAAAAAAAGATTAAATTTTTGGGAGTTGACGGGCTTAATACGGTTAGCGGTGGTATTGAGTTGGTAAAAAATGACATTTTAGATGGTACAATTTTGTATCCCACCGGAGGAAATGAAGCATTGAAACTGGCTTTGAAAATTTACAATAAAGAACCTTTTGCCAAAAATAATATTCTCAATACAATTGTAATCGACAAGAATAATGCTGAAATAATCGAAAATCAGATGGATAAAGTAGATCAGCAGCAAGCTGTTATTGAATCCCAGCAAGGTGCTATAAATGTTCAGGAAAAAGAATATGCTTCGCAAAATAATCTGGTAAGACTGTTGAGTTTTTTCTTAGTAATTATTCTGAGTCTGACTATTTACAGTATTTATTCGACGATTTCAATTTCAAGAAAGAAAAAGCAGCTCGAAAAAATTAACCAGACCGTAATTCATCAGAATAATGAAATTCAGGAAATGGCTAAAATTGCCGATAGGAGCAACGAAGCAAAATTGAATTTCTTTACTGGTCTTTCACATGAATTTAAAACCCCCATAACATTGATTATGAGTTATGTGGAGTCATTGATAGAAAATGATAAGATTAAAGGAACTGTACTTATTGATGAAGTAAAACTGATTCATAAAAATTCGAACAGGCTGTTGCGATTAATAAATCAGCTCTTGGATTTTAGAAAAATTGAAGAGCAAAAATTTACCTTAAGAGCTATAAACACTAAAGTTTACGATTTTACAAATGAAGTCATGACCAATTTTAAAGGCGAAGCGTCGCGCCGGAATATAGATTTTCAGCTTATTTGCAAAAATAAAAACCTGGAACTGTTTATGGATAGAAGCCTAATGGACAAAGTGTATTTCAATTTGCTGTCTAATGCTTTTAAATTTACTCCGGATAACGGAAAAATTGTCATTTCCATTACAGAGAATCAGGACAATTCGGTTAAAATTAGCTTTAAGGATTCCGGAATCGGAATACCGGAAAACGAGTTGTCTAATGTGTTTAGCCCTTTTTTTAAAGCGTCAAACAATAACAAAAACAGCTCCGGAATCGGGCTTCATCTGTCAAAAGAGTTTGTGCTTTTACATCATGGAAATATTGAACTTAAATCGAAACAGGGAAGCGAATTTGTAATTACTTTATTGAAAGGAAGCAGCCATCTGGAGCCATCAGAAATTATAAATGCAGCGGAAAATCTAAACAGGATTCCAAATCTGATAACGGATTATCTTGAAGAAGATACTGAATTCAAAGAGGATGTCTTAACTTCTGAATCGGAGAAACATACTCTTTTAGTGATCGAAGACAACACAGATCTGGTTGCTTTTTTAAAATCTAAATTATCAGGTGAGTATGTAGTGCATACTTCTGATGGAAGCGATGCTTTTGAAAAAGCTATGGAAATTGTACCGGACATTATAATCTGCGACATTAATTTAGTAGATAGAGACGGCTATGAAATTAGTAAAGATCTGAAGAAGGATTTACGGACTTCTCATATTCCGATTATTATATTAACGGCTCAAAGTAATAAGGAATCTGTTTTAAAAGGATTGCAGAGCGGAGTTGATCAGTATCTTACCAAGCCTTTTAGCCTTGCGATTTTAAAACAATCTATTTTAAGCCTGCTTTTTAACAGAGAAAAATTACGTTATTATTATACCAACAATATTTACCGTGTAGAACCTGAATCGAAATTTGGTAACCCCGAACAGTCCTTTATTACTAAAATGAATGATCTTATCAATAAAAACGTTGAAAACCCTAAATTTTCAGTAGAAGATCTGGCAGACAAGCTTGGGGTTTCAAGGGTTCAGCTGTACCGAAAAGTAAAAGCAATCATTGGAATCAATATCAGCGATCATATTAATAATGTCAAACTGGAGAAAGCTGCAGAGCTTTTAAAGTCAAATGAAATGAATATTTCTGAAATTGCATACGCTCTTGGATTTACTTCTCCAAACTATTTTTCTACAGCTTTTAAGAATAAATTTGGAATATCACCTAAGGAATACAAATCATCCAATTAATATTAGTTTAAAATTGATGCAAATCAGGTATCAATTTTAAACCTATTGTAACAAAATCGAAACTACACGGTTTTCGTAAATAAATTTTAATTACTGTAAAGCCTTATGAATAAAGGTTTTATCGTTTAAATATCAAACTATCAATAATTATAGAATTAAATTGTAACATCATTAAAAATAAGTTGTTTTTATTGCGGATATCTTAGCAATAAGTTTTTAATACATGTACAATGAATAAGATATTGATTTGGTCTGTTACTGCTGCACTGGCAGGTTTTCTATTCGGTTTTGATACCGTAGTTATTTCTGGAGCTGATAAACAATTGCAGCTTCTCTGGCATTCATCTGATGCTTTTCATGGATCTGTTGTGATGGCAATGGCACTTTGGGGAACTGTAGTTGGTGCTATTTTTGGAGGAATCCCAACCAATAAATTAGGTCGTAAAAAGACGTTATTCTGGATTGGAATTTTATACTTCATTTCTGCAGTTGGTGCTGCTTACGCAAACAATCCTTTTGTTTTTGCAGCTTTCAGATTTTTAGGAGGCTTAGGGGTTGGCGCTTCTACTATTGCAGCTCCGGCTTATGTATCTGAAATTGCTCCTGCTGATAAAAGAGGTCGTTTAGTAGCTTTATACCAGTTCAATATTGTATTGGGAATTTTAATTGCCTTTATTTCAAATTACTTTTTAAAAGATATTGGAGAAAATGCATGGCGCTGGATGGTAGGCGTTCAGGCTTTCCCATCGCTTATCTATATTCTGTTTATACTGACTATCCCGGAAAGTCCAAGATGGTTACTGTCAAAAAATCGTGATGAAGAAGCTCGCAAAGTACTGTTTCAAATTGATCCGACCGCAGACCTTAAAGATATCATGGATGATTCCAGGGAAAACGGCGTTACCAGACATGAAAATATTTTCATGAAAAAATACCGTTTCCCATTAATGCTGGCTTTTTTAATTGCATTTTTCAATCAGTTTTCCGGAATAAATGCCTTCTTATATTACGCACCAAGAATTTTTGAAGAAGCAGGTTTAGGGCAGAATACCGCTTTATTGAGCAGCATCGGAATCGGAATAACAAATCTTGTATTTACCTTAATCGGAGTGGCATTAATTGACAAATTAGGAAGAAAGTTGTTAATGTACATTGGTTCTGTGGGATATATTATTTCGTTAGGATTGGTTTCTGCTGCTTTTTATTACGATTGGGGAGGACTTGCAGTACCCGCTTTCCTTTTCCTTTTCATTGCTTCGCATGCCATTGGTCAGGGAGCTGTTATCTGGGTTTTCATCTCAGAGATTTTTCCAAATCACATTCGTGCCTCGGGTCAGGCTTTTGGAAGTTCAGTGCATTGGGTTCTGGCAGCAATAATTCCATCTTTAATTCCGATGTTATTTTCAGAAATCGGACCTGAAGTTGTATTCTTAATTTTTACACTTATGATGGTGCTGCAATTACTGTTTGTCATTTTTATGATGCCGGAAACCAAAGGAATTTCTTTAGAAGCATTAAGTGAAAATCTAACTAAAAAAAATATCAAAACCCATGAAATCAATGAAACATCTACCGCTGGCATTCTGTAGTGCTGTTCTATTTTCAATATCGGGCTGTAAACCATTTTCAGCTGCTGCACAAAATACTCAGACTTCGGTTGTAAATACAGCTGAAGAAAAAATGTACCGTCCTAATTTTCATTTTACACCAAAAAAAGGATGGATGAATGACCCGAACGGAATGTTTTTCGCAGATGGGAAATATCATTTATTCTACCAATACTATCCTGACGGGAATAAGTGGGGGCCTATGCACTGGGGACATGCCATAAGCAAAGATTTAATTAAATGGGAAGAACAGCCTATTGCTATTTATCCAGACCGTGACAAATATATTTTTTCAGGAAGTGCTGCTGTCGACGTGAACAATACTTCGGGATTGGGTACAGGAAAAACAGCTCCAATTGTGGCGATTTATACGTTGCATGATATGACAAAGGAAAAAGAAAACAAGATTGATGTAGAACAGCAGGATATTGCGTATTCGAATGACAACGGTTTTACATGGCAGAAATTTGAGGAAGGAAATCCTGTCATCAAAAACCCTGGAATTCGTGATTTCCGTGATCCCAAAATGACCTGGGATGAAACTCATAAACAATGGATAATGGTTTTGGCGGCTCAGGATCGATCTCAATTTTACAAATCGAAAGATCTTAAAAACTGGGAATATTTATCGGATTTCGGAAAAAATATCGGTGCTCACGGAGGTGTTTGGGAATGTCCGGATTTCTTTGAAATAAAAGTAAAAGGAACTAACGAAACCAAATGGGTTTTGATTCAGAGTTTAAATCCGGGTGGAGCAAACGGTGGTTCCGGAACGCAATATTTTATTGGGGATTTTGATGGAAAAACCTTTACACAGGACAACAATTTTGCTCAAAAAGTAGAAAAAGAAAAAGCAGTGTGGCTGGATTACGGAAAAGACAATTATGCCGGAGTAACATGGAACAATATTCCTGATTCTGACGGGAGAAAATTATTTATAGGATGGATGTCAAACTGGGACTATGCTCAAGATGTACCTACTAATGCCTGGAGAAGCGCGACGACAATTGCTCGTGAAATAGAGCTAGTTAAAAAAGGAAATGATTATAGTTTGATTAGCAATCCAGTGAAGGAAATCAATAAATATGTTTCCAAAACGGTTAAGGCAAAAAATATAAAAGGTAAAGGCACCATTTCAATTCCGGAAGCGAAAAAAATAGATTTGACACAGGCCATTATCAACTTTAATTTAAAAAACCTAAAACAGGATACCTACATTTTTACACTTTCAAATGCAGCCGGAGATTCTTTGACTTTCGGAATCAATAATTCAGAACACTATTTGTTTTTGGATCGTTCTAAATCCGGAAAAACTGATTTTTCAGAAAAATTTGCTTCAACGATTAGCAAAGCAGCCTTGGAAGGAAGCCAAAAAGAAGGTGCTTTTAAAATCATCTTAGACAAAACATCCATTGAAATATTTTATAACAATGGCGAAAGAGTATTGACAGAAATCTTTTTTTCTAATCAGCCATTTACTTCTCTTTCAGTTTCTTCAAATGAAGGAATTGAGATGAGCAATATCGTATTAAACCAATTACATATTAACTAAACTAACTTAAACCAAACCACAAACTATGAAAAGTAAAATGATTTATTTTCTATTTTTCTTCTTCCCTGTGCTGCTGATGACGGCGCAGGAAGGCGGAATTAAAGGAACAGTTTTTTCGTCCAGTGACGGAATGCCGCTTCCGGGAGCAGGTGTACTTATTTCAGGTACAAACACAAGCACAACAACAGATTTTGACGGAAATTTTACTTTCCAAAACATAGCGCCTGATGCGACAATTATTGTTTCTTTTATTGGTTATGCACCTCAGTCGGTTTCCGTAAAAGGACAAAAAACGCTCAATATCACTTTAAAAGTGGATAACAATCAGCTGAACGAGGTGGTTGTAACAGGATATTCCAAACAAAAGAAAACCGATATTACCGGAGCTGTTGCCGTTGTAAGCATGAAAGAAGTGATGAAACAGCCGGAACCTAACCCAATTAAAGCGCTGCAGGGAAGAATTGCGGGGGTAAAGGTTTCATCTGACGGTTCTCCGAGTGGAGGAAACACCAAGGTTGTAATTCGCGGTGTAGGAACATTAAACAACACAGATCCGCTGTATGTTATTGACGGAATGCCAACGAAATCAGGAATGCACGAATTGAATCCGAATGACATCGAAACGATTCAGGTTTTAAAAGACGCTTCCTCTGCAAGTATTTATGGTTCACGTGCCTCAAACGGAGTGATCATTATTACAACCAAAAAGGGAAAAGCAGGTAAAATGAGAATTAATTTCAGCACCTATGCTTCATTTTCGGATTACTCCAGAAAGCTGGAGGTGATGAATGCCAATCAGTTTGGTCAGGCTTTATGGCAGGCCAATATTAACGACGGATTAAATCCAAACAATAATAACCTGCGTTACCAATTTGACTGGTCAGTAAATAATAATAAACCTCAATTAAACAGGGTTTTAGTTCCCGAATATCTAGACGCTGATCAGACTCTGAAAGCTGCAAATACAGACTGGTACGACGCGATCTCGCAAACAGGAGTTGCAAATTCATATGACCTTTCGGTGTCGAATGCGTCAGACAAAGGAAATTACGTTTTTTCATTAGGCTATTATGGAAATGAAGGTATTGTAAAAACAACTGATTTCGAAAGAATTTCAGCCAGAATGAATAGTTCGTATAAATATTTTGACGGCAAATTGGTCATTGGTGAAAATTTCAGTCTCAATCGTACGAAAGAGGTTACAGATCCGGGAGTTCTGGATCCCGCACTTCGTGCATTGCCAATAATTCCGGTTCGTACCGTAGACGGAATTGGATGGGGAGGACCTGTAGGAGGAATGAATGACAGACAAAATCCGGCACGTCTTTTAGAATACAATAAAGATAATAACTACGATTATCTGCGTCTTTTCGGAAATGTATATGCTGATTTAGAAATCATTAAAAACCTGCACATCAAAACAAGTTTTGGTATGGACTACGGATTTTACAAAAAACGGACTTTACAGAGAAGTTATAAATCAGGTTATCTTGAAAATGACCAGAATTCGGTAACCATCGATCAGTCACAAAGTGATAAATGGACCTGGACTAATACTGCTATTTACAATCTGAATTTAGGAAAAAGCAATTTAACCCTAATGGGAGGAACAGAGATGTATAAAGATGTTTTTGATACCAATACCCTGCGTAAAAATGACTTTTTGATCGAAACACCGGATTATATGTATCCGGATGCAGGAACGGGTGAATCTTTTACGAGTGGGACTTCAACAGTTTATTCGCTTCTTTCTTATTTCGGAAAAGCAGATTATGAGTTTGATAACAGATATCTACTTTCGGCTACAATTCGTCGTGACGGATCTTCACGTTTCGGAAAAAACAACCAATTCGGAACCTTTCCGGCAATTTCTGCAGGATGGAGAATCAGCAACGAAAATTTCATTAAAAACAATGCTCCGGTATTTTCAGATTTAAAACTAAGAGCAGGATGGGGACAAACCGGAAACCAGGAAATCAGTAATACTGCGGTTTACAGTCTTTATCTGGCCAGTTATGCAGGCGGAAGTCCTACGTGGGCAACGTCTTTTGGGACAGCCTATGATATTGCAGGAAACGGAAACGGATTGCTTCCTTCCGGATTTATTGCCACACAGTCAGGCAATGACGATTTAAAATGGGAAACGACCACGCAGACCAACATTGGTTTAGACTTTGGTTTATTCAAACAAAAACTAAGCGGTTCAATTGATTATTATATCAAAAAAACAGAAGATATTTTGGTGTTGCCGCCTTACCTGGGAGTGATTGGAGAAGGAGGAAACCGTTGGGTAAACGGAGCATCGATGGAAAATGAGGGTTGGGAATTTACGCTGGGTTACAGTGATGAAACTTCATTTGGACTGAAATATGAAATTTCAGGAAATATTTCAGCCAATAAAAATAAGATTACCGAATTGCCTGATGAAGTGAAAAATAATTACGGAGGAGACGGATTAGAGAATAATATTTTAGGTCGCCCGATCAATTCAATGTATGGATATGTGGCTGACGGATTGTTCAGAAGTCAGGATGAAGTAGATAACTCGGCCATTCAGGAAGGAAAAGGCCTTGGAAGAATTCGTTATCAGGATTTAAACGGCGACGGAACCATTACAGATAAAGATCGTACATGGATTGGAAATCCAAATCCGGGATTATTGTACGGAATCAACCTGAACCTGGCTTACAAAAACTTTGATTTTACTACTTTTTGGGAAGGAGCTACAGATGTTGATGTGATTAACAATACCAAATATCAGACAGATTTCTGGAGTGTGGATGATGTAGGATCTAATAAAGGAACCCGTTTGCTGAATGCCTGGTCTCTGGACAATCCAAATTCTACTATTCCGGCTTTAACTACTGTCGATAGAAATGCAGAATCAAGATTTTCAACCTATTATGTAGAAAATGGAAGCTACTTAAAACTTAGGGTATTACAGTTTGGTTACAGTCTGCCAAAAGAATTGCTTAAAAAAATAAATTTTGACAGTTTCCGCCTGTATATCAGCGGACAGAATTTATTGATTATTGATGCCAAAAATTTCACAGGTATCGATCCTGAAAATGCTGGATTCGGATATCCGCAGCCAACCACTTTTACGGCAGGTCTTAATTTCACTTTATAAAAGATTTAATCAAAAAATATGAAATCGCCATGAATCAAAATCATAAAAAGTAATGAAGAATGGCGATTCCATATTCCAATGAAAGACAAATATTATTTACATATGAAAAAGATACTATATATAGCAGGATTTTTAGTGATGGGGATTTTTGCTTCCTGTTCGGATTTTCTCGAAAATGATCCTCGTGGCGTATTGTCTGAGGATGATATTGTGACACCACAATCAATAGAAGGATTTATGAATGCAGCTTACGCCCAGTTAGGCAACGATCACTACGACTCTCCGTACAGCTTGTGGCCATTTGGAAACGTACGTTCTGATGATGCTTATAAAGGCGGAAGCGGAACAAATGATATTCAGGATTTTCACTTTTTTGAAGTGTCTAATAATATCCGACCTGATTTTGGAGAATTAGATAATTTTTGGTACATCAGCTACGTAGGCGTTTCCAGAGCCAATAAAGCTTTGAAAGCTTTAGAACAAATTTCGGAAGCCGATTATCCGCTGAAAAAAACACGAATAGCCGAAATGCGTTTTTTAAGAGGCCATTTCTACTTTATGCTAAAAATTATGTTTCGGGATGTTCCTTATATCACAGAGGATGTTCCTGTAGAACAATATAAAACAATTTCGAATAAGGTTTTTTCCAACGAAGAACTTTGGAATAAAATTGCAGAAGATTTTCAGGCTGCAGCGGATGTTTTACCGGAAACACAGCCACAGGTAGGACGTGCTACCCAAAAAGCCGCCTATGCTTATTTAGCCAAAACACGTTTGTATCAGGCCTACACGCAGGATGATAAATTCAACGTTACCGGAATCAACCAACAGCATTTGCAGGAAGTAATTACTGCGACAGATAAAGTGATCGGAAAAGCAAATTTAGAACCTGATTTTGCGAATAACTTTTTACCGGGATCTTTTGAAAACGGAACAGAATCCATCTTCTCCATTCAGTTTTCAGATAATGACGGAACTTTATACGGCAGACTGAATTTTTCGGATGTGCTGTCCACACCACAAGGTTTAGGATGTTGTGATTTTCATAAACCAAGTCAAAACTTAGTGAATGCTTTTAAAACAGGGACTAATGGTTTACCTGAATTTGACACCTATAATGATCAGGATTTTGATTATAAAAACATCAATGCTACAACGGTAGATCCTCGTTTGTACCATACGGTTGCCATGCCGGGACTGCCATACAAATATGATCCTGAGTTTTTATATGTTGAAGCCTGGGTAAGATCTCCGGGAACATACGGTTATTTTGCCTCATTAAAAGAAAACGTTGCCCCAAATTGTAGTTGTGTAGTGAATATTGATCCTTTTTATGGAAATTCAAAAAACAGAATACAAATTCGTTATGCCGATGTAATCCTGATGCGCGCAGAAGCTTTAATTGAACTGGGAAGACATACAGAAGCCTTACCGCTTATTAATCAAATCAGGGAAAGAGCTGCTCAAAGTACCGGAAGACTTCCATATGTAAACAACTTCAAAATCGAAAAATATGTTGACGGCAGCAATTGCAACTGGACTCAGGATTTTGCCCGCAAAGCCTTACGCTGGGAACGCCGTTTAGAATTGGCTATGGAAGGAAGCCGTTTCTTTGATTTGGTAAGATGGGGAGTGACAGATCAAGTAATGAATGCGTTTTATGCAAAAGAAAAAGCAAAACGTACGTATTATCAGGATGCCTTCTTTGATGCCAATAAAGAAGAGTATTGCCCAATTCCGCTGAAGCAAATTAATTTCAGTCAGGGATTATACAAACAAAATCCGGGTTATTAATTTATTTAAGATAGCAATATGAAAAAACATATAAATAAATATTGGGGAAAAGTATCTCTTCTGTTAGCAATACTTTTTATAATTACAGCTTGTGAAAATGGTTTTGAAAGCGGCGGTTTTGATGTCGATTCTCCTTCAAATGTAACTTCTTTTAAAATAAACGGTGTTGCAGGAGAAATTGATCAGAAAACAGGAAATATTAAGGTTACAATGCCTTACGGATCAGAAATAAGTGCCATTAAGCCCGAAGTTGTTTTTGAGGAAGGAGCAACTTCTAAAACGGATTTAACAACAGCAATTAATTTTACAAATCCTGTAAAATTCAGGGTCACAAACGGAAATCTATATAAAGATTATACTGTGACAACTGTGGTATTGAGTCCTGTTAAAAGTTTTAAAATTAATGGCGTTGCTGCAACCATCAATGATGTGAGTAAAACCATTACAATGACACTACCTGAAAATACTGATTTAACGGCTTTGAAACCAGTTATTGAATTGACCGAAGGAGTTAGTATTTCGCCATCTTCCGGAGCAACAATCGATTTTACCAATGCCGTAACTTTTACAATAACTTCAAACGGAAAAAGTGTCAATTATACGGCCAATGTGGGTGTTCCGGTTACTGGATTAGTAGTAGCTTTTCTTGGAACAGCAGCTTCAAGAGGTGAACTGACCAATATGGATGAAGTTGCAGCTGCCAATTGGTTCTTTTCTACTTTTAATGGAGCAAAATACATTTCATTTAATAGTATTTTAAACGGTGCAGATTTAAGTGACATCGATGTGATTTGGTGGCATTTTGATTCTGCTGCAAATTTACCGGTTGTAGCAAACAATCCATTGGTAACAACTGCTTTAAAGAATTACAGAGCTAACGGAGGAAACTTGCTTTTAACTTCTTTTGCTTCTCAATATGTAGATGGTTTAGGAATTGTTCCGTCTGGGAAAGGACCGAATAACGTTTTTGGGGATTTTGCTCCAAACGGATTTGTAGACAACAATTCATGGGGAATGTCATTTGTTGGACACGAGAACCATCCAATTTTTGAAGGATTGGTCACTTTTGAAGCCGGAAAAGCCAATTTACTGCAAAGCGGAACTTTTAGACAGAATCATACCGCATGGTGGTTCTTACCGGAATGGGGCGGATATGGTAATGGTGAAGGCTGGAGAAACCAAACCGGCGGAACCAATTTAGCCAGTGAAGCCTGGGACAATAACCTTGACGGAAGAGTGACAATTGCAGAGTTTCCTAACTCCTCTGCTAATAAAAATGTAATTGTAATTTCAATGGGAGCTTACGATTGGTATAATGAAACCAACAGCAGTGGTGTGCCGAGTCAGGCAAATGAATTTATCAATAATATCAAGCTTTTGACTCAAAACAGTATCAATTATCTGGCTAAAAAATAACCTAAGAACGCAACAAAAATGAAATATAAAAATATTATAACGATAGCTTCCATTTTCTTGTCACTTGTTTCATGCAGTTCTGACGAGACATATATTGGCGGTTCTATTTCTGGTGGAAATTCTGAAATAACCAGCGTGTTTCCTATTCCGCCGGCACAATGGATGGGAGCAAATGATCCGTATTACAGTGCCGGTTTTACGGGAGATATAATGCCGTTTTTTGATAATGGCAAGTTCCATATTTATTTTCTGCATGATGCACAAAATAAACCGGCCGGAAAAGGATTTCACGATATTCATGAATTTTTAAGTGCCGATTTAGCACATTTTACATACGAAGGCCAAACGATTCCGTATGGACAAACTACTGATTCCGATTTTGCTGTTGGTACGGGATCAGTTGTAAAAGTGGGGAATCTTTACTACTTTTATTATACCGGACACAATGGTTTACCTGCATTTTTGCAATCCAATGCACGGGAAAGTGTTTTGTGTGCTACAAGTCCGGATTTGAAAAACTGGACCAAAATTTCTTCGTTTAAAATTACAGCGCCTGCGGGTTATTATAATTATGATTTCAGAGATCCGCATGTATTTTATAATGAAGATCTGAAAAAGTATTCAATGCTCGTTAGTACACAGACTGATCCCGGAAGAAAAGCGGTTTTACTGCATTTTACAAGTGCTGATCCGGCTTCGGGAAAATGGGATGTTCAAACGCCGCTTTATACCACAACTCCTCAGGAGAATTATTTAATGATGGAGTGTGCCGACATATTTAAAATGGGGAACTACTGGTATTTGATGTTTTCTGAAAACTGGAGTGGCAATACAGGAACACATTATAAAATGGCAACATCTCTTAATGGTCCATGGATAACGCCACAAAACGATATGATTGATGGAGAATATTTTTATGCAGGAAAAACAGCTTGTGATGGAAACAAAAGATATGTTTTTGGATGGAATGCCAGAAAAACTCCTGAAAACGATCTTGGTAATAAAGATTGGGCAGGAAATATGGTTATTCATGAACTGATTCAGAATACAGATGGAACTTTAGGGACACAGTCGCCAAAAGCTGTCATAGATTTGTTTTCTAAGAAAAGCATTAGTGCTGAGGTTGAGGTAACTTCAGGAAATACGACAGTGAACAATGAAAGTTATGCTTTACAGGGCACTGCAGAAAAAGCAATGGTAACTTTTAAACCGATAGGAAAAAAAGCCAGAATAAAAGCAGAAGTTACTTTGGCAAATAATTCCGGTACGACAGGATTTGCTTTTCATACCAATGATACCGGAGCTTATTACAAAATAGTTTTTGACATTGCTCAGGGAAAAATTAAAGGATTTAATTCGGCTTCTCAGGAAGTGACAAGAATATCGTATCCATTTCAAACCGGTGTTAAATATGATGTTGAAATAATCGCAGAAGGAAGTGTTGTTGTACTTTATATCAACGGAAAAGCAGCGCTGACCAATCGTATTTACGGACGTGACAAAAATAAATGGGGAGTACTATCTGAAGGACAAAATGCAGTAATTACAAATCTTCAGGTAACACAACCCGAATAACATTAATTAAAATAATTTTAGAATGAATAACAGAAAAAACCTTAAGGCGGTGGCGTACGGAGAAGTCCTGTGGGATGTTTTTGCAAATGAGAAAAAGATTGGCGGTGCACCATTAAATGTAGCCTTACGAATGAAAACGTTTGGCTGTGAAGTGGCCATGATCAGCTGTGTAGGCCATGATGAAGACGGAAAAGCAATTTTAGATCAGGTGAAAAGTTTAGGACTGGATACCAATGCCATTATGGAAACAGAAAATTTTGCTACCGGAGTAGTAAATGTAACACTAAACGAACGTGGATCTGCCAGTTATGAAATAAGCTACCCAGCCGCCTGGGACAAAATTGTACTGAATGATTTAGCTAAAAAAATAGTAGCTGATTCAGATGTCTTAATTTATGGAAGTCTGGTTTGCAGAGACAAAATATCCCGACAATCTCTCGAAGAATTGTTACAGGCTAAAGTCTATAAGGTTTTTGATGTGAATTTAAGAAAACCCCATTATTCCTATGAAATTTTGGAAAAATTAATGCATTCGGCTGATTTTATCAAGTTTAATGATGAAGAATTGTTAGAAATTACTGCAAGTATGGATTCACCGTTTACAACTCTTGAAGACAATATGAACTTCATAGCAGAAAAGAACAAAGTCACAGCTATGTGTGTAACAAGAGGAAAACATGGCGCATTATTAATGTGGGAAGGACAGCTCTATGAAAACAACGGTTATCCTGTTCAGGTTGCTGATACCGTTGGGGCAGGAGATTCATTTTTAGCTGCGCTGATTACTTCATTACTTTCTGGCAAAACTCCGCAAAATGCTATAGATTTTTCCTGTGCGGTAGGAGCATTAGTAGCTGAAGCTCCGGGTGCCAATCCTGAAATTTCACAATCTAGAATTGAAAATTTAATGCTGGAAGTACAACAGAAATCTCAATCATAAGTTTCAATTATAACATTACGTCTTTTATTTGGTATTTCCTTAAATTGATAAATTATTGTGAAACAGAATCGTTATAATATGCTAACATTCAAAACTAAAAACAACCTTTGGGTTGTTTTTTTATTGTTATTTTGAGATATTTTGTCTTATTGTTCTAAAGTCTGTGTATTCGAACAAAATTGTCACATCCCACTTTATACTGCATTTCTAATATTTTTTTCTGCTGTGCCATTAATGTGCCACAAATTTCAATTGTCAATTTTAAAGCTGTTAACTTGTTTAAAATGAATGTTGTAATTCATAAATTGTTTGATGATTCAAAAATACAGTTTTATATTAAATACAGAAAAAAATAACTTTTGTGAATCATATTAAACTGGATTGAAGAAAAATATAAATTAATTTTAGTGGCAAAAAAGATATCCACTTCAAACAAAGAAAAGTACTTTTTGTTGTCTATTATATATGAAGAATAAAGTTATGTGATGTACCGGATTTATTGTTTAATCACAATAAAATTCTGGATTTTAGTCTTTATCAATTAAGTAATGTTTTTCGTGAATCAGCAGTTGGTTTTGAGCTTTTACCAAAGGAATTTACATTATCTGAGCTAACAAATCTTTATAAGGAAATATTAGGTATTGAGGCTAATGAATCAGGTTTTTGTAAAAAAATTGTACAGAAAAAAGTTATACTACCTCTTGTTGATAAGCAAACAGGGATTGAAAGTGAAAGACGGTATAAATTTAATGCCAGGGAATACGAAAAGCTGGCAATGGAAAAATATTTTTTCATTTTTTAATTGAAGCAATCTCTTTGTTTATTGATAGGGGAGTTATGTAAATGCATCATTTGTTTTGTAGAATGCTTCAAATGTACTATCCTGATAGCTACTGGTAAAACTACATTTACATCCTTGAATTTTATTGATTTCATGTAAATAAACTTGCAGAATTATATTATTCAAAATAAATTATAATAAAAACATATAATCTAAGAGGTAATTACGTGTTAACAACTCTAGGTTAAAAATTAAAAACAATGATGAAAACACCAATTAAAAAATATGCATTTTTAGTGCTAATCATTTTTGGGAGCGGATATGCTCAGACAAAAAAGCATATGGATGCTAATAAACCAATTGAAGATCGAATTTCACTTTTAATGAAAGAAATGACCTTAGAAGAAAAAGTAGGTCAAATGAATCAATACAATGGATCATGGGATGTTACGGGACCAAAACCAGAATCAGGTTCTAATGAAGAAAAATACAATAATTTAAAGAAAGGCCTGGTCGGTTCTATGTTAACCGTTAGGGGAGTTAAGGAAGTCAGAGCCGTACAGAAAATAGCCGTTGAAGAAACCCGTCTTGGCATTCCGCTTATTTTTGGTTTTGATGTCATACATGGTTACAAAACCCTTAGTCCTATTCCGTTAGCAGAAGCTGCAAGCTGGGATTTAGAAGCTATTAAAAATTCGGCTCGCGTTGCTGCCCTTGAGGCCTCTGCTTCCGGATTAAACTGGACTTTTGCACCTAATGTAGATATTTCCAACGATGCCAGATGGGGGCGTGTAATGGAAGGTGCCGGTGAAGATCCTTGTTTGGGAAGTAAAATTGCAAGAGCAAGAGTTCATGGTTTTCAGGGAGAAAAATTAGGATCAAATACTTCTATAGTGGCCTGTGCAAAACATTTTGCAGGTTATGGTTTTGTAGAAGCCGGTCGAGATTATAATAGTGTCGATATGAGTAATTCTAAATTATACAATACAGTACTACCTCCTTTTAAAGCTGCAGTCGATGCAGGAATCGGAACTTTTATGAATTCTTTTAATACACTGAATGGCATTCCTGCAACCGGAAACATCTTTTTACAAAGAGATATTTTAAAAGGAGCCTGGGGTTTTAAAGGTTTTGTAGTTTCTGACTGGGCTTCAATAGCCGAAATGATTACTCACGGTTATGCTGCAAATGGTGCAGATGCCGCTCAAAAAGCTGTTATTGCAGGTTCTGATATGGATATGGAATCTAGTATTTATGTCAAAGAATTAGTTCAGTTGGTAAAAAAAGGGGCTGTTAAAGAAAGTGTAATTAATGATGCTGTACGCAGAATTCTAAGAGTAAAATTTGAATTAGGTCTGTTTGACAATCCATACAGATATTGTGATGAAGCCAGAGAGAAATCAGACATTGGCAGTAAAGCGAATAATGATGCCGTTCTGGACATGGCCAAAAAGTCAATTGTTTTGTTGAAAAATGATAAAAATCTGCTGCCTTTAAAACAGTCAGGAACAAAAATAGCTTTAATTGGTGCTTTGGCAAATGATAAAAATAGCCCTTTAGGAAGCTGGAGGATTGCAGCTGATGACAACACCGCAATATCAGTCTTTGAAGGCATGCAGCAGTATAAAAACAATTCTTTGGTTTATGAAAAAGGAACTGATGTGGCTTTAAATAAACAAACATTTTTAGACGAAGTAAAAATCAACTCAACTGATTTTTCCGGATTTGAAGCAGCAAAAAAAGCAGCAAAAAATGCTGATGTTGTCGTGATGGTTTTGGGTGAGATCGGTTTTCAAAGCGGTGAAGGGCGCAGCAGAACAGAAATAGGGTTGCCTGGAAACCAACAGCAATTATTAGAGGAAATTTGCAAAGTAAACCCTAATATTGTTTTGGTGTTAAATAATGGTCGTCCGCTGGCATTACCATGGGCTGCAGAAAATATTCCGGCTATTGTTGAAGCCTGGCAGTTAGGAACACAATCCGGAAACGCTATAGCTCAGGTTTTATACGGAGATTATAATCCGAGTGGAAAATTACCAATGTCGTTCCCAAGAAATGTAGGCCAATGCCCTATTTATTATAATTTGTACAGCACAGGAAGACCAACCGATAAAGATCAAAATGTTTTTTGGTCACATTATTCTGATGTTGAAAAAACACCTTTATATCCTTTTGGTTATGGATTAAGCTATACTTCTTTTGCTTATAAAAATTTAAGAATGGCAAAAACCTCCTTTCAAAAAGGCGAAAAAATTGAAATCTCTGTTGACGTTACCAACACAGGTAATTTTGATGGAAAAGAAGTGGTTCAATTATATCTGAATGATGCTGCTGCAAGTATTGTTAGGCCAATTAAGGAATTAAAAGGTTTCGAACTTGTTGAATTGAAAAAAGGAGAAACAAAAACAATTCAATTTACACTAACTGATGCAGCACTTGGTTTTTATAACAACGATGGAAAATTTTTAGTAGAATCCGGATTATTTAATGTTATGGTGGGCTGGAATTCTACTGAAGGTCTTACCACCAAGTTTGAACTAAAATAAATATTGAAGAACTTTAAAAGATAAATAAATTCTTTTAAAATAATTTTAAACAATCTTATAGCTGAGTATGATTAATCCTTGTAAAATTATTAATCATGCTCAGTTTTTTGGCAATATGCTAAAATTTGTGCAGAAAATTTATGAGTTCTGCTTAGTTTTATTAATATTGTTTTTTAAAGGCTTAAAAATCAACATGCAAATTATTTCCACAACAAGGTTGATAAGCAGTAATATTAAATCTAAATGAAAAATATTAAATATATTCTTACATGCTATTTTGTCTTTATAAATTGTCTCTTTTCTCAAGGTAAATTTGACAGCTATCAATTTAGAAGCATTCAGGAAACGACCACAAAAAGAGCTGTTTCTTCTATTATTCAGGACAATAATGGTTTCATTTGGATAGGTACAAATGGTGCGGGTATATATAGATATGATGGGGTAAACTATTTTGGATATAATAAACATAATCAAAAACTAAGCTCCATAAACAGCAACTTTATTTTTACCACTTTTATTGATTCCAATAATAATTTATGGGTAGGCACTGATGAAGGTTTGTGTCTCTATAATAGAGATTTGGATAATTTTACTAAAATCAATATTCAGGATGCAATTGTAAAAGGTTATGACCAGCCAATTACTATAAAAACAATTATTGAGAATAACAACGGCGATTTAATACTAGGCGCTTATGGATTTGGGGTATTCAAAATAAATATAAAGACTTTAAAAGTAGCTTTAGTTCAGTCAAATTTATTAAGGAAACCAAATCTTCTAATAAAATGTTCTGTAAAAAATAAGCTGGGAATTATTTATTTAGGAACCAGTTATGGTCTTTTAGAAATAGATTTAAATGGAAGAATTAAGCAGGTTTATAAAGACAAATTTAAAAGAGAACCTTTATTAGACGATATAGAAAATCTTGTCATAGATAAATTTGGATATTTATGGCTGGGAACGACTGAAAATGGTCTCATAAAAATTAAGCCTGAAACAGATAATTATCAATTTGAAAACTATTTTATTACCAAAAATAAAATTCTGTCTATCGTAGAAAGCAGCCTTGGTTATATAGTTTGCGGGACCGAAAATGACGGGTTATTTGTGGTGAATTATAAAGGACAGGTACTGCAAAAATATTTGCATAGCAAGTACAACAATTTCAGTTTAAAATCGAATTCTGTTTGGTCTTTGTACGAAGATAAAGAAAAACGACTGTGGCTAGGATATTTTAATAAGGGACTTGGAGTATTTGATAAACCTAATAACAAATTCAATTCACTTGAATCTCTCGTAAATAATGATAATTCTTTACAGACCAGTTATGTAACTTCAGTTGTAAAAGATAAAAAGGGTAATTTATTGATAAGCAATGAAGGTGGAGGACTCGATATTTATAATCTTACAAATAAAAGTTATATTCACGTCAATAAAAACAATCAAAATTACTATTCCGGTTTGGATGCTGTTGATGTTCAGACCATATTTATTGACAGTAAACAAAATATCTGGATAGGAAGCTGGGATCGGGGAATCTATTTTTTAAAAAACGGAACTACCAAATTTACAAACTATAATACCACCAATACAGCAGGGTTAAAATCGAATCGTGTTTTTAGCTTTTCGGAAGATTCAAAAGGCCGAATCTGGATTGGAACTTTTATAAAAGGACTGCATTATTTTGACAATAAAAGCAGCACATTTGTTCACTGTGACTCTAAACAATTTGCAGAAAACGCTTTAGACGAAGCTTTTATCCGTAAAGTTTTTGTAGACTCTGATGATGTTTTGTGGGTAGGAACTATCTTAGGGCTATATCAGGTAAGCTTAAAGAATGACTCCAATTTTAAAGTGACAAATCTTAAAAACGAAATGTTTAAGGGTGTAACGAAGTATAACACTATTCAAACAGTTTTATCCATTTATGAGTCTAATGATAAAACAATATGGATAGGAACAGATGGCGAAGGATTGTTTAGTTATAATAAAAAAAACAGACGATTTTCAAATTATAATAATTTTCCGGGTTTTAAAGAGAAATCTGTTCGTGCTATAATTTCTGACAATAATGGTTCTTTATGGGTAAGCGGCGGATCCGGACTAACAAAACTCGATTTTAAAAATAAACATAGCACAAACTTTAATAAAGATGACGGTCTTATTGACAATGATTTTAATAATAATGCTGTGTTTAAGGATGGAAATGGAGAATTGTATTTTGGGGGATATGAGGGAGTAAACTATTTTAATCCGAACGAAATCAAAAAAGCAGAAAAAGCTCCCAGGCTGTATTTCAGTGATTTCAAATTATTCAACAAATCTGTAAAACCAAATGAAGATTCTTCGCCGTTAACAAAAGTAATTTCCCAAACCAAAGAAATTACGCTCAATCATGCACAATCCGTTTTTACTATTGAATATGTGGGAATTAACTATAATTATTCTAAAAAAAACCTATATGCCTATTACCTTGAAGGTTTCGAAAAAGATTGGAATTATGCAGGCAATAACAGAACAGCAACCTACACAAACCTGGAGCCCGGTAATTATGTTTTTAAAGTAAAATCGGCTAATGCAGATGGTTCCTGGAGCGATGTTCAATTAGAACTTAAAATAAAGATTCTGCCTCCCTGGTGGAAAACTATATGGGCCTATTTGATATATGCATCTATTTTAGTTTTCCTGATTATATATCTTAATAAGATTTATCAAAATCGTTTTAAGGCCAGACAGGCAATAATTTTAGAAAGAGAAAAAACGATTCAATTAGAGAAATTAAACAATAAGAAATTACAGTTTTTTACTAATATTTCTCATGAATTCAGAACACCATTAACGCTGATCATTAATCCTTTGGAGGATATTTTAAGAAGCAGAAATTTGTCTCGGGAAGTCTATAATAAACTAAAAATCGTGCACAAAAGTTCCGATAGGCTTTCCAGGCTGATCAATGAGTTAATGGATTTTAATAAATTAGAGTTCAACAAAATTTTCCTTCAGGTGAAAAAAATTGAAGTAATAGCATTTGTAAATGAAATTATCGGATATTTTAATGAAGAAGCTACTGCAAGAAACATCCTTGTTGATTTTGAATCGCCACTTGACGAGCTTGAAGATTGGTTAGACCCTAAAATGCTGGAAAAAATCATCTTTAATATTATTTCAAATGCCTTTAAATTTACACCGGATCATGGTTCAATTACTATTTGTGTAGAGAAATCAGGTGGAGATAATTCCATATCAATTAATGGAAATAAAGTTCCATCATTTTCTATAACCATTACAGACACCGGATCAGGAATTCACAAAGAGGATTTGAACAGAATCTTTGATCGATTTTATCAGGTCGATAACCTCAATAAAGATTACTACGGCAGCACAGGAATTGGTTTAGAAGTTGTGAAAGAATTTGTAGAACTTCATAAAGGAAAAATAGATGTTGAAAGTACCCTTGGAGAAGGTACAAAATTTACGGTTACATTTCCTTTAGGCAAATCTTTTTATAAAGAGAATGAAATAGTTGATGAAGTTTTTGAAATAGAAAAAATTAAAAATAAATTCTTGTTTGAATCTAATAAAAATGAAACTGATGAAAATGAGATTAGGAATGAGACAACCATAATTGACCCAGAAGCTGCAAAAGCCTATACTGTTTTGATTGTTGAGGACAATCTGGAATTAAGAAATTACTTAAAACAGGAACTAAGTAAACTATATAAGGTTATTACAGCCGAAAATGGAAAAAAGGGCTACGAAGTTGCTGTTCAAAGATTGCCGGATATCATAATTACAGATGTTATTATGCCTGTAATGGACGGTCTGCAATTGTGTAAAAATATAAAGGGAGATTTAAAAACCAGTCACATTCCGTTATTGATGCTCTCTGCAAAAGCAATGGTAAATGACAGACTCGAAGGAATCGATTCTGGTGCTGATATATATTTAAGTAAACCTTTTGAATTGGATATTTTAAAATCCAGTTTAGCTCAGCTTATTACAAGCAGACAAATAATGTTTAAAAAATTTTATACGGGAATCACAAAAGACGGGAAAGAAAAAACAACTTCGCTGGATAATGATTTCATTCAAAAAATTCTTCATTTTATTAATGAAAATATTAGTGAATCTGAATTGAGTGTGGAGCTGCTGTCTTCTAAGATTTTCCTGAGCAGAAGTCAATTATACCGAAAAATAAAAACATTAACAGGCGTTTCAGTAAATGAATTTATTAGAAATGTACGATTAGAAAAAGCAAAACAATTGCTCGAACAAGGAAATAACAATGTCAATATTAATGAAATCAGCTATAAAGTAGGCTTTACTTCTCCCTCTTATTTTGCCAAATGCTATAAACTTAAATATGGACATCTGCCTACACAGGAAGCAGGACTAAAAAAATAAGCAGCAAATATTTCGTTAAGGATATAATTTTAAAAGGCTTCGATAATCGAAGCCTTTTTTTGTCGGAATATTTCTTTAATTTTTTTTTCTTTGACTTTTGCTAAAATTTACACATTTAATATAATTACTACAATCATTTTCTCAAAATGTATTTTTAAAACTTGTTTTTTTAGCAATACTTCAGTAGTGAATTTCAATGGTTTTTTTTGTTTTTTAATGTAATGAGAGTCTCAGAAGCCCATTTTGCATCAAATGGTGCACGATTTGCTTCATCTGTTCTACGATTGCACCCCTCTAGATTTTACTTTCGTTAAGAAATATTTAAGAAATAAATTTCTTTAAACAACTCAAATAATGAGTATGTAAAATGATCATACATATTAAATATTCTAAAACAAAAATCAACTAATTATTTAATCCAAACTCAAACAACCAAATTGTATGCAGAAGAGAACATTAAAAAAACTATTGTATTTAATAGTATGTCTGTGGGGAAATTTTTTCTTTGCCCAAACTGTTAAAGGTAAAGTAACTTCAGGGGGAGTTAGTCTGCCCGGAGTTAGTGTAGTAGTACAAGGTACAAAAAACGGAACTGCCACCGATTTTGACGGCAGTTTTACTTTAAACAATGTAGAGCCAAAAGCGATACTGGTTTTTAGTTATATAGGTTATAAAAATTTATCTATACCCGCAGATACAAAATCAGAGATGCAGGTCGTGATGGTAAATGAACTGGAAAAACTTAATGAAGTAGTTGTTATCGGATATGGAACTTCAAAAAGAAAAGACATAACCGGCGCAGTTTCTTCTATTAAAGCTTCTGAAATTCAGGACAAACCCTTTACTTCTATCGATCAGGCCCTTGTAGGCAAAGCGGCAGGTGTAAACGTTACACAAAATTCAGGAACACCTGGAGGAGGAATTTCTGTTCAAATTAGAGGAATTACTTCCATTAATGGAAACGAGCCTCTGTATGTTATTGACGGAACACCAGTTTTTGCAGATAAAAACAACGACACATTTTCTTTCAGTGCATTGGGTGGAGGAAACGGACAAACAAAAAGTTCTGCTTTATCTGGCTTGAATATTTCAGATATTGAAAGCATTGACATTTTAAAAGATGCTTCTGCTACAGCAATATATGGTGCAAACGGTGCAAACGGTGTTGTTTTGATTACAACCAAAAAAGGAAAAAAAGGAAAATCAACATTTGCTTATGAAACTTACATAGGTACTCAGGAAGTAATTAACACTGTTGACGTTTTAAACCTACCAGAATATGCTAAATATCAGGCTAAAATTTTCAAATTAAATGGCGAACCCGTTCCCTATCAATATCAAAAACCTGATTTATTGGGAGATGGTACAAATTGGCAAAAAGAACTTTTTAGGACTGCTACAGTTTATAATCACCAGTTATCATTTTCCGGCGAAAAAGAAGGAACAAGATATTACACTTCTTTAAATTATTTTAATCAGGAAGGAATTGTCCTAAATTCTGATTTCAATAGGCTATCATTGCGTTTAAATGTAGATTCTAACGTTAAATCATGGTTGAAAATTGGAAACAATATGTCTATAAGTCACTCGTCTCAACAAGTAGTAAGAAACGATGACAGAGGTGGCTTGGTCATGAATACGTTAAGACAATCTCCAGAATTACCGGTGAGAGCTGCTGATGGTTCTTACTCAGGTCCAACCACAGGTTTAGGTTCTTCTGCAAATGAAGCTACCAATCCAATTGCTCTGGCTGAATACAACAATGCTAATACGGAAAGATTTAAAATTAATGGTAATTTGTTTGCCGATTTTACTCTTATCAAAGGATTAGTTTTCAGATCTGAGTTAGGCTATGACCTTAATTTTGCAAAAACCAGCGTTTTTGTCCCAAAATATACTTTAGGAAGTGTAAAAGAGCTATTAAACAAATCATTCAAGCAACAAGATCAAAGTTATTATTGGAATATCAAAAATTATCTGACCTATAATAAAACGATCAGTGAAAACCACAACTTTACTTTTTTATTAGGTCAGGAAGCACAGGAAAGTCGTTATGAATATTTAAGCGGTTACAGAACTGGCGAATATTTAAATAAAGACTTTACCAACTTAAACATTGGCGATATTAGTACTGCCACAAACGGAAATGGTTCCGGAAGATGGGCTATGACTTCTTATATTTCGAGATTAAATTATAGTTTCTCTGATAGATATTCTTTTTCAGCTTCGTTAAGAGCAGACGCTTCGTCAAACTTTGGACCAAATAACAAATGGGGTTATTTCCCTTCTTTTTCAGGTGGCTGGACAGTTAGTAACGAAAAATTCTTTGAGCCTTTATCAAGTACCATCGATTATTTGAAATTTAGAGTGGGTTACGGTTCCGTAGGGAATCAAAATATTATGTCCAATAGATACGACAGCTTGTTAAACTTAATTGCATCTCCATTTGGAGGATCATCACCAACAATTGATAATACTGCGAATCCTGATGTAAAATGGGAAGCATTAAAATCGTTTAATGCAGGTCTAGATTTAGATTTGTTTAACAATCGTGTTAAATTTACATTTGATTATTATATTAAAAAATCTTCCGATTTCCTGACAAGAAGAATCCCTACTGAAGCCAATCAAAGTATTCAGAATTTCTATTTCAATGCAGGAGAAATTGAAACTAAAGGAGTAGAATTTACCTTAAACACAAGAAATATTGTAACAGATAATTTTAGTTGGGATAGTACAATTATTTTATCAAAATACAATAATGAGTTAACTCGTTTTCAAAACAAGGGTCAATATTTAGTTGGTAAAGTACAATTCGATTCCTATACCGTTACTAAAACAGCAGAAGGACAACCAGTAGGGCAATTTTATGGATATGTGACCGATGGCTTATTTAAAAATGCTGCCGAATTAGCTGCGGGTCCAACGCAGGAAACAGGAACCGGAATTGGAGATATCCGCTTCAGGGATTTGAATAAAGATGGAAAAATTGATGCCAATGATCAGACTTATATAGGAAGCGCAATTCCTAATTTTACCTATTCATTTACGAACAACTTTAAATACAAGAACATCAGTTTATCAGTTGTTTTAACAGGAAGTCAGGGAAATAAAATCTACAACTTCACCCGTCATTATACAGATGGTATCTATCCCGGATTTGGTGATCGATTTGGAAATGTAAGTACTCAGGTTTCAAATGCATTTGAAGCAGGAGTAAATGAAAACACAAATGTCCCGAGAATTACCCTTAATGATCCTAATGGTAATGGCAGAATTTCGAACCGATTTGTTGAAGATGGTTCTTACTTAAGAATTCAAAATGTTTCCTTAAGCTATGATTTACCAGGTAAAATATTCAAGGAATCTATTATTTCTAAAATCAGATTGTATGCCAATGTTCAAAATTTATACACATTTACCAAGTATTCCGGATTCGATCCTGCTTTAGGAAATTTAGATCAGAATATTACGCTAAGTGGTATTGATTTAGGAAGGTATCCTGTACCAAGAACTATTTCTGTGGGAATGAATTTGGAATTCTAAGATTGATAAAAAACACATTTAACTTAATGATTTATAATCGTTAGCATAAAAAAATAGTTATGAAAAAACTTTTTAAACTTTTTATGATGGGAATGCTGATACCATTGCTGTCTTTGTTTTCCTGTTCAGATGATTTTTTGGATGCACCATCTGAAAATCAATTAACTCCAAAAGACTTACCCGAAGGAATTACACCTTTTGACGGTATCGCTGAGAGTTTATATTTTAAACCATGGTTTGGTTTTAATGATAAATTTCTGATTGCTGTAGGAGACATGTACGCTGGTAATGCTTTTACATTTGATGGTGCCTATTCGCAATTTTTAAATGCTCAGGTAACCTCACAAAACCCAATCCTGACGGAAGGATACGTTTCGTTGTTTTCGGTTATCGATCAATCCAATAACCTGATGAGTTTAGTTGAAGAAAGTAAAAGTGAATTACCGGAATCATCTTATAAAAGAGCTATAGCTATATCAAGATTTATGAGAGCAAATGCTTATTTCTACCTGGTAAGAACTTTTGGGGCTGTACCTATTATTTATAAAGCAGGATTAGAAACTCAGCCAAAAAGAAATCGTATCGAAGATGTCTATAAATTTATAAAACTGGATTTAGAATATGCCATCGAAAATTTACCTGAAACTTCAGCAAAAAAGGGATATGTAAATAAAACTGTAGCCATGGGTATTCTTGCAAAAGTACATTTAACTCTAAAGGAATATGCAGAATGTGCCAGTTTAACTGAACAAATTATGGGAAAACAATATTCCCTAATTCAGGAATACGGCAACTTATTCAGCAGTCCGGAAAACAATAATAGTGCTGAGAGTATGTTTGCCCTGCAATGGAAAGCAGTTGCTACAGAATGGGGAACTCAAAACACCAATCAGGCCTATATAGTTCCTGCCCTGTCAGGTATAACCGGTGGTGGTGACGGATGGGGAGTTTATCTGCCTTCGATCTCATTGCAGGCTGGATTTGAACCAAAGGATACCAGAAAAAAGAATACGATTATGACGGATGGTGATTTTTATTCGGAATTATTAAAAAATTCGGGTGGTTTCACGTATAAAAAAATCCTTTCTTCTACAGGAGCGAATTTTAGAAAATACATTGTAGGTTCTGCTGCGGAAAGAAATGATGTCTTTTTTATGAGAACTTCGCAAAACACAATAATCCTTAGATATTCAGATATATTGTTAATGCATGCAGAAGCTGTTTTGGCCGGAGCTAATTCTACAACAGAAGTATCAGCATTAAATGCTTTCAATCAGATAAGAACCAGAGCTGGCCTGCCAACTAAAGCCGTACTTACAAAAGATGAATTGTTTAATGAAAGAAGAGTTGAATTTGCACTTGAAGGACAATATTTCTTCGATTTAAAACGCCGCGGTATTAGTGAAGCAACAGCAATTATTTCGAATCAGGAAGTTGGATTTTATTCTGATGATGCGCGAACAAATTTGATTTCCAATAAAATAACACCGGGAAGCAATTATTTTGAACTGCCATTGCCTCAGTCTGCTATTGATACCAATCCATCATTATTAGAGCCTCCGGTTCCTTTTAACTTTAACTAACTTCATTATGATCAATAAAATAAAATATAGAATTTTAATTCTTTTTGCGTTGGCATCTTTTACAGCTTGCCAAAATGATGACGCAACTACTGCAAATATAGATGCAATGGTTGCTGAACCGGGAGATTTACTTAATCAGGCTTTTCCATCGAATAAAGTAAGGGTTGAAGGTGAAGGTTTAGCCGGATTAAAAAAGATTACGCTGGACAATAAAATAGATATCAGTTTCAATCCAAACCATAATTCAGAAAAAGCGTTTATTTTCACTATTCCTTTTGATGATAAACTAGGAAGCAGGTTTGGGGTACAGCCTATTACATTTGTTACGGCAGGTGGTTCTGTTACTAAAAACATTGAGATTTTACAGCCTGTTCCTACCATTACAAATACAATCCCTGCAGTAGCAACTCCTGGATTTCCGCTTGAAATTGAAGGGACATGGTTTTATAATATCTCTTCAATAACTTTAGCCGGAAAAGCAGTCAGTTATTCTGTAAAATCATCTTCTTCAATCATTATTGGTATGCCAGCAGATGCAGTTCCTGGATCAGAGCTGGAAATTACTACACCCGGAGGTACCGCAAAAAAAGTAATTGCACTTCCAACTCCAGATATTGTCGTTCTTGTATCTGATTTTGATGGTAACGGCGTAAGAAAAGATTGGTTCTCTTATGGTGATGTTGCATCTTTTAATGCAAATACTGCGGGTGGTCCATCAGGTAATTATGCAACCTTTACCTGGTCTGGTTCGACTTCCAATGGCTACAATGGAAGCAGTGCCGGAGGAGGAACAAGTTTCTTAAGTGCAACTAATACAGATGCTAAAAAAGCATATGTCGATATTGACATAAGTGCAAATGTTACAGGTGCTCACTTTGCCATTCAGTTAAACACTATTGATAATGCCAACTTCGCTTATAATTTTAAAGTTACAGATGTAAACTGGACGACTAAAACAATTTCGATAGCTGATTTTAAAGACAATTATGGTTTTGGTTCAAATACAGCAGCTACCTTGGATGTTTCTAAAATAAATGAAATCAAAATTGGCGTTATTCAGGATGACACCCCTAATCCAAGTATAATAAAATATGATAATATTAAAATAATTTACAAATAATTAATGGTTTGTATTTTAATTTTTAAACTTCAAAAAAGGTTGTTATCCCCAAGGCAACCTTCATTGAAGTAAATTTTTAAATAATATAAAGTAAACTATAAAACAGAATATCACTCAGTATGAGAATATTCTATAATAAAAAACAATATGAAAATTAAATTTTTATTAATGCTGACGAGCTTTGTCTTTTTTTTGAATGCCTGCTCTAAAGATGACAGCGAAAGCCCTAATGTTTTAGAAACGCCAATTGCTATTGCACCAAAAGATCTAAATGACAATGGTTTTAAAGCAAAATGGTATTACGTATCACACTCAAAAAGTTATTTGTTGGATGTTTCAACCAGCGAAAATTTTGCCACTTTTCTGCCTAATTACAATTCAAAAGAACTTACAGATTTAAACGATGTTGTGTCAGGTTTAACTGGAGGAACACAGTATTATTACCGTGTAAGAGCAAAAAATGAAACACAAATTTCAGATTATTCTAATGTTATTAGCGTTGTAACTACTGGTTCAAGCGGTATTCCGGAAGACCCAACATTTTTAAAGGTAAAAACAAATAAATTAGCAAATCCGTTTTTTGTTGGTATGGCCGTAAAAGCTTTTCAATTAACGAATGGAAGTCCGTACGATGTCATCCTGAAAAATGAATTTAGTAGCATTTCTGCCGAATATGAAATGAAAATGGATCAGATTTCTACGGCAAGCGGTGTTTATAACTGGACCGTTGCAGATAAAATTGTAGCTTACGGAAATGCTAATAACATCAATGTTCATGGTCATGCATTGGTTTGGCATAATTCTGTGCCGCAATGGCTAAAAAATTATGCAGGTACGGATGCCGAATTTGCTTTAGAAGTAAAAAAATACATTACAGATGTTGTGACACATTATGCTGGCAAAGTAAAATCATGGGATGTTGTGAATGAAGCTGCTGATGATAATGGCGGTGGTATGAGAAATACTATTTTTCTTCAGCGAATGGGACCAAACTATATCAAAGATTGTTTTCAGTGGGCCAGAAATGCAGCAAATGCAGCCGGAGACGCCAACTTATTATTGTTTTATAACGATTACGCTACATCCACTAATATTCCAAAACAAGACAGGGTTTTTAGCATTGTAGACGATTTAAAAGCCAGCAATCTAATTAATGGACTGGGTTTTCAAATGCATAACACTTATCTAAGTCCAACAAAAGCTCAAATTGAAACCGATCTTAACAAAGCTGTTGCAAAAGGCTTAAAAATTCATGTATCTGAATTAGATATTCAGGTAAACCAATTCAATGACATTTCTGTTTTCACGAATGAAAGAAGACTGGCTCAAAAGGCAAAATACAAAGAGATGGTAAAAATATATAATGCACTTCCGGCTGCCAATAAATATGCCTTAACAGTTTGGGGCATGAAGGATAATGAATCCTGGATTCCATATAGTACAGAATTGAACCATGTTGGCAATGACTGGCCTTTGTTGTATGATGCAAACTTTAATATTAAGAGTTCTCATACCGGATTCCTGGAAGGTTTGGATTAAGTTTTAAAGCATACACTTTACTATAAATTAACCAAAAAAACAAAATGATGAAAAAATTAAGTTTATTATCACTGGCAATGACTTATCTAATAGGATTTGCATCCTGTTCAGATGATACGTCTCCTTTATCAGAAAGCCAGCTAACAGAGGTAAATTCAAATAAAAATACAGAGAAAAGTGCCTCTTCACCCTGGGTAAAGCAATTTGAAGATACTTTTAATGTAGGTTCAAATCTGTCGCAATGGAAAAAAGAACAACGTACTGATTATAATTCGCCTTATTGTGATTATAATAGTTCAGTGCCTACTACGCAATTGAGAGATGGAAAGCAGTGTTTAGAAATTAAGACTACTAAATTGAGTGCCAACAAATATCGATCTGGTTTCATCAGTTCAAATTATCAGTATAAACCGGAAAACAATACAGAGTATATGCTTTCTGCTACTATTAAATTGGTTGCAATGGACGGCGGGACTTACAAATCTTTCACAGATACTTACGGTGCCTGGCCGGCTTTTTGGTCTGTTCAGGGAAATGGGTGGCCTACAAAAGGAGAAATCGACATTATGGAAGGGTATTCTTTTGCCCCAAATACAAGTCGTTTTGCTTCAAATCTGTTTTATGGAACAACTGTTGGAACAAATTTATTGGGAAACTCAGCTGAAAGAAACTACCCAGGCAGTTTTAATATAAACTCAAACAACGGATGGCACTTATATGAATCCTTTTGGAAAATGAAAGACAATGTTGTAACAGTAACAATAAAGGTAGACAACATAACTGTTGCCACTTATACTAAAGTGGTACTTCAAATCTTAATTTAAATAATTTCGGTACCCATTCGATTGTTTTTAATATGAATGTGGGATCAAAAGATTCGAGTTTTATAGACCCAAATAAAATTAACTTGTTTTCAACTGTAATGATGTGGGTAGATGATGTAACCGTTTACAAAAGACCAATCTAATTGATAGTGGAGAAAGCATATTTCGAAAAATTATAAATATTTATGCTGTAGTTCGAATTCAATTCTTCAAAATATAACTTTAAAAAGAGGCTTTCCATAAAAATGCCCCAAATAGTGTCTAACTTTTTGGGGTGTTTAATGAAAGTGTTTCAGTTTTTAGTGAATTCCAAAGAACACGATAGTCATAAAAATCAAGCTGGAATATTATTTCAGGCTATTATAATAATTTTTCATCGGAAGTGGTAGGAGTTCGAACAAAACGGCCACATCCCCCTTTTATATTGCATTTCTAATATTTATATACACAATAGTTTAGATATTATCTTATGCTTAATTTATAAATTTGTTACCTAGTATCAGTAGATTAGTCTGTGTGTTAAGAACATCAGATTATGGTTAGTATTGTTATCCTCATTGATTAACGCACCTATGGCAGGAATATGCAGATCTGTATTTGCTCTTTTTCATTGTTTAAATTTAGAGAGAAGTAAATAATCTGGTACGTATTGAGATAAGTTCCTTATACAGCTTTTTAGAGTTTTCTTGCAAAAACGAATTCTCAATAATTTCGATGGCTTGCGGAAGCCATAAGCCCAATCTTCTGTAAGCTTGATTAATCTGACGCGGATTGAGCTGCAAAATATCACCAAATCTGTCAAAATATCCCTTATTAAAATTTTTCTTTTTCCCTCCAAAGACAAGGGCTATGTCTTCATCATCTTTTGGCAGAATTATTTTGACATTCAATAAATCATAAGCAGGAGAAAGAGTCCATCCTATATCTGACAGCCACATTGAAAAATTTTTCAAATGCATATCATTATTGCCAATTACAAAGTTGAAAAGTGTAATTTCAAAAAAGCGTACTTTGTCCAATAGCGTATTTACCGATAATTCACCAATATTTTTTCCAAGCATCTCCATTGTCCCCATATATTTATCTTCTAATTCCAAAATCTGCAGAAAATCAATCATATGGATTTTAGAACCATTGTTTTTTCTGTCAATCCGTTTTGTTATATAACATAATTCACCGGAAGCTAGACGAATCATATTTGAAGGTACTGTTTCAATTTTAAAGAGTTCTGCCAGTTTCATTGAAAGATGCTCGTTTTCTGGCATCTGTTTAAATTGCTGATTTTGTGGTTTTAGTATGTAATTGCCATTTAGTGCATCCATTATGGTCAAACGGCTATCATGACCATTTTCCAAAACTGACTTAATCCAACCTAATGATAATTTAGGCTGGACCCCTGGAACAGACACTGATAATTCGATAGCATCTTTGGCTAATTTTTCCATATCCTCCAATCTGTATGGTAGAACTGGAGGTATGGCAGTACCATAAAATGCTTTGCTGCATTTTGAGTGATAATCTATTTGATTATCATTTAATTCTTTGTAGCAGTATAAACATTTAGACATTTTCGTTTTCTTTAAAAGGATGAACGCTCACAGCACCTATAGCATTTTGGCAACATGCAAGAAGGAGCCCCATACGATCTTTTTTATTTATTTTCCAACTTTCCGATGCTATATTCAGAAGCCAGCCTTCGGGAATTAAACCGTCAAAAAAAGCAAATAACCGTTTACTTCTGTATGGGCGTGTACGCACAGGCATATCAAAAGTTATAAAAAGATTAGGATAGTTTGCTACATACTCTTGATCATATGTAAATTCATATTCCCCTGCATCTAGTTCAATTAAAATTCCGGCTCTGTTAGAATTATATTTTATTATTGCCTGACGCATAATTATTTTCTGTTATAGGTCCTAAAACATGTCCAAACATTTTTAATACCTGATTTACCTTAGATAAGCTTAAATTATCTTTACCTTGTTCTATTTTTCTAATTACAGTTAAAGCTACGCCTGTTTTTATGGCAAACTCTTCCTGAGTCATACCTGCTTTTTTTCGCCTTTGCTTTACAAAATCTGAAATCGAGTTCATATTATATGTTTTTGAATATAAAAGTAGTGAAAATTATTTAATTATATGCTTTTAGATATAGTAATTATAAATTCAATCATATTATATGCTTTTAGATATAAAAACAATAAAAAGCGATATGTTATATTTATTTGCATATAAAATCATGATTTTTAATTTGTTAATCATTAGTATGTCAGGAAATTCAGCTGTAGATTTTTTAAATGAAGCATGTAAAAAAAAAGTACCTGAGAGTAAGATTTGAGTAATTTTTAAGAGGGATTTTAAATAAATAGAAAATAATTCCATTCTAACTTTATCTTCTTTTTGATAATTAAAGTAAAACGCGGAAATAATTAATAAATAAGCCCTAATCTATATCAAGTAAAGAATATTTGAATTAATAAGATGGGAGGAAATAGTTTTATTTGCAGGAGCGGGAATGTACATATATTCAGGATTTCCTTCTGGAGCAGAGCTAGCTGATATCTCCACAAAAATCTTTCAGATGATATAAAATGTGATGTCGAGCATACCTGGAATATGCCAAAGCTCTGCGAAGATATTTTTTTACTGAAGGGAAACAAAAGTTATCTTATTGAAACTTTAAAAACAGGAATTTAAAAAGAAACCAAAAACAACTGAAACTCATAACCTGCCTGCTGGAATACCTCATTTCTGAACTATTATTGCAACAAATTATGATAATTTGTATAAAGTCCACTGATTATATGCCATGATTCTGCTACAAAACTTAGACAGGTAAAATATCTTTTAAAAAACGCCTTAACATTTTTTGTGGCAAATTGAAGTAATTCTACAATACCATAAAGGTGAATTTTGCAATAGAAGGAATAAAATCATATAAATTAAAATGACGAAATGATTGTATTTTTCATATGAATTCTTAATAAGTATGAATCTATTTTTATAACATCATGACAGTCAAATATAATTTTAGGGTTTTCAAAACACTGGGTATTTTATTTTTCTTTTGTTTTCTGACAACAAGTTGTACGACATGGAAAGTGGGAGCTTCAGGACAGAAGAAAATTTCAGGCAAAACTTATGTAATTATTGGTGCTTCAAGCGGTATGGGACGGGGAGTAGCCGAACAGCTTGGAAAATATAAAGCTAATGTCGTTCTAGCCGCGCGCAGAACGGATCTTTTAGAAGAAGTGGCAGAAATAATACGTAAATCGGGCGGTAAAGCAGTAGTAGTTACTATGGATATCAGCAAAGAAGAAGACTTGCAAAGAGTGAGAGATTCGGCTTTAAAAGAATATTCAAAAATTGATGTGTGGATTAATATGGCAGGGATAACTGTAATTGGTCGTTTTTGGGAAATTCCAATGGAAGACCAAATGCGCGTGATTGATGTAAATTTAAAAGGATTTTTTTATGCAAGCAAAACCGCTTTGGATCAATTTATGATACAGCGTGAAGGTGTTTTGATAAATGTAGGATCTGTTATGAGTGAAATCCCACTAGCTTATCAAACCAGTTATTCTGCAACCAAGGCAGGAATCAGGAGTTTGAGTCTGTCGCTTTCTCAGGAACTTCGACTTAATGGTTATGATAAAATAAAAGTGGTAACCATTGAACCCTGGGCTGTCGATACGCCCATTTGGCGTCATGCAGCAAACTATACCGGAGTCGAACCCAAAATGGCAATGATGGATGAGCCTGAGAAAGTTGTAAATGCTGTTTTAAGGAAATCTTTAAGACCTAAAAAAATAGTTCCGGTGGGAGGAAAGGCGCAGGCTGCCTCCTTGAGTGCGAATGTATTTCCCAGGTTTTCCGAATGGCTTGGCGGTAACATGGTTCATAAATACCAAATTGAAACAGGTCCTGAGGCTCCAAATACTCAGGGTTCTATCTACAAACCCATTCCGGAAGGACGAGGTATCGATGATGGAGCAGATGAAAGGATGAAGGAATATAAAAAGAAGAAAAAAAAAAGAATAGTAACTAATAAAGCTATTTCAAAGATATTTATTCTTCCAGTTCTGTTCCGGATGCAATAAGACGGAAAAGGGGCTCATATTTTTTAATCTGAAACCCTAGATCTTCATCTTTGTCTGCCGGACCAATACTTCCCTGAAGGCAATATAATTTCTGATCCTGAACAAACATGAATTGCAACATTCGTATCTTCATTGGCTCCTTCTCATATTCCAATAACTCTTCAACCTCTATCATAAATGCCGGTATATCATCGATAGTGACAGGCTCAGTGCGAATCAGGTTGGTTTGTGGAGGCAATAATGGTGAAATTGATTTTTTACTCAGTTTAATACTGTGCAGCTCTTTGGGTAAATCATATACTACAATTAGTATTTTTTCATTGCCATTGCCATAATAGCTGGTAAATTGCTGAATGGTTTCAGGCATCTCAGCTTCTTCCGCAAGCCAGCTTTTTGGTATTGGGATTTTTAAAGATGCTTTCTCAGCTTTAGGATGATTTTCAGTAGTGAAAAAATTTACATGACCGTCGGTAATCTCCTGATGTGGGGCATCGTGATATTTGAAAGACAAAATTCCTTTTGACACAGACAGATTATTAATGAAATTAGATCTCTCTTTTATTTTTAGAAGGAAATCATGTGCGTATTTTTCTTTTTCAATTGGATTTAAAAGCTGTTGATTTAAGAGAGAATCAATTTGGATCTGCAATAAATTCAACTGGTAGCTGTCAAGCTCTTCTTTTAAAAACTGCTTAATATTATTTTCAGCCCGCCCATAAACGGTATTCAAATTTTGCTGTGCTGCAGTTACATTAGGTTTAAGCTGCGGAAACTGGACTGCAACTTTCTGAAGTGCTGCATTCTGTCCTTTAAGAAAAGCGTAGGTTTCAATGGCAAATGATATTTTGGGGTCGTGTTTTTCACTTTGCGAAAAACACAGGACTGGAAATAATATGTATAAAAGAAATACAATTCTTACCATAATTTGGAGTTAAAAAGTTTTACTCCAAAAGTGTTAAACAGCGTATTAATATTCTTATATAATTTTATAAACACATTATAGAATTTCCATTAGCTCCAAATACAATTTTCATCAATTCGCAATCATAACAACCCTTTCAAAACGTCCGTGATTACTTATTGAAACGTCTTTGAATGTATTATTATCAGAAACATACAGACAGGGAATACCGTTTTCAGTTTTTATAATTCCTTTTTTTTCTATTTCAATTATGTTATTAAGATCTTCAGAAATTGAAGCAGCTACTGTATGAATGTTTTGAGACGTTATTAAAGTTTTAGTGTAATATTTATTTCCATTGCAGCTCACCAGCCCATAAATATGCATCTCTAATGTGATTATTGAGCATAGCATTTTTTTAGGAATGTATTCCCTTACCTGAGTCTGGCGGTTGTAAATTTTATAAGCAGCTTCTTTCATACTCCATAAAAGCCAGACCATGATTTCAGGATCATGATAGTCTTTTATAAGCTGTTTTTCAGTATCGGTAAACAGTTTTTCGATAAATCCTTTACGACGCCAGTTACTTTCTATTCGGGACTGCCGAAGATCTATGACATCATTGCCAATCATTTAGCAGCCAGTTTGGTTTCTATAATTTCTATAGCAGTTTTAACATCAAGCATACGTTCCATATCAGTATTTTCAATTATCACGTCAAACTGTTCCTCAATGTCGAGTACTATGTCAACCAGATTAGCGGAGTTAATTTTTAAATCATTTATAAAATCGGTTTCTTCAGTAAGATTTTCATATGCTGCTGTATCTGCTGCATATGGTTGTATAATGTTTTTTAGTTTCTGAGTAAGTTCTGTTCTATCCATTTTAATTTTCAAATTTTTTAAATATTACACATGCATTTACATCACCAAAACCAAAACTGGCTTTGGCAATTATATTAAGATTAGTATAAATGGTTTCCAAAGGGACTTTAGAATAATCTATTAGTGCAGCAATTTCAGGATGAAGGTCGGCACAGTTCTTATTTCCAAATAAAAAATTTTCATGAAGCTGTAAGACCGATGCCACACTTTCGATGCTTCCAGAAGCGCTTAAACAATGTCCTGTATGACTTTTCAATGAATTAATATAAGGAAAATCAGTACCGTTTCGCTGCAGTGCCTTTGTCCAGTTTTCAATTTCCAGACTGTCTTTTGTTGTGGCCGTAAGGTGTCCGTTAATAGCATCAATTTCATTTGAATGTATATCTGAATAAGCAATTGCACTTTTTATACATTGCTGAACTGCAGTACTGTTTGGTGCTGTCATGCTGCCGCCATCCCGCTGTCCGCCTGAATTGATATTGCCGCCCAGTATTTCTGCGTAAATTACAGCACCGCGTGCTAAAGCACATTCCAGATCTTCAATAACTAAAGCCCCGGCACCACTTCCCGGAACAAATCCTGCAGCCGAAGCACTCATAGGTCTTGAACCTTCCGCGGGATTTTCATTATATTTTGAAGGACAAACCCGAAGCGCATCAAACCCGGCCCAGATATACGGACCGCTGTCTGAAGTGCTTCCGGCAAGTATTCGTTTTGCATGACCGGATTGTATTCTGTCGTAAGCCAATAAAATAGCTTCTGTTCCGGTTGTGCAGGCAGATGAATTGGTTGTAACCTGATTTCCTAATCCAATTTTTCCGCCAAGATAAGCACTTACACCGCTATTCATGGTTTGCGCTACAACAGTGCTGCCAAGCCTTCGTGTTTGTAAATCGTCGATTTTGTAAATGCTTTCGCGAAATTTATCAATACCCGAAGTACCCGAACCAAATATAGCACCGCTGTCCCAGTCAGGGCTTTCGTTTATAGGCAGTCCGGCATTGCTCCAGGCTTCCATACCTGCAATAACGCCGTATAAAATGCCAGTGCTGTTAAAACCCCGAAGTTCAAGCTCGGTAAAATATTGCGATTTTAATTCTTCTGATATTTCAGGTTCTCCGCTTATTTGACATGAAAACTGTAATTCTTCAAGCTGCGAATTATGATGAATACCTGATACGCCATTTTTAAGCGCTTGTGTAAACGCCGGAATTCCAACACCGTTTGGTGCGGCAACGCCAAGACCTGTTATTACAATTCGTTTTTTCATAATTTTTGAGTTATCATTCCGGCTAGAATGCCACGGCAGACTTCCTGTCCGGCTTCATTTTTCATTACAGCACTGCATTTTAGTTTACCAAAACGAAAGAAAATTTTCTGTGAACTCACGGTTACTTTTTCACCTGGATATACCGGTTTTAAAAATTCCATATCGGCAGATGTAAAAGCAATTACAGTATCTCCTTTAAGATCGCCGCCTGATAAATATATTCCAAGACAGACCAGCCCAATCTGCGCCATGGTTTCAGTTAAAATTACACCGGGCGTCACAGGATTATCCTTAAAATGTCCTTTATAAAAATCAAGTTCTTTTTTAAACATAAATGTTCCTGTTACACCATTTTCATCTGCCTGAAGAAGTTCGTCAGCAAATAAAAAAGGCTCGCTGTAAGGAAGTTTTTTTATAATAGCTGTTAATTCCATAATTTCTAAATATTACCATTGCAATAAAATACGCTGTGCCGAAAATCCGGGACCAAAACTCAGCATGACTCCTTTTTCACCTTTACTGGGATTACGATCCATAATTCGTTCTAATACATATAAAACAGTAGCACTTGACATATTTCCGTACTGTCGAAGAACTTCTTTAGTATCATCGATATTTTTTCCTAATCCTGAGAAAAGTGCTTCAACGGTGTTAACAATTTTTTTTCCGCCTGGATGAAATATGAGGTGGTCAATATCTTTAATGTCAAGATCATTTTGTTTTAAAAACGGATGAATGATATTACCAAAATGATCAGCAATGGTGTCCGGTACTTCGATATCCAGAACCATCTGCAAGCCGTTATTGGTGAGTTTAAATCCCATCATATGTTCAGCTTCGTAGAAATGATACATTTCTTCATCCAGAATTTCGGGGCCGTTATCGTCTTCATAAGAAGAAAGCAGACAACACGCCGCACCATCGCCAAAAATAGCAGCACTGATAATATTGGGCATCGAAAAATCATTAAGCTGAAATGTCGCAGTAGGAGATTCTACCGCAATTACCGCAGCGCGTTTTCCCGGATTTGATTTCAGGAAATTCTTTGCGTATATTATTCCTGATATTCCCGCGGCACATCCCATTTCTGTTACGGGCAGACGCACGATATCCTGACGCAGTTTCATTTTGTTGATCAGGTACGCATCTAATGATGGAATCATGATTCCTGTACAACTCACAGTAATTATATAATCAAGACTTTGTGGATCCCATCCAGTTCTTTCAAGTGCTTTTTCAAGTACCTGATGCCCCAAAACAATCATTTCACGGCTGTAAATATCATTTTTCTCTTCAAATGAAGTTGCTGTAAAAACTTCCGAAGGTTCCATTACAGAGTAACGTTTGTCTACTGCTGCACCCTCAAATATTTTTTTTACCTTTTTGATAAAACGTTCTTCTTGTCCTTCGAGCCAGACATCCAAAAAAGGAATGATATCTTTGGTCTCGCGTGAATATTGCGGAAGCTGTTTAACAGCTGTTATTATCTTTACGCTCATATTTTTATAATGATCCACTGGTAGCGAAAAGCCCATTTCCAGCTTATGCTATAGTTTTTAAAATTTAGTTTTTCGGAGAAATACTCTAGCTCTTTTTTTTTAAACCCTCGTAAAATAGAAATCAGCCCGTCCTGACGCGACATATCATTCAGGTTAAAAACATCACAAATCATTTCAAATAATCTGTAAGCAGTTTTACTCCGATTCAGATCATTTACAACAATTCCTATTGAAGTATTATTATAAATTTGTTTCAGAACCTCTCCAATTTGTGTATTTGTAAAATGGTGCAGGGTCAGGGTGCACAAAGCAATATCGTATTTGAGGGAATTAAACCCAGGACTGAAAATATCCTTGCATTCATACTCAATATTTTTAAATTCCTTAGAAAGATTTTCGGCATATCGTATTGTAAAAGCATTAGCATCTATTCCAATCAATTTAAAAGTCAGACCATTTTTTGTGCCATATCGTGCCAGCATTCGAAGCATATCGCCATTACCACAGCCAATATCTGCAATAACCAAAGGTTTAGTCATATCAGCTTTTCTCAGTAATTTTTTTAATCCGTGAAGCGTTACTTTATTACCGCCTAATAATTGGTTGATTTTGGCTATCTGATTTAATGCTTCAGTTAATTCTGCGCCTTCGAGCAAAAAATCGTCCATTATTTCAGTTTCTTCTGTTCTATATTTGGTGCTTAGTTTCATTCGTTGATCTTTATAGGACTTCCGTGCGTCTGCCTGATTATTATTGAAAGCAAAAATGGCATTGATGCAGCCATAGAAGTCATTATAGATGTAAAAGTTTTGTGTGTTAAAGCTTTGGCTAAAATCCTGCCCATAATCAGCCTGTTTCTAAAATGCTTTTCCCATTCTTTTGTATATATTTTTTCTAATAAAGTATGTGATTCTATTTTACCACTGTAAAAATCCAAAACCAGTTCTGAAGCAATTTTTGCACTGTGAATTGCCATAGCCATTCCGTTCCCGCACATTGGATGTATAAGCCCGGCAGTGTCACCAATCATTAAAATGTGATTCTCTACGGGATTTTTTTTATCAAATGAAATCTGGCTGATGGTAAGGGGTTTTTCAAAAATAGGAGTGGAGCTTTCAAAAACAGCTTTCAGTTTTTGGTTTTTAAAGAGTACTGTTTTTTGATAATCGTCTATATTATTATACTTTTTAAAAGTTTCGTAATCGGCCAGATAGCAGATGTTTATAATCTTTTTCTCTACGACTGATACACCGCAGTAGCCTCCCTGAAAATTATGCAAAGCAACAAGACTGTTGTCAAATTCTCCTGTATAATGCCCTTTTACAGCTAGCCATGGAGATTTTTTAGAAATGAAATTTCGGGCCAGGACCTGATCAATATTAGATCTTTTTCCATAAGCGCCCAATACAATTTTGGATGTGAAAATATGCTGTGAAGTTTTTACTGTAAAAACCTCGTTTTCAAAAGCGACTCCAGTCACAGAATCTGTAATTAAGGTACAACCGTTATGTACTGCCTTTTCATATAAAAAATTATCCAGAGCAAAACGACTGATTCCGAAACCACCTAATGGAAGCCTCGTACGAGCCGTTTTTCCATTCTGTGCTGAAAATTCAAAATTTAAAATAAGAGCCGGCTGAAGTTCAGAAATATTTACGCCAAGCCATTGCAGGTATGGCAAAATTTCATTAGAAATATATTCACCGCAGACTTTGTGTCTGGGATAAGACGCTTTTTCGATCACAGTCACACTGAGCCCCTTTTTAGATAAATGCAAAGCACTCGCCAAACCGGCAAGACCACCTCCAATTATCAATGCATCAGGATTTATTCTCATACTACCAATTTAATCATAAAATATCAAATGACCTATGTTATTATGGTTAATAATGTTCTAATTATTCTGATACTTCTGGCATTTGAGTTGAAGCTTAAATCGATTCTGTCGTAGTTGAAGTAATCCTGAATATCCGCTACAATCTGCTCATGAAGTTTTTTATCTTCGATATACATAACAAAATGATTGTGGTGACCGCTTCTGTTGTAAAGAACAGTCTGATTTCTGTTGATGCTCCGTATTTTTGGCTTAGATAATCATACAGACGATGCATCTGCTTAAAGCAGCTGGTCTTGTTGTGGTCTGTTTTGTAGGTTACCGTAAAGAAGAAACTCTAGTAGTTCTTCCAGAAGGTATGTTGTAAGCTCTCTTGCAGGATAACTTGAATTCTATTCTAACAGTTTGGTACACTTTAAATGCTATAAAAAGCAAAAGCCACTCCGTAATGAAATGGCTTTCTTTGTTTTTAAACGCGTTGCAAACGCTACGATTTGTTTTCATAATTTAAGTAGGTACCCGATGAAATCGAGAACCAGAGAACTTGGACAAACGAGCGCTAGTTGGATTTCGAACACTTATGGCAAGATGCTCGCGCCAGCTGGTGATTTTTCCTTTCAATTCAACTGTAAGGGTGGCATTCCTACAGAAAAAATAAGCCGATAATTAAAGATTATTAAACATAAAAAACCTCACCAATTGGCGAGGTTTCTTGTTCTGTTCTTTGTCGAGTTTCTTTGTGGGTACGAGTGTAACACTCGCACTAGCCCAATGCTAACCTAATGCTCGGACTAGCTGAGGTAATAGTACAAAATCAGCCACCAATACATCTGATATTTACCTCTCCTGTTTATAGATTTTGAATAAACTGTAATGATTGATTATCAATTTTCATTGAATTTCCATTTAACATAACTCCAAATCTATCAACGCATAGAGTTTCTTTTGAATTGTCAGAATATAAAATTATGATTTTCTTTCTTGTATCTAAATTTTCGATTTTGTCAGATTTACACATGGTATTCATAATAGAATCTAATTTTTTTATTTTTTTTTGATCCTTGATTTTATAAACTTTAACTAATCCTTTAAATGACGAATCAAACTCAGCACAATTTATTCTAACTGCCGTATCGATATCCAAATTTACCTTTTTTATCCAAATTTGAGTAATTTTTTTCTCACTAATATTACATCCTAAATTTAAAAATATTGCAATTATAAAAATAACTTTTTTCATATATTTCATTCGCTAATTTTGTTTTTTAACAGGAACAGTAATTATCAATTCATTTGTCGCAGTTGTCGATGTAGGACTGACTGTTTCAATTAGAGTTCCTCCATGATCTTTACGAGTAACCTCTCCTTCCTTAATTTCACCAAGAGCTTTAGCCGTTTCTTGTTCACTGCCTTCAATAACTCTTTGTTCCTCTTTGTTGTCGTAACCATCAACTTTACCAGTTACAGGATCCTTATCAGCTTTTTTCTGCTCTGGGTTTACTAGCTCTTGTAAAGCATGATCAGCTTCATGATTAAGAATGGTCGTCGCTGATAGCATTACTCCTTCATTTGTTAACAATCCTTTATTAGGATCCCAACTAATTTTATTTGTCCCTGGATCAAATTGGCTATTTCCTTCAATTGCTCCAATTGTTATAGTTTCTTTCCTTGCTTGTAATTTTGCAAAAATACCATCTACTTTATTTGCTTTTAAATGCTTCATAGCCTCTTTAAAAGCTTGCTTAAACTCTTTTGTTGCATTTTTTGCAAATACAATTTTTTTCCCATCTGGATCAAAAGCATTTATTACATTATTTGCGACATACACATAAGGAGATAAATTTACATATTTCGTAGCAAGTGGGTCAATATTCATCCAACGTCCAATAGCAGAGTCATAATTTCTTGCTCCATAGTCGTACATGTTAAGCCCCAGTTCGTCTTGCAACTCTTTTCCATTGTACTTATACTTATTCTCTACACCTGTTTTCACAGTATTGTATCCTTCCTGTTTGAGTCCAAAAGCATAGTAATTGCTTTCTTCCTTAATGGCAAGGGTCTTGTCATAGCTCAAACGTACATTGCCCAAGTGATCTTTGTACTGGAATATATATTTATAAGAACTTGCTTCAGGTTCTACGTAGCCCTCAGCGGTTGGGAAGAATTTCAGTGCGCTATTCTCATACTGATACCCTCCCAAATAATCGGTGGTGGTTACGGTAGCTCCCTGTGTTACCACTTTTTGTACTTTCTGCCCTGCAGCATTATAAAGGTAGACAATATTTCCTGTCGTCGCAAAGGTTATTTTTGTTGGCAGGTTTAAATGGTTATAGACTATCCCGGTGATATTTTTGTTATTGTCTCTGATCATATTGCCGTTCAGATCATAATCATAATCATCTGCAGCATTTGATGCGCTGTCTTTAAACTCATTTGAAAAATTTGAATTATTAGTAATCGCATCTGTAACTTTTGTTAACTGATTGCTGTTGTTGCTGTCTTTATAGAAGTAGGTGAGATTATCTATTGGGGTTTGAGAATTATCATCAATACTTCCGTTGCGTGTCAAATTGATAATATTTCCATTTTTATCATAAGACATGCTCTCGTTGTAGTTGTTCATAACAGCTCCTTTTTTATAAATCCCCTCTCTTAATCGGTTTAAGTTGTCGTAGCGGTAACCGTAAGCCCTAAGGATTCCGTTGTCTGAGTTAGTTGCCCACTGGGTCTCTGCGATGTTTCCGTTGTACAGGCCATCTACTCCGCTAATATTCAGAGTTGGGGTATTGTAAGTAATCTTAAAGGCAAACAAATCTTTTGGATCTCCGGCTTTTGAAAGAGAGGCAATATCATTGATGTCTGTGAGCCAGCCGCGTATGTTATAGGTATAGTTGATGTTCTGACTATTATTGCCTGTTTTTTTAGAAATGAGCTGCCCTAATTGGTCGTAGGTATTGCTGGCAATTAGTTCAATCGGACCTGTATAGGTTCCTTTTATGATCTGATGGGTCTGGGTAAGGAGACGGTCCTGGGCAGAATACGTAAAAACATCTTTAGTGACAATCTCAGTATCAGTAGAACTCCTTTTATGTCTGGAGATGCTATATTGCAATTGTCCCGAAAAGCTGTCCAGTTTGCTGTCTGTATAGGTATAGCCTCCTAAATGGTTAGTAGTGTAAACTCCAATAGGTCTTGCCTTGGCATCATAAAAAGTTGTATTTATTTCTGTACCTAAAGAAGTACTGGTTGTCAATACTCTTGTTAAGGTAGAAGTTGGCAAACCCTTGACCTGTGAGGATGTCAATGGGGTTTGTCCTTCAATGTCTGTAGGTACTGAATAGAAAAAATCATAATTGTCATAATAATTGACAGTAAGAATTTTAAATGCAGTTGGTGCGACTGTATTCGTATAGGATATTGGAGCACCATCTATGATATTATTATTTTGCTGCCTGCTCTCGTTTAATAGTGTCAGGGCTGCATCATTTTGAGCTGCCTGCAGGGTTACCCTTCCGGAAGCAGTTGCAGGTGTAGCATTCATCCAGCCGGTATAGACCGTACGGTTGAAGGCATCGTATTTGGTAATAATCCATCCTGTAGTAGTGATATCCGAGAAAGGGGAGTTAGCAGGTCCTGTGGCAACCGGCCTGTCGAGTTTGTCATATATGATAAATTCCCATTGCTTACCAGGCAGTTTCTTTTCTACGAGTCTGTTTCGGGAATCGTACTTATACTGATAGCACAGGTTGTTTAAAATGGTACTGCTTTGGTTATTGATAACTGCCGAAAATGTACTTCCTGCCTGAGCATGAAAACCCGGAAGTAATCGAATGGTATTTGTGGCTGTAAGGTTTAAGGCTGTTCCCGGGGTAACTACAGCTGTTGAGGTTAGATCTGCCTGCGATATTATATTGCTGTCCAATAGATCGACTGCTTTTGGAGGGATTACATAGGTTAGGTTTCCATAAATATCATAGACATAATAGGTGTCATGTATTTGGTTAACTGTTCCCGTACCTACAGTGCCATAGGTTCTTTTAAGGACAACCTGTCCTTCTTTGTTTTTGAATTCTACCGTAGACCCGTTTGTTTCTGAGGGAGAAGCCGCAGAGTTTTCATCATAAATAAGGTTTTTGTAAAGCTCATTGGCATTGTAATATCCGTTGTTTACCAAAGAAATGGTATATAACCCTAATACTCCGTCCCAAACGGCATTGGCTGTAAACAACTTTACGTCATTTGCGGCATTGGCCTGATAATCCATTTTTATTTCATGCCCCGATCCCTTTTTCCAGTCATTGCCGGGAGAGGCCTGTTTCAGGACACGGTTCAGCGGAGATGATTCCAGAACTTTTTCACTAAACGGATTATCGTTTGCAGTTCCGTAATTGTTTTTGTACTGGGTTATCAAATCAGGAATTAAGGTCGTCGGATCTATATAATTGGCCGTATTTTGAGTAGATGCATAGGGAAGGTATTCTTTTACCTGTCGCCCAAAAGCATCATATTCAACAGGGGTTACGATATCTTTCCCTGATGCTGATTGCTGAAATTGTACTTGTTGTACAGGCCTGCCCAGCCCGTCAAAATAGGTCACACTTTGATTGGCCTGAGAAACAGTTGGCGATACAAGAGCCGTTTGTGTTGGGACCTTATATGTTGTTGTCTTTACGTAGTTCTGCGTTGCCGTCTGGCATATTGCCATCATTGGAAAGAAAACCAAAAGCAGGTTTGCTATTTTTTTCATATTACTTTTGGCTTTATTGTTTGTAATTGTATTGGTTCTCTGAAAGGATATTGCCATCCTTGTCTTTTACAAATTGCAATCTGCCCAAATTGTCATAAGTATAGGTAATCTTGTCCCCTTTTGGATCTGTAATGGTACTTACTCCAACAAGTGGTAGATAAGTGTAGGTAGTAACCATAGCATTAGGTAAATTAGCTCTTAAAATATTAAGGTCAGAAAGTAAATCAGACTGAATTCCTGTATCTGATTTAGTTTGCAGATTTGAAACATATGAAGACACTTCGCTATAAGTAGCATTCTCTATTTTAGCAATAGGTTGGGTTTTATTATATCCCCAGATTATAGAAACAGGAATACCGTTTTCTGGTGTATATTGGAGTATATTTCCTTTGTCGTCATATTGATTAAAGGTAATTTTTCGATCATTGGAATTTGTAACACTCAATGACGACAATCCCTTTACTGAATGAACTTCTTTTGGCAAAAGCACATTACCTGTACTTGCATCTTTAATATATTTGGTTTCTGTTTTACTTACTGACGAACCGTTTTTAACGATTTCAGTTCTGATTGGTAAATCAATTCTGTTTTGAGTTATTAATTCCTGCATTTGAGCTTGTTGAAAACCAAAGCTTTTCAAATCCTCCGGATAATAAGTTTTACTCTCTACTACTTTACTTTCGCTGTTTTTAGTTTTTTCATTTATCAGCTGAAATTTTGAATTGTATACATAATCAGTGGTAGTAACTACAGTTTCTTCTGGTAAAAGAGATGAGCTATAGTTGGTTTCTGTTTTCGATTTAAGGATTATCTTTCCTGTTTTAACAGGATAAAAATGAACAAAATAATATCTTGAATCAGTTGCTGGTGTACCGTTAGAGAATTGAATGCTTGCATAATCAGCTTTAAATGCCCAATAATCTTTATAATTTGCTACATCGTAATTGTAAAATTCTGTTTTTACTGGATAAATCTGTCTAATGTAATACATACCTGCACCAACATTCGGAGGTGGAATACTATAAGAGCTTATGTGTCTAATTTTATTAATTCTTTTACTTATTAACAAACCGTTATTCATGAACTTTGAGCCAGATATTCCAGGAATTAACCCATCATAAAAAAATATATTATCGGGAGTATTTATATAATTATATTCTTCACTTCCATTTCCAAGAATTGGATTTTGTGTTAGAGTCTGATTATTTCCATAATCTACCTTAACAGTGTTGTATCCTACAAGTGAACCATTTGCTCCATACGAATAAGGAACCTGGGCTTCAGATGAAAGTCGAACGAAAACATCTGGAATATATCCTGAAAAACCTTCTCCTAATGCCGCACAAAGACGTTTATATGTTGCCATATTATTTAATGATGCAATATTATAATTTGGATTTATTGCTGAAAAATCATTATTAGAAGATCGTGTCTGAAAGAAAATAGGCCTGGTCATCAATTTTCCTCCTGAATAAGAATACTTCTTCTCTTTAACCAACTTGTTAACATCGACTTCAATTATTGAGGAAATTCGTAGTCCGGCTCCCAAAATATTTGTTATGGTATCTTGTTCTTTGTAGTTTAATCTCATTTGAGCCCATGCTCTTCCCTGCTGACCAATTTTTTCATCAGGATAGTTAACTCTTATTCTATATTGCGTATTTGCTTCTAATCGACTTCTTACTTGTGAATCTAGAAAATGATGGTAGCAAGGACCTTCTTGCATTAATTCAGGACTATTTCGACCATACTTAAAAACAGGCCGCCAACCTCCAGTATAATTTGGATCTTTCTTTTCCAAAATAGCAAAAAGTCTATAATCATTCCCGGGTGTTATCATTCCCGGATACGAGACAGCTTCATATGGCGGGCAGTCTCCTGATTGTTGGCATGGTCCATCATTACTGCAATTTAATGTAACATCTAATGTAATTGGATTATTAATTGCAAATGACGAAAGTTCAAAAACCTGACTTTGTTCGCTGGTACTATTATAATCAGTAACATCAATAGATTTATCAATAGGAGGCGAGCCATCTGGTGGATAAAAATTATTCGCTTCATATGAAATTTTAGTATATCCGGCGGTGGGTTGCGTAATTTTATTCAGCAAACCCACTTTAGAATAATTTGTATTTGTATGTCGATTACCTTTTTCTAAGTTTTGTGTTTCATAAAAGTAAGCAGGTAATCGTGTATTATAAAAATCGATAAACTTTAAATTAGGTATTGCACTTTTGCTAGCGCCTGCTCCGTTAAAATATCCCCATAAATCATAAGACAGTGAAGTTTTATAAGGAAAGCTACCTGATTCATATTCAAACGAATATTTAGGAAAATTTGTGATATAAGTAGCTGATGGTTGTTCTGAAAAGAAAATATTTAATAATTTTAATCTTTTACTTTTAAAATTTGTAGCTACTTCTGGGAATAAATTTCTACATGTAGGAGTTTTATAGGGAAATGTAATTGAGCTTTGATCATTTGAATCACCAAAAAAGAGATCACCTTCAAAATAATTGTAATTAAAATTTATGGTTTTTACGGGCAAAATTTCATTGCGTTTGTGAATAGTTATGTTTTCTAACTTTTTTCCATTTAAAACATCATCTCTTTGTGTAAGGTTAAAATTAATTTCAGTATTGAGAGTTTTAATTGATTTTAATAAATATTCATGTATATCAGTATTAGAAATAGATAGTATTCTGCTGTCTTTATAAAAATCTGACATATAAAGATAGTGAGTAAATGTTTCTGTTATACGGGGTAAGGATTTTGTTATATTGAGAGTATAATCAAATGTGATTTCATTATTCAGAGGGGTTATTATTTTTGACAAATAATAAGAATTATTATGAACTATATTTAATCCCGGTAACGAAGAACATGGGCCTCCAGGGCTATATCTACTTTCTGAAAATCCAACAATATCAAAACTATATTTATTCCCGTCAGGAGTTGTAGCATAGACCGCAATTGGATTACCCATATTGTCCTTACCGCTTACTGTAAATATAATATTACTTTGATCCAATACAACTATACCGCCACTTCTATCAATAATGAATTTCCCAGAGTAGCCAGCGAAATTATATAAAAACATTTCATACTTATAACTTTTGTTTTCCTTTATTGTATAATTTGACAATTCTACAGTTCCTCCACCTCTATTTTGATATTCGCAGCCACCTTGTAATTTATTTGTAGTAAAATAACATTGACTATTAACATAGGATAGGTCCTGCGGAGGATTTGCTGTTATATAATTTGGAATTATATCAGGACCTTCATTTTCATCACGATTAGAAATGTGCTGTATAACACCACCTGCGTTAATATTCCATCCTAATCCAACCCAGGAAGATTCTTCTTCGACTTTAAGTCCATTGCTATAGTAACTTAATGAAATGGGTAAATTGATATCATTTTCTTTTATATCATAAAGAGGTACACTAAAAGAAGCAGTTCCATTGTAGTTACTAACAGGAACTTCTGCATATTTTATCAAACCTGCAATGTTGGGTGCGGGTGAAAAAATATTGGGTACAAAATTTTGTGTAGCTTGTGACCATAGAGTGTATGGAAAATAAAGAATTGCCACAATTATCAAAATATTCTTTCTCATTTTTAATGTGTTTATTTGGTTAGATGATTATTGCTTTTATTATATTTTGCTTTATAGTTTTAAATTTTAATGTTTTGTTAGTAAAGTCTAATTTACCCAATCGCACTGCTCAACTGAAACATCGGCAGATACATTGCAACCAATAAAACAGCAACAAGAATCCCAACAAAAAGAATAATAAAAGGTTCTAAAACTGTAGTCATTACTTTAGATTGCTGCATCACTTCGTTATTGTATTGTTCGCTGAGTTGTTTAAAAACATATTCGGTTTGGTTGGTTTCTTCAGCTACTTTTACGAGTGAAATGATTCTGTTATCAAAAAGGGGAGTGTTTTTTAAACTGGAACTTAAACTGTTTCCTTTTAAAATACTTTCTTCAACTTTTTCCAGTGCATCCTGTAAGGGTACAAACTGAATCATTTTTTTAACCATCTGTATACTGTTCAAAAGTGGAACTTTTGCGGTCGTTAATAAAGTAACAGCTTGTGTAAATTGTGCGAGATATACTTTGTTCATAAAAGTTCCTAAAACAGGTATTTTAATCAGGAAATAATGTAGCATTCTTTTGTATTTGAGATTGTCTTTAAAAAAGCGTGTAGAGAAAATTAAAATGATTATAGCAATAAAAATATAGATTCCAAATTTTTTGGTCAGCATAGATAGTTTAACGATTATCTGTGTCAGATAGGGCAGTTCCATATTATTTTGTTTAAAGATATCCTGAAACATAGGTACTACATAACTCAACATAAAAACTACCACCAATACGGCTGTACTTAACACAATAGAAGGGTAGGTAAGAGCGGCAATAATGATTCGTTTTTGTTCGTTTTTACGTTCAAAAAAATAACCTAATTCAGCGCACACCTGTGCAGTTGTTCCGGTCTCTTCACCAATCTTGATCGAATAATATTCATATTCTGTAAAGGATTTGGAGGCTTGCAAAGCATCAGAAAACGGCTTACCGTTAACTACCTGATTAAGTATAGACTGAATCAGTTCTTTATCATTACTTTTCTTTAATGATTCAATAATCAATGAAAGACCTTCCTTAAAACTTACTCCGGCTTTTAATAAAACTGCCAATTCCTGATAAAAGGTTTGTTTCTTTTTATTGTTAAAAGAATCTCCAAAAAGAGTGATTTCTTTTTTCAGCAAATCTTCAATACTATTCGGCTTTTTAGACTGAACAGTTTTTTTGTTTGGGGTGTTTTCTATTTTAAAGGCCATCGTCCTGATTCATAAATAAGGTTATATCATTTTTTTTGGAAACGAAAATTTCATATTCAGGAAGTTCTGTATCTGCCAAGATGCTAATAGCATCTATAGTACCGTTCGTGATTTCTTTTCCTCTGAAAAATGCTTTATTTGGGATAATTTTTAATTTAATTGTATCCAGGTTTCTCATTATGAAATTTTCCTGAAACGAGTAATGTATAGTGTCTATTTCTGAAACCAGAATGAGTTCATTTTCAGTATAGGTTATAGTATGAGGCTCATTAAAATCCAGCCACAGCTTTTGCTCAAATAAAGCCAAAGTGCTTGTTTTATCAAAATTAGTCTGAATTGTATGAATTTGTTTTTGAACGATTCGCAGTACACTAAATGCCATACCAACTACAATAGCAGTGATAATCATCACGACTATTAATTCTGAAAGTGTAAAAGACTTTAATTTTCCTGCAGCCATATAATTTGTTGTTTTATAATCTCTTTCTTTGAAGTACTGTTTACTGCCGAAATGTTTATTATTTTTTTAGAAGAAATGGTTGCTGGGTTTTCAGAATCAATAGTAATTTCCCAGCCTTTATAACTTTCCTGATATGGAATTTTGATTAAGCTGTTCTGAATTTCATATTCCAGTTCATTAATTCTGTTTTCAACAGGGTGTGTGTTTTTAGAAAAAGTATTCAAAACCAAATTGTTCAAAACCAGACTGGCAATGACAAATATGATTACAATCAGTACAGTTGCTACAAGAGCTTCGATGAGTGTGGCCGATTTTATTTTTTTTAATACAGCCATTTCAAAACAGTTTTAGGTTCTTGTTCGAAAAGAATTCCGCCATACATTATTGGAATATTTTGGTTTTCAATGGTTGCATTGTAGACATGATTCATAAAAATAGAACCTGACTGGTTAGCCACAAATTGTTTGGTGTAAACTGATCCGGAAACAGTTCCTTTAATTTCAAAATTACCATTACAATATACCTGTCCTTTTATTCTTGCATCCTTTTCTAAAATAATTTGTGTTTTAAAATCAGGAGTTTCTTTGGTCTGGATATAACAGATACTGCCTTTTACAATGCTTTTGGAATCAATATAGATTTGATTATTAAATGGAATGTTCGAAGTTTCATTCGGATTGTTTTTATTATCCTGGAAAAGCAACAAAGCTGTAGGATAACTTAAATGGCAATTTTTTCCTAATGTAATTTTTTTAGACGCTATGGCTTGAAAATTACCAATAGTTTCATCTTCAATTTCTATAGTTGGCGCAATTAGTATGAGATCTTTCAGGATTGCAGTTTTTTTTATTGTAATCGATGTTTCAGATTTAATGATAATATTACCGGAAATGATTTTGTTTTCCAGAACGACAGAATCTGGTGAATAATACCCTTTAGTTTTTGTTTTAAAGGAATTCGTGATTTTTATGCCGGAATTTAAGTTGATGTAATCTTCCGGATTACCGGGTTTATATTCTTTAAGGTAGTATTGAATACTCTCTAATACTGTTTTTTCTAGTTTTGGCAATTCTGCAGTACTTTTTTTAGTAGTGCCATATATTAATTGTGACCCATAGTAACTGTTTCCGGCAATATATCCTGAGTTTACTCCCTGTGTTGGTAAATAGGCATTTCCCCGAATGGCTGTGTTTCCAACTACTGTTAAGCCATTATGGGTTTCCTGTAAAAATAGGGTAGGGGATTCATCAGATTTTATCAGGGATCCTATAAGGGCTGTTTTTGTAAATTTCTTTTTTCGGAATTGTGTAATAGTAATCCCTTTTTGAAAAATTCCCCATTGTGATAAACAGGTTTTTATGGTCTGATTTTCTTTTTTAAAGAAATCAATCTGAGCGGTATCCAAATTGATTTCTTTTTGTTCAAGCAAATATTGAATGCCAATATCTGCTATTTGAATATTTTCTATAGCTCCTTTTGATTGCTCTTTCATGTAGATAAAAGTATAAGCATACAAAATTAGCCCGGCCAAAAGCAAAGCAATAAGAACAGCAACAAAAACCGTAAACTGTAATGCGCCGGATTTAATTTTACAGATCAGTTTCAATCTCCCAGCATTATAAGATTTAGATTTCCTTTGTATTTAATGTAAACAGATTCTTTATCGCCTTCCTTTAGAAAAATTTCGTTTTGGGTATCTCCAACTTTCATATAACAATTTTTTCCGTCAATAATAAGAATGAAAATTTTCTTTTTTTCTTTATTGTCAGATACCATGCCTTTGTACACTACAGTAGGCCAGATCAAGGTTTCCTGAGGTTTAGGTTGTTTAATCGTTTTTATGGATTTTGTCGAAGAAAGATTTGAAGCTTTTTTAGGAGCATACATTTTACCTAGAAAAGGATCTCTGTAATTAACGTTAATGGAAAATGTTTGTCTTTGTTTTATTTTTAAAGGTTTTATGATAAATTCATTTTTCTCAACAGGACTTACATTGTCTGTATTGGTAAAAGAAAAGACCTGATATAAAACACCTCCCCAAACGAATAATACGATAGGTAACAGGATGTATATGTTTTTTTTGTTTTTCATTGAATGGTTTATTTTCGGACCATTTCGCTTTCAAGTTTTGTAACACGCAGTACCAAATCTTTTAAAGCTTCTATTTCTTTAGCTTGTGCATCAATTTTTTTATTTTGATCGATAGAATATAGTGTGAGTTCTTCTATTTTCTTTAGCAGACTCATATTCATTTCCGCCAGCATCAAACCATTTTTTTCAATCTCTTTAGCGGAAGGAATTTCAGGCAAATGACTGTTTTGTTTGATGTAATCTTCAACTTCATTTAAAGATTTTAGTTTATAATCATTTGCAAAAACATAATCGGGAACTAATGGACCTAACATATCGACACGAACTTCCTGAGTATGGATTTTTCCTTTTACGGTTAGTTTTTCGTCTGGTGCTGTTGTTCCAATACCTACATTTGAAGCGAAATATGCATTTGTGCTTTGGTATATTCCAGTTGTAGTTGCATATTGATCTGGAGTAGTTTTATAGGAGTGGGATGGTCCGTTAAGTTCATTATAAGGTAATGAATTTTGAACACCATCATAAATAGTAGGATTTACGGTATAATTAGATTGATAATAATAAGTTGTTCCGCCTCCACGAAGCCATATAATGATGCATTTGCAAGATCCTCCCAATGTTGAATCACGCCATCCGGCTATAAAGGTTGTATATGTTCCAGCATATGAAGGTTTAATATTTGAATCTATAAAATTAGAACCATTCCCCCAGTTAGATACATGATAAGTAAACTCAGCCATTAGTGATCCTCTCCATGTGCTATTATAGTGTACCTCGCTTCTGCCCAGTATTAATTTAGTTGGAGCATTATTGTCCCAGCCTCCGTCTAAAAAACTTACTGGATAAAATTTATCAATGTCGCCTTGAACTGTAAAGCTGCCAGATACCTGAGCGTTAGTTGTATAGAAGAAAAATAAAAATAGTAGTCTAAATATTTTATTCATTATTATAATATTATTTTGATTGATATTCAAGTTTAGAAAGCCTTTCAGATAAACTTTTAAAAGCTTCGTTTTCTTTTTCTAATTTTTCTACTTTGCGCTTAAGTTCTTTATTGTTTTTATTCTGCTCTATAGAGTACAGTGTCAATTCCTCAATTTTTTTCAGCAAGCTCATATTCATTTCAGCGAGCATTAAACCATTTTTTTCAATCTCTTTAGCGGAAGGAATCTCCGGTAAGTGGCTGTTTTTTTTGATGTAAGCTTCTACATCTTCTAAAGATTTTAGTTTGTAGTCGTTGGTAAAAACGTAGTCGGGAACGGCGCCTGCATTCATAGTGACTTTTACTTCACGTGCATGTATATTTCCGGCTACTGTAAGTTTTGAGTCGGGACTACTTGTTCCAATTCCAACAAATCCTGCATCCGAAATGCGAATTCTCTCTTGCCCATTTGTAGAAAAACCTAAAAACCCCCCTGCAACATTTCCACCTCTATAGAATGATATAAAACCATTATTTTCATTATCCAGATATTTTAATCCCAATTTAAAAACTTCTGAGGAGCCATTGGTACTTAAAGTTTTTGTATATAATGAAAATTCTGCTTCACTTGCATTTGCAAGAATAGTTCCATATGAATTATCACCATTATTAACATGTAATTTAGCTAGGGGGCTATTCGTCCCTATACCTAAATTGCCGGCTGAGTTTAGTCTCATTTTTGAAATACCTCCAATTTGGAATTCTTGAAAATTAGTAGCATTATAATAATTTTCGCCTGACCCTACATTGTCAATCAATAAAGAACCATTTGCTCCTAACACGTGAAACTTAGCTGAAGGAGAAATAGTACCAATTCCAACATTACCATTTGTGATTTGCATGACACTAGTGCTAGTGGCGTCTCCGAAACGTATTCCGCCATGCCAATGTAAATCAAGTCCATCTGAACCATTAACCGGGAAGTGTCCAATATAATAATTTAGTGCATCTCCATTTCCAACTATTTTGCTTCCAAGAGGAGTTTCCTGCGAATAAATATTCGGTAAGGAAAAAAAAAGTATTACTATTTTAAAAATTTGGCTGAATTCTTCTAATTTTATTTTCATTATAATTTGTTTATTTGTTTTTCCAATTTTTCGATACGTTTATTTTGCTCAATCATATACAGCATCATTTCTTCAATAGACTCATATTCATCTCCGCCAGCATCAAACCATTTTTTTCAATTTCTTTAGCTGATGGTATTTCGGGCATATGACTATTTTTTTTAATGTATTCTTCTATTTCCTGTAACGATTTTAATTTATAGTCATTTGCAAAAACATAATCAGGAACAAGAGATCCTTTCATATCTACTTTGACTTCCTGAGCATGAATTTTTCCTTTTACGGTTTTTCATCAGGTGTTGCTGTTCCTAATACTAAATTGCCATTAAAAGTTTGGCTTTGTAAAGAAGTTTGAAATAAGATTATGATTAATAGTATTGGTTTTTCTCATTAAGATACTTTTTTTGGCTTTTTAGTAGTTATAATTAATTAATAGTAAAACTGAAAACACTACTCTTTTCACTTACATTTCCGGCTTCATCAAAAGATTTGATATACCAGTAGTATGTACCTTTGGTCAGTGTTTTATTGTAAAGGCTGGATGCCTTATCTTTAAAATTCAAATTTGTCAGGGCACTTTCGTTATAAGCATAAATGCTGTCTGTTTCGGTACTGCCCGAAACCGGGGTTCTGCTAAACTGAAAATTAATACTGGTAGAAGTTGTAGAACTTGCATTTACCGGATTCGTTAGTACAGGAGTATTGGGTACTTTGGTGTCTGTTAAGATGGTTCTTGTGGTATACAATGTTTGTTTAGATCCGTTACTTGCCCTGACTTTCCAACTATAACTTCCGTCTGGAAATGTGTAATCGATACTGGTAGACGATGTACTTTCTTCTTTTACCACAGCATTGTTACTGTCATAAATCTGAAGCTGGTATTCACTTGCGCCAATGATGCTTTGCCAAGCTAATTTTTGAGCCGTAATTTTTGTAATCAGGTTGTTATTAGGTGTTAGCAAAACAACAGTATTGTCTTGAAAATCATCATTGTTTAAAATTTCAAAAGACCATGTTTTATAAGCTGTTTCATAACCGCTGTTGACTGCCTGTACGCGCCATTCATATTTGCCAATATTTAATTGCTGGTTGAATGTTGTAGCGGTGACTAAAGTATCAAGGACAATTTGTACGGGTGAAGTAAAATTAGGTTTGGCAATTTGTAAATGATATTTATCTGCATTTTCAATTTTATTCCATGAAAAAGAAACACCAGTCGAAAATAAACCGGAATTATTAGCAGGGGCAACCAGAGTAACTTCTTTATCTGAAATATCATCTACAAGTAGTATTTCTTCACAGGAAAATAAGGCTAAAAATAAAATGCAGGGTATAATTTTATAGAAAAGGGATTGATTCATTTTTTTTGATTTTCAGTTAAACTGATTATAAAGATAGGGGAGTGAAGGCTACATGTCAAAAAGACTTTTACCTTTTTTATCCTCCGGAATTGCTTTAGTGTTGCCTTTGCAACTGTTTTTACCTTCTGTAATATCAGCGATGTACCATTGTCTTTGCTGATTAGATGCCCAGCAAAATTTGCTGCTTTGGTATCCTACAATGCTTTCTGTACTAATATCAATAGTGTCTGTTTTTTTTCCGGCTTTGTATAAGGCGATAGTATATTTTTTTTCCTGTGAATTAATTAAATAATATGCATCAGCCTGTCTGATTTTTGCTATTTCATCAGTAGAAAGGTTTACGGCAATGCTGGTTATAATTTCAGAATTCTCCGTATCTCTTAAAAGCCTGAAAACATCTGCATTATAAGATGCATTTAGCTCACCCACCAGACCATTTATATCTAATATTTTAAGGGTAACCAGTTCCGGTTTTTTAGGAAGACTGTCAATGTACGCTACATTAGTCTGGTTTTGGTTGTATCTGGCTTTTGACTTATACACCTTGTTTAGCTTACGGTTAAAAGGCACAATACCAATTGTAATCCTGATTTTATTTTCGAGTTTAGGCAATGTTCTGACTGCAAAATTATTTTCCTGTTTCGTATTTTTTTGAGATTGTCCAATTGAGCCTAATTCCGGTGATGTAGTGGCAATTTTGTAAGTGTCGTTTTTTATTTTGGTGGTTTGGCAAGCCGTACAAGCGACAAGAAATAACACAATAATTTTTTTAATCATGATTTAATTTTTATATGAAATTATCCTGTTAAAATGTAAGGATATTTTTTTAACAAATCTATAAAATTAGAATATAGCTTTGTCAGATTTTATGTGATTTTTTTGATGATTAATGCGTAAAACTTGTGATTATTTAATTAAGTTTCGGTTTACAAGGAATTACATTAATGTATGTTGGAATAATTGAAATATTACTGAGACATTATTGTATTAAAAAAAGCAACTCTTAACAAGTTGCTTTTTAAATTATCTGCGTTGGCTATGATTTGTATTTTAATTTATGAAGGTACTCGATGCACTCGAGTGTCAGAAATATAGACAACGATTGCTAGTGGATTTCTTTTTACATACTTTATTGCTCTTTGCGTCACACGAAAGGATTCGTGCAGAGCGGGGGATCGGGTTTGCGAGGTTTCTTTTTTCTATTCTTTACCGATTCTCTTTGTCTTCACGAGCAAGATGCTCGCGCCAGCCTGGAGGATTGATAACTGTATTTTTCCGCTAGTGGATCCACAGACATAAACCTACCAATAGCAGGTAGTTAAACCGCTAATATGTAAAACACCTAATCTGATACACTACCCGATTTTATCAATCCATTTTCTCGTAGTAAACTCCCGAATCATAATTTAACATGATTTTAGTATTTCCAATAAACAATTTTCTAGTTAAAGAGGAAGTAAACCCTGCTGTCCCAAACTCATATTGATAGCTAAAGTGTATCTTTGTTCCAGTAATTGAATAAGATAAATTATACTTGCCTTCTCCCCAATCAGAGCTTATAAATTTATTATCCTTAAGAATTTTTAGGGTATCTGTAGTACTTGGCAATTCTACTGCAGATGGGCTATTATAATAATTTTTCACTACATATGTTCCAACTAGCATATCTCTAGAGAAAAAGCTATTATAAAAATAACAAACAATAACGCTAACAAAAAATAATTTAAATATTATTGACTTTCTCATTTCTGTGTTGTAAAAAATAAATATGTCTGATAAGTGTTTGTTTCCTTCTTAATCCCAGTACTAAAACTTGTACCTCTAGAAAAATTTGTGACTGGCAAATGATAATACATAGATGTCTTTGATTTAGAATCCATTAATAAAGCTAAGATTCTATTTCCAAGCTTATAAAAACTAGCATTGTAACTACCCATCATTTGTGCTTGCATATTACCACCAGACCAAAATATATCTGTCAATCCAAAATCAACTGTATATGCACCTTTTGAATCTCCAGATTCAATAAACTCATCTAAAGTCCACGAAAATAAATAATTATTTTGTATATCCCTATTTACAGGATGATTTCCTTCAAATAAACTCCTCTCATTTCCAGTACCTTCATTCCATTCGCTGTAAATATCCTGCCAATCTATATTATTATTTCTTTTCACATACCCCATTAATGCATTTCTTCCCCCTGTTATTGTGTTCCAATTTCCTTTTCTATCTGTAACATGAGTCGTTTGTACAAATCGGCCTTTTTTATCTTTACCTTCAGTATGATAAAAATCTACATCTATATCATCTCCCGCAGTTGATGTTTTTACCCAATTTCCATTTTCATCTCTTTCAAATTCTCCATCGTTACCATGGCTAGATTGAGCCTGTAAAGTCCTGAATAAGTTTTGAGCATCAGCTCCAGTATATGTAGTACGGTCTGCAAATTCTTGTACAGCCATCCCATCAGGGTCAATAAAATAAACTGGATTATCATTAGCATAATTATACGGCGTAAATCTTCTTGATATTTCCGCCAATGGGTCTATGTTCATCCAACGCCCAAGTGCAGGGTCATAATTCCTTGCCCCATAATCGTAGAAGTTAAGCCCCAGCTCGTCTTGATATTCTTTTGAATTATATTTATACTTATAACTACTATTGATTATTGGTTCTCCAGAAACTTTTTGTTTTAACCCAAAAGGGTAATAATTACTTTCTTCTACAATTTGCAATGAAGGCGTTGTGGTACCAACATCTCTATAACTCAATCTAACATTTCCCAAATGATCTTTATATTGGTAAATATATAAAAAAGTCCCATTATTATTCTCAGCATATCCCTCTGAAGTCGGGAAAAACTTCAACACTTCTGTTCCTGATGCTTTTTCATACTGAAATCCATTATCATAATCAGTTGTTAATCCAGGTGTTACTATCTTGCGTTGTTTTACTCCAGTTGCATCATAAACATATTGTATGTTTCCTGTTCCTAATGCAATTTGAGTAGGTAAATTCAAGTGATTATAGCTTATGTCAGAAGCAATTCCTTTATTAAGATCTTTAGTCATATTACCATTAGCATCATAGCTGTAATCATCTCCTGTAATATTCCCGTCTTTAAATCCTTCTGCACTTCCTGAACTATCTTCTACTTTAGTTAACCTATTACCGAAATAAGTATATAGCAGGTTATCCATTGTTCCAAATGTAGTAGCATTAACATCGTAATTTCCAGTTCTAATCAATGTCTTTATATTACCATTCTTGTCATAAGTCAAATTTTCATTATAACGATTAGGAATTGATAATGAATACTGAGCTCCTGTCAATCTATTCAAGGCATCATAATTGTAATTGTAATTTCTTAAGCTGGTATCTAACGGATTGGTTGTTTTCCAGAAAGTCTGGCTGATATTTCCGTTATACAATGGAGTTCCTGTTGATGGATCATTATAATTAATTTTGAATCCAAACAGATCGTCAGACCCCATAGTAATACTGCTATTAGTTGTGCCTACACCGTTATCATTTATACCTTTGAGCCATCCGCGAATGTTATAAGTATAATCAACTGTCTGTAATCGGGACTGATTAACTTTACCTCCTACCCCTTTTTCTTTTAACTGACCTAATTCATCATACACATTCGATACAATAAGTTCCTCTGCCTGATTATTTATTTTCTGAATTTGTGTTAACAAACGACCTTGATGATCATAAGCAAAATTATCAACAATTGTATTAATTACATTATTTTTCTCATGAGTAGTGGTTGTTCTAGTTGGTTTACCTACAAAATTAAGTTCTGTTTTTACTTTATGAACAGAACCCAAAAAATTATTTTTAGAATAATTATAAATTGGAAGCCCTTTTTTGTCATAATATATAACATTAGTTACCCAGTTAGTACTTCCTAAAACCCGTATTTTACTACCTGTTGCCAAGGACTTCGTGGTGGTACTTGGAGTTATACTACCTACACTCTCAGAATCGCCTCCATCTTTATCAAACCCATAATCATCATAATAATTAATTGTATGAAGTTCCACAATACCTGTACGAGGAAATGAATTATTAGTATAATAAGTACTTATTCCATCTAAAGGAGGAGTTGTTCTCCGACTTTCAAAATGAATTGTTTCCAGATTTAAATCAACTTGCAAACCACTTCTGTCTTTAGCACTATTTATTATACCTGTGTAAACAGGGCGGTTAAATGCATCATATTTAGTAAAAAGCCACTTGTTTTGAACCTTTAAATTTGGATCCTGAGTTAAAACAGGTCGATCTAGTTTATCATACACAATATATTCCCATTCTTTTCCCGGTAATTTCTTTTCTACTAAACGGTTTCTATGGTCATACTTATATTGATAACAAAACAAATCTAAATCAGAACTATTTCCTGATACAATACTTGCTGTAAATGTACTTCCTGCCTGAGCATGAAAATCAGTCAATGTAATACTATTGGTTGCTGTAAGTGCTAACGAGTTACCCGCAGAAACATTTCCACTGTATGGTAAATTTGATGTAACGCTAGAAGAACTTAGATTACCAGTAACTTCAGGAGGAATAACATAAGTTAAATTCCCATAATCATCATAGACATAGTAAGTATCGTGCGGAGTTTGAGTAGAAATTAATGTTCCATTTGTATCTCTATAATCAGAATAGGTTCTTTTTAAAATAACTCGTCCTTCTTTATCCTTAAATTCTTCAGTGGTATTATTTTTTCCGGATGTCCAATTTTCATTATATGTAATTGTTTTATATAATTGATTCGTTTCATAATTCCCTGAATACTTCAGGGAAATATCATATAAACCCAATCCTGCATTCCAAGTGGTTGCAGCTCGATACACTTTTAGTTCTGCACTCACATTGGTTTGAGAGTCCATTTTTATTTCATGGCCTCCATTCAATGCCCAAACTGCACCTGGCGCCGCCTGTTTTAAAACCCTGTTAAGCGGGGAAGCTTCAAATTCCTTTTGGGAATAGGGATTAGGCAACGCGGCACTAATGTCAGCAGGATAATATCCCGTATAATAATTTTTGGTGGCCAGATCAATATTTCCTGTTCTAAATATCCCGCTGTTAACTCCGTCCGTATAGGGCAAATACTCTTTTTCCTGCCTGCCAAAATCATCGTAGCCAATATGCGTAATAATATCTGTAACCGATCCGTCACTTTTTATGGCTCCCCGTATTCCTACGCTTTGCATAGGTCTGCCTAGTCCGTCAAAATAAGTCACATTCTGTATAACTTCCTCTTTGGTTAATTTATTAAAATCAGCTGTGTTAACCGCTTTTTGTGGAGCCGCTGAATAAATAAAATTCTTATCGCTTAAAGTTTGTGCTTCAAGAATAACACAGCTTAACAATAAAATTAATATGGATATATATTTTTTCATAAGTAAATATCTTAAATATTATTATTTAATATATATTAATTCAAGACTATACTGGGGACCTGATGAAGTGACTGTTGCTTGCCATCCCCCGTCTGCTTGATTTGAAAAATAACCGTTGGTACTCTGGGAACCGTTTTGCATATAAAAGTAATTAGTTCCAGATATTCCCTCTGTGGGTGAATACAACTTCAAGACAAACGTACCATTGGAAGATATGGGTGAGCTATAGTTTGTATCAAATGTAAAACTAGATCCTGCGAGTAATAATGGGAATGTAGTACTAGCCAATATTGTACCATTGGCTATTATTTGTAATGAACCGCTGCTTATAGTATGTCCCGTATTATTATAAATAGTTGCTGCATTTATCCCCCTTGTTGTATACATTGTCACTGCCGGACATAAAGCGCCATCCCCGTCATTATTGTAAGCAAGCACCTGAACACTATATGCGGTAGCGCGTGAGAGTCCTGACAATATTCCCGTTGTTGAAGTTGTAGAACTCACATAAACTCCATTTTTATATATTTTATAACCACTTGCGTTAGCTACAGCATTCCATGAAAAATCTAAAGATGATGATGTAGAACTAGTTGAAGCTAATCCAGTAGGTACTGAGGGTGATATTGTTATACATATACCATTGGCATTGGCATACGCCTGTCCGTTTGCCGTAACATCATTTTGGGCTTTCGCATCCGCATCTGCCTGTGAAACCGTTGAAGAGTAAGTCCCAGCCGCTACGGTATAGGTTACTGGAGAGGACGTAGTACCTGACGTACAATTTCTGGTAAATTGACCGCTTTTGACAACATTGCTATAACTGATTACATCACTAATAATTAAATCCGAACAATTGATCTGCTGTCCTTTATAATTATAACAATAGCTTTGCAGGATATTCAAATCTTGATCTTTAATAAACTTTAATCTGTTAAAACTGTCATATTCATAGTAAGAAGTCAGTCGTTTAGGATCCGTAATTGAACTTACGCCAATAAGCGGTTTATAAGTATAAACAGTAACCATGGCATCGAGCAAAGATGTCCTTAAACCGCTAAAAGAACTTTCAGTTAAAGTGCCATTGTCACTTGCAGTTTGTAATGCTGTAACATAACTGGATACTTGACTATATGTTGCATTTTCAATCTTTGCAATAGGCTTCGTTTGGTTGTATCCCCAAATAATTGAAACAGGGATGCCATTTTCGGGTGTGTATTGCAAGATATTGCCTTTGTTGTCGTATTGGTTATATGTGATTTTTTTATCTGTACTTTTATCAATTGGATTAGTTCCCTTGTTTGCATAAACAAATTTAGGCAGTAGTAAATTGTCCGTTGTTTTGTTGTATTCTGTTAGATTTTCAGAAAGTTTTTCAGTATTGCGGTAGTTTTCTGTTTTTAATGGTATACCGATTATATTTTTTGCAATTAAATTATTTACAAATGGCTCACTAGGTAGGTCGTGTGGGTATAAATATCTTGTTTCTAGGTTTTCTCTTCTTGAGTTTGTAGAAAACTCATTTGTTAATTCTTTATGATTAGGATTGGTATATCTGTAAGATTTGGTGGTTGTAATTGGATTACTTCCTTTGGTATCCCATAAAGTTTCAGTTAGGCTATTAAGATGCCACCATTCTGAATAGTTGTCGTAGTATTTTACTTCATACATAGATTCAGTCACAGGCTGATTTAAGTCTTGATTATAATGCCTATATAATTTTAATCCTTTAAAGTTGACTTTAGAAGTTCCTTCTTGTTTGTATCCAAATTCTTTCTTCATAACCAGGGCATTTTGGCTGTTATAATACTCCTCACTTACTGGCTGTCCATTGTCTAAATGAGTTAGAGCGGGTAAACCAGGTGAAGGTAATTTATGAAGAACATCAGGCTCGTTTTTGTAGTTATAAACCGAGATTCCGTTTGAGGTATTATTTTTATCAACATTGTATATTGAAACTTTTCTGTATCCAACAAGACTGCCTTGAGCTGAACCACTAAAGGAGGTAACGTTACTGGAATTTCTTACTGAATATGTTTGTTTATAGGTAGCTTGATAAGGGGGGTTATCACAAATAAAATATTCAAACATATAATTATGGTTAATCAAGGGAGTCATCAAAGTTCCAGTTGATATGGCATTTACTTGAGAGCAGTTTTCTTTATAGCAGTATGTTTTTTTGCTGATGAAATTGTTATTTTCATCTTTATTTTCTATAGACTCTATGCGTATGCCCCCACCTATTTTGTTGAGGTTGGAATTAGAGTCATAATACTCATTGGCTCCATAAGTAAAATTGGCACTCCCCCCAGTTGGGTATTGAATTTTGGTTAGAATGGAGGCCTGCATAAAAATGGAATCAGGATTTCTATCTGCTCCAGAAAGAAGTATATTATTGTTATTATAATTAATCTCCATCTTTGGTAGTAATGAAGTAGATGAAGAATTACTGTTTTTATTATTAAAATAACCCCAATAATCAATTGATCTGGAGGTTTTTTCTGGTAAAGATATATTGTTATAGCTAAATAGATGAGACGGTTTGCCTATATAGGATCCATTTTCTGTTTTGAATGTTTCTTGAACAGAATCAAGTCGCAATCGCTTGTAGTTTTCAGGATTAGTCCCCGTTCTATTTTCATTAAAATAACTATAATTTAAATTGACTTTTTTTATAGAACTATTTTTTAAATCAAAAATTTCTAAACTGCTTAACTTTTGCGGATATTCACAAGAACCATAAGGAGGAAAACAAATCATATTTTTTTTCATGTCAAATCTATCCGTAGTATTAAATACCACCGAGCCACTCTCAAAAGTTATACGATCTAAATATATATCATAAGTAGTTTGTTTGCTCCCAAAATACACAATTTTATCACCAGGTAAGTTACAAGCAACATTAACTCCACTATCTAATATTTTATCTAAAAGTTTATATTCTATTTGTTCTTGATAAAACTGAGTATCGGTTCTATATCTTTTTTTTCCATAAATAAAATCAATCCTGTTATTGTTTGGTGTATCTATTTTGTCTATAAACCATGTTTTTGTTGATAGACTAGCCGTTGTAGGAGATTGCACACTTATCATACTTGTGTCGGCTGTACCATTTTGTTGGCTTATTACGCTAGCATCTTCCGAAGATTCTCTTGTTCCAAATCTATAAACCCACCCTTTATCATCTGTTACGATCCAAACATAATTAAGAAAATCGTAGTAAAATACGAGATTGTTCTGTTCTAAAGACGTTGCCTTATAAGTTCCTCCCGAGGGGATTTGTTTCTCAAACATCAGTTTCCCTGAATATCCCAAAAAATTATAGTAAAACAAATCTGGCTCAGCATCTATTTCGCCAAGACGAACAAGATCATAATATTCTTTGATTAAAATATTTTGACTATTATCGGATGTCCAAGGTGGTAAATTTTCAGAATTGGGAGGAAGCAAATCACGTGTTTGTATATAACCCGAAGCCTTAAAATCATCCCCCCCTCGAATTTGCCTAGTAATTACTCCTCCCGCATCGAGTGACCAACCCAGTCCAACCCAACTGGCTTCTTGGGCTACTTTAATGCCCGATGCGTGATAATTTAGTGTGATGGGCAATTCTATTTCTCCTGATTTAATGGTGTACAAAGGAATAGAAATACTAGGAATTCCTGTATAGTTACTCACAGGCACATCGGCATACTGTCCCAAAGAAGCCGCATTGGGTGATGGAGGTGTAATATTATTCAAATTCTGTCCAAAAAAATTAAAATTACAGAAAATAAAAAAGGTTGCTAATAAATGTGTATTCCTAAAATTATAATTTGATTTCATAATGTGTGTGTTTAATTTATTCAGCTCCCCTTCCGTATAAGGTCATCCAGTCAGGTTTATACCCTACAGTAATATCTTGTTTATGCGGTCTTTGTTCATCAGGAATTCCTTTTACTTCCCGAGTAATAAAACCACCTGCATTTAATACCCAACCCAAACCCGCCCATGAAGGCTCCTCGTCAACCTTGAGGCCAGATGCATGATAAGAAAGTGAAATTGGAAGTTCAAGATTACCGCATTTTAATGTGTACAATGGGAACTCAATTTGTGGCTTCACCGTATATAAGCTAACAGGAACATTAGCATATCTGGATAAATTAGCCACTTCCGGTGTGGGTTGAATTATTTTAGGCATATCTCGTGAAAAGCAAAATATAGGCAGAAAAATTAAAAATATTAATCTAAAGTTTTTGTTCATATTCTTTAAAATTGAATTTAAATTACGTTAATTTAACTTACAATTTTACGAAATATTTTTCCATATATTTATGAAAATTAACAAAATTTATCATAATAAAAATATTTATTTTTAAGTTTAATTAATCTATTAATACACAGATACTAACATTAAAATAGCATTGGAATAATTTCAAAACTAAAAATATTTAGCTAGAAAAAAACTTTAAATTACTTTCTACTCAATCGCACTACTCAGCTGTAATATCGGTAAATACATAACAACCAGTAAAGCTACCACTAAAAACACCCACAAAAAGAATGACAAAAGGTTCTAAAACCGTAGTTATAATTTTAGATTGTTGCACTACTTCCTGATTGTACTGCTCGCTTAATTGCTTGTACACGTATCGGTTTGATTGGTTTCTTCGGCTACTTTTAAGGAAATAATTCGGACGAGTTATATAGTTAGCTTCCATTTCGGAAGTATTGATTTTATTGATCGTGTAATATTATTGTAAAAGTGCCGAAACCGTTATATTAGAGCAGTCAGCAAACTATAGTTAGCCACTTGTGGATGAGTAGTGTTGTATTCGAAATTGATTGTCTCATAAATTGGATTATTGCTTGATATACTGGCTATTTTTTTACCTTTTATGTTGAGATTGTGACTGTTTAATGGTCCTTCATAAGGTAAAGTCGCCGGATAATGACACCAATCATTAGATTGACTGGAAATAGGATAATTTACATACCATGACAGTAAGGATTGTTCCTGACTCGTTACATATTTATATAACTCATCTGCATAGTTAAAATTAATAACATCATGATTAGCATTATAATTTTTGTGATACTCCATGATGTAGTGGAAAAAGCGCCCATAATTGTATGCTAATGTAATAGGAATGGTTAGCCCATCAGTTTTGTACTCAATCAAAGGAATAGATAAGTTCGGAGATCCTGTAAACATTCCAATGGGTACTTCATCATATTTTCCTAATTCATAGGGAGTCGGGGAAGGAGGTGCAAACTTTGGGATTTCCTGTGAAAAAAGAGTAGAGCACATTAAAAAGATAAAAGAAAATCTTTTAGTACCTAATTTATTATTTAATATCATAAGAAAGTGTTTTATTATAAAGTCTTACAAATCAAGCTATGTGAATAAAGAAGCAATGATAATGTTTTCTTGTAAGGAAAAAAAAATTAAAGAAATTAACAATAAAAACTTATTTGTTATAATATAAGATTTTAAATACAAATTGCAGTTGTTGTTTTAATTCTATGTGTCAATGATGATTGTATAAATCAAATAATTAATTATTTGGGGTTTAATAATTGTTTTATAATAAATTAATTTTCTATCCTTCAGTTTTTGGATATACTTTTAAGTTAATTTATGTAATGAAATAAATACTTTTTTAACAAATACCATAACATTTAAATTATAAAAATAATCTCTACATTTGTTTTTATTATCTGATTCTATTTAAAATGAATAAAAAACTCCCTTCGTTCAACTTGCAGGAAATGTTAATCGTATTGGCTATTATCGGAATCCTGCTTTTAATAGCATTGCCTAACCTGATGCCACTGATAACAAAAGCTAAAAGCGTGGAGGCTCAGGTACAGTTAAAGGCTATTTACAATGCAGAGAAGCAATACTATTTTATGTATTCTAAATACAGTGCCGATTTTGTTGAAATAGATTTTGAGGCCCCTAAAACCACAAAAGATAACGGCAGTGCAAATTACGTTTACGAAATTGTACAATCAACCAATAATGAGTTTAAGGTAAAAGCGACAGCAATAACCGATTTTAACGGTAACGGGGTTTTTAATGTTTGGGAAATAGACCAGAATGGGGTTCCAAAACAAATTGTTGCCGACTAATGTGGTTTCTGAAACTGATACTTATCTTTTTGCTTTTTACTATTTTATATCAGGATTGTAAGGAAAGGCTGGTCTATTGGTTTCTATATCCAATGGTAGGTATTATTGCTTTGACAATACAATATTTTATACTGCCAGTTAATTCGATATTGTTGAATATTGGTACAAACCTGACATTGGTGCTGTTTTTATTATCGGTTTGTTATATGTATACAAAACTAAGAAAAATCGAGTTTAGCAACTCATTCGGATTAGGGGATGTGTTATTTTTTGTTTTTATTTCATTCACTTTTTCAACAATTTCCTTTTTTGTACTGTTTATATTTTCATTGTTTTTTTCGCTTTTGCTGCATTTTGCCTTGTCGCAAAAGGACAGGGAAAAAACTGTACCACTTGCTGGTTATATGTCGTTATTTTTTGGAGTTGTTTACGGAATCACTTTCTTCTGTGAAAGTAACTTTTTATACGCCTGTTAACAATGACAAATTTTGATATTCCAATAGAGTTTCAGCAGCTGGTAAAATCGGAGCAGGCATACTATTACAGAATAATTCCTGCTGGTAAATCAGACGGTTTTGTGATCTTAAAAACAGATACCGAAAATATTGATAGCCTGCAGAATGAGCTGGCAGTTTTGTTGAATTTTCAAATCAAATTAGTGAAGGAGAGTACTGAAAATATCAATCGCTATTTAAGTACCAATTATCGTAAAACAAATTCAAATAGTGTTTCAGACATTCATTATACGAATGATTTTCTGGAAAAAATTGTGGTAAATGCTAAGGAAATCGGAAGCAGTGATATTCATTTTGAGCCTTATGAAAAAAATGCACGTGTACGTTTTCGTTTGGATGGAAAACTCAAAGAACAATTTCATATTTCGGTTGAAGAATATCCGATCATTGTAAATAAAATTAAAATTCGTGCCCAGCTTGATATATCTGAAAAAAGATTACCTCAGGACGGTCGTATAACAATTGTGACTGATTATCAGGATTTTGATATTCGGGTATCTGTTTTGCCAACATTACATGGAGAAAAAGTAGTACTTCGTATTTTAAGTAAAGACACTAGTCATATTGATATTAATTCTTTGGGTTTTACAGAAAAGGAATTAACTTCCTATTTAGAAAATATTAAAAGACCAAACGGAATTGTACTTATTTCAGGTCCAACTGGATCGGGAAAAACAACCACCTTATACGCAACATTAAAAAAGCTGAATTTACCCAATACCAATATATTAACTGTCGAGGATCCTATTGAATATACTCTGGAGGGAATCAATCAGGTACAGTTAAAAGAAAATATAGGGCTGGATTTTGCGACAACTTTGAGGACTTTCCTGCGTCAGGATCCTGATATTATCATGGTTGGGGAAATTCGGGATGTGAATACGGCAAATATGGCCATTCGCGCAGCTTTGACCGGGCATCTTGTACTGTCAACAATTCATACTAATTCTGCCTGGGCCACCATTTCAAGGCTGATTGATATGGGAATTCCTTCGTTCTTAATAGCAAGTACACTCAATGTGAGCGTGGCACAAAGGCTGATTCGAAAATTGTGCAGCCATTGCAAAACAGAAGAAGAGGTCACAAAAGAACTTTTTCCAACAGGATTTCCAATACCTGTAGATCTTAAAAACCATCATATTGCCGTTGGATGTGAAAACTGCTACCATACAGGCTATTCAGGAAGGAAAGCGATTTATGAGATTTTACCCATCGGGAGTGAACTTTCTGCCTTAATTAAAAATAACCAATTAGATATCAATAATTATCTTGAAGAAAACGAAATCTTCACATTGAAAAAAAATGCATTATCATTAATCAAAGACGGAACCACTTCAATTGATGAAGTTTTTTCCTTACTTATATAAAAATATTAAAAGAAATTAGCCTAAAAATATTCATGAAAAAAATAATTACATTTTTATTACTATTAATTTTTCAAATTTCGTTTTCGCAGGAAAACAGGATTTTACAGCTTAAAAATAATATTGAAGCAATAAGTGCAGATGCTCCCGGGCTTACAGAAAAAATTAATATAAACATTAAGGAATCTTCACTATCCAGTTTTTTAATGGCGGTTTCTGAAGTACATAAAATTAACATCAGCATGGCTCCTAATTTAAGCCAGATTAATATTGTGAATAATTTTACGGATGTCTTGGTTGGTGATGTTTTATTATTTCTCTGTAAAGAATATAACTTAACAATTGATTTCACAGGAAATATACTTTCGATAAAATCCTATGTAAAGCCGGCAGAAAAAGTAATAGAGAAAGAAATTGAAGTTTCTTATGACTTGCCTAGTAATTTACTTTCATTGAATTTAAAAGGAGATCAGTTGTATGGAGTCTTCAAAAAAATAATGGATGTAAGTGATAAAAATCTTGTTTTTGCTCCCGGATTAGAAAATCAATTGCTGACAGTTTATATTAAAAACATGCCTTTTGATGCAGCATTGAATAAACTTGCATTTGCTAATAATTTATCAGTTTCTAAATCCAGAGATAACTTTTATGTTTTTGATCAATTAGATGGTAATTATTCTAAAGAAATAACTACAGATGCCAATTCAATTCGTCAAAATAAGCCCCAGCGTTCCCGAAAATCAAATTTCTTTTTTGCGGTAGTAGATGCAGAAAAGAAATTACTGGATGTTGATTTTGAAAATACTCCAATAGCAAGTATTGTATATGATATTGGTCATGAACTGGGTATTGACATGTTTATATCAAGTCCGCTTGATAATGCTGGAACCGCAACTGTTAAAGCAAAAAATATTTCATTTGATGCCCTGCTAAATAAATTATTTGAAATTAAACAGGAGGGAAATTCAGGGTTATCAAACGCAAATGCACAGCAATCCCAATACAACAATAATAGTAATGGTGCACCTCAGAATACAAGTGGTTCAACGGGATTGTATACCTATATGAAAAGTGGCTTGATTTATTATTTTGGGACAAAAGACCAATTAGTTGTTAGAAGTATTAAGGTAATTCCGTTGATGTATCGTTCAATTGACATTCTGAGTGATCCGTCTAAAGAAGGCCGAAGCGCAGGAAGGTTAAATAACAATACAAACAATACGAATTATTCTAATTTTAATTCTTTTGATAATAACAATAACAACAGTAATAGAACGGGAAATTCTAATTATCAAAACCAAAATAGTAATTTCAATTCGGTCAGCAGCAGCAATTCTTCGTCTTCAAGTAGTCCTTCAGAATCGATTCTGAGCATAATCCCTGATGAAATAAAAAAGGATCTCGATATTAAAATTGATAAGGAACTGAATAGCTTTTTAGTAAATGGCCCAGCGGCTAATATCGAACGTTTTGAATCATTTGTGAAATACATTGATAAGGCAGTTCCTGTCATATTGATCGAAGTGATGCTTTTGGAGGTCAATAAAAGTGCTACAGTTGAAACCGGAATTAAGGCAGGGATAGGAGAAAAACCTGTTACTACAACAGGGACTGTATTTCCGAATGCTGATATTAATTTAGGAGCGCAGACAATAAACAATATTATCGATGGGTTTAACGGATTTGGGTCTTTGAATATAGGAAAAGTAGTTCCTAATTTTTATTTGAGTCTTAAGGCAATGGAGAGTAACGGAAATTTAAAAATCCGCTCCTCCCCAAGACTGTCGACATTAAACGGGCACAAAGCATACTTGTCTATTGGAGAAACGACTTATTATGTGGTAACGAATCAAAATTATTATGGTTCGCAGATTCCGCAGGCATCAGAAGTTAAAAATTATCAGCCTATTGATGCTGAACTCTCTGTAACTATCATGCCCTTAGTTTCCGGAGACGGACAGATTACAATGGACGTAAAAGTGATCCAGTCCAGTTTCAACGGACAAAAAGTAGATGAAGATGCACCTCCGGGTATAAACTCCAGAGAATTTACTTCTATAATCCGTGTGAAAGATCAGGATATAATTGTATTAGGCGGTCTGGAAGAATCTGTAAAAAACGATTCAGGAACAGGAGTACCTTTATTATCAAGAATTCCGATAATCAAGTGGTTGTTTAGTTCCCGTAAACGCGAAGATTCTAAGAAAAAATTATCAGTATTAATTAAACCTACGGTTATTTACTAATGGGAATTCCATCCTTAAATAATTTGTTGCTGGGCAGCCATTATATTGGTATAGAGCATTTCACTTTAAATAATGAAGAGAAAATTTCTTTGTTACTGGTAGAAAAGAAAAAAGAAGGCCTGGTAATTGCAAAAAAAGACAGGGTTAATTATACAGGTAAGATTGCTGAAAAATGGGATACCAAACTCCCTTTTTTTCTAACAATCAATACTAATCAGGTAATTCAAAAAGAAGTATCCTCCACAGAGGCTTCTGATGAAAAATTACTGCATAAAGCCTTTCCTAATACAAATTGGGAGGACTTTTATTTTGAAATCTGGCGTTTAAAAACAAAATCGATAATCGCAATTGCCAGAAAATCGTATTTGGATGAAATAGTTTCAAATTATGAAAGCCAAAAAATTGTAATTGCCGGATTGAGTCTGGGTATTTGTTCTTTTGCGGATATTTTTGATTATACAGAAGAAGCTGTTTTACATACAAATCATCAATTAATCTCAAAAGAGGAAGAGCAACAAATCATTTCTTCAGGGGCTCATGATTTAATACTAACATATAATATAAATGACCTTCAGATAGAAAACAGGCAATTGCTGGCGTTTTCAGGAATTTTGCGGTTGATTACGAACGCAACTTTAAATACAGGTTCTGTTATCATGTATAGTCATGAACTATATGATGTTTATAATCAGAAAACATTTTTTAATAAAGGCCTAAAAATGGCAGTTGGCGTATTGCTGGTTGTTTTGGTGCTCAATTTTATTTTTTTTACCCACTATTATAAACTGGCTCAGGAAGCAGCAGAAACAGTATTAGTAAATAAATCCTCGATTGGGGATATTAATAAAATAAAACAGCGAATTATAATAAAAGAGGAAAAGGTTAAAAATATTGTGGGAAAAACTACTTCCCAAAGTTCCCTGATTATTAATGAAATTGCGAATAAGGTTCCGGCATCAATTTTATTGGCGGAAATGACTTTTAATCCATTAGAGAAAAAAATTAAGTTAGAAGAACCTATACTTACCCGGGAAAAAACAATCACCATTTCAGGTACAACCATTGCCACTGATGCATTTACAAACTGGATTGAAAAAATCGAAAAACTGCATTGGGTAGATAAGGTTTTAATAACACACTTTGGAAAAAATGATGCAAATGAAACGGTATTTTCAATAAAACTGACATTGAAATAATATGAAGCTCAATAATAAAAACAAACTGCTTATAGTCGGTTTTTTTGTAGTACTATATATTTGTTACTCCTTTGCCATATCCAATACGATTAACTACTACAAAGAATATAAAAACAAACAGGAAGAAATTACTGCCGATAGCAATATGCCCAAACTGGCAGGGCAGCTCATGCAAAAAGAGAAGCAGTTAGATCAGGTATTGGTTAACTATGATATGGATGTTTCAGCATCTTTTCAGAATGATCTATTAAAACAGCTGACTTCTTACAGCGAAAATTACCAGCTGAAAATTGTTGATTTTCAGGAACCACATGTTGTAACTCAAAAAGGATTTATCATAACAAGTTACATCTTTTCTTTGGAGGGTTCTTTTAATGGATGTTTGGCTCTACTTAATAAAATTGAAAACACGCCTTCTCTGGGAAATATCAAACATCTAAATTTTATTAAAACAAGAAACTTTAAAACCAATACAGATCAGTTAAGGTTAGAGGTTATTGTTGAGAAAAATAAGGGAGTTTAATTTAAAATTATTGATCTAATTTATGATAGAAATAGTAGAGTAAAATATGTACTAAAAAAAATAGCCATCAAATTCATGCAAAAATTTTTATACTATGCAAAAAGTATGACATCCGCTTGTTTGCGGCCGTAGTCCTTGCGCAGCTGGCTGAAGTCCTGAATCCCTAAACAGGTACAGACTTTATTGCTCCTTGCCGTGGCAATGAGACTGTCCATGTTGTTGAGATAAATAATCGGGAACTCATCAAAGATTAGGCTGTTTTTTGAGTTTTCTTTTTTGATTGACCTGCTTGATGAGCCTGCTGACATACAACGATAATACCTCACCATAGGTCTGGATTTTCTAGGGGTTATTTCCCATGCACACAATTTTAGGCTCGATGGGACTGTTGATGTCGATTGTAAAGTCATTTCCGGATAGCACAAAGTATAGTTGTGGAGAAGAGAGCCTTGCCATAGAAATTTTGGCTGAAGCTATTTGTCCTTCAAGCTGTTCCATAACATCATTTAAATAAGTACTTACAAAAGGATTAATCAATACTTCAATTTCTTTTTCAGTCCTAAGCAGTGTAAAAAGATTGTCATAATCGGTCTGCATGAGTTCAATCACATGTGGTAGTGTACAGAATTCACCGCCATTGTATTTTCGTAGATACCAAATAATGGCAGTCAGAAAATTGATAGGTGATTTCACAAAAAAGTCGCCGTGCTTTTAATCCATTCCCGGTTTAATCCCAGCAAAATTGTACGGGCAGACTCCGCTGCATCGGTAATGTCTGTCATTGATTTTGGATCAAGTGGGCTGCCTCTGTGGGTACGGCTAAGGTCATCAAAATTGATGATGTAGAATTTTGGACGAACAGCATACAGATGTTTGTATTTCAGCCAAGTGTTATAAGCAATGAGGGTCAGGTCATCAAACTTAAAATCGTATATAAACATGCAGAAGTCTTTTTAAATATGCTGGGTGATTACATGACGGATCACAAAATATGACTTTCCTGATCCTGGTGTTCCGGCAACCAGTAGACCACGAAAAGGATTGATGATATTGATCCAGCTTTTTCGAAGCTTGTCTTTTAGATAATATTGCGCCGGAAGGTTGATGGAATAATCATTTTGCAATAGCCTTTCTTCCTGTGGAAAGGTTTCATTTTCCTTATTGAAAATATCCTTGCTGTTTATTTTTTGTTTGATGATTCGGGAAAGCAGAGTTCCTCCAGACAGCATCAACAAATATCTACTGAAGTAAAAACCATGTAGATCATTATCAACACTGAGGTAATCGAAAAAATTAAAAAAAAGGTAACTGCCAAAGTAAAGCAGTAGTCCTGAAAAAAATAAAATAAAGTGCCGTCTTCAATCTCAATTTTTCATTCTTCCGTCCTTTGGCTCCCAACAGGGAGATTCATAAAAAAGCCAATGCAAAAAGCTTGGAGCTGTGGAAAGAATCCAATAAACCGGTACGGTAAATATTTTCCAGGATCTTGTCGCCAAACTGGCTGGTAAGATTCCATTGCCTGAACAGGCCATAACCATAATAATAAAAATGTATGATTAAAAGTACGATCCTCATAAGCCGTGTCATGTCCAAAATTTTTCTAAGCGCCTGATCGTTTTCTCCTGTCTGCATATTTCCGTACTTAGCTTTCTTTTTCAGGCTAAATTAACAGTATTACTTGTAATGCCATCATAGCCACATTTTGAAGTTGTCAATGAATTATATAAGCTTGGTTGAAAAAAACTGAAATGATATGGCAGGTTTACATTCTTCAAAAGTTATAAAAATGTAGGGAGTTTTAGCTTGGGAAAAGAACAGATATAAATGTTGAATCGTGCTTCTGGAAACTTTAGATTTTAGAAACAAAAAGCTATATGTCTTATAAAAAATAATAATAAAATCTAAATCACATGCGGTAAAAAAAGAAATCATTCTATGTTTATCATGTGTTTTAACAAGTAAAATATTTAGTATAAATACCTGTTTTTTAAAATGGTTAAACTTTATATTATTAATTTTAAGTATGTTATATTTTTTGTTTTTGATAAAGTATCGAAAAATTAAAGGAAACGTGAAAAAAATCAGAAAATTCCACCAGATAGATTATTATATTTGTTATCAAATCAAATGATAAACTAATAGTAACAATACTTATGAAAAAAGATTATTATCGCTTCGTACTAATGATTACAAAGAAGTAATAGATATTTTGAAATATCAAGTATAAAATTTCAGGAGAGCAATAGCAATCATTTGGGTAAAATGTTTCATTAATAGTTGCATATGCTCCTGCTACATTTGCAAAATACAAATAAAAACTTAATTAATTATATAGATTTATCTCTAACAAATAAAATATGCTTCGTTTAATAAAGACAATTTTTTTTCTTCTATTTTCATTAACAATACAAGCACAAGAACAAAACACATCAGTTGTTCCGACAATTTTACCACCATCTCCCACTGCCTATGAATTGGGTAAATACGGCCAGATTAATGTAGGTACATTTACAGGTACTCCTAATATTAGTGTTCCTTTGTATACATACAAGACAAAAAACTTATCCATTCCTATTAGTTTGAGCTACAATTCAAATGGAATATTAGTTGACCAGATGGAGTCGAACGTCGGATTAGGCTGGAGTTTGAATGCTGGTGGTGTTATTAATAGGGTTGTAAGAGGAAAACAAGATGAAGGAAGGAGCATTAGTCCAATTTCTGAAGACAATGATTGCTATTCTGAAAATTTTATTACGTACATGAGCAACAATCAGTTGCTCGATACACAACCAGATTTATATTCTTATAATTTTCAAGGACAAAGTGGGCAATTTGTTTTTGACAAATATAATAAAGCAGTATTAGTTCCTCATAATAATTTGAAAATTGAGAGATTGGATAACCATGGTTTTAAAATAATTACTGATGATGGAACTGAATATCTATTCTATGACATAGAATATAGCACATGGGAAAATCCGGAAGTGCCAACAAGTGTTGCTACAGGCTGGTATTTGAGTAAAATAATTCATCCTCAGGGTGATATTATAAATTTCACATACCGTGAGACCATCTACACCTATATTACAAATATCAGCCGATCGCTGCCAGTAAAAATAGCCGAAGAACGTTGTGGTGATGACGGCTATAGAAGTACAGAACTTACTGAGCAAAATACTTTTAATACCTTAAGTATAGTAGGGAAAGTGATTGAAAGCATAAGTAGTACTGAGGCTATTTTTGGAAGTCTAAATTTTCAACATATCTATAATCCAAATTTAGTGGGTAGCTTTTTAATCAAAGGATTTCAAGTAAATGACAGTAAGCAAAACAACCTTGAAAACACTGTATTTAACTATTTAGTCCCAGAAAATAAAAGAATTTTTTTGAGCGAATGTATATTTAAAGATACCTCTAAAAGATACAGTTTTGAATATGAAAATCCTCAAGATTTGGTAGAAAGACTATCGAATAGTACAGATTTATGGGGTTTCTATAATGGTAAAGGAGGAGATTATCCTGACCCTAATATCCATAAAGAGTTGTATAGATCTAATGATTTGATAATAAAACAAGTAAAAATCAAAACAACTGGAGATAAAAGAGCGGATCAGGAATTTGCTAAAAAAGGAATTCTAAAAAAAATTGTATATCCTACAAAAGGATATAATGAATTTGAATACGAATCAAATTCTGTAATGGGAACTATTACAAGCCCGCTTCAACTTGAAGATAAAACGATTAAACTTTACAATCATGGATATGGTTCTGAGATACTAACAGACTCATTTGAATTTGAAAATAAGGTAGAATATGAGGCAGAAATAGAAGCAACTATTATATCTGATGGCTATGATTCAGGAAATAATACTTTTCCGGAGGGAGATGTAGATATTGCGGTTACAGTTGAGAATTTAGTTAATCCAGGCGCAAATATGACTTATTATACTACATCATATAATCAGCCAAATATAAAATCGTATAAGTTTGCTCCCAATACTAATTACAGGATTACTGTTGTTTATACTCCAGGGATACAAACAACAGCAAGGGTTAAATTTAATTATTGTATTGGTGGAGGGGTAGAATCCATTGGAGCTATTCCAGTAGGAGGATTAAGGATTAAAGAAGAAAGGACTTTCGATACGGAATTGAATAGATCAGACATAAAACATTATTATTATGGGACAAAAGACAACCTTAATGTATCATCAGGAGTTGAAGGTATAAAAATGAATTTAATAACCGACGATGTAATTAAAAGACTATGTTACGGAGGTATATTACCACCAGGTTTTCCTTTTTTAGTTACAACCAGAATTTTTACTGTACATTCAAATAGTATCTATCAATTTTATAAGTCAAATGGTAATAGCTCAACAACGTACAAAAATGTAACAATTAGCCATGGAGGCAGTAATTTTGAAAATGGCGGAGAAGAGCTTTATTATAGTACATCATCTGATATCAAACCTGTTGCCTGCTTGGGTAATAGTCTTTTATCAGCACCCTGGACAAACGCAAGTTGGGATAATGGACTACTGCTAAAAAAAACAATATTTAATGACAAATTAATTAAATTAAATGAAATTGTGTATAATTATAAATTGGAAGATCAATATACTAAACAAGTTACAGGTATTGCATACGATTTTAAATATAATCCAATCTATGGTTATAGTATGAATGATATTAGAGCTATTGAACACTTGAATATTAATAAATACAGCACTAATTCATACTGGTTTTATCTGGAATCAGAACAAAATACTCAATATGATTTAAATGGTTCGAATCCCATAAGCACCATAATTACTTATAAATATAACAATCCGGTTCATTTAAAGCTAAGTTCGCAAACAACCACAAATTCTACAGGGGAAAAAATTGAAACTAAATATTTCTATCCATCAGATCCTGAAATGATAGCTGAACCATTCCGAAATGAATTAATAGCCAAAAATATGATTGGTAAAGTTCTGGATACTCAGGTTTTAAAAAAGGGAGTAAAATTATCTGAACAGAAAACCATTTATAACCAGAACGCTTCAACAAATGGTTTGTTGCTTCCTGAGTCAATTTACATCAACAAAGGGCAAAACGCAATTGACTTAAACATCGACAAAAAAATAACTTTTAATAAGTACGATAATAAAGGAAACATACTCCAATATACTCAAGAAGGTGGCAGCCCCGTATCAATAATTTGGGGATATAATAAAACCCAGCCTATTGCCAAAATCGATAATGCAACTTATATAAATATAAGCTCTGATTTAATCAATGCTATTGAAACTGCTTCTTCAGGTAATGGAACAGAAGAAAACTTGCTTATAGCATTAAACAATCTAAGAACATCACTTCCTGGAGCAATGGTAACAACCTATACTTATATACCTCTTGTGGGTGTTAGTACCATTACAGATCCTAAAGGTAACAAGATGATTTATACCTATGACTCTTTTGGTAGATTGCAATGTGTAAAGGATAAAGACCTTAATATACTGCAGAAATACTGCTATAACTATAAAGGACAGCAGATTGATTGTAATATTAATTTTGCAAGTGGAGTCGTTTATAAAAGTACTGCCAGAAGCGGTTCATTTACAAGAAACAATTGCGCTTCTGGAGAAATAGGCTCAAGCGTTGTTTACAGTCTGGCAGAAGGGGTAGAAACATCCACAGTTTCACAGGCCGATGCAGATTCAAAAGGACTTGCCAGATTCAATTCTGATGGACAAGTATATGCCAATACAAACGGAATTTGTACTATACCTCCACCTGCTGCACCAACAGGATTAACATTTACCAGTGCTACTGCTACTTCACTAAACTTTTCATGGATAGCAGTTGCTGGTGCTATCAGTTACAAAATATATAAAAATGGATTAGATACAGGAATAACATCTTCGACAAATACAGGTTCATTATCCGGATTAACATCTTCGACTGCTTATAGTATCCAGATAGTGGCTATCAATGCTTCTGGTATTAGTGCTTTAAGTTCGGTTGTATCAATGAGCACGACTTCTGCCGCAATATCAAATAGTTGTTATGTGAATTTTAATAGATTATCAGGAACCTGCGTTTTGTATAAAAACGGTTCAAGTTATTTAAGTCGATCTATTTCAGGGACATCTAGTGGCACACTGGCTGCAGGAGACACTTTTTATGTAGCACTTAATGCGACAACAACGTATTACAAGAGCATTACCATTACGAGTTCTGTCCGAGGTGTATTGTATGATTATGGACCCAATAAAACGGGTAGCTCTGTAACATCAGGAACATTTACAAAAACAGGCTCCGAAACAATAACAATAGATTGTACCACTACAGATATGTTGGATTAAAAGTAAATTATATAATAAAAAACATTGATTTTCAATTTTTAGAACAAAGCAACAAACACATTTTTTAATTAAATAAATTAACAAATGAAATAACACATACTACTATTGATTTTGTTATCATTTGGTAGTGTTACAGATTAGTGTTTTTATAAAATAACGACGTAACGAACTGAAAAAGAATATAAAGTTTAAATTATTGAATAGAAAAGAGACGACCCGCAGGTCGTCTCTTTCTTTTTTTGTGTTTAAATAAGCCTTAAAATGCTTTTGCCTTACCTTAGTGTTTCAAATTAGGTCATGAAAATAAAATGTAATTTTTGCAATGGTAAATGCATAAAAAATGGATTTCAATCTAAAGGAAATCAGCGTTATAAATGTTGTATTTGTCAAAAAAGACAGCAGATTGACTATAGCTACAACGCTTACAAAAGGGATATAAATCAAGAGATAGTGCTGCTCACAAAAGAAGGTTTGGGAATAAGAAGTACGGCAAGAATATTGAGAATATCAACGACAACATTATTAAAAAGAATTGTTTTTATCGCCTGAAATATAACCAAATCGATTATCAGCTAAGGCAAAACTTATGATTGATTTAATGTATGCTTATATTAGTATTAAGGAAAATTTAGAATTTTATGCAAAATTCAAATGCGTTGTAATTTCTTGAATAAAGATTAATTACAAGATAAGAAAAAGGCGCTTACAAAGCGCCATCATGTGCAAAGGAGTAGTAGGATTCAGGAGTTATGATCATTGAATCGTGTAACCTGATATTCAATAGCTCACCGGCGTTTTTTACTTTTCTGGTTATTTGTTTGTCCGCTTCTGAGGCTGTAAGCTGTCCAGATGTGTGATTATGAACCATTACCAGAGTGGTGGCATTGGCTTCTTAGGGCAGCCCAGAAAATTAATCTGAAATCGGCAATAGTGCCCGCGATGCTGCCTGAAGAGATTTCATAAACCCCCAGGGCTTTGCTGGCTTGGTTTAGGAACAATACTTTGAACTGTTCAAAAAACTCTATTTTGTTCTGATCCCAAGCAGTGAGTACCAAACTGTAGACATCTTTCGAGGATTTGATCTGAGGTCTTTCAGACGCTTTAACTCTTGACTTGTTTAAAATGAATGTTATAATTTCTATTTGAAAAGCAAAATTAAGAAAAAAAACAAATTGCTTTACTAATTTATTAGCAGAGAAAGAGGGATTCGAGCTGTAAATCCAATACTTTCTTTATATATTGCAATTCTTAATATTTATAACAAGTTCAAAATCTACTGCGCCACGATTCTGCCACGGAAATTTTCGCTATTTTATAAATATTGAAAGTTTCAGACTGATTGAAACCCGTTTAAATTTACATTTTAATTCTTTAATTAATTCAGAGACAAAAGTACTTTTTTTACGATAAGCAATTACAAATATTTTGAATCCGTTTAATTGGTGTTGCAGTGAATTATGAAATAGTGAATATTGAATTTTGTGGTAAAAAAAGTATTCACTCCAATTATATAAAGGCAATAAGGTTTCAAGAGTTTTAATGTATAAGGCCTCTGTGAGTTCAATCGTAACTATTGATTATGCACTTTTTGTAAAAAGGAATACAAATAAACATTCATTCAGGTACACATTCTAAAAATACCTTCCATTGCTTTTTTCCTATTATTGTAAATATTACTAATATATCTTTAATTTTTTTTACGATAAGGACTTAATTTACGAATTTGACCTCTATTTTTTTCAATTTACCCCCCTTAGAATTTTCTTAATAAACTTTTCTTTGTATTTGCTATTTCACTAAAATTTAAGACTGCGACACAATATAATGTTATTAAAGGCATTTTTTTTAAATAGTCTTTAATTTTATAGATAAAAATATGGAAATATGATATTGTCAGGAAATCAAGTTAAGACAGTTATATTATTTCCAAAGTGTTTCTAATATGCTAAAAATGATTAAAAAATAGCGACAATGCAAACAATGGATCTAAAGAAGCGGAATATACCTTAAATATTGAAGTTCATCCTACGATTAAGGAATTCAAAGGAAGAAAAAAATGAGGTGTTGTAAAAAGCAATTATAAAATAATAAATCTTAAACCGTTAGGTAATGGTTAAGCTTCAAAAAAACGATTTTGTTAAAAAACTATCCATGACAAAAAAAAAATTAAAAGACGCAAGAATTCACAAAGGACTGTCGCAAGAAGAATTGGCAGATTGTATCGGCATGACACAACCCAATTATAGCCGTAGAGAAAATGGCAAACATCCTATATCCAACACCGAGTGGATAAAAATAGCCAAAGTACTTGAAGTAAACAAAGACGATATTTATGAGCAAGATGATATCAAGACAGTTTACAAAAATATAAAAGAAAATAGTCCCGTTAATATTTCCGGAAAAGTTCATTATTTCAACATGCCCGATTTTGTTCTGGAACATATTGATTTTCTAAAAGAGGAGTACAGGGTACTAAAAGAAAGATTAAAGGATTATGAAGTGGATTAACGAAATTTCACAATCTTACAATTCTTTTGGAGCACCAATTTAATACTTTTGAAAATCAAATTATTAGGTTCAATTGTTTTTTACATTTTAAATAATGTATCCACAAAATTATATTTATACCATAGTGAAATAAAATTAAAATCTTAAAACCGGAATTAATATTAAGGTAGAAACAAGCTGCTATTAAACGTGTTTTATCAATAATATCAAAAAAATTATGCGTATCATATTCGTATAATTACGCATAAGACATACTAAGAATTCCTTTTATTTTTGGTACAAATTAACTTACTTTCGTTTTATATAAAACGTAAAATATACGTGCCTAGAAACTATTTGTAAGGAATTTTAAAAAACATATTTATTAATCATCTAAAAAAAATTAAAGATGAAAAAGTTAAGCTTAAAAAATTTGAAAGTGTTGAAAATTTCTGACAAGGAAAAATCAACAATTATGGGTGGGTATGGAGCCTCATGTAATGGTTCTTGTGCTATGTCATGTAATCAAACATCAGCATGGCCAATTGATTGTGCGTCTAAATATATTAATTGCGCGCCTTACTAGCCCTAATTTCTTAATAATTTAAAAGTGATTTCTAGTAATAGATTTCACTTTTTTATTTTCTTAAATATGTAAATAAAATTCGTTAAAAATTAATAAGTAAATCATAAAATTTAACAAGGCAAATTAAAATTTATGAAATGTTATCATAAAGAAAATACTATAATTAGTAATAACTTTTTTATCAGATTAGAAATTAATGGAGGACTTTATATTTAGATATAAGTGGTTAATAATAACGTTAAAAGCAATATTTTACAAAGTATAAATTTATAAAATGAAAAAAATAATTTTATTTTCTCTTGTTCTGTTATTCCAAATAGGATTTTCTCAAACTCAATTAACCGAGACTAAAAAACTAGCCACAACCTGCAAAGTTTGGGGATTCCTTAAATATTATCATCCCAAAGTTGCAGATGGAAGTAAAAATTGGGATGAACAACTTTTCATAATTTTATCTCAAGTTGAAAAAGCCCAAACCAAAGAGGAATTCTCTACAGTCATAGAAAAATGGATTGCTTCGGAAGGAGAAGTAAAAAAATATGAAGCCACTAAATCAGATTCAAAAGCGGAGTATTTCACTAAAAATTTAGATTTAAAATGGCTTGATGACTCTGAAGTGTTTTCTAAAACTCTTTCTAAAAAACTGAAGTTTATTGAAGAAAATAGGTATCAGGGAAAGCAACACTATGTTCAATATGGTGTTCATGATGCTTCACTTGTAGAATTTATTAATGAAGTAAAATATCCCAATTTTAAATGGAGTGACGAAAATTTACGCCTTTTAACTTTATTTCGTTATTGGAATTATGTAGAATATTTTTTTCCTTATAAATATCAAATGGATCAAAAATGGGATGTTACTTTGAATGAAATGTTACCTAAATTTAATGAAACTGTTTCTGAAATTGATTTTGTTTTGGCAATGCGCGAAATAGTTGTAAAATTAAATGATACCCATGCCGCATTAAATTCTTTTAAAATGTTTGAATATTTTGGAGACAAATGGATGCCTGTAAACATTAAGATAATAGATGAAAAAGTTGTTGTAACTAGTTTTCAAAATGATTCTTTAGCAAAAATAGATGATTACAAAATCGGAGATATCATTACAAAAATTGACAAAAAAACAATTCCTCAACTTATAAAAGAGAATAAAAAATATGTTGAAGGGTCGAATGAGAGTGCCGTACTGGATAAATTTTATTGGGTTTTTGTCATAGGAAAATCAAATACAGCTGAAATCGAATTTGTTAGAGAAGGAAAAACATCAATTAAAATTATAAAAAGATATCCTTATCAAGATTTAAAAATTCAATTTCTAGAAAAAGAAAAGTGGAACATTTTGACAGACAATATCGGTTATGTTAATATGGGAGATCTTACTGAGTCTGATGTGCCACTGATGATGGAACAATTAAAAAACACGAAAGCTATTATTTTTGATATACGAAATTATCCTCAGGGTACTAATTATGCTATTGCAGAATACTTAAACCCAAAACCTAAGGAATTTGTTAAATTTATAGATCCTGATTTAAGTTTTCCTGGCAGGTATATTTGGAGAAGTGGTATTGAAACTTGTGGAAAAATTAATTCAGATTATTACAAGGGGAAAGTAGTTCTTTTAGTAAATGAAAAATCCATTAGCCATTCTGAATATACAGCAATGACACTACAAGTGGCTCCGAATACAACCATAATTGGTAGCCAAACTGCAGGAGCAGATGGCGCAAATGCAAGATTCGAAATAATTAAAGGACTTCCAACATCGTTTACGTGTTATGGCGTATTTTATCCAAATAAAAAAGAAACGCAAAGAATAGGAATTGTTCCAGATATTGAAGTAAAACAAACTATCAAAGGAATTCAAGAAGGAAAAGACGAAGTTCTCGAAAGGGCTTTGCAATTTATTTCCAAAGGAAAATAATTAAACCCAAAAAATCATGAAAAAATTAACTCTTTTAATACTACTCACAATTAGTATTGCAGGATATTCCCAATCATTGGATTGTAGTAAGTTAAAAAACGGAAAATTTTATAGTAAAATTTCCACAAGCTCTTTTGTCATTAAGGACACAATCATGGAAGATTTTAACGGCGGTGATTTTCTTGTTTGGACTTGGAGTATAAAATGGATAAACAATTGTGAATATGAAGCTGTTTGTACTAAAAGCACGAATGATTTTATTGCAGTTGGAGATAAAATGATTGTAACAATCAAAGTTATTGATGGCGACTGCTTCGAATTTAATAGAAAATTTTTTAATAAAAAGTTTGATGATGGTTCAGACACAAAGAGTTTTTATAGCTGTATTAAAAAAGACTAATAACTGTTAATTAACTTGAAATTAATACTGTATGCAAGATATAATTTTGAAAATCGAAGAAAATATATGGAAATCAATACCTACTGAAAGACGAATAGGCCTTTTGACAGGTCTTTCAGGAATTGCCGTGTTTTATAATTATTTGTACGAGGCATATGGAAATGACGAATTTAAAAATAAATTGTCAATTATAGTAGAAAAAATTAACACCTTATTGGAAGAGGAGGCCAGTATTTCCTCCTTATGTTCGGGTATCGCTGGTTATGGATTAATGTTATTGCAACTAAAAAACACTGAAATTGAAATTGACGAAGATTATTTTGAAAGTATTGACAGTATACTTTTAGAAGATTTTGAAGAAATGTGTCTTACAAATAATTATGATTTTCTGCATGGGGCCATGGGAATAGCCATGTATTTTATAGAAAGATATAATTCTAAAAAAAGTGAAGCGATTGCAACATTATTAAATATTTTTTCAAAAAATTTAATTGATAAAATTAATGAAAATTTTGAGGCTGTATTAGTTTCAGAAACGGCATTAGAAAATGGCCCTTGTTATTATTTTGGGATTGCTCACGGTGTTGCTGGGTATATTAATTTTTTAACCTTTCTAAATGATAATTTCAAGGATTTAAAAGAGGATATTACAAAACCATTAAAAATAATTATATCATTCTTAACGTCTTACAAAAAATATGATACTAATACAAAACAATTTTATCCCAATCTCTTTTTGTTAAATACAAATACAATTGTTAGTTCTCGACTAGGATGGTGTCAGAGTGATTTAGGCATATCAAATTCTTTATATAATGCTGGAATTTTCTTAAATGATGATTTATTAATCAAGGAAGCAATTGAATTAATGGATAATACAAGAAAAATATCATTTGCAGAATCATCCGTTAATGATTGTGGACTATGTCATGGCTCTATTGGTATATTGCTACAATACTATTTAGCTGGTAATAAATTCAATATTGATTTTTCTGATGAAATAGATAAATGGATGCTTGAAATTAAACATCAAACAAATGATTTTAACGAATTTTTAGCATTTGATAGCGGGACTTATCGAAAAGAAATTAATCTTTTAGAGGGTTCTACCGGTTTGGGTTTGGCAATGCTTACAATGGATAGTAAAATTAATTTCAACTGGCTGAAAATAATTAATCTACATTGAAAATATAAGTTAAATTGCCTAATTGGTTGTTTAATAATAGTATTATCCAATTGATTTAAATCCTAAATTTTTTAAACCTAATTAAATGATTTTTTTTGACACCATTGTAAAAAGAGTAACTAATTTTTCTATTCAATCTTTTGAGAACAATAAAAAAAACATTGCTTCTTTTTTTGCAAATAATGAATTATTTCAACTTTCGATATTAACATCATCTACAGTATTGTATGAAGATATTAAAAAAAACAAATCTGATAAAATTAAGGCTTCATTGTCTAAATATTTTATTCGAGCTCATTTTAATCCTACTCCTTTTGGCGTTTTCAGTAGTGTTGGAACCTTAAAATGGGGCGAATTTACGGCTATCAATAAGGATAAGACTGTAAAATTGAACGTTAAATATGATAATTTATTTTTAGCAAACGAGATAAATAATACCATAACTAGCAAATGGCATACATTAAGTTATTGTATTAACCCTACGATTCATTTTTTAAATGATTATAAAATTGGGTTCTATAAATCTAAAAATCTGCTAAATGATAAGATAGAATCGAGCTATACAGAGATTGATTACGATGATGATTTACAATGGATTATTGATAGATTTAAGAATTGTATAAAAGTTGATATAGTTTTAGAGGAACTAATTTTGAGTGGTTTTGAAAGAGTAGAAGTCGAAAGCTATTTATTTGAGATTATAGAAGCAGGACTTATTATTGAGGAGTTTTTGTATTTTCCATTTGCGGCTAAGTTAGCAAATCAACATAGTCAATTTCCATCAAATTTAGTTCAAGGAAAAAATTTTGTATTGAAAAATGAAAATGATTTTAAACTTTTTAAAGAGAATTACATTGAAGAACAAAAAGAATTTTTCCAAAACAATTATGATCATAAATATTCGCATTCTATTAATTCTTTTGATTTAAAAGCAGGAAGCCTTGATGTTAACATTCAAGATAAAATAAATAGATTTATAGATTTCACAATACAATACAATTCTGAAACTCAAGCCGTAAATGACACATTAAATAAATTTATCAGCAAACTATCAGATCGTTTTGTTGATGGTTTTATCCCTATGAACACAGTATTTAATCCTTATTCCGGTGTAAATTATACTTCTTTGAAAGATAATTACAAAATTAAGCTTCATAAGGATATTGTTTTAAAAATATTTGCATCAACAGAGAAAAATATTATTCTTAATATGCCAATTAGTAATGATATAAAAATAAAGCAAAGGAAAATGCCCGCAACTTTTAATGTAATTTTAGAAACGTTGTGTTGCAAAATTACAGGGAAAAAAGTGATTTATATGCAGAAACTGGCCGGTGCTTCAGCTTTAAATATATTGTCAAGATTTACTGAAACTACTAATGATCTTTGCAAGGAAATTGTAAACTATGAAAAAGAAGTTCACTTTGGTAAAATTATCGCTGATATAAGTTGTATAGGTAATAATAGAACTATAAATATTGCGCCTGAAAAGCAAATGTATGATTATTGTATACCTATTAATACTTCATTTAAGGAGAATTCAAATCCAATTTTTCTTAATGATATTTATGTACACTTAAGGGATGGAATTATAGCACTAATTTCTAAGAAAAACAGACAACAAATTTTACCAAGAAAAACATCATTTATAAACCCTAATCTTTCAGATTCTGAGTTATATAATTTTTTATGTGATTTAGAGATTTATAACGAAGAGATTTATGGAGTAAATTTTGATTTTAATGGTTATGAATATTTTAATGCTTATATACCAAGGATATATCTTGAGGAAGATGTATTATTATATCCTGCCCAATTATTATTGATCTATAATGATTTTAGCATTTGTGAATTCATAAACTATTTAAAAAGTAAAATCGAAGAACATTCTTTTAGTAAAATGATAAATTTTTTAGATATTAAAGGTAATTTGATTTTGAACACGGAAAGTGAAATTGATATTATTGAACTATATGAAAAATTAAAAAAGAGGAAATATTTTTATGTTTCTGAGTTTTTATATGAATTCTTTAGCCCTGAAATTGTAAGAGAATCTGAAAATTTCCCTCATGAATTAATTGTTAGTGTAAAAAATACAGATTATATAAATCATAATGCAAATTACAATTTCAGTGATTTAATTGAAAACAAGAATATCCCAATTTTTTCTGATTGGCTTTACATAGAGTTATATTGTAATTCATACGCAGATATAGAAGTCCTTAAAAGTATATATACAAATGCCTTTTTAGAAAAAAAATACAGCAAGTTCTTCTTCATTCATTATAGTAATCCAGACCGACATTTACGTTTGAGATTTAAGACTAACTCTTTAGAAAGTAAAGAATTAATTATTAAAATGGTTCATGATTTAAAGTTAAAAAAAACCATCGGAACTTATGTGATTTTACCTTATGATCAAGAAACGCATCGTTATGGCGGAGTAGAATTAATGGAATTTGCAGAAACTATTTTTGATTTAGACACACAGGATTTGCTGTGTACAATTATTGAAAAAGACTTAAATACAGATTCAATCCTTATAATATCAATTTTAAAAATAAAAAATTATTTAGATTTTTTTGGTTACTCGATTGATGAAATGATTGAATATTGTGAAAAATGCATAGTAAATTTTAGTGCCGAATTCGAATTAAATTCTCAATTAAGAAAAGATTTTAATAAAGAATTTTCAGAAATTAAGTTCAAAATAGGGACATACGAGTACCAGAGTTTTCTACATGACAATTCACTAAGAAACAATTTGCTAACACAACTGGAAAAGTCTAATTATCATTTAAAATCATATTCGTGGCTTATCATTCACATGAGTATGAATCGACATTTTAATGTAAAACAAAGATTTAATGAGTTTAAGTCTTACTATTTAACTAAATGTTATTTGAATCAAATTAAATTTAAAAAACAATAAATATTTAAACTATCTGAAAAAAGCATGAAAAAAATAAGCTTAATTAATGTTTTTACGGGAGAATTCCCTTGGTTTTTTAAACTCTTTTTAAAATCGTGTGAAACTAATCCTACTATAGATTTTTTTATTTTTACGGATAACGTTCTTGATTATAAAGTGCCTCACAATGTAAAAATTATTCCTTTTACACTGGCAGATTTTAATCAATTGGCTACAGAAAAATTGGGTTTCACTATTGAGGTGAATAAAGGATATAAACTTTGTGATTTTAGACCTGCTTTTGGCGTCTTATTCTCAGAATATCTGAATGGATATGATTTTTGGGGCATTACTGATATCGATGTGATTTATGGAAGGATACGGGAGTTTATGACAGATGAATTACTGGAAGAATATGATACAATTTGCGTACGGCATGCTTTTATAACGGCGTGTTGTATGCTATATAAAAATAATGAGTATGTAAATAACCTATATAAAAAGAGTAAGGATTATAAAATGATTTTTACTACCCCTAAAAATTATGCGTTTGATGAAACTAATTTTGAAAATTCACATATGTTTCTTGAAATACATGATATTTTAAAAATAAATTGCGAGATAGAAAGTATTCAGCATGTGATAGTAAAAGAAGTAGATAAAGGAACATTAAAAGCACATTTTGATTTGTTTCTTTTTGAAGGAACTCCTGGTAAATTGAAATGGGATAATGGTTTATTTTCTTATAAAAACAAAATCGAATTTATGCTTTATCATTTAATGTATTACAAGTGCAATATTTTTGCAAATAATACCTTGATATGGGATAAAATACCAGATGTTTTCTATATAGACAAATTTGATTATAGAACAGATAATTCATTATCCACTCGTTTTAAAGTATTTTACAACGATATTGTAAAGCCTTTTCTTTGGAATTCAAATAAAAGAATAGACTGTTTTTTATCTTACGTTTTATTTAGAAAAAATGTTGAAAATTTGGAAGAAGGAAATTACTTTTATTATTTAAATAAAGAAAAAATATTAATTGGAAAAAATAATGACGGAACCAATTATATTAAAATGAATAATACCAATGACATTTTATTATATAAAATGATTTTTAATAAAGGTTATTTTTTTGCTAAAAATACAGGGATTATCTGCAAAACAAATACAGATTATAGTAATCAGTACAAAAGATTTGATATGTTATACAGTACTGGTCATAGTAATACCTATGTTAAACTAGAGAATCACTTTTGAATCTGAATAATTGCTACAGCGAATTTGGAAAGACTATGAACATATCTGCTTAAAATAATTACAAAGCATTGATTTAATTGTTTTGAAGGTAATACTGAGAGGATCATTTTTTTGATAATGGCGAGTGGTATTAATGGGAGATGAATAAGGATATTATGCCATCTTATTGATTTTAAGAAAATACTCCGAATTTTAGAATACCGAAAAAAATCTCAAAATAGATACTTAATCCACTTAAGAAATGTTGATTTTTGCATACATATGAACAAAAAAAAATAATCATATTTTATAGAAGAGATTTTAGAACATCTTTAAATGATTTAAATGTAATAATCAATCATACATTGAAAAAATTCACCAATTACAAACAAGCGGACAGTAAGGATTGTGGTCCTACATGTTTAAAAATAATAGCTAAACATTATGGTAAAACAATCCAGATTCAGGATTTAAGAGATTTTAGTGAGACAACTCGCGAGGGAAGTAATTTGCTTTATGTAAGTGATGCAGCTGAGAAGATAGGTTTCAGGACTTTAGGAGCAAAATTAGATGTAAAGGGGTTAGATGAAGTGCCATTACCTTGCATTTTGCACTGGAATCAAAATCATTATGTAGTACTTTACAAAATAAAAAAAGAAACCTATTATATCTCTGATCCTGCTTTTGGTTTGATTGAATATAGCAAAGAAGATTTTATTAAATTTTGGATAGGAAATAATGCTGATGAATCGACACTGGAAGGTATCGCTCTATTGATTGAAACCACTCCAAGGTTTTTCCAATCTGAGTTTGATAAAGAAGATAATAAGAGATTAGGATTTGGCATGTTATATCAATATGCCTGGCGATACAAATCGTTTATGATGCAATTATGTATAGGTTTAATGGCTAGTACTTTATTGCAGTTGCTTTTCCCTTTTTTAACACAAAGCATTGTTGATGTTGGAATTCAAAACCAAAACATTCATTTTATTTATTTAATTCTTTTTGCACAATTATTTCTTTTTGCAGGGAAAACAGGATTGGAGCTTATTAGGAGTTGGATACTATTGCATCTTTCTACCAGAATAAATATTTCTTTGATCTCTGATTTTTTTATAAAATTAATGAATTTGCCCATTTCTTTTTTTGATGTAAGAATGACCGGGGATATTATGCAGCGTATTAATGACCATCATCGGATAGAAAAAATACTGACTACTTCTTCTTTAAATGTTTTGTTTTCGGTAATCAATATGTTTATTATGGGAGGTGTTCTGGCCTACTATAATCTTCAAATATTCTTTGTGTTTTTTGCAGGAAGCATTTTGTATTTTGGATGGATAACCTTATTTCTTAAACGAAGAAAAAAATTAGATTATAAACGTTTTTCTGAAGTAAGTCAGGAACAAAGTAAAGTAATGGAACTCATCAACGGAATGCAGGAGATAAAATTACATAATGCCGAGAGACAAAAACGTTGGGGATGGGAATATGTGCAAGCACGATTATTTCAGGTTTCTATAAAAGGATTGGTACTGGAACAAACGCAAACTATTGGTTCTTCTGTAATTAATGAGTTAAAAAATATTTTTATTATATTTTTATCTGCAAAACTGGTTATTGATGGTTCAATTACACTAGGTATGATGTTAGCAATAAGTTCTATCGTCGGAAGTTTAAATGGACCAATTGCGCAGCTTATTGAGTTTGTGAGAGAACTGCAGGATGCTAAAATTTCATTGGCCAGATTATCTGAAATTCATGAAAAAGAAGATGAATCACAACAAGAAATACATCAAACACACGATATTCCAAAAGACAGCGATATTGTCATAAAAGATTTGTATTATCGTTATCTGGGCTCGGATGTTCCGGTTTTAGATAATTTAAACCTAATTATTCCTGCTCACAAAGTAACTGCCATTGTTGGCGTTAGCGGAAGTGGAAAAACAACTTTGATGAAATTATTACTTAAATTTTATAACCCGGACAAAGGTCAAATCAATTTTGGAAATACACAACTCAAAAACATTGCTCAAAAAACATGGAGAGCCAATATCGGTGCGGTTATGCAGGAAGGTTTTATTTTTAATGATACTATTGCCAATAATATTGCAATAGGAGTTGATTTAATTAATAAAGAGCGACTTGTATATGCTGCGGATGTAGCTAATATCACGGAGTATATCTTAGGATTACCACTTGGTTATAATACCAAAATCGGATCTGAAGGGGTAGGAATGAGTACAGGGCAAAAACAGCGGCTGCTCATTGCCCGGGCTGTCTATAAAAACCCTGAGATGTTGTTTTTTGACGAAGCTACTTCTGCCTTGGATGCTAATAATGAAAAAGTAATTATGGGTAAACTTGATACTTTTTTTAAAAACAAAACGGTAGTGGTTATTGCACATCGATTAAGTACGGTTATGAATGCGGATCAGATTGTCGTTTTGGATAAAGGAAAAATTATTGAGACAGGATCACATTCATCTTTAGTAGAACAAAAAGGAAATTATTTTGAATTGGTTAGGAATCAATTGCAATTAGGGAATTAATTATGGCTGAAGATAATACTACATTCGGATTACGAAGTGAAGAAGTGCAGGCTATTCTTACTCGTGTTCCGCACTGGATGATTCGCTGGGGAACGGTTTTGATTTTTGGAATTATATTGATGCTTTTTTTTGTGTCCTGGTTTTTAAAATATCCTGATGTGGTGAGTACAGAAATTGTGATCACGACAAATATTCCACCAGAAAAAATAGTCTCAAAGTCATCAGGTCGTATTGAAGCAATTTTGGTTAAAGACAAATCAATAGTTTCAAAAAACAGTACACTCGCTGTTATTGAAAACACAGCCAATTACAAAGATGTTTTTTTATTAAAAAAAATAGTTGATGAATATAATATCAATAATCCCAACAAAGTTTTTTTGTTTTCTTTGTTAAAAAATGCACAATTAGGGGAAATTGAAAATACCTTTGCAGCTTTTCAAAGAGATTATCAGGCAGAACAATTAAGTAAAAAATTACAGCCGTTTGAAGTTGAAAACAGGGCACAGTTTTCTGAGAAAGTGCAAATTAAAGAAAGATTGGAAATTCTGCTGCAGCAAAGATTAATCAATGAAAGCGAATTACAGCTTCAGAGAAATGAAATTTCCCGTTTTGAAATTTTATTTAATAAAGGAATTATTTCGGCTCAGGAAATGGAAACTAAAAAATTGAGTTATCTTCAGGCTCAAAAGAATTACAAAAGCCTCCTGTCATCAATTTCTCAGTTAAGATCCTCTTTGATTGATAATTCAAAATTAAGTCAGAATTCTCAAATAAGTGGTACAAAAGAAGAAGTTACTTTAGAGAGAAACATGGCACAATCTTTTTATCAACTCAAAAAGGTAATAAAAGATTGGGAATTGGCATATACCTTGAAATCGTCGGTAAGTGGAGTAGTTACTTTTTTACAAGTCTGGACAGAAAATCAAACGATTAATATTGGTGATAATGTTTTTTCTATTATTCCAGACACTAAAAATGGTTTTGTCGGAAAAGTAAAAGCACCGGCTTTAAATTCAGGAAAAATAAAAGTAGGACAAATTGTCAATATTAGATTAGCTAATTTTCCTGATCGGGAATTTGGTATGTTAAAAGGTAAGATTCGCAATATTTCTTTAGTTCCTGATAAAGATGGAAATTTATTATTGGATGTAGCTCTTCCTGATAGATTACAGACTTCGTATAAAAAACAAATTGTCTTTCAACAAGAAATGAAAGGAACAGCTGATATTGTTACTGAAGATTTGAGATTATTGGAACGTATCCTTTACCAATTCAGGGATGTTTTTAAAACATATTAATAATATACAAAAAATAAGAAACCAACTAAACACAATTGGTTTATGTCTAACCATGAGAATTTGAACCAAATAAATTAAGTTTATGCCATTTTTTGTGGGTGTGGGACTAAATACAATCATATAAAGAAGATTTGATAAATTCATTAAAGAAAGGAAATCTTCAATCGGTAACAGTTGTTATTGATGGTGCGGAAAAGAAGCAGTATATCGAAGCCAAACAATTGATCAGGCGGCAAAGCTTTTGAAATTTCCCCCAGCAACTATATATACTAAGGTCTGTAAAAATGAGATACCTGTCAATAAATAAGGAAAGCGGCTTTATTTTTGCAAAAAAGAGTTATTGTACTGGGTAAAATTAGGCAGGATTAAAACTCTCACAGAAATTCAGTACGAAGTTGGATTAAAAGTTACCGAAAGTAAAAGACATCACGAGCTGTGATGTCTTTTTTATTTTGTGATGTTTTGTCTCTCTATTTTCCGATACAGAAATTAGCAACTCAGTATTTTAAAGGGTTCACAAAGTGTGAGGTACAATGGAGGTACAAATCTGAACAAAATATCGCAAAGTAAAGTAAATATTTTTTTATCCATTATTTCAATTAAAGGACAGCATTTGGTTAATCTGTTTTCTAAGAACATATTAACCCATTAGTTCAAGTAAAAGTATAATTTTTTTGATACATTATAATCGGTTTTAAATATTTTTTTGGTTATGTTATCCTATTTGAGTTATGGTTCGAACTCCTTATCGCCCGCAATAATTCAGAAACCTCAAAAATCATTTGATCTTAGAAGGGTTTCGAATGGATTATGATCTAAAATTTTTTGAATCTGCTAAGGAATTTAACTTTGAGAAAATATGTTTTAACCATTTTGTTAACTAGCAGTAGCAACAATTCAGATATGTTTTAATTAATAAGCGTAACAGAAACAAGTTACAATAATTTGAGATAGGGGGAGATTTGATGTAAAGGCTCCTTGTATATAATTTAAGAATTTTTAGTTTCAAATGGAGATATGAAAGTCTAAGTGAGGCCCATGCTATTTTATGTTAAATGATTTAAGTTTTAAGTGCTTTTATTTTTTGTTTAAGATTAGTATTTTCAATCTCAAGGGATTTATATATCTTGAGACAGACCTGCTATCTATATTTATTGTTCAGATCCGTTTTTTGTGTTTTACTTTGCTCTGCATTTGTTGTAGAAGGTTTATATATTTCCTCAAGATTTACATTTAATGCTTTAGCGATTTTCCCCATTCACTTTCCGTAATGGTTTTTTTCCATTTTCTCTTCGGCTGTAGTTTGATTGAGTCATTCCGATTAAATCGGTCAATACTTCTTGAGACAATCCTTTATTTTGTCTCATTCTTTTTAATCGTAATAAAGACGCTTATTTTTTTCGTACGAATTTAATAATAAATATTATATTCATAATTAGAATTTAAAATGTATTCATTAAATATTTTTCAGAAACTTTCTAGTGCATTTGTTCTTGAATTTTATAATTAATTCAAGTTGCTAGTTAATAGTTTTATTTAATTGTAGTGATAAAACATAATCACCCGTTGGATGTACTTCCACATATTTACACCCAACGGGTTATAATAATAAAAAGGCTATACAACTTCGCGGCAAAAAAATTAATTTCAACTGGTTATTTAGATACAATTGTTCGCTGGAAAAGAAAGAACTTTTATCAATAAACTAGTGAGATAGGGGTTTTTAGTTGAGTTTTTTTGTTTTTTTTCGTATTTTCGTTTAACCAAAAATACTCGGTTTCAAAATTCCCAACTTCATCAAGCACCAAAATGTTAGGAGAGATTGTAAAATACAATGGTTAAAATGAGATTATTAACATAATAACATTAAATATTTAAAAGTGAAAAATTCAATATTATTACTCATTTGTCTTTTATTATCATTTTTATCTTTCTCACAAATAGGGGTAAATAATGTAGACCCAAAAGCAACCCTTGATGTTACTGGTACACCATCAGTAATTACAATTCCTGATGGTGTAATACCTCCCAGAATTACAAGAACTGAACTTATTAATAAAACAGCATATTCTACAGCGCAACTTGGAGCTATGTTGTTTGTAACAGATTTAAGTGGTTCTACAAATACTGCAACAGCAAACGTTACAGAAGTAGGCTATTATTATTTTGATGGTTCAAGTTGGCAAAGAATTGCAGGTCAAAAGATTGCGGAATATGGTCAAATAACACATGCTATTTGGAGTTCTGATTTTAACGGTTACGTAAAATTAGATGGCAGGGCAAAAACAAGTTTAACTGCCACCCAACAAGCCCAAGCCACTGCTTTGGGTATTGGGGCTAATTTGCCAATGGCTGACAATACACCTGAATATCTGTACGCTAAGTTATCTTCAACAATAACTAATGTTGTTCAAACATTGACAAATTTTACAGCTATTGCTGGAAACATGACGATAAATACGGGCGTAGTTACACTAAAAGCCAATAAAATTTACGATGTTGAGTGTATTATAGGCTCAATCGGGACTCCTGGATATTCTGCATATGCTTATTATGAATTGCAAAACGCTACAACTGGCATAATTTTGCCATCTGCAAATACTGGATTTTTTGGAGATTCCCGTACTATTAATTATGGAGATCTTGGAGATGTAGCCACGAAAGCCTTAATAAAACCAGCAGTTGACACGGATATAAGAGTAAGAATAACTTCCTGTTCGGGGACTGGTAATATTGACTCGACTAAAGCTTTTTTAAAAATTGTGCAAGTTGACTCCTTCGGTCAAAGCATTGGCACTACCACTACCAATACCTTCATTTATTTAGGAAATTAATATTGAAAGGGTTTCTTATAAAACTAACATTGTTTGTTTTTGGATTGCAATTAAATAAAACTATTAACTAGCAACTTGGATTAATTAATCATTAAAATTTTGATTGATACATTAAAGCATATAGATATACCTATAATAATTTAGGTGAAAGTTTTTTCAACTGAACTAAAAAAAGGTTTGTGAGGACTATCAAAATCAGAAACCTCCAAAGTCAATTTTGATCTTGGAGGTCTTTTATGGTTCTGTTTTATTTGAAATTTGTTATTACAAAAAAATAGATTAGTCTATAATCTTTAGCTTAAAGATTATTTTTAAAGAAAGGAACTATTTTTTCCAAAGCAGCTTCTGTAGCTTGTGGCTGATCATATAAATCATAATGACTTACTCCCGGAACGATAAACAGGTCTTTATTTTTTGAAGATGCTTTAGCAAATAATTCTTTAGCATCTCTTAACGAGCCGAAAGCACCTGGTTTTTCTCCGGCTATAATTTGTAAAGGCTGTGTCAATAACTGATCAGCTAGATGAAATGCGTCAAATGCTATTGCCTTGTCCAGACTTGTAAATAATAATTTATTTGGAGAACAAGGACTTGCACCTCTTGATGTTTTATAATAATCAATTGCTTCTATAATGTCAATATTATCAATACCACCTTGTTCTCTTTCTTCTTGAGAATTTGGTATATATTGTGTTATAAATGGTTCTGCACCTCGAGCTTCAGCTGTACGTTGATTGGCAACAGCTTCTAAAGTTTTAATTGCCGCATCAGGGGTGAAATCTCCTTCACGTAGTAATCGTCCGTAATTTGCTCCAACAACTGTTGCTACTGCTTTAAATCGTCTTTCCGTCATGGCAGCACTTACGGCATAACCACCGCCTCCACAAACACCTAATACACCAATGCGCTTCTCATCTACATAATTAAGTGTAGTCAAAAAATCTGCCGCACAACGGAAGTCTTCGACACGAGCTGCCGGATCTTCCAAAAATCTAGGTTCTCCATCACTTTCTCCTTGATGTGATGCATCAAAAGCTAAAGTAATAAATCCAGCTTCTGCAAGTGCTTTTCCATAAATATTTCCTGCAGTTTGATCTTTACAACTGCTGATAGGGTGGGCACAAACAATAGCCGGATATTTTTTTGTTTGATCAAAATCTTTTGGAAATTGTAATATACCTGCAACCTTCCAAGTTTTGTTTTTGAATTTAACTGCTTTCATAATTTTGTATTTTTAAAAATTAACAATACAAAATTACTTTAGAGACAAAAATCTTCAGATAAACGAATTACGGTAATGCTGAAACAATTTACTGATTGCGAAAAACATTGGGAGTTATTCCTGTGGCTTTTTTAAAAAACCGGGTAAAGTAGGTTGGATATTCAAACCCAAGATTATAAGCTATTTCGCTAATGCTAAGTTGTGAATTTCTAAGTTTGTTTTTTGCTGTTTGGACAATTAGTTGCTGAATATGTTCTTGTGGTGAATTGCCCGTATAATGTTTTATCATATCTCCGAAATAGTTTGATGATAAATTGGCTTTTTCGGCAAAATAAGATACTGTTGGACTATGATTTGCAGGTTTATCATTTTTATAATAATCTTCGAGATTTTTATAAAAATTAGCCACTGTTTCATTATATAATTTGGACCTTGTATCGAATTGTCTGTTGTAAAAACTCTGAATATAAGAAAGGATCAAAGACGCATATGAAAGTACTATATCTTTTGAAAAATTATCTTTTTTAAATTCGGCGTAAGCTTTTTGGAATAAATCGATTATTATATTTTCTTCCTCTTTGGTAATGAAAAGGCCTTCATGATTTTTATAGTGTACAAAACTGTATTCTCTGGCCAGTTTCTTAAAAACAACGGCATCAATTAGAATATGATAACCTGATAAGGTTTCCGATAAACTCCACTCTAAATGATTCCCTGGTTGATCCAGATATACAAAAGAATCAGATTGATCTAATTTGGTTTGTCCGTAATTTTGTTCTTTATCGTAGTTTAGTTTGATGGCCAACAAATAAAAATCAATCTGAATAGAGGCAGATTGTTTCCTAATATTGGGCTGTTCCTCATACTGAGTTAGATGGATATGATTGTTTTTATAACCATCAATATTAGCATAACTTAAAAAATCCTGTATATTGTATGTCTTTTCCAAAATTATCCTTTTGAATTACAATGCAAATTTAGAGGATATATTCTTCTTAGAACTGAACTTTTTAGGGTAATGCTGAAACTTTTTACTGTTTGTAAATATATACCTTTTATAATTTGATTAATTTATCCTTTTTTATTGTTAGTGTAAAAATAATCTTGAAAATACATTTAAAATATTATAATACACTAGATTATTTAAGATTTTACAATAGGTGGTCTTAAAACTTTTCTATATCTGAGAGTTCTTTCCCAAATCCTTCACCGGATTTGATAAGGGCAATTTTAGAACTTTTTAAAAATTCAACTAGCCCCAATCTATTTAATGCCACTGTTAAATTATCAATTTCATTTTCTTGTCCCATAACTTCAAATACAGTATAATCTTTTTCAATTACAGTAAATCTGGCATTATATTGTTTCATTAAATGATTAATTTTTTCTTCTTTCATAATCATTTCGGTTGAGACTTTATACAACGCCGCCTGAGTACATAGAATTTCATGTTCTGTATTACAGTAACACCTAAAAACATCAATAATTTTCTCTATTTGAAGCGTTAAGTTTTTTACAATTTCAAATGTTTCGTTCACTACAATGGTAAAGCGGTACATTTTATCAATTTCGCATGATGAAATATTGAGACTTTTCAAATTAATCTTTTTCCTCAAAAACATTATAGCTATTTTATTGATGAGACCGATTTGATCTTCCGTGTAAACTGTTAATGTGTATTGCTCTTTCATTTTTGTTTAGTTTTTAATTTGAATTTTTCAGAAATAAAAAAACCTTTCTGGTTGGACTGAGAAAGGTTTTGTATTAGACAATATAATCCTGACTCGTCATAAGAGACAAATAGTGATAATTGTGATAATGATAATTGTTACTGAATTTTTCATGTTTGTTTTAAATGAAAAAACCTCCCAGTTTTTGGGAGGTTTTTAAATTATATATAGCTTCTTAATTTATATAGCAACCCTCCATAGTTATCGAATGATAATAATGTTAATGATAATAGAGCTGCTAATTAAGTTTTTCATTTCTTTTTATTGAACGACAAATATATAGATTTTTATCATACTGCAATTTTTTTTATTTAGCAGGCGATAATTTCAAATCCTGATAAAAGTTTGCATAAATCAAGAAAAAGCAATTTTTCTTATTTATTAAAAGTCATAGTATAATCTCCAAATACATTATGAAATTAAGTCACAAGTTTAAATGGAAGAAACAAATGCCATCAATTTTAAGTTTGAACTGTGATTTGTAAAAATTTCAATTAGGGGATACACTTAAAAAATGGCACTATAATAATGAGGTCAGTTTTGAATTGACGAAAGGGAGAAAATTTATTTCCTACTTCATTAAGCACGCCACTACAAAGGTATTTTAAACTTATGGATATTGAAATTTTACGATTATTACAAAATATTCTTCATTACAGCCTGCATTTTTTAGCACCCGGACTAATTGCATTTGTTTTTTTTAAACCACACTGGAAACGTGCCTGGCTTATAATGGCTGCTACAATGTTGATCGATCTGGATCATCTGCTTGCTACGCCGATTTTTGACCCGACCCGATGTAGTGTTGGGTTTCATCCTCTGCATTCCTACTATGCCATATGTCTTTATATTTTAATGCTGCTATTTCCAAAAACAAGAATAATTGCTGTTGGACTGCTTTTTCATATTATAACTGACTGGCAGGATTGTTATTGGTCAAATATGATACTTCTGGCTAAATAATAAATACAAATAAGTGGGATAAGAAAATCTAAGTTTTTTAATTTCTAATCACATTCAATAAATTATTAACGAAAGTTAAATCTAAAAATTTAATATCATCTATGTCAAATACAATCGAAAAAATTAAATGCCTTATTATAGGTTCTGGCCCTGCAGGTTATACTGCAGCAATTTATGCAGCTAGAGCAAACATGAATCCGGTTTTATATCAAGGTATGCAGCCTGGGGGTCAATTGACAACGACTAATGAAGTAGAAAATTTTCCTGGTTATGTTGATGGTGTTACAGGACCGGAAATGATGATTCAGTTACAAGACCAGGCAAAACGTTTTGGTGCTGATATTCGTGATGGCTGGGCTACAAAGGTTGATTTTTCTGAAGATATTCATAAAGTTTGGATTAACGATTCAATCGAACTACACTGTGAAACGGTTATTGTTTCAACAGGTGCTACTGCTAAATATTTAGGATTACCATCAGAACAGCATTATTTAAATATGGGTGGAGGAGTTTCTGCCTGCGCTGTCTGCGACGGATTTTTTTACCGTAACCAGGAAGTTGTAATTGTTGGAGCGGGAGATTCTGCTTGTGAAGAAGCACATTACTTATCTAAACTTTGTAAAAAAGTAACGATGCTGGTAAGAAGCGAGAAATTTAGAGCTTCGAAAATTATGGAAGAACGTGTTCGTAAAACAGATAACATCGAGATTTTTATGAATCACGATACTGTTGAAGTTCTTGGCGATAATAACGTAGTGCATGCTATTAAAGCATTAAACAAAACAACTGGAGAAGTTATCGAAATTCCTGCAACAGGATTTTTCGTAGCAATTGGTCACAAACCAAACACAGATATCTTTAAAGATTACATAACTCTTGATGAAACTGGTTATATCGTAAATACTCCTGGAACTTCTAATACAAATGTGGCAGGTGTTTTCGTTGCCGGAGATGCTGCAGATCATGTATACCGTCAGGCGATTACTGCCGCAGGTACGGGTTGTATGGCGGCTCTCGATGCAGAACGTTATCTGGCTTCAAAAGACTAATTACAATTAAATAATTATTGGTAGCCGTAGAGCGTATTAAGAACGTGTTGAAAGTTTTAAAGGAAATAAGATAATAATTTTGAATACAATAGTAATACAATCAGCACAAGACAAAAATTCACCTGCAGCAGAATTATTTAAGCCCATTCGTGGATTTTCATTAACGATTGGTACTTTTCAGTATAGATCGATAATTTTACTTCAATACAATTAAATCTACTGTCAACAGTGGAGTATCCGTTTATTTAACTATCAAACCTAAATATCATGTCAAAAGGAATCTATAACATCCCTAAAGCCTTTAACGAACCCGTTAAGTCCTATTCTCCTGGAAGTCCTGAACGAGAAGAGGTTCTAGCCACTTTCAAAAAAATGTACAATGAAACCGTAGATGTTCCTTTATATATTGGCGGTGAGGAAATCCGTACAGTAAATACCAAACCGATTAAGCCTCCTTTTGATCACAAACATATAGTTGGCCATTATCATGAAGCTTCTAAAGAACACGTTGAAAAAGCTATTGCTGCGGCTTTAGCAGCGAAAAAGAGATGGTCTGATTTATCTTGGGAGCATCGTGCATCAATATTTTTAAAAGCAGCGGAACTAATTGCCGGACCTTACCGTGCAAAGATAAATGCTGCAACTATGATTGCTCAGGCAAAAACAGTGCACCAGGCTGAAATAGATGCTGCTTGTGAATTTATAGATTTCCTGCGCTTTAATGCAGAGTTTATGACTCAAATTTATGCAGAGCAACCAGTTTCTTCAGAAGGAGTTTGGAACAGATTAGAACACAGACCTCTTGAAGGATTTATATATGCCATTACCCCTTTTAACTTTACAGCAATCGCGGGTAACTTACCAGCTGCTCCGGCATTAATGGGTAATGTTGTAATCTGGAAACCAAGTGCGACACAAGTTTATTCCGCGAATGTATTTGTAGAAGTTTTCAATATAGCGGGTCTGCCGGATGGTGTAATCAATGTGTTGAATGGTAACTCAGC
>CAUPQW010000016.1:0-172086 GCA_963513545.1 uncultured Flavobacterium sp.
GAGATGGTAAATGATTATCTAGAACATCACAGAAGAAAAGAAGGAGATGATAATTCAAATTTCATTCTTGAATGAAATAGAAAGAGGGACTTTCAGTCCCTCGTAAAACAAACCTCTGCACTTTCAGTGCAGAGTGGTTTATTTTTTAATTTAGTTTCAGTTTTTTGATTGCATTTCAAACATTTTCTTTCATCGGTTTCATTTTCAAATGCAATAAATTTACAATTTAGACAACTCCATTTTGTCAATGCAGTTTCTTCATCCTCAATATTCCAAGTAAAGCTATCCGTTTTACATTTAGGACAAATTTGCATGGCCATTTTAATCTACTTTTTCAAAATAATATTCTAAATCACTATCCAAATTAATTCTCGGTTTGCCAAAAAAAGTTCTATAAATATTCATTTCATAACCTGCGTTTCCAAATTCATATTTATAAGTTAAGTCAATTTTAGTTCCTGTCAGAGAATGTTTTAATTTATACTTCCCATTTCCCCAAGTTTGACTTTCAAATCTATTATTACTGTAAATTTTCAAAGTATCTCCAAAACTTGGTCCGTCTATTAAACTTTGTTGATTATTACTTACATAAGTTCCCGAAATCATATTTTCAGATAAGAAATTTTTGAATAAATAGAAAGCAATTAGTAAAACACAAATTATCCCAATTTTATTATTCTTTATCATTTTTGTTTTCTGTTTTTGGAATTTATTTTTTATCGTAAATTCAATCTGGTGCTCGTTTGCAACGAGTACCTGTTTAGTTATAGAAACTAAATAAAGCGTTTGCAACGCGGCTGTTTACATCAATTCCCTACAAATTTATAATGAACTTTTGTTTTAATAACCGCATTACAAATGCTACAATTTATCTTTTAATTTATGTAGGCACTCGTTGCAAACGAGCACCAGAAGTAGTAGCTTTTTGTTTATCTTAAGTATTCAAATAGATTAAATGGAGATAATTCTGTTGGTAATATTCTGTCTATGGAAATTAACTGTTCATAAATCAGTGAATTTGTATTGTTATTTATTCTCTTTCCTGGCCAAGCAACTAAATGATATGTTTGGTCTTCAAAATTTCCTAAATTACTTTTGTCATAAGAATAAAAACCACATTTTGCCATAAAAGTAAAATCTGTCAAATAATTTTCTAAATCATTTTCTGTTGCAAAATTCAAAATATCGTTAAGATTTGGATTAACTATAAAATCAAAATTTTCTACAAAATTATTTCGCTGGCTTATAATTAATTCATTTCTAATATCATTTTCAGCTAAAATATCAGGTAATCTTCCGCCTGCAGAAGTTATATGAATTTTTTTATTGTTGTCTTTTACAAAAATATCTATATCTCTCGTTTGTTGTTCTATTATTGAATATGCCATTATCTGAAAGTTAATTTACAATTTTTACATACTGGAACTTCCTGCATAGTTCTTGGTCTAATTGGTTTTGAAAAGGAAATTGCTTTTAAAGGAACAAATGGTCTAAGAATTAAGATTTTATTGGCTGAATTTACTTCTGCACAACAACCAATGGAATTCCCATTAACTTCGGAATATAAATCTCCTATTCTTAATAATTTATTTCTTAATGAATCAACAATAAGATTGGGAGATATAGGTCCGCTTCTACATACTTTTTTAAAGTATGAGTATTCAGCTCCAACAACAACAGATGGGAACTTTTTTTCTCTTTTTAAATGTAGAGCATAATTTATGTTTTTCCTTTCTAAAATAGTAGATGCCATATTTATTGCTTTTAGTAGGTATATACAAGGTTTGTTTCGTATTATTTTTCCCAAATATAATCTTTTTCGCCCTAAATTGACCTTTTGCCTCAATTACCTGTAAGAAAGAAAATCAATTCAAATAATATGAAAAACAACTCTTCCTTTTAAACAGTCATAGAAAACAAATTAGTTTCCGGTGATTTTCTTTTTAAATGCAAATCAAAAGCCATACAAATATTGCGTACAAATGGTCTTCCGGCTTCCGTAATGCTGATTTTATTGTTTTCAATAACAATCAACAGATCTTTTTCTATTTCCTTTAAAGAGACCAAAACATCCGGAAGTTCTTTAAAATATAAAGAATCTGTACTCCAGGAAGTTTCAAGAGTACAGGTTAAATTGAGGATGTGTTTTCTAATGATCAGATCTTCGTCATTTAAGATATGACCTTTCACGACCGAAAGCTGATTAGAATCTATAAATTGATAATATTCTTCAAGGTTTTTATGGTTTTGGGCAAAACTATACCAGCTGTCGCTAATAGACGAAACACCCAAGCCAATCATCAATTGCGTTTTGGATGCGCTGTAACCCATAAAATTTCTATGCAGCATTTTATTCTGTGCAGCTTTATACAAACTGTCAGATGCTAAAGCGAAGTGATCCATACCAATTTCATGATATCCATATTTTGAAAGCATTTTTTTTCCAATTTCGTATAGTTTTCTTTTTTCGGCATCTTTTGGTAAGTCTTCGTCGTTAAATCCGCGCTGCCCGTTTCCTTTAATCCACGGCACATGGGCGTAGCTGTAAAAAGCGAGTCGGTCCGGTTTTAAAGAATTTGTTTTTTCGACAGTGTCAATAATGTTTTCTATGGTCTGAAAAGGCAATCCGAATATAATATCATGTCCGATAGAAGTATAACCAATTTCTTTTGCCCAGAAAGTAACTTTGGCAACATTATGAAACGGCTGAATGCGATGAATGGCTTTCTGAACTTTTTCGGAATAATCCTGAACACCAAAACTTACCCGGCGAAAACCTAGATCATATAGTTTTTTTAGCTGTTCGTAAGTAGTGCTGTTGGGATGACCTTCAAAACTGAATTCATAATTTTCAGCTTTATCAGCTAAATTAAAAATGCCGTTTATAAGATTTTCTAAATTATTTACGGAGAAAAAAGTAGGGGTTCCGCCACCCAGATGGATTTCCTTTATAATGGGTCTTTCTGAAAGTAAATCGCAATATAGTTTCCATTCTTTTAAAACAGCCTGAATGTATTTTTCTTCAACAGAATGGTTTTTTGTAATTCGTTTGTTGCATCCGCAAAAAGTACACATGCTTTCGCAGAATGGCAGATGAATGTATAAGCTTATTCCGTTCTTTGAATTGCTTTCTGCAAATGATTTTTGAAGAGATTCAACCCATTTTTGTTGGGTAAAGTTGTTTTCATTCCAGTAAGGAACAGTCGGGTAGCTTGTATATCTTGGTCCCGGAACATTGTATTTTTGAATCAGTGAAATTTCCATAACAAAGCATTTTTAGAATACCAAAATTACTTCGTCATTTGAAAAATTAAAATGATAAATATCATATAGACCTTAAATAAAAAGAGACTCATGATGAGCCTCTTTTCTGAATTAAATAACTAACGTGAAATAGAATCCTGAATGATTTTAAGCCATTTTTTTGCAAACATATGATCCTGATAAGCGCTTATCTGCTTGATGCGGTCATCATCAAAATCATAGAATGGTATTGTAATTTTTTTAGAAGTTTCCTTTTCCTGAAATTCAAAATCAATTTTAAGAATAGTATCTGAATTTCCATCAGTGGTTAAAACCAGTTTGCAGGAAGAAACACTCTTTAAATCTAAAAACGTTGATTCCTGTTGATTTGGATTGAAATTCATCAGAATGAATTTTCTATGTTTTTGATCTATAGTAAGTGTTTTATTGCTTTGAGATTCAGTCAAATCAAAATCCTGCGGATGTGTTGGATTGAACTTCTTTTTAATGTTTAGAATTTTTGATTTGTTTGCAGCACTCGATCGTGCCGAAAAATAGATGGGAATTGCTACTATGATGGCAATCACAATACCAATTATGGTTACACTTGTTTCCATGTTTTTTGAATTAGATAAATAAATGAATTATAAACAGTTTATATGTAGCTGTTTATTGTTTTAGAAGAATGAATTCTTCAGGTTAAAATTCATGTATTTGACTACCAGAAAAAATGGAAGGGATAGAGCATCAGTAAGACCTTTTTGCTCTGGGTAACAAATTGATTTGAAAAGTTTGAGGCTGATTTTATTGCCTGATAATGTGGTACAGCAATTAATAAAGAATCAAACCACTTGATTACAGCGGGATATTCCGTTTTTATGTTTGCTGCAAACTGATAACTTGCCTGTGGCTGTATAAAAGCTTGTGAATCTGTGAAATCTTTAGAAAAATTGGTGTCCGTTTTTTGACTTTCGATTTTTTGTACAGCGATATGGTTTGCCTGAGTGGCAAAAAATCCCATGATCAAAAGAGATAGAAAAATAACGGTCTTACGAATCCAATTCATGTTGGCGAATTTAATTCATAAAACACAATTAATGAAATTTAAATTGCTAATTACTTCTTAAAAGTTATCCTCAACTTTTATGAGTTGAGGATAAGGTATGTTATTGCTGCATTTTGAAATAATAATCAGCTGAATGTTTTCCTCCGCCATAGAATAGGAAGAAAATACAAAGTAATAATACAACTATTGCCAAAATTAAACTTTCGGAGTGCATACGTCCCATAAAATTTACAAGAACGGCACCAAATAATATGGGTAATTGAGCAGCAATTGCCCAGCGGGTGAGTAGTCCAAAAACAATCATTATTCCTCCAATCATGTGGGCTGGAGCGATGTAATGTAAAAGAAACATTCCGCCTCCATATTGATCAATAGGAGAAATCAAATCATGTAAATATTGAGCATTGGTTACAAATGAAACTCCTTTCATAAACAAAAAAACACCCAAAACAATACGTATTAAATCTACTGGTAAATAAGTGTGCGAATTTGCCCATTTATTCAAACTTTTTACATTTTCCATGATGCTACGTGATTAAAAATTATATACTAAGTTACTAATTTTTAGTGATATATTTGTTTTTAAGTAGTTGGAAGTAAGTTTTTTACGATTTCTTTAACGCATTCTGAGAATTCTTGAAATCAGACCTGAATAACACCCAAATTAAATAGTTTTTGAATAGGTGCGTGGTTGGCGGCTTCGATTCCCATAGAAATCCATGTACGTGTATCAAGAGGATCAATAATAGCATCTGTCCATAATCTTGAAGCGGCGTAGTATGGCGAAGTTTGTTCGTCGTAACGTGCTTTTATTTTGTTGAATAATTCAGCTTCTTTTGCCTCGTCTATGATTTCTCCTTTTGCTTTAAGCGAAGAAGCTTCAATTTGTGCCAGAACTTTTGCGGCCTGAGTTCCTCCCATAACGGCAAGTTCTGCACTTGGCCATGCAAAAATTAATCTTGGGTCATAGGCTTTTCCGCACATGGCATAATTTCCTGCTCCGTATGAATTACCTACAATAACAGTAAATTTGGGTACAACCGAATTACTAACGGCATTGACCATTTTGGCACCGTCTTTTATGATTCCGCCATGTTCAGATTTTGAACCAACCATAAAACCTGTAACATCTTGTAGAAACACTAATGGGATTTTCTTTTGATTGCAATTTGCAATAAAACGGGTGGCTTTGTCTGCGCTGTCGGAGTAAATTACCCCGCCAAACTGCATTTCGCCTTTTTTGGTTTTGACAACTTTTCTTTGATTAGCAATAATTCCAACCGCCCATCCATCAATTCTGGCATAGCCTGTAATTAGAGATTGTCCATAACCATCTTTATAAGCTTCAAATTCAGAATTGTCAACCAAACGATTGATGATTTCCATCATATCATATTGCTCGTTTCTGGCTTTTGGGAGGATTCCGTAAATATCTTTTGGTTCCAGAGCAGGTTTTTCGGCTTTGATTCGGCTATATCCGGCTTTATCATAATCGCCAATTTTATCTACAATATTTTTTATTTTATCTAAAGCGTCTTTGTCATCTTTAGCCTTATAATCTGTGACTCCGGAAATTTCGCAGTGCGTAGTTGCACCGCCTAAAGTTTCATTGTCAATAGTTTCACCAATTGCCGCTTTTACAAGATAGCTTCCGGCAAGGAAAATACTTCCGGTTTTATCTACAATTAGGGCTTCATCACTCATAATTGGAAGGTACGCTCCTCCGGCAACACAGCTTCCCATTACGGCAGCGATTTGGATAATTCCCATACTGCTCATTTGAGCATTGTTCCTAAATATTCTTCCGAAATGTTCTTTATCAGGAAAAATTTCATCCTGAAGCGGTAAGTAAACACCGGCACTATCTACCAAATAAATAATGGGTAGTCTGTTTTCCATGGCAATTTCCTGTGCACGTAAATTTTTCTTTCCTGTAATAGGAAACCATGCACCGGCCTTAACTGTTGCATCATTTGCGACAACAATACACTGTTTTCCTTTTATATATCCTATTTTAATAACCACTCCTCCTGAAGGACATCCACCATGTTCTGTGTACATTCCTTCTCCAACAAAACCACCTATTTCTATACTTTTAGAATTTTCATCCAACAGATAATCAATACGTTCACGAGCTGTCATTTTACCTTCGGCATGTAATTTTTGAATTCGTTTTTCGCCTCCGCCCAATTTTATTTTGGCAAATTTTTGTTTTAATTCGGAAAGTAATAGTTTATTGTGATCTTCGTTTTTATTGAAGTTTAAATCCATAAGATATTGATGTTTTTACAAAATAGTGTTGGCTAATTTACAAAATCAATTGAAACCTGCGTAATAAAATATTCTCTAAAAATGAGAGGTAAAGGAGTACTATGATATCCAAAAATTAAATAATTTGCGGATGAATAAATAGAATATTAAAAAACTTCTCATAAACAAAAAAACAGAAGCGAAACTTCTGTTTTTATATTTTGATATATATTGATTATTTTTTAGAATCGCAAACCAGTCTTTTTAAAATAGCCCATTGTTTTAAGGCATCACGAGCTTCTACAGCAGGATATCCGAGCATTGTTTTTCCTGCAGGAATATCTCCGGTAACGCCTGAACCGGCACCAACAATAGCACCGTCGCCAATAGTGGTATGATCTTTTATTGAAGCGCTTCCGCCAATGATAACCCCATTTCCTAAAGTTACAGAACCGGCTAAACCGCTGTTTCCGGCCATAATGCAAAATTTACCTAATTTACTATTATGTCCAATTTGAACTAAATTATCAATTTTGCAACCATCACCAAGAACAGTTGAACTAAATTTTCCTCGGTCAACGCATGTGTTTGCACCAATTTCAACTCCGTTTCCAATTATTACATTTCCGATTTGTGGAATTTTAACTAAACCTTTTTCACTGCAAGGACGAAACCCAAAACCATCAGCTCCAATTGTTGCATTTGGATGAATAATACATTCCTGGCCAATATGACAACGTTCCCGAACTACAGTTCCTGACCAGATAACAGTATTGTTCCCAATCGTACATTCGTCTAAAATGGTAACGTTTGGATAGATTGTAACATTCTTACCTATTTCTACTTTTGGACCTATATAACAACCTGCACCAATTCGTGTACCTTCGCCAACAATAGCTGTTTCATCGATAATAGCTGTTTTATGAATATTATTGTGAAATACCGGTGTAGGTGGAGCAAAAAGAGCTAAAATCTGAGACATGGCCAAATCAGCATTTTTGACTTTAATAAAAGCACGATTTTCTCCAGGTTCAATAGAGATGTCTTCATTAACAACTGCAATGGAAGCTTTAGAACCTTCCCATAATTTTTCGTATTTTTTATTTCCTATAAATGAGATATCACTAGAGGTAGCTTTATCTAATTGCTCTGTAGCTGTAATACACTGAGATGTAGTGCCATAAATTACGCCTTTTATGACTTCGTTAATTTCTTGAATTGAATAGGATTTCATCTAATGAATTAATTGCTTTATAGGTTATTTTTGCCAAATAAAACCAATTAGATTTTAATTACCTAATATTTTTTTTCAGTTTGTTTAAAATTATGAGTATATATTGAAATTTTAACATTTATTAAGTTATTTTCTAATGATTTTTTAATTTTGCTTATCGTGTTCGTTGGAGGATATAAAGTATACCAGACTTTAATTCAGTATTTTTACTAAGTGAAAATGAGTAGTTTTGTTATTGATAAGCAGTAACTTACATTTTTTTTGTTAAGCTTGGAAGAATAAAAAAAGCAATTCACTTTTAAAAGGAATTGCTTTGGTGTTTTTCGTTATTTTACTTTAGAAAGTGAAACAGCATTTATGCAATATCTTAGCCCGCTTGGTTCAGGTCCATCAGGAAAAACATGCCCTAAATGTGCATCACAGGTATTGCAGACAACTTCAACACGAATAATTCCGTATGATTTGTCGGCATGATAGCCAATAGCATTTTCTTTGATTGGTTGCGTAAAAGAAGGCCAGCCTGTTCCTGATTCAAATTTTTCAGATGCGTCAAAAAGTAAAGTACCGCAACATTTACATTCATATATTCCCGGATCAAACAGACTGCAAAGTTCAGAACTGAAAGATCTTTCAGTGCCTTTTAAACGTGTTACCTGAAATTCTTCAGAGGTTAGAAGCTGTTTCCATTCTTCTTCTGTCTTTTCCACTCGTTTTTCGGGAGTTGGATTTCCTTTATTTGTAAAATGAATTACATCAGCCCATTTAATCATAATAGTATACTTTAAATGAAATTATTTTTTGAAGTTTAACCATTAAGGCATTAAGAAAAATAAAGCTAAGCAATGCTTAGAATCTTAATGCCTTAACGATTAAAATTTTAAATGGATTAAAATTTATTCCTCTTCTTTTTGTCCCATCATCATTAAAAACGCTTTTAAAAACGGATCTATGTTTCCGTTCATTACGCCATCAACATCACTGGTTTCATAACCGGTACGAACATCTTTTACCAATTTATAAGGCTGCATTACATAATTACGTATTTGCGAGCCCCATTCGATTTTCATCTTTCCGGCTTCAATATCTGCACGTTGGGCTTGTTGTTTCTTTAATTCAATTTCATACAATTGAGAACGAAGCATTTGCATAGCACGCTGTCTGTTGTCTTGCTGAGATCTGGTTTCAGAACACTGAATCTGGATTCCGGTTGGTTTGTGAACCAGCTGTACTTTTGTTTCAACTTTATTTACGTTCTGCCCTCCGGCACCACTCGAGCGGGATGTTGTAATCTCGATATCAGCAGGATTAATGTCAATTTCGATACTGTCGTCAACTAGCGGATAAACATACACGGATACAAACGATGTGTGGCGTTTGGCATTACTGTCAAAAGGCGAAATTCTAACCAGACGATGTACGCCATTTTCTCCTTTCAGATAACCAAAAGAATAATCGCCTTCGAACTCTAAAGTTACGGTTTTTATTCCGGCAACATCACCTTCCTGAAAGTTAAGTTCCTTTATTTTATAGCCATAACTTTCTCCCCACATCATGTACATACGCATCAGCATTCCGGCCCAGTCACAACTTTCGGTTCCACCGGCACCGGCAGTAATCTGAACTACTGCGCTAAGGCTGTCGCCTTCGTCAGAAAGCATGTTTTTAAATTCGATGTTTTCAATGTGCAGCTGCGTTGTATTGTAATTTTCATCCAATTCCTCTACAGAAAGTTCTCCTTCTTTATAAAAATCATAAGCAAGCTGAAGTTCATCTGTGAGTTCGACAGCTTTGTTGTAATCTTCGATCCATTTTTTTTTGTTTCGAAGATTTTTCACAATGATTTCTGCTTCTTTTGGTTTGTTCCAAAAATCAGGAGCAAAAGTTTTTTCTTCTTCGTTTGCAATTTCGATTAGCTTGGCATCAACGTCAAAGATACCTCCTCAACGCACCAAGGCGCTCCACAATACCTTTTACTTGTTCGGCTGTTGTCATAAATTAATAATAGTTTTATATGTTTTTTACAAATATTACGTTAATTTGGTTGAGTAATAAACCGCAAGTTAAAATTTATTAAAACTCGCTGTTAATAACTATCAGTTATACGTAATTTTGCACTACAAAAATAAGATATAGTTTTTAGAATATGGAAATAAATTTAATCAGCGATACTATTACCAAGCCTAGCTACGAAATGCTGCAGTATATGTTCAACGCTCATGTTGGCGATGATGTATACAGACAAGATCCAACGGTTATCGAATTAGAGACCAGGGTAGCTGAATTTTTTGGTATGGAAGCTGGGCTTTTTTTTCCGTCAGGAACTATGGCGAATCAAGCTGCAATTAAACTTCACACCCAACCCGGAGAACAATTAATTGCCGACAAGTATGCTCATGTTTATCATTATGAAGGCGGTGGAGTTTCTTTCAATAGCGGAGTTTCATGCTGTTTATTAGATGGAGACAGAGGAATGATAAATGCATCACAAGTTGCTGGTGCGATCAATGATCCGGAGTTTTATCACAGCCCGTTAACGAGTTTGGTTTGTGTAGAAAACACTACAAATAAAGGTGGAGGAGCCTGTTATGAACTGGAAGATTTATGGGAAATAAAAAAAGTTTGCGATGCCAATAATTTGAAGTTTCATCTGGATGGAGCCAGAATTTGGAATGCATTGGTTGCAAAAAGGCAGAATCCCAAAGAATTTGGAGCTATTTTCGATACTATTTCAGTTTGTTTGTCAAAAGGATTGGGGGCTCCAATAGGGTCAATTCTGTTAGGAACCAAAGCAGATATTCACAGAGCGTTAAGAATCAGGAAGATACTGGGGGGTGGAATGCGTCAGGTTGGTTATTTAGCTGCAGCAGGATTGTATGCATTGGCACATAATATCGAAAGAATGGCTGAAGACCACCGAAGAGCCAAGGAAATTGCGGCAGTTTTAAAGACAAAATCATGGGTAGCAGCTATTGAACCTGTAGAAACCAATATTTTGATTTTTTCTTTAACGGAAGGATATAGTGATCAGCTTTTAATTGAAAAATTGAAGCAGAAAAATATTTTGATAAGTTCACTTGGGCATAATAAACTAAGAGTTGTAACGCACTTAGATTATAAAGAAGTTATGCATACTTATGTGATTGAAACCTTGCAGAAGTTTTAAAGCAAAGATCAAATAAATTAAAAAAGGCAGGTAAACCCTGCCTTTTTTAATTTATTTGATCTACTATTATGAAATTATTGTCAATGGAAGTATCTGATTTTAGTTCGGAATATTTATAAGTTTTACTTAAAATATTGAATTTTAAAAGAACAAATGCTTCAGATCCTTTTTGTACATAGCATACATATTCGTTATTATTTTTGTCTATATATCCTGGACCATTACTATTAACATATCCTAAAAAGTCGTTAGGTAATAAATCTTCATAAGTATTGTTTGTTAAATTAACTTTTACAATTGTATTACCTACGACACCTGTTTTATTTGTTATGCAGTAAACAGAATTGTTTGAAGAAACAGCAGCTTTCAAAAATGAAAATTTGGCATTGTTTAATAATATCTTTTTTGCTGTATTGTTTTCGGTGTCTATTTCATAAGTATCCTGATTGGTATATGAACTATATAATTTATTTCCATTCAAAAAAGTCGAAATGGAAGCAGTTTGATCGAAACTTAAACCTGAATATGAAACTTCAAAAGTATCCGGATTAATTTTTACATAATACGATATACTATTTACAGGTGTAATATAGGTGTTAGGGATGATTATTCCATGAAGAATTTTTTTTGAATCATCCCATGTAAGTGCAGAAACTGACGGATTTGGACCAGTTACTTCATCCGGAAAAACTAATAATTTTGAAGTTGTTTTTTTTGTTTTTTTATCAAAAACAAAAATCTTATTTGAAGGTGGATGATATTCGACTAAAAAAATCTTATCAGTACTCGAGGTGACTGTGTTTGGATTTATTGTATTTGAAGTTAGTCCTTCAAATTCTGAATAAGACGTAATTTGTCCGCTGTTGTTTCCAATTTTGTTTATTTTTCCTGCAAATGTTACTGCTAAAAAATTAAAATCATCTTTAACTGATTCATCCTTTGGGTTTGATGAATCATTTACGCAGGAAAATAAAAATAAACTGGCAAAACTAATTGCCAGAGTTTTATATGTTAGTTTCATATGTATTTTAGATTACTTGAATAAATTATCCATTCCCGGAATCATTGGCATATCCATTTTAGCAACGGCATCGAGCTCTTGCTCGTTTACTCTGGTTGCTTTTTCAATTGCTTTATTTAGTGTTACAATTAAATAATCTTCCAATTGTTCTTTATCTTCAAGTAAAGAGTCATCAATAGAAATTGATTTTACTTTTCTGTTTGCTGTTAATGTTACTTTCAATAATCCGTCGGCACTTTGCTCATCAATTAAAACTGTATCTAAGCGTTTTTTTGTATCTTCAATTTTTTGCTGGGTTTCTTTAAGTTTTCCCATCATTCCCATTAAATCCATTTTCGTTGATTTTAAATTATTTCAACAAAATTAGTTTATTACAATATATAATAAAGTAATATTTTATGAAAAAATTAATCCTGTTCTATTCTCTATGTGTTATTTTTGCTTTGTCTTATATAAAAACCAATGCCCAATCAATGCTAAACAATATACCGGCTCCACAAGCCAAATTAATTCCTAAATCATTAAAAAAGCATAAAGAAGTCCGAATCGATAATTATTTTTGGCTCAATAACAGAGAAAATCCGGAGGTTATTGATTATCTAAATCAGGAAAATGCCTACTATGAAAGTATGACTTCGCACACTAAAGGTCTTCAGGATGCTTTATACGAGGAGATGAAAGGCAGAATTAAAGAAGATGATTCTTCTGTTCCCTATTTCTATAATGGATATTACTATATTACCCGCTTTGAAACAGGACAGGATTATCCTATTTTTTCAAGAAAAAAGGGAAGTCTTTCTGCTGAAGAAGAAATCATGTTTAATTGTAATGAATTGGCAAAAGATCATGCTTACTTTAAATTAGGAGGATTAAGTGTAAGTCCCGACAACAAGTTTGCAAGTTTTGCAGTTGATATTGTGGGAAGAAGGATTTACACCATTCAGATTAAAAATTTAGAAACAGGGGAAATCCTGGCAGAGAAAATCGAAAATGTAACCGGAGAATCAGTTTGGGCAAATGATAATAATACCATTTTTTATGTCAGACAAGACGAAGTTACTTTGCGATCAGATAAAGTATTCAGGCATAAATTAAATACAGATGCTGCAACTGATGTTTTGGTTTTTAATGAAACAGATGATACTTTTAATGTGTCAGTAAGTAAAGAAAAATCAAGAAAATATATTGTTATTGGCTCAGGAAGTACTTTAACGACAGAATACAGGATTTTAAATTCGGATAATCCTGATGGTGAATTTGCAGTATTTCAGACGCGTGTTCGTGGTTTAGAATATAGTATTTCACATTACGAAGACTCTTTTTATATTTTGACCAATAAAGATAAGGCAACCAACTTTAAGCTGATGAAAACGCCAGAAAACAGAACAGAGAAAAAATTCTGGAAAGATCTTATTCCGCATCGTGAAGATGTTTTATTGGAAGATATCGAAATATTCAAAAATTACTTAGTGCTTGAAGAACGCTCAAACGGCTTAAATCATATCCGAATCATGCCATGGAATGGCGAACCAGATTATTATTTGCCTTTTGGAAGTGAAACTTACAACGCTTACACTACAACGAATATTGATTTTGATACTGATGTTTTGCGTTACAGCTACCAATCGCTGGCAACACCATCGTCTGTAATTGATTTTAATATGAAAACTAAAACCAAAGAAATCTTAAAAGAGCAAGAGGTTTTAGGTGGAAAATTTGATAAAAACAATTATATAGAAGAAAGAGTCTGGGTAACAGCGAGAGATGGAGTTAAAGTGCCTATTTCTATGAATTACCGCAAAGGACTAGAGAAAGATGGAAAAAATCCGTTATTGCTTTATGCGTATGGTTCATACGGAATCACGATGGATACTTATTTTTCATCAACAAGGCTTTCTTTGCTGGATCGCGGATTTGTGTTCGCTATAGCCCATATTAGGGGAGGTGAAGACTTAGGAAGGCAATGGTATGAAGATGGAAAACTGTTAAAAAAGAAAAATACCTTTACAGATTTCATTGATTGCTCTAAATTTGTAATAAACGAGAAATATACTTCTGCTAAACATTTATATGCAGAGGGAGGATCTGCCGGAGGACTTTTGATGGGCGTTATCGTAAATGAAGCCCCTGAATTGTATAACGGAGTTATTGCTCAGGTACCTTTTGTAGATGTTATTACGACAATGTTGGATGACAGTATCCCACTGACAACAGGAGAGTATGACGAATGGGGCAACCCGAATAATAAAAAATATTATGATTATATGTTGTCGTATTCACCATATGATAATGTAAAAGAGCAAAAATATCCTAATATGTATGTTTCTACCGGATTGCATGATTCGCAGGTTCAATATTGGGAACCAGCCAAATGGGTGGCTAAACTTAGGAGTTTAAAAACAAATGACACTGTACTGTTTTTAGATACTAACATGGATGCTGGTCATGGCGGGGCTTCAGGGCGTTTTCAAGCTTTAAAAGACTTAGCAAAGGAATTTAGTTTTTTATTAGATTTAGAGAAAATACAAAGCTAATTAGAAATTTTTTGTTAAATTTGCAACCTATCAAGGTTATTTAAAATTACCTTTGATTAACTATTTTTTTATGAAAGAAGAAATAAATGCTTATAATAATGTTTTAGAGTTAATAGGTAACACCCCGCTTATTAAGCTAAATAAAGTCACCGAAGGGTTAGAAGGAAATTTCTACGCAAAGGTAGAAGCTTTTAATCCGGGACATTCTTCAAAAGATAGAATAGCATTATATATCATTGAAGAAGCTGAAAAAAGAGGGATTTTATCTCCAGGTGATACCATAATTGAAACAACATCCGGGAACACAGGTTTTAGTTTGGCTATGGTAAGCATTATAAAAGGTTACAACTGTATATTAGCAGTAAGCTCAAAATCATCCAAAGATAAAATTGACATGCTGAGGAGTTTAGGAGCGAAAGTTTATGTTTGCCCGGCTCACGTTTCAGCAGATGATGAAAGATCGTATTATAACGTTGCAAAACGTTTACATGAAGAAACAAAAGGTTCTGTTTATATTAATCAATATTTTAACCAACTAAATATTGATGCGCACTACAATACTACCGGGCCGGAAATCTGGCAACAGACTAAGGGGCAAATTACACACCTTATTGCTTGTAGTGGAACAGGAGGGACAATCTCCGGAACTGCAAAATTCTTAAAAGAACAAAATCCAAATATTAAAATCTTAGGTGTTGATGCTTTTGGGTCGGTATTGAAAAAATATCATGAAACAAGAGAATTCGATAATAAAGAAATATATCCATACCGAATTGAAGGGTTAGGTAAAAATCTAATTCCATCAGCTACAGATTTTGATATTATCGATAAGTTTATGAAAGTAACTGATGAGGAAAGTGCTCATACAGCCAGAGAAATAACCCGTAAAGAAGGATTATTTGTGGGCTATACTTCCGGGGCTGTAATGCAGGCAATTAAGCAGTACGCAGAAGAAGGAGAGTTTACTAAAGATAGTAATATTATCGCTATCTTTCCTGATCATGGATCACGTTATATGAGTAAAGTATTCAGCGATGACTGGATGAATGAACAAGGGTTTTTCGACAGTGTTAATGAAGAGGAAGTTCAGAAAATTGAATTTGTAAAGTAATTAAAATTTACTTTTAGATTTAGATATAAAAAAAAACTCCAGATGAAAATCTGGAGTTTTTTTGTTGGTATTATTTTTCTAAAAGCTCTAAAATTTTTGCTCTTAATTCAGGGCCTCTTAAATCTTGTGCAATGACTTTTCCTGATGAATCAAGTATGAAGGTTGCAGGGATAGATTCTACGCCATATTGCTTTGCAATGGGTTCTTCCCAGAATTTTAAGTTTGAAACCTGTGTCCAGCTTAAGTTGTCTTTTGCTATAGCTTCTTTCCATGCTGATGCTTCCTTGTCTAAAGAAACACCAATAATATTCAATCCTTTTGAGTGCAGTTCTTTGTATATTGCTACAACATTTGGGTTTTCTTTTCTGCATGGTCCGCACCATGAAGCCCAAAAATCGACAATTGTTACTTTTCCTAAACTTTCTTTGAGTGATACTGTTTTTCCTTCAGGATTAGGAGCTGAAAAATCTGATCTTCATTTAGCGCTGCCAACCGGAGGAGCTGATGCACCTACTGCAGGCATTTTCATTTGGCCAATTTTTTCTTTAATAGCTTTTCCAGGCTTTGTGTTTTTTAAAGACTCATCTAAAGAGTTGTATAAAGCTTCTGTTTTTTTGAAATCTGCCGCAGGGTCATTAATTAAACTTTGGATAATTAAAGCTGAGATAAATGATTTTGGGTGAGTTTCAGCATAAGCTGTGTATTTCTTTTTTGATTCAGCCTGAACATCAGTTTGAATAGCCATATATTCTTTCATTAAACCATTGATAACTGCTGTGTCTTGTTTTTGCTGAGCAGCCTGCATAGTTTGCGTATTTTTTTTCTGAAAATCCATTAATCTTTTTTGAACTTTAGTAAGATCTTCGTTGAATTTCACATACTCGTCATTACTGTAAGTTCCTGAAATTTTTGATTTGTGAATACTATCTTTATCAACTTCAATTTTAATTTCACCAGTTTCTAAGATAAACGGAACCGGACCTTGTAAATCCTGAACAATCAAAGTATGAAATGCAGGTTCAGTAACTTTTCCTTTTATTTCAAATTTTCCATTTTCAACTTTTACAGTGTCAAGTGCTAAAGGAGCCATTGTTGTTGGATCCTGCCCTTGAAGGATTATTGTTTTTCCGTTCTCAATTCCTTTTGCAGTTCCGGTGATAAGGAATTCTCCGTCTTTAACTTTACTGCAAGAAATTATCGCTGCAGAAGCGGTAAGTAAAAAAAATATTTTTTTCATTATAAAAAATTAATTAGTTAATTGATTTGTGCAACAAAAGTATTTAAAAATATAGAACATCAATAATTTTACTACCTAAAATTTTGTTATAGTTTTTTTTAGGTTAACTGCTTTGTATATAGTGTTTTAATTGATTTTTGTCAATTTAAAAACAGCTAATAATTTTATTATTCAGAATTAAACCAATGATTTTATCACTTTTTAGCATAAAAAAAAGCATTCTGGTGTCAGAATGCTTTTGAAAACAGTATTGTAGAATCTCTATTCCTGATTTGTTTTCTTTCTCCATGTAAAAGAGTTCAAAATATGTCTTTTTGCGAATCTTCCAGGAGAATCTGCATTAACCATTTTCACATAAGTCGCTTTTGGAACACTAATATATTCATAAACACTTCCGTTAGAAAAATCGATGATCAAACGACCTTCAACAAACTTATAATCTGTAATTGAACAAGTCGAAATCGTTTCAGTATATTCAGGTAAATTAGCTTTAATCGTCTCAGGATTAATACTTACTAAAAAGTGGTATGCCTCAATGATAGCTTTACTTTTTTCTTCTGCAGCTTTTAAACCGGCATCATCTCCCTGAAATTTATCAGGATGAGATTCTTTCATCGCATTACGATAAATGGTTTTTAAATCTTTTAATTCTGCAGTTTTGTCTACGTTTAGTAACTTTCTGTATTCAACTATTTTTTTCATAAATAAAGGTAACTACTTGTCTATTAGTTTGAAATTGATGTTAATTGTTCAAAAAGACAAATTTTTTGCAAAGGTACACTTTTTTTTAACTTTTTACTTTTGATAGAAAAAATATTCAGAAAATAAGCAAAAATTAGATAATGAGTCAATTAGAAAATTAGATAATGTAAAAAATAGGGAGCTTATTCCCGCTATCCGTTCTAATCTTTCATGCCGAACCCCGGCATAAAAGGATTTCCACTTCTATCGGGGCTAGGGCACTCGTTTTTATAAGATGTTTTGATTTCAACCTGAAACCTGAAACAAAAAAACTTGAAACAAATTTTAATTATTTATTCTCAGGTTTATGATTGGCCTTATCGAAGTTTTTAGATTTTTTCGGATATTTATCATAACTGATATCGCTTGGGTTTTCGATAACCGATTTAATTGTAATCCAATCACCAATAGTAAAGTTTGAATGCGCAATTTTATAATCTAAAAGATATTCACCACAAAAATAATTGTTGTTTTCATCTTTTTCGATGATGCCGGTGTAAACTCCTTTTTGAGGCATTTTTTCTTGTGAATCTTTAGACATAGTATTTTATTTTAAATTAAAGCTGCAAAGTTAATCAATTTTGCTTTGTTTTAGGGAGTTCGTGACAATCTCAGTATATTTGCACAATGCAAAAAAACTTTAAGCCACATCCGAATTCCTTCAAAAATACATTTTGTGTTTTTAATGAAGTAGTGCCACAAGCCGTTGAAGGATTGAAAATTCAGTTTGAGAGCAAAGCAGGAAGCACTTATTATTATACCGAAACCGGAATGTACCGGGTTTCGAATCATTGGGGAAGATTAGCCAACAGTAAGTGGAGATTAATTGCTATGGAGCCGGAAACTCCTTCTAAAACAAAAACAGGTTTTGCTGCCTGGAATGAATTTTACCCTGATAATGCTGAAGAAAAGTTGTATTATATCGAAGCGGATTATGATAAAAACACCGTAACTTATCAGCACAAAAATAATCCGAAGTATGATAAAAAAGCAATTCTGAGAACGAGTTTTGAAACCACAAAGCGTATCAAACAAATCCGAAATCTGCAACAGCTGACATCATGGGCAAAACATTTTGACTATGATGATATTGCAGATTTGAGGGAACAAATCATTGATGAATTGATTCATACCGAGAAGACTTTAGACGAAATTAAAAGAGAAATATAATGGGACGCAACAACGAAAGGAATATCAAGAAGCATAATGACAAATTGCACAAAGCCCAAAACAAAGTAAAACAAGCTGAAATTGCAAGGAAAGAAAAGCTAAAAGAAATTATTAAAAAGTTTAACAAAAACAAAACTGAAGAGTAAAAAGTTTCAAGTTTTTTTAGTTTCAAGTTTCAGGTTATGTTACACAACTTGAAACTTGAAATCTCAAACAAAAAATAACAACAAGAAAATATGAATACCAAATTTGAAAGTTTAAAAGCAAGCGTACAGGAAATCATTGATTTGATTGCGGCAGAGAATAATAGAGAAGCGAATAATAAATTGCTTGATGTAAGTGAAGTATTAGATGAAATGCTGGATTTTGCAGAAGAAGATGAAGAGTTGAGAGAAATAAGCAGATATCAGGTTTTATTGAATCAGCTGCATGTAAAACTTAATGGCGAAGAGCAGGTTGATGGAGAATAAAAAATGCTTTTGCGATACCGGATTATTGTTTGCGGAATGTTGCGGATTGTATCTTGAAAAGAATCAAAAAGCTCCAACAGCATTAGCTTTGATGCGTTCGAGATATTCGGCTTACGTGATTCATAATGCCGATTATCTTTTGGAAACAACTTATGTTTCAGAAAGAAAATTTTATTCAAAAAGTGAAATTTTGAAATGGGCAGTGAACAATAAATGGCAAAAACTGGAAATTCTAAGTTTTACCGAAAATACGGTCGAATTCAAAGCTCATTTTTTAGACAGTAATCAAAAACCTCAAACACATTACGAGTTTTCGACTTTTAAATTTGAAAATGGTGCATGGTTTTACCTTGATGGAAAGTTTGAATAATTGTCAGTATAATCGCTAATTACTGTGCGTTTTATTCAAATACTTTAACTAAAAATTAATAAACGTTTCGTTTTTCATAGTTCTAAAAAAACGTACTTTTAAAATTATGAAAAACGAATTTAAAAAAGGTTTTTATTTCAAGACGTACGAAGCACCTTTTCAGTCTCCGTTTGAAAAACTTTTTGGCATTTTCAAAGAGTTAATTACCCATACTTCGGGTGATTTTGACGAAGCTATAGACTGGCTTCGTGAGTTAGATAAGGAATATAAGCTAACAGACGAAAACTACTCAATCGATGACTTTATTGAAGATCTCAAGAAAAAAGGATATATAAAGGACGAAGCAAAACCTGACGGAACTTCCGGTTTTGGAATAACAGCAAAAACAGAAAGGGCTATTCGCCAGCAGGCTTTAGATCAGATTTTCGGAAACTTAAAACGTGCAGGAAGCGGAAATCACAAAACCAAACATGCCGGAAACGGAGACGAACATACCGGTGAATTCCGTGAGTTTAATTTCGGAGACGGTTTAGAACGTATTTCTTTGACAGAAAGTTTGAGAAATGCCCAAATAAACAACGGCGCTGAAAGTTTCATGCTGACCGAAAATGACCTGGTTGTTGAAGAAACCCAGTTCAAAGCACAAATGAGTACCGTTTTGATGATTGACATTAGTCACAGTATGATTTTGTATGGCGAAGACCGGATCACACCTGCTAAAAAGGTAGCGATGGCTTTGGCCGAATTAATCACAACACGTTATCCAAAAGATACACTTGATATTTTGGTTTTTGGAAACGATGCCTGGACAATTCCAATTAAAGATTTGCCGTATTTGCAGGTTGGCCCTTATCATACTAATACCGTTGCGGGTTTACAATTGGCAATGGATATTTTGCGTAGAAAACGAAATACCAACAAGCAAATTTTCATGATTACCGACGGCAAACCAAGCTGTGTACGTGAGCGTGACGGATCTTATTATATGAATAGCAATGGCCTGGACGAATATATTGTTGATAAATGCTACACACAGGCACAGCAGGCTAGAAAATTACACATTCCGATTACAACTTTTATGATTGCCAGAGATCCTTATTTACAGCGATTTGTGAATCATTTTACCGAAGCCAATCAGGGAAAAGCATTTTACACCGGACTAAAAGGTTTGGGAGAAATGATTTTTGAGGATTATGAAACGAATAGGAAGAAAAGGGTTAAATAAGGTTCAAAGATTCTGAGGCACTAAGGTTCAGGGGTTTCTTTTGAAAATAAATTAACGAAACGTATACGGTAGAGACACACTGCTGTGCGTCTAACACAGTTCATATAATTAAACAATAAATCGATATTTCAATAAAAAATGGAAATAAACAATATAACAACATTAGGTCAATTAAAGGCATCAGGATACGTAACCAAATCTATTAAAGAAGAATTACGAAATAACCTTCGTGAGAAAATTAAATCAGGACAAGCTGTTTTTGAAGGTGTTCATGGTTTCGAAAATACCGTAATTCCTGAACTGGAAAGAGCAATTTTGTCCCGTCATAATATTAATTTATTAGGGCTTCGAGGTCAGGCTAAAACCAGACTGGCGCGCAAAATGATAGAATTATTAGATGAATATATTCCGTTTGTGACGGGTTCTGAAATTAATGACGATCCTTTCAATCCGATTTCACGCTTTGCTAAAGATTTAATTGCCGAAAAAGGGGATGAAACCCCAATTTCATGGCTGCACAAGAGTGAGCGTTTCTTTGAAAAATTAGCAACGCCAGATGTAACGGTTGCTGACTTAATAGGAGATGTTGACCCTATAAAAGCTGCCAATTTGAAGTTATCTTATGCAGATGATCGCGTGATACATTTCGGAATGATTCCGAGAGCGAATCGCTGTATTTTTGTGATTAATGAATTGCCGGATTTACAAGCCAGGATTCAGGTAGCATTATTCAATATTTTACAGGAAGGAGATATTCAGATTAGAGGCTTTAAGTTGAGAATGCTGCTTGATATGCAATTTATTTTTACGGCAAACCCTGAAGATTATACCAATCGGGGAAGCATTGTAACGCCTTTAAAAGATAGAATTGGTTCGCAGATTCTGACACATTACCCGGAAAGTGTAGCAATTGCCAGAACCATAACAGAGCAGGAAGCAAAGCTGGATGAAAATCAGGCAGAAATAGTATATGTTCCTGGACTCGCGAGAGATATTTTAGAACAAATAAGTTTTGAAGCACGAGAAAGTGAATACATCGATAATAAAAGTGGTGTAAGTGCCAGAATGAGTATTACAGCATTTGAAAATTTAATTAGTACCGCAGAGCGTCGCGCTTTAATTTCTGGTGTTGATAAAACTACACTTCGTTTATCAGACTTTATTGGAATCATTCCTGCGATTACAGGAAAAGTAGAACTGGTGTATGAAGGAGAGCAGGAGGGAGCCGCAGTTGTAGCCCAGAATTTAATAGGTTCTGCTATTAAAACTTTATTTTCTGATTTCTTTCCGAAGATTGAAAAATTAGAAAAACCCGGTGAAAAAACGCCATATTCTGATTTAATTGAATGGTTCTTTGCAGAAAGTGGTTTCGAATTACTGGATGAAGCTTCCGATAGCGAATATCAAAATATTTTGGATGAGGTTACTCCTTTAGATATATTAGTAAAAAAATATCAGTCTCAATTAGATAAAAAAGATCAGTATTTCATGAAAGAATTCATTTTGTGGGCATTGGTAGAACATAAAAAACTAAGCAAAGATCGTTTTGCAACAGGCCATCAGTTTAAGGATATGTACGGAAGTTATATCAGTAAATTATAGTTTATAAATAACCAAATTAAAGAGAATAATTATGAATATTACATTGGAACAGGCTGAAAAAGCAATAGCTGCAGCAAAAAATAAGGCCGTAGAAATTGATACAAAAATGGACATTTGTGTGGTAGATGCCGGAGCCAATCTGGTTGCATTTGCCAGAATGGATGGTGCATGGATTGGTTCGATAGATATTTCTCAGAAAAAAGCCAAAACAGCTGCCTGGTTTACCATGGATACTGCTGCTTTGGTAGATGCAGTGCAGCCGGGAGCACCACTTTATAACATTGAACATTCAAATGGAGGATTGATTACTTTTCCGGGTGGTGTTTTGATTAAAAATTCAAATGGAGAAATTATTGGTGCTATTGGAGTTAGTGGCAGCAGTGTTGAAAACGATCATACTGTAGCTGTAGCCGGTGCTGAAGTTCTAAAGTAATTTTCATAAAAGATATCAAACCCGGCAGGTTGCAAAAAAACTTGTCGGGTTTATTATTTCCAAAAACAACCATTCCCAATTTTATTTCGGTTACCTTGCTACGTTGGCTGTATTTGCAGTTTTTCCCAAACAATAAATGGAAAATAGTTTCGAAGATTTGATTGCGAGTTATATTGAAAATAAAGTAGGTATTTCAGAGCATTTTTTAAGTAAAGAATTAGCTGATAATCTTAAACAAAATCTACTCGATTTAAATCAGAAGAGTTTGCTGTCAGAAGCTGGAATTGGAAATTCAGAAAAGCTTTCTTACGATGGCGCAATCAGGAGCGATTCTATTTATTGGTTAGATAAAACACATAATAATGTTTTTGAAAATGCTTTTTTTGCCCAGATAGAGGCCTTTATCATTTATCTAAATGAGAGTTGTTACGCCGGAATCACGGGTTATGAATTTCATTACTCCTTATATGAAAAAGGTGATTTTTACCTAAAACATCTGGATCAGTTTAAAAATAATTCAAGTCGGAAATATTCCATGATCAGTTATCTCAATAGTAATTGGCAAGAATCTGATGGTGGGGAATTGATGATTCATCAGGAAAATAATAATCAAAAGATTTCACCAACTCAGGGAAAAACAGTGTTTTTTAAAAGCAATGAATTGATGCATGAAGTTTTGCTGACCCAAAATACGAGAATGAGTATTACAGGCTGGCTTAAAAGCGATTAATTTGTTTTGAATAGTAGTTTATTTCTTTATTTTCTTCATAATAAAATCATAATTCAGGTTTAAGTAATTTGTATTTACGTTTCAATCCTTATTTTTGTTATTCATACATTTATTCAAATGAAATTACTCATAGTCGAAGACGAACCAAATCTACTTTCCATTTTACGAAAAGGATTCGCTGAAAATAATAACGATGTCAGCGTTGCTCTTGATGGTAAAACGGCATTGGAAATGATTCATAATTATACTTTTGATGTAGTAGTTTTAGATGTAATGCTTCCGGATATTAACGGAATTGAAATTTGCAGAAGATTACGTGCCAGCAAAAACTTTGTACCTGTTTTGCTTCTGACAGCCCTTGGAACTTCTGAGAATATTGTTACAGGACTCAATGCAGGCGCTGATGATTATCTGGTTAAACCTTTTAAATTTGGAGAGCTCGATGCAAGAGTAAATGCATTGAACCGAAGAGCCAATCAGGATATAGACAGAGTCGATGTGATTACCATTGGCGATCTCGAAATAAACGGCCGTGCAAAAACGGTTAAAAGAGATGGAGAACAGATAATTTTAACTGCCAAAGAATTTAAATTACTGTATTATTTAGCGAAAAACAGTGGCAGAATTGTATCACGGGATCAGATTTTGGATAATGTCTGGGATATTAATTTTGATATGAATACAAACGTTGTTGATGTTTATATCACGTATTTAAGAAAAAAAATAGACAAACCTTTCAAAACCAAACTTATTCATACCATGAAAGGTTTGGGTTATGTTATACAGCCATAAAATGGATATTAGAAAAAGAATTACTTTTACTTACGTAGCACTTTCTACTTTTAGTACTTTGCTATTGAGTATAATTGTATTCGTTTTATTTAGAGAAAATAATCGTTATCATTTCTTAAAAAGACTTGAAGACAGGTCTAAAATTGTGGCTTCTATTCATTTTCAGCATGATCCCGAAAAAATAAAATATTACAGTAATTTAAAGAAAAACGGGCTCGAAGAACTTATTGAAGAAGAAGAATATGTTCTTAAAATCAACAGTGCCAATAGTTTTGATTATAACACTAAATTAAATCTACCGAATGAATTTTACTCCAATATTCTGCAGACAGGCAAAGATTATTTTGAGATTAACAGCAAGTATTATTTAGGTCAGGTTTTTACAGAAAGAGATCAAAAATATATTGTAATTGTTGGGGCACGTGACCGAAGAGGGAAAACGACAACCGTTTATATTGTAAAGATATTGCTGTTTGGAGGCATCGGTTTTATACTGCTGGCCTTTTTTTTAGGACGCTTTTTGGCAAAAAGAGTGATCAATCCAGTAGCCAGGATTACGAAAGAAGTAAACAGAATTAGTGCTTCGAATCTCCATAACAGATTGCCGGAAGTTAAAAATGCTGATGAAATTTCAGATCTTACAGAAACGTTCAATGACATGCTGGACCGACTGGAAACTTCTTTTGAAATTCAGGCAAATTTTATTAACAATGCATCACACGAGTTAAAAACGCCTATTACAACCATAATTGCTGAAGCTGAAATTATGTTGATGAAAGAACGTCCGGTTTCAGAATATGTTCAGTCATTAGAGAATATTTACAGTCAGGCTTCCAGATTAGGAAATTTAACCGAAAGCCTTCTTAAGCTAACGCAAACAGGCTACGACGGAAACAAACAAGTTTTGGATATTGCCCGAATCGATGAGTTATTATTGGAAGTTAAGTCAGATTTGGATAAAATTTTTCCTGACAACCGCGTGAGTATCAAACTTAATTTTGCCCCTAAAGATTCCAATTTGTTGCTGATTCCGTGCAACAAACCGCTTTTAGAACTGGCCATCAATAATATTATTACCAATGGTGTAAAATATTCTGATAATAATGAGGTTTTTGTAACGCTTTCAGCCAATAATGAGGCGATAAAAATTTCGATCAATGATATCGGAATTGGGATTCCGCCAGAAGATATCCCGCATTTGTATGAGCCTTTTTTCAGAGGGAAAATTGCAGCCAAATATATTGGTTACGGGTTGGGGCTTCCCCTGGCTTCCAAAATTATCCGTATGCACGATGGGGAAATTCAGGTACAATCAGAACAAGATAAAGGAACGATTGTGACTATCATTTTTAACAAATCAAACATTAAAAAGAGGAACATTAAAAATTCTAATGTTGAATCTTAGAAAATTCTAATTTTAGATTAAGACCCTTCTAATTTTCAGGTAGTTATTTTGTCTGTATATACTAAAAGATTATACATATGAAAAATTTCCTGATACCCACTACTTTAAAAGACGATACAATTTCTGCTGTAAAATGGGCGATAAACCAAGCAAAAAAATCAGATTGTGAAATTGTTTTAATGATGATTGCAGAAACACCCGATTCTTTTTCATCATCTAATTTTTTGCGCGAAATGCGAACCGGACTAACCAAAAGTCAGGAAGAGGTTTTAGCAACCTGCAGGTATATGATCGATCATACTCAAAACTGCAAAATTAAAATTCATAATCAATACGGGATTTCTTCTCCTGTTTTTAGAGGGATTATTGAGCATTTTTCTGTAAAATTAATAATCTTATCTAATTCGTATAAACAGGAAACCAAGCGTATTCACCATTATCTGATACAATTGGCAGGAAATCAAAAATGCCCAATTCTGCATTTAGGGAACGAACAATTCAGGGAAGATTTCAATAAAGCACTTTATATTGAAAATAGCAATGCCAACATGCATGTAAAAGATGTACAGCAGTTTCTTAATGATAATTTCTCTTATGAAATTGTAAGTCAGGCTTCAAAAACTGAAGATCACGAAAATATGACTCCTTTATCTGAAGCAATTTCAAAATACGAAATTGATCTTTTGGTTGAAACCCGAAAAGGAGAAAAAATCAAATTTAAAAAATCAAAAAAACAAAACATTAATGAAAAACTGGGGCTTCCGATACTTTCATTATACGAGGAGCTGGTTTAATAGTTTTAGTGAATAATAATTAGCCTTTGAACGCAATATTAAAAAATACAGAGCTAATAACTATTCACTAATTACTAAGACTCAATCCCTGTAATATTAATTTAAAACCGAAAATATGTTATTAAAGAAAAGAATACCAATGAAGTACGTTCTCGGGAAAATTAAAGTAGAACTTGCCCTAGTAGCCGCATACACTATAGTATTTGAGATTTTTCATCACTATTTTGTAACGCTTCCTGTAGATATTCCGATTGCTATTCCAACCATGATTGGTACAATTATATCGTTATTATTAGCTTTTAAATCCAATCAGGCTTACGATAGATGGTGGGAAGCCCGAATCGTATGGGGAGCAATCGTAAATGATTCCAGAACATTAATCCGCCAGATTTTAACCTTTTATAAAGATCCTGATTTTTCTGTTGGAGCCAGTGAATTCAAAGAGAATTTTGCTAAAAGACAAATTGCATGGTGCTATAGTTTAGGTCAGGCACTTCGAAATAAAGATGCCATAAAACCACTTAAGGGATTGATAAGTGAAGAGGAATTAAAGTACATCAAAAATCATCAGAATATACCAAATGCGATTTTGATGCTGCATGCACGTGATCTTCGAAATGCAAAAAATGACAAACGAATCAATATGTATCAACAGGTAGAAATTGATAATACCTTGTCGAGATTATGCGATGAAATGGGTAAATGTGAACGAATTAAAAACACCATTTTCCCAACGACTTACAGCATGTATATCCGATTAACACTGTGTTTGTTTATTTTGTTACTGCCTTTTGGATTAACAAGTGTATTGAGCTGGTTTGCTATTCCATTAATTATCGCTATTGCCGCTGCTTTCTTTTTAATCGAAAGAATGGCAATTCATTTACAGGATCCTTTCGAAAACAGGCCAACAGACACACCTGTTACGACTATTGCAAACACAATCGAAAAAAATATTAAACAAATGCTGAATGAATATCAAAGCGAATTTGATATTCTAAAAGAGTTTGATTTAGAAGACGAACCTAAAAAAGTGGACAGCAACGCTTATTTTGTTTTATAAATTAAAGGTAATTTTGGTATTTTAATTGTTGACCGGACAGTGAGTAGTTGTACTGTCCGGTTTTTTTTGGTTTAATAGATATTTGAAACACACAGATGAATAGATTAAAGTCTAAATTAAAAGAGGCTTTTAAAATCTGGATTTTCAATATAGCTGTATGCTTGTATATGAGTGAGTGTGTTTATCTACAAAGAAAAACGATGTTATTATGTTTAATTTTAAATACTTTTGGCAGCCAGTTTACCGAGTGTTTGTATAGATTGACGTAATTCATTTGTCCATGGCAAACCAAAACTCAAACGCATACAATTGGAGAACTGATCCTGAAAAGAAAAAATACGACCTGGAGCAATGCTGATATTGTGTTTCATGGCCAAATGATAAAATTCGGCAGTATCTATTTTTTTATCGAGTTCGATCCAAAGAAAAAAACCGCCCTGTGGCTGACTTACCTTTGTGCCTTTTGGAAAAGATTCTAAAATAGTGTTGATGTAATTACTGCAATTATGATTCAGGATCTGACGAATTTTACGAAGATGATTTTCATAGCGGCCGTTTTTCAAAAAATCACCCACAACTTCATGTGTAATGGTAGGTGAAGAGATGGTATGGTATAATTTTGTGCGTAAAATTTCTTTTTTGAATTTTCCCGGAATAACCCAGCCTACACGATATCCCGGAGCCAAAGTTTTAGAAACCGAACTGCAGCACATCACGATTCCGCTTTTATCATACGTTTTGCAATTTGTTGGTCTGGCTGAGCCAAAATATAAATCACCGTGAATATCATCTTCAATTAACGGAATATTATGTAATTCCATTAAGCGTACGGTTTCTTCCTTGTGTTCATTAGGCATCATACTTCCTGAGGGATTGCTGAAATTACTCATTAATACACAAGCCTTAATTTTTTTAGTCGAAATAGCTTTTTTTAAAGCATCTAATTCTATTCCCGTTGTTATATTGGTGGGCAGTTCCATAACATACAAACCTAGAGATTTTGCCAGCTGTAAAACGCCAAAATAAGCCGGGCTTTCTGTAATAATGGTATCTCCCGGTTTTGTAACCGCCATTAAGCAATGCGACATCGCACTCACGCAGCCCGGAGTGGTTATAATGTCATCTTCTGTTAGGGATCCTCCCCATGCAAAAGACCAGCGTGCGATTTCTTTTCTAAGATTAACATTGCCCTGCATTTCTTCATAACTGGTACCACTATTGGGTAGTTGCCGCATTGCCTGAACCATGCCCTTGTTTAGTTTTGCTATCGGAAGAAGTTCATTTGATGGAAAACCTAATGAAAGCATGGTAACGTTTTTATCTGTCATATTTCCATAAACCAAATCAATTAAATCTTCTCTTTCAATATTTTGTGTGGTCAGAATAGGGGAGCTGGCTGTTGGTTCGGGAACAATTCTTGCCGAAATATTACTTACATAATAGCCCGATTGTGGTCTGGATTCGATTAGAGATCTGCTTTCGATTTCATAATACGCTTTACTGACCGTACTCATGCTGTAGCCTGTTTCTGCACATACTTCCCTAATCGAAGGTAATTTGTCTCCCACACTTAAAAGACCCGATTTTATTTGTTTTTCAATAACATCGGCAAATTGTAAATACAGGTAGTTTGAGTTTTTCATATGAGATAATAGTGTTTAATGAACATCGTATCGCGATTTTTATTCTTTCAGTTTATACGATTTTGGTGATTTCATAAAATAAAACTGTTATGGTGCAATTTACAAAAACTGTATCTGTATTGCTGTTTTATTTTTAAGAAATTTGCTTCATCAGATATACACCAAAAGAAACATCATGAAAACTACAAAATATTACCTGGCAGCGATTACTGCTTACACCGTTTGGGGATTTTTTAGTCTTGTGCTAAAACCAATTCATGAATATGCTTCTATGGATATTTTATTTTACCGTGTTTTTAGCTGTAGTATTTTAATGTTGTTAATTGCTTTTTTGTTCAAGCGCAAAAAAATTAAGGAGACAATTGAGGTTTTCAATTCTTTATCTGCTTCTAAAAAGAGAAACACCATCTTACTTAATATTGGCGGAAGCTTCTTTCTAATGGCCAACTGGTTTACATTTATTTATGTAATGAACCATGTAAGTGTGAAAGCGACCTCACTTGCGTATTTGGTTTGCCCAATTTTAACAACTCTGCTGGCCTATTTTGTACTGCATGAAAAACTGGGAAAAACACAATGGCTTTCGGTTGGATTAAGTATTTCGGGCTGTTTGTTGTTGTCGTATGCAGACATTATGGATATGTTTTTTAGTATCATTATCGGATTTACTTATGCGTGTTATTTAGTAAGCCAGCGTGTTAATAAAGGCTTTGACAAGTTTATTATACTGACATTCCATATATCTGTGGCGGCTTTGTTGCTGGTACCGTTTTATCCGGCATATAGCGGTCCGGTACCTACTGAGCTTACATTTTATTTTTGTATCGAAACCATTGCTGTATTTTTTACAATTATACCGTTGTTTTTAAATTTATATGCATTGGGCGGAATCAATTCTTCAACAGTTGGAATGCTGTTAAATATTAACCCGATGATAGCTTTTGGTCTGGCTTGTTTTATTTATAAAGAGAAAATAACTCCGCTACAGATTCTGGCATATAGTATTATTTTCCTGGCGGTATTGGTTTTTAACTCGAATCATATTTTTGCTAAGAAAGTAAAAAATGTAGTAGCCGCTAAAAATTAAAAAGCATACAGAACATTAAAGTTTGAGGGAAGTTTTGGTAATCTTCTGCTTTTTTTGAATGAGTTTAAACACTACTTTTACAGTAAAAATAGTAATATGTTATTTCTGGTTTTAAGTATCATTTGCAGTGTGACAGTTGGTGTCATTTTTAAAATAACACGTAATTACAATTGCAATCCGGCTCAGATAATTACTTTCAATTATGTATTCGCACTACTATTTTGTTATTTTTCGTTTACTCCAAATCTGGTTGAGGTTACCACAAACGCTCCGTGGAATATTTACTTGGCAGTTGGTTTTCTGCTGCCTGTTGTTTTTTTGTTTTTAGCAACATCCATTAAACATATGGGAATTGTAAAAACAGATGCTGCTCAACGATTATCACTCTTTATTCCAATACTGGCTGCCTGGTTTATTTTTAAGGAAGAATTCAATCTTTATAAGTTAGTTGGACTTGTAACTGGTTTTTTTGCACTTTTACTGATTTTAAGAAAACCAACCCAAAATGAGCAGAATAAATGGCTTTATCCGGCCATAGTTTTATTAGGTTTTGGTTTAATTGATGTTCTTTTTAAACAAATTGCACTCTATAACGCTTTACCTTACACAACTTCATTATTTGTTGTTTTTTGTATTGCTTTGTTGGTTTCTACATTTGTGGTTGTTTATATGTATGTATTCAAAAATGTAAAATTTGAATCTAAAAATATTCTTTTTGGAGCACTGGTAGGTCTTTTTAATTTTGGAAACATCCTATTTTATCTTAAAGCACATAAAGCATTTTCTGAAAATCCGTCGACAGTTTTTGCCGGAATGAATATGGGGGTTATTGTTTTAGGAACTCTTGTCGGACTCTTTTTTTTCAGGGAAAAATTATCTAAAACCAATTTTATTGGAGTCATTTTAGCCTTAATTGCAATTTTTTTCATTGTTTTTTCTCAAATAAGCTAAAATTTATTCTTTTGTAAAAGCTTAATTTACAAGGTTTTTGTAAATATTTTTGTTTTTTTTAAAATAAACTCTACCAATTCTATAGAATTTATAAAATATATTTATAAATTTGCCATAACAATGAAGAACTATAGCCAACATATGATGTCTTTCAATTGCAGCTCCACGATGTGCTGTATGTTGAATCATGTCTTGAAATGGCGTTAATAGAGAAAGTACTTGTTAGTTATTTTTTTTTTTAGCCTTTCATACCCATGAAAGGCTTTTTTTAGAATTTATTTAAAAACATAGATATGAGATCAAATAAATACACCAATACACTGATGCAATGCTGTCTGATGAAAATCCCATGTCGCAGCTACAGTAATTAGAGACAGGAAAACGTAAACACCTTTTGTACATAACAGAAGACTTTAAAATATAAAATTTCAAAATCAATTGAATAAAATCTTAAAACTAGAAAATTATGAGCCTAGAAATAATTAAACAGAATCCTTTTCAGTCTATGATTGATCGTTTTAATATCGCAGCCGATATTTTAAACCTTGATGATTCGATCATACAGAAATTACAAAAACCGGAAAAACAAATTGTTGTAAATTTTTCGATTACACTTGACAATGGTAAAATTCAAAATTTTGAAGGCTACAGGGTAATTCATAATACGGCGTTAGGACCATCAAAAGGAGGAATACGTTATGATAAAGCTGTAAACCTTGATGAGGTAAAAGCACTGGCTGCCTGGATGACGTGGAAATCTGCTGTAACCGGAATTCCGTTTGGAGGAGCAAAAGGCGGAATTATTTGCGATCCGAGAGAGCATTCAAAAACAGAATTAGAAAAAATTACAAGAGCGTATACAAAAGCATTATCTGATATTTTTGGCCCGGAAAAAGATGTTCCTGCACCGGATATGGGAACAGGTCCGGACGAAATGGGCTGGCTAATGGATGAGTTTTCTTTGGTACACGGAAAAACGATTCATGCTGTGGTAACAGGAAAACATTTGCATTCAGGGGGTTCTTTGGGAAGGGTAGAAGCAACAGGAAAAGGGGTAAGTATCATTACGCTTCTGGCACTGCAAAAATTAAAATTAAGACCGGCCAGATCTTCAGTTGCCATTCAGGGATTTGGAAATGTTGGATTGCATTCAGCTTTATTTTTATATGAAAAAGGATTAAAAGTGGTTGCTGTAAGCGATGTATCAGAAGCGTTTTATAATCCGGATGGACTGAATATTCCGGAACTGATTTTGTATTATAACCTCAACAATAAGAGTATCAAAGGCTATCCAAATTCAGTTGCGATCAAACATGAAGAGTTATTGCTTTTGGATGTTGATGTGCTGATTCCTGCTGCGAAAGAAGATGTAATTACACAAAAAAACGCAGGTGATATCAAAGCAAAAATAATCATAGAAGGCGCCAATGGCCCTGTTTCGTCTGATGCTGATAAAATTCTGCATGATAATAATGTACTGGTTGTTCCGGATATTTTGGCGAATGCAGGCGGGGTAACGGTTTCCTATTTCGAATGGCTTCAGAACTCGCTTTTGGAATCCTGGAGAATCCATCAAATTAACAAGCGACTGGAAGATATTTTAGAAAAAGGTTTTGAAACTGTTTTCAGAGTTGCAGCAAAACATAATGTTACGCCTCGTATCGCTGCCTATATTATTGCTTTGCAAAAAGTTGCTGACACACAATCGGTAAAAGATATAGCCTTAGAAGCTTCAAAATACAAACAGAACTAAGAATTATACATAATAAGAAAAGAATTTTTTATTAATTGAATGTCTGACAGACAGTTAAAATCAATTAATGAAAATTTCTTTTCTTTCATTAAAAGAATTGAAAATAAGTTGTTTAGAGTCAAAAAAGATTTTTAAAAATGGAACATATTAATTTCCTTGCGTTTGCAATGCCTGCGTTTTTCATTTTTTTATTTTTGGAATATAAGCTGATACAGCGTAGAAAAAAACCGGAGATTTTCAATTACGAAAGCTCGGTTTCGAATATTAGTATTGGTATTGCAGAAAGATTAATTAATCTTTTTATTGCTGCAAGTTTTTATCAGTTGTATTATTTTATTTATAACAATTACAAGCTGTTGGATATTCCGAGCAATATTTTTGTATGGTTTGCCTTAATTCTTGCAACTGATTTTGTGTGGTATTGGTATCACAGGCTTGGGCATGAAGTTAATTTTTTCTGGGCGGCACATATTGTACATCACCATAGCGAAGAATTTAACTTTACTGCTGCTGCCAGAATTACTACTTTTCAGGCTGTCGTAAGAACTGGTTTTTGGTGTGTTCTTCCGCTTGTCGGGTTTCATCCGGCTATGGTTATTACTATGCTGATTGTGCATGGAGCCTATTCATTTTTCACCCATACACAACTTATAGGTAAAATAAAATGGCTGGAATATGTTTTTGTAACACCTTCTATTCACGGAGTGCATCACGCCTCTGACGAAAAATATTTAGATAAGAATTACGGAGATATGTTTACTTTTTGGGACCGTATTTTTGGAACTTTTCAAGAGGAGGAGGAGAAACCAAAATACGGTTTAACCCACCCTTTAAAAAGCTATAGTTTTCTGTGGCAGCATACTCATTATTACTTCGAGATTTATGAATTATGGAAACGCTCAAAGGGTTTTAAAGCAAGATGGAAAGCTGTTTTTGGTAGTCCTGCATACATGGATCAGGATATTAGGCCAACATTAGAAAAACGATTTTTGCAGGATAAAAGCAATCCGCATCAAAGATTGCGATTTAGAAATTACCTTTATATTCAATTAGGAATCTGTACTTTGATTCTAACTGTTTTTACTTATTATTTTGATCTTTTAGATGTGATTGATAAAGTCTTTGTATTAGCATTTATCCTGATTACATTAGTGAACTGCGGTGCTTTACTGGAACAGCGAAAATGGATGTATTATCTGGAATATGGCCGAATTTTTATTGTAACAACCTATTTTTTATATGAAGAAGACTTAACATCATTCTTCTTTATTCCGTTGGCCATTATGATTTTTGTTGAACAGTTGTTCTCGCTTAGTAAACGTTATCAAAATGTGGTGCTTCAATTGGATAATTCAGAATAGAAAGCACAAGCATTATATATTTCACCGCATGATTTTTAATCTTGCGGTTTTTTTATGCTTTTATTTATTGTAATCTCAAGATGCCTTTTGTTTGCGAGAGAGTTTCTTGAGTTTTTTTATGACTTTACTTCTTAATTTTTCTATTTAAAAATAATAAAATCTGACTATTTTGCAATAAAATGCTATTATATTTTGACAGAATACTATTGCGTTTTGATTAAATAATACTACATGTTGATGTTTTTTGCAGTTATTTTTGATGAAAATTTTTACAAAAAACATCCTCCGCAAACCCCAATAATTCATGATTAAAAAATTACCTTTTCTATTTCTTGTCCTATTTTTATTTCAAATCGAACTTACTTTTAGCCAGACAGATACAAACAATCTTATCGATAATTTTGTAACCATCATGAATAATGCCGGCTTGTCAAAAAGCCAGGCTGCCAAAGTTAAGGACTTAATCATAGAGAGAAACAGGCTTATTGCTGAGGACATAAAACAGCAAAACGAACTAAAAGCCAAATATCCATTTGTATTTCATGACGAAGAAACGACTACTAAATATAGTAATCAGCAATTTGTCCGGGCATTATCTGAAATTATTACCATAGCACAATTCAGACAGCTGTTTCTTCCTCAGCTGGATTTGAGAATACAGAGAATGGCAGATGATAAATTTAATCTTTTGAAAAAAAGATACAAGTTTACTGCGGATCAGGAAGCTAAGGTCAAAAAGCTGTTATCCGAAACCACCACTAATGAAATTGTTACCAAAGAATATTACAATTATGATGATAATTTGTCCTGGAACAATTATACCGAAGAAAAAATAAAATCATCAGACAAAGAGCGTGAACTGCTAAAAAGCTTCGGGTTATTTTATTCTAAAAACACAAAAACAGATACCCTGATTAAAAAGCTTACTGAAGCTAAGGTGGATGCTGAGAGGATAAATCAAATTATACTGGCTTTGCAGGTTCTGCAGGAACGTAACGATAAACGTCTCAAAACATGGAGAGAAAATGATGCTGCCAATGCCTTCAATTTCCACGATCCGGGCGATGATGAATATGCAATATATCTGGACTTTAGGGAACAGTTATCTAAAATATTAAAAATTGAAGAATTCAAAACTGTTTTTGTATCCCAGATGCAAAACCGGATTAATCGCGATACCCAAAAAGAGTTTAAAACGCTCAAAACCAATTACAAACTAACTGATGCACAATATGAAGAAATGCAAAAATTAGTTTTAGAAAAAAATACGGAAAAAGTAGTAACCGAAGAATATTATAAATACAGTTACGAATTGTATCAGCAAAAACTGCGTGCCGTAGAATATCGGCATGAGAAAAATATAAGAGAGACAATCCAAAAGTTTAATACCCCAAAACCTTAAAGCCATTAAAAGAGATAAATACCCAATTATGAAAAAAAAATTACTGTTTATTATTTGCTGCCTGATTGGAATGGCAGGTTTTTCGCAAGAAAAAAACGTGAATTATGTCAACCGGATAAATAAAAGATTATATGATATTGGCGATAGCCAAAGCCGTCCGGAATCTCTTGAGAGATTGCAGGCCTGTGCAGATCAGGGAGATGCCAATTGTTTGAATCTTTTAGGACTATTATACAGGGAAGGTTTGGGCGTTCAAAAAAGTGAAGACAAAGCTTTTGAACTCATTATGAAAGCGGCACAAAAAGAATTTCCGGCAGCAGAATTCAATATCGGGAGATTTTATATGATAGGCCTGGGCTGTGATATCGATTTTGATCAGGCAACACATTGGCTGACAATAGCGGCAGATCATGCAAACGAAAGAGCAGCATATGCGCTGGGATATATGTATTTTAAAGGTTTTGGGGTACAGCAGGATTATAAAAAAGCCATCTCATGGTTTGAATTATCACCATGGTCTATGGCCAAACATCATTTAGGGCTTTGTTATTATTTTGGATACGGAGTTGAAAAAGATGAAGATAAAGCCATCCTTTATTTTTCTCAAAGCCAGACCACCAACAGTAATATGTTCCTGAAACATATTGCCGAAAATGTAAAAGAAAGCGTTGATGCCGGTCTTGCAAAAGAAATTAGTGAAACAGAAACAAAGACCAATACTGCAATTGCAAAAGAGGCAATTGATAAAACAACAGAAAAATCAGATGATACAGCACCAGCTGTTTCAAAAAAAGAATTAAAACCAAAATACTTCAATGGAAAGTGGAAAGGCAAACTGGTAGAACTGGACTGGTCAAAAAAAGAAATAGTGAGAATATTGCCTTTGTCGTGTGAGTTTACAACCGAAAACAACAACGTGCATTATAAATGGAACCTAAATAACCAAACAGCTGAAAGTACCGCAGTATTAGAGGACAATGCCTTGTATTTTGATAAACTCAATATGACTTTTGACATGCCGTATTCTGAGAACCCCAATTCGAATACGCTGGTTACGCAGTTATTATCCTCGCAAATGGAATTTAAAACTGTAAATAAAAAAGTCTATTTAACCGGAAACCTGCAAACATTTACGGATGAGTGGAAAGAATCAGGTCCTCCAATGCATATTATTTTAAAACAAACAGAAGAAGGTGATGAAGATTTGACAGAAGAAGAACTCCTTGCTTTAAGCGACCAAAAAGAGCACTTTATTACCTTATACCCTAACCCTTTCGAAAGTGATGTTTTGATAGCGTATGAACTTGAAAATGCTGCTGTTGTAAATGTAGGAGTGTATGATTTATCCGGAAATGCAGCTGCCATTACTTTAGAGCAGGAAGCCTCACAAACTCAGGGTAAACATAAGTATACCGTAAACGGAAGTAACCTTCTTCCGGGAATGTACATTGTACGTGTAGGTGTAAACAATGAAATGCATTCCAGAATATTAATTAAAAAATAAATAATAAAAAAATTATGCAAAAAACTATATATATTTGTCTAATGACATTATTTTCACTATCCGCTTTTGCAAGCTTTAATGAATATGATGGAAATTATGGTAATTTTGGAAGCCCTGTAAACAATACAGGAGCGATGACTGCCGGTGGTAATTTCTGGTCTACAAATGTTTCTGCAATGGTAGACAGGAATGGTGTAGTGACAAACAATTTTGATTACTACAGCCCTAGATATTATGTCGGAAGTGGAGGAAACACGCAGCAACAAGATAATACTAATTGGCAAACTGCCCCATCTATAATGGACTATGTAAAACAACCAGGGGACGTTTTTAATATGTATTGGTTACATGAAAATCTAAATCCTAGTTCACCACTTGTACTAGATGCAAATGGAAATGCACAGTTTGGTTTTATTGTAACAAAAGATGCCAGCATTATGCAGCCAGTTAATGAATATAGCGGCTATACACCACAGCAGATTAATAATGCTATTATGGGAATAGGAAATTATGACCCTAATCCTTCTACAAGGCCACGTTTTGGCTATAATGAATATACTAGTAGCAATAATACTAATACCGTTAAAATATATGAGGTTTCCCCAAACGGACCGGTTTTAGTGAGCCAGCAGGTTATTGTAACTTATAATGCTATTCCAAGAGTAGGAGTTTTAGGTTTTACGGCTCAACCTTCTCCAGAATTTTATGCAGCTGCACAGCTATCCAGTAAAACAAGTTTTACCTTAGCGGAAACTGCCACATATATTGAAAAATATATTGATCGTGTTTTTGCAGATACCTATGGCCCTGGCGGAAGAGTCGCACAAATTGAAAGTGCAATTGCTAAATTGGTAAAGGGTCTTCCTGATCAACAAAAATGGCAAGCTAAGGATCTTTTGATTACGTATATAACTGCACGTAATAAATACCCAGATATGACCGAAGCACAATTTGAAAATTGGTTTTTAGGAAAACCAGAAGGTATAGATGGAGATTATGATGCTGCTTATTGGGAAAATCCTAATTTAACGTTTCCTCAACAAAATTTACCAACATATAATGACTATCTTAATGGAATGCCTCGCTTTGCAGATGGTAGTTTCATGAAAGGAGCTGATAATGTTTATGGTTTAGTAGGTGGAGCAGTACAGCAAGCAAGAATTGCTAATCCAATTAGCACAGCTAATACATGTGCTCTAAAAGTATCAATAGCCTTGAATAAGGCTGGAGTAGTAATACCTAACTTACCTGGAAAAACACTTGAAGGTTCGGGCGAATTTGCAGGTAAATACTTTTTTTTAAATGCAAAATCACTAAATTCGTGGATGCGTGAAACATTTGGTACAAATCCTGAAAACGTTAATCATTTTTCTTATACTTCTTCTGATGGAGGGGCAAAGGGTATTAACTTTCCTGAGAAATTAAAAGATAAAAAAGGAATTTATTCGATGATAACAACTGAAAAATATACTAAAGAAAGTGGTATTTCAGGTCATGCTGATTTAATTTTTAATGGAAGTTCAGGTAAAGGTACCTGCATTTTCGGCTGTAGCTTCAGTTTACCAGTAGAAAGAATAGATATTTGGATATTAAATTAGAAAAATTACATACAACATTAATAAGATTCTTTTATGAAAACAATAACTATCAATTTCCAAATGTTTTTCTTCTTTTTAATTAGTAATTTAATTTATTCTCAAGATTACATTATAAATGACTCAATAAAAGTTAAAGAAAGATTTTATACATTTTCTCATCTAAGCTTTGGAGAATCAAATCTTACGAAATATTATAAAGTCATGATTTGTAGTTCCACTGATTATGGTAAGATTAAAAAAGAAATTATCAATTGTGCAGCTAAATCTAAATTAGAGTTTAGCGAATTTTATATTTTGGCAATCCCAAATTATAAATCTATAAACAGTTGCAATGATAAACAGATATTAATGGGCTTAATGAGTAAAATAGATTCAGAAAGAATGAAGTTAAATCTGTCAACGAGTTTAATAAAATTTAGATATGACCATACGATTGATAAATTTGAATATTTTGTCAATCAAGAGCAAAACAATATAAACGATCTCGAAAATTATAAACTAAATGTTAAACCAAAAGAGGTTTGTTATTTTTTACGAAATTAATTAATCAGTATTTATTGTGCACGGGGTTATTTGAATAAAAAACAAATGAGAACAACAATAATAATAATAATTTTAGGATTCCTTTTATTCACACTTTATTCTTGTAGTACTTACAAAAGAACTAAATTTGAATATCATTTTGGTAAAAATGGAAATGAATGGATCAATATGTATAAAACAGATTTCTTTTTAACTTGTATAAGGAAAGGATATAATGATGATACTTTTTTTGAATCAATTTCAAAAAAAGACCTTCTTGTTCCCTATGAGCCAATTGTATTTCAATACGACAAAATAGATACTTTGGCTACTAAAGTAATAAAAAATATGCCCAAACCAATTTATCCACATTGTGATGATTGTACTGATGAAGAAGAAAAAGAGAATCTTAAAAAAATTACATCTGTGCTAGTTGTTTAAATTATTATGCTAGCAAAGAATTATTCTATAGCTAAAAAAGCTTATAAAGAGCATCTAAAAGCAGAAAAAAAATCAATATTAATACGTTGACGGTTTTAAAAAATACTAAAAAAAACTTTTGTGTAAATAGGTTTATGAAATGATAATGGATAAGGAGGAATTTTTAGGGTGTTTACGTAATTATAAATTAGGCAAGGATAACATATGAGCTGCTGCCAACGGGCTAAAAGTTGAACTAATGGATAAACTATTAAAAATATCGTCAATAATACTTGTCCTATCACTTGTATTTTCTTGCTCTACAATTAAGGGAACAAAAGATATAAATACATATTATGGGGACAATTTTTTTTATATCGGAAGTGGAAAAAGTAAACCAGGACCATCAAATATGTGGGTTAGAGATTATAAACAAACTGCATTTTCGCAATGCCTATTTAAAGCATATAAAAATGATACAATTTTAAAAATGATTCAAAAAGAAGATTTATTTCTTGATCCTGTTATTCCTATGGAATTGTGGCCAAAAATCAACTCTGACAGTCAAAAAGTAGCAGATAATATTCCTGTCACTGAGTATTATTCAGATTCAGATGATAAGGATAAAAAGCATATTTTAGAAACCTGTTTATGTTATTTTTCTAGCAGACAACTAGATTCCATTGCTAAACAGGCTTATAAAGAGTATTCAAAAAAGATCAATTAATTTGGATGTAACTCTAAATTAACCGGTAGAAAGATTTAAACTTGATAGATTAAATCCATAGGTTTCTGCTAATTAAAAAATCATTTTTTGAAAAAATAAAAAATCATTTTCAAATATTTTGCTTTCTTTTAGTTAGTAATTTAATTTATTCTCAGGATTATATCGCAAATGATTCTTTAAAAGTCAAAGGAAGATTTTATACATTTTCTCATCTAAGCTTTGGAAAATCAAATCTTACTAAATATTATAAGATCATGATTTTTAGTGCCGAAGATTATGGTAAGGTTAAAAAAGAAATTATCAATTGTGCAGCTAAATCAAAATTAGAGTTTAGTGAATTTTATATTTTATCAATCCCGAACTATAAATCTATAAACAGTTGCAATGATAAAGAAATTCTAATATCCTTAATGCATAAAATAGATTCAGAAAGAATGAAGTTAAATTTGTCAACGAGTTTAATAAACTTTAGGTATGATTCTAAGATTGATAAGTTTGAATATTTTGTCAATCAAGAGCAAAAGAATATAAATGATCTCGAAAATTATAAACTTAATGTTAAACCAAAAGATGTTTGTTCTTTTTTATGAAATTAATTAATCTGTAATTTATTACGCTAAGGAGATATTTGAATATGAAGAAATGAAAAAAACAGCAATAATTTTAGGATTCCTTTTATTCACACTTTGCTCTTGTAATTCTTACAAAAGAAGCAAATTTGAATACCGAAATACAGATTCTAATGTTTGGATAAATACTTTTAAAAGTGAAGTTTTTTATTCCTGTATAAAAGAGGGTTTAAAAAACGATAGCTTATATAAAATATTGCAAAAAAAGGATTTATTGAATATGTATGAAGGTTATGATATGGAAGCAATTGATTCGGCAAGAAATATTGGACAAACAATAATAATAAAAATGCCAAAGGCATATATAAAGATTGACGATGACCAAAAAGATTTAGTAAACAAAAACTTTATTTCTTATTCATGCCTGAATTATTACGCCAGTCGTGAATTGGACTCTATAGCCAAACAAGCATATAAAAAACATCTAAAAGCAGAATAACTTCAATATTAAATGTTATTGATGTTTTAAAAAAATATATTGAAATCCTTTTGTAAATATATTTATGAAATTAAAAAAAATGATAAGCAGAAAAATTATTTTTTTCCTTTTTACTGTTGTGCTCTTTTCATGTAATGTGTATAAAAGGGAGAAATTTGACTACAATTTCGGAACTAATACATGGATAAATAGTTATAAAACCGATGTCTTTTTTGCCTGTATTAAAAAAGGATATAGTAATGATTCTATTTTTAAACTAATTGAAAAAAAAGATTTTATTAGTTTGCCAGGTGATTTTCAAATTACCGAAATGAATGAGTCTAAAAAATTAGGAGAAAATATAATTGATAAAATGCCAAAACCAATTTATCCTAAGTGTGAGGACTGTAATAAGGAAGAAGAGGTAAAGAAAAATTATATTTGTGCAAGCTGTTTAAATTATTACGCCAGTCGCGAATTAGACTCTATTGCCAAACAAGCTTATAAAAAGTCTAATTAAACATTAAGTGGCAGTTACCAAAAATGAAAACGAATCCATTTTTAAAATAATTCTAATACAATATTATGTTTTTAAGAAAAAACCTAAGCCTCCTTTTATTTTTAAGTTTATTTTCGACAACAGTAATTATCTCGCAAATTAAAAATACCGGGATAACAAAAGCTTCAAAGTTTCCTGAAGTTTTAGACTATTTTCAGAAAAAAGGAGATAAGGAACAATACGATGCTGCTGTTTTTTTGGTTTCGAATATGCCAATTCATTATGCAGAAGATAATATATGGCTTGATAAAAACGGCAAGGAAACTCCCTTTAAAGTAACCAACTATAAAGACATTGAACAGGCAACCATAGCATTTAATAAGCTGAAAGACAGCACCGGAATGATTTCCAGAAATACTATTGTGCAGGATACTGATGTCATTAAAAGTGAACTGTTAATTAAAAACATTGAAATGGCGTTTAATTCATGGAAAGAAAACCCTTGGTCTAAGAGCTATGATTTTAAAACCTTTTGCGAGTACATTTTGCCATACCGAAGTTTAACCGAACCCATGCAGGATTGGAGACCTGAATATCAGGCGAGCTTCGAAAAACTATCAGCTAGTATGGCTGACCCAAATGATCCTGTAGAATTATGTTCTAACATCATAACCAACATAAAACACTTTGATTTTGTACTAAAACGTTTTGATCCCAAACCTCTTTTAGGCGCAACCGATTTATTATTCTGGCGTGAAGGCAATTGTCCTGATCTGGCCAATGTCGCTATTTTTGCTTCGAGGTCTTTAGGTGTAGCCACTACTTTTGATTATACGCCGCATTATGCAGCTTCTTCAAACCGGCATTATTGGAATACGGTAATTGATAATAAAGGATTACATATTCCTTTTAACGGGAATCAGGATTTGCCTTATGTTTATAATGCCGTAGCCAAACGACTAGGCAAAGTGTTCAGGGTTACATTTTCGGAACAAAAAGGTAATTTAACTTCTTTAATTCCTGAAAATGAAATACCTGATGATTTTTTGAAAAGTAAAAATATTATAGATGTAACGGCTGAATACGTAGAAGTAAGCAATATCAATTATACTTTTGGCCCTCAGGTAACCTCAAAAGTAAGTTATATCAATGTATTCAACAGAGGTGGCTGGAAAACACTGGACTGGGCTAAAATAAATAATAAAATTGCCGTTTATAAAAATATGGGCAGGGATATTGTTTATCTTCCCGGCGTTGTTGTATCCGGAAAAATGATTTTCGAAAAATACCCGATCCTGCTGGATAAAAAAGGTATAAAAACGATTTTAAAACCCGATATGCTGAATTCATTTTCTCCAACATTGTCCAGAGAAAATGAATACAAAAGCAAGTACACCGATAACAATCCTTTTCAGATTATAAAAGGAGAAAAATACAGAATCATGGTTTGGGATGGCGATTGGCGACTTGTAGAAGAACAGATTGCCTCAGATGACAATAAAATCACTTTTAAAAGATTGCCAAAAAACGGGTTGTTTTTAATGTGTCCCTTAAAACCGAATTTTTATGAAAGAATATTTACTATTGATCCCAAAACAAATTTAATAACGTGGTACTAAAAGGCTGCATTATGTCGGGCAATTTTTTTGGCTATGAATTTTTATCAACCATTTTCTAAATGATGAAATCCAACATATCAAATCTAAAGGATACTCTTGCAGGAATAATCGATTCTTGTTTTATTATTTTAGTTTTTGCACTTCCGTTTGTATCTTATCCGTTTATTTTAAATTCTAATAAGACCGGCAAGGAATTATTTTTCGTAACCGTAGTTTTTGCATGGCTTTTTTTTAAAGCATTGAAAGGTTTTAAAAATAAAACACTTAAAATCCATACAGTAGATTTAATGATGCTGCTGTTCTTTTCGTATGTCATTATACATTTTTTTATTTTTTCGTATTACGATTTCCTTTACAATCAATTTTGGGTATTTACAGGTTACATCGTATTGTTTTATTTATTCCGGTTAAGTTTGGATAACAAAAACAAACCAGGTGCTTCTTTTGATTTTATCATAAAACTTATTTGGTTTTCTTGTTTTGCAGAGTCTATTATTGCATTGCTGCAAAAAACGGATTATGTCAATGCAGGAAATGAATATTTCCAGGTGGTAGGTACCTTTATCAATCCTAATTTTTTAGGCGTGTATATGGTTACAGGCCTTATCATTACATTATATCAGTTTCTCTTTTTGGGATTTAAGAATAGCATCGCCAAATTGCTCCTGCTGTTAAGTGCTTTATTGATGTTGTATGTTTTATATTTAACTGATTCGCGGGCTTCATGGATTTCATTAGTGGTTGGCGTTTTGTTTTTGTTATGTACTTCTTCAAAAAGCTTTACATTTCTAAAGTCCAATAAAAAGAAGGCAATAACGCTAATTTCAGTCCTTTTTTTTGTTGGAGTTTCCGGTTCGTATTTTTTATATCAGCTCAACAAAGATTCTGTTGACGGAAGAACTTTAATCAGGAAAATTACAATTTCAGAGATTAAGGAAAAGCCCGTTTTTGGTAATGGGATTTTTAATTTCCCTGGAATTTATAATAATTCAAAGGCGGAATATTTTAATGAGCAACAACGTTCATGGGCTGAAATTAAAGTAGCCAATTACGTATCTACTGCTTTTAATGATTACCTTCAAATCCTTTTTGAAATAGGTTTTTTTGGTTTTGTTTTGCTGGGACTCCTGTTGGTTCTGATTATCCGAAAAACTGAACTTAATCCTAAAACGAGATTAGGACTCACTTTTGTGGTCATTTTTGCTTTTTTAGGATTGTTTACATCAGTATTGTACAACCCGACAGCCATCGTTATTTTGGTTTTTGGATTGTCTCTTTTAGTTGTTTATGGAGGTAATAAAAAAGAAATGTTAACCATTACAAATCCTTTTTGTATAAAAAGTATAAACATTGGTTTTATAATTGTGTCTATCTTAATTACGGCACTTTTTTATGTAAAAACCCAAACATTAATTGATTTTAAAATTGTATCAGATAGTGGAAACCAAAAGTTTTATTATAAGATAAGTGACAATAAAATGAGACTCATTGAAGACGATCCTTTTATTGAATTTAAATTTGGATTTGAAAAATTTCATGAAGGGGAATCCATTAAGGGAATTTTTATGATGGAAAATTCAGTTAAGAAATCACCTATTCCAGATGCCAATATCGTTTTGGCAAATTTATATCTCCAGCAGAAAAAAATCCTAAACGCAGAAAAATTATTATTGTTGAATGTAGGTATAGAACCTTTTAGATTTGAACCACGTGAAAACCTTCTTAAATTTTACATAGAAAATAAAGAATTTGGAAAATCTCTTAAGACTGCAAATAAAATAATCAATCTGCCTATAAAAATTGAATCTAAAAAAGCTCATTTATATAAAGAAAATGCGAGGAAAATAATTTCCAGATATGACTTAGATTAATGACACTAATATGATTTTTAATGATGAAGCGGATCAGATTAGGAAAAACACATGGACTATCTTACGTTTTTTAATTAAGCAGTAAAACGATTATAAATGTTAGTAAAATCTCCAAACAAAATGTTTGTTAATATTTGTTGGATATATGTTTTTACTGCTTTTATACCCTGTTATAATCCCCCTTCCAATTTACAATGGCTTGTTTGATGGCATCGCCGGATAGATTTTCTGCAAGGGCACGATCAATTAAAGATAAAAATTCTGTGTCTGAAGCAAATCGAAAAGCAAAAAGCTGGTCTTCAGTAAATTTATATTCAATAGTTTCAAATCTGGTTCCTGTAAGTACAAAGTAGCGATACCGAAGTTCAAGTTTAACGATTCTGTTTTGTAAAATCAAAGCATAATGCTGGCGCAGCATAAAGGCGAGACAAAAAAGGAATATAAAAATCACGGTTATAAATCCCCATAAAAGTTTCTCAGCAGTTGTAAATGCAAAGTAAATTGCAAAAAGCATGAACACTATCAAAATTGGATAATATACAAAATGATGCGGTGGGTAAAACCGTACATGATTTTTGTAAGATTGTGTTTTCATAATTATTTTCTTGTAAATCTAAAAAAAGCTATCCTAAAACAGAATAGCTTTTTAACCTAAATAAATCTAAAGTAACCAATTTTATTTTTTATCTAAATCCTGCTTAAGTTGTTTTGCATGTTGAAGATGTGCAGTCAAAGCAGCAACATTATTTGAAGCCCATGTTTTTATTTCCGGATCATTTGCTTTTTCTGCGGCTTTAGTGAATTTATCGATTGCTTTTTCGTGACCATCAATCATCATATCGGCAAATTTTTTGTCAAAATCGACACCGGATTTTTCATTTAGTTTATTATATTCTTCTTTTCCTTCTTCAGTAATTGAAGTTGGTAATGAAAAATTTCTGCTGTCTGCAATAGTTTTTACTTCTCCGGCTGATTTTGTATGTTCGTCTACCAGCATTTTACCAAATTTTTTAACTTCGGCATTTGTACTTTTAGTTTGAGCAAGTTTTCCAATTTCGATTTCAGCCAGATTTATTTCTGTTGCATCAACTAAAAATTCAGAATCATCTTCTTTTGAATCAATGCTGTCAAATTTAGCTTCATTTTGGTCTTCAGCAACTTCTTTTGGATCTTCCTGTTTTGATTCATTTTTACAAGAATTTAAACTCAATAACAAAATTCCTGTTCCTAAAACTACTTTGCTTATTAAAAGTATCTTTTTCATAATTTATATGTTTAAAAATTTATGATGATAAAATTATTTAAACATCTGCCTGATATTTTACATTTTGAGTTCATAATGTTATATCATTCAAACCTATATAAATTCTTTGATGATTTTCCATTCAGTGAGCTTTGTGTCAAATGATTTGCCGGCATTTGCCGGACTTGTTGAAGGCATAGTTATAAAATGATAATCAGCGGTGTTTAAAGACACATGTTTTTTAAAAAAAGCTGCTGCTTTTTGTCCGTTAAAAACAATAGTCTTTATATTGGGGTGCTGCTTAAAAAAAAGTTCAAAATCATTTGTGATTTCATTTTTAATAGCACTGTCCAGACTTCCAATTCTATCACAAAATTGCAAAACATCCCATAAGGCGATTTTATTTTTCAGTAAAAGGGCCTTTCTCATTTTATAATCAGTAGAGAAGTCTTCCTGCAAAATTTCAAACATAAATCGCCAGAAATTATTTCTGATATGACCATAATACTGTTGTATTTCAAGTGATTTTGTACCGGGCATTGTTCCTAAGATTAGAATAGTTGCATTGGGTTCAGCAATTGGAGCAAAAGAAAAACTTTTCATATTTAAACGAATAAGAGAATGTTAGAGAAGTAATTATAAAACAAAACTCAAAAATTATATAACATAGTTGATGGTGTTCTGAACGAATTTTGTAGTTCAGGTTTTTTCAATTAAAATAATAAATCTGTTTTGTTAACTAAAGATATATTTAAAATTTAAATCCGCCCAAATGAAAATAGTAACTATACATAACGATAAGATTAAAAATATATTTGAAGAACTAACATTAAGCTTAGGAGGAGAAATAATTTTTGATTCAGACGAATATGCTTTAGAAGTCAGCAATAATTTTGCCAAAGGCAGCATTGTAGGATCCTCTTTCAGTGATTCAGTTTCCTGTTTACAGTTTGATATGACTTTTTCTGAAGATGTAAAAATCAGTATTGGGAATCCGGATATTTCGCCGGTTTATTTTGCTTATTGTTCTAAGGGAAGTTTGTCACACAGTTTTGGAATGTCAGGAGTTGAAAGAAAGTTAAAAAAATTTCAGACTGCAATAGTTTCATCAAAGCAAAAAGAAGATAATATTTTATTTTTCGATAAAAACACCAATACTAAAGTTACTTTAATTGTAGTAGGAACTCAAAATGCTGATACCTCTGAAAATAATTTTTTCAATTTTAAAGTAAAAGAAACTTTCTTTGAAAAAAACAGGGATGGAAATTTTTTCTATCTCGGTTCATATAATTTGAAAATAGCAGAAAAAATAGAACAATTAAATGCTGTTACCCAAACCGGAATTGTTCGGAATTTGTTGAAAGAAGGTATTTTGAAAATTATTCTTGCAATGGAGATTCAGCAGCATTCTGATGATATGAATAATTGTTTGAAAGAAACAAACTGCCTTACTCTAAAGGAAATGGAAGAAATAAAAAAACTTTCAGATCTTATAAAAGAAACTCCCGAAGAGCAATTTACCATTAAATCGCTTAGCAAGAAATCGGGTTTATCACCAAACAAACTGCAGGAAGGTTTTAAAATGATCCATGACAGAACGGTCAACGATTTTATCACTCATATGCGAATATTAAAAGCCGAAATTTTAATTAAGAATTCAGATTTAAATATTTCCGAAATAGTGTATTGCATTGGTTTTACAAGCAGAAGTTATTTTTCAAAAATCTTCAAGCAAAAATTCAACTGTAGTCCAAAAGAATATAAATTCAGTCAAAATCAATTCGCTATTACCGCATAACTACTTTTTTGCTTCCAATTAGAACTATCTGAAAATTAACCCTGTCTAATAATTGGATCAGGGTTAATTTTTTAGTAAATTATAGTTTCAAAATGGTCAAAAAATTACGGGTAGTTTTTTATTTTGTTTCGATGTCAAATATTTTTTGTCCTTTATCTCCTAAATAATGTTTTAGTAAAGGTTCATATAGGTTAGCACCAGTGTCTGAATTAGTAAAAATCAAGAGGCCTTGTTTTGTCTTTGGAAGAATAAACACAATTGTTTGAACACCATTGTCAGAACCGCCGTGAGATAAAGCATATTCCAGATTGCCCAAATCATAAATTTCAAATCCCAAACCAAAATGTTTTCCTTTTGTACTTGCTGTCTGAGGTGAATTCATTTGATTAAAAACTTCTTTAGAGAGTCCCTCCGAGTTCATTACATTTACTAAAAAGTTTCCGTAATCTCCAATTGTAGTTAATAAGTCGTCTGCTGCATTTGGTGTTTTGTTTTTTACTGTTTCATAAGCATTACCCTCTTTATCATAGCCAACAGCAAGTCTTGATACATCTACATTTTTATCCCAGATATATTTTGTATCAGCCATATTTAGTGGTTTGAAAATGATTTCATCGGCTAATTCCTGAAGTGATTTTTTGAATTTTTTTTCCAATGCTTTTCTTAAATATTCCATTCCTTCACCAGAATATTGATATTTTGTTCCAGGCTCAAACTCAAAACCAAGTTTTTTATCTTTGTTCATCCATCGCCAATTCGAAAAACCCGTCTGATGGCTCAAAATAAGCCTTGTTGTAAGTTTTTTATTTCTCGGGTCGTTTGCAATATCCGGATCAGTCCAATATTTATAAATAGGTTCATCTAGTTTCCATTTCCCTAAACTCACCAATTTTAAGGCAACTATTGCAGTAACAGGCTTGGTTAAAGAAGCTACGTTAAAAATAGTATTGTAAGGTGCAGAGATACCTTTTGTAATTTCTCCAAAAACCTTTATCTGTTTCAGTTTTCCATTTTCAATAATTCCTAATCCTAATGTTGGTACTTTATTATTTTTCAGCCATTTTTCAATTTCGGCATCGTTATCAAAAATTGGTTTTTCTATTCGTTTATTTTCATATGGCTGATGATCAAAACTAAATGATGCAGTTAATTTCCATACGCCATCTTCTAATTTCCAAAGATTACTAAATTTTGCAATTCCGCTTTGAGTTTCCCGTTTTTCAGAAAACAGATGTTCTCCATTATGCACCGCTCCATAGAGTATTCCATTTTTATAAAGCGGAAAAATCTGCGTGCTTTCTTTTACTAAAGTTCTTTTTACCTGACGAATTTCAGGACTTTTGCAAAGCCCGTTTTTTAGATCAGAAAGAAATTTTGCTTTATCAGAAAAGCCGTCTTTGTCGTGGTAAAATTTTAGATTTTCACTCAACAAAATTTCGAACTGTTTTATATCACAGGTATTAAATCCAATATTGAATAGTAAACTGTCTTTTGATAGGATTGTTTTATAGAGATCTGAATTTTTATCAACCTGAGCTTTACTGTTTAGACTAAAAATAAAAGCAACGATAATGCTTAAGAGAATTTTTTTTGCCATAATAAATTTTGTATAATTATTTTTGACAAAGGTTAAAAACTCCTCTTTGCAGACCTAAAATTCTACCCGACAATAACCCGACAATAATCCGACAGGATTTAGATCATATTGAAATTCAGTTTATAATGAAGTTTTTTGGTCTTGTCGATTTCTATTGCATTCCGAAGAACAACAAATACATTAGACAAAGCAATAAGTATCATTAGGATTAAAGTAAACTTGTGTCCAAGTTTCAAAAAAATACCTATTATAAACACAATAGGCGCCAGGATTGTCCAAACGATTTGAATTGAAATGAGTTGTTTTGATAAAATGTTTTTTTGTTTCATCGCAAACATCAAAACTAGCGGAATAATAATATTTAACGGTGGAGTTATGATAAATGGAATTGAAGACAGGTTTATTAATTTTAGATACGTATAGTTAATTAGAATTGCTTCTTCTAATTTTTCCTTTTCTTCTACAATTTCTGTAATATTTTGGATTGGCTCTGTATTGAGCAATTTGTTTTCTTCTACTTCCAATACTTTTGCCAGCATACGAAGGGTATAGCCTTTGGGATTTTTTCCTGTTTCAATACGTTGAATAGTTCTTACTGAAATTCCTGATTTTTCAGATAATTCTTCCTGAGTCAGATTATTTGATTCTCTTATTACTTTAAGTTTTGACATACGATGGCTATTATCGTTAACAGCAATTTTTATTAATGAACCAGATAAATGCAACTGATTTGAATTACAAAAATAAAAATTACTTTTTAAGTAAAACATCGAAAGAGAAATCGTAAAATAAAGTTTTATTAATTATCTGTCGAATACAATAATCAATTGTGTATGGAAGATAATTCGTAAAATTTACGAAAAGAATAAGGCTTTAGCCGAACTTGATTAAAGTTATGCTAAAGCCTATTATTGTTGCTTTTTTTAAATATAATCAAATTCAGGTTTATTAGGGACAATCCTCAGCAAATATTTTACCTGCCAAACCTGTAATATTCCAAATCAGGATTTTCTTTATTATTAATAGAATCCATAATAGAATTCATCGCCATTATACTAAAAGTGATACCGTTACCGCCAAATCCCAAAATATAGTGTTCGTTTTTATCCGGATTCGGTTTCCCAAAATAGGGCAGACCGTCTTTAGTTTCGCCAAATGTTCCAGCCCAAGAATAATCTATCTTGAAATTTATTCTGGGAAATTTTTTTTGAAATTTATTTAAAAGAAACTTCTCCTTTTTTGGTAGAAATTTGTCTCGTTTTTTGGAGTCTTTAAAATCTTCATCCCCGCCGCCCATTATTATTCGATTGTCAGGAGTCGACCTAAAGTATAGATAAGGTTTCGAAGTATCCCAAAAAATGGCATTTTTAAATATACTTGATAAATTAGTAATGCTTTCAGATGCTATAACATACGTACTTTTTAGATTTACGACTTTTTCTGTAAGTGTTTCGGTACTTTCGTAACCGCTGCAATGTATGATATGATCAGCAACAATATTATATTTATTTTCGGTCTGTGCAATCAGCTTGCCGTTTAAATCTTTGGTTGAAATTATATTGGTACGGTCAAAAATTTTCATTCCGTTTTCTCTGCAATAAACATATAAATCCTGCGCAAGCCTGTACGGATCCAGGACAGCCGCAGTTTTGGATTCGATAGCTGCGAGAGCATTTAATCCAAATTTTTCCAAGTCCCATCTTTCTAACCAATTTACATCAAAACCATACTTTTTTCTTGCAATAAATTCATTTTTTAGAAAAGGGAGGTCTTTTTTTAAAGAACAAAAATAAATACTCTTTTTAAATTCAAATTGGCAGTCACTCTTTATATCATCAATAATGCTTCTTAGATCGAAAATTGCTTTTTTACCGTTTTTATAGCTGTCAACGGCACATTCTAAACCTCTTAAATTTATTAGCTCGTGCAGAGAGACATCAATTTCATATTGAAGCAAGGCAGTACTTGCTGCAGTACTTCCGTTACCTATATCACGTCGGTCAACAAGTACTACTTTTTTTCCTTCATTAATAAGTTTGTAAGCGATTAATGCTCCGGTAATTCCACCTCCAATAATTAAAATTTGCGTATTTATATCTGAATCTATAGATGGATAACTCGTATCCATTGCATGTTTTAGGGGCCAGAAACTTTCTGTTGAACGTAATTTCATGTTTAGTAGGTTTGACAACGATTTTATGTAAATGTTTTTTCGTTTATGTTTTTATTTTGCTTTAACTTTTTCTTTCCTGACTACTTTATTGCTCTTTTCATTGTAGACAGCATCGAGTATTTCTTTTCCGGTTTTACTGAATATTTTTATTTTAGGATCCTCATGAGTACCTGTAATGGTAATTGGAAAACCAACAATTCCAAAAGGCGGGAGACCTAAACGCATCCTAAGATCTAAAAGCCCATCGAAACTGGTGGTTCCTTTTATTGTGGGTTTAAAACTCGCCACGCTAAAAGTAAAAGGAGTAATGTGGATGAGGTTATTATCAATTCTTGATTTGATTTCGATGCCTTGCATATCAGGGTTATTCAATCCACCCTGTCCGGTTTTTGAACTGATTCCGTCAAATAATTTGAGGCCTTTAATTTTTACATCGCGCAAATTTACTGTACCCATTCCTTCAAAAGACTCATAAATAGGGCTCATGTTTCCATTTAAATCACCTTTAATTTTATAATCTACAGAGATAATTCCTTCTGCTTTTTCTGCAGCGGTGACCATATCATGAAACATCGGAATTTCTTTGTAAGCTCTTTGAACGCTAAAATCTTTTGCTTTAAAATGTGCATCAAAACGTGCTGCTGTAGGCGATTCATCTTTATAGGAGGCATCAACCACCAATGCACAGTCAATAATATTGAATACAGCATTTTCTAAATAAAAATTACCTTTAGAGATGCCGGTTTTTCCGTTAAGTTTATTAAAAACAAGCCCATTGTATTCAATTTTATCAGCATTTGCAGTAAGGCTTACATTTAAGTTTTTTGGTACAATTACTACTCCGCTTAATTTAGGATGATCTTCTTTTGCGTAGGCAACTTCTAAATTCCGATCTTTATTTTCGCCTTTTTCAAGAGCCATAAATTCGTCAACATTTATAAGTTTGGATTTCATATTGAAATTTCCGCTTAAGGTTCCATTTGATTCTAAAAAATAATTGATTGTATTTATCAGATAGCCGTTGATGTCAAAATCGGATTTTCCATAAGAGGCATAAAATTTTTCAAACCACATTTTTTCGTTTTGAAATCTGAAGTTTCCCTGTTTGATAAAAAATGCCTTTGGAAAAAGTTCTGATGTTGTTTTGATATTTTTTAATAAAATAGTACCACTGTTATTTAATTTGTCATATTGACCGGATGTAGCATAACTTTGTTTTCCCTGAAGCAAAAGATCCGCTTTTGCATAACCTGAAATGTTCATTCCCTTTCGGGCAAATACTTTATAAATGTTGCCGACATTAAGTTCCCCTTTTACTTTTGCATTATATGCCAGATCATTAAAGTCAGAAAGTGCTGCATTTACATACACTGGATTTCCTTCAAAAACAAAAGAAGCTGGCGCAATTGCTACAATCAGATCCTTATAAGTACCGGCTTTGTTAAGTACATTGGCTACAAAAGTAATGTCAGTAATGGGGTTTTGATAGGAATCAGTTTTTAGCCAGCCGTTGTGTAGCGCTATTCCGCCTCTTGTTTTAGGGAATAATTTTTTTGAAGCACTAAAAGTACCCTTTGCCTGAATATCAGTTCTAAGGGTTCCTTTTAAATCAAGAGAGTATAATCCCAAAGCAGCATCAAGTGTAGCGAGATCTAAAGCTCCTTTTACACTGGCATCTACATTCATTTCGTTAAAACCTTTGCTTCGTAAATAAGCTGTGAAATAATCTTTTTCGCCAACTTTAAATTTGAAAGTTCTTAAATTGATTAAAAGTTTTTCAATTTCCAGTGAAGGCATAACAGCATTCAGATTCATTTGAAAATCCGTTAATGGGGCAGGAGCATTCTGATAATTAATGGCTCCTTCATTAATTTTCAAATTAAAAGCAAGATCCGGTTTTTGCTTTTTGGCGACATTATAATTTCCTTTAAAAGTAAAAAGTAAATCACTTTTGCCTGAAATTTCGGTCTCTTCAAGCCATGTTAAATATTCCGGAGGCATAACCGAGAACAAATCTTTTACAGTTGTATTTTTTGATGCTGCGTTGATATTGATTTTATATCCGTCTCTTAAAATGGTAAATAATCCTGTAAATTCTAAAGGTAATTTGTTGATCTTTAATTCATTTTTTTGAAGAATAAAAGAAAGCGCATGTGTGTTGATTCGGGTAATTAAATCAGCACGCAGTTCTTTTTTTCTAAGATAGGCAGTTCTGTCATAATAAAAGTCAATGTTATCAATTTTGGCATCAGTATTTAAATCGAAAATATCTTCGCTTAAATTTCCTTTTCCAATATAGTTAAAGCCTTTTGCATCTATCAGTATTTTAGCCGAACGATCATTGTATTTTACATGACAGTCTTTTAAATCAATGCGTTCCAACCGAATTGCAGTTCCTTCTTCGGTAGTGCTTGTATCTTTTTTAATGTCCTTTGGGGCGATGTAAATATTATAATTGGCTTGCCCCTTTTGATTGACCATTAGATTTATATTTGCTTTTGAGACATATAGTTTGTTGATTTTTACTTCATTGTCAAATAATAATCTTTTAATATTTATTCCAAAAGCAACCTGTTCAGCTTTTAATAAAGTATCCTTTTTAAAAGGTGCTGATCCGGTAAGTGTAAGGTCATCGAGGGATACTGTCAATGATGGAAAATGTGTAAAAAAAGAAAATCTGGATCTCGAAAATTCTATTTTACTGTCCAGCCTTTCGTTAGCAATTTTTTTAACTTCAGAGGCTACTTTTCCGGGAAAAAGTAACGGAATCAAAAATAGTAACAGCAAAACTGATGCTATTACTATTCCTGAAATTTTGGCAATTTTAAGGCTTATATGTTTGAACTTACTTTGCATATAAATATTTTTTATTCATTACAGGATGAAATTATTGAAGCTTGATCTTCATAAGGAGTAGAGTTTAAATCATTTATTTTTTATCTTTTTCTTTTTTGGCTTCTTCAGCCTTTTTTGCTTGTTCCTCTGCTTTTTTCTTTTCTTCTTTTAACTTTTCTTCTTTCTCTTTTTCAAGCTTTTCCTGCTGTTCTTCCTTTTTTTCTTTTGCTTCTTCTAATTTCTCTTCTTTCTCTTTTTCTTTTTTCTTAAAATAACCTTTCAGCAGGAAATTACTTTTAGCAGCTTCCATGTTTTCGCTAAAACCTTTTGTTCCTTTTTCCAGATTGTTAAGTGTTTTATCCATGGCATTAGCCATTCCCGGATCACGAATTAGTTTGGATAAAGCACCATTTCCATTGTTCATGCTATGACTGAAAATGGCTAATTCTTCAGAAATTACACTTACATTATCCATGCTTTTTTTGACACTTTTCATGATGTCGTTCATTTCAATTCCACTTAATGAGGCAATTTGTGCATTATTTTCAACTATTTTTTGGGATTTGACACCAGGTGTGATGGTCAATACTTTATCACCCATTAAACCATCAGAACCAATACTGGCTTTGGCATCTGTTTTAATAAATTCGCGAACATCATCCTTAATTATCATTCCCACTACAACAGTAGAATCATTTACCAGCTGAATTTCATCTATAGTACCAATATTGATACCGGAGAATCTTACGTTATTACCAATTTCTAAACCACTCACGGTTTTGAAACTTGATGTAATGCGGAAGGTAGAACCAAAAAGATTTTTTTGTTTTCCGATAAAATAAACTGCCAGTATAAAAAGCAGCAGACCTATTGTTACAAACATTCCTAATTTCCAAGTATATCCAGATTGCTTCTCCATGATTTTGATTTTATATTTTATTCAAAGAATGAGCGTACCCATTCATCTTCACTTTTTTCTAATTCTTCGTAAGTTCCTTCGGCCTGAATTTTGCCTTCTTTTAATACAATTATACGATCTGCAGTCAATTTTGCACAAGCCATATCATGCGTGATAATGATAGAAGTTGTTTTACGTTTGTGTTTGATATCCAGTATCAATTCACTGATTTCTCTTGATGTTATCGTATCCAGACCCGTTGTGGGTTCATCATACAAAATGATTTCTGGTTTTAAAATCAAGGTGCGGGCAAGTCCAATTCTTTTGCGCATTCCTCCGGATAATTCTGAGGGCATTTTATCGATTGCCTCACTTAAACCTACATTATCAAGAGCTTCAATAACTTCTTTTTCTACTTCCTCAGGTTTTAAGTCGCGTTTGTGTTTTCTTAATGTAAAAGCCAGATTTTCTCTTACGGTCATTGAGTCATATAAAGCACCACTTTGAAATAAAAAACCAATTTTGACTCTCATTTCGTTCAACTCTGCTTTTGGAAGATTTAAAATGTTCTCGCCAAATACATTTATTTCGCCTTTATCAGGTTGTATCAAACCTACGATACACTTTATCGTTACTGATTTTCCGGAACCGGAACGTCCTAAAACAACTAAATCTTCGCCTTTATTAACAACAAAATTTACCCCTTTGAGGACCTGATTATTTTTTCCAAAAGTTTTGTGCAAATCTTTGATTTCTATAATGGCTTGCTTATTGTCTGTCTTAGGCTCCTCAGTTGTTATATTTTCTTCTTTTATCATCTTAAAAAAATAAATCGGTTACTTGAACAGCTAACATGTCTATAATAAAAATGCTTAAAGAAGCGGTGACTACAGCAGAATTGGCTGCTTTGCCCACACTTTCTGTACCGTTTGTGGCATTAAAACCTTTGTAACATCCAATCATTCCAATAAAAAAGCCAAAGAAAAAAGTTTTGATCGTCGCCGGAATCAAATCCAGAAACTCCAGTGATTGGAATATTTTAGTGATGTATCTGTAAAAGCTAACATCTCCATGAATATTAATACCCACATATCCACCAAAAATTCCAACAGCATCGGCAAAAAATACCAGGATCGGAACCATTAAAGTGGTAGCTAGAATTCGGGTCACCACTAAATAATTATAAGGATTGATAGCCGAAACTTCCATGGCATCTATTTGTTCTGTTACTTTCATCGAACCTAATTCGGCACCAATTCCGGATGATATTTTTCCTGCACAGATCAAAGCAGTAATGACCGGAGCAATTTCACGAATTAAAGAAAGTGCTACCATTCCGGGAAGCCAGGATTCAGCACCAAATTTTACTAATGTTGGCCTTGATTGTAAAGTAAGTACCAAACCCATGATAAAACCTGTTATAGCCACCAGTGGTAAGGATTTATAGCCAATAACATAACATTGTTTCAGAAATTGTCTGGTTTCATAAGGAGGTATAAAAACCTCTCTAAAAAACCTCGTTGCAAATACAGTTGCATTTCCGATTTCTTCGAATGTATTTTTTAAGGTGAGTATCAAAATGTTTAGTGTTTAAAGTTGTGTATAAGCTGAAAATCAGTTTTTTAACAATTTGTGCTTCTTTTTTTATTATAGTTGAAAGTTACCTCTATACTTGTTAAAATTCTTTACACAACTTTTAACGAACCTTATATAATTTTCATTCCGTATACTATTTACATTAAAATGGCGTTAAGCAACTTACTTAACAAAAAAAAATCCCTTTTCGTTAAAAAAGGGATTGGTTACAGTGTTTTATTTTTTATGAATTGATAATCATATCTGCCTTTGTTTTGATCAAATCAATCACCCGGGATTGAGATTCCTTAAAATTCTCCATTATTAACCGCGCAGTTAAGAAACAAACTGTCGATTCAGCTCCCTGGTTTAGGTTTACATTTTCTTTTTCAAGGCCATCATAACCACCACCGCTTATAGGATTGTACATAATTTGATTTAAATGGTTTTTTCCTAAAAACCAATTAAAGGCCGTCTTCATATATTCTTTATGCAACGGATTTTTAAAAGCGGTATAGAAAGAGTTTAAAGTCTGAATAATGTAAGAAACATCAATAGGCTGCTCGCCATACTCCTGTGGTTGAGAATCTTTATGATACCAGCCATTATTTGAAATTACTTTGAAACCTTTTTTAGTAAACATTTTTGAAAGTAAAAATTCAAGCGATTCTAATGCTATTTTTTTATAAATAGGTTTGTTTGTAACCAGATAGGCAAATAACATTGATTCCGGTAAAATACCGTTTCCGTATGTCAGATAATTTTCAAACCATTTCCAGTCTTTGGTTGCATGAATTTCGTAATTGGAAACCAATTTTGAATTCAGTTTATTTATAATTGCAGATACATATAAATTTGGAATTGTGCTGTTGTACAGGTAAAGTCCTTTAGTAGCAAAACCAATTGAACGGGGAGACTCAATAGTTTCAGCCCATTTTAAACTGTTTAAAAAGCTAGTTGAAGCCTTTTGAACGATTCCTTCTGGTAAAATATCTTTTATTGAAATCAAACTTCCCAGGGCCCAGACACCTCTTGCATTAGAATCTTCAAGATTTACCTCTGCATTTTGCTCCATATGCTCTCTGTTATATTGATCTATATAGTTTGTAAAATCTCCTTCCGGATTTTGACAGCGGATGATAAAATCAAGATAAATTAGTATATAAGGTAAATCGGCTTTGTCGTTTGTCAATTTATAATGCATGCAAAGTGCCACCAATGCTCTGGCGTTGTCATCTAAAGTATAACCCGTTGATAAATCAGGAACAGAAATTTTACTAAACTGAATAATTCCTAAATCGGTTGTCATTTTTTTAACATGAGCCAATTCAATAGAAGGGTAGTTAAATTCAATTTCTGATGGGTTAACCATTAGGTTTTTATAGGTTTCCATATGTTTTATGGCAACATTTTCCCAAGATGAAGCTCTGGTCTTACGAAAAGCATTAATACCCATTTCTTCTCTCAGTCTATCATCAGAAAGCAATTTTATAGCGGCTTCTGCAAATTGATCACTATTTCCAATATCAACTAATATTCCGCAATCAGAAGTTAAAACTTCTACAGTATGAGGAATTTTTGATGCCACCAGAGGACATGCACAACTCATCGCGTAAGCAAAAGTGCCGCTTACAGCCTGATTAGGGTCTTTTGAAGTAAACATGTAAACATCAGTAGCTTTTAGATAGTTTAAAAGCTCGTTGGTATCTAAATATTGATTTATAAATCGAACATTTTTTTCCAGATTTAAATCCTTTACAATACCTTCCAGTTTATCACGATATGCATCTACACTTTCTTCAATCAAATTTGGATGTGTTCTTCCAATGACAAGATATAAAACATTTGGATGTTTTTTAATGATTTTCGGTAATGCGTGTAAACCGGTTTCAATACTTTTACCTTCGCCTAAAAGCCCGAAAGTTGATAAAACCATTCTGTCCTGCAAATCAAATTTTGCTTTGGCTTGTTCCGGTTTTTCATAAATTACGATATGGGTTCCATGCGATATACAAGTAATAATTTCTTTTTGAATGTCATAATCTTTCATCAGAATTTCCTGAGATTGATTTGTCATTACAAAAACCGAATTACTATAGGAAAGCAATAGTTTGACAAAAGTCTTTAATTCACTATTTGGATTTTGAATTACACTGTGAAAAGTAAATGTTACCGGCTTTTTTATCACATTTAGAAAATCTAATAAATGATCACCATAGTTACCATCAAATAATCCAAACTCATGTTGAATATGAATCAATTTTACAGCATCATCATTGTTGATTTCATTGGCAACACGTGTATAATCTTCTCTGTTTTTAGTATTTAATGTGTAGGCCTGAGTTGGGTTTTCTAAAGGAGATTTTACCAGCTCGCAAATTTCGCAGGTAATTGAATTTCCGTAAACATCATTAATTCCTTTTATGGTATCCTGCGTATAAGTAGCTATTCCACACTGTGTAGGTGGAAAAGTAGACATAAAAATTATCTTTGATTTAGCTTGTATCGTTTTCATAGGAATTATTTTTTAGTTCGTTTAATAAATCATTTTGGTTTATACAGATAGAATTTTACCATTTTAAATGCTTAATAAATTTGTCAAATGTTTTGCAGCTTCCATTTTGATTTCTTTTTAAACTCAGTTTTTTGTGGCTAATTTCGTCGGTTAAAATTATTTTGTATAAAATTATTCTACAAATAGTCCTATACTTAATCCAATCGGCTAAAAAATTAACTCAAAAGATTTTATATGGGAATTATATAAGAGTCCCAAAGGGTCTACATGAACTTTTATAGTCAATAATAAAATCAATAGGATTAAAGCGAATCATTTTATTAAACAAAATTTGTATTGAGCTTAAAAACATTAATTTTTTTTTTTCAGGCTTCAATCAATAATAAAATACATTATGAAGGCTACTACAAAATCTCAGGAAAAATTAATGACCCTTTTAATTACAAAACCTGAATTGGCTATAGAGAAATTAGATCTGGTGTATGTAAGTGATAAATCGATGCCTATAGAAAGATGTAAGGAAGGAGATACTTTTGTTTATAAAAAAAATGGAAGATGTATTAAGCAAAAAAGCGAATTAAAACGAATTAATAGCCTGGTGCTTCCACCTGCCTGGGAAAATGTAAGGATTTCAGAATTATCAAACGGGCATCTTCAGGCTGTTGGTTTAGATCAAAAAAACAGAAAGCAATATCGGTATCATCCAAGATGGAATTTAATTAGAAACCAGACCAAGTTTTATAAAATAGCAGATTTTGGCACAAGATTACCTGCTATAAGAAAACAAGTCGATGCTGATTTAGAAAAAAAAGAATGGTCTAAAAATAAGGTGGTAGCACTCGTAATTCGTTTAATGGAGGAAACCCATATCAGGATAGGAAATGAAAAGTACGCCAAGGACAATAAATCGTACGGACTTTCTACTTTAAGAAAAAGGCATATTAATATCAATAAAGATGCAATACGTTTTGAATTTATAGGAAAAAAAGGAAAACAGCATTCAATTACGATCAGGAATAAAAAACTGATTAAACTAGTCAGTAAATGCGAGGAGATTCCAGGTTGGGAAGTTTTTAAATATTATGATGAGAATGGGGAGCGAAGAATCCTGGATAGCCATATGGTCAATGTATATCTCCATGAAATATCAGGCGAATATTTTAGTGCCAAAGATTTCAGGACCTGGTCTGCATCTGTGATTTTCTTTGAAACTTTAATGGAATTAGGTATTGCCGAAGATGAAAAAGAAATCAAAAAAAATATTCTTATGGCCTATGATGCTACAGCAGAGGCTTTAGGAAATACAAGAACTGTTTGTCGAAGTTATTATGTACATCCGTTGATAGTGTCGACATATGAAGACGGATCGATTAAGCAATATTTTGAAAAGGTTAAAAGTTGCCGCAGTAATGAACAATACTTTTCACATACAGAAAGAGCATTTTTAGAATTAATTCAGGATTATCAGCCTGAATTATCTATGTAAAGAATAATATTTTCGTGTTATAAATGCAATAGGAAGTCCGATGCAGAACATTAGAATTAAAATTGATATGATTAAAGGAAAATCCAGATGTTTCTCCGGCAATGCCGGAAATACAATTGGTAAAACAATAAGATTCATCACAATCCAGACAAAAAATCCGTAAAGGAATCCCGAAATTAAAGTGTTCCTTTTTAAAAACGGCAAATAAGGATAAACTATAAAATAAAACCATGCAAAAGTCATGGCAATTAAGAAGTGTAAACCGAGTCCGTACCAAGCCATTTTTGTGCCGCCTTCGTATGCTTCTTTTTTAAAGATACCACTGGCGATAGACTGAAGGAGTTTTATTGCCGTTGTTTTTTGCAATATAAGTGCATAAACCACAATTGCAGCAGCAACATCTAAAGTACCTGCAATTAAACCCGACAAAAAAATAGTTTCGGTTTTTGATTTCATATAAATTTTATTTTACAGATTTATACGGCTAATTTACAATTTATTTCAATATTTAAAAATGTTATGTATTTGATTTTTATGTATTTAAATGTAGATTAGTGCGAAATAAAACCCATTCCTAAATGATGAATTTTTAAAAATCCGATGAATCACACAGATGTAATCCACCACACATTCCCAAACGGATCTGTTACACCGCAAGTTCTGCCGTAATCCTGATCGCTCAGTTTCATCAAAGAAACAGCACCGTTTTCTAATGCTTTTTTATACGTTTCATCTGCATTTGGAACATATACAAATAAATTTGCAGTTTGTTTTGCCCAATCTGTAATTTCATCAGTTACCATTATTGTACTTCCGTTTAGGGTAATTTCGGCATGCATGATAGTTCCGTCTTCCCGAAGTGATTTAGTATTGGTTTCAGTTGCACCAAAAACATTTTTTGTGAAATCGATAAATTTTGAAGCCCCTTGTAAAATTAAATAAGGCATTATTGTCTGATGTTCTGCCGGTATATTCATTTTGTAATATTTTAAAAATTAGTATTCTTAAAATTACAATTTTTATTTTATGTTTTATAACCAGTTGATTACGAATTTACAAGAGTACTTCACAATGAAAACCATGCGAATTTAAAAGTTCGATTATTTTATGATTGGAAATAGATGAAGCATGGATTCGCAAAATCTTATCACAATCCTCAAGATCAAAGTTGATAGTGCTGTTTGGAAAATATTCAAGGAGTTTCCCAATAATTATATTGCATTGTTCGGCTTCCTGAATATTTGTTTTGAAAACTTCTACCATGATTTATGGTTTATAAAGCGTTGTTTTTATACCGGTTTATTTTGTGATAATAGATATAGGATATTGCTAAAATCACCAGTACAATCAGCGGGAAAAAGCCATCAAAAGTAACTCCGTCAACCGCAAAATGACTGATGGAAGCAAAGATAAAATCGAAGCCAAAACCTGCATAAGCCCACTCTTTTACATTCCTGGGAACTTGCGGAATGATTAATGCCAGAACTCCTAAAATTTTGAAAACAACTAATGCATTTCCAAAATATTCCGGATAGCCCAAATGTCTGATTCCTTCTTTAGCCATTTCTGATTGTGATTTCAATGCAGGCATAACGCCTTCAAATAGAAAAATAAGAATTGTTGTCGTCCAAAAAATAATTTTAGCTTTTTTCATGAAATAGTTTTTAATGGTTATCAGTTAATGTAATACAAAGTTACACGTTTTGTATTCTGATAAAACGGACATTTCTGACTATTTTAGGGGCATTTGGGACAAGATTATGTGTTACTTTAACACACAGTTTGTCATCCTGACGAAGGAAGGATCTCCACAAGTAGTTCAGTAAAGATTAATTACAAGCAGATATAAACTCTATTGTAAATTGGAATTTTTAAAGATTGGAATTTAAAACATAGTTTTTAATCAAAAATAAATCTTCAAAACCTAAGCGTTTATAAATGTCTTTTCCCATAGCTGATGCCTGTAAATGTGCTACTTCAGCATTTAAATCGATAGAAAGGTTCATTGCAAATTTCATGATTTCTTCGGCGAATCCTTTTCTGCGCATTTCGGGAATTACGCCAACGCCATGAATCCCCATGTCTTTTCCGGTTTGGTAAAGCATAAAAGTTCCGATTGGTTTTTTATCTGCAGCAACCAAATAAAAATGCACGTTTTGATAATCCCGAAGTAAAATTTCCTTACTGATAAAGTAACCAAAAGCATTCGGATAAACACCGCCCCAGATTTTGGCATCTTCTTCAGTAATAACTTTTTTGAAAGTTAAATTATTTTGAAGCTTGAATTTTTGATTCAGTTTTAAAAACATACCCATTTGTTCGGTTTTGATTTCGAAGCTGTTTTGTTCGAGAAGCTGATTGGAATTACTCTCAAAAATATCCCAATAAGGAATTATCAAACCAGGATTTTTATGTACAATTTGAATGATTTTTGAAAGATCTTCAGAAGTAATATCTTCTTTAAACCATAATTTATTTGGCCAGCCAGAGTTTTCTATTTTACAATAGGCAATAGAGTCATTTTTATAATAGGCAAGGAAGGGAGTTCCAATTGTTTTCCAGAAGCCGGTTAAATTGTCAATATTATCTTTGATGAGGTTTGTGTTTTTCATTTTTGGGAGACGAATTTAAATCATACCGCAAAGATAAATTTAGCTTTTCTGAAAAGCCTTTACATATGTTGATTTACAAATCTTTTTCGAGACTTTTTCTGATTCTGCTTAACTGCGTGGGCGTAATGCCTAAATGTGATGCAATATGCAATAGCGGAACGCGGTCTGCAATTTCGGGATATTTTTCAAGAAGTTTGACATATCTTTCAGTGGCGTTTTGCATAACTAGCGCTACTTCTCTTTGTTCTTTTTCAATAATCCAGGTTTTTTCTAAATGAGCAATATAGAAGTTTTTCAGATCGTCATTTTCGTTAATCAGCTCCATATATTTTTTATAGCTGATGTTGATTAAAACACAGTCCTCCAGAGATTCAATTGTAAAATTCGAAGGTGTCTGCAGCATTAATGAAACTTTAGACCCTGCAAATGAATTTTCAGGAAAGAGGTTTTTATTGTAAAAATTTCCCTGTTGATCGGTAATGAATGCTCTCAGAATTCCTTTTGCTATAAAATGAAGGTTTTTAGCAATTTCTCCATTTTGTAATAGTGTTTCTCCTTTTTTAAGGGTTTGAAATTCTGTAATGCCTTCAATTAGTTTCCATGATTGCTCAGAAATTGGATAATAACTTTCAATAGTTAGTTTTAGATTGTTGAGGTATGTTTCTTTATTGAATGTCATTTTTGTTTTATTGAGTAAATATATGAAATTATAAAAAAGGACATACTGTGAGGAGTTTCTTGTGAAGATCCTTCTTACGTCAAGGATGACAAAGCAGATTGCTTCGCCAATTCGGCGTTGCTTCGTGTGCAGGACACAGCTCCTAAAAAAAAAAACGCCATGAAGCTAAAGTTTCACAGCGTTTAAAAGTTTTTGTCAGAATGTATTATTCATAACAGGTATAATCTATTTTGATTGTTTTGGCAGTACCATCTTTGGTGAAATTGAAGGAATCTACCAAATTGAAGTCATCTAAATGAAATGTTCCCCATAGTTTGTAATTATCATTTTGATCGGCGCGTTCTGCTTCGGAGTAATATTTATCATAGGTTCTATCGTTTTTTTTCTCTATTTTGGATTTTCTGAACTGAAGGACTTCTTTATTCTGATAGGATGTGTAGGTATGAATATACGGAAACTTGTTATTTGGACCACCACAATTATACGACCAAACAACATTATTAATAGAATAGGAGATACAGTTGTTTTCGAATTTTTCTTCTGTAAAAGTATTCATGTATGAAAACTTGTCATCTGTCATTAGGGTATATGATTTTTGTAATAATTTACTATTTTCAAGCCAAAAAACAGTTGTTTCATTGGCATCTCCGATGTTTTCAGTAAATATCATTTTGTTATCATCATAATTAATAGAGGAGGTTGTCTGATCTGCTTTTATGATTTTTGTAAGCATGCCATCTTTGTAGATTAATTCTTGTTTACTCTTGTTCTTTCCTTCATCCTCATAATAAGTTATTATCAAAGGAAAGCCTTCGTTGTTGAAAGAAACGCTTTTTAGAGGAACCCTGACTCCTTTCTTTTTAAGAAAATAGGATTCCAGCGTTTTTAATTTTGCAGTTCCCTGCTGAAAAACAGGTACGTTATCTGCTTCAATATCTGGAAAAGGCAACGAGTAACCGCTTAGCAGTTCTTTCATCACTTCTTTAGATTTTGAAGTGACCTTGTTTTTACCTAGTAATGAAGCAACTTCTTTTTTATATTTTCGGGTATTAATAACGTATGAAGATTCTTTTTTTGTTTTTAACTGTTCAGCAACAAATTCAGTAGCCATTCTTTTGCCTTCTTTAATCTGTACTTTATCATCTATTTTTCCGCTCCAGTAAGCAAAAGCCTGAAAAGAATTTCCGTTTCCGGTAATATCTAATGTTTGTTTGTTTTCGAAAAGGACGTAGGTATATTTATTAATGGTTATGATTTCGAGGTTTTCTTTTGGAAAATTGCGTTTCAATTCGGCTTTTTCAGAGTCATCATCATTGCCAGCTTCAACAGTATTTCCTTGTCCGGAAAACTCGCTCACATCGACTAAAAAGACATACTTTTTCCCTTTTTCTATTTGCAGGGTATCCGGCATTATCTTTTCATCTTTCATTTCTATTGTTGGCCCCCCTTCCTGAACTGCTGTAATTTTAGTTTTTGGTATTGGTTTTTTTTTGCCTTTTTTTTGAGAATATCCCTGAAATGATAGTGTTAGAATAAGAAGGATGCTTAATAAATGTTTCATTTTTAACAAGTTGAAAGTTTTTTATTTATAATTTCTTACAAATATAATTATTTTAAATGTTAAAAATAATCATTTTCTTATATTTTAAATTATCGGATTCATAGAGAGAAAGATTTTACTTATAAGCACTAAAAATATTTTCTACCTTTATTTATAGAAAGCAGAAAACGCCATGATACCTAAGTTTCACAGCGCTTTCAGAAATAAATAATTAAAAACGGGTATTATCTCCAACCTCCGCCTAATGCACGATATAACTCGGTATTAGCAGATAATTGTTCTCTTTTTATGTTTGCCAGTTCCAGCTCGCTTTGTAATAAATTGGATTGCGCAGTTAAAACTTCAAGGTATTCAGCCATTCCGTTTTTGAATAACAAATTCGAATTTTTAATGGCTTGCTGCAAAGTTTTTACTCTTTCTTTAAGGAAACCTTCCTGAAGTTGTAATTTTTCGACTTTTACCAAAGCATCTGAAACTTCGCTAACGGCTACCAAAACAGATTGTCTGAAACTTAAAACTGCTTTTTCCCTTTCGGCAACCGCAATATTATATTGTGTTCTTACTCTTTTGTTATTCAGTAAAGGCTGTGTTAAACCTCCTGCAACCGTTCCGAATAAAGAAGCCGGAATGTTAAACCAGTTATTGGTTTCAAAAGAATTTACTCCGCCTTGTGCTGTAATTTTAAGAGAAGGGTATAAGTCGGCTTTTGTAATTCCAACATTGGCATTCGCTACTTTCAAGGCCAATTCAGCACTTTTTACATCCGGTCTTCTGCTTACTAAAGAAGAAGGGATTCCGATTGCAGTATTGTTTTTTACCTCAATTGAACTTAACTGAATGCTTCTTTGTTTTGAATTTGGAAAAGAGCCTGTCAAAACACTCAAAGCATTTTCCTGAATGGCAATATTTTGTTCTAGTAATGGAATCAATTGCGCTGAACTTAGCCTTTGTGCTTCAGATTGTTGAATTCCCAAAGAAGTAACTTGTCCGGCATCAAACTTTAACTTGATGATATTGGTTGTACTGTCGTTTAATTGTACATTTTTCTTTGCGATATCCAATTGTGCATCTAACATTAAAAGATTGTAATATCCTTTCGAAACATTCGCAACAATAGTAGTCTGCAATGCTTTTTTTACTTCTTCAGACTGAAGGTAACCGGCATACGCCCCTTTTTTCTGATTGCGGATTTTCCCCCAAATATCAGCTTCCCAGGAAAGTGACACTCCGGCAGAATAATCATCTATATGTTTTTGACCTAAAGCCTGATTGAGGTTCATTCCGGTAAAACTGTTGTCAGATGGATTGCTTGTACTTGCATTCACAAATAAATTAACCTGAGGAACATTTCCCCATTTAGATTGTGTGAATCTGTATTGTGCAATTTCGATGTTTTTAGTAGCGATTTGTAAATCGTTATTTCTGGCCACCGCGCTGTCAATTAATTGAATAATATCTTTTTCTGTAAAGAAATTTTTCCACTCCAAATCTCCAATATTAGTCGTATCTGTTGAAACCGATGCACTCCTGAAATTTTCAGGAAATGCATCTTTTGGAGTTTCAATATCCTTCGAAACTTTACAGGATATTATAGTGGTGATCAAAATAGTGACCATCACGATTTTGGTTATATATTTTTTCATTTTATAAGATGTCATTAAATTTCTGTACAAGTATCTTTTTTAGCTTCAAGATCTTTTGAGATTCTGTACGATATATAGCCGATGCCAAATAGTATGGTCACCAGAATTGTCGTTATATAATTTTCCATATTTATTTTTCTTCGTTATGAATTACGGCTATCGGTTTTCCCGAAACCTTTTCTTGTAAATGCTGGAATACGATGAATAAAACCGGGATGATCAGCAACCCAAGAATTACTCCCGAAACCATACCTCCGGCAGCTCCGATACTAATCGAATGGTTACCCTGAGCCGATGGTCCTTTGGCACTCATCATCGGAATTAATCCTACTACGAAAGCCAGCGACGTCATGATAATAGGACGCAAACGTAATTTGGCAGCATCAAGGGAAGCTTTAACTAAAGCCTGTCCGGATTTTCGTTTTTGGACGGCGAACTCTACAATCAGAATCGCATTTTTGGCAAGCAATCCGATAAGCATTACCAGTGCAACCTGTACATAAATATTGTTTTCGATTCCGGTTAAACCAATCGCAACAAATACTCCAAATATGCCTGCAGGAATCGATAAGATTACAGCCAGAGGCAAAATGTAACTTTCGTACTGTGCGGCAAGTAAGAAATAGACAAATATTAAACACAGTAAGAAAATCGTTGCCGATTGACCTCCTGAAGAAATTTCTTCACGGGTTTGTCCTGAGAATTCGTAACTATAACCTGCAGGTAATTGTTGAGCTGCCACTTCTTCGATTGCTTTAATAGCATCTCCGGAACTAAATCCTGGTTTCGGAATCGCATTAATCGAAATTGAATTAAACAAGTTGTATCTGGAAGCGGTTTCAGAACCATAAATACGGCTTAGTTTTACCAAAGTATTTATCGGAACCATTTCGCCATTTTTGTTTTTTACAAAAACTCGGTCAATTGCTGACGGATCTGCTCTGTCCGCAATATCTGCCTGAACAACCACTCTGTAATATTTACCAAATCGATTAAAATCTGATGCCTGTGCGCTACCAAAATAAGCCTGCATGGTTTGCAGAATATCTTTTACTTTAACACCTAACTGATCTGCTTTTTCGTCGTTGATATCCAGTTGTAATTGAGGATAATCGGCTTTAAAACTTGTAAAGGCTACCGCAATTTCAGGGCGTTTCATCAATTCACCTATAAACTGCTGAGAAATCCCACTAAACTTATCCAGTTTACCACCGGTTTTATCCTGAAGAACCATATCTAAAGCCTCAACGTTACTAAATCCGGGAACAGTCGGAAAACTAAATACAAAGAAACTTCCACCTGAAATCGCGCCTAATTTTCCGCGGACTTCATTCATAATTTCATCAATATTTTTAACTTCTCCACGCTCTTCATTTGGTTTAAGCAATACGAAAACAACTGCAGATGAAGGGCTTGTAGAATTCGTCAGTAAGTTGAAACCTGAAATTGCGGTTACAAATCGGGAAGAACTTAAACCTCTTAAGGTATTTTCAGCCTCAGTCATTACTTTTTGAGTTCCGTCAAGAGATGTTCCGGATGGCGTATTAACCGCAATTGCGATAAATCCCTGATCTTCTGTTGGAATAAATCCGGCCGGAGTAGTTTTTACCATTACAATCGTAGCGAAAGCAATTAAGGCCAAACCTCCTAAACTTACCCATTTATTACGGATTAAGAATTTTAATCCGCCCACATAACGGTTGGTCAAAGCATTGAAACTGTTATTGAAACCAATAAAGAATTTTTCTTTAAAACCTTGTTTTGCGTACGGAGCAGCACCATCGTGTGCACCGTGATTATCTTTTAAGAACAAAGCGGCAAGCGCAGGACTTAAAGTCAAAGCATTAACAGCCGAAATTACAATTGCAATTGCCATTGTAAAAGCAAACTGACGATAGAAAACTCCTGTTGAGCCTTCCATAAAACCAACCGGCAGGAATACAGCAGCCATTACCAGCGTAATCGAGATAATAGCACCCGTTATTTCGTGCATTGCTTCATGTGTGGCGACTTTTGGAGACAGATGTTTGTGCTCCATTTTCGCATGCACGGCCTCGACGACTACAATTGCGTCATCAACCACAATACCAATCGCCAGAATTAATGCGAAAAGTGTAAGCAGATTGATCGAGAATCCGAATAACTGCATGAAGAAGAACGTTCCTAAAATTGCTACAGGTACAGCAATAGCCGGGATTAATGTTGATCTGAAATCTTGCAGGAAGATAAATACCACGATGAAAACTAATATAAAAGCTTCCAGTAAGGTATGTTCAACCTGTTCGATTGATTGGTCTAAAGATACTTTTGTACTATAGAAAATATTGTGTTTTATTCCGGCAGGGAAATCTTTAGAAGCTTTCACCATCAGTTTGTTAATCGCAATCTGAATATCATTTGAGTTGGAACCTGCTAACTGAATAACACCAATTACAACTCCTTTTTTACCATTCAGACGCGTCAAACTGTTGTACGAGTAAGCACCAAGTTCAACTCTGGCAACATCTTTTAAACGCAGGATAGAACCATCAGCATTCGAACGAATCGCAATATTTTGATAATCTTCCGGTTTGGTTAGTTTTCCTTTGTATTTAATTACGTATTCAAAAACTTCCTTACTTCTTTCACCAAATTTACCCGGAGCAGCCTCTAAACTTTTGTCCTGAATAGCAGCCATCACTTCATTTGGCGTAACATTATAAGTCGACATTTGAGTTGGATTCAACCAAACTCTCATGGAATAATCTTTTACACCGCCAAAAATACTGGCAGAACCTACACCTGGAATACGTTTGATTTCCGGAATAATATTAATTTGAGCATAATTGGCAACAAAAGTCTGATCGTATTTTGATTCATCTTCGGTATACATACCGATTGCCATGATAAAACTGTTTTGTTGTTTTGCCGTGATTACACCTTGCTGAACAACTTCTGCAGGCAGCTGACTTGTCGCCTGAGCTACCCTGTTCTGAACGTTTACAGCAGCCTGATCGGCATCTGTACCTAATTTAAAGAAAACAGTAATAGCAAGAGTACCATCATTAGAAGCAGTAGAACTCATGTATGTCATATTTTCAACACCATTTATAGATTCTTCCAGAGATGGCGCAACCGAACGTAAAACCGTTTCTGCGTTAGCTCCCGGATAAACCGCCGTTACCAAAACCGATGGCGGCGCAATATCAGGAAACTGTTGTAAAGGCAATTTCGTAAGTCCAAGTACTCCCAGAATCACCAACAAAATGGAGATTACGGTTGCCAGTACGGGTCTTTGTATAAATATTTTGAACATTTTCGTAAAAATTATTTTTTGTTAGTTATTTGGGCAACCTTAGTTGCTTTCTCAGGCTGGATCACTTGTCCTTCCTGAAGTTTGTCAATACCACTTAATACGATTTGGTCACCGGATTTTACACCATCTTTAATCAGATAGTTAGTGCCGCTTTTTCCCACTACAGTAATGGGCATTTTTGTAACCTTATTGTCTTTGCTTACTGTAAAGACAAATACTTTATCCTGCATTTCAATCGTAGCCGATTGCGGAACCAAAATAGCATCGTCATGCTGCAATCCTAAACGGATTCTTCCAGTGTTTCCGGAGCGTAAAGTGCCGTTTTTGTTAGGAAAAGTAGCTCTCAAAGTAATCGCACCTGTATTTTTATCAAACTGACCGTCAACCATATCAATTTTTCCTGTTTGCGGATAGGCGTTGTTATCAGCCAATATTAAAGAAACCGGAGGTAATTTTTTAATTTTGTCCCCAATGCTGTTTCCTGCATACTGAGATTTAAAATTGATAAAATCTGTTTCTCCCAAAGAGAAGTAAGCAAATACTTCATGAACATCAGAAAGTGTAGTTAAAGGTTCAACATCTGTTGCTGAAACTAAACTCCCTTGCTTTTTAGGCAGTCTTCCGATGTAACCGCTTACTGGAGCCGTAACATTGGTATATCCTAAATTAATTTTAGCAGAAGCTACCATTGCTTTTGCCTGCTCGATATTAGCAGCAGCAATTTTTTGAGAAGCTTTGGCTGTTTTTAACTGATAATCAGAAACTACTTTGTTTTGCACTAAAGGAGTTAATTTATCTACTTCTAACTGAGCGCTGATCAAAGCAGCTTCAGCAGCATGAAGACTGGCCAAAGCATTGTTTAACTGCTCACGGAAAGGACGTTCGTTTATTTTGAATAAAGTCTGGCCTTTGCTTACATAAGCACCTTCATCTACCAAAACACGGTCAAGGTTTCCGCTGACCTGTGGACGAATCTCAACATCTACAGTTCCTTGTATCGAAGCCGGATATTCATTATCAGTGGTTGTATTCTCGCTTGTTATAGCTGCAACAGGTAAAACAGGAGGTGGTGGTGGAGCAGGAGCTTGTGATTTATCTGCACAACTGCTTAGTACAAGTGCCAGAATAAAGCTGGTTATAATTACATTTTTCATTTTCATATTGGTTTTAATTTGTTGGACATTCTCGTTTTTAAAATTTTTATTTCTGGTATGCTGTAGATTCATTTTATGGGTATTAAATTTTCTAACATTGTTAAGTTAATTGATGTAAGAATTTAAAATAATGCTTCCAAATCCTATTTTATAAATCGGTATTAAATTATTTATCGGTGTTAAGTAACGAGCTAAAAAAAGCCTTTTTTATGTTAATTAAATTATTTATCACTGTTAAGTAAAAGGGTAAAAAAAAGGATTTGCTAAATTACCTATTAAATCATTTACCACTGTTAAGTAAAAATGAAATTTTTTTTATTGAATTGATTTTGTAATGCCACCAATTGCATCTTTCAGAATCTGATTATTGATTGTTTCCATTATATCACTCTTGTTAATGATGTTGATTGCAATCAATCCATGAATAACTGAAAAGAAAGTGAAATATTTTTGTTTAATAACTTCTTCAGTCGGGTTACTGTTTTTCATAATCTCAGCAATAACTCCTGTAAATAGCTTATAAGGTGTTTTTGCAGCATCACATTGTTCTGTACAACAATTCATCTGAACACCAAACATCACCTGATACATCTCAGTATCCGTAAAGGCAAAATCCCAATAGGCCATCCACATAGCTTCTATTTGATCTTCAGGTTTTTCAAATTTAGATTTAGCATTTTCCAGCTCTTTTCCCAATTTGACAAAACCTTTACCGGTTAATTCTCTTAGGATTGCATCTTTATTTGAAAAGTATTCATATATGATAGGAGCAGTATATTCGATTCTGTCGGCAATTTTACGCATACTCAAACCATTCCAGCCTTCTTCTTTTACGATATCATAAGCAGCGCCAAGGATATTGTTTCTTGTCTCTTCTTTTTGTCTTAAAATACGATCTTTACTAGCCATTTTAATTGAGTATTAAATTGTTTAACACTGTTAGGCAAATGTAGGGCGGTTTTTCGAATTACGCCATAATTTTATCATAATATTTTCTTATCGTACAATAAGCGTGTATAAAATATCTTTGTGGGACCTTGATTTATCTCAATTTTTAGGGTTTTGTTTTTTTTTTTTTGCAGCAGAAGATTTTTGTGTTTTTAAGGCGTTTTGTCCTGCTCTCCATTATATCTTTTGTGGTGAACCCCACCACAAAAGGATGCCATTTTCGATCAGGGCTAGGCGAGAAGCTATCATTTTTCATAATTTTTAATCCAGATTCTTCTAAGTATATTTCCACATAATAAACAAAAATTTTGATAGTAATGATAAATTAATTGACCAGACAAATGAGTTCCATACGTACGGGATATGTTTATAAGGAAAAGAATATCCTTCGATCCTACGGATCTTTTTCATATGCTGTTTCTTTTATAACCGGATTAAAATCCGGCCTTACAATATTGATTGAGCCGAATGGCTCTTTTTATTTTTATATGTTAGTTTTCTCGAAAGACAAGGATAAAAAAAGCTATACAAAACCAGTTTTTCCTGTCTGTTGAATAGGCAATACGGAATCAAAATTTTGGAAATAACTATTTTGAATGTCTGATTATTAATAAAGTTATGATTAATCAAAATACTCAATTAGTTCTTTATCCTCCATTACAATATGATCTGTGATATGAAAGACTTCTTTAATCCAAGGGTGATCTAACGCTTCTTTTCTATCTAGAATATATCCAAGAATTTTATGGTTCCAGGGAGATTCTTCTTTATCCATTAAGCCTATTTGATATCCGTCATTATCACCAATCCATATTCTAAATGGAAATGAAAATCTATTTTTAGGCTCATCATCAGTACACCAATCGCCAATGCTGATTATTCCAATTGCAAATTGATCATCATGACCTTTTGTGAATCTCAAATAATAAATGGCAAACGCATCTTCATATTTATAGACAAATCGGGTTAGTTTAATTGTTTCATTGTTGCAGCAATCACAAACTTCGAGGATAGGTTCTTCAAATTCGATTCTTATCATTTTACAGGCTTCAAATATTTTTTCAAGTGTATTAATTTTTGATTATGATTTACATTTTAGCGTTTAGCTTTAGAGGTAATGTGAGAGCAAAAAAGTTCTAAACGGATTAATATACTTTACAGACAATTTTTGCAAAAACATTTTGTATTATTACAGAAAAAGTAAAAATGAAACCAGCTTCAATTATAAAAATTGCAATTGTTACTTTAATTGTACAATCAGCAAAGGCTCAGGAAACTAAAAAAGAGACAACTTCAACAGAAATAAAATATTCGGTTGAAAACTGTGTGAATCATTTTGATCTAAACAAAGCCACAAAAACAAAAGTGGGTTATCAATATTGGTTTGCCGATAAAAATTTCACTCAGGAAAACACGCTAAAAATGAGTATAGTTGAGCCCGGAAAATCAACGCACGCTCCGCATCATCATCCTGAAGAAGAGTTTTTCTATATTCTGGAAGGCACTGCCGAATTCTTTCTTGACGGAAAAACGGTAACAGCCGGGCCAAACACTAGCTTTTATTGTCCGCCAAATGCAGAACATGGTATTAGCAACGTTGGAAAGACTGATTTGAAATACTTAGTTATTAAGAAGGATTTGAAGTAAATAGCTGATCAGCGCAATAAAAATAAACAAAAAATACAGAACAAAATTTCAAATGAAACTGTCAGATAATACTAAGATTTTATCAACTAAAATAGTTCAGAAGAAAAGCTTCTCTGTGGTAAAGAATGATTTCAAAATTTTGGATTTAGAGAGCTATTTTCAAAATAAAAAATACCTTGTATCAGGAGAATGTATGTGTTCAGACTTCATTTTAATTGTTATCTCTTCTGAAAATGAGGGGTATAAAAAACACTTAGGAAATTCGGAGTATGAATCTTCATTAGATACAATAATGAAGATTTTATATGATGAATTAATTAAAAATGAAAAAGCATCTTATACAGAATACTATTTTATAATTGATAGAGAAAATTTTCTAAAGAATGAAAGTTTACTTTATGAATTATTTGTAATGTTTAATTTTTCATTAATTATTGGATTGAAAGAGAAATTAACTAAAAATGATTTACGAATAAAATTAAGTAAATTCAGTTTTTATAGTGTATTTAATTTAAAAAGATGGTCAGGTATTTCTAACTGGCTGCTCTTTTTAGATATTAATCATGATTGTGGTATTTTAAAATATAAAAGCCAAAATTAAGATACTCTAAAAAATCAAGTTTATTAATAAGTATTGGCAGATCGTCCTGCTTTATGCTGAAATAGTGCTAAAGCTCTTTGAAGTCTTGGCCGATTGTAACGCTGCAGAAGAATTGGATAGACGTTGAGAATTATATTTAAAACCAGCAACCATAAAGATTCGACAAATGTAAATTTTAGGGCAACATAAATCGTGAATCCCAAAACTATAAAAAAGACTATTAGGTGTCCTAATTCTGATTGTTTTGTGCGATACTCCAAATAAAGTAAACTCTCTAAATCATTTTTAACCGGATTTGCTTTTTTATTAAGTTTTTCCCAACCGATAAAAACAAGCAGTTTCCTAAAAAGATTTATTCCAAAGTTCTCATATATTTTTCCTTTATTTTCCCAGTCTTTCGTTTTATAATAACCTGAATCACATTTCGATTTTAAAGTTTCAGTAAACATAAAGATACACATCATCAGCATAAAATTTAGAATCCACGCGAATAAAAAACCTAAAACATTTATGTATAGTACAAGTGCATAAGTAAATCCTATGGTGACAAGGATAATTAAACCGAGAAATATATTTTTTTTCATAAATTTTAACGTTCTGGTACTAAATCGGGTTTGGGATATACAAAACTCACACTCAATTAAGCTTATTATCCAAATCTGTTGTAATAGCTGTTAGCTGTTGATCATTATTTATATTCAAATCTCAATTCACAAATATTTTTTCCAAATTGATGTTTTATTTTATCAATTAAATTCAATGAAGAATAGAAATATGTATCACTATAATTACCATTATCCGGGCATTCTGTTGCTATACCAAAATTCTTAACAATTAATTTTATAAGTTGGCCGTTTTTATTATAAGTATATTTTTTTTGTTCTAGAATTTTATTGTTTTCGCCTTCATAGTATTTTATATCCAATGGTTTTTGATTAGAATCATATTTACTATTAGTAGTTGAAAATACATTTTTCTTGTCACGAGTAATTGAAGTTGAAGACTTTGTAACATCATCATATTTAGTAATTGTCTGGTAATAAATTGATTCAGTATCGTCAATAAAAGTATTCATAATTTCTTTAATAATTCTTCCATTTATGTCATATTCATAACTTTCAAAACTACTTTTATTGTCTGGCTGGATTTTTTGATTATAATCCAATTCTTTTTTCTGTTTAAGCAGACCATTAAAATAAATATAAGACCATTCGTTATTTATAACTTTATCTTTATTGCCTAAACTATCTAAGTAGTAAAAAGTTTTAGATAATATTTTATTTTTATTGTCTCTTAAAAATTCATTTAAATCATTATATCTGCCATGATAAAATGAAATTTGTTCTATTACATAACCACTTGAATTAAATTTGAGAATCATTTCTTTATATTCTTTATTTACGATTCTATAAGTTGTGTCTTTTGCTGTCTTTAAAAATTCTTTGGAAGTATTATAAATAGTTAAGATTTTAATATTATTCTTTTTAATTACTTCAGGTATTATTTTGTTTTCAAAGGCTTCTTCATATTTTAATGAATATGTACAACAATCACAAACTTCAGCTTGTCCGAATGTGTTTAATGTAATTAGACAGAATAAAACTAATATAATTTTATTTTTCATTTTTTTTCAATTTTGGTTTCGACTTTGCCAACTTTCTGGCAGGTGGGGATTAAATTAAGCCAAATATTTGGATTTGCCACCCGAGCCTTGTTTACCAAATCCGTTGTAGGGTGTTAACTCTCGGCTTTTAACCATAAATCAATCTTATTTCTGTCTCGCCATTCCTTTTTATTTCTCCAAGTGTATTTAAAAGTTCATTTATTGAATTTTTTAGCAGTTCTTCATTTATGATTCCATTGTCTGATGGGTATAATGACAAAGGATTTTCCTGTTGATAGTTAATTATTTTTTCGTAATCGTAATTAAAATCTTGATAAACATTTCTGTCATCAATTGAGTTTAAGACGACTTTAGAGAAATAATTTTTATTCATTTCTGCTTTGTCTTTAAATTCTTCTAACTTGTTAATCAGTTCTTCAATATTAATCCAAAAATGATTTTCGTCTATTTCATTATCAAAATCTTCAAAATCATCATTATATGTTTTCTGAAAAATACTCAAATCAATTTTTAATATTTTTTCTATTTGGCTAACAATACTTTTATCTTCATAACCACCAATTTGTTCAAAGAAATATGATAAAGAATAAGGAAAATCAATATATCCAATTTCCTCATTATTCTTTAATTCTATATTGTAATACATTCCCATTTTACTGATATTTTATTCCCATTTTATTTTTAAACAATTTTCTTTCATACTTACAGCTAACTTGTATATACGAAACAAACCTTCGTTAATCTACCCAAAATTGGATGGAAACACGAAGGTTTGTTTCGTATATTCTTCTCAAATATATTTATTTTTTCTTACAATTGTTAAAAGAAATTTTATTTGTGAGCTATTAATTTATTTTGATAAAATGTGTAGATAGTATCTTTTAAATTAATAACTATATCAATCTTCTGTCAGCAGGCCTAAAATACCACGACAAAAAGGTAAGTATTAAAAGCAATGTCGGGCCAAAATATTCCATAGTGCTGTCACCAACTGCAAAATGCGAGAAAATTGCTCCCGTCATCACAAAGAAAAAACCTGCATAAGCCCATTCTTTTAATAAACCTAATTTTGGAAGAAGCACTGCAATTGAACCTAATAATTTCCAGATTCCAATAATAGTCAAAAAATACACAGGGTAACCTAAATGCAAACTCGTTTTATCGACTTCTTCTTTCAGTTTAATAAGCTGTACGATTCCGGTTGAAACCATTCCTAATGCTAACCAAATGGTCGCGATCCAATAAATAATTTTGTTTCTTTTTGTCATTGCGATATTACTTTAGTGATGATACAATTTCCTGAAGTCGGTTGTGTGCCATATTGATTCCCTGAGCAAACGGCATTTTAAGCAATTGGTCTCTAAATTCTATGGACTTAAATACGATCTGCATAGTAAGTTTACTGGTAGTGTCAGTAAGTTTTTCAAATTCAAGGTATTCTAACTGAACCGGAAACGGCGTGTTTTCCATTTCAAAGGTTCTTGTGATTTTTTCGTTTAAGACAAACTCGTGAATCACGCCATTTGCCTTGAATACCACATTTCCGTCGTAGGAAGTTTCGAAGGCATAACTGCCGTGTTTTTTACTTTCAAGTTTCAAAACTTTTGTGCCCATCCATTGTTCAAAAAGGGCTGCTTCTGAATAGGCTTTGAATACCAATTCTACAGGCAGGTCAAATTCACGGGTTATGATTAATTCCTGTTTACCGTCTTCGGCATGTACTTTTGTTTTTTCTTCCATGTTATTCTTTTTTATAATTTTTCATGACTTCTTCCAGTTTATTAAATTTAGTATCCCACATTTTACGGAACGGTTCAATAAACTCGGCTATTTCTTTCATTTTATTTGGATTAAAATGATAGTAAATTTCCCTGCCTTGCTGCTCTTGTCTCAGTAGTTCGCATTCGGTTAAAATTTGCAGATGTTTGGAAACAGTGGGTCTTGCGGTATTAAAATTGGAAGCAATAGTTCCGGCTGTCATCGATTGGGTGGTGAGCAGCAAAAGGATCGACCTTCTTGTCGGGTCGGCAATGGCTTGAAATACGTCTCGTCTTAAATTCATTATGAAGTTATTTGACTACAAATATATATGTAGTTATTTAACTACGCAAATTTTTACAGAAAATTTTATGTAATTTTTGGATAAGTTCAATAATTACACAAGTTTAGAAGATAAGATCTATTTGAAATTTCGAAAGGAGGGAAGCTGCTTAAAAGTAATAAAAGTACTGGAATACCTGACTTATAAATTATTTCATTCCCCGAACATTCATCTCTAGCGTATAAACGCTTTTCCCTGCAGTAATAAATAAGGTTTTGAATTTTTTTCCTCCAAAGCATACATTCGCAGTCCAGGGTTCTTTTACATCTATATGAGCTATTTTTTCTCCTTTTGGATTAAATACAGAAACTCCTTTTCCGGTTAAATAGATATTTCCGGACTCGTCAATTGTAATTCCGTCTGAACCTGATTCGGTAAAGAGTGTTTTTTCACCTAATGAACCATCATTGTTGATTTTATAAGAAAAAGTTTTGTTTGCTTCAATATCAGCAACGTACAGCATTTTTCCATCCGAAGTTCCAATAATGCCGTTGGGTTTTATCAGGTCATTGGCAACGTTGGTAATTTTAGTTTTATCAGGAGATAGATAATAAACGCATTCTTTTTCTATTTCTTTGGAAGTATGAGTCCAGTAGTCTCTTTGGTAAAAAGGATCTGTAAAATAAATACCGCCTTTAGGATCTACCCAAAGATCATTCGGGCCGTTGAGTCTTTTTCCTTCAAAATCATTTACTAACACCGTAATATTTTTGTTTTTATCTATTTTCCAAATTTCATTTTTTTCATCGGCGCAGGCCAAAAGATTGCCTTCGCGGTCAAAATACATACCGTTCGCTCTTCCCGCATTTTCCATATAAACAGAAAGTACACCATCAACCGACCATTTCATGATTCGGTTATTAGGCTGGTCGGTAAAATAAATATTGCCCTTTTTATCGGCAGCAGGCCCTTCCGTAAAACTATACTGATCTGATAATTTCGTAAGAACCGCACCCTTTGCTATTAAGTTATGATTTTGATTTTCTGACATTTGAGGATACATAAAATTTGTAAAGGCGAAAGTGATAACGAAGAAGAGGAGTGTTTTTATTTTAAATTGAAGTTGATTCATGAATATTAGAATGTATTGACAAAATGTTTTTATTAAATATACTTAAAAATTACCAAAGCTATCAACAGAAATATTTTAGATGCAGACCTTTAGTTAAGCTTTTATCTTTTTGAATCTACTAATTTATTTCCGGCAACCCCAAGAAAAAAAGTAATCCAAAAAACAGGAAATCCGGATTTCACAGTATTAACCCAATCGGTTTGATTAAATAGCGGAAAAAATTTGCTGGTTAATAAACTTAAAGGAATTACACATAATGCAAGTGCTGAGATTAAAATTATACCAGATTTTTTGATGGGCTGTAAAAGTTTACATGTTGTTATCCAATATCCGAATCCAAAAATCACAAAAATTAAAATACCGAACAATACGAGTAAAATTAAATTACTAGTTGTGCACCAACAGAGTCGACAATAAATTATAAAATTTAATTCTTTTCCTGCAATAAAGCAAAATAGACTAATTCCGTATAGAATAATTATTGCTGCAATTAGGTTTATGATACGAAATCCTTTCCTTAAAATAAACGGTAATAAAAATGAAATAACGGCAAAAAGTGTAATTATGTAGGGTGTAATTAAGTTCCTATTTAACCAATATAGCCCTTCTCCAAAATGGATAGAATAGATTTCATGTTGCCATAAAAGCATTCCGGCAATTGAAAGTAAAATTGAATATAAAAGACACTTCAAAGTAATTGGATTTTTTTAAATTATTTCTGATATTCTGAAAAGTCCGGTTCAAAACTTGTAAAGTAATACAATGCAATTAATATGGAACAGATTATTATGATCAATAAATTTTGTTTTAAAAATTTTAATGGCATTACAATTAATAACCCAAATGTAATAATCAAACCTTTCTGAGCATAGGGAGCAAAAACTTCGAAGGCTAAATATTTAGGAATTAATGGATTTTTATAATTTAATTTTGTTGTATAATAAATCAAGAATATAAATAGTAAATGCAAAATCAATAGGATTATCAGCCAATTTGATATTTGGAAAACCCTTTTGCTGTTATTTATTTGGTTTAATTTCTGAGACATTTTTATATGTTTAAATATATTTTATATGGCATGAAATCTAATATGTTAATTTTTGATACACTTTTAGCTGATATATCAATCACAATAATGATTTTTCAAATATTCTTTAGAGTCTTGATCTCCTAACTCTGCTGCTTTTTTCAAATCTTCACAACCGCCTGGTTGATCATTCAGTTTAGTGTATTTTAAGAGTGCCCTGTTTGAATAAGCATATGCAAAATCTTTATTCAAAAGAATTGCATAGTCATAATCATCTTTAGAATTTTTTAGATAGTCTATTTCATAATAAGCTCTTCCTCTGTATGCATAAGGTTCTTCATTTTCGGGAGATAACTTTATAGCTGTTGTGTAATCAGAAATTGCTTTATCGTATTCTTTTAAATCCATGTATGCACTTCCTCTGGAAATATATGAAGTAGGATAATCTTTGTCCCAATCATTCGCTGCGTTATATGATTTGATACAACCAGCCAAATCGCCATTTGATTGTTTTATGAATCCAACCCAGTAGTGAAATTTAACTATTGGAAAAAAAGGTCCTTTCCAGATAGCCAGAAGTATATAAAAAAGCATAAAAACTGAAAGAGAAATTACAATTGGAGTTCTGGTATTGTTCATTTAATTTTTATCTGATTCTGTTGTTTCACTTAAGTTCTTATCTCTTGTTAAAATGAATTTCTATTCAAAATAGCTATTACCTATAATTTATCAGATTTCAAAAGTAGTTAATTTGGCTACAAAATAAGTTGATAAAAATTCTTAAAGAAGCTTTTATACTTTGTATTTCCTTTAAATGGTAAATAATTTAACATATTCCATCATATTCCAAAAATTAAAATCCCAAATAACAAGCCATAATTAATTGAAAGTAATATTTTTACTAAACAAATACAAAAACCACACACATGCAAGTAGGAATAATAGGACTGGGAAAAATGGGATTCAATCTCGCCTTAAATTTAAAACGTAACAATTATCAGGTTGTGGCACAGGATGTCAACACCGATTTTGTTTCAAAAATAGGTCAGGAAGGAATTGAAACCGCTTATAGCGTTGAAGAAATCTGCCAAAAACTAACTGAAAGAAGAGTCATTTGGTTAATGGTTCCCGCTGGTGAAATTGTAGATGGGGTAATTACTTCATTACTTCCGTATTTATCCAAAAATGATATCATTATTGATGGCGGAAATTCGAATTATAACGATTCGAAACGCCGTTATGCCCAACTAAAAGAACACGGAATTGATTTTCTGGACTGCGGAACTTCAGGCGGAACTTCGGGAGCTTTAAACGGCGCTTGCACCATGATTGGTGGAGATGCTGATGTATTTGATTATGTAGCAGGAGTTTTTAAGGATATCTCAGTTGAAAACGGGTTTCTGTATACCGGAGCTGCCGGAAGCGGACATTTTACCAAAATGGTCCATAACGGTATCGAATACGGGATGATGCAGTCTATAGCAGAAGGATTTGAGGTTTTTGAGCATTCCGAATTTGATATCGATTTTCAAAAAACAGCCAAATTGTTCAATCATGGTTCTGTGGTGCGCAGCTGGCTGATGGAACTCACAGAAAATGCGTTTTCAAAAGACGCCAGACTGGACGGAATCAAAGGAATCATGCATTCTTCGGGCGAAGGAAAATGGACACTCGAAACCGCTTTGGATTTAGGTGTTCCAACTCCGGTAATTGCGCTTTCGATCATGATGCGGTACCGTTCTCAAATGTCGGATACGTTTTCAGGAAAAGTGGTGGCGGCACTTCGAAATGAGTTTGGAGGACATGCTGTTGAAAAAAGCGAATGATAGTCTGCTTTTAAAGATTACAACTTGATTTCCTGAGTTTAATTATCATCCTAATTTGAAACCATGTCATTACTGATTCTGATTGCCAGTATTCTTTTATTACTAATCCTGATTTCCGGGGTGAAACTTAATGCTTTTATAGCCTTGGTTATTTCCGCATTTTTTGTTGGAATCGCAAAAGAAATGCCTTTTACGGATTTGATTGATTCCATACAGCAGGGAGTCGGAAGCACATTAGGTTCTTTAATTTTAATTATAGCTTTTGGAGTTGTTTTAGGAAATCTGCTTTCAGACAGTGGAGCCGCTCAGCGTATCAGTTCGGTTATGATTCGTTCTTTTGGGGTCAGGCATATCAAGTGGGCGATGGTGATTACAGGTTTTTCAGTTGGAATTTCGATGTTTTATAATGCAGGTTTCATCATTTTGATTCCGATGGTTTTTGCTGTAGCCAAAAGCACTAAACAACCCATTATTTATCTTGGTATTGCAATGGCTTCGGCACTTTCCATCACCCATGGTTTTTTACCCCCGCATCCGGGACCCACAGCCATTGCGGTAATTTTTAAAGCGAATATCGGCAAAACACTTTTATACGGACTTTTGGTTGCCCTGCCTGCGCTTTTTGCTGCCGGAATTGTGTTTCCTGAGTTCATTAAAAAAATCAACGCTTTTCCGCCAAAAGGTTTATTCGAAAGCAAAACGTTTACGGAAACTGAAATGCCTTCATTCGGAATTAGTATTGTAACGGCATTAGTTCCGGTATTTTTGATGGGAATGGCGACCTTTAGCGAATTGGCTTTTCCGGAGGAAAATGCATTGCGTTCTGTGTTGCTTTTTATAGGGAATCCAACGACTTCAATGCTGATTGCGGTGCTTTTTGCCGTATTCTCATTGGGTATTTTTCGTGGAAGAAAAATGCAGGATATCATGGATAAATCAGGGAGTGCCATGAGTTCTGCCACGATGATCATTTTAATTATTGGAGCTGGAGGGGCTTTCAAACAAGTTTTGATAGACAGCGGAATGGGAACAGATTTGAGTCAGTTTTTTGCAAAATCATCGCTTTCTCCGCTGGTATTGGGCTGGTTGATTGCGACAATAATTCGGATTGCTTTAGGATCGGCAACGGTTGCCGGGTTAACAGCAGCAGGAATTGTACAGCCTTTGGTAGTCGCTTCGGGTGTAAGTCCGGAATTGATGGTCCTTTCCATTGGTGCGGGAAGTTTGATGTGTTCGCATGTCAACGATACCGGATTCTGGATGTTCAAGGAATATTTCGGGATCAGCGTTTCAGATACTTTTAAAACATGGACGGTAATGGAAACCATTATTGGTGTAATGGGACTAATAGGGGTATTATTACTTAATTTATGGATCAAATAAAAGAAATGGAATCACTTTATATAGGAATAGACATTGGAACCACGGCTACAAAAGCAATTTGTTTTGACGTAAACGGAAATGTAATCAGACAAGTTTCGCAACCTTATGAAATGTACCATCCCAAAGCGAATTGGAGTGTACAAAATCCACAAGAAATTCTGGAAACGGTCTTAAATGGTATCAGCGAAATTACAAAAGGCATTCAGCCGGAGTTTATCAGTTTTAGTTCGGCTATGCAGAGTATTATTGCTATTGATGAAGCCGGAAAACCTTTAACAGATGCTATTTTATGGGCTGATAATAGAGCAATCGGAATTGCAGAAGAACTGAAAAATTCAGAAAAGGGAAAGCATTTTTACGAGAAAACCGGAATTCCGATTCACCCTTTTTCTCCCATGACCAAAATAGCGTGGTTTAAGGAATTTGATTCGGAAGTGTTTTCCAAAGCCTATAAATTCATTAGTATTAAAGAATATGTCTGGCATTACCTGACACAGGAATACTGTACAGATACTTCAATGGCTTCCGGAACCGGATTATTGAATATTCATACTTTAAAATGGGATGATGAGGTGCTTAATTATTTAAACATAAAAACCGAACAATTATCCGCTGTTTGTGAGGTAACGCATCGATGTAAAGGCATTTCAGATGATTTTTTGTACGTGATTGGAGGAGGAGATGGTGCTTTGGCCAATTTAGGAACTGGAGCCATGAATAAAAATTGTATGGCTTTGACCATTGGTACAAGCGGAGCAGTGCGATTGCCTATTGAAAAACCGTATCTCGATGAACAGATGCGGACTCAATGTTACCATTTGATGGATAACCAGTACCTGACTTTGGGAGCGGTTAATAATGGTGCAATTATTCTGCAATGGCTTCGTGAAACCTTATTAAAAACTGACAAATCTTTTGAAGTTCTTTTTGAAGAAGCAGAAAAAATCCCTGCCGGTTCTGAAGGTTTGCTTTTTGTACCGTATTTGTTAGGTGAAAGAGCACCCATCTGGGACGCTTCTGCACAAGGGACAATTTTAGGAATGCAGATTACCCATACTCAGGCACATTTGGTAAGAGCAACTCTGGAAGGTATTTTATTTGGATTGTTCCAAATTACAGAAATTCTGCTTCCCAATTCTGAAAAAAGAAAACAAACCAAAATCATGGTCAGCGGGGGATTTGGTAAAAGTGAATTGTGGCTTCAAATGGTTGCAGATATTTTTCAGATGACAGTAGAAACCTCACAAACCATTGAAGGTTCTGCTTGGGGAGCTGTTTTAATAGGGATGAAATCTTTAGGAATTGATATAAGTATCGAAAACAAAACCGGGAAAACTTTTCTTCCGAATGCTGTACATAAAAAGGTGTATGAGGAGGCTTTTGGTAAGTTTAAAAAGGTGTATCCTGTATTGAAGGATTTGTAGTTATTTACATAATCATTAATCTAAAAAATATTAAATTTCTTATAATAAAAAAAACGTTTAACTTTATTTAAATCGTATTGTAGAAAAGCACCTAAATCGTGTATAAAATGACAAAAGAAAAATTTATAGAAAACTTCAAACTTTTATTAGTTCATCTTCGCGATTTAACTGAACAGCTTTGTTTCAATGAAATTTCTGAAAACTACAAATTTGTTTTAGAACCAAGTAAAAGAAATGTGAGTGAACACTTAACACATGATGAAAATGAATATTTAAAAACATGGAATAAATTAGAAAATACAGAAATCTCTTTTGATCAGGTTATTGAATTATTTTATAAAAATGGAAAAACTCCAAAATGGGCAGATTGCAACATCGAATCATCAACTTTAGACAAAACTGTTGTAAAAATACTTTTTAGTCGTCAATTCAAAGACGAATCAGAAATTTATTATTTGGAAAGAGGAACCGGACCATTTAAAGCGGTAGTAGATACTCCATATACAAATGTGGAAAATAAAGATGTAAAATTTGATGTGAATTGGAAAGCAAATCTTGAAAAAAGCAAAAGCAAAAATATATTCTCTAAATTAAAGCGTTTTTGGATTTAAATAGTGCTATAATGCCATTTTAAGCAATTGCTGGTTTTATATTGATTGCTTTTATAAAGTATAAAACTATTTATAAAATTAATAAGTATCAACTACTGTTACCAACAAATCAGAATCTGCCAAATTAGATGGCGAAACCACTTTTTCTTCTAGTGGAATGTCATTACCATATCTTTCTTTTAGAATTTTTTTAACCCTTTCATCGGTTAAATTGAAATCTTTCAATTCCTGTAGTTTCGATAATTCAATGTTAGCTCCGTTTTTATAGATTTTCCAGACTAATTCTGAGCAATAAATTCGGTTGTCAGTCCATTCAAAAAAAGCATCATATTGTTTACCCATAAATTGCTGGCTGTAGTCTTTCATTTTTTGCAGCGTATCCGGAGTCAATACTTTGGCAGCATTTTTTAATCTTTTTACTACATAGTTTTTATCCCTTCCATGCGCAATCCAATCTTCCAGACGGGTTAGTTTTACGGGTTGAACAGCTTCAAAAACAAATAAGTTTCCGTTAATTTCGTATACGATTCCGCAATGTGAAAACTTGGATTTGGTTGCAATTCGTACCGCCTCACACTGAGGAGATTCTGATGTTTGAAAGATAATATCTCCATCCTGAATTTTGTCAGGTAAACTTGTCGTTCCTTTTGTTTTGGATGCTAAAAATGGATTGTTAGGAAAAACCTGCAGCGTTACATACAGCGCACAACAAAAGCTAAGCAAAAAGGTAACGAGGGGCAGAAGGTATTTTTTCTTTTTCATGTTGAATTTTAAAACTTAAAAGTATTATTTATTTTTTAAAACATCTATTTTTAAAATAAAAGATGATAAATATGTACCAATAGCCCTTGATTTCTTTATTGGACTTACCCCCGATAATTTTAAAAGGCCACCAAATGATGGAATCAGATAAAACGACAGGAAGATTGCAATTAAGTTTTAAAAAGACAAAACCCTGCTTTACTAAAGCAGGGTTTTGTTATGAAATTGTATTATTGGGCATTCTTAAACATTAGTTGGCTGTACTTCTCCAGTTTCTTCTTCTTCATCTTTACTTGGATAAATGCCGTAAATAATAAGACCGATAAGTAAAATTAAAATTACTTTGCCACCATATCTTGTATAAAGTCCTAATTGCAGAAGACTTTCTTTATCTAGTTTGTTATCTTTTATAATTTCAGCCAGCTGTTGATCTGTAAGCTCATAATATACATCGGAATCTTTTTTAGCCAGTACTAATTTTGGTTCCTGTGTAATCCAGGCTGGAATTACCCATGCGATATTATATTCCTGATGTAATGTGGCTAAATCCAGATATTCTTTTGAGCCTTCACTAACAGTATATTTTTCATTATCAGGTAAGTTCGCTACGATTTCAATTTTATCAATTTTGCCAAATGGAATTCTCACCTTTGCAGATGCCATAATGGAAACCGAGAACGCAATTATTGTCATCAAGAATGCTTTTTTTGTCATATCTGTCATACTTTAAATTTATAATACTTTTAAATATTAATTGAGATTTATTTTACAAATATAAAGTTAAAAACAAACAAAATTTGTCACTATTTTTAGTGATTTTATCACGGTTTGAAATGAAGTATTTATTATGTTTATTACAAAAAAATGACATTAATGGATAATCAAAAGAATTGGTTTTTATTTTCTGTTTTATCGTTTGTAATAGGCAATTATACTCGCTTTAGCTAATGTCTGATTCCAAAGATTAAAACCGACTATAGCGGGATTTGTATTTTCATCAAGTCCTAATTTTTCCGTTTTTAAGGCATAAACTGTAATTATGTATTGATGAAATCCGTGTCCTTTTGGCGGGCAAGGTCCTCCAAATCCTTTTATTCCATAATCTGTTATACTTTGAATTGTTCCTTTTGGTGCTAAATTAAGTTTGATATTGCCTGCATTGGTTGGCAGTTCATTTTGGTTTGCAGGAATATCAAAAACTACCCAATGCCAGAATCCGCTTCCAGTTGGTGCATCAGGATCATACATCGTTATAGCGAAGCTTTTTGTTCCTACAGGAGCATTTATCCAGGCCAGCTGAGGGGATTGATTTTCTCCGGAACAACCAAATCCTTTAAATTCCTGTACGCTGGTTGCTTCTCCACCTAAGTCTTTGCTAGTTAGCGTAAAGGTTTTTTGTCCAAAAAATGTTGTTGAGAATAGTAAGGACAATACCAATATTAAATTTGCTTTTTTCATTTTATTATGATTTAAAATTTTAAGCAAAATTAAATTACAGAAGAAGAAATAAATTTAGGAAAATGTTCAAAAACTATTGCTAAAAGTTCATTTTCTGATGGTGTTTCGGTGTTGCTCCGTATTTTGATTTATAAGCTTGTATAAAACTTGATAAATTCTCGTAACCAGCTTCTAAATAAACTTCTGAAGAATTTTTTTGTTCCTGATTTAGTAAATAATGAGCGTGTTCCAGCCTTTTGTTTTGAAACCATTTAATAGGTGATTCTGCATAGTGTTTTTCGAATTCTCTTTTAAAAGTTGAAACACTCATATCGCACAAAAAGGCTAATTCTTTTAAAGTAAGTTTACTCAATTGATTGCTTTCTATAGTGCGAATAAATTTTTGTGTATAATTACTGCTGGTTGTTATTAGGGAATAAAGAAAGTCGGTTCCGTATGTTGCAGACAGGTAGAGCATTATTTCTTCAAACTTTACATCTAATAATTTCTTTTGTATACTTTTTGAAAGTTTAGAAATATCTAATAAACTGTAAACATAGCGCTTGATAAATTCATTGTAATCGAATGAATAAACAGACTCATAAGTTGTAGATTTATTTTTGTTTAACCCGAATTTTCGAATGAATCTTAATACCGTTTCATTAGTGAAAAACAAAAGTACACTTTGATAATCCTTCTTCTCAGAAAGCTTTTCTGTCATTATACAATTTCCGGATTTTACAATAATAAATCTGGAGTTATTGACAGATAAAACATGATTATCGAAAAAAACTTCTTTTGTACCTTCTATCAGAAAACTGATTATATTTTGACTAAAAATAATTTGTTGTTTTGTTATTTCTTGTGAATTGTGATAATGGTAAACCTGCACAGGCTGCAATTTGTCTATATTTAATTCCTCAGGAAGTGTAATTACTGTCATTCAATTTTCGGCTTTATAACTTATGTAGAAGTGTTGTTAACTTTAGTTATAAGGATTAGTTACTTTCGACCAGTTCAATATCCATCGTTTTAATCAGACCGTCCTGAAACGTATAAATGTGTTTTACCATTCCGTCAAACACTAAATTACCCTGTAAATCTTTTACATTTTGATGAACTTTAACTTCCAGGCTTCCGTTTTCTCTTTCAGTAAAACGAACAGGTTCTACATTTGGATTTATTTCTGTCCATTGTCTTGTCCAGTATTCCTTTATTTCATTGTGTCCAATAATATAGCCGCCTTCCCAGGCTTTTGACCATTGCACATTTGCCTGCATCATCGATAAGGCATTTTCAATATTTCTCTCATTGAAAGCATTATAAGCTTTGTGAATTATATCTTTAGATTGATTTTGCATGTTGTGTTTTTTAATTAAGTTACTCGTTTTATTCTTTTTACCAGAAAATCCAGAATAGTAAGGCTATAATAAGTATTATTGATATTAAAAGCAATGCCGGCATCAATAAGTTTAATAAGGCTTTCCATATCGAAAATTTCTGCACTTCGGATATTCCAATTATGCTTAATACAAATGACCAAATTCCCAGGATTACACCACACAGTAATAAACCAAAATAAACGATGTTATTTACTAATCCTGTACTTGAAATATCATAATCAGATTGGAACATTCCGTTTCCATAAATAGCAATTTGTGGGATGAGTAAAATTAATATGAATACTGAAGGGAATAGGGAGTAAGCCAAAATTCGTAATATAGACTGAGTGTCAGCTCTTCCCTGAAACCATTTTCCGGTCCAGCTTATTGAAGCAGCGTAAATATAATAAGTTATCCAGCCAAAAATCCCTCCAAATATGATACAAAAAGCAATTAATCCTGGCAATGAAAAACTATCACCCATATTCTTATTTGTAGCCTTATCAAATGTCTGAACAATTCCTGCCAGAAATAGCAGTAAAGTAACGTGTCTCTCAAATTTGTAATCATTTATAAACCTGAAAGCTTCCTTAGGAGATGTAATGAGTTTATAAAAGATTTCTTTTGGTTCAATTTTCTCTGAATAATTATCTAATTCGTCAAATTCACTCATAGCTATATTTAGTTTGTTATTTTCTTAATGTACACGCTGTCCAAAAGTAAGCAGATTATTATCAGGATCAAGGAGCGCAAATTCTTTTTGTCCCCAGGGTTTAACCTGTAAATGTGCATTGGGATGTATGTCTGTTTTATTGTTTAAAAGCGATTGATAAAAGGTATCAATATCGTCTGTTCTGATATAAACCTGACCATAATTTTCTTTTGGATCAAGTTCTTTAAATTCAAAAAAATGAATTTGAATAGTATCTTTTTGCAGCATTAGATAGTGCTCAAAATCAGTATTTCCAAATTCCTGAAAACCTAATTTATTGATGTAAAACTTCTTTGTTACAGTTTTATCACGCATGGGTAATTTTGGACTAATATCTGTAAGCATAGTATGTAAGTATTATTTCTTTATAAATTATTTGGTAACTCTTTTTAAGTCTAAATCCTGAAAGTCAAAACTAAAGTCTATATTCGGTGAAATGCCTTTCATCTTTATTGATTGTGCTTTGCCTGTTTCATCAAGTGAGAACATAACAAAAGCATCGCAGTTCATAGCCGTATATTCCCATTTTACGGCAAATGTATTTGCGTTATAAAAAGCCAATGGTCCATTTAGTTTTGGAGAGCGCTGACATTTAATCCACAATTGTTTATCTTTTAAAAATATTTCTGCCTTTCCAAACCAATTATCTTCATAAATACCAATAAAGTCATCGTTCCTGATTTTGGTGTTTTTTGCAGAAGCAACTTTTTCCCAAACTTTTTTTGTTATATCATCACCGGTGTTTTTATCCTCATTCATCCATTTGACCATTTTGTCTGTCCATCCAAAATCATCTAAACCTAAATAACTGTCAGCAATGGTATTGTTTACAGATGTAAAAAGACCTGCACCGCCATTTTCGGTATTGGTGAGAATAACTATGCCCAGGTTCATATCTGGATACATTGTTACAATAGATAGCATTCCCGGTAATCCGCCTGTGTGTGATACTTTAAGATTTCCTTTTACATCACTTAAACTCCATCCTAAACCATAGCCGTTAAAATGAGAATTATATCTCGGATTTGGATTGGTAGGTTCTACGGTATGTATGCGCCACATTTCATTGTGATTTTTCTCAGAAAACAATGTCGATTTTAAATCATTTCCATATTTGCCTTTATTTAATCGTGTAATCATCCAGTTCGACATATCAGCCACATTCGAGTATATTCCACCGGCAGCACTTCCCATTCCAATATCATAAGCATTAATGGTTTTTATAATTCCGGATTGCGAAGAGTGGGGAGCCGCTAAGTTGCTTTTGTCTTTTAGCAGACTGCCTACAAAAGTATGGTTCATTTGTAAAGGCATTATAATTCTTTTTTGCACAAACTCTTCATAAGGCATGCCGCTTACTTTGGTAATTACTTCTCCAGCGACTATGTAAAGTAAATTGTCATAATCAAATTGTGTCCTAAAAGCAGAAACGGGTTTAAAATGCTGAAAGCTCGTAATCACATCCTCAATTGTAAAGTTGGAACCATCAGGAAAAAACATCAAATCTCCAACGCCTAATCCTAGTCCGCTGCGGTGTGTTAACAAATCAAGAATATTAAAATTCTCAGTAACATAATCGTTGTACATTTTGAATTTAGGAAGATGGTCTTTTACTTTATCGGTCCATTTTAGTTTGCCCTCATCTTCTAAAATAGCCAGTGCAGTGGTTGTAAATGCTTTGGTATTTGAAGCAATTTGAAAATTGGTATATTCGGTAACAGGTTTATTTGTCTCAACAGAAGCTACGCCATATCCTTTTTGATGAATTATTTTTCCATCTTTAACAATAGCTATTGCTGCACCTGCTACTTTAAATTTTGTTAGTGCATCCTGCATTATTTCATCAACTTTTTGAGATGTTAATTGCGCTACTGCTGATGTCGATGCAAGACATAAAATAAAAAGATACGTTAAGAGACCGGTTGTTTTTTTCATGTATTGGTTGTTATTTTGAGTGTTATATTAAATTGCTGCAACAAAAAACCTTCGTGAGCTGTACAAACTATGTAAAACTATTACTAAAAATTTGCTAGCACAAAAACTTTCATGCTTTTTTTTAAAGGGAAAGTTCCTTAAAATTCAGGCTTTGAAAAATTATTATTAGCCGTTCCTGTATTTTATTAATTGACTTTTGTCAGTTTTACTATTGCCCTTACCGGAAATGTTCCGATTCCCTTAAATTTTTGGTGGAATTACACTAAAGTTAAAACCATCATCTGGCAATAAATAAAAATTACAGTGATGTTCGACAATCAATATTTAAACATCCAGGGTTGCCTGTACAGGTTTTGTATTTCCTGATGTATTGTTAATATGTCTAGTCGAAAATCTTCTTCTTTTATACTTCCGTAATGAGTAAAGTATGTTCAAAATCAAATTTTACTCTTTTATTTTTAATGGTTAGAGTTAACTACTTCTTTTATTATTTCTTCTGTTTCTGTATTATAGACTAAAACAGCTTCTTCGTTTCTGTGAAGTTGAGCAATTATTTGTCCTTTATCATTCCAGATTGTTGATTTACCCGCGCACTCATAGCCACCGGATTGTCCTGTATAATTAGCCATAAAAGCAGTCATGTTATACTGTTTGGCAATATTCGATATCCTATTAAGGTCTTTATCAATTCCGTTTACAGAATTTAAAACACTTGCAATATAAATGTTTGCATTTTTTTCGTGAGCATTTTGAGCATGTTCTTCTATTGAGGTCTCATAACATATTGCGGGAGCTACAATGTTTTTTCCATCAAATGGTAAAACAATTGGATTATTCCCTTCTGTAAAAATTTCAGCTTCGGTTTCATATAAATACTGTTTGGAGTATTGAATAATGTCAGCATCTGGGCTAAATATCAACATAGTGATAAAAATATTTTCATTGTCTATGGTTGGTATACCGACACAAATTGTTATCTTTTTTGTATCACTGATTTTCTGAAATATTTCAAATCTTTTGTCTGCTTTATTTGTTGCTAATTGTCTTGCCAGATTCGGTTCGTATCCTGTCAGTGAAAGTTCAGGAAAAACAATTATATCGGCTTCGTTCCGGGTTGCTTTCTCAATAAACTGTAAATGATTTTCTAAATTTTCTTCAATATTACCTTTTACGGGTCTTGTTTGTGCGATACTTACTTTCATTTTCGTTTTTTTAATTGCTAAAAGAAGATTGTGAGATGATAAATCTATTTTCAAATGAATAGTGACATGCTTGGCATTAGTTTGTTTGGGAGTTCGATTACTTTTATATTTAACAGTTTTAGAAAAACACTTCGATAGATCCGGAAAAAATATAATAATAGGCACGAAGTCAGCGAGCCTCATACAAAGTTTGCTTTAAATTATTGTCGTGATGTTAGGTAAAGATAATTAGCTACAATTTAAGGAAAGTTTTTCCCGATATATTCATCTAGTTTATTTTGATCAAATGCCTTGATTGCTTTCTCCATTTCTTTGCTTTTTGAAATAGCAATCCCTTTTTTATAGACATTTATCATAGAGATTAGGCCTGTTTTGATAGCAGATTTTTTATCATCATTTTTATTTTCCAAAAGATGTTTTGAATAACTAGCCATATACAAAACCAATAATTCACTGTTTTCGTCATAAAGTTTTATTAGGGATTCATTCATTTCGACAGTAACATTTGGAGTACCGGATACCCATTGAATTATAAAAGCGTCAACCCGTTTTCTTTTCTCAATGTCTTTGTCTAAATCATTTTCTTCCAGCCATTGTGCAGCACTAATGATATCATTCTCATATTTAGCGTAATCAGATTCTGTCTTTAGTACTATGTTTTCTGGCAGATCAAATTTTGTTTGTGAACTCATACTGATTGCAGTAAACGTTATAAATACTAATGTGATTATTAATTTTTTCATAGTTCTGTTTTATTGTTTTTTAGGAACAGTTTGTTTTACATCAGAGTATAATTCTTAATATATGTTTTCCAATCTACTGCAAAAGGTATTTGTATGAAGTTGCCTTCTGGTGAAATCAATATTTTTGTTGGATACCCGGACACTTCAAATAAATCATTGGTCTGTTTGTTAACCTCACTTACCGGAAATGTATATTTATTATCGTTCATGAACGCCAATAAATTTTGAGAACCAAATGAGAATGTATAAATCTTTAATTTGGAATTTTTATTGCTACTATTTGCTGTAAAAAGAGATTGCAATTCAGGCAACTCTTCTCTACACGGACTACACCAGGTTCCCCAAACATCAATATAAATCCAATTCTTTGGTTTTTCGGTTAAGTTTAGTTCTTCATTTTCATATTTTATTTTAACCTTCGGAACTGGCTTGCCCATTTTATGAATATAAGTTGTCCAGTAATCAGAAAATGGCAACTCATATTTTAGCTTTTCATAATATTCGCGCAATGACTTTATGTTAGAATCTGATGGATTTGTAAATGCGATATTGCACAATAAATTTAATGCTTCAGTATTTCGATTGTTTTCAGCCAGATACTTTTGATATTTAGTCTGAAATCCGAATTCCCTTGTATTACCGGTTAAAAGAACAGCTTCATAAAAAAAAGCATGTTTGTTTAACCAGTCATTTAGGTCGGGACTGTAATCTGAGGCTTTTTTTAAGTATTCTTCCTTAGGATTAATACTGTATAAATAATTGTAGGTATATGCTAATAAATATCTGTGCCAGGCTCTTTTTTCACCATCTAATCTATCAGTCTTAATTTTAAGGATATAAGGATAAGACTCTAAATTAGTTATATTTTTGTTTAAGATTTTTTCTTTGCTTTTAATATCAATGGCGTTCTTTCTTTCTAAATCCTGTAAGATCAAAAGACTATATCTTTCTGTTTTCGAATCATAATTTGCACTGTCTTTTAGGATACTATTGAGATCTTCCAATATCCCTTTCAGATCCTTTTCGTTGGTTGCTTCCATCGATTTACTCCACAAGTGAATTGGAGTTATGATAGTATTAATTTTATTGTTTTCCTTCAAAAGTAATTGTTCCAGATATTGTTGTCCATACAATCTTGGAGCATTCTGTAATTGTTGGGCAAGTGTATTATGAATTCTGTTTATAAACATTGGTGGGTATAAGTGATATAGTTTAACAGAAGATTCGACTGCTGTTTCTGTTTCACCATTACGCCATAAATCACTAAGAGAATTTGTTAAAGAGAATGCTTCTTTAGGAATTTGCCCCATACATAAGCTCAAAGAGGAAAGACCAATGGCTAATGTCATCATTATTTTGTTCATAAATGTCTGGTTTTTATAATTAGTAAAGAGTAATAAATTTGTCAAAAAAACTTCAATCACACTATGCTAGCCTGACCTGAAAATGACTTATTCATCTTTCTCAAATGTAGAAAATAATAGTCACAAACCTACAAATATTCGTTTTTTAAGATTTAGCTATATCTCTATTGAAGACTAAAACTGCTACATTTTATCTACTTTCTAAACTAAAAATACTCATAAATAGTGATTTTTAATGTAATACTAATCTGTATTTTTGCCTTTTGAAATATAAAAAATAACTTATGAAAAAAATAACAATTTCGATTGTATTGCTTTTTACGGCAATCTTTTTTGTTGCATGTAGTGATGATTCTTCTGATTCTACCCCAGATTCTACTGGTGATTACTGGCCAACGAGTGTAGGGAATAACTGGGTTTACACTAAGGATGGTACTGATGCTTCGGCTAAAATAACAGGAGTACAAGAGATAAAGGGTACTAAGTATTACGAATTTCATCAATTACCTATATTTAGAACTGGAATTTTTAATGATGGTACAATTTTGTTTATTAAGAAGAATAAAGGCGATTATTATATTAAAGCTGATGAAATCAATAAAACCTACGAAGGTGTTACTACTAAAATCACCGGATATGAATTCCCTTTTTTTAAAGATTATTTAGACGTTAATCAAACCTGGGGAGGAACTTATACTTTTATAGAAACCAGAAGTTCTTCTGATCCCCTTGTTATGGAAACAGAGGTAACCTATACGGGAGAGATTTTAGAAAAAGGGGTTTCATTGACTGTAAACGGAATCGTTTTTAATGATGTAATAAAATTTAGATTCTCACAAATTATTGATAACAAATATGACGCCTGGCCTACCTGGGATTTTACAACCGATTATTGGATTGCAAAAGGTGTTGGGATTATAAAATTTTCAACCTATGGAAATAATGGTGAATATAAATCTCATGTAATAAAATAACAGTATTAAAATTAAAGAGCCCAAAAAAAATTGGGCTCTTTAATTTTAGAAAAAATCCTATTGGCTCTCTGGTCAATTTATCCTAAATAGGCTTGTTACATTTGTAAGAGGCTTTAATTCTATATTATCCTTAAAAAAAATCTGGCTATCAGTATATACTTTTTCTATCGCAAGTGTTTTGGTTTAAGATGCTGTTCTGCACTTTTTACAATTTCGTCAATTCGGTTTTGTCGGGTTTCTTGTCGTTTGGCAAGTACAATCCAGCTTAATATTATTTTCCTTGCAGATTTACTCAAACTTAGAAAATAGTCCTTTGAACCATTGTGTTTACTAAATGCATCTTCGAGGTCATTTGGTATTATCAGTTCTTCGACTTCGTCCAAAATGGTCCACGATCCGTTTTGTTTTGCAGTTTCAATACTTTCGTATCCCGCTTTTGTCATTCGTCTGCTGTCAATGAGCTGCTTAATTTTTTCTTTGTTAATTTTCGACCAGGTACTATTAGGTTTACGTTTGCTAAAAAACTGTATAAACGACGAATCGTCAATCGTTTTTCTTGTGCTGTCAATCCATCCAAAACAAAGTGCTTCATCAACTGCTTCACTCCAGTTAATTGTTGGAATATTCGACTTTTTTGTATAATAAACAAGCCAGACAGACTGTTTTGACTGATGATTTTTTTCCAGCCATTTTCTCCAGTCAGTTTGGCATTCAGGACAATATGTTTCTATTTCTTTTTCAGTCATTTTTATTTTGTAGCAATTTTATGATTTATGATACAAACTTATACCTGACAGGTGACAGCCCTATGTCAGGAGTCAAAAAAATAGTGATAGTCCCAAACTATTCTGGTAAAGTAATTTTGTATGATGGAATTTGCAGGCAACTTGAATTTGGCTGGCAATGTTGAAAAAGATTTAAAGCTGAAAAGCTCAATAGTATTAGTGGTATTTTTTCATAACGAAAACTGTTAATACTCATTTTATTACTTTGTGAAGATTACAGTTTTATTTGTATTTGTTGCTGTCAAAGTCAATGAAATATAGATTTTCTTTAAATCCATCGCCGTCTTTTTCTTGTCTTGAAAAATAAAGTCTATTCTCTTTTTCGTGAACAAATGGGCAAAACTCTGCAAATTTTGAGTTAATCGGAACACCTAAATTTTTTGGAGCCGTCCATTTATTTTTTCTGTTAAAAGAAATGTACAAGTCTACTTCTCCAAATCCCGAATTATCAGAAGAAAAATAGATGATGTATTTTCCATTTGGCGAAATATATGGGTTTGATTCTCTTTCGTTTGTATTAATAGGTAAACCAATATTTTGAGGTTCCTGGTATTTTCCATCCTTAAATATCGAAAAATAGATATCAGACAGTCCAGTCTTGTTGTCGTTCTCTTTCATGAAATAAATGGTGCGATCTTTTGTCATTGAGGCATATGACTCAGAAGCTTCCGAATTAATATTACCTTCCAGTCTGTAAGGTTCTGACCAGCCTGCATCGGTAAGATGTACTGCCCAAATATCAAAATCTTTCCTGTCAGATGCTCTGTTGGTGTTTCTGTTTGATTGAAAAAGTACCGTTTTGCCATCAGGAGAAAACATAGGATCAATATCTTTCCATTGCCCTGCTGCTGCTGAAAAAGAAGCAATACGGGCTTTAGTCCATTGTCCATTTTCTTTTACAGACTCCATTATGGTCAATGTATCTCTTTTTCCTTTTGACAAAACCCATAGTGCTATTTTGGAATCCGGTGAAATCGTTAAACCAAATACACCATTGTTTGAAATGGTATTGGGTTCAAATAGAGTAGGGGCTTGCTGTGCATTTGTGTAAAGCGTCAAAAATAGTAGTATAAAAGAAAATGTGATTCTCATATTGGTTTCTATTTATTAAGTGTCGTGTCGCTAATTAAAAAAATAATAAATATTAACGTCTTGTAGATTTTATCAGTAGGATGATTTTTAATATTTACTTCTAAAGATAACTAAAATTCAGCTTATTAATCATAACTAATTGTAATAATAGATTCCCGCGTTTGGATATCTTTAATTTTCAATCCAACTATAGAATTTGGTGTTGTCCCAACCGTAAATAGAAATACTGACACCAGAATTTTTTTCAATATTTTTAGCAGAATAATTGTTTAAAATAGCCGCCAGATTCTTAAATTCCAGAACATTCTTATATTTAAAAAATCTTGAAGGATGATTGATCCAATTTCCAGTAGTTGTTTTAGGATAAGGTATTCTTCCTTCGCCCTCAAACTCAAATTCTGTAAAATCAGGGTTTTGCTTTATCAAGGCATAAAAATCATTATAAATTTGTGTATTATCTTTATTTGTTCCGCACAGGTAGACAAATGAATTTGTCGGAATTCTAAAAGTTTTGTTGTATAATGAGGTTGTGAAATACTTTTGAATAAGTGTAATAGCTATTTTTTGGTCATTAATGTCTATAGAATACTGATCAATTTTATCTCCGTTTAGAAACGTAATTTTGTCTGTGTTCTCCGGTAAGTCAATGTAGGAGATTGCCGGTCCTATTGCAGTAAAACAGCCACCGGGCTCTGCTATTTTGTCAAATCGCACAATTAGTTCGTTTCCTTTTGAAAACTGAGTAGTGCTGATACTATAATTAATACACGGAAATTCCTCTTCGGAAATTAGTTTTAATTTTAAAACAGAAGGTTGTAAGGCGTCTGTACCAGAATATACTTCTTCCGGCATAAAATTAATAGCTGAGACAATAGACTTTTTGGCAATGTAGTCACGATAGTCGGAGCTATTGTTTTTGTCGTCATCAGAACTACAGGCATTAATCATGAATCCAATCAGGATCAGTACTATAATTTTTTTCATAACAGCTGTTTTATTTACATAGATGGTTTATTTACAAAAGGTTGCGTAAAATGGCTAAAGTATAAAATTGAAATATAACTTTTTTGGTGGCCTCTTATTTATTAGAATGCAATTCGCTCTTAAAAGCGTAATTCTTAGTGCTGGAAAATGCCAGACTTTTGAAACGCTGCCACACAAAAGGATTAGGGCTGGAGCGGGGTGTTACAAAAGCTACGATGTATGTTTTATGGGTAATTCTTGCAAATGGCGGAGGGCAAGAACTATTTTTAAACCAATTTAGTATTTACTTGATTTTGTTGGATGATGTGAATGTAAAGGACGAAAGCCCTGCAGCTTATTTGTCGCAGGGCATTCGTTTAAAAATATTTTGTCCGCTATTTCTTTACAGCTAACAAGCTGGAAGGACTTATAAATATTGAACTGTCACGAAGAAAAGCTGTAATCCAAATTAAGGCCAACGGAATACCCGGATTAAGCATTGAGGCATCTCTGGATAATTCAGTAGCCATTGCACCTGCAAAATAGCAGCACAGCAGGATGAAACCCATTCTCATTGTTTTTGGTACAGCAAATAAGATAATAAACGCCATTTCCATTAATCCTAAAAGGGTTGGGTTATATTTCTCCAAACCTGCTACCGACCATGGAAGATGAATAAATTTCATAAGACCGCTCAGAAATATAATTGCCGTTGTCAATACGGTTAGCGATAGGGTAATTATTTTCTTTGTTTTCATTTTTAACTATTGTTTTAATGTTCTTACCTCTATAATCATAAAATAACCAATACGGTCTTTTATGAACCATTTGCCATCCTGAAATACATAGTTGTCTTCATATTTTACACTGTAATCAGTTAATACATCTTTCCCTTCTACCTCTCTTATCATTTTTAATTGAGAAAAAGACAGTCCTGTTGCAGTATTGCCATTGATTTTTACAGTATGCTGTCCGTTCATTGTAAAATAGGTTTTTACAAGGGCGGCGTGTACGTTAAAATCTTTTTCCATGTTTTCTCTTCCCGAAACATCGGCCACAAGATTACCGCCCATATATACCTTGTAGCTAACATCTGATGTAAATAAATCCATCACTTCCGGGATTTTTTTCTCATCGCCCAGATAGGCATAAGCATCAATTAAATCTCTTAATTCTTCTTTTGCTCTTAAAGTTTCTAATGTCATAATTTTTATTTTAATAATTTTTTTGTTTTAATTATTCATCAAAAGTAATGTACATTTGCTAACAAATTATTAGTCGTTACCTAAAGGTTAGTGGCTAACAAATGGATTAGTTATGTCAAAAGAAAATGAAAATCAGATAGATAGCAAGGCATTTACAGAAGAATGTAATGCTGTTTTAAGGGCGGTTTCAGACGCTCAATATGTAATAGGCGGTAAATGGAAATTGATGATTATTATTTCAATGGCGAGAGGAAACAAGCGATTTACAGAAATTCAAAAACAGGTAAGCGGAATTTCGGCAAGGGTGCTGTCAAGCGAGCTTAAAGATTTGGAAATGAATGGACTTATTGTCAAAAAAGTCGAAAATGGCTATCCGGTAAGTATTGAATACGAATTGCTGCCTTACAGCCATACACTGGAAGAAGTAGTAGGGGCGATGACCAGATGGGGAATGCAGCACCGCCAGAAAATTATGTCTGAAGGAAAATCAGCGTCTGACAAATAAACAAAAGGGAAGGTTCTGAATTACAGTTAGTTTTTAACCATTTAATATTTTTATAACTGGATTTGTCTTAATTATCCGTTCTGCAAATGCTGTTTTGGTCTTACTTAATTAGGTACTCATCGCAGACAAGCAAAGAGGTGGTAGTTATTGCTTTACGGCTATTGCTGCTCTATAAAACTCATATCCTTTTTCATCCCGATTTGGCAGATATTTTGAACGATATTCAATAGCGCCCATATCTTCAATAAGCATCATGTCAAATGATTTTAAATAATCTGACAGTTCTTCCGGCTTAAAGCCAAAAGTCCATTTTTCTTCAAGCTTGTTGAGGTCGGTTAAAAGTTTTTCACCTCCCAAAAAAGAGCCTGGATTTTCGAGAATATCTTTGTGAACATAAGTAAAAATAACATAGCTGTTCGTTGTGAATTTTTTAATAAACTCAAATGTGTTTTTTATGGCATCTTCTGTGAGGTAATTTGTAACACCTTCCCAAATGACCGTAGTAGGTTTTGTAAAATCAAAATTATGTTGTTCAGCCAATTTTTCAAGGCTTTGTTTATTAAAGTCAATTTGATAAAATTCAATATTTTTTGGAAGTTGGCCTATGCGGCTTTTATAAGTTGCAATTTTAAATTTTGAAGTATTTGGATGATCAATTTCTATAACAGGAATTGATTCCAGAAAGGCAAGTCGCAATGCTCTGGTGTCAAATCCTGCGCCTAAAATTATGACTTGTTTTACTCCATTAGTAATTGTTGATTTTAATAAATCATCAATATATTTTGTTCTGGCTATTCCTGATGAAAGGGCTCCCGGTATTTTCTTCTGAATGGTATTGCTAATATATTTTCTAATAATAGCATATTTAGAAATACGTGATGCAAATCTCAATTTAGCTTCAAGAAAATGTATTGCATATTCGTCAGAAAATAATTTATCATTAGAATTGCGTTTTGTTTCCAATGCTCTGAATAAAGCCATATACTGAGCTGTTCGGCTTGTTTTGTGTGTTTTCATCTTTATATATTGATTGTACTAAACTATTACCGTTAATGTTCTGGTTATCTAAATGCAGTTCTGTAAAATTATATTTTTTAATTTACATAGGGTCCGCCTGTTGCACCCCAGTCCCATTTTGGCATAGGTTCGTTTGAGTCTGTTGGATTTTCTGTGAGCTGAGAATTTATAACAGCCAGACGGGTGCCCCATTCGATATAACCAACAAAAGCCGAACGGAATTCAGGGTCGCTTTTTAATCCAATTTCATCTGAAGTTTGCAGTAGTAAATGAACCCAGCGCTGCCTCATTTCTTCTGTCAGCATTTTGCCAATATGTTTCCCAATCATTTTTGCATGGCTGCCATCGTCATTGGAAGTGTATAATTTTTCACCGCCAAAAACTTCAGCAACGAAATGTGCTACATGTTCAACGTGATCAGGTGACATATTTTTGAAGACTTCACCCAATATTTCGTCATTCAGTACTTTTTCGTAAAATTTTGAAAATAAAGTCTCAAAGGTCTGCATATCGCCTGCCCATTCATACAATGTTGGTATATTTTTCATCCTTTTATATTTTACAATAGTTGATGGATAATTGTGCTATGTTAAAGAGAATAAATGAAATATTTGTTTGATTTACAGTGTGTTATTTTAAATCAAAAATATAAAAAAATAATTACAAAATGATGTTTACTGTTCATGAGAACACTTTGTAGAGCGGGTTTGCAAAATCATTCAAATACGAAACCATTTTTCCATTAAGCCAATTGCCCAAATTCGTTGTTGTCGTTACCTGTCGTATTTATTTATATTCTATGCATGTGTGCGCAATTCCTTTCCAGTAACAATACTTTCCAGTTTTTAAACTTTTTATTGTTTCTGAAAATTGTTTTTTCAAATTAATTTCATTATCAATTATTGTTGCCATAATTTGAACTTTTCTTCTTAATTCAATTTTTTCAATTTTTCCATTAGTTTGTGATTCAGGATAAATTCCCCAAAACTCAAATTTTTTATCTTTTTCGTCACTTAGAATTTTAATTGATAAATAGCTTCCGTCAAGATATACTTGATTATTACATTCAACATCTTCTTCACATCTTCTTAAGGTTTCAATTTCCTCAGTTTTTAAATTTGTCAATAATTTTCGGGTAAGTGTGTCATTAAAATTTATTTTTTTAATAATTTCTAATTTTTCACCATTAGATTTCTCTTCTGTAAGTTCAGTTTTTAAATATCCTTCTACTTTTCCATTTTGATATTCAATTAATTTTAATGTTTGAGGTTCTCCACAAAAAGAGATTTCATAAAATCTTTTTATAGTACTATTTTGAGAGAAAATTGGTTGATTGAAGATTAATAAAAACAAGAATAATAAGGATTTTTTCATTCAATTTATTTGTTAAGTTCCGATTTTTTCAAATACGACAGGTAACGTCAGGCTGTGAAAAAACCTCTCAAAATTTAGAAAGTATTCGAAGGGCTACAAAAGAAAAATCTCAACTGGGGGATTCTCATGAGGGTGATTTTAGTTTTTTCACAGACTGAAGTTCTGGGTTATTGCCGTTGAAAATCGTTTAGTAAAAAGTCGGGAGACTTTTGAGAGATTTAGGATTATAGTAGTATTAAAAAAATTGCGCAAAGTCAGAGACATTTGCGCAGCTTTTCATGAGAACACTTCGTAGAGCGGGTTTTATTTTTTTTCTAAAGCAGTTACTCTTTCTACAAGGGATTTATATTGCTCGTTTTCTTTTTTCAACTCTTCTATTTCTTTGTTTTGTTGAATTAAGTATAATGTTAATTCTTCAATTTTTTCCTGCTGAATTTTTGCCATCTCTCCCAATGCAAGTCCTTTTTCAGTTACTTCCTTGGCAGAAGGTACATTTTGCAAATGCCCTTTTTGGCTAATAAAGGTTTCAACTTCTTTAAGGCTTGGTAATTTGTAATCCTTGGTAAAAACATAATCTGCCCAGGTGTTGTAAACTTTTACTTCTTCTGCCCTTACTTTTCCTTTTACTGAAAGTCTGTAGGTATCGGCTCCATCTGTAAAACTTGAAGTTCCAATGCCGACATTTGTATTTACATATACAGCTCCTGTTTTATCTACCGTAAAGGTATTAGTGCCATTGTTTTGTCCAACATAATTAAAACCGGTAGCTGATGCGGCTGAATTTGAAATTATGCCATTACCTGTTGATGTGTTGTATGAAACAATACCAGATCCTCCACTATAATTAACGGAATTAATACCGAATCCTCCTCCAGTATTGGAGGAATTAATGCCGATTCCGTCACCCGTATTGATAGAAGCAATACCAGAGCCTTCATCTGAGTTGTATAAGTTAATCATTTCCGCTGCGGAATTGTTATTCAATACAATCCCAGTACCGCCACCACTCGGATTGGTCATTGTCAAAATCCCCGTTTTTACTTGATTTCCTGTTAGCTTGACTACATTGTTGTCATCAGCTTTCAAATCCAATTGCGCTTTTATCGTGAACTGGTTTGGTAAAGTTGCAGTACTTCCTGATGCTGTTCCATTAACTTGCAGCTTGTCTATCGCATTATCTGTTGTAGTGCCGATTAAGACATTACCAGTTCCAGGATTCGTCGTAATTTGTCCAAAAGATAGAGAAGCAATAAGTAGTGCCAGAGCTAGAAGTGTTTTTTGAATTTTCATAATTTTTTAATATTTATTTTATTAATATTATAGGTATTTAAAAATCTGCAACACACTAATGGATATAAAGTGTTAATTATGTATGTAGTAGTTATGGTTTATGTTGTTTTTTTTCTCGCCAAAAATACCCCCCTCACTAATACTATTCCTAATAACTAACGTTAATATTACGTTAAATTAATATAAAACATTAATAAGCAACAGCTGTTATAAAATAAACAGACAAACTTGACTTTGCTAGATTGAGTTCCCCGCTCTTCAAAGTGTTCTTCTTAGCGCTGCGCAAATGTCTCTGACTTTGCACCCGCTCCCCGAAGAGTTCCTTATGAAAAGTTGCGCAAATGTCTCTGACTTTGCGCCATTTTAAAATTTTGTTATAAACGAAAACTTGTCAAAGTCTCCGACTTTTTAACTAAAGGTGAAAGTAGGTTATATCAATAAATCCTTTTTCATTTTAAGTTTTTTATGAATATAATTTATTTGTGATTATTACCGTTTAAAAACGCCTTGTAAAAAGTCGGGAGACTTTTGAGAGATTTAGGATTATAGTAGTATTAAAAAAATTGCGCAAAGTCAGAGACATTTGCGCAGCTTTTAATGAGCAGACTCCGTAGAGCAGGTTCTTTTTTAGTTTTGAAAATAAAATTTAGTTTTTAATAAATTTTATTGTTTTGTTATTTTCGAATTTTAGAAAATACACCCCGTTGCTCAGTGATTTAAGATCTATTTTTTTATCATTATCAATGATGCCATCAAATATTTTTGAGCCTAACACATTGTATATACTAAAATTTTCTGTGTTTTTTAATCCTGAAACCATTAGATAATCATTTGCAGGATTTGGGCTTACAACTATTTTAGCATCAGAGAAATTAACATCATCAACCCCTAGAGTTGCGGTAAATTTACCTATGAAAGAATCAAAACTTGAATCATAAAAATCATTTGATACTATACGAACTTCATCTACGTCTATGTCATTAAAATTTATAACACCAGCAAATCCCATAGTTACATTTTTTATGCTTCCAACTAAAACATTATTGTCGTAGCCTGCAATATTTATAGAGGGACTTGATCCATTATTATAATAAATACTGGTAAATTTGAATTTCTTACCATCTGCTCTTTTTATAGTAATTTTTTCATCGGTAGTCAATTTATAGGAACCAGATTCTACACTTATACTTGGGGAGCCATTTTCTCCCTTATTGTTCTTCCAGGTGAACATACCACCGTCTCCATCAGTCGTAAAGGTGAAATTAAAAACAATTCCGGATATAGTTTTGGTAAAAGCGGCGTTTGTACCTGTATTTGCGTCAAAACTTTCTGAAAACGTTTGTGCTTGTGTTAAAATAGAAATAAATAAAAAGGCTAATAAAGTAATTTTTTTCATAAAATTGATTTTTAAATTTTGTGAGGCAAACTTATAAAAAAAATAACCATTAATGGGTTTATTCCTATATAATAGTTTTTTAGTGAAATCTTTAAAATTGATAATTTAGTTTATCTAATTGGCGCTCGTTTATTCAGGTTTTCTATGCTCGTTTTTAACGAGTACTTGTTATTCATGAAAATAGTATAAAGCGTTTGCAACGCAGATTTTCAGATAGATTGCCTATAATAAGGTTTGTAAGAAACTTTTGTTTTAATAGCCGCGTTACAAACGCTACAATTTATCTTTATAATTTATAGAGGGATATAGGTACTCGTTGCAAACGAGCACCAGAGGAGGGTACACTTCGTAGAGCACGGACATTTGCCAGCTTTTCATGAGAACACTTCGTAGAGCGGATCCATTAAAAAAGGCTCAACTAAACGGTTGAGCCTTTTATCCTATGAAAAAGTAATACTTTTAAATTACTTATATTTCTATTTGTTAATAAGCTTTTCCAGCTTAGCCATCATTTCTTCTTTTTCTTTCAGCATACGTTCGTAAAGAGCAATTTTTTCATTATTAAGCTTTTTAATTTCCTCTAATGCTTCTATCCACTTCTCAGATGTATTGATTGTTGAATTTATTTGAAATAATTGTCCTGTAGCATTATCATTGACAGTTGTTACTGTATTTGCGATAATATTCACAGCTTGCTCCTCATCAAAATTCTGGAATGCTTCAACTGGAATTTTCAATGCATTTGAAATTTGTCTGAGCATATCATCTTCAATTACATCTTTTTGCTCCAACAAAGAAATTTTCTTCTGATTCCAGTCGTTACCCAAATCAAAAGCCAATGCTTCCTGTTTGATGCCCAACATTTCCCTGAATCGTTTTACATTTCTACCCTGATGTATTTTTTGTTCCATAGTATCAATTTTCTGAAGGCTAAAAGCCATTTGCATTAAAAAGTCTTAATTTCAAAGGTAAAAAAATATTCAGTATAATATTAATCTTTCGTTTGCTCTTTTAGAATAGAATGAAATTCTGCGTGATCTTGGTCTGCATTGATATTATATTAGCACTCGTTACTCGTTAGCGCAGTTTTGCAAACTGTGCCCATTCCAATTGGGAATTAAACATTTTGCCAACTCTACTTTGCCAGAATACAATTCTATATATCTGCGCGATCGGGTTCTAATTATTTCATATTATGCCACTCATGAAAACAACCATTTTTACATTGTGTTTTTCGGCGAATTGTGTCAGCAACTTTGAAAACTGTAATTAAAGTGATAAAGGTTTTTCTATGTTCATCTTCTGGAAGCTTTACTGTTTTGTCTAATGCTTCTTCAAATCCTTTTGTTTTTAATAAGATAATAGGAGTTACGGTTTGTTTTAGTGGCACTAACTTTATAGCATTTTCAACGGTTTCTTTTTTAGGATGACATTGATGTAAACAAAACTTTAAAGTATATAGTGTTTTGAGCTTCTCTTCTGAGCTCAAACTTTCAAACCAAACAAGAACATCTTCAAGATTATTCTTTTCTTGAGCATAACTATTTATCATTATTTCGTCTTTGTCCAGCATATTAGATTTTAAGTCCTCCTTAGCATTCCGCTAACTTTCTGGCACTACAGGTTTTTTTTATAAATATAATGTATTTATGTTTATTGTTCTTTAGAACTTTTTGTAAAAAGTCGGGAGACTTTAGGATTATAACAGCATTAAAAAAATTACGCAAAGTCAGAGACATTTGCGCAGCTTTTTATGAGAACACTTCGTGGAGCAGAGTTTTAATCAATTTATTCAAAATTTGGCGCACATCCCAAGGTCTTATTATACGGTTGGATATATTTCCAAAAGGCTTTTCCTGCACTATCGTAGTATTCATACGAATAATTAAATTTCGTATCGGAACCAACTTGATATATATATTCATTACAGGAATAAGAATATTTTTTTTTAAAACAAACGATAGCAAAATATAGAGTTTTGTAATCTACATATATTGAATAAAATGTAACTTTTGAAATTGCATCACTATTATAACTTGTATAAGTGGTACCATAATCTTTAGATTTAACAAATTCCATTATTTCTTCACAAGTTTGTGCTTTGAGATTAATAGTGCCAATTATAAAAAGTAAAATGATTAAATATTTTTTCATATTAATTTAATTATATTTTTATTTATCTTTTATCAGGGCGTATTTTGAATTTTTGAAATATAAGAAATTCTGGTTTCAAAAGCCCATAAAAGAGTTAGTGTGGGAGCGGGACATTTGCGCAGTTTTTCATGAGAACACTTCGTGGAATCATGGGCAGTTTATAACATTGAGTCAAAGTCAGTAATTATTGCACGCATTAATCTTTCGCCATTTTCTCCTAAATCTTTATTGCTCAATCCTAAATCTTCTCGCATGTGTTTTAAAACTTCTGTTAGTTTTTTAATATGTTCAGCAGTTTGATTTGGATTACTATTATCAAATACATAAAGATATTGCATGTAATCACTAAAGGCATTTACAACATTAGGAGGAGCGAATAAAATATTTTTTTTATAAAAATCGTAAAGGCGATTGATATCAAAAGGCTTTTGTTTTTTATCCTTTGTGCCTGCAAAAATATCTATAATGATATTTACAAAATCTTGATAAGCTTGTCTTCTTTCTTTTGCATTTTCATTGAACAGTTCTCTTTTTTTGTCTAAATATCTTTTCAAAAGGAAACCAATTCCACCACCAACTATTGGAAGCAAAATAGTTATTAAAACTTCAAGGGCTTTGTCAGTCATAGCTTAATGGTTAAAAAATATTAATTAAATCGCTTACAATTCTCGCTACTAAAATGGCGAGATATTTACATATTTTGATATTTTAAATTGTGTCCACGAGCGGGACGTTCCTTCCAACGTGGGCTTTTTATTAGAACATTTGTATAGGTAATTTTTATTCTGTAGCCATGGAGTCTATTTCTACAGCAATAGAATCAACGTATGTTTCTGAGGTATTTTCGTATTTGTTTATTTCATTATTATTGAAGGCATTTTTTACTTTTTCAGAAAGTAACACATTCCCAAATAGTCCATACCCAATGCTTTTACTTTCTCCTCTCCATGTAATTTTAGTAATTGAAAACAAAATGTAATTGTCTCGTGTTACAGAATTCTCAATTAGATTTTCAGCCAAGGAGCTTCCAAACAAAACTCCTAATTTTTCCATATCAGATTCATTTTTTGAGATAGAATTTTGAACAACTTGATTTATAACTGATTTTACAGCTTGCTTATGCTCTTCATTACTTGGGTTAGTTAAAACTGCTATCAAAATGATTATTGCAAAAATTATAATTATTGTTTTCGATTTTTTCATAATATTTTTAATTCAATTGTTGGATTTTCTCTGCGAACATGAAGCTTGAAAGCATGACTGGCTATTTCATTTTATTGTTTCAAGTTTTGTAAAGTTTGAACTAAAATGTGTTAATAGAGTGGCTGTAAACATTCCTATAACAATTGCATAAACTGCATCAGATGGTTGAGACTGATTGTTCCAGTGATTTGGAGTAACCACTAAATTATTAGTTATCGGATCAATTAGAAATTCTAACAAAGCAACATCGTAATATTGTGCAGCAACTGGAGTTAGAAAGCTTCTTGATCCTGAAGTTCTAATTATCCAAGTTTCTAGTACATGTTCAGTAACAGCTTTAAAAATTTCATCCCTTAATTTGGTTGGGTTTGAAGTAATAATATCAATTTTCATATTTTTTTATTTTAGTAATAGCATTCGCAAACTGTATCGATTTTTACCTAACTATTTGCGATTCTTTTTTATTTAGTTAGAGCTACAACTGTAGGAAAACATTATTTAAATACTAATGATAGAATTAGCTATTCTTTTTTCTCCACCAATATGTGTAGTATAAAACCTTTGTTCAATACCCCATAGGACAAATTTTAAATCATCATCACTTTCTATTTTAAATTTCCCATTTTGATAACTTACTTGACCATATTCATTCGTGTAATCATAAATTGCTTGTTTTTCATCAATGGATAAATTACTTAAGGTTTCATTCACTAAAGCTATCCGCTTTCTATTTGGGACTGTAACTTTTGTAGCTATAAAATCAACGTTTACATCAAGAAAATCACTGTCTAAAAACATTTGTGTTTCAACTTCTGTTGCTGCTTTATATAATTGATCCATTCCCTTAAAAATTTTTTGTGCAGCTGTTAATTTTTTAAAATATAAAGTGTCATTTTGTTTGTTGTAAATAGCGTCAGCAAAAGGATTTATAGTTATAATTGGCTTGTCAGTTTCTAAAGTTAATTCATCAATAGAGAACCATTTTTTACTAATGTAAAAACTAGAATTTATTATTTGAAAAAAATAAAGATCAGCTTGTACAGTACAAATAAATGATAGTTTTTTTAAGTCTACTTTTGTTATTTGACTGTGATTTACTGTATCTAAATCATTCTGAAGAAATTCTAAAATAAACTCTGTAGTTGAAAAATTTGTAAGTTGATAAAGTTCTTCATCTTCAATGAGGGTTGCGGGATTATAATCGACACCGTTTAAGATTAGTCCTGCTGTATCGTAAATTTCAGTTTCTGTTTCAATGACACGAAACATAGTCTGTTTTCTTTTAACTTTTCCGAAAATATAATTTGCCATATAAAAATTTGATTAGAGTTCGATAAATGTATAATTGTTAATTCTTCTTAGTTTTTCAAAACTATTTTCTCCAGGTGTTTTCAATTGCTTTCTTGTGATTAGGAATATTTTTACATTCCGTGAAGTTTTAATAAAATAGAAATGATAACCAAAAAGTAAAAAAATAGGATTAAAATAAAGCGTTTGAGATAGAAATGTGAAAACGTATATAATTGTAAAAACTACGATTAAAGTAGAAATATCTTCTATTCCTAGAGATACAAAAAAGTATCCTAAATATGTTGGAAGAAAATTATTATTAGCTAATTCAATTTCTATAATTGAACTACTTTGTAATCTGTCTTTTGGTAAATTTATTGCAATCAAAAAACTTAAAGCGCTTAAAATAATTGGTATAACTGTAAAGAGTGTCCAAGAATAATATATTGAGTATTCATCCAAAAAAATGAATTTGTATTTTTCTTTAACTAAAAAAACAACAACTATTAACCAAGTTGAATTGAATGCTAAAAATAATTGATATAAAAATTTCATAGTTTAGAGTTTGCCAATTATAATTCCTTCAATATTGAACAAATATCAGTATTCCAAAATCATCTTTTTTACGGAAAACCATATTTTACTAAATTTAAATTAAACAAGTGTAGCAATAAATAATACAAAACTACCACGTACTTATACCTGTTTATTCCCTATAAATCCTAAACCCCTAGCCCTGATAGCAGTGAAAATCCTTTTGTGCCGGTCCCGATAGCTATCGGGAGGCACAAAAGATTGTAACGAATAGCAGGAACCAGCTCCTAAATAAAAAAAAGTGCCATAAAACCTAAGTCTTACAGCACTTTCGAACAAATCAATAATTAATTAAAGCGTACAGGTTATTCGTTTATGATATCGCCTTCTTTGGTTTCTTCGCTGGCGATTTTTACCAATTTGTCTTTCGGGTTCAGGTCTCCGAAAATTTCGATTTTATCGTCGATTTCCCTTCCTTTTTTTACATCTACTCTTGTGGCTTTGTGATTGACCACTTTAATGACAAACATTCCTTCGGCAGCATTCACCAAAGCCGATTTTGGCACTACAAACGTGCTGTCTTTCGCATTAAGTGGTAACAAAACTTCGGCTACCATTCCCGGTAATAAATTTCCTTTGGTGTTGTGCACATCCATTTCGACACGTTCAGAACGTAATTTCAAATCCAAAGCGCCGGACATTCTCTGAATCGTAGCTTTAAAAGTATCCGGCAATGATTTTACGTTAAAACTCATTTCGTCGCCGTTGTGTAAATAGCCAGTGTACAATTCTGGAACTGAAACCGCCAGACGCAATTTGTTTTGCTGCTGAATTGTCAATAATGGCGAACTTGAACTAGGCCCCACAAAGGTTCCTAAATTCACGTTTCTTGCTGCCACAACACCATCAAAAGGCGCACGGATTTCAAGATAACTTCTCATGATTTTTACTTCTTTATGAGCCGCAATCGCTGCCTGATATTGTGCGTAGTCAGAGTTCTTTTTTCCGCTAGCCATTTCCAAGTCATTTTTAGAAATCGTTCCTTCGACCTTGCTCGTTTCGTACAAGCGGTTGTAGGTGCTTTTGCTGGTGGCGTAAATCGCTTCCATAGATTTCAGTCTTGATTCGGCTGCAGCCAGTTGTGAACTGATTTCCGGCGCTTCCAGAACGATCAAAAGCTGTCCTTTGGTTACTTTTGAACCAATATCTACTTTCAGCGTTTTTACGAAACTGCTCACTTTGGCATACAAATCTACCTGTTGAAAACCGGTTAATTCAGCCGGTAAACGCAATTCGGTAGTCAGTTTTTCTTTTTCCAGAAGAAAGGTTTCCGTTTTCGGTTCGATTTCTGCTGTAACAACTTCTTCCTTTTTAGAATTACAGCTGTTCAGGAAAAATAATGCTGCAAAAAACAGCGCGGTTGGTTGGAGTATTTTAGTCTTCATTTTATGATTTTATATAAAATATGATTTAATAAGTAAGTCGAAAGTTTTTAAAGTCCAAAGTCCAAAGTCCAAAGTCCAAAGTCCAAAGTCCAAAGTCATAAAGCCACTTGTTTGTGCAATTACTTAGATACACTTTTATCTTTTCCGCCTATTTAAGTAACAAACATAGAATAATGTCGTATTTAAAATGATATAAAATACTTATTCACAACATTTTTTCTTTTCACGTTAAGACTTTCGACTTTGGACTTTCAAACTTTATGACTTATTTTAAGGATGAGATATAATGGATGCTTTCTTCGTCTTCAGGATCTAAAGAAACAGATTGTGTCGTGGTATGTTCCTGTGCCCAGGCGAAAATCAACGGTAAAATTAATAATACAGCAAAGGTCGAAAACAATAATCCCCCAATTACGGCTCTTCCCAACGGAGAAACCTGATCGCCTCCTTCTCCATGACCAATCGCCATTGGTAACATTCCCGCAATCATCGCCACCGAAGTCATGATGATCGGACGAAGACGCAGTGCCGCAGCTTCACGGGCCGACTCTAAGGCGTTTCCGTTTATTTTTCGCAATTGTTCGGCATTCGTAACCAGTAAAACGGCGTTCGCAATCGAAACCCCAACGGACATGATGATGCCCATGTACGATTGTAAATTCAGCGTTGAACCTGTGATAGTCAGCATCAATAATGCCCCCAAAACTACCGCCGGAACTGTGGTTAAAATCACCAGAGAAACCTTGAATGACTGGAAATTAGCGGCTAACATTAAGAAGATTACAAAAATAGCAACCAATAACCCTACTTGTAAACTGCTTAATGTTTCGCTCAATACTTTACTCAGTCCAATAGGCGTGACAAATAAGCCACGTGGTAATTCGCCCAATGAACTGATTGTAGCATCAACATCTTTCGTTGCCGTCCCCAAATCGGTCTGATTGATGTTTGCTGTAACTGTAATGTATGGCATCGCCCCTAAATTGTCATTTTCACCGCTCACAAAGCCGGGTGTAATTTTTGCAACGTCACTCAAAACAGGACGAAGCGAGTTTTTCAATACCGGAATTTCTCCAATATCGGTTTTGCTTTTCATTTGATTTAACGGAACCTGAACCTGAACGTTTACGGATAAACCGGTTCGTTCGTCAATCCACGTATTTTTTTCGGTATATCGTGATGATGAGGTCGAAGCAATCAGTGAACGCGAAATATCATTCATATCCACACCTAATTCGGCAGCACGGGTTCTGTCAATATCAATGTTCATTGCCGGATAATGAATCGGCTGACCAATTTGTACGTCTCTGAAATAGTCTATTTTCTGCAATTTTTCAACGATTTGATTCGCGTAGGTTTCATTTCGTTTTTTGTCTTTCCCCGCAATTCGGATTTCGATTGGAGTAGGAGAGCCCTGACTCAACACTTTGTCCGTTAATTCGATTGGCTCAAAAGTGAGTTTTACATCAGGCAGCACCTTTTTGATTCTCGCCCGGAACTCATCTTTAAATTCATCCATATCAGCATGGTAATCCTTTAAACTCACCTGAAAAACAGCTTCATGAGAACCCGCCATAAACAGGTAAATCGGGTTGATGGAGAACAACGATGGGTGCTGACCCACATATACAGAAGATATTCCGATATGTTCGTTGCCTACCATTTTCTTTAGTTCTTTCAGTACCAAAATGGCTTTTTCTTCGGTACGTTCCAGACGGGTTCCGTCGGGAGCACGCATTCTCAGCTGAAACTGACTTGAATTTACTTTCGGGAAAACATCTTTTCCGATGAACGAAATAAATACAACAGCAAGTGTTGTAGCCAGAACCAAATAGGTTAAAGCAGCTGCTTTTTTGTATGGGAACAATCGTTCAAGAGTTCGCATAAAACGAATTCTGAAACGTTCGAAAGCACTGATTTTTCCGTTTCCATCCGTATCCGTTCTTTCAACATAATCCTTTTTCTGAGTGATCAGTTGTTTTTCAGATTCCGGTGTTAATCCGCAGGCGTTGAATTCGGCCTCATCGTCTGTGATTTCCGGTGTATGATCGTGTTTTGGATGTGCTTTCATCAACCAGTTTGCCATAACAGGTACAAAAGTCTGTGAAAGTAAAAACGAAATTACCATTGAAAAACCAATCGCCAAAGCCAATGGTAAGAACAAAGCTCCCGGAATTCCGACCATCGTAAAGGCTGGCGCAAAAACCGCCAGAATACAAAGCAGAATCAATAATTTAGGCAAAGCAATTTCCTGACAGGCATCCCAAATCGCGAGTGCTTTTGGCTTACCCATATCGAGATGCTGGTGAATATTTTCTATGGTTACGGTACTTTCATCCACCAGAATTCCAATCGCCAGTGCGAGTCCGCTCAACGACATTAAATTGATCGTCTGTCCGAATAACTTTAGGAATAAAACACCCGAAATAATCGAAATTGGAATCGTCAGGATTACGATTAACGCTGCACGCCTGTCACCTAAGAATAATAAAACCATTAATCCGGTCAAAACCGCTCCGATAATTCCTTCGGTAATCAAACTTTTAACGGAGTTGATTACATACACCGACTGGTCAAATTCGTATGATAATTGAACATCTTCCGGAAGTGTACTCTGAATTTTAGGCAGCTCGGCTTTTAATTTCTGAACCACATCCCAGGTCGAAGCGTCTCCGGCCTTTGCAATACTGATATAAACTGAACGTTTTCCGTTTACTAAAGCATATCCGTTGGTCACGTCTGCACCGTCTTTTACAGTAGCAACATCGCCTAATTTCAGGTTTTGAACCCCGCCTTTAAACAACGGAATCTGTTCAAAATCCTTAATTTCCTTAATCGTATTATTGGTTGGTGAAATGTAATTGATATCGCCAATTCTCACATTTCCTGATGGTGCTGTCTGGTTGTTGATACGAATGGCTTCTACAATCTGATCGGGCGTCATATTGTGTGAACGCAGTAAATCAGGATCAACGTTAACCTCTACTGTTCTTGGGCTTCCGCCAAAGGGAGCCGGAGATAATAAACCCGGAATCGAAGTAAACGACGCACGTACATAAACGTTCGCCAAATCCTGTAATTCGTTGTTGGAACGTATTTTACTGCTCAATACCAATTGACCAATCGGCAATGAGGAAGCATCAAAACGAATGATAAACGGAGGCTGTGTTCCCGGAGGAAAAGCCGCCTGAATTCGGTTCGAAAGCGCTCCTAATTCGGCAGCTGCCTGCGCCATATTGGTATTTTCGTAATAGGTCAGTTTCATAATCATCAACCCCTGGATATTCTTGGTTTCTACCGATTTTATACCATTGGCAAAAGGAAGAATGTTCACGTAATTTTTAGCAAAATAAGCCTCCATCTGGTCGGGTGTGTACCCTCCAAAAGGATGCGCAATATAAATTACAGGCAGATTCATTTTCGGAAGGATATCTACCTTAATGTCTTTGATGGCACCAATTCCGAAGAAAAATAAACCGGCCACCAATACCAATATAGAGATGGGTTTGCGGAGTGCAAAACGTATTAAATTCATTAGGCTCTATAATTAAAATTCATTTATAAATAAGTCAAAATTGCCCGTTGCGGCTACTTTTAGCAAATACGACTGCCATACATTATTATTGACGATATCACGGTCAATTTCGGCACGGTTTAGCGTGTAAATCGTCTGGGTCAGATCGGTTAAATCGGTTAATCCGTTTTTGTATAAAGTCGATTTTTGCAGATATGCTCTTTGTGCCGCATTTACCTGAATGGGTGCTTCGGCATAATTCTCCAGCGTGATTTTTATTTTATCTTCGGCAAAATTCAATTGCGATTTTAGTTCCCTGTCGGCCTGATTGTATTCTTCCTGTAAAGCCTGAGAAACAAATTTTTGTGCGCTCACTTGCCTGCTTGATCGGAATGGAGTGGTTAAATTCCACGTAATTCCTATTCCCAATAAATAATTAGTGCGATCCGGATTGACGCCATCCCAGTAATTTCGGTTAAAAGCGGTCTGATCTGTTGCGTAAGAATTATCAAATCCTGAAGCCCGGGTTTGTAAAACACCAAACGCACTCATGGTAGGATAATAAAAACGTTTGTACAATTTGACCTGCTGGTTGCTGTAGTCAATTCTCGTTTTATACAATTGCAATAACGGGTGAAGGCTATCAGTTACACTATTTTGTTTTATAAGTTCTTTTGGAATCTGCGTAACAAAAATTGTATCAGTAACAAAATCCTGAGGCGCAACGCCCATTAAATCGACAAGTTTATTGTTTTGTTCTTTAACAAAATTTTTAGCCAGATTCAGTGCCATTTTTGCTTTCGAAACTTCGGCTGTAGCCAATGTCGAATCCACTCCGGCCAGTAATCCGTTTTTGACTCTGGCTGCGGCGGTTCTTTTGAAAACTTCGGCACGGTTTAAATTCTTCTGTTGTGAAATCAGTAATCTTTGGCTTGCCAGTAAATTGAGATAAGCGGCAGAAATTTTAATTTCCAGTTGGAATTTCTCCTGATTCAGGTCTTTTTCTTTAGCCTGAATATCGACTTTCGCTAAATTGATTTTTTCTTTGGCTTTTCCGAAAGTGAAAAAATCCCAGTTCATATTCACTAAATAAAGTGCTCCAAAAGCCGAATTCCAGTTTTGTTCCGGAAGCGGTAATCCCGAAGAAGCAACGCCCAGACCTCCAAAACCATAAAGCGGACCGTTTTGTCCGTTTACGGTTCCGTAATCTTGCTGAGCCGACAAGTTCAGATTAGGCAAATAATCGCGTTTGGATTGTTTTAGAGTTTCGCGCGAAGCATTGGTATAATTGGTTTTTGCTCTGATCGATCCGTAATTTTCAAGGCCTGTTTTTATTGCTTCTTTTAAAGACAAGGTTTGAGAATAACCAATTGAGGCAAAAATCAAGAAAAATAATAAAGTAATTTTTTTGAAATACATAAAACTCAAAGTGTGAAATTATAGTCCAAAATTATTTCACTTGTATCGATATATGCCTTCTTAAATGATGTACTGCAATAATAAATGACCAATTGAATTTGTCATTTTTTGGAAAAAGAAATTAAATATTTGTCCGTACTTTGTAAACTATTTAATTTTAAAAATGAATAAAAAATTTGATAACATACTGGACAACAAATGGTGGCAGGAAATTGCCGTTGTTCTCTTCTCATTTACAATTTATACTTTGAAGAATGACTGGATGTTATTTAGTTCTTTTACTTCTATTTTAATGGGTGTTTTTTTCTACTTCGTTTTATACATGCACGCCCAGTTCAACCGATTTTTTCTTCTTCCAATATTATTCAAAACCCAACGTCCTTTAACATATGTGTTTCTAACCCTTTTTGGTGTATTTGTCTTTTCGGTTTTACTGTACGAGATTACCATGCTGAAGATGTTTAGCAATTGTCATCTCTACCAAAATTCACATCAAAGAAGTTATGTGTATCAATTGGCTAGTGTTTTAGGGACTCTGGTTTGTATTTTGAGTCCGATAATTGTGTTTAAATTCTACAGAATCCACAGAAAACAAACCAATGAAACCTTGTTGTTTAATGAAATGCAGCTAAACTCATTAAAAGGACAATTGAATCCTCATTTTTTATTCAATACCTTTAATACGCTTTACGGGATTAGTTTAGAATTTCCCGAAAGAACGCCGGATCTGATTATGAAAGTATCACAGCTGATGCGTTATCAGCTCGAAAGCAACAACAAACAATGCGTTTCTCTTGAAGATGAACTGGAATTTATAAACAGTTATGTGCAGCTTGAAAAAGAGCGTGTAGGCTATCGCTGTGATATTACGTACGATTGCAAAATTGACAACGAAAACGCCTACAAAGTTTCACCAATGTTATTAATTGCATTTATCGAAAATGCCTTTAAACATGGAACCTGCGCCATCGAAAAATGTTATGTTCGCATTATTGTTACAGTCGAAAACGGTTTGTTGCATTTGCACGTTGTAAATTCAATTCCGAATAAAAAAACAGATGTTGTATCGACTAAAATTGGTTTAAAAAACACAAAAGAACGTTTGAACTTGATTTATGGAAAAGAATATAAATTGAATATTCAGGAAGATAAAAATACCTACATCGTTGATTTGAAATTACAACTGAAAAAGTTTGTATGATGAAGGAGACTAAAAAATGCATTATCGTTGATGATGAGCCGGCAGCACATTATGTTCTGGCTAATTACATCAAACAGAATCCACAGCTTGAACTTGTTTTTCAAGGCTATAATGGCGTTGAAGCAATGGATTATCTCCGCGAAAACAAAGTCGATCTGATGTTTCTGGATATCAATATGCCTGAAATCTCAGGAATGGAATTACTCAAAATTATTCCAACACATCCCAAAACGATTTTAACCACTGCCTATTCTGAATTTGCACTAGAAAGTTATGACTACGGCGTGATTGATTATTTGTTGAAACCTATTTATTTTCCAAGGTTTTTAAAAGCTATTGACCGTTTTTTCGCAACAGAAAATGTAAAAAGCAGGGAACAGGAAGTAATAAATTCGGTTAGTGTAAAAGTAGATGGTTATTTTATGGATATCGAATTAGACCAGCTTTTGTTTGCACAAAGTTTTGGCAATTACGTTAAGCTGTACACTTTAAAAAGAACGTATCTGGCTTCAATTACTACTACAGAATTAGAAAAATGCCTTCCTGAAAAAAGTTTCATGCGCATTCATAAATCGTATATCGTAGCATTAGATAAAATAGAAGAAAGCGAGAAAGATTTTGTGGTGATAAAAAATGAAAAACTTCCCGTTGGGATTACCTATCGAAGAGAATTAGCTGACCGATTAAAGCATAAAGACCATATATAAGAGTTCAGAAATAAGTGCTTACTAATTCAATTATTTCAAAAAAGAAGCCTGCTCAGATTCATTTCCTGCAGGCTTTTTTGATTCTGATTTTATTTCAGATTAGTTAACGGCTAATTTTTCTTTCCAAACAGGAAGGTTGACTCCTTTAAAAATAAGCCATAAGCTTAAGGCTAATTCTGCGATAAGGCAAGGCATCAATAATAGAATACTGGAAAGCTGCGGCAACAGAATTAACGCAAAACTGTTTAGAAGATAACAAAATCCGGCGATGGACATCAGCATTCCGAATACTTTAGGGAAATATCCGGATTTGTAAATTAAATACCCTTCGATAAGACATACAAATCCGAAAAATATCAATCCAACGCCGAAGCCAAAGTCGTGCAATTTTATAGAAAGATAAGATAATGTATGCAATTGATCCGGACTAAAGGATTTTAAATAAGCAGCATCTCCCAAAAAGAATAAGGCCGCCAGAAGGTTTAATTTATTGGCCACTAAAACGGCAGTCTGGATCAGATTAAAAGAAAGATTGAGCAGTGCAAGTTTCCTGCTTACAGGCCTAAGCAAATAATAAAGAATTATCATGACGGGCAGATCACAAATCTGCATGATCAAATCTGCGGTAATGCCAATTTTCCATAAAAATTCAGAATGGATGATGTTGTTTGCAGTAGCCGTTGCATCTCCATAAACAACTAGTTTATTTCGGACAAAGGTTTCAGCAAAAGCACCGGCTATGATGATGAGTAAATAAAATAACCCTGCGATTCTGGCATAAAGTTGTGGAGAATTTTCAAATTTTGTATTGTCTTTCATAGGCGATGATTTGGTTTGAAAATTAGACGAGCAGTACATTAAAAAGTTACCTGTTTTATCAATTAAAAATCATATTATTTTTAATGCAAACTGAAAATTTCATGGAAACTTCATTTTAAATTCATTTATAAGTAGTAAATTTATTACTGTTTTTTAGGATTATTAATTCTTTAATGATAGAAAAAATGAAAAGAATATCTTTAATTTTCGCTCTGTTCAGCTTTAGTTTTTTAATTGCACAGGAGGGAACGAATATGAAAAAAACAGTAACTCCTACTGAACTGGTAAGAGTTGCTTTTGAAAAAGAATACCCGGGAAAAATACCGGTCTGGTATGAAGAATATGTTGGCGACGATAATGATGAAATTCGTTATGAGGCAAAATTCAATGTAAACAATACAACGAAAGCACTGGCAATTTATGACAACTTAGGAAATATGAAAGCGTATGAGCTACAGATTCCGTTAAGTAAACTACCGGTAAAAGCACAGACTTACCTGAAGAAAAATTATCCGGCAAAAGCAATAAAAGAAATTGCAGTAGTGGTTGATGATAAAAACAAAACTACTTATGAAGTGGGTGTAGAAAAAGATTCAAAGTTTTACGATGTGATTTTTGATCAAAACGGGGGTTTTGATGTCAGTATCGAAAAAAATTAAATGTGCTTACTTACTAATTCAGATATTTAAACGACAAACCCGATAAGTTTTAGCTTATCGGGTTTTGTTTTAAAAGAAGCTTAGTGCTGTTAAACACATAGAGATATAGCTTTTGTAAACGTAAAAAGACGTTTCACTTATTTAAAAACGCATAGCTATGTGTTGAGAAATGAGTTTCTCTTTTTTAACCTTTTCAAAAAAGAAAAATCTATGTTTCTGTGTGTTGAAAAACAGGTTGAATTTCTAAAATATTATAAAAATATTCCTCCAGAAACCTCAATACGCTGTCCATTTACCCAACGGGATTCTTCAGAACATAAAAAGGCAACTACACCGCCAATATCATCCGGTAAACCAACTCTTCCTAAAGAGGTTAAGCCGGCAATCATTTGGTTTATTTCATCATTGTCACGAACAGCGCCTCCGCCAAAATCAGTTTCAATAGCACCGGGAGCCACTATGTTGGCTCTGATTTTTCTCTCGCCCAGTTCTTTTGCCTGATATTGTGTCAAAGTTTCAATAGCGCCTTTCATCGAAGCGTAAGCAGCATAACCCGGAAATGAAAATCTTGCCAGACCACTTGAAATATTTACTATTCCGCCGCCATCGTTTAGTATTGGCAATGCTTTTTGGGTTAAAAAGAAAGGGCCTTTAAAATGGATATTAGTCAGGAGGTCAAATTCATCTTCAGTAGTTTCTGCAAATGAATTATGAATTCCGATTCCGGCATTGTTTACCAAAAAGTCGAATTTATTTGTTTTGAAAGTGTTTTTCAGAACAGTTGAAACGTTTTCAATAAAGGAATCAAAAGTAGCGGAATGAGCAACATTTAACTGAATTGCAGCTGCTGTCTGACCTAAATTTTCAATCTCTTTGACTACTTCATCAGCTTCGTCTTTTTTACTGTTATAAGTAATAATGACGTCAATTCCTTTTTTTGCAATTGCGATTGCCATATTTTTCCCCAAACCTCTGCTTCCGCCTGTTACCAAGGCGATTTTTGTATTTACTGCCATTTTGTTTGATTTAAATTAATAAGTCAAAGGTAGGAGTGAAGCAATATTTGTAAATTGTAAATATCAAACCGATGTTTGCAAAATTCAAATCAGAGAATCAAAAAATAATATCAATGTCAAAAAACAATATCAATATCAAATTCCAAAACTTGAAACTTTAAACATGAAACAAAAAATTAACCTCTAAAAGCTATAGGCGTAAATGAGGTTTGTTTTTTAAAGAAGTTTGAGAAGTGTGCCAGTTCTTCAAAACCCAGCGAATAGGCAATTTCAGAAATATTCCAGTCGGTTTGTTTTAAAAGAATTTTGGCTTCGCTTGTTAGTCGGGAGCTGATTAATTCTGTTGTAGTCTTTCCTGTGTTTTCCTTTAAAACTTTATTTAAGTGATTAACATGAACGGATAGCCTTTCTGCAAAATCCTTGGCGGTTCTGAGTTCTAAACGCTGATGTGTCGATTCTATTGGGAATTGTCTTTCTAGTAATTCAGCAAATAAGGATGAAACCCTTGCAGCCGAATTATGTTTGGAATACAATGCTGTAATGGGCTGTAATTTCTGTCCAAAGTGAATTAACTCAGCGACATAATTCCGAATCAAATCATATTTATAGACATAATCAGAGTTGATTTCTTTTTGTATTTTGTTGAAAATCAATTCTACTTCTGAAACTTCTTCATCCGAAAGCTGAAAAACAGGATAGCCGTCTGAAGCAAAAATAGGTAGTTCGTTTAAATCAATTCCACTTTTATTTTTTGATAAAAATTCACTCGAAAATACACAAAATTGTCCAGCCTGATTGGTTTCCTGAGGGATATAATTGTAAGGGATCCTGGGTGTGGCAAACAAAAGTCCCTGCTTTTCAATTTCGATTATTTTGTCGGCATATTCTGCTCTGTTTTTTCCGCGAATTAAACTTATTTTGTAATAAGCTCGTCGGTCATAAGGCATGACGGTGCACTTACCTGAAAGCCTTTCTAAAAGATCTTTGATGTCAAAAACATTAAAATGACCAATCTCTTTCTGAATGTCATTGGGCAATAATGAACTTGGTTCTACAGTTGTGCCTTCGGTAATATCCTGATAAAAAGAATCTAATGATTTCATAAAAGTGAGTTGTAAAATTCAAATATACGAAATTTTGTTGCACGCAGATTTAAATGGATTTAAGCAGATTTTTTATTCTCATTCTGTCATTTCGACGTAAGGAGAAATCACACTAGAAATTCCGTACAGAATATCGTCAATCTTTGTCAAGTTGCGAGTTTTATTTGCTACTGTGTTCGCTATCGCTCAATTCTACTTTCTTCGAAATGATACTTTGCTTTCAATTAAAACAAACTTCCCTGAACAAATTCAGGCTGTGCATTTCCGTTAAATGTAAAAGTATCAATAACAAAAAACTGCTTTTTAACAGGGTCAAGTTCCCGTAAAACAATTTCTTTACACAAAAAATCAATCTCAATAGTCGTAAAAAGCTGTGATGCTATTTTGAGAGTATCAGAAGTAAGTTTTCTGCCAATCGACAGATGTGGATCGTCACTTTTTTTTAGTTTTAAAGATTTCAAAGTTTCCTGAATCTTCTTCATTACTGGTTTCAGATTGTTTTTAGAAGGCTCATTTGGGGCAATGAAAAAGGCACCACTGTTTTCATAAAACGAAAAATGATCCAGATAAACGGGGAAAGGCGTAAAAGTATCGCAGATTTTAACAAGTTTTTGTCTGAATATATTAATTTGAGAATCGTCAATAGTGAATTCACAGATTGTAATATGCGCAGTTGAGTTACAGCTGTTATACCAGTCGATTTTACTTTTTAAATATTCCTTCATTGTTTTGACAGCATCAATAACATCCAGTGAAGGATAAATAGCAACTGAATACTTTTTCTCCATCTTAAAGTTCTCCTTTTTTATACAATCGGTCATAAATTTCAGACTGAAGCAATCCGCTTCCGCCACCAAAATGCTCTATAATTTCAACTCCTGGATGCGCCTTTAAACAAAATGCTGAAAATTCTTTTTCGACATGATCCTCAATCGCAGAGCTTAATAAAACAAAATCAACATTGTGCTGTAAAAAGTGATCCTTGGCTAATTCTTCATCATTAAACCCAACGGCATTCCAGTTTTCATTTGCATTTACCAGTCGAAGCAAAATTTCGAGTATTGGCTGATTTTTACCCAGTATTAAAAAGTCATATTTTTTCATGAGGTCATATTTTTAAATTACAAAAATAGTTTATATAAGCCAAAATCAACTTAATCCAGATTAAGAATGACAATTCGATTGAGATAATAAAATAATGTTTTGAGTTAATCAAATTCCTGTTAAAAATGGAAATTTGATACAACAAACAAAATCAGTATTAATTAAAAAATCAATATTATGTTACGTTGGACAGTCATTTTTATTATTCTAGCCATAGTGGCGGGAATATTTGGTTTTGGTGGGATAGCTGCCGGGGCGGCAAGTATAGCTAAAGTGTTATTTTTTATATTTATTATTTTATTCATACTATCACTAATTAGCGGAAGAAGAAAAATTTAGAATTAATTTCGAAAATAAAGCAAAAACGGCACATATATTTAGGTAAATGTGTCGTTTCTAATTTTAAAAAACAGATAAAATCATGGGAACAAAAAGTGGCGCTTATCAGGATGTTTATATAAAAAGAGAAGATGAAATGGTAAGCCTGAAAAATGATGTGACAGATTTTTGCGAAAAATATATAAAGCCTATACACCCGGATAATTGGGATTGGTCGGTTAGGGATTTTGAAAACCCGGAGAATGACCCAACCGTTGATGAAGCAAGAGTAATTGGAAGACTGGTTTTTAAGGATTTGAGTGATGAAAAAGAAACCGACGTTGATCTTTCTACGATGAATAATGTCGAATCGATAAAAGCTTACTTAAATCCGGACAGTAAGTATGAAGCATTTAATATGGAAGAATTTGCTTTTGCGCTTAAAGTCGAACTGGAACACGGAAGAATTAAGGATGTCAATGTGACTCACAACCATCCATTTTTAACTGCGATGATTGCACTTGCCCATATGACAGAAAGCCTGACGTATTATAAAAGATTAAAAGTGATGGAAGCTGAAGGTGAAATTTATGAAATCATGCGTAAAATAGAAAGTTCAGACAGCTTTGAAAGAGACAAATGGTACAAGGAACTGATTAAAGCCGAAGAAGAACTTACAGAAGCAAGGGCAGGTCTGGCAGAACGACTCGAAAAAATGGATGATATTCCGGTCCTGGAAAAAATTGGGGATTGATTTAAAGCCGTTAAATTAAACGGCTTTTTTGGGTATTTTTAGGATTAAGTTGTTGATTATAAGTGAGATTATTTGTTTGGATAGAATAGGGTAATTTTCTAAATAAATCCTTTTTTAATTCTTTTAATATATAAATAAGCTATTGCTCCCTTTCGGACGATGCAGATAAAGAAGAATATAAGTTGTCGTAATTTCTTTTTTATCTTTTTGTTTAAATCCTCCCCAAAGTGCTGATTTTTTATTGTTTATTTTTTGTAAGCACACAAGCTTGCCATTAGCATAAAATTTGACAGTAAATTTCTCAATAGGTTTTAAATCAAAAAAATCAAGATTCTGATCAGTTCTGAATTGATAATCATTCTCCCATCGGTCTTTTATTTCGGAAGGTGATAAATAAAGTTGCTGCGCAATTCTTTTTTCTTTATCATAATTTATATGAGCTAATTCGTCTTTAGTACCTGATATATAAATTTCTCTAATTTGATTGTATTTTGTTATTACCTGCTCTTGTAATTGTTCTAATTTTTCTATGTGTTCTGTGAAAAGAATTTCAGCGTTTTCTAAAGTTTCTATTTCATAAGGAACTTCAGAAATAAATGTAAAATTGTCTTGATAAGACGGTCTGCCTGAAAATACTGAAACTAATCTCTCATTTATTTTATTTTGAGGAGTGTTGTAGGTTATAACTTCTTCTTCATCAGCCATTTTGTTAGTACTGTCTAAAAATGATTTAACTATTTTTATTTGTATAGCTGAGTTATTCTCTAAAATTTGATTAAATGTATTTGCTTCCTGATTAAAACCAGGATACATTTTAATAGTTATGTTTTGAATTCCATTTTTAGAAATGTGCCAGTTTAAGGGATAGTATGAGCCTTTTAAAGTTGTATTTGATGGCATAAAATGATTGACTATAGGCAAATCATTTATGAGTATTTCAAATGAGCAATTATTGGTATAAATATAGGCTCCATAATGATATTCTTTTTCAAATCTGTTTATTTCCTTGCTTAAGGAATAAATATCCTGACTATTTTTCATTGTTTTTAATAGTATGTTATTTCTCTGATCGTTTGTTCTCTGATTTCCTTTTTGTCCTCATTATAATATATAGTACGTTTGATCCAGTTATTTTTATCATCGTATTCATATTGAAAATAGGAGTAACCATCTTCTTTGTTTCTCGAATCATATTCTTCTTTGTACTTAATTAAGATACAATCGCCAATTTCATTATAGGTGTAATTAATATATTTGTCACTTATTTTCAAGCGGCTATTAGAATCAATATATTTTTTATAATCAAAGAAATTATCTTCAAATCCATGTTTGTTAAAAGTAGAATCTAACAAAACTTTGTCATGGCGAACCGCAGGGTTATTTGGAAGCATATTTTTTATGGAGTATCTCATTATACTGCTTTTTATAATATTTCCTTTTTTGTTAAAGGTTACTTTTATAGTATCTACGATTCCCATATATTGACCTTTGTATATTTGAGATGAATTAATACCTGCAATGTGTTCATCAATATGTATCAATTTTATAGATTTTACATCATTTATTAAATCATATAATTCCAAATCCTCAGAATTAAATTTTTTAGGCTGTATTTCTTTTTTTTGAATGTTTTGACAACTCGTTATCTGAGAGAATAGAGTAATCATATAAATTATTTTTATGTATTTCAAAATGTTCTTATTTAAGTTAAATAAAATTGTATTTTTTTACCATTAGAGTCTTCAAAACTACCTTCATATTCATGCATTAAAACTAAATTAAATTCCATTGATTCTTCTCCGGAGGAATATTCTCCTCCTTCTGAATTTTCAGCGACATATCCGGCTGCAACGGTAATTTGTAGTTTTATACCATGAAAAGTTAAAAGAGGATCTATATAAAATCCTTTATCATCTGCTTTTATTGCCCCTGATAAAGTAAAACCAGTAACTATCTCAACTCCTGCTTCTGCATAAGCTGATATTGTTCCTAACCATATACTACTATATTTTCTTGATAATTTAATATTTGCTTCTAATTTTAAACCAAAAACACCATTTACGGTTAATGGACTGTCGTCTTCAGCATCCCCTGCTAATGATTGTTGGTTTAGGTTGGTTGTTCCGCTTGCACTGTTGTACCTTAGCATACCACTAATTTCTAACTGTCCGCTTACCTCTAAATTAACATTTATTTCAGGTCCTACTCCAATCGCAGCTCCAACATCAATTAATGTAATAATGCCTCTTGCTATTGGGTGAGCTTTTTGTGCTAAAGCTAAAAAATCCATAGTTATTGATGCTCCGATTAATGGTTTTGCCAAAACTTGAATTTCACCAACAATTCCCACTTGGGTCGTATGAATATCTTTTGGATTTTCGGCATACCATGAACCTAATATTGCTAATGAAGGGGGAGTGATGTCAAAAGAAAATAGAGGTCTGCCTTTTAATGCATCGCCAATTTTGGCCAGCTGCTCGGAGGCCTTTTCTTCATCAATTTCTTTTAATTTTTTATCTAACTTCTTTTTTGATTTCTTTTTACCATCCAAAATTAATTCAATCATTTTGGTGATTTCAATAATTTGCTTTACCAGACTGATATACCTTTTGTAGCTTGCGGATATTTCAATTGCTTCTCCTGGGCGGTCATACTCTACATTTAAGGATACTACCAGGTCTGACAATCCTGATTCAACATTATCTTTAAAACTAAATAGATCGGGTCTGTCTGCCTTATATTGTTTTTTTGCTTTTGCTTTATCTTTATTATATTTTTTTTGAATGTTTAATTGCTGTTTCTTTCTTTCGTTTAATTTGTTTATTAATTTTTTGAACTTCTCCTTATCCTTTTTTTTAGCTTCACTCAAACCTAAATTTGCATTTGCGATATCCTGATCTATTTTGTTGATTTTCGATGTAATCTCTTTTGGTTTTAGTTTTTCATCTAATTTTTCAACCCGAACCAAATATTTGTCATATTCTTCGTTTCTCATTTCCTGAAATTCTTCGGGATCACAGTCATATGAAAATTGTAATATCCATTTTATATCAGGATAAACAACAATATCTAATTGTTTTGTAAAGCAACAAGTTTGCAAAATAATAGGATAATGCTGTAATGCACCTTGACGTAGAGGCCAAATATACTTTAACAAACTAACTGAAGACTCATTACCATAATCAAAACCTATATCTAAAACGACTTCTGTATCTGAATTAGGATATTTTCCCGTGGTTTTTTTATCTTTATATAATGTCGAGTTACTCGTTTTAGAAATACCCAGAGGGCTTTTTAAACTAGAAGTACTACGAGTATGAGAAGCACTGATTTCATTATCGTCATTAGTGTCTTCATGTCCTTCTTCTTCCTTGCTGAAATTTAACCATCCAATTTTAAAACTATTTTCACTAAATATCAAATGTTCATTAATTCTTGTACTATCTGCAACAACAATATTGCCTTGAATTAACGATAAATCTATAACTTTTCCTTTATGAGATTTAATTTTATCATTAATAAAAAGACATTCGTCAGTTTTTGAATCTAATATAATCTTGACATCTCTGCGTGCTTCCCTTACTCCAGCTATAACAGGCATTATTAATTTTTGTTTGGAGGCTTCTGTTTTTGAATTGAAAATTTCAATTTCAATCGGTTCATTATTTTCTCTGTTGGCCTTTTTAGCATATGAACCTTTAATACTATCATATCTGCATGGTCTGAAACTAGCGATGTTGGTTTCTACTTTTCCAACAAGAGTAGGGTTATTGGTTGCTTCTATGACAGTTTCAGTCATTTTACCATCAGGTGCTACTTCTAAAAAATAATTTTCTTTTGTAGGTAATTTTAAAAACTGTCCGGTTTCTTGTGATTTTACAGAAGGATAAATTTTCAACTTACTTCCTGCTAAAGCCTCCCATTTTTTGTCTACTAAAACCTCGATTTTTATTTTTTGAACATGGGTTTCTGATTTGCCATTTACTTTTAGATTACCAGAAATTCCGGTTTTGTTTATCTCGTTAGGAAGCAATTTATATATTAACGCTTCACTTGTAAAATTGTCCATATTTGAAATTGGCAGTAAATCATCTGAATCTGCCGTGTCTCTATCCCATAATCCAACCTCCAGATCCTGGCCATAAAGATGGCTTGTATAAATATTTAAAAGTACCTTAGAACCAAACTTAACTTTTTCTGTAATAGGTTTACAATCAAGATCTGTCCATGCAACGCGAACAATTTTAGGAATTCCGGTAGCACGCACAAATAAACCATGCGGTATTTTTCCTGTAGCCGGGTCATTCTTCGTAAAAACTTCAAGCCACGCAAAGCCTCCGCCAACTAAAATTTCAGGGAAATTAATTTGCTTTTCAGCAGTTTCAGGCATTCCAATTGTAAAATCGTTATTGTGGGCTATCATTTTTCCGTTCATACCATTACCAACAGTTTCCCAAGCCCAGCTTAATGTTGAAAGTTCTTCATTAAGCTTTTTATTAAAAGCATCTTTTTCTTTGGTATATTCGACTTCCTTCTTCTCTCTTTTTTTAAGATCGGCTACATACATTTTCCGATCATCAACATCAGGCATTTTCCAAACTTCTTCCTGAGTTAATTTTTCAAAAGGGGGCAGTTTTTTTGGAGCACCACTATAAAAACCATCGGTAGGTATGATTTCAACTGTAAAATTTCCTGCCTTGGACAATGTTAAACAACCCATTGCCTTATCAAATTTTTGATCTTTTGTGAGTGGCATTTTTAGAACTAAATGTAAATTCTTGCTCATGGTTTAATTTTTATTTTCAATCATTAAAATAGAATTTCCTAAATCTTCAAAATTTACTCCTGGCAAAATTTCATTTAACACTTCGGGCTTACTATTTTCTATGTTTTTTTTAGAGACTTCTGAAGTTTGGCCATGATCTTTAATGATAATGCAGTCCGGTCCTCCAACAGGGCAAGTTCCTTTGCTGTCTTCGAGTAATATTTTACCCTGATTAGATAAAGTTACTTTTTCGTAAAGACCACTCCATTTTGTAATTGTTGCCTGACACGGTAAATAATCTCCACTTCCATTGGGTTGCATTTTACATTTGCCAAAAGTGTTTTTTTCTAATGTTTGCCCAATTTCTTTATCTGTTGCAATAAGTTTATCCTTTCCGTCTTTATCATTTGCATAATGCTTAGAATGGGTTTTTACTTTTAAGGTATCTTTTTTGGGTTCAACGCTAAACTTACATTGGCAGGTTGCCCCCTGAACTACAAAATGTTTTTCGGCCATAATAATAGGTTTGTTATACTTTGATTTAGGATCGTATATTTTTTAAAATAATTTAAATTTGCTCCAAAAACTCTTTTTTTCTTTAACGGGTTCCTCTTCACGAACGAAAAATGATATGTTTGTGTGCCTGGATTTTGATGAAGGTCTAAAAGAACTATTTTCAGGCAAATGATAAATTTCTATTTGGGTAGTTTTATGTTTTTTTTCTGAGATTGTAGTGTTATAAGTTCCTACTATGGAAAAGATGCTTAAATCTTCTCCATACAACTTATATTGCACTTCCATGTGAGATTCCAAAGGTTTATATTTTATTCCTGTCATTTCAGATTTTGGATAGCTGTAATTATTCAATACTTCGCCTATTGATCTTTTATCTTTAGAATCTCCTTTGATGTTTATGTAAATTTTATTTGTCGCAGAGTAATGTTCCTCTAACGTCTGATGTATGTCATAAGAAATGACTTGGTTTCCAAATACAGGAGATTCCCAAGCATAATTATGTGATTTACCTTGATTGTAAATTTTGTACAATGGTTTGAAGTAAAGATGAAAAAACCATGTTTTACAAATTGATTCGGATAATAAAATTTTATTATTTAAAACTGTTTCCGTTTTGAGGATTATCTCAGGGAATATATCTCCTCTGTAATATGTAGACAATTTTTCTTTTATTGAAGGCCATCTTTCTTTGATGTCATGATGATTTGTAATATCTATAAAGTTGCCTTCTTTGGTTACATCTATTCTTATAGGAAAAATAGCCTGCGAGCATGCATCGGCAATTTGTTCAATTTTTAAATCAGGGGCTAGATTATCTATATAAATTTGTTGCCTGTTTATTTCAAAAGATATAATATTTTCAGTATAACTTTCAATGCATATAATATCTACCTTATAATGCAAAGTGCTTAGTAAATTATCATTTTCGAAGTTTTGACATACAAACCCATAAGTTCTACCTTGATAAAATGGGTTGAATTCTATTAAAGTATCTTTTTCTAAAAATACTTTTTTTAAATCTGACATAAATTAATTATTTGGGGCTAATTTTTTGCGTTTCAATTTACATTCAGCAATTAAAATGTAAGATAAATACACGATAGTAAAGATATATATTTTTCTTACATGTGAAAATTAAAATAAGGTAATGATTACTTATTGGAGAAATAATTATTTAAAGTATACGTAGAGATTCGAAGATATTTTACTTTAAGTCATATAAAAAGGTGCAACTTTTATAAAAGTTGCACCTAAATTATTTTTTATATTGATTAGATATGGCAGAAGCGTTGAGTAATCTTAGAACTTCCTCGGATCGTTTGCAGGATAATTTTCTTCGTTTTCTTCTTCCTGAATATCATCTTCTTTATATTCAAAGTCGTCCTCTTCTTCAATCTCTTCGTCGTCCTGATCGATATCTTCTAAATCTTCTTCGGTTTCATCAAAGGTGTTTTCGAATGAATCAGAAGGATTGTCAAACTCGTCATTAACGATTCTTTCATCTCCGTCAAGGTCAATTTCTTCATCAAGGTCGTCTAAGTTGTCATCACCTTCCAGATCTCTGTCTGCATGAAAATCATCATTTAGGTCGTCTAAATCATCTTCGTCATTTGTGATTCGTTCATCCGGATTTGGTTTGTTTGGGTCATGACCATTTCGAACAGCAAATCCCTGTTCGGCGATTTCTTTGTTGGTTTGTTTCTGCTCATTGTTTTGATACAGTTCCTCATTCATAAGGACATTTTTACCCGTGGTGTTTTGATCTATAGTGCTCATAATGGTAGTTTTTTAGTGTTAATTAATTTACTTATGACTAGTCATTTCGTTGTTCTAACTCGTCATAATCCAGGTTTTCATCATTTTGGATACCTTCTTCTTGTTGTTCCGTTTTTTCAGGTTTATAAAAATTATCGTCTTCTTGATGTTTTTTTATATATTCTTCTTCGCTCATAGTTCCATCATTTGGAATATTTTCGTTTCGAAAGATGTTGTCTTTTTTCAGCAGTTTATCAATCGCTTTTTCGATTACCACAGCAGCATCAGGATCTAAAAATCCTCCCTGAAATTTTTGTTCAAAGTAAAGCTGTGCGTTTTCGTAATCGTTGTATTTGTTTGTATGATATAATATGTGAGTTTTCATGGTGTTTGTTTTAATATTTGATATTACAAATTTATCCATCATTTAAAAGAATCATCTTACAGGATTTGTCGATCTCCTTTCATAATATACAGGTGTTCATCTTGAAACTTTGAAAGCAAATCATATAAGCAAATGCTTGATAGACAGTCTAATTTTGAAAATATTAAATAGTAAAAAATATAATTATGAAAACTACAGATAGTAAAAAACAAACAGAACTTAAACAAGAAACCCAAAAAAGCGGAGCAGTAAAACCAAAGTCAAATGCTGCAACGGGCCTGACAGAATTATTTGAAGACAGCCTTAAAGATATTTATTGGGCTGAGAAAGCATTGACCAAAGCACTCCCAAAAATGGCAAAGAATGCAACTTCAGCTGATTTAATCGAAGCATTGAATGCTCATCTCACCGAAACAGAAGAGCATGTCATTCGTCTGGAAAAAGTTTTTGAACTGATAGGTAAAAAAGCGACAGCTAAAAAATGTGATGCCATGGATGGTTTAATCGAAGAAGGAAAAGGAATTCTTGAAGAAACAGAATTAGGTGTGGTACGTGATGCCGGAATAATTGCAGCAAGTCAAAAAATTGAACATTATGAAATTGCTACTTATGGAACCCTTAGACAATTTGCAGAAACATTAGGATTCGAAGAAGCTGCTGCTTTGCTGGAGCAAACGCTTGACGAAGAAAAAGGAGCAGACAAAAAACTTACTGAAGTTGCTGTAAATGCAGTAAATCTTGAAGCTGCAGAATTAGAGTAACTTTTAAGTAATATTAAAAAGCGCAGTTCTATACTGTGCTTTTTTAGTTTATTAAAATAGTGATATTATGCCAGAAGGTCCATCAATAGTGATATTAAAAGAAGCAGTGCAGCAATTTTCAGAGCAAAAAATCATTGATGTTTCGGGAAATAGCAGTATCGATATTTTGAGGTTAAAAAACAAAACGATACTTGAATTTAAAAGTTGGGGCAAGCATTTTTTAATTTGCTTTGATGACTTTACTGTCAAAATTCACATGCTCATGTTTGGTACTTATCGAATTAATGAAAGAAAGGAAACTATTCCAAGACTGAGATTGGTTTTTACAAATGGAGAAATTAATTTTTATACCTGCTCGATTAAAATTTTAGAAGGCGACATCAATCTTTATTACAATTGGGAAGAAGATGTGATGAGTGAAAATTGGAATCCCGAAAAAGCAAAAAACAGTTTGGATAAAATTCCCAACAAGATGATTTGTGATGCTTTATTAGAGCAGGACATATTCTCTGGAGTAGGGAATATTATAAAAAATGAAGTTTTGTACAGATGTAAAATACACCCGGAATCTTTAGTAGGTAAAATTCCTTTAGAAGATATTCAAAAACTTATTGACGAGAGTGTTATATATAGTTTTCAATTTCTTGACTGGAAAAAAAAGTATGAATTAAAGAAGCATTGGCTTGCACATACCAAAAAAAAATGTGTTCGTTGTAATCTTCCATTCGAGAAAAGACATACCGGTATAAAAAAACGCCGAAGTTTTTTTTGCACCAATTGTCAAAAAATATACCTATGAAAAATAGTGTTTTAACAGGCTGTTCAAGTTTCAATAATCGTTTTTGGAAAGGTATTTTCTATCCTGAAAATCTTCCATCTTCTAAATGGTTCGAATATTATTGCCAATATTTTGAAACTTATGAATTCAATGGCAGTTTTTATAAATTTCCTACAGTAGAAATATTTCACAATTGGTATAAAAAAGCTCCTGAAAATTTTCTGTTTTCAGTTAAGGTACATAAAGAGATCACTCATATTAAAAAATTTACAAATTGTAAACAGCTCATTGACGATTTTTACAGTATTTGTAAAAACGGCTTAAAGGAAAAATTAGGATGTATTTTGTTTCAGTTACCGCCAAGTTATCAGTACAGTAAGAAAAGGCTCCATGAAATTGTAATGAACTTAGATTATGAATTCAAAAATGTTATTGAATTTAGGCATGAAAGCTGGTGGAATGAAGATGTGTGGGAAATTTTCCTTCAAAATAATATTACCTTCTGCAGTGTGAGCTATCCAAATCTTCCACAGACAGTTTTTACGGAATTCCCATTAATTTACATCAGGTTTCATGGTAATTCAGAACTTTTTTATTCGGGTTATTCTACCGTCGAATTAAAGCAGGTCAAGAACAAGCTGGAAGATAAAAATGCTTTTGTTTATTTTAATAATACAGCAGGAACACAAGGAATCTTAAATGCCCTTGAATTTAAAAAAATATAAAAATGACAATCAATCATTTCAATTGCCATTTTTATACACTTCATAATTCAAGATTACCTTCAATTCCGTCATCCATTGTTTTTCCGGTTACAAACGCTACTGTCATTTTTGCAATTGCGACCATTTTACCGTTTTTATTATTCCAGTAATAGCCATCTTCCGGGACAACTTTTATAATACTCAAATTAGGATCATCATCACCGCCGGTCATCCAGATTTTGATTATAGGATTCCATAATTCTTTAATCCTTTTTCGATCATACGAAATAGTAGCATTGCCATGCAGGATCATGAATTTGTCATGAGGCTGGGCAAAAATAATTTCGACTTTTGAATTCGCCGTAATTTCTTCATTTTTGTTACTGTTTTTATCAGATAAGAAAAAAAAATTTCCATATTCGTCAATCTCCTGAAATGACATTGGGCGGGATTGTAATTTGTCATTTTTATATGTGCATAACATACAGGTTTTTATATCTTCAGCCAGATCTTTTATTTTTTCAGCTGCTGAAATATTTTTAAGGTCTTTATGATCTCCCATGGTCTTATTTTAAAAATTTCTATGAAAATAAAGATCCGTTTTTTTAGTTTTTTACAGTTATATAATTCATTCTTAGGATTATGATATTTCTATTTTTAGAAATTGTGATGCAATTGGTAATTCTGTTAAATTATTTATCTTTGGCGTAGATTTATTAATTTAAAAATTCTTATGGATGCAATAACTATATTCTACACTGATGATGACGAGGATGATTTGAGTATTTTTGCTGATGCTGTAGAATCATTGCAGAAAGAAATAAAACTTCAGACATACACTGGTGGAGAAAAACTGTTAAATGCAATTTATAATCCCCCACCAACACCAAATGTTATTTTTTTGGATTTGAACATGCCGGGGAAAAACGGTTTTGATGTTTTGGCAGAACTTTATAATGGCGATAAACTAAATATTCCGATCATTATATTTTCAACATCAAATGAGCCCGGAATTATCGAAAAATGTCGTGCTTTAGGAGCCAGTTTATTTATCACTAAGCCAGTTTTAATGAATGACATTATAAAGTCTATTGAGCATGCCCTGCAAATGGACTGGAAGAATTTTGTTCCAACAGTTAATAATTTTGTTTTTCAAAATAAAGATTAAAAGTACTGCCTTTATCTTTTAGTTGATTATTGTAATTCCTTATACTTTTCTGCATTTTACAATTTTATGAGCCAATCTGGTTCCATTCCTGATTGCTTTCATGATATTGATAATTCGGCGACAGCATTGTATTTTAATTGCTTTTTTTCGGGTCAAAATTTCAATATTGTTCATATATCGAATAGTCATAGCTGCATTTTTTAATTTTTTGCACAAATGACTTAATTGGGATAAAAAAAATATTTTTTGAGTCAAAAGGTTCTTTTTAAATAAGTGAAATTTGCTTAGAAAGGTTTGAAAAACTTTAATGAATCATATAATTCAAATTATTATGAAAAAAGAACTTTCAAAACACGAATTAGAATATATAGAGGAGTATCAAAAAAAAGGGTATTGCTGTAATTTTTTGTTTAAGGATGATGCTCTTTTAGAAATAGAATCGAAATATTCCTATAAGCCGGAAGAGATTTTTATTGTAGCCCATCATCGATACGAAGGAATGAGCGATCCGGAGGATATGTCAATTTTGTATATTATAGAAACGGCAGACAATAAAAAAGGTACTTATTTATTAGGATATGGCCCATCTGCCGATTTGGAAGCAGCTGAATTTTTTAAAGACATACCCGAAAAAAACTATTCGACTAATGCCGATATTAATAAACTCACTTAAAGCTTAATTAGATTCATAGGTTAGGATTTTTTTATTTTGCTGAAAAAACAGCTGTTCAAACATTAAGTTGGAGCAGCTGTTTTTGTTTTTATCAGACATGTTGTTTTTTTATAAACTATTAATTATGAAAGTCCTGCGAAAAATTATATAACAACAAACCTTCGCAGTATATCGAAATTTGAATTGTTCAAAAGAGATAGAATTAATCATAAATAATTAAAGTTTAAAATTCCGAACTCTTTTTAATTATAAAACTCATTTTTAAAAACGATCAGATGAAAAAACTTTACTTAAATACAGGCAGAATGAACACTATTTTTAATGATCTTAAAGATAGTTTGAATGGGACATTAACTTCAGAAAATAATCAATACAATTTATCGGTTAAGTCTAAAAATGCAAACGGGTTTATAAGTGGTATCACTTTAAATAAACAAATTTCATATATACAATTTGATATCGTATTTAATGATGATACGTTGCTTAGCATGGAATCCTGTGCACATTCGCCTATTTTATTCGCTTACTGTTCAGAGGGTAGCTTTAGTCATAGTTTTGGAATCAATGGTGCAATAAAAAAAATAAAAACCAATCAAAGCGGTATTATCAGAAACACGTCAAATATTAATAATATTTTTTATTTGGAGGGATATAAACGTGTTCAGATGTCGATTGTGACCTGTACTGCTTCTAAAACAGAAGATATTGGTCTCTTGTCAGATTTAAATAAGATTTTCTATAATACATCAGGACAATATATCAATATTGAGACGCAAAATTTTAAAATCGCACAAAAGATCAAAGAAATTGAGGCTATTCCGCAAAAAGGAATTGTAAAAAGATTATTGAGTAAAAGAATTATAGAAAACATTTTAGAAACAGAACTTGATCAGCATACATATGGATATATGAAAGACATAAAGCCAATTTTAACACTCGCCAATAAACAAATAGAAGAACTTAAAAGAGTTTCTAATTTGAATTTTTTGAATGCGTTTTCAGGAACCGGCCACATGAGCCGAAATTATTTATCAAAAGTATTTAAAGAAAAATACCATCTGGCATTCAGTAAATTATACAATCAAAAATTAGTTAGCTAACAGAGCCTCACATATTGAAAAAAAACAGCTTTTATCAGGCTGTTTTTTTTATTTTAGGATTTATTCTTTTTCATAGTAAATAATAAAATAGACCATTATCAGATTTAAGAATAACGAAATACTGTTGGTAATAATGATTGGGAAATCGTTTTTTAAAATCCCGTAAACAACCCATATTGCAATTCCAAAAGTGAGTACGCTAAAGGTTAATAGTGAAATTTGTTTTACCTTTTTGGTTTTCCATACTTTTATTATTTGCGGAATAACCGAAACAGTAACACAAAATCCTGCGAACAAACCCATTATGTCAGTAAAATTCATAATTTTAAATTTAATTAACTTCCTATCAGTTCACCACCGTTTATGTGAATAAATTGCCCGGTAATATAACTGCTGTCTTCAGATGCCAGAAAAACATAAGCAGGACCAACTTCTGATGGCTGACCTGGTCTTCCCATTGGATTGTCTTTTCCAAAATCAGAAATTTTATCGAATGTAGCAACAATCAGAGGTGTCCAGATGGGGCCAGGAGCAACGCCGTTAACCCTGATTTGTTTTTTTGCCAGCATGGTTGACAACGATCTGGTAAAACTTAAAATAGCACCTTTTGTACTCGAATAATCAAGAAGATGTTCACTTCCGCGATAAGCAGTTACTGAACTTGTGTTTATAATGCTGTCGCCTTTGTTTAAAAAAGGTAAAGCTGCTTTGGTAATATAAAAATAAGGATAAATATTGGTCTCAAAAGTTTTTTGAAGCTGTGCCGCAGTAATTTTTTCAAGCTCATTTTGAGGAAACTGAACAGCAGCATTGTTTACTATTATATTTATTTTGTTAAATGTTTTGATACAGGCTTTTACAGCATTTTTACAAAATTTTTCATCCTTCAGATCCCCACTGATTAAGAGGCATTGCTGGCCTTCTTTTTCAATTAATTCTTTGGTTGTCTGAGCATCTTTATCTTCTTTAAGGTAAACAATTGCAATATTGGCACCTTCTCTTGCAAAATGAACAGCAACACTTCGGCCTATTCCGCTGTCACCTCCGGTTATAAATGCTACTTTTCCTAAAAGTTTTCCGCTTCCGGCATAATTCTCTTTGATAATCTCAGGCTCGGGTTTCATTAAATACTCATTGCCTGGCAGGCTTTGTTTCTGTTCAGGAAATGTTTTTGTTTTTTTCATGATACTTAAATTTAAGATTACCTGCTAAAATAATTCTAATCCATGGTAATTTTTAACTTGAAAGAATTTATGATTGTCGCAAAAAGTCTTTGCTTTACATAAGCAAACAGACATGGGAATTATGTAAGGAATATAATTTCTAAATACAAAGGGTTAACTTTTTTTTTAAATATATTTGAAAGTTTATAAAATTTAATTTAAAAAGTAAATTTTTGAAATTTACTGTAATCATAATGCTTTAGCTCACAAATAGATGATATTAATTGTAGACGATATAAGGGCAAATATTATTGCCTTAAAAAAAACATTAGAATTACATGATATCGATGTAGATACCGCAGAATCAGGGGAAGAAGCATTAAAGAAAATTTTACAAACAAACTACTGTCTTATCATCATGGATGTTCAGATGCCTGGTCTGGATGGCTTTGAAGTGGTAAAAATTCTCTCGGGTAATAAAAAGACAAAAGACATTCCTGTTATTTTTCTTTCGGCACTTAATATCGAAAAAAAATACATTTTTAAAGGATACGAAACCGGAGCGGTAGAATATATAACAAAGCCGGTTGATACAGATTTGCTGATTTTGAAGGTAAAAACTTTCCTGAAGATTTACGAACAGCAGAATCAGTTAAAAGAAATGAAAGACCTGCTTTCAAAAGAAATTAAGATTCGAAAAGAAGCGCAGGATAATCTTGAAGTAAAAATCTCAGAAAGAACAAAAGAATTAGTCTTGAAAAATGAAGAACTGGAGCTTAAAAATCATGAGCTGCAACAGTTTGCATGGGTAGTTTCGCATGATTTAAATGAACCTATAAGAAAGATTCAGATTTTTATTAAAATCATCAAAGACCTTTATCTGGCTAAAGATGAAAAAGCGGTTGATTATGTAAACCGTACCATTAAATCGGCCGAAAGGATGCAGACTCTAATTACAGATTTGCTGGCTTATTCGAGATTATCATCAAAAGTACAGCCAGAAAAAACCGATTTAAATGAAGTACTGCAAGAAGTGTTATCTGATTTTGATTACCTCATTGAACGTAAAAATGCAACAATAAAAACAAATGTGCTTCCAACTATAGACAGCATTCCGAGTCAATTGCGACAGGTTTTTCAAAATTTGATAGGAAACGCGCTTAAGTTTTCAAACAATACAGAAAATCCTTTTATAGAAATTACATCTGAATTAATCGCAACTAAAGATTTCGAAGGAAAACCTTCTGCTGATGGAAAATATTGCCGCATCATTGTCAAAGACAACGGAATTGGTTTCGACGAGATTTATCTGGATAGGATTTTTATCATTTTTCAAAGTCTCAATGACCGTCAAAGCTACGAAGGAACCGGTATTGGACTCGCAATTGCAAAAAAAATAATCGAAAAACATAACGGATTGATTACTGCCAAAAGTCAAATTGGTCAGGGAGCAAGTTTTATTATGGTTTTACCCTTAGAATATCAGGAAATAAAATAATATATATGAAAAAAAATAACTTTAAAAGAAATTTACTGATCAGTTCTTTTGCCTCATTAATTATATTGATGATTAGTTCTACAGCTTCTTTTTTAAGCATTAGAAACTTATTAGAAAGTAATTATTGGGTCAATCATACTCAGGAAGTTATTTACAATTTAAACGAGGCAGCTTCTGTAATTACAGATTCTCAAACCAGTATGCGCGGATATTTAATAACTGGCGACGAGCAGTTTCTGGATCACTATAATAATGCTGAAGAAGTTTCAAATACATTTTTTAACAGACTGGAAGAATTAACAATTGATAACTCTTTGCAGCAAAAAAATCTAAAAGAATTAAGAGAACGACGCGATATTTTTTTTAAATATCTTAATAATCAGGTTGTAAAAAAACGTTTGAAAAAGGATGCAGTTACTTTTGACCTTAACGAAGGGAAAAGGATGATGGATGAGATAAGAAGCTATTTTAAGCGTATCGAAAATAGCGAACAGTCTCTATTGAAAGAACGAAATGCAAAATCAGAGAAGTATGGCAATTACAGCTTTATTTTGATTATTGCCGCTTTTATTATCTCGTTTATAATTACGATTACTTTTTTTATTCGAATCTTAAAAGATTATAACGAACGGTCTTTTCTTCAAAGTGAATTGCAGCGAAAAGATAGTGAAACAGCGCAGAGGATTGAGGCAATCAGCACTATTGCACAAAATATCTCCAATGGAAATTACGATGTTAAAGTAGACGATAAAAAAGCGGATGCTTTAGGCAGTGTTGGCGAATCACTTAATGCAATGAGTACTTCACTTAAACACTCATTCAGTTTGTTATCTCAAAAAGAATGGATGCAAACGGGGATAGCTAAACTGAATAATGTAATGCTGGGTGACAAAGAACTCGAAAACATATCTAAAGATGTTATTGAATTTTTATGCCAATATACCAAAAGCAGCGCCGGGGTAATATATGCAATGGAGGGCGATGAACTTTATGCAACGTCAGGTTACAGTTATCTGCCTAATAAAAACAGAACGCATATTAAAAAAGGACAAGGGTTAATTGGACAATGTGTTGTTTCAGGAAAAATTCTGGAGTTAAAATCTTTTTCCGAAAATGATGTTCAGATTACGTACGCTTTAGGAGAAATAAAACCCAAACATATTGTAGCAGTTCCTTTGATTGATACCAAGATTGAAGGTGCTTTTGAGTTGGCCAGTGTTCATGGATATACTGATATTGATTTAGAATTTTTACAAACTGTTTCCAGCAATATTGCTATTGCTTTAAAATCAACTCAAAACCGCAAACGTGTTTTTGAATTGTTAGAAGAAACACAGGCGCAATCTGAAGAATTGCAATTACAGCATACCGAATTAGAGGCTATAAATGCCGAATTAGAAGCCCAAACTGAAAAATTACAAGCCTCAGAAGAAGAATTGAGGGTTCAGCAGGAAGAACTGGAACAGACAAATGAAGAACTTTCGGAACGCAGTGTTTTATTAGAAGAAAAGAATACTGAAATTCAGAAAAAATCTGAAGCACTGGAACTTACAACCCGTTATAAATCTGAGTTCTTGGCCAATATGTCTCATGAGCTGCGAACGCCGTTAAACTCTATTTTACTTTTAAGCCGATTGTTGTCTGAAAACAACAATAAAAGCATGAACAAAGAAGAAATTGAGTTTGCAAGAGTAATTATGAGCTCCGGTAACAGTTTGTTGGGGCTAATTGACGAAATTCTGGACTTATCTAAAATTGAAGCAGGAAAAATGGAACTCGAGTTTTTAGAGGTTCCAACAAAAGAGATAACCGATAGTTTAGCAAGTTTATTTACTCAGGTCGCAAAAGAAAAAAATATCGGTTTTGAAATAATCTCAAAACAAGCACCTCTTGTTATTAAAACGGATCGAATGCGCTTAGAACAAATTCTTAAAAATCTGCTTTCGAACGCTATTAAATTTACAGAAAAAGGATCTGTAAGTTTAGAAATAAAAATAAATGATGATGATGATAAAATTATTTGTTTCATTGTAAAAGATACCGGAATCGGAATTCCGTTAGATAAACAGCCTTTAATTTTTGAAGCTTTTCAACAAGCAGATGGTTCTACAAAACGTAAATATGGCGGGACTGGTTTAGGGTTGTCAATCAGTCGGGAGTTAGCAAAATTGCTTAAAGGCGAAATTATTTTGCATAGCAAGGAAAATGAAGGAAGCAGTTTTACATTATGTTTACCAATCTATGGTTCATCAATGAAAAAAGTTATTGTCGAAAAGACACCGCCTATTCAAATTCAGGAAGAAAATAATGAGGAAACAGAAAGCAAAAAAAAATACATAAGCACTATCATTCCTGAAGAAATTGAAGATGACAGGGATTCAATATCAGAAGATGATAAAGTTATTCTGATAGTAGAAGATGATATGAATTTTGCAAAATCACTGCTTACCTTTACACGTAAAAGCGGTTATAAAGGAATTGTTTCAGTGCGAGGCGATTATGCTTTGAATTTTGCCTTAATGCATAAACCTGTTGGTATTTTACTAGATATAGAATTGCCTGTAAAAAGTGGTTGGGAAGTTCTTGAAGAATTGAAAAACAATTTGCAAACCAAACATATACCGGTGCATATTATGTCATCGCATAAATTAAAACAGGAAAGCTTGTTAAAAGGAGCCGTTGATTTTCTGGACAAGCCTGTTGCGTTTGAAAAAATTCCTGATGTTTTTATGAGAATTGAACACATCATTAGCAAAGAATCTCAAAAAGTCTTAATTATAGAGGACAATCCAAAGCATGCCAAAGCGCTGTCTTATTTTTTAGAAACCTATAATATCAATTCTGAAATTAAAAGTGATGTTTCTGACGGGTTAAAATCCTTAACTAAAAATAATGTAGATTGTGTGATTTTGGATATGGGAATTCCCGATAAACAGGCCTATCAAATTTTGGATGGTGTAAAAAAGAGTCCAGGTTTAGAAAATCTTCCGGTAATTGTATTTACAGGAAAAAGTTTATCACTAAAAGAAGAAGTAAAAATCAAGAAATATGCTGATTCTATTATCGTAAAGACAGCACATTCTTATCAGAGGATGCTGGATGAAGTTTCTCTTTTTTTACATTTGGTTGAAGAAAATAAAACTGAGAACGGTAAAAAAGAAAGTTATAAAAAACTTAATCTGCTCAATAATATTTTATTTGATAAAACGGTTTTAGTGGTTGATGATGACGTTCGAAATATTTATTCACTAACCAAAGCTTTGGAAGTTTTTAAAATGAATGTTATTACCGCTTTTGACGGTAATGAAGCCATAAAAGTTTTAGAGGAAAATCCAAATACAGATATTGTTTTGCTTGACATGATGATGCCTAATATGGATGGCTATGAAACGGCAGAAAAAATAAGAAGTAATCCTAAGCATTTATCTCTTCCGTTAATAGCGGTTACAGCAAAAGCAATGACGGGTGATCGTGAAAAATGTATCAAAGCAGGCGCATCAGATTATATCACGAAACCGGTTGATATTGATCAGTTGCTGTCATTGCTGCGTGTTTGGCTGTATGATAGAGTTTAATTATAAAGTGGTAAAAAATGACTAAAAAACGACTTTTAATTATAGACGATGATTCGAGAAATATCTTTGCTCTCGAAAATACACTTCGCGCTAAATCATTTGATTGTTTATCATGTTTAAGTGCTGAGGAAGCTTTAAAAATGCTGAATTCTGACGAGAATATTGATGCAGTTTTAATAGATATGATGATGCCCGAAATGGATGGTTATGAAGCAATTCCTTTGATAAAAAAAATCCCTTCACACCAATCAACTTTTATTGTAGCAGTAACAGCTCAGGCAATGACAGGAGATAAAGAAAAGTGTTTGCAAGCGGGTGCTGATGATTATATTTCTAAACCGGTTGATGTGGATAAATTGCTTCTAATATTAAGCAAAATTTGAAAGTGTTATGATAGAAGATATCGAACTGGAAACCCTTATTAATGAAATATACGAATACTACGGTTTTGACTTTGGTAGTTATTCGAGAGCATCCTTAAAAAGACGTGTAAACAGAGTATATCAATTGGATGGATTTACTCATTTTGATGAATTTTTATCAAAGGTGAGATACGATTCGGACTATTTTAAACACATGGTTGATGAAATTACGGTAAACGTTACTGAAATGTTTCGGGATCCTTCTTTTTATACTGTAATTCGAAATCAAATCCTTCCATTATTAGGAACAAAACCTTTTATACGTATATGGCATGCCGGCTGTTCATCCGGAGAAGAGGTCTATTCAATGGCAATTTTATTAAAAGAAGCGGGAATTCTGAATAAATCCTTAATCTATGCTACTGATATAAATGCGAAGGTTCTGGAAACAGCCAAAAAAGGAATTTTTCCATTGAGGATGATGAAAGAGTATTCTGAAAATTACCGTGATTCAGGAGGTAAAGAAGATTTTTCAATTTATTATACTGCAAATTATGGGATTGCAAAATTTAATGAGGAATTAGCTCAAAAAATGGTTTTTTCACAGCATAATTTAGTTTCGGATACCTCATTCAATGAATTCGATTTAATTTTTTGCAGAAATGTTTTAATTTATTTTGATAATGATTTGCAAAAAAGAGCCATCAGTTTATTTGATGAAAGTTTGTCGGTTTTAGGTTTTTTAGCTTTGGGAACAAAAGAAACCATAAAGTATTCAATATCTCCGGGTAAATACAAACAATTAGACAAGGAAAAAATATGGAGAAAAATCAAATAAATCCAGATTTTAAAGTTGTAATTATTGGGGGGTCTGCAGGAAGTTTAAGTGTTTTAATGCAAATTTTACCTCAATTACCTGTAATAAAATCGTATGCTCTGGTAATCGTACTGCATAGAAGAAGCACCGATGAACAGACCCTGGAAGAGCTTATAACATTAAAGGTTAGCAGTAATGTTAAAGCGGTAGAAGACAAAGAACCCTTTCTACCCGGATATATTTATGTTGCGCCTTCCAACTATCATTTGTTATTTGAAAAAAATAATGTTTTATCACTCGATACTTCTGAAAAAATAAATTACAGCAGGCCAAGTATTGATGTTTCTTTTGAATCGGCTGCTGAGGTATACAAAAATAAATTAACAGGAATCTTATTGTCCGGTTCTAATGCTGACGGGACACAAGGTTTAAAAGCCATAAAAAAACAAGGAGGAACTATTATTGTTCAGGATCCGGAATCTGCCGAAATGCCTTTCATGCCTAATAACGCTATCCAAAACACAGAACCTGACTTTGTTTTAAATATTCAGGAAATCCTTCAGTTCATCCTAGCTGCAGACAATTAATTCTAAATTATTTTTTGATTAAATCACAATACCAAAATCCATAATCAAAAGCATCAGAAGCATTTGTATCACAAGCTGTATTTGATGACTCCTGGCTTTTAGGTTTTTCATATTTTCGATATACGGTTTCGCCAATTTCAAAATTAATTGTTTCAGAAAAAATAGGCCCGTCAAAAGTAAATGTATGAAATTCACCGTTCTCTCCACAAACATCTACATTTTCAGGCAAATCATTTATAAAATCCTGATCGATAATTCGGCCAACAAAACTTTTATCCAGATAACGTTCATTAACACAAACTACAATCGTTTTAAATCCTAAACGAATAAATTCCTGAATTAAATCTGTGGTAGGGATTTGCCAGATTGGAAAAACGCCTTCAAAACCTATTTGGGCTAATTTGTCTTCACGGTATTTTCGTAAATCTTCCAAAAAAATATCCCCAAAAACAGAATGTGTAATGCCTCCTTTTTTCAATTCGGATAATGTCTCAGTCATCACATTTTCATAAACCTCCATAGTTGGCATTTCAGGAATCTGCATTATTTTTAAAGGTAAATTAATGCTTTTTGCTTGATCTTCAAGTAAATCTACACGAACGCCATGCATAGAAATTCGCTGATATTGCTGATTGATACTTGTCAGTAAACATTCAATTTTAAAATCAGGATTTTGAAGGATTTTGTATAAAGCCAGAGCAGAATCTTTTCCGCTGCTCCAGTTAAATAAGGCTTTTTTAGGTGCTGACACAATTGTATAATTTTCTATGTAAACATACAAATTTCATTCGATTTGTTGATGAAACCTTTGTAACTTTGGATTTTGCCTTCAAATTTATTTCAATGAAATACATCCTATTATTTTTCACCACCTTCGTTTTTGCACAGCAAACCCAATTTGTCGATTTTAAATCGGTTTCAGGTCAATTAAAATTGAATCCAAATGAAAAATCGGTTTCAGGTTCTGTTAATTATCAGTTTGAAGTTTTGAAACCTATTGACACCATTAAAATAGATGCCAAAAATATGGAGTTTTCTAAAGTAGAAATCAACCAAAAAGAAGCCATTTTTATTAATACCGGCAAACAATTGCAAATCATAGGTTATTTTCAGGAAGGTGAGAATCAATTAACTTTTGAATATTCAGTAAAACCAAAACAGGCTTTGTACTTTGTAAATATTGAAAACGATGAGGTACAAATCTGGACACAGGGGCAGGGAAGATACACAAGTAATTGGTTTCCGAGTTTTGATGATGTAAATGAAAAGCTGATATTCAATTTAGGAATTTTGTACAATAAAGAGTATCAGGTTGTTTCGAACGGAATTTTAAAAGAAAGAACAGAAAACAACGATCAATTTCACTGGCAATATCAAATGAAAAAACCAATGAGTTCCTATTTGTTAATGTTAGCCATTGGAAAGTTTGATAAAAAAGAATTCAGATCAAAGTCTAAAATTCCGCTTGAGTATTATTTAGAACCTAAAGATGCAGCCCGTTTTGAACCAACTTATCGTTATTCTAAGCGTATTTTTGATTTTTTGGAAAAAGAAATAGGAGTGAAGTATCCCTGGAAAATCAACAGACAAATTCCGGTTCGGGATTTTTTGTATGCCGGAATGGAAAATACTACGGCAACACTTTTTGCAACCCGATATGTAGTAGATTCGATTGGTTTTGAAGATCGAAATTATACTAATGTTGATGCACACGAGTTAGCACATCATTGGTTTGGAGATCTGATTACCGCCGAAAACAGTACACATCACTGGCTTCAGGAAGGTTTTGCAACTTATTATGCTTTATTGGCCGAAAAAGAAATTTATGGCGAAGACTATTTCTATTCGAAATTATACGATACGGCACAACAGCTTAAATTTGCGTCAAGAACCGATACAATTCCGGTTTTGAATGCCAAAGCCAGTTCGTTGACTTTTTACGAAAAAGGAGCCTGGGCATTATTTGTTTTGCATGAAGCAATTGGCGATAAAGCCTTTAAAAAAGCTATAAAAAGCTATTTAAAAAAATATGCCTATCAAACTGTCAATACGCAGGATTTCTTTAATGAAATTAAAAAAGTAACCGATTTTGATTTGGAAAAATTTCAGAAGACCTGGCTGGAAACAACTGCCTTTGACACACCAACGGCCAATACTCTTTTGAGTAAAAACAAAGCAATTCAGGAACGTCTTGAAATTGATAAACTTAAAAAAATACCTTTGGCTGAAAAGCAGGATTACTTTTTAAAAATTTTAAATTCAAATACGTATCAGGTTGTAAAAGTATCCGTTATTAATCAACTTGAATCTGAAAAATACGAAGTTAAAAAAGCACTTTTAATGGCAGCTTTGCAAACAAATAATAGTAAAGTCCGTCAGGCTGTTGCTGAAAATTTATCGAAGATACCCGAAGATTTTAGAACAGAATATGAAACTTTATTAAATGATAAATCGTATCAGACACAGGAAATTGCTCTTTATTTTTTGTGGAAGGATTTTCCGGAACGCAGAACAGAATATCTTGACAGAACTACTGCCTGGATTGGCTTCAATGATTACAACCTTCGTACTTTATGGCTTTCATTAGCATTGTCCACAACAAATTACAGCAATAATCCCGAAGTTTTGATTTCAGAATTAATTGCTTTTTCTTCTACAAAATACGAAGCAACGACCAGACAAAATGCTCTGGAAAAGTTAATTGCTTTTAAAATAATTAATGATCAGGTTTTGAGTAATTTAGTCAACGCTACAACCCATCATATGTGGCAATTTTCTAAATTTGGAAGAGAAACGATTCGATTCTTATTAAAAAATTCTGAAATGCGTGCTTCATTTGAAAGAATTTTGCCTAATTTGACCCCCGATGAACAATTTCAGTTGAATCGTTTATTGAAAGAATAGAAGTAGATGCAAGAACCAGGAATTTAGGTAAGATACAATGAAGAATTTATAAAATCTTTGTTTTAATTCTTTTTTCTGTCATCTACAAAAACAAAAACCTACAGTTAATTTATGAGAGCATTGGTTATTTCCGGTGGAGGCAGTAAAGGCGCATTTGCCGGCGGTGTTGCACAATATTTATTAGAAGTAAAAAGACATAAGTACGATTTATTCCTCGGGACTTCAACAGGAAGTTTATTGATTCCGCATCTCGCACTCGGAAATATTGAACAAATCCATTCGATTTACACCAATGTCAACATGTCTAAAATATTTAATATTTGTCCTTTTGTTGTCAAAGTTAAAGATGGGGTAGATATTGTAACGATTAATCACTTCAATGTAATTCGCCAGTTTTTTAAGGGAAAAAGAACGTTTGGAGAAAGTAAAGGATTAAAGAAATACATTAGAAATAACTTCTCATTGTCTGATTTCAATAAGTTGAAAAAACTAAAAAAAGATGTTGTTATTACCGTAACCAATTTTACAAAAAACGAAGCCGAATATAAATCAATAAAAGAATGCACTTATGAAGAGTTTTGTGACTGGTCATGGATATCGAGTAATTACGTGCCATTTATGAGTCTGGTCGAAAAAAACAATTGCGAATACGGTGATGGCGGGTTTTCAAGCCTGGTACCCATTCGTGAAGCAATCAACCGTGGAGCGACAGAAATTGATGTAATTATTCTGGAAACAGAAGTCAATATGGAGAAAACGGTTATTGGTAAAAATCCCTTTTCTTTGATGATTGATTTATTTCGTATTGCCTTGGATCAGGTTGAAAAACATGATATTGCTATAGGAAAACTAATAGCAAACAATAAAAATGTAAAACTTAATTTATATTATACGCCAACTAAGTTGACTAATAATGCTTTGATTTTTAATAAAGAAGTAATGAAAACCTGGTGGGAGCAAGGCTATGAATATGCTCAGAATAAATCTGAGATTATGAGTGATAATAGGTGATAAATTAAGATTTTAGTATTAAGTATTAAGCTGTAATAGATAGCTATATGCATGTGTCTTAATGCTTGATACTAAAACCTTACTTCTCTACTACCATAACTCGGCAACCTCATTCTTAATATATCCCAAAGCAGCATTACTAGGAGATTGTTTCTCTAATAAATCGTTCAAAATTACTTCACGTAATTTATCAGCACTGTCGACACGATCGCTCATGGCAGCTTTACGGATCATTTGTATAGTTGAGTTCTTAGCTGTTGTGATAATAGTCCAGCATTCATCAGACATGTAAATCTGCTGAGTCAGATTATGTTCAAACTCCTGTTCGATCTGGTCAATTACAAAGTTTTCATAATCGTGTTTTTGATTAGAAATCGGTGCAATTCGAATTAATAATTTGGTCAGGTTGATACGTTCTAAAAATAAAGTCATACGCTCATAGGCCTGTAAACGTATTGGTAAAGATTGTTTCTGATATTCTTTATTTAATAAAAAAGCACGTTTTTTGTCATTGTTTTTAATGTGTAGTTCGAAAAAACTGTAGGCCACAAATCCCGTAACAATCGCAGGCAAAGTATAACTCGCTAATTCTATAATTCTTGTAAAATCCATTTTCAAATATTTTTAGCAAAAATATACTTTTTGCAGAGAAATTCACTTTAAAATTATTTAATAAACTAAATGGAAGCCTTACTTTTGTGCCAATTTTCATAACCTTTTGGAATACAAATTTTTAATGGATTCATATATAATAATTTTACTTTGTTTAGCAGCATTTGCTGCAGGATTTATTGATGCAATTGTGGGTGGTGGCGGATTGATTCAAACTCCTATGGGATTAATTTTGTTACCGAATCTTCCGGTTTCGACAGTCGTAGGGACCTTGAAAATTCCAGCGTTCAGCGGCACTGCTTTTGCAGCTTTCCAGTATCTTAAAAAAGTTGTGATTCAGTGGAAATTACTTTTAATCATGATGGCTTTGGCAGTTCCCTCAGCATTTTTGGGTTCAACAATATTAACTTTGGTTAGCAACGATTTTATGAAACCGCTTTTACTGGTGGTTTTGTCATTGTTATTTGTTTATACCTATGCTAAGAAAAATTTCGGACAGCATGTTGCCAAGGATCATTCCTATAAAACACAAATTTTATATGCTGTTTTTATTAGTATAATTGTTGGCTTTTACGACGGATTTATTGGTCCGGGAACAGGAAGCTTTTTTGTTGTTGCTTTTATCGCCTTAATGGGTTTTGATTTTCTGCACGCGTCTGCGAATGCGAAAATGGTAAACCTTGCAACCAATTTTGGATCTATTTGTTTATTTGCAATAAAAGGAAAAATTATCTGGACCATTGCAATACCTATGGCGATAAGTAATGGGCTTGGCGGATGGCTTGGCGCAAAACTGGCTATTAATAAAGGTAATGGTTTTATTAGAATTTTCTTCCTGATTGTGGTAATCGGTACACTTATCCGGTTTGCTTATGATGTTTTTTATAAAAAGTAATAAAGAAAATTCCTTTCTTTATTTTTCTCTCCTTGTTTGAATTTATGTCATCGATTACAATTTGCAGATATTTCTGGTTTTTTCTTACTGTTTTGCGAATTTCATAATTGCAGATAGTCTTTTTTTAGATGTTAATTTTTACATATTTAAATATATTTTAACATTTTATTAGGTATTGTCTGAAAAAAATTATAAATTCGTGTAATCGATTACATTTATAAAAGTCAAATGTTTTCGATTTTAATAAATGAGTTTCAGAAATCGAGTATAATTTTTTGAATGAATAATAATTACTAACTATCATAAAACCTTTATTAAAATGAAAAAAAAATTAACCAGTTTATTCGGTGTATTGTGGCTTTTTCCACTTTGCATGTTTTCACAAATTTATGTTTCACCAACAGGTACCGCTGGCAATCCGGGTACTTTGTCAAGTCCTACTACGCTGGCAAATGCCATAGTAACAGTAAGCCCCGGGCAAACCATTTATATGCGGGGCGGTACATATTCAATAGCTTCCACAATTTTGATTGAAAGAGCAAATAGCGGTACATCAGCTAATCTTAAACGTGTTGAAGCTTATAATAGCGAAGTTCCAATTCTTGACTTTTCAGCACAAACAGAAAGTTCTTCAAACAGAGGGATTGTTTTAGATGGACTTTATTGGTATTTTAAAGGAATTACTATTAGAAATGCAGGTGATAATGGTATGCTGCTTTCAGGTAATAACAATACTATAGATAATTGTATTTTTGAAAAAAACAGAGATACAGGTCTTCAGTTAAGCAGATATACCACAAGTTATACCTCAATTAGTCAGTGGCCTTCCAATAATTTAATCCTCAATTGTGAGTCTTTCGACAATAAAGACTCAGGTTCAGAAAACGCAGATGGTTTTGCCGCAAAACTTACCTGTGGACAGGGCAATATATTTAGAGGATGTATTTCTCATAATAATATTGATGATGGCTGGGACTTGTATACGAAAACAGATACAGGACCAATCGGGATTATTTTATTTGAAAATTGTGTAGCATATAATAATGGTACACTGACAACAAGCGGAACTTCCGGAAGTGGAGATAAAAATGGTTTCAAATTAGGAGGAGAAGGTATTGCTGTAAATCATATTGTGCGACGTTGTATTGCTTATGGTAATGGTCAACATGGTTTTACAGATAATAACAATCTGGGATCTATAGAAATGTCTAATAATACCTCTTATAATAATGCAGAGAGTAATTTTAATTTCCGAACAGGCGGAACCCATCAGTTCAGAAATAACCTGTCGTTTAACTCAGGCAGCAGTGATAAAAAAACAGGAACCGATGTAAGCAATTCTAATGTGTGGTGGATAAACAACGTTAGTACAAATGGAGGATCACTGGTTGTAAGCAGCGCAGATTTTGTTACTTTAACTGCACCAACAGTTACTAAAAATGCGGACGGAAGCCCTAATTTAGGTAATTTTTTAACATTAAGTGCCTCCAGCGATTTAATAAATGCGGGTGTTTCTGCTACCGGAATTACTTTTAATGGTACAGCTCCGGATCTTGGGGCAAGAGAATCAGGAGGAACCACGGTTACAAACTATACGCTTACAACTACTGCAAATCCAACAGCAGGAGGAAGTATTGCGCGCAGTCCTAATGCTACCTCTTATGCCGCCGGAACTGCTGTAACACTTACAGCAACTCCTGCATCAGGGTACACATTTACGAGCTGGAGTAATGGAGCAACAACTGCTACAACAACAGTAACGATGAATACTAATACCACGATTACTGCAAATTTTACAGCAACAACAACTTCTTATACTTTAACTACAACAGCCAGTCCAGCTGCTGGAGGCAGTATCAGCCGTAGTCCAAATGCAGCCAGTTATACCAGCGGGACCGTAGTAACCCTTACTGCAACTCCTGCATCCGGGTACACATTTACAAGCTGGAGTAATGGAGCAACAACTGCTACAACAACAGTAACGATGAATGCCAATACCACGATTACTGCAAATTTTACAGCAACAACAACTTCTTATACGTTGACTACTACGGCTAGCCCGGCTGCTGGAGGCAGTATCAGCCGTAGCCCAAATGCAGCCAGTTATACAAGCGGAACTGTAGTAACCCTTACTGCAACACCCGCTTCCGGTTATACGTTTGTAAGTTGGAGTAATGGAGCAACGACAGCTTCAACCACGGTAACGATGGCTGCAAATACAACAATCACTGCAACTTTTAGTCCGGTAACTACGGGTAATACTACCTTAAGAATTGATGACAATACCACCACAACAAATGGGTATTGTGGGGCTGATGGGTCTCGTCAAAGCAGCTATACAGGGGCTGATGGAGGTTTTTATATTAATCTGTCGAATTCAGCTGCAAAAGGAATAGATTATTCAGTTAACGTACCTTCAGCAGGAACTTATACAATTAAATTTAGATATGCTAATGGCAGCAGTTCTTCAGCTACGGTAGCCAAAGTAGTTTTAAACGGTGCTACTGCTATCGCCAGTTTAGGATTTCCTAAAACTACAAATTGGAGTACCTGGTCTACTACTGCAGATGCAACAGTCACACTGGTAAGCGGAATAAACAGAATAAGATTAGAAACAACCGTAAGTTCAGAATTTGCCAACATTGACTGGTTAGAAATAACAGGAAATTCTCCAACAGCAGCTAGCTGTAGCAGTTCAGCTAAAATGGCATCATCTAATAATGCTATTGCAGAAACTGTGTCTGTTTCTGAAGCAGTTGTTTCACCAAATCCTGCTGAAAACATTATCAACTTAATCGTTACTGCAACAGAAGCTAAAGAAGTAAATATTACATTGTCTAATGTGAATGGGCAAATACTTGTTTCAAAAAAACAAATATTAGCGAATGGACAAAATGTAATTGCGGTTAATGAAAATTCAATTGCTGCCGGTTTATACATATTAACTGTACAAGCAGCTGATATTCAAAAATCAATTAAAGTGATTGTGAAATAATAAACACATAACCTTGATCAATAGCCACTTCATAATAATTAAGAAGTGGCTGTTTTTTGAATTAATAAATGGATATCCAATCTTTTTTTAATTTTATATAGTTAAAAAAAAACAGCATGTATTTGATTCAACTTGCATAATAATTGGTTTTGGATATATACAATTTCTAACGCTTAAATTCTTATTTTTGCATAAAAGGAGAAAAATTTCATGCAAAATTATATTGACCAGCTCAACGAAGCACAAAGAGAACCCGTTTTACAAAAAGACGGGCCAATGATTATTATTGCTGGTGCCGGTTCGGGAAAAACCCGTGTTTTGACAATCAGGATTGCCTATTTGATGTATCAGGGGATTGATGCATTCAATATACTTTCACTGACATTTACCAATAAAGCTGCCCGTGAAATGAAACACAGGATTTCAGCAATTGTTGGGGCAAGTGAAGCAAAGAATTTATGGATGGGAACTTTTCACTCTGTATTTGCACGTATTCTCCGTTCAGAATCTGAGCATTTAGGGTATCCTTCCAATTTCACTATTTATGATTCTCAGGATTCACAACGACTGATTTCTTCCATTATAAAAGAAATGCAGCTGGATCGAGATATTTATAAACCCAAACAAGTTTTGGGAAGGATATCGACCTATAAAAACAGTTTGATTACTGTAAAAGCCTATTTTAATAATCCTGAATTGATGGAAGCCGATGCGATGGCAAAAAAGCCACGTTTAGGCGAAATTTATCAGCAATATGTTGAACGATGTTTCAAAGCCGGAGCAATGGATTTTGATGATTTATTATTGAAAACCAACGAATTATTAACTCGTTTTCCGGAGGTTTTAGCTAAATATCAGAATCGCTTTCGTTATATTCTGGTTGATGAGTACCAGGATACGAATCATTCGCAGTATCTGATCGTAAGAGCTTTGTCAGACAGGTTTCAGAATATTTGTGTAGTTGGTGATGATGCACAAAGTATTTATGCCTTTCGTGGAGCCAACATCAACAACATTCTGAATTTCCAAAAAGATTATGAAGGGGTGAAGATGTTTCGTTTAGAGCAAAATTATCGTTCTACCCGAAATATTGTTGAAGCGGCAAATACGGTAATGGAACATAATAAAACCAAACTGGATAAGGTAGTTTGGACAGCCAATGATTATGGGCACAAAATTAAAGTGCATCGAAGTCTGACTGACGCCGAAGAAGGCCGTTTTGTAGCCAGCACTATTTTCGAACAAAAAATGCAAAATCAACTGCACAATGGTGCTTTTGCTATTTTATACCGTACAAATGCCCAATCCCGTGCAATGGAGGATGCATTGAGAAAAAGAGATATTCCGTATCGAATTTATGGCGGACTTTCATTTTATCAGCGTAAGGAAATCAAAGATGTTTTGTGTTATTTACGTTTGGTAATTAATCCAAAAGATGAAGAAGCACTGATTCGTGTCATTAATTATCCGGCCCGTGGAATTGGAGATACAACTGTTGAAAAATTGACTATTGCAGCCAATCATTACAAACGCTCAATTTGGGAAGTAATGGTGAATATTGATAAAATCGATTTAAAACTGAATGCCGGAACAAAGAACAAACTGAAGGATTTTGTTACTATGATTCAGAGTTTTCAGATTATTAATGAGAATCAGGATGCTTTCTATATTACTGACCATGTTGCCAAGAAAACGGGTTTGGTACAAGAACTTAAAAAAGATGCTACTCCGGAAGGGATGGCTAAAATCCAGAATATTGAAGAACTTTTAAACGGTATTAAAGATTTTACAGAAGGGCAAAAAGAAATAGACGGAGCAAGAGGAGCTTTGTCTGAATTCATGGAAGATGTAGCATTGGCTACAGACTTAGATAAAGATACATCTGATGAAGACCGTGTAGCCTTAATGACGATTCACTTAGCAAAAGGTTTAGAATTTCCACATGTTTTTGTCGTGGGAATGGAAGAAGATTTGTTTCCGAGTGCAATGAGTATGAGTACACGAAGTGAATTGGAAGAAGAACGTCGTTTATTTTATGTAGCTTTAACCCGTGCTGAACATCAGGCATATTTAACTTATGCGCAATCACGTTATCGTTGGGGAAAACTGACAGATAGTGAGCCATCACGTTTTATTGAAGAGATAGACGGTCAGTATTTAGAATATTTAACGCCTTCAGAAAGCAATTATCGTTATAAACCCACGATTGACAGTGATATATTTGGTGATGTCGATAAATCGAAACTGAGATTAGCAAAACCTGTAGGAGGAACACCTCCAAAACCTATTACGTCTAATGAATCAACCCCCGATTTAAATATTCGAAAACTAAAGCCTGTTTCAGGAACAAATCCAAATGCTGCAGCTAATTTATTTGATAATAAACTAACCGTAGGCAATATTGTAATGCATGAACGTTTCGGTAAAGGAGAAGTGGTTAATCTCGAAGGAGTTGGAGCTGATAAAAAAGCAGAAATTAAATTTGAAGTAGGTGGAATTAAAAAACTTTTGCTGAGATTTGCTAAGTTAGATGTTGTAGGATAATAAACGTTTTGATTTTCAAATTGTCGTAAAGTAACTTGAAATTTGAAACAAAATAAACTTTAAAGAAAAACAAAATGGCTGAATTCATAAAAATATATCCCGACAAACCCAGTGAAGCTGCTATTGCAAAGGTGATCAAAGTGCTTCAGAATGGTGGTTTAGTTATTTACCCAACTGATACTGTTTACGGACTAGGTTGTGATATAACTAATTCCCGTGCTTTAGAAAAAATTGCAAAAATTAAAGGTGTAAAATTAGAAAAGGCAAATTTCTCTTTTATCTGCCATGATTTAAGTAACTTATCAGATTATGTTCGTCAGATAGATACCGCTACTTTTAAAATATTAAAAAGAGCGTTGCCGGGGCCTTATACTTTTATTTTACCCGGAAGTAATAATCTTCCAAAAGAGTTTAAAAAGAAAACAACTGTAGGAATAAGGGTTCCAGATAATAATATTATTTTAGAAATTGTTCGGCAATTGGGCAATCCTGTAGTATCAACTTCCATTCGTGATGAAGATGATGTAATTGAATATACCACTGATCCGGAATTGATTTTTGAGAAATGGCAAAATCTGGTAGATCTTGTCATAGATGGTGGTTATGGGGATAACGTAGGTTCAACAATTATAGACCTTTCAGAACATGAGCCGATTATTATTCGGGAAGGAAAGGGCAATATTGATGTTTTGTAAAAAAAAACTTAAAACAGCCATTCGTAGAAAAAATATTACTAACTTTATAATTAGTTAAATTTAGTTAGTTAATTAAAAAAGTTTATCCTTGCGGATACTAAAAAAGCAGGTCATTTGACCTGCTTTTTCTGTATTTCAAGAATGTACTAATTATTTTGCCTGTTTTTTCATTTCTTTTTCAATCATATCATAAAACTGATCAATTTTAGGCATAACAACAATACGGGTTCTTCTGTTTTTTCCTTTATTTTCAGCAGTATCATTTGCAACTAAAGGAACATAAGAACTTCTACCCGCTGCAATTAATTTTGCAGGATTTACTCCTAAATCGTTAGTTAAAACTCGTACAATAGAAGTAGAGCGTTTAACACTTAAGTCCCAATTGTCAAGCAAAATCCCATTGCTTTTGTAAGGTACATTATCAGTATGTCCTTCAACCATGCATTCAAAATCGGGCTTGTCGTTTACTACTTTTGCTACTTTAGCTAAAACACCTTTCGCTGCATCAGTTACTTCATAACTACCACTTTTAAATAATAATTTGTCAGCAATTGAGATAAATACAACTCCTTTTTCAACATTGATTTCGATATCCGGGTCATTGATTCCAACAGCACCTTTTAAACTTGTAACTAATGCTAATGTTACACTGTCTTTTTTAGTAAGAGCATCTTGTAGTCTGGATATTTTTAAATCTTTTTCTTTTAAACTCTCCAATGATTTTTCAAGATTTTCTGCACCTTTAGTAGTTAAAACTGTCAAATCTTTTGAGCTGTTTATTAAATCTTGATTGTGTTCTTTATAACTGGCAGCAGTAGCAGCCAATCCTGCTTTTTCTTCCAGACATGCATTCAATTTTACAGTACAAGAATTTAATAAATCCTGAGTCTCTTTGTTTTTAGCTTCCAATTCAGCATATTTCTTTTTTGAAACACACGATGTTAAAGCCATTAATACCGATAGTGCGATTACTATTTTTCTCATAGATGTTAAATTTAATTAGACGTTAATTACAAATTTAGTTTTTAATATTTTGATTAATGTTAAAGATTTCTTTAAAAAAAAACAATTTCTTTATATAATAGATGAAAACGATACTTTTTATAGTGTAGTATTTTTGCATTTGAAAATCTTTTCTCTTTTTTAGATAAATTAATGAAAGACAGTAAAATGAAAAATGTGCATGTAAAATAGCAAGTGTTAGTTTAAGTTTTCCTTGTGTTAAAAATCTTACTCCTGCAATTCCATCCAGCACCATTCTGAAGAAAATTATAAAAAATAATCCTTTTTTTGGAAGATTCTTAACCATCATCAGTAATGAATTTCTAAAATTCAAATAAGTCTTTTTTGGATTTCCTTGTTGCAGAGTTGCACCTCCAACATGGTAAACAACGGACTGTGAATTATATTTAATAGTATGTCCTTCGTTTAAAGCACGCCAGCATAAATCAATTTCTTCCTGATGTGCAAAAAAAGATTCATCAAATCCCTCTAATTCATCATAAATTTCTTTTCTGATAAAGAAACAAGCTCCCGATGCCCAGAATATTTCGCAGTTGTCATCATATTGACCACTGTCTTTTTCTAACGTATCAAAAATTCGTCCCCTACAAAATGGATAACCATATTTATCAATGAATCCTCCTGCTGCTCCGGCATACTCAAAATATTCCTTATTTTTAAAATCAAGAATCTTAGGTTGGATAATAGCTGTATTTTTTTCTAAATCAAAGGTTTCAACAATAGGTTTTAACCAATTTTCTGTTACTTCAATATCTGAATTAACTAAGGCATAAATTTCAGCATCAACTTCTTTTAAAGCATCATTGTAGCCTTTGGCAAAACCATGGTTGCCAGTATTTTTAATGATTTTTACCGTTGGAAAATACTGTTGGATGAAATTTACAGAATCATCTGTTGAAGCATTATCTGCTACATATATAACAGCATCTGGAGAAAACTGAATTACTGATGGCAAAAATTGTTCTAATAATTTTATTCCATTCCAATTTAAAATAACAACTGCAATTTTATCCAAAAGTAATCTTTTTATAATTTTAATAAATCTCTTTGTAATCCGGAAGCGACTTTAAAAACTCATATTTTTCGTTTTCAAAATCCATCTGACAGTAATAATGATTCAGACCGTTTGTGACTTTCAAAAACCGTGCCTGCATTGTCATATTATAACGGGCAATCTGATCAAAAGTTGCCTGAGATATCTTTACTTCGGGTGCTTTGCATTCTACCAATATATGTATAGTACCATCCGAATTAAAAACCACGACATCGTACCTTTTTTTTAATCCGTTGATAGTTAAAACCTTCTCGACGTTTATGAGTGATTTTGGATATTTTTTTTCATTCATTAAATAATGAACAACATGCTGACGAACCCATTCTTCCGGGGTAAGAATTATAAATTTTTTTCTGATTTCATCAAAAATAGACACTTTATTTTCGTTATTTTTGAATCGAAAATTATAGATTGGAAAATTTAATCGCTGCATAAAGCAAAAATATAAAATAGTTTCAGGTTTCAGGCTTAAAGTTTCAAGTTATTGAAACGAATCTTAAAACAGAAACTTGACCCGAGGCTGAAAGCCGAACGGGCAAAGCAAACAAATTTGAATGGAGGAAGTTGTAAAAATTGTTAACGATATAAAAGCAGGAAATATAAAGCCAATTTATTTTTTAATGGGTGAGGAACCTTATTATATCGATAAATTATCAGAATATATTGAGCAGAATGTCCTTTCGGAAGAAGAAAAAGGATTCAATCAAACGGTTTTATACGGAAGAGATGTTTCTGTAGAAGATATCGTTTCAACAGCAAAGCGCTATCCGATGATGGCAGACCGTCAGGTGGTAATTGTAAAAGAAGCACAGGATTTATCAAGAACTATTGATAAAATTGAATCCTATGTCAATAATCCAATGGAAACAACGGTTTTGGTTTTTTGTTATAAATACAAAACACTTGATAAACGTAAAAAAGTGACTAAATTATTAGCACAAAACGGAATCGTTTATGAAAGTAAAAAATTATACGAAAATCAGGTAGGAGACTGGATTAAACGTGTTCTGGCTGGAAAAAAATATACTATTGACCCTAAAGCAAATGCGATGTTGGTAGAGTTTTTAGGGACAGATTTGAGTAAAATTAACAATGAGTTGGAGAAATTACAGATTATTTTACCACAAGGAACGGTAATTACACCACAACATATCGAAGAAAATATTGGTTTCAGTAAAGATTATAATGTTTTTGAACTTCGAAAAGCGATTGGTGAACGTAATCAGTTAAAAGCGTATAAAATTGCCGAAAATTTCGCTCACAATCCAAAAGAATATCCTTTAGTAATGACAACCGGATTGGTTTTTGGATTTTTTGTTCAGCTTTTAAAATACCATGGGCTTAAAGACAAAAATCCAAAAAACGTAGCAGCAGCAATTGGCGTAAATCCTTATTTTTTAAAAGAATATGATCTGGCTATCAAAAATTATCCAATGCGAAAAGTCAGTCAGATTGTTGGGGCATTAAGAGATGTTGATGTAAAAAGTAAAGGTGTTGGAGCCAATGCTTTACCTCAATCAGATTTGCTAAAAGAAATGCTTTACAAAATATTTAATTAAGCAATTAAAATTCACGATATTTGCACTTCTAAAAAAATACCACTTTAAATTATTACACAATTATGGGAATGAATAAAAATACCGTTTTAGGATGGGCTACTTTTATAATGGTAATCATGGGATTGTTACTTATAGGTCTTGGTGCTTTTAGATATAGTGAAGTATCAGGCTGGGGTTTTGCAGCAACAGGAGTTGGTTTTTTAGCGAATGCCTGGGTTTTTAATGCTTTAAAAGGTAGGGTTTAACAAAATTCAATATCAATTCCAAAAATCAATTGCGATATTAAATCAATAAAAAATAATTAATTAAAATAAAAAATAAATAGAATGTCAGACGATAAGAAAGTAATTTTCTCAATGCAGAAATTGAGTAAAACCTATCAGGGAGCAGACAAACCGGTTCTTAAAAATATTTATTTAAGTTTCTTTTATGGAGCTAAAATTGGTATTTTAGGTCTTAACGGTTCTGGAAAATCTTCTCTTTTAAAAATTATTGCAGGAGTTGATAAAAACTACCAGGGAGATGTGGTTTTTCAACCAGGTTACACTGTTGGGTATTTAGAGCAGGAGCCAATTTTGGATGATTCTAAAACTGTATTAGAAATTGTTCAGGAAGGAGCCGCCGAAACAATGGCTGTTCTTAAAGAATATAATGACATCAATGATTTGTTTGGTCTTGAAGAAAATTATTCAGATCCAGATAAAATGGACAAACTGATGGATCGTCAGGCGGCTTTACAGGACAAAATTGATGCTCTTGGTGCATGGGAAATTGATACCAAATTAGAAATTGCAATGGATGCTTTGCGTACGCCGGAAGGTGATACGCCAATCAAAAACCTTTCTGGAGGAGAGCGTCGTCGTGTAGCTTTATGTCGTTTGTTATTGCAACAACCAGATGTTTTGCTTCTGGATGAGCCAACCAACCACCTTGATGCTGAATCAGTTTTATGGTTAGAGCAGCATTTAGCACAATATGCCGGAACTGTAATTGCTGTAACGCACGACCGTTATTTCCTGGATAATGTTGCGGGTTGGATTCTTGAATTGGATAGAGGAGAAGGTATTCCATGGAAAGGAAACTATTCTTCTTGGTTAGATCAAAAATCAAACCGTATGGCTCAGGAAGAAAAAGTAGCTTCTAAACGAAGAAAAACGTTGGAGCGTGAGCTTGACTGGGTTCGTCAGGGAGCAAAAGGTCGTCAGACAAAACAAAAAGCACGTTTACAGAATTACGATAAATTATTGAATGAAGATCAAAAACAACTGGATGAAAATCTGGAAATCTATATCCCAAATGGTCCACGTTTAGGAACAAATGTTATTGAAGCTAAAAATGTAGCAAAAGCTTTTGGTGAAAAATTATTATACGATAACCTGAACTTTACTTTGCCACAAGCCGGAATTGTTGGAATTATCGGGCCAAACGGTGCTGGTAAATCTACCATTTTCAAAATGATCATGGGTGAACAGGCTACTGACAGTGGAGAATTTTCTGTTGGAGAAACGGTGAAAATAGCTTATGTAGATCAGTCCCACTCTAATATTGATCCGAATAAATCTATCTGGGAAAACTTCGCAGATGGTCAGGAATTGATTATGATGGGAGGAAAACAGGTAAATTCCAGAGCATATTTATCTCGTTTCAACTTTGGAGGAGGCGAGCAAAACAAAAAAGTTTCAATGCTTTCTGGTGGAGAACGTAACCGTTTGCACTTAGCAATGACTTTAAAAGAAGAAGGAAACGTACTTTTACTGGATGAGCCAACGAACGACCTTGACGTAAACACCCTTCGTGCACTTGAAGAAGGTTTAGAGAATTTTGCAGGTTGTGCCGTAATTATTTCTCACGACAGATGGTTCTTAGATAGAATCTGTACGCATATCCTGGCTTTTGAAGGTGATTCTGAAGTCTATTTCTTCGAAGGAAGTTTCTCTGATTACGAAGAAAACAAAAAGAAACGTCTTGGCGGTGATTTAACTCCAAAACGTTTGAAATATAGAAAATTGATTAGATAATAAAAATCTAAATTTTCAATAAAAAAATCCCAAATTCGAATTGTTTTGAATTTGGGATTTTTTATTTCTTATTCCTCAAAATGACAAGTTTGTGAAATTGGAATTTTATAAAAACTTAGCTTTCAATTCTGGAGTAGGAATCATACAGCTTTCTTTTTTACCATACCATTTATACCTGTTCTTGGCAATATAATCGTAAATATAATTTCGAAGTTTCTCCGGAAGAATTTTAAAAACGGATATCAAACTGTAAACCCCGCCTAATTCGCCACCAATTTCCAAAACTGCCGACGATTTATAATAATAAGCAACACCGGGATTATACAAAATGATACTGTCAATCTTAGTCTGATCGATACCTATATAATTACAAATTTCTTTTCCTAATTCCGATTGTAAAGCCACAAATCGGAATACGTCCTTTGTATCATGTTTAATAATAAACTGAACAGCGCCATTGCATAAATTGCAAACACCATCGAAGAGGATTATTTTTTTGTTCTCGGCAGTCATTGCGAGGAACGAAGCAATCTCACTATCTACTTCCATTTTAATTTGTATTATTCAATCATTATATTTTCTATTTCTTCAAATAAATCTTTCCAGATTGGATTCATTGAACGAATTAAATCATTTTTTGCTTCTCTTGAACCTGCTTTGATTTGTTTTTCTCTTGCAATGGCATCTTCAATCCACTGAAATTGCTCATAATAAACTAAAATGTTTACATTATAACGAGCAGAAAATGACTTTGGATATTTTTTGCTTTTGTGTTCTAAAATTCTTTCAGGAAGATTTGAAGTTACACCAGTGTAAACAACAGTTTGATATTTATTGGCGATAATGTAAACAAATCCTGGTTTCATCTTTAAAATTTTTAAGTTTTTTGTCATTGCGAGGAACGAAGCAATCACATTCCTATTTGAAGGACTTGCTCATGTTAGTGAGATTGCTTCGTTCCTCGCAATGACTCTGATAACTGTAAAAAAGCAGATTTACTTCTTCATCGCTTCAACCAATTCCAATTCATCCAGACTTACTTTCGAAGTAAAAATTCCGTAATTTACGGTAGCTTTATTTTTTTCAATAGCATCAATACTTCCAACAGATCTTCCGTCAAGCATTCTAACCCGATCTCCAACTTTTAAAATTGGTTTTGGTTTTTCTACAACTGGTTTCAGTTTCTTCTCTTTTTTCTCTTTTCGAATTTCTTCAACCTGTACAGCAACTTCAGCAACAACTTCTTTTTTCTTTTCGATTATGGCTTTGGCTTCTCTTGGAGTGGCTTTTTTACGTTTAGAATTTTCAATTTCTATGATTTTCAAAAATTCTCCAATAAGCTCTTTTTTGTTTTTATTGTTGAAATATTTCTCTGAAATATCTTCAATTTTCTGACCAATGTAAATTGTCTTCTGGTTACTGTCATACAATTCCTGATAGCTTTCCAGTTTTTGTTTGATTTTTACATTGATGTTTTCCATCTTTTTGCTTTCTTCACGCGCTCTGGTTTCTTCTTCTTTTAAATTTATAGAAGTTTTTTCCAGTTTCGATCTTTCTTTTTGAAGCGTAGCAATAGTTTTGTCAAAACGGACTTTTCCAACTTCAATTTTCTTTTTGGCACGATTTATCAGTCCAAACGGAATACCATTTTTCAGCGCAACTTCAAAAGTAAACGAACTTCCGGCCTGACCCAAAGCCAGTTTGTACATCGGTTCAAGTGATTTTTCATCAAACATCATATTCGCGTTCGTTGCATATGGTAATTCGTTAGCCAAAATCTTTAAATTGGAGTAATGCGTAGTGATAATTCCGAACGCTTCACGGTGATAAAATTCTTCAAGGAAAATTTCTGCCAGAGCGCCACCCAGTTCAGGATCAGAACCTGTACCAAACTCATCAATTAAAAACATGGTTTTATGATTACATTTCTTCAAGAAATAATTCATGTTTTTTAACCGGTAGCTGTAAGTACTCAAATGGTTTTCAATAGACTGATTGTCTCCAATATCCGTTAAAATTCGATCAAACAAAAATGTTTCACTTCGCTCATGAACCGGAATCAACATCCCGGATTGCAGCATCAATTGCAATAAACCAACAGTTTTAAGCGAAATGGTTTTTCCTCCCGCGTTTGGTCCGGAAATTACAATTATTCGGTTATCTTGTTTTAATTCAATGGTCTGTGGATGTGTAACTTCTTGTTTTTGCTTATTGTTCAGATACAAAATAGGATGATAAGCTTCTCTAAAGAATAATCTTCTTTCTTCTGTAATTGTTGGCAGGATTCCGTTAATTCTGTTAGCATATTTTGCTTTTCCGGCAACGACATCAATATCACTTAAAAAATCCTGATATTCAATTAATAAAGGAAGATATGGCCGAATTACATTCGATAAATTCTTTAAAATTCTCGTAATTTCTTCTTTCTCTTCGTATTCTAAATTGGCTAATTCTCTCGAATATTTCAATGTTGCCTCAGGTTCGATATAAGCAATGCTTCCGGTTTTGGAACTTCCTAAAATAGAACCTTTAACTTTACGGCGATACATGGCTAAAACCGCCAAAACTCGACGATTTTGCACAAAGCTTTCTTTAATATCATCCAGATATCCTAAACCATTATATTGTGTCAATGCAACACCAAAACTTTGGTTTACTTTGCCGCGAACCAAATTCATATTTTGGCGAATACTTAATAAAGCAGGAGAAGCATTGTCTTTAATTTCTCCATATTTGTCTACAATTGCGTCAATCGAAGTGATGATATCTTTGGTCAGTTCTACACGTGACGCCCTTGCATTTAGGTTTGGATAATAATCATCAAACTTTCGTAAGAAATTCAATAAGACATTTGTTGTTGCTGACAGATTAGCAATTTTTCTGAAACTTCCCACTTCAAGAAAGCTGTCTTCAATGGCTAAAAACTTAATTTCATGTGTAATCGCGTCAAATCCGTGATTCGGAATGGCGTTATTATTTTCAAAAGATGAAACGTATTCTGAGGTCTGCATCAGAGCCTGCATCAACGTTTCTTTGTCTCTAAATGGTGTTATTTCTAAAGCTTTTTCTTTTCCTATATCTGTGTTGCAGCCTGCTGAGATGGTTTCGAGTACTGTTGGAAATTGTAAGTCTTGTAATGTTTTTTCGGTAATACTAATCATTTATTTTCTTTAAGAAAGTAGAGGCAAAAGTACAAAAAAATACTAGCACTGATTACTGTAAAGTTTAGACCTATATTTTATTGATTGAAATATGATTTCAATAAAAAAATCCTGAAATTCGCATAAAAAAAGTATGGACGTAAAAATGCATGATTCATGGAAGCCGGTTTTGAATGAAGAATTCGAAAAGCCATATTTTACCGAATTGATTTCTTTCGTAAAATCTGAATATACTACAAAAGTTTGTTATCCAAAAGGCAGCCAGATTTTTTCAGCTTTTGATCATTGCCATTTCGATCAGGTAAAGGTGGTTATTATCGGGCAAGATCCTTATCACGGCCCAAATCAGGCAAATGGATTGTGTTTTTCTGTCAATGACGGAATTCCGTTTCCGCCTTCCTTATATAATATTTTCAAAGAAATTGAAACCGATTTAGGTAAAACGCTTCCTAAAACCGGAAATTTAGAGCGTTGGGCAGATCAGGGTGTTTTTCTTTTAAATGCAACTCTGACAGTCAGACAATCTGAAGCCGGCAGCCACCAGGGAAAGGGTTGGGAAAAATTTACTGATGCCGTTATCAAACAAATTTCTGCTGAAAAAGAAAATGTCGTTTTCCTGCTTTGGGGAGGTTTTGCTCAAAAAAAAGCAGCTTTGATTGATGCTTCAAAGCATCATATTCTAAAATCAGGACATCCTTCGCCTTTAAGTGCCAACAGAGGATTTTGGTTTGGAAACAAACATTTTAGCCAGACAAATACTTTCCTGAAAGCAAAAGGATTAAAAGAAATTGAATGGTAATACTGTAATATGTTATAAGTTTTTTGTGAATCAATATTCGAATTACACACAGAATTAAAAAAAGGGATTATCTTTGCACCACATTCAACACAAACTAAGTTTCATGAGTTCAGATTCTAGCAAAAGGTACGCGCAAAGAGGTGTTTCGGCATCAAAAGAAGACGTACACAACGCCATAAAAAATATTGATAAAGGTTTATTTCCACAGGCTTTCTGTAAAATCGTTCCTGATTATTTAACGCAGGACGAAGAATACTGCCTGATTATGCATGCTGACGGAGCCGGTACAAAATCGTCTTTGGCTTATATGTATTGGAAAGAAACCGGAGATATTTCAGTCTGGAAAGGAATCGCGCAGGATGCTTTGATCATGAATATTGATGATTTGTTATGTGTTGGAGCAACCGATAATATTCTGCTTTCATCCACTATCGGAAGAAATAAAAATTTAATTCCTGCCGAAGTAATCTCAGCAATCATCAACGGAACAGAAGAATTAATCAACGAATTAAAATCTTTTGACGTAACCATTCACTCAACAGGAGGAGAAACTGCTGATGTTGGGGATGTGGTTCGTACTATTATTGTAGATTCAACGGTTACAGCCCGTATGAAACGCTCCAATGTCGTAGACAATGCAAAAATTCAGGCTGGAGACGTAATCGTTGGTTTGGCTTCTTTTGGTCAGGCAACTTACGAAAAAAGCTATAACGGTGGAATGGGAAGCAACGGATTAACATCTGCACGTCACGATGTTTTCGGAAAATATTTAGCTAAAAAATATCCTGAAAGTTTTGATGCAGCCGTTCCTGAAGAATTGATTTATTCAGGTCAGGTTAATTTGACTGACGAAGTAGAAAACAGCCCAATAAATGCAGGTCAGTTGGTACTTTCTCCAACCAGAACGTATGCGCCAATCATCAAGAAAATTTTAGACACTTACACGCCAGCCGATATTCATGGAATGGTGCATTGCAGTGGAGGAGCGCAGACTAAAATTTTACATTTCGTTCAAAATTTACATATTATAAAAGACAATTTATTTCAGGTTCCACCATTGTTCAAACTGATTCAGGAACAATCAAAAACAGATTGGAAAGAAATGTATCAGGTTTTCAACTGCGGTCACCGTATGGAAATTTATGTACCGGAAAATATTGCTCAGGATATTATTGCGATTTCAAAATCATTCAATGTTGACGCACAAATCGTAGGAAGAGTAGAAGCTGCTGATGCTAAAAAACTGACCATCACCAGCGAATACGGAACTTTCGAATATTAAAATATATAACTATTAGCTTTTTCAGGAGCTAATCCCGCTATCCGTTACAATCTTTTGCTTTTTAAAGAAAAAAGCAAAAGGATTTTCACTACTATCGGGGCTAAAAAACATCTCGTTATGTATGAACTGCTTTTTTGGAGATATTTAGAAGAAGTTTACTTAAATCACCATGAAGTTTACGAAGCCTTACTTGAAAAAGAAGAAGTCGAAGGCCTCGAAAAACTTCCTGTAGAAGTAATCTTAAACCGAATTAATTCTGTTTTCTCTTCATGGGAAAAAGTGGATGAAAACAGCTGGCAAAATAATACAGGAAAAGGTGCTTTTCAAATTATCACTACACCACAAAGCATCAAAATAGATTGCTACGGAACCGAAGGTAAAACAATGAACAAACTGGTCGATGTGCTGGAAGAATTCAAATGTCCTTTATATGATCCACAAGTTCCGGAACGCTACGATGAAATGAGTGAGTAATTTTTGCTTCAATAATTTAAAATTCTTTTCGAATATATCTTTGTGAATCTCTGCGATTATTTCGTTGCCTTTGTGGAAAAGCTACTATATATAAGATTTTTTAAAAAATAAAAGCATGACATCAGACTTCAATTTTACAGATAATATCGTTTTAGAAGATGATTTTGTTTTATTGCGTTCCTTGCAGGAATCAGACGTTGAAAATTTATTAGAAATATCTCTCAACGAACCCGAAACATGGAAATATTCATTAGTAGGTGCCGACGGAAAAGAAAATCTAATCAATTACATTCAGTCTGCTGTAAAAGCAAGAGATGATAAGAAAGAATTTCCTTTTATAGTTTTTGATAAAAAATCTCAAAAATATGCAGGCTCAACCCGTTTTTACGATATGAATCTGGATTTCAAAACTCTTCAATTAGGATATACCTGGTACGGTTCTGCATTTAGAGGAACAGGACTTAATAAACATTGTAAATTTTTACTGCTTCAATTTGCATTTGAAACTCTCGGATTGGAACGCGTAGAATTCCGCGCTGATAATAATAACGAACGAAGTATTGCCGCAATGAAAAGTATTGGCTGTAAAGTCGAAGGCGTTTTACGAAGCCATATGCCAACACTAGAAAATGGAATTCGCCGAGATTCTATCGTTCTAAGTATTCTTAGGAACGAATGGTTCGATGATGTAAAAGAAAAACTAAGGCAAAAACTGTAGAGTTTATAAAAACTTCACGAAATTTGCACTTTAAAAATTAATAGCTACATATGAAAATAAATTTAAAATCGGGAATTGATAAATTGCTTTTCGGAATGAAGCAAAATGATGTAACAGCAGCTTTAGGAAAACCTGATAAGAATTACAAAGATGAAGATGATAATGTAATTTTTGTTTACAATGCACAAAAAATAAGATTAACTTTCTATCAGGAAGAAGACCTGAAATTAGGATATGCAGTTGCTTCCAGTAATGATCTCGAGGTTTTTGGATTTAAGTTAATAGGTAGAAAAATTGCAGATGTAAAAAAAGACCTCGCAACTAAAGGAATTACAAAATATACTCAGGAAACTTTTGATACTTTCGAAAATTATTTCAATGAAGACAATTGGTTTATTCTGCAAACTGAATTTGATGAAGTAGTAAAATTTGAAATTGGTGCCATCATCAATGATAAAGATGAATTCGATTGGAAATTCCCTGCTAAGAAATAATCAAAATATATAAACACTCCCGATAGTTCGTTAAGGCTATCGGGAGTTTTTTTATACTTATATATATATAAGTATAAATGATATTGTAATATAATAGGGTTAAAATCATTATCTGTCTTAGTTTATTCCGGGCTTTACATTTTTTGGACTTATTGATGATAATAAGTAGCTTAATCCCCGCTGTTCCTTTCAATCTTTTCAGACCGAACCCCAAAACAAAAGGATTTCCCTTCCATCGGGGCCAGGTCAGATGTTTTCAGAAGGATTTATCGATAAAACTTAGCGACCCTGCGTCTTTGGGATATTATAAATGGCATAAACCCCTTTCTTGTTTCTTGAAAGATCAAGTCAAAATCGCAATTAAGACTGAAAAATTGGTAAAAACCAATACCGGAACAAACTGAAAAACATCAAAATGACGCCTAATAAAAGAAAAATCCTACATGTTATCAAAAAAAGACAAATTGTAAAACTGCTGTTACCAGAGAGTTAAGAGAAAGTGTAAAAAAGAATAAAAAAAAACATGCAGAGAATGCTTGTTTAACTGAATAAAGGTGCTACTTTTGCACCCGCAACAGCGAAGGCGTTCATGGAAATACTGACAAGCAAACGAATTTAAAAGAAAAGAAGTTTTCTAAAAAAAGATTCAAAAAAGCTTGTGAGATTTGAAAATGCTTTTTACCTTTGCACCCCGCAAAACACGGAAAGTTCGTTGAGAGATTGTTAAGAAAGTTTAAGAAAATGAGGCGAAAAAAAAGTTTCAAAAATTTTTAAATTTTTCTTGCGAGAAACAAAAAGAATATTTAGTTTTGCACCCGCTTTGAGAAACAAATCAAGGCAAATAGAATAAGAAATATTACGTTCGTAGACATATTGA
>CAUPQW010000017.1:0-169026 GCA_963513545.1 uncultured Flavobacterium sp.
AGGAATCTATACGGGATTGATTGCAGGCACTACTTATTCAGTAGTTGTAACGGATGCCAAAGGATGTGCTTCAGCGGCAGTTCCTGTGACCATCACCGAGCCTTCAGTATTGGCAGCTACATCTTCAGTTACACCATTTGGTTGTGATGTTACAAATAGTCCTAAAGATGCAATAGTAACGATTACAGCAACTGGAGGTACTACAGACTATACATATAGTTTTGATGGAGGAACTACTTTCCAGATATCACCTTCATTCAGTGTGAATACTGCACAAACTATTAATTATGTAGTTCTTGACGCTAATGGATGTAGTGTAACAGGACAAGCGATAGTTAATCCATATTTACCACCAACAGATATGGATATTACGGCAACTCCTATTTATTGTACATCAGGAAATGTTGCAACAGTAACTGTTAATACAGTAACTGGTGGAGCAGCACCATATACATATGAAATTATTTCGCCAGCTTCAGCAGTAACTGCTCCAAGCGGAACGAATAGTTTTGCAAGTTTAACACCTGATACTTATATTATTAAAGTAACAGATAACAACGGTTGTAGCATTACTAAGACAATTGTTGTTGAAGAAGCTGATAAAATATTGGTAACAGCTCAATTAATTAATGACGTTTATTGTAATGGAGGTAGTACAGGTACTGTAGATTTCACAATATCAAACTATATTACAGCTGGTAATTATACATTTGCTTTATCTCCTAATTTGGGAACAATGACTCAAAATGGTGATGTCATTCGTTATACTGATTTACCAAAGGGTAATTATACTCTTACGGTTACTGATGTTATATCAGGATGTACAAAACCAGTTGGTATAACAATTAACGAACCGGCAGCTGCTTTAAGTTCTACTTCAATTGCAACAAATATTAATTGTAATGAAGACAATGCAACTATTACAGTAACTGCAAATGGAGGAACTGCACCTTACAGATATGCTTTAGCAAAAGCTGGTGATCCGGTTCCAACAAGTTTCGTGACTAATAATCAGTTGGTTGTAGATACCAATAATGGCGTTGATGTAAACTGGATTATCTATGTATTAGACAGTAATAATTGTGATGCAAATAATGCTCAGCTTATAAGTCCGGATGCAAACCCAACTATTGTCGATGCAGTAGCTACACAATGTCCAAGCTTAACAGGAACTTATGAAATTACTGTAACAGCAACCGGATTCAGTACAGCATTGTTGTACAGTGTAGACGGTGTGAGTTTTGATTCAAACAATGTTATCACAGTTAATGCTCCTGGTTTATACAATGTAACAGTAAAAGATGCTAATGGTTGTTCTTCAGCTGTTGCTCCGGTTACTATTATGCAACCATTAATCCTTACGCCAACAGTAACGGCTTCTCCTTCTTGTACAGATGGTGATGGTGTTGTAGCTGTGGCAACTACAGGAGGTTCAGGAAATTATGAATATAAAATAGATAGTGGTGCTTACGGTGCAGTTATACCATTTACAGGGGTGACTTCGGGTACACATACAATTTATGTTCGTGATATTACTACTAATTGTGTAATGACTGCTCCAATCGAATTAAAACCTGCAACTCAAATTACAGGATTTAAATTAGAACAAACAGCTGTAACTTGTAACGGTGTTAGCGATGGTACTATTACAGCAAGTATGGATACTCCTGCAGATGGTATAAACGATAATCCAAAATACACTTACAGTCTGGATGGAGGTATTACTTCACAAGATTCACCTGTATTCACGGGATTAGCTGGAGGAAGTTATAATGTGACAGTAAGATCAGAAAGAGGATGTGAAAAAACTCTTCCAATTACTGTAGGTGAGCCAGGTCCTATTGTAGTAAACAATGTTGATTTTTCTCAATTTGTTTGTAATGCAGGAACGAACTTATCTAATTCCACAACGATTACAGTTGATCAGGTAACAGGAGGTTCAGGAACGTATACTTATGAATTCATTAAAAACGGTACCCAGGTTCAAACAGGAACTTCAAATACTTACACTGAATATGATTTATCTGGTGGAAGTTACACTGTAAATGTTTATGATAGTAATCGTTGTATGGGTACTTATGCAACTCCTATAACAATTAATCCATACATTAAATTAGATAAGATAAATGTTGTAAAAACTGCAATTACATGTACTAATCCTGAAAGTATTACAGCTACGGCCGTTGATGCTGCAGGTACAGCGATAGCAGGTGTTCAATATACGTTGACAGATGTGAGTGGAGCAATTACATTCGCTTCTAACACAACAGGTAACTTTACAGGTTTACCGGTTGGACAATATATTATTACAGCGTTTAATCCGGCAACACAATGTAGTATTCAGTTACCTTATTATGTAAACGAGCCAAATACTTTCGACTTAAAAGCTGTTAAAACAGATGTTGTTTGTTATGGTTCAAATAGCGGAACAGCAAGTATTACCTTAATTGATAATATTGGTAATCCTGATGAAGCAGGAACCTTTACTTACACAGTTGCAGGACCTGTACCAAGTTCAGGAACTTCTGCAACAGCCGGACCACTTACTTTAACAGGTTTAACAGCAGGTGACTACACTGTTACAGCAACATTGATCAATAGTCCATTCTGTACAGTGTCTACTCCATTCACAATTGGACAGCCTGATGCAGAGTTGAAAATTGCAGAAGATCATAGTGCTATTACTTGTATCACTGGTAATAATGACGGAAGAATTGTAGCAACTGCAACTGGCGGATGGGCTGGCGGATATGAGTACAAATTGGTAAACAGTGCTAATGTTGTTATTTCTGACTGGTCAGCAACTAATGAATTCGCTAACTTAACAGCTGAAACTTATACTGTAAGTGTAAGAGATACTAGAGACACGAAACATTGTGAATCAAGTGTTAATGTTACTTTAGAAATTCCACAACTAATTACTGTAACTGCTGTTCCGGATATGACTATGGTACCATGTTATGGAGATACTAGTGCTACAATCACAGCAACTAATGTAACTGGAGGTGATGGTATAAATTATTCCTATACTTTGAATAGAATTATATCACCTACTGAAATAATTTCTTCAGGACCGCAAAACTCACCAAGCTTTTCAGGTTTAGGAGCAGGAACTTATAGCATTACAGTTACTGATGGATATACTTGTAGTAATACTTCTGCTGAAATAACAATCACAGAACCAACTATTGTTACGCCATTGTTAGTACAATCTGGTAATGCAACTTGTTTAACACCAGATAGCTTAACGTTGAGCGCAACAGGTGGAACAGGTCCTTATACTTATAGTGCCGATGCAAGTTTTGCAATCGTCCTTGGTTCGTTTACATCTACAATCCCAGCTACATTTAATGTAACTCCTGGCGATTATAAATATTATGTAAAAGATGCTAATGGTTGTGTTGGATTTGTTTCAAATGGTATTAATGTTCCGGAACTTCCGAAACTTGATATTAAAGTTGATGTATTAAATGCAGTAATCAACTGTAAAGGTGATGCAACTGGTATTATCGTTGCTAAGGCTGAGGGTGCTTTAGGTAACTATGTTTACACTTTATTAAACAGTGGAGGAACTACGGTTCAGGGACCAAAAGCAGATGGTAATTTTGCAGATTTACCTGCAGGAAACTATACAGTTCATGTTGATAGTGGAGATTGTTCAGATGACTCTGCTGTTATTACAATTACTGAACCAACTGATTTACTAACAAGTACTAATGTTGTAACAAACGTAACTTGTAATGGTAGTAAAGACGGAAAAATTGTTATTACACCATCTGGAGGAACAGGAGCTGTTATGTATGCAATTTCTCCTAATTTCGATCAATTCTTTGATGATGGAATATTTAATAATTTAGAACCTGGATCTTATAGTGTAATTGTTCAGGATGTGACTGGATGTCATCATACTATCGATTTCACCATTAGTGAACCAACACCTTTGTATGGAGCAATCATTGCAAACAGTATCCAGCAAGAAGGATGTGTAGGAGAGAAAAACGGCGCTTTCGATATAGAAATAAAAGGTGCTACCGCTCCATATAGCGTTAGTTTAGATGTCAAAAAAGGTCCTTATATTCTTATTGGCGGTACTTATGACAGTACTACAGGAGTTGAATATACTTTTGATAAATTATCAGGAGGTAAGCATACTGTTTATATCAAAGATGCTAAAAACTGTACATACGAAATTGAAATTATTATGGACGATGCTGTTGTACTTGATCCAAAAGCAACAATTAATTATGACTGTGTGAATAATGTTGCTGCTAATTCAGTAACAATTACTGTTGATCAAAGCATTACAAACCTTGCAGATGTTGATTATTCTCTAGATGGATTGTCGCCATATCAATTAAGCAACATCTTTACAAATGTTGCCCCAGGAAAACACTTTGTAGTTGCGAGACATACTAATGGTTGTGAAGTCTCAACAGAGGAATTCGTAATTAAGGCTGTTGCTCCATTGACCTTATCATTATCTGCCGGACAACCGGAAATGAATGTAATTTCGGTTACAGCAGCAGGTGGATCTCAACCTTATATGTATAGTTTCAATGGTGAGGATTTTACATCTTCTAACACATACAAAATCTACAAATCTGGAGATTATGAAGTGATAGTTAGAGATCAAAATGGCTGTACAGCAACATTAATAGTACCTATGACTTATGTTGATGTTTGTATTCCGAATTACTTCACTCCAAACGGTGACGGTCTTTATGACGAATGGGGTCCTGGTTGTACTAATATTTATAACAACCTTGAGTTCTCTATCTTCGACAGATACGGTCGTGAGATTGCAAAATATCGCTACGGTCAAAAATGGAATGGTAAATACAATGGCGAGGAGTTACCAACAGGTGATTACTGGTATGTTCTTAAACTAAATGACAAGAAAGATGATAGAGAGTTTGTTGGACATTTCACTTTATACAGATAACAAAATAATAGCCCCTATGATGTTATCTAAAAAAATTATTAGAATGAAAAAATTAATAGTATCCTTAGTACTCATGGCTGTAACATCAGGTTACAGCCAAGAGTTAAACCTACCAGTGTTTACGCAATATTTGGCTGATAACCCTTTTGTGCTTTCACCAGCTTATGCAGGTATTGGTGATAATGTTAGAATCAGGGTTAACGGATTAACTCAGTGGGTCGGAATTAAAGACGCTCCAGAAAATCAATCGGCCTATCTTGATTTTAGACTTCTGGATCGTTCAGGAGTTGGTATTACAGTTTATAATGATAGTAATGGTTTTACCAAGCAAACAGGTGCCAAGGTGTCTTTTGCTCATCATATTATCTTAGATTATTATTCTAAGCAATATTTATCTTTTGGTATTTCGTACAACTTTAATAGTTTCAGAATAGAAACAGGTGACTTTAATAATCCGAATCCAAATGATCCTAATGGAAACCCTATTCCAGATCCTTCGGTTACTAATAATCGTTATACAGCTAATAATAACTTTGATATTAGTGCTTTGTATCGTAATAAAAACTTTTTTTTGAGTTTTAATGCGAATAACGTTTTGAAGAAGAATGTTAATAGTATTGAGAGAGTTGGAGAACCCGAATTGCTTAATAATTATCAGGTATACAGTGGTTTTACATTTAGAGATGGGGAAAACAGCCGTATAGAATATGAACCTTCTGTGTTTTATCAGTACTTTGCCAATGATAAACGTTCCGCTACAGATTTCAATTTTAAATACAGACGTTACAATCGTTATGAAGAATATTATTGGATTGGAGTTTCCTATCGTATGCTAAATGATCAATTTGCAAAACCTTTATCACTAGGTCCAATGGCAGGTTTTATGAAATCTAAATTTTATTTTGGATATTCTTATCAGGTAATGTTTAATGATTTTGGAAATTACAATTCCGGAACACACGTAGTAACCTTAGGATTTGATTTCCTTCAGGCATTAAGTAGCTGTCCTTGTACGGATAGTCCTGTTCATGATTAATTCGTTTAAAGAAATTTTAAGAGCTAATAAGCTGCTAGTATAAGCAAGTCGCAACATTTATGTGTTTTTATCGCAATAATTTGAAATAGAATAGTAATAGCGTTAAATTTGACCAGTATCATTTTGTCTATCAAAAGGGATGTTAAATTTAATTTTATGAAAACAAAATTTTCATTTTATGCGAAGCATGTATTTTTGTGCCTTGCTTTTTTATTTTTGCCGTATGCCTTTACGTCAACAAATAGTGTCTTTTCATTGCCTAATTTGTATTCCAATAGTCATGATCGTATTTATTTCTTTATCTATTTTAGCTTACTTTGCTTCTTTTATTTGAACTACTATTATTTAATTCCAAAATATTATTTTTTAAACAAACAGCTTTTATATTTTATAATTATTGCTTGTTTTCTTTTATTCTTTCTTTGGATTTCGAAATTTTTAGATCATCCAAATCATAATTTTTTAGACTTTGGTAACGATCCGGCACCATTTATAAATAAGCAAGGATTTATGGGTAATGATTTTAGACCTCCGCCACCAATGCCAAACGGTCCTTTTAGAAAAATGGGCATCCCTCCAACTCAGTTGGGACATACTATTTTAGTATATCTGTTGGGTGTGATTTCAAGTTTGTTCTTTGCTATTTCCGGGCGTTTGATTAATGTAGAAAAAGACAAAATGAAATCTGAACTGGCTTTTCTGAAGGCACAAATCAATCCGCATTTTTTGTTTAATACGTTGAATAGCATTTATGCTTTGGCTTTAAAAAAAGACGATAAAACTCCTGATGCAGTCATACAATTATCGGAGTTAATGCGCTATGTAATTACTAATGCAAATGATCAGGTAATTGATTTAAACAAAGAAATCAATTATATTAATAATTTTGTTTCACTTCAAAAAACAAGATTGGGTAAAACCGTGAATGTTGATTATAAAGTAAATGGGAATTCTTATGGTAAAGCAATTACCCCGCTTATTTTAATTTCTTTCATTGAAAATGCTTTTAAGCACGGTGTAAATCCCGATCAAACTTCTGTAATTTGCATTTATATTGATATTTTTGACGAAGTATTAACTTTGTTGGTATCTAATAAAAAAACATTTTCGGTTAAATCTGAAACTGGAATTGGACTGCAAAATACAATTGAAAGATTAGCGTTATTATATCCAGACAGACACCAACTTAAAATTGAAGACTCTGTAGACAAATATACCGTAAATTTATCCATAAAAGTAGGATGATTAAAGCAATAGCACTAGATGATGAGCCTTTGGCATTAGAGATTTTACAAAATTTATGTTCTGATATTGCGTATATAGATTTGCAAAAAACATTTACGAAATCTGAGGAAGCTTTTAAATATCTTAGAAAATATCCTGTCGACTTGTTGTTTTTAGATATTGATATGCCATCCATTTCAGGATTGGATTTTTATAAAAAATTGCCACATAGAACAATGGTAATATTCACAACGGCCTATTCTGAATATGCAGTTGATGGCTTTACATTGAACGCAACGGATTATCTTTTAAAACCCATTTCGCTCTCCCGGTTTCAGCAAGCTGTCGAAAAAGCTTTTCAACAATGGAAAACCCAAAACCAAAATTCAGAACAGCAATATCTTTTTATTCGAGCCGATTATAGTCTGGTAAAAATTCTGTTTTCGGATATTTTATTCATCGAAGGATTAGACGACTATCTAAAAATTCATATTCACAACCAAAAAACAGTGGTTACGAGAATGACTTTAAAAGTAATACTTCAAAAACTGCCCGTTAATGAATTTATAAGGGTACATCGTTCATTTATTGTTCCTATATCCAAAATAGAGAAAGTAAGAAACAAAATAATTTACATAAACGATAAAGAAATTCCTGTAAGTGCAAGTTACGAAACAGCATTTTTTGCGTTGTTCAATAATAAAAGCTGAATCTGGTATTCGGTCTATAAAGTTGTAGTTTTTTAAATTTTTCTTTAACACCACTTAATTTTAGTTAAATTGAGTTATTTACCTTTTTAATTATTAAGAATTTCTAAAAAATCAGACTCATAGCTTATTCCCAAAGGGATTTCTTTATCGTTTATGTAGATGATTTTATTGCGATATGATTGCATATTTGCGATCGAAATTATATAGGAACGATGTACTCTGCAGAAATCAGTTGCAGGTAATTTTTCGGATAAGGATTTCATCGTCATTCTTACAACTAAAGTTTTTTGATTTTTGATATATACTTTTAAATAATTATCCAGTCCCTCGATGTATAAAATATCTGAGAGCAACACTTTGGTTAAACCATAATCAACACGGAAAAGCATATAATTTTGTTTATCGCCTTTTTTAATTTGGTTTAGCTTCTTTACTTTATCAATAGCTTTCAAAAAACGATCATAACTAAAAGGTTTCATTAAATAATCCACAGCATTCAATTCATAACTTTCGGCAGCATATTCTGAATAGGCCGTTGTGAATATTACTGTTGTTTCCTGTGAGATTGACTTGTAAAAATCAATTCCGGAAACAGAAGGCATATTGATATCCAAAAAAAGTAGGTCTACCGGGTATTTTTCCAGGTAAAACCGTGCATCCTGCGTTTTTGTAAAGAATTTTACTAAATTCACTTCTTTGCTTTGATTGCAAAAAGCTTCTAAAACTTCCAGCGCTGGTAATTCATCGTCTAATGCGATTGCTGTTATCATGTTAATTCTATTCTTAGATTTACAATGTAAACATGTTCATCTTCTTCAATTTTTAAAGTATGTTTTTTTGGATAATAAAGCTGTAATCTGTCATATGTATTTTGGAGGCCAATTTTTGAAGACTCTATATTTATAATACTTACTTTATGATTGGAAACTATCATACTTAAATGGTTCTCAGACACTTCAATTGTTATTTTTATAACTGAATTTTCATCCGGATTTACACCATATTTAAAAGCATTTTCTATAAACGGAAATAATAATAATGGCGCAATTTTGTACTTCGAAAAATCGCCGTTGGTTTTATATTCCAAATCGACTGAATTTCGCAATCGCGATTTTTGTAAATCAATATAATTATCAATATAGGTAATTTCTTTTTCTAAAAACACTTCATCCTGATTGGAATCTTTAAGCAAATACCGCATGAATTCTGATAATTTTACAATTGTATCAGCAGCTTTATCATCTTTTTTGATAGACAATGCATAAATACTATTTAAAGTGTTGAATAAAAAATGAGGGTGGATTTGTGTTTTAAGATGGGAAAGCTCCGCTTGTAATTTCTCGTTTTCAATGATTTTGTTCCGAACTTTTTCCCGAAGAAATGCTGAAGAAAAAATTACAGCTGTAAACAGAAAAATATGGTGTCTGATTTCTTCGAGAAAAAAGAATCCGTTTGGACGTTTTTTAGGCATAAAATCCCTGTCAGGTCTATGAATTTCAGAAAGGAATTCATTATGTGGAGTAAAAGGATTATGACCTGTAATAATAGATGGTACGATACAAACTATCAATAAGCAAATAATAATAATAAAGCCATATAAAATATACTTCTTCTTTATATAAAGTGTTTCAATCAAAACATAAAAATTCAGGAAAAAGAAAAGGAGCATTAATAAATTGGCTAAAAAATCTCGTTGAGTTGCTTTTGTAAACAAATAATTTTCTTCCTCAGGAGGGCGAGGAGAAAACAATAAAGGAAGAAACAAAAAGACTAAGCTTCCTATAATTAAAAACAGATATGATTTTAGCTTCTCTTGCATAATGACGTAAAATTATGCAATATTAAACAGTTACAGAAAAATTGTGGTGAAATTGGATAATGTGGTTGTGTATGCTATTATCCGAATTAAAAAAAAACAGAAAAAAACTGTATAATTAGTTTGATAATGAGGTGAAACAAAATATATTTTTCCTCCGGATATTTTAAATTATAAAAAGAAAAGGGAATGATTTTCATTCATTTACCACTACAAAAGTGCTATTGACCACAAAAAAAGACTACGCTGAAATAATCATTTAATTTTGAAGTTTTTAAGTTTCAATAACCCTAAAACTTATAAACCATGAACAAAACAAAATTAATTTTATTAGGAGCTATTGCTTTCCTTTTGACAATTGCATTTGCCTGCAGTAAAAGTGATGAAGACTCTTCTTCTAGTTCAGCCTCAGTAACGACACTTGTAAGCGGATCTGCTGTTTTTTCTTCAACAGCTACCATCAATGTTGCTTATACAGGAACAGCTACGCTTCCTTACACAGGCGGCAACGGTGTGGCCTATTCAGCAGGAACAGCTATTGCTTCAACAGGAGTTACCGGATTAACCGCTACTTTAACGGCAGGAACACTTGCCAATGGTGCAGGTAACCTGACGTACACTATTACAGGAACGCCTACATCCTCCGGGACTGCCAGTTTTGTAATTACATTTGGCGGACAAACCGTAACGATTACCTTGACGGTAAATTCTGCCACTACTGCAGATTGTTCTTCAGCAACTGGTGTTACAAAAATAGTTTGTTTAGCCAATGCTTTTTTGGCCACATTAACTACAACACAGCAAGCATCAGTAGTGCTCACACTAAATCTTTCCAATGCCAAAAGATGGTCTAATTTGCCTTGTGCATTATCCTGCAGAAATGGGTTATTATTTAGCAGCCTTACTTCTGCTCAACAAACTGCTGCACTAGCATTAATTCAAGCAGCAGCTGGCACCAGTTCAGGTGAAGGGTATGATGAATTTAGTACAATTAGAACGGCAGACGATTATTTAGGAACAAAGGCTTCTGGTTATTCTTCTGGTAATTATGTAATTGCATTTTTAGGCACACCAAGTACAACTGGAAAATGGATGTTGCAGTTTGGCGGACATCATTATGCTCAAAATATTGCCTATGATGCAGGAGTTGTAACAAGTATTACGCCTATGCACGAAGCGGTTGAGCCAGCAGGTTCCTTTACTTATAGCGGCACAACATATACAAGTCCATTAACATCAGAACATACAGCAATGGCAAATATGTTAGCTTCTTTTTCAACTGCTGAATTGGCAACTGCGAAAATTTCTTCAACCTTTTCTGATTGTTTAATGGTGCCTGGTTCTACAACAAATACCTTTCCATCTACAAAATTAGGTATTAAGGTAAGTGAACTAAGTACAGCAGCTCAGGCTAAAGTTTTAGCGGCAATGTTGCCTTGGATTAATGATGTAGATGCAACATCAGCAGCTTCATTTACGACTACATATACTAATGAGTTATCCAGTACTTACGTAACTTATGCAAGTAACAGCAGTGGTGTTTCAGGAAATGCAAGTAGCTTTCTAACAGCAAACACTGATTATGTAAGAATTGATGGGCCAAGTGTTTGGATAGAATTTATCTGCCAAAGCGGTGTCGTACTTTCGGGAATTCATTATCATACTGTTTTTAGAGATCATACCCGAGATTATATCGGATTGTAAAATAATAAATCATTGAGATTATGATTCATAAATTAATTTTAAACAACCGCCATCCTCAGGGATGGAGGTTGTTTTTCTTTTTAGTATTGGTAATGTGTAGTATTTCCCAACAAACGATGGCACATCAGACACCAAGTACGATTGTATTATTAGATGTAAATCCTAAAACGGTTTCTGTTGAGCTCCAATTGCCTCTTGGGGAATTAGAACTTGCTTTCGGGCACGAAATCACAAAAGATCCTGAGCATTTAATTGAAAAATTTGGATCACAGCTCAAAGAATATTTGTTGGCCCACATTCATCCAATGACTTCCAAAGACCAACCCTGGACAGTTGAAGTGACCAATATGACTGTTGGAAAATCTGAACAAACCGAGAGTGGATCCTATCAGGAAATTACAGTACAACTTGTACTTATTCCCCCAACCGGAGTGAGTACACGAAAATTTATTTTTGATTATGATGTAATTATGCATCAATTAGTTACACATAGTGCTTTGGTTTCTATTCGCAGTGATTGGGAATTAGGGAAAACAAACAAGGAACCGGTAAAAGTTGGTGTTATAAGAGTAGATACCCAATCAACACTCATTTATCCGTTAGAAGTAAACTTGGAAAAAGGAGGTAATTGGTGGACAGGTTTCAAAGGAATGCTTTTTTTAGGAATGGAGCATATACGTGAAGGAACCGATCATTTATTATTTCTGCTTGTCTTATTATTACCAGCTCCTCTGGTAATAAATCGCAAAAGATGGGGAAATTTTGGCGGAGCTAAATATAGTATCATGCGTTTGTTGAAAATTGTGACAGCTTTTACAATTGGACACTCCATTACACTTTTAATTGGCGCATCAGGCTGGATCAATCTGCCTGTGAAACCTGTTGAGATTTTAATAGCTGTTTCTATTTTAATTTCTGCAATACATGCTATCTATCCTATTTTTCCAAACAAAGAAGTTTATGTAGCAGCTGGTTTTGGCCTTGTACACGGGTTAGCTTTTGCTACAGTACTTTCTGTTTTAAATTTAGATGCAGGTGTTATGGTTTTGAGCATTTTGGGCTTTAACATTGGTATAGAAATTATGCAGCTATTTATAGTTATTCTAGTAATTCCATGGTTAATTCTATTGAGTCAGACTCCGGTATATAAATGGGTTAGGATTGTATGGGCATTATTGGCAGGAATTGCTTCCCTGGCCTGGATTTTGGAACGGGTTTCCGAAAAACCAAATAAGATATCAACCTTAATACAAAATAATTATGAGTATGCCCCTTGGGGAATTTTTATATTAGTGCTTTTTTCAGTTACTATTTTTGGTGGGAACTACTGGATTAAACGTAAAAAATGCAAGTCAGCTTACCATTCCCTGAATCGTTCCTGAAGAAACCAAATTTAAATATGAAAAAATATATTTTTATTTTCACACTATTATTCAGTTTAACAGTTTTCAGCCAGACCCAAAAAGGAATCGTTATTGATGAAAACGGAAAACCAATTGAAAACGTTACCATTACTAATCCAAAATCAAATACACATTCGCATACTAATGAAACCGGGATTTTTAATATTGATGAGTCTAATATTGGGGATGTTTTAAATATAAGTGCGTTAGGATACAAAAAAAGGATTTATACAATTATCGATTCTGAAATTAGTATCATAATGCAAAGTGATAGTTTTAAACTGGAAGAAGTGATTATCCAGTCTAAAATAGCAGCAATTAATGTAATTTCAAAAATTGATCTGGAAACCACTCCGGTTAATTCTTCGCAGGAAATTTTGCGCAAAGTACCGGGATTATTTATAGGACAACATGCCGGTGGTGGTAAAGCAGAACAAATGTTCTTACGCGGTTTTGATATCGATCACGGTACTGATATTGCCATTAATGTGGATGGAATGCCTGTAAATATGGTTTCGCATGCACACGGACAAGGATATGCCGATTTGCATTTTGTTATCCCGGAAACGGTTGAGAAAATAGATTTTGGCAAAGGAACATATTATGCAGAGAAAGGTGATTTTGCAACAGCCGGATATGTCGATTTTGGAACAAAAGAAAAACTCGAGTTTAGCAGTATTGGAGTAGAAGCAGGGCAATTTAATACTTTTAGAACTGTGGGTTTGTTTGATCTTTTTGGAAATAACAAAAAACAAAGCGCTTACATTGCTACTGAATATATCCTTACCGATGGGCCATTCGATTCGCCTCAAAATTTTAACCGAATCAACTTATTTGGAAAATATTCTTTTGTTTTAGAAGACAATAACCGTTTTTCAGTTACAGCTTCACGATTCACCAGTAAGTGGGATGCTTCCGGACAAGTACCGCAGCGATTGGTTGATGCCGGAACGATTTCGAGATTTGGAGCAGTAGATGATACCGAAGGTGGGTCAACGTCAAGATCTAATTTTAATGCTTCATTATTTAAACTAATCGATGAGAATACTTTTTTGAAAGCCAATACCTTTTATTCCAATTATAAATTCGAATTGTTTTCAAACTTTACTTTTTTTCTGGAAGATCCTGTTAATGGTGATCAGATTAAGCAAAAAGAAGACAGGAACCTTTACGGAATTAATGCAGAGTTGAATAAAAACATTCACAAAGAATCCGTTGACCTGTTATTTCAACTGGGTTTTGGTGTAAGAAATGATGCCACAACCAATACTGAATTGTCACATACATTGAATCGAAGCACCACTTTAGAACAAATTAAACTAGGAGACATTGATGAGTCTAATATATTTACGTATTTAAATTCAGAGATTCGTTTGGGGAAATGGCTGATAAATCCTGCCGTTCGACTGGATTATTTTAAATTTGGATATCAGGATAAATTAGCTGTTAATTACAAGACTCAAACCGAAAGTCAGGCAAAAGTATCGCCAAAATTAAATTTTGTTTATTCACAAAATAATGATTTGCAATTTTATCTCAAAACAGGAATGGGGTTTCACTCGAATGATGCCAGAGTTGTAATAGCAAATAATGGAAAAGAAATTTTGCCAACTGCAATCGGGACAGATTTAGGTACGATTTGGAAACCGTTTCCAAGGTTAATTATTAATTCAGCTTTGTGGTATTTGTATTTGCAACAAGAGTTTGTATATGTAGGCGATGCAGGAGTTGTAGAACCAAGCGGTAAAACACGAAGATCAGGTTTAGATTTGGGCATTCGCTATCAATTAAACGATTATTTCTTTTTTAATCTGGATGCCAATTATACATATGCACGAAGTATTAATGATCCCAAAGGGCAAAATTACATTCCGCTGGCTCCGGATTTTACTTCGACTGGTGGATTAAGTTTTCAAAACTGGAAAAACTTTTCAGGCGGTTTACGCTACCGATATATGAAAGACAGACCAGCCAACGAAGATAATTCTATTGTTGCAAAAGGATATTTTATCTCAGATTTCAATATAAATTACACCTTCAAAAAAATAGTTTTTGGTATCACGATTGAAAATATATTCAATTCTGAATGGAATGAAACCCAGTTTGCCACAGAATCCAGATTGAAAAATGAAACTGCAAGTGTAGAAGAAATTCATTTTACTCCGGGAACCCCTTTTTTCCTAAAAGTTGGAATAAACTATAAATTTTAATTCTTTGAAATCATAGTGCTTTTTTAGTGACAATATCGAAACAGTAATTAAACTGGAGAAATTCAAGGTAATTTTTTAATATCCGTCAACCCTCATTCATTTGCGAAATAGATAGGGAAAGTTTTAAATTTTAAAAGGAATAAATTTTATTTTAACATTTTTACCTCAAAAAAAACGGTCTTTACCTCATAAATTTTAAGTTAATTACAGGTTTAAATATTTTTACAACCATAAACTGTAAATGGTATTATTATGAAAAGAAAAGATTTTTTAAGAGGTCTGGGTTTAGTAGGAATAGGTTCTTTAGCTATTCCAATTTTAAACTCATGTAGTAAGGATGACGATTCTACAGAAACTACAACCACAACTGATACTACGTCAGGAACCGATACTACTTCAGGAACGGGCACTACGTCGGGCAGTTGTTCAGTTACTTCTTCAGAAACGGCAGGTCCATTTCCGACCAAATCGCCATCTTCTTTAGTGAAGTCTAATATTGTAATGGATAGGACTGGTGTAGGTTTTACCATTAATATTACCATAAAAAATACCAATGCAAGTTGTGCTGCCCTAAAAGGAGCTCTTGTTGATATTTGGCATTGTGATAAAGATGGTTATTATTCAGAATATGGAGGAACTACCATGCAGAGTGTAGATTATACGGGATCAACATACCATTTTTTAAGAGGAAGACAAACTACAGACGACAACGGATTAGTAACTTTCACGTCTATATTTCCGGGTTGGTACACGAGTCGTGCTACGCATATCCACGTTCATATTTACAATGCTAGCGGAACGTCATTATTAGTAACGCAAATAGCATTTCCTGAAGGTACAAATAGTGCAGTGGCTTTAGTAAATGCATCAACAGCAAACGGATACACCAAAGGCATGTCCGGTTATACTTATAATGCTGCCGATACTGTATTTACAGATTCAGTAGCAAATGAATTGTCAACAGTTACAGGTAGTGTAGCTGCAGGTTTTATATTGACACATACTATAAATGTTGCCGGTTAGTCTTATAAAAAAAACATTTTAAGATGATAGTTCAAATTCCCGCTCAAATATACAAGTCAGAGGCAAGAGGTGTTTTTAAATCAGAAAAATACAATTGTTTTGCCACTTTTAATTTTGATCAGTACCAGGATTTGTCCAGATTACCATTTGGTTCGTTACAGATTTTAAACGAAGAAATACTAGCTCCCCAACATTGTATTTCCAGAGAAATAAAAGCGAATACAAATGTGATTATTTTGCCCTTATTTGGTGGGATAGAATATAAAGATAATCTTGGTGATGCTGAGTTTTTAAGAGTTGAGCAAATTAAGGTAATAGCTGTTGAAGAAGAAATAACCGTAGAAATTTTTAATCCTTATGAAAATGAAAACGTTAGTTTTCTTACCATTCATTTTGAAATGGATACGCGATATTTTAAAAATTATTTCCAGAAATCTGAAATCAATTTTACGGTCAGAAACAAATTAATTCAATTATTTGAAATAGATAAAGCAATTGGTAGTATTGGCATATTTGACGGAAGAAAGAAAGGCTTTTATACTTTAAAAAATCCTAAAAACGGTATTTTCGTATATGTTGTTAATGGTGCTTTTGAAGTCGAAGATAGACTTTTAGAACCAAAAGACGGCTTAAGTATGAAAACAGAAATGATTGAATGGGAAGCATTGTCAGAAAATGCTGTTTTATTGGTATTTGAAGTTGCTTTAAAATAGAACTTATGAAAATATCAAAAATAAGACTGGCCTATCGCGTAATTATTGATAGTTCTTCTACAATAATCTGGGATAAATATGTTTTTGAAGATACTTTTAACGAATATAAAATGCAAAGCCAGCAATTCAATTCGGCAGGAAATCTTAAAAATACCTTCAGGGAATTATTGTCTGAAAATGAAAAGGCCTCTCAGCTCCATTTTTTGGTTGGAATTGCTGCTGATGGATATGTTCAGCAATTAAAAGGTAACTTTCACAGGGTTTCAGATGTACTGGGTAATCAGTATTTTCCTTTTGTCAATTATAAGCTCGATATTGTCAATACTGATATTACAGATTATTCGAAACATAAAATCGGAATTACATTTTATTCACCATTATTAACTTATTTCGGAATTATAGAAGGGAACTATGTCGTTTCTAAAAACACCGAAAACACAAACGAATACGAAACCATTATGTTTCCCGTACAGCCACATTTGTCAGTCTGTTATATTCAGCAGGAATAATTAAACAAAAACCATTATTATTTTTCGCCTTTTCTAACTTAATACTTTGTTAGAAAAGGCTTTTTTTATCTTTTGACTGATTATTCGTCTTATAAATTTGTGTTTAATATTTAATAAAGAAATTTATTTGTGAAATTATAACGATTTCGTTCTTTAAATTATCGGTTTTTTAGTTTATCCGAATTTATAAGAACCTTAAAAGTTCTATATTTGTTTTTCTTTCAAAAAAACCATAAAATAATTATCAAATGAAAACTCTAAACGATTTCGATTTTAAAAATAAAAAAGCAATTATCCGTGTAGATTTTAATGTGCCTTTGGATGAAAACTTCAATGTAACAGATGCAACACGTATTGAAGCTGCAAAACCAACTATAGATGCTATACTGGCTCAGGGTGGAAGCGTAATTTTAATGTCTCACTTAGGAAGACCAAAAGGAGCTGAAGAAAAATATTCATTAAAGCATATTTTAAAAACGGCTTCTGAAATTTTAGGAGTAAATGTTCAGTTTGCTGAAAACTGTGTGGGAGAGCCTGCTCAGACTGCTGCTAAAAATTTAAAACCGGGAGAAGTTTTATTACTTGAAAATCTACGTTTTCATGCTGAAGAAGAAGCTGGAGATGTTGCTTTTGCAAAAGAATTAGCCTCGCTTGGAGATATTTATGTAAATGATGCTTTTGGAACGGCTCACAGAGCGCACGCTTCGACAACTATTATTGCACAATTTTTCGCAACAGAAAAATGCTTCGGAACATTATTAGCAAAAGAAATTGATAGTTTAAATAAAGTATTAAATAACAGTAAAAAACCTGTAGTTGCAGTTTTAGGAGGTTCTAAAGTTTCTTCTAAAATCACTGTTATCGAAAATATCCTGGATAAAGTTGACCACATGATTATTGGTGGTGGTATGACTTTTACCTTCGTGAAAGCGCAAGGCGGAAAAATTGGAGAATCTATCTGTGAAGATGACAAACAGGATTTAGCACTTGAAATTTTAAGACTGGCTAAAGAAAAAGGAGTTCAAATTCATATTCCGGTTGATGTAATTGCTGCTGATGATTTTTCAAATACAGCAAATACTCAGGTAGTAGATGTAACGGCAATTCCTGATGGATGGCAAGGTCTGGATGCAGGTCCTAAATCTTTGGAAAACTTCAAAAAAGTAATTTTAGAATCGAAAACGATTTTATGGAATGGTCCTCTTGGTGTTTTTGAAATGGAAACTTTCTCAAAAGGAACTATTGCTTTAGGAGACTATATTGCTGAGTCAACTGCAAATGGTGCTTTTTCACTTGTTGGCGGAGGTGATTCTGTAGCAGCAGTAAAGCAATTCGGTTTTGAAGATAAAATGAGTTATGTATCTACAGGTGGAGGAGCGATGCTTGAGATGTTAGAAGGAAGAATTTTACCTGGTATTGCTGCTATTTTAGACTAAAATATAACAATTAACATTTTTTTTTACGTTTTTTAGCGTTATTCTGCTTAAGTTTGTAAAAATACCATTTCTGTAATTGTTTGGATTATAGAATTTTAAAAAAATGTTATATGATTATAAGAAAAATTTCCTTAGCGGTTTCTGTCTTTTTTTCAATAGCTGGTTTTGCACAAGATGTAGTAAAAGCAGATACCGAAATAAAGCCTGAAGTAAAGATTTCGTACTTAGATTCAGTAAAAAAATCATTTGTAAAAAATGACTTAGCTATTCGGGTAGATAGTCTCTGGATGAATGAATTAACAAGTCTGGATATCTATGATGATCTGTGTAAGGATATTCAAACAATTAATAAAGACGTTACAATTGATCAGGAATTGCCAACAGAGCTATTAAAACAGCGCCTTCAGGTAATGAATGAAAAATCACCGTTTGAAATAGAATACAATCAGGGATTAGAAAATATAATAAAGTCATTTCTTAAGAATCGTAAAAAATCGTTTTCACGATTAATGGCTTTATCAGAATATTATTTCCCAATTTTTGAGGATGCGTTTGCCAAGCAAAATGTTCCTTTAGAAATTAAATATTTAGCCGTTGTAGAATCTGCTTTAAATCCTAAAGCAGTTTCTAAAATGGGCGCTACGGGACTTTGGCAATTCATGTACGGTACCGGAAAACAATACGATCTTAAAATTGATTCCTACATTGATGAACGCAGTGATCCGCTTAAGGCAACTGCAGCAGCGTCAGAATATATGACTAAAATGTTTAATGTTTTTGGCGACTGGGAACTTGTTTTGGCTTCATACAACTCAGGCCCTGGTAATGTAACAAAAGCAATTCGTCGTTCCGGCGGAAAAACGAAATACTGGGATATTCGAAATTACCTTCCAAAAGAAACACAGGGGTATGTACCTGCATTTTTAGCCACAATGTATCTTTTTGAATTTCATAAAGAGCATGGTATAAATCCGGAAAGAGCTGTTGTAAAAAACTTTGAAACAGATACAATTCGAATCAAAGAAAAAATGTCTTTTAAACAAATTGCCGATTTGTTAGACATGCCGCAATCTCAATTAGAACTTTTAAACCCTTCCTATAAACTAAAAGTCGTTCCATATTACCAAAACGAGGAACATTTTTTACGTCTGCCAAAAGATAAAATCGCAACTTTTGTAAATAACGAGGATAAAATTTACGCTTACGTAAAACATGATTCCAATATCTATAAAATGCCCTCTCGTCTTGCACAGAAATTAACTCCAAAAATAAAGACAAAGTCTATAAAAGTTCCTGAACCATTAGATTTGGAATCGTATATAGTTCAGAAAGGAGATAATTTGAGTTCGATTGCTGAAAAATATGATGTTGCTGTAGCAGATATTAAACAATGGAACAACCTTAAGAACAATGCAGTAGTAGTAGGGAGATCTTTAAAAATAAAACCTAAGGATTTAATTTCCAAAACAGCTCAGGATGTAATTAAAAAACCAACTGAAACAGCAGTAGCATCTGCTGAGATCTCAAACAAAAATGAGATTGAAGTAGAATATGTTGTGAAAAATGGAGATAATCTGGGTAATATTGCAAAAAAATTCGGAGTTACTTTATCAGAATTAAAAGAATGGAATAGCCTGACATCAAACAATCTTGCATTAGGCAAAACATTAGTTGTTTCAAAAAAGGAAAATACTGTTGTTGAAACTACAGTTGTTGCGTCAAATTCAATTGATTCTTTTAAGAAAAAAGCAGCTACCGCGAAAAGCATTGGAGAAGATTATTACGTTAAAAAAGGAGATTCTTTGTATAGCATCTCGAAAAAATATCCAGGTGTGACCATTTCAGATATTAAAAAATGGAACGGTATTAAAGATGAGGATATCAAACCAGGAATGAAGCTTAAAATAAACGGATAAATAAAATATCTTACCTAAATTTGGGTTTTATTTCATATAATTTTTAAAATGAATAAAACCCATTTTTTGTTTCTGCTACTTTCTGTTTTATTGGTTTCCTGTTTTCAAAAAAATGAACATCAGGCTCAGCCAAATGCTGGTAAAACCAACACAATTTCCATAATCATTGACGATCAGTTGTGGTATGGCGAAGTAGGTGACAGTATTCGAAATAAATTTGCATCACCGGTTTTAGGCCTAACCCAAGAAGAGCCTTTGTTTACAATCAATCAATATCCTGCAAAACTACTTGAAGGTTTTGTGACAGACAGCCGAAGCATTATTGTAATAAAAAAGGCTGCTACAGACAAATTTGAGGTTAAAACCAATACTAAAGCCTTGCCTCATAATACTTTTCGAATTTACGGGAAATCAAACGAAGATTTAATTTGCAGTATCGAAATGAATTCGCCGGAAATCATTAAGGCAATTCGTCAAACAGAAATTAGAAAATTGCAGCAGGATAACCAAAAATCACTTCTGAATCCGGCAATTATCAAGAACAAATTTCATATCGACTTGCAAGTTCCAACGGGTTACGAATACATGTTACATAAACGTAATTTCATTTGGCTGAAGAAAGAAATTATTAGCGGGAGCACCAGTCTGCTTGTTTATCAGATTCCCTTAAACAGACTGATGAAAAACCAGAATGTTGTTGGTAATATTGTTAGAATGCGTGATTCGGTTGGACACTATATTAAAGGTCGCGAAACAAATACCCTGATGATTACCGGAGAAGATTATGCACCTTATTTTTCCATTACAACTTTAAACGGAAAAAAGACTTTTGAGACAAAAGGAACATGGGAGTTAAAAAACGATTTTATGACAGGACCTTTTATCAACTATGCGATAGTAGATGAAGTTTATAATCGAATTTTGGTAATTGAAGGATTCTGTTACTCACCCTCCAATCAGGAACGTGATTTAATGTTAGAACTGGAAGCGATTATAAAATCGGTAAGAATAGAAAAGAGACAGTAAATTTATTTTCCATACTTTTGTCTGTAACAAACATTAAATCAGAAAATTATGAAAAATTTATTTGTAACATTATTGATGTTAGTTTTGTGTTTTTCTTCTTGTAAAAAAGAAGTAAAAACAGAAATTGAAAGTTCTAAAGCTGTTGATAGTATAAAAACAGAAGATTCAATTGCCGAAAAACCTTTAGATTCTGCTGCGCAAATGAAAGCATGGATGGAATATGCAACGCCGGGATCGCCTCATAAAATGATGGCTGATGAAGCCGGAACATGGAATTGTGACATGACTTTTTGGGAAGAAGAAGGAGGTAAACCTGAAAAGGCAAGTTCTACTGCAAATATAAAAATGATTCTGGGAGGTCGTTATCAGGAAGCTAATTATCAGGGAACGATGATGGGACAGCCATTTGAAGGAAAATCTACATTAGCCTACAATAATGCCAGTAAAGAATACACCACCACTTTTATTGACAATATGGGGACGGGTATGATGGTTGCTACAGGTAAATATGACGATAAAACTAAAAGTATGGAACTAAAAGGCGAAATGGTAAGCCCAATAAACGAAAAAAAAACACCATATCGTGAAGTGTATACCATCGTGGATGCAACAACCCGTAAAATGGAGATGTATGATACAAAAAAGGGGAAGGAATATAAAAGCATGGAAATCATTATGAAGAAAAAATAATCTGCATTTCTAATGATTAGAAAAAATCCCGATTGCAAGATGTAATCGGGATTTTTTGTTGAAACAGACAGATGTATTGTTTCTGTTTTCGTTTTTTAAATTAATTTTGCTCTTTCGAATTAGAATAAATAATAAAATAATAAGCGATGGAATTAAAATGGAAAATAAAGTCTTTTGAGGCCTTAACTGTTCATGAATTATATGATTTGTTGAAATTAAGAAGTGAAATCTTTGTAGTGGAACAAAATTGCGTTTATTTAGATCTTGACGGGAAAGATAAGAAAGCTTTACATCTAATTGGAGATTATGATGGTAAAACCGTTGCTCATGCGCGATTATTAGATGCGGGAATAAGTTTCGATAATGCTTCAATAGGAAGAGTAGTTGTCGATCTCAATTACCGTGATCGTAAATGGGGCCATGATTTAATGAGGGAAGCCATTGCAGCGATAAAGTCAAATTTTGGAAAAGACAAAATTACAATAGGTGCGCAGTTATACCTAAAAAAATTCTACGAAAGTCATGGATTTGTACAAACCAGTGAAATGTATCTGGAAGATGATATCCCACATATTGAGATGCAGCTTAATTAAATCTTAGTAATATAAAATTCAACCCTTCTATCTAAATTGTCTCCTTTTCCAAGTGGATATTTGTTACCGCAACCCTGAAATGTCATGCGGCTTTTGGATATTTTTTTTGACATTAAGTAAAAAAAGACTGTTTTGGCACGATTCCATGAAAGCCTTCTTTCTTTGGATTCCCTGTCAATTCCATCTGTATAGACTTCGGGTGTACAACAGACATGTCCCCTGATTACAAACTGAATTGTTTTTTTGCTCTGTAAAAAAACTACAATTTTATCAAGTTCTTTTTTTGAATTATAGGTTAGTTTTGAACTTCCAAGATCAAACAGAATGTTTTCCAGTAAAATTTTGTCACCGACTTTTAATTCATTTTTCAACGAATTATGAATTCCTTTTCCAAAACTATTTTTTTTAACTGCAATTAGATCGACTCTGCGATTTTTAGATCTTGTTTCATATAGGTTTTCAACAGTATCAGGTTTGATAATTACCCGGCCTTTGCCTTCCAGGATAATTATTTTACTTTTGTTGAAGCCTTTTGAAACTAATATTTCCTGTATAGTATTTACCCTGTCATAAGATAAACGGTAGTTATATTCGTCATTGCCACGATCATCGCAATAGCCGTAAATCTGTATGGACTCTATTTTTGTGGTGTCTAAGTTTTTTACAAAATCGGTGATGACTTTGGTTTGCTGATTGGTAAGAATGTATTTGTCAAAATCAAAATAAATGGTTTCGATAGGTTTTTGCTGCGCCGATAAATTGTAAATAAATAACAGAAATAAGGCTCTACAAAGTTTCATTTTTTTTACATCTTTAAAATCGTTTTATACTCAGTTTGATTATTTAAGACTGTTACCGCTTTTTTAATTTCTGAATTGTTTTTGATATAATATTGATATAATCCTTCCTGATATTGATATCTTTTGATCAGTTCTTCCAGAATCAGGTTTTTAATCTCTTTTTGATTTTTATCTAACAGCGTAGTTTCACTTTTTTCAAGTGCATTTAATAGTTGTTTATATTCAATAACAATTGCTTCATCAATTTCTTCGTTTTTGGCTGCTGCCAAAGTATTTTTCAGAGCTAGTTCTGTTTCTGTATCAAAAGTAAATTTATTGGCTTTTAAATATTGCTTGAAACCTATATAGTCTGCATCAGTAATAATTGGAATTTTATCGCCTAAGTTCGGATTTTTATAGTAGTAAGTAGTCGCATAATCAAAAATTCCGTCGTTTTTCAATAATGCATTTGTAATCGGACTCATTTTGGCTTCATCCAGTTCAATATCCGGCAAAACACCACCGCCATCATAAACTGTTCGTCCTTTTCTTGTTTTAAAGGCATTAAAGTTTTTAGAATCCGTTTTTTGGGCTACACCATTTTTGTCTTTATGAGCATAATCCAGTGCCTGAATACAACGTCCTGAAGGAGTATAATAACGTGAAATAGTTACTTTTAGTTGTGTTCCGTAAGTCAATTCGACTGTACGTTGTACCAAACCTTTTCCAAAACTACGGCTTCCTAAAATAACAGCACGATCTAAATCCTGCAAAGCTCCGGAAACAATTTCTGATGCCGAAGCACTTTTTCCGTTTACCAAAATAGCCAGTGGAATCTGAGTATCTATAGGTTCTTTAGTAGTTTTATAGGTGTTATTGTGTTTTTCAATTCTTGATTTTGTAGTTACAATCACTTCATTTTTGGGAACAAACAAATTGCAAATATCAATGGCTTCATTTAATAAACCGCCCGGATTTCCTCTCAAATCGAGCACAATTTGAGTAGCTCCCTGAGTTTTTAGTTTTTCAAGAGCCTCTTTTACTTCAGCTGCCGCTTTTCGACTAAAATGTGCCAAAACAATATATCCTGTTTTATCGTCAATCTTTCCATAAAACGGAACCGACTTAATATCAACTTCGTCCAAAACCAAATCTGTAGTATAGGTTTTTCCCTGACGCAGGTATTTTATTTTAATCTTAGTGTTTTTTGTTCCTTTCAGTAATTGAGAAGCATCGTCTTTAAAATCTGCAATCAAAACATCTCCAATCTGAATAATTTCGTCGCCTGCTTTTAATCCGGCTTTATCTGCAGGATAATTTTTATAAGGTTCACGAACAATTAAACGGTCTTTTTTACGGGCAATCATAGCACCAATTCCTGTATATTCACCTGTATTGTTGATCTTGAAGTTAACGACATCCTGTTCATTAAAGTAAACAGTGTAAGGATCTAAACTTCCAAGCATGCTTTTAATGCCTTTATCCATCAAATCACCCGGATTGGTTTCATCGACATAATTGGTGTTAACGGCTTTAAATAAGGTCGTAAAAATTTCTATTTGCTTGGCGATTTCAAAAAAGTCCTCTTTGAAACTGGTTCCAATAAATAAAAATCCTGCGGCAACGGCCGGTATAACAAACTTCTTTTTGAGATAAGGATACATGATTATGCTTTTTTTCTTTTAAATCTTCTTCTAATAAAATAGGCTAATACAAAAAATAAGACAACAAACGGCCAAATACTTAATAATGAAATCAATAAATCAGATAAACTAAAGAACCCTGATTTAATTGCAGTCCACAGTTTTGAGCCATAAGATATTTTAACGCCTTCTTTTTCGGCAATTGTTTTGTAAAATTCAATAGTTATCGTGCTTTCAGAAACGCGGCTTTCCAAATATTTCAGCTGGCCTTCTTTGGCTTCAATCTCTTCGCGAATAGTCGAAATTTGTTCTTCAATCTCTAAAATCTCACTTACTTTGTTTGCCTTTTTTAAGATTTCAAGATAACGTTCTTCGAGTTTTCTCTTATTTTTTAATCGAGTGGTCAGATCAATAAATTGTTCCGTAACATCCTCGGCAGATATATTTTTAACTTCAAAATAAGAAACGCCTTTAGAAATATCGCTTATAAAACGATCAAAATTTTGACTTGGAACTTTTACTGTAAGATTTCTAAAAACAGTTGCAAAATCTTTTCCTTCAGAATCATTTATTATTCTTGCTTTATTGGTAGTTGCTGCTTTTTGAATTTGATTGAAAGTACTTTCAAGATTGTCGGTTTCAAATCTTAAAGTCGCTTCTTTTATGATTTTCTGTTCGATTTTTTCTTTGATCGCCGGAGCTGCCGGATCTGGATTTTTTTCGTAAGCAGCAGACTCATTTTTAGGCGGAAGTTTTACCGTTTGAATGGCCATAGCTGTCTCTTCAGAATCGTAAGATTTATTACAACCAGAAAGAATTAAAACAAAACAGAAAAAGCAGAAAATATATCTCATAAAGTTCCAATTTAGAGTTAAAACTACAATTTTTTTATAATTTTCTGTCTAATTTGATATACAAAGTTAGGTTTTGAGATTTAGATTTCAGTTTTAGTTTCTGAATCTGTCATTTTATTTATTTGAAGAATAAATTTCTCAAACAACTGAATCGTTTTTGTATTGATTTCTTCGTAAGATAATTTGTCTTTTGTCTGATAGAAGAACATAAGGGAATAAGGCTGTTGCACATTATCCAAAAGCAAATGTTTGTTCAGTCTGTATGTTTCTCTGAGTACACGTTTGAAGTAATTTCGGTCTACAGCTTTTTTGAAATACTTCTTTGAAACCGAAACTCCAATTTTAATTTTCTCTTCTGAACCAGCTTCCGCCTGACGGTAAACTAAACGCAATGGATATTTCGAAACAGATTTTCCTTCTGAAAAAAGTAATCCAATTGTCGTTTTGCTCTTTAAGCGCTCTTTTTTAGGGTAAGTAAAATTCATTTAATTCAGAAAAAATTTGCAATTTTAATGACAAAGGTACAATTAAACCATAAAAGCGGTTATTGTTTTCAATTTTTATACCGCTAAAAATATATTTACTATTTTTGGCAATTAATTTTTTTAAGCATGCAGAAGATAGTTTCATATCCAATCTCCGTAATTTATTATCTATGTTTTGGATTGTGTCTGGTTGTTTTTCATCCTATACAATGGATTTCACTAAATATTTTTGGTTATCAGGCTCATAAAATTAGCGTTGATTATTTGAATTTTTTTCTTTTAAGATGCACCAATCTGGTAGGAACGAGATATACAATTAAAAACAGAGAGACAATTCCCACAGGAGTTCCATTGATTTTTGTATCGAATCACCAAAGTATGTACGATATCGTGGCAATGATTTGGTATTTTAGACGTTTTCATTGTAAATTTGTAAGTAAGAAAGAGTTAGGTAGTGGAATCCCAAGCGTGTCATACAATTTACGTCATGGAGGTTCAGTACTAATTGACCGTAAAGACCCTAAACAAGCGATTCCTGTAATCAAAGGCTTGTCTGAATATATTGAAAAGAACACAAGATCTGCTGTGATTTTTCCCGAAGGAACCAGAAGTAAAACAGGAAAGCCTAAAGAGTTTGCCCAAAGCGGTTTAAAAATCCTTTGTAAATATGCGCCTTCAGCGTATGTTGTTCCAGTGAGTATAAACAATTCATGGAAAATGGTAAAATATGGGTTTTTCCCTGTTGGTTTGGGAAATCATCTTACCTTTACCGCCCATAAAGCAATGGCTGTTAAAGATTATGATTTTGCTGAGTTAATGAGATTGACAGAAAAGGCAGTTGTAGAAGGAGTGAATGAATATAAATAGATTTTTGCATTTAGAGAGAGAATTCTAAAACTTAAATCCCAAATTAAACAAGTAATGTCTATAAAAAACATTAGATTAGAAGTAATGCAGTTTTTGGAAAAAAATGTAGATAGCTTCGTAGAACAGTATTTAATTCCTGTTGAAAAAATTTGGCAGCCAACCGATTTTTTACCTAATTCCCAAGGAGAAAACTTCTTTGAGGAGGTTAAAGAATTACGTGAAATTGCCAAAGAATTACCGTATGATTTCTGGGTAACTTTAGTAGGTGATACTATCACCGAGGAAGCTTTACCAACTTATGAATCCTGGCTGATGGATGTAGAAGGAGTGAATCAGGTTGAAAATGGTGGAAACGGTTGGTCTAAATGGATTCGTCAATGGACAGGAGAAGAAAACCGACACGGAGATTTACTAAATAAATACTTGTATTTGTCCGGTCGTGTAAACATGCGTGAAATCGAAATGACAACACAGCACTTAATCAACGACGGTTTTGATATTGGAACCGGATCTGATCCATACAAAAACTTTGTATACACTAGTTTCCAAGAGTTAGCAACCTATGTTTCGCATAACAGAGTAGCCCAAATGGCGAAAAAATTTGGAGATAACAAGTTGTCTAAAATGTGTAAAATGATTGCTGGTGATGAAATGCGTCATCATCATGCGTACAGCGAATTTGTTACCCGTATTTTTCAGGTTGATCCAAGCGAAATGATGTTGGCGTTTCAATATATGATGAAACAAAAAATCGTAATGCCGGCGCATTTTTTAAGAGAATCAGGTCAAAAAATCAGTACAGCTTTTGAGCAATTTTCAGATTCTGCACAGCGTATTGGAGTTTACACTGCAAATGATTATGTAGATATCATGCAGAAATTAATTGACAAATGGGAAGTTGATAAGATTACAAACCTTACAGATGAAGCTGAAAAAGCACGTGATTATCTGATGAAATTACCGGCTCGTATGGCTAAGATTTCAGAGAGAATTGTAATACCAAAAGAGTCTCATATTTTCAAATGGGTTGAACCTGCGAGATTATAATATTAGTTTTAAATCATAGTTTTTTTAAATGCAATTTCGTTGCATTTAAAAACAAAGAGTATAAAGATGTTGATTGTTGAGGTTTTTAAATCTTTGACAGTCAGCATTTTTTTAATATTTCGGGGTCTCTTTTTTGAATAAAAATGTTTTTGAATTTTCAAATAAATTATAAAAAATACTGTTGTTATTAAAAAATAAAGCAAACGGTTAAGCATTAAAAATATCATGAATAATACAGCCTTAATACATAAAACAATCCAATTTGTAAAAGAAAAACTTAATGATGCAGAAGGAGGTCATGACTGGTTTCATATCGAGCGTGTTTATAAAAATGCATTATTGATTGCTAAAAATACAGATTGCGATTTACCAGTAATTCAATTAGGAGCTTTGCTTCATGATATTGCCGATAGTAAATTTCATAACGGAGATGAAACAATTGGTCCCAAAACAGCACGTTTGTTTTTAGAATCAGAAAATGTTTCCGAAGACATTATTGTACATGTTGTTAATATCATCGAAAATATCTCATATAAAGGCGGAAATTTAGAAAAGAAGTTTTCTTCTCTCGAATTGGATATTGTTCAGGATGCCGATCGTCTGGATGCAATTGGTGCAATTGGTGTAGCAAGAGCATTCAATTATGGGGGATTTAAAAACAGAGCTTTGTATAATCCGGAAATTACGCCTGTAACCAACATGACCAAAGAAGAATACAAAAAGAATAATGCGCCCACCATAAATCATTTTTACGAAAAGCTTTTACTCTTAAAAGATAAAATGAATACCGAAACCGGAAAACAACTTGCTGAAGAAAGACATCGTTTTATGGAAACGTTCCTTTCACAGTTTTATGCAGAGTGGGAGGGAATTAAATAAGTTTTATTTCGCAAAGATTCACTAAATAAGCACAAAGATTCGCAAAGGAATTTTAAATAACTTTGCGAATCTTTGTGCTTTTTCTTTGTGTAACTCTATGGAATAAAAATCAACTGCAACCGCAATTCCCGTCACCACAGTCTTTTTTCTTCTTAGATTTAAAAAAATATTTTTTAACCAAAAAAGCAACTGCAAATCCTAATATGGCAAAAGCAATAATTTTCTGAATCATGACTTATTATTTTAATATTTGATAGGCAATTAAGGCGGTTACATAGGCAAGAGCACTCATAAAGCCTAATTGCATGGCAGGCCATTTCCACGAATTGGTTTCTTTTTTGGTAATAGCCAATGTACTCGCGCACTGCATGGCAAAAGCATAAAACAGTAATAATGAAATTCCGGTTGCAAAATTAAAGACTTTTTCTCCTGTATCAGAGTGAACTTCTGCCTGCATTTTGCTTTTTATGGTAGCTTCGTTCTCACTATTACCAACACTGTAAATAGTGGCAAGAGTTCCCACGAAAACCTCACGCGCAGCAAATGAACTGATTAAGGCAATCCCGATCTTCCAGTCATACCCCAAAGGTTCTATTGCCGGTTCAATTGCATGTCCCATTAATCCGATATAAGAATTCTCTAATTTTTGCGAAGCTACTTCGTTTTCAAATTGAGTTTCTGTCAGGGTTGTATTTGCAAATCTCTCTTTTACGATGGTTTCTGCTTCGTTAAAATCTTTTCCGGGTCCGTATGAGGCTAAAAACCACAAAATAATAGATATGGCAAGAATGATTTTACCGGCACCAACAATAAAAGCTTTGGTTTTTTCTACAACATTGATTCCAACGTTCTTAAAAAGGGGTAATTTATAACTTGGCATTTCAACAACGAAATACGTTTTGGATTCCAGTTTTAAAACCTTATTTAAAATATATGCCGATAAAATAGCAGCAAAAAAACCTAAAACGTAAAGCGCCATTAACGTTAGACCCTGAACATTCAAGACCCCAAAAACACGTTTACTCGGAATTACCAATGAAATTATGATCGCATACACCGGTAACCTTGCTGAACAGGTTGTAAAAGGAGTAACCAAAATCGTAATCAGACGTTCTTTCCAGTTTTCAATATTTCTCGTGGCCATAATTGCCGGAATGGCACAAGCTGTCCCTGAAATCAAAGGCACAACACTTTTTCCAGATAAACCGAATCTGCGCATGATTTTGTCCATCAGGAAAACGACACGGCTCATATAGCCACTTTCTTCCAAAATGGATATGAAGAGAAACAAAAAGGCAATTTGCGGAATGAAAATGATAACACCGCCAATTCCCGGAATGATTCCCTGCGAAAGTAAATCAGTTAAAATACCGCTTGGAAGTTCTTCGGCAACCCAGCTGCTTAAAGAGGCAAAAGTGCTGTCAATGAAATCCATCGGAATCGTGGACCAGCTAAAAATAGATTGAAAGATCAGAAATAGAATGGCAAAGAAAATAGCGTATCCCCATATTTTATGGGTTAATACACGATCCAGTTTTGCACGGATGTCTTTTGCCATCGAAGGATCGACTTTTAAACCTTCTTTCAAAATATCATTTATAAACTGATACCGTTTAATAGTTTCTTTTTGCTGAAGGCGTTTTAATTCAGAGTGTGATTTTGTAAAAGTACTTCGGATTTCATTTCGGTCTAAATTCGAAAAATTGACATCCTGAGTAATAACCAGCCACAATTTGTATAACAACTGGTTCGGAAAAGCATGTTGTAATTTTTCAAAATAGTCAGCATCAATAACCGAAGCATTTAAGCAAGGCTCATGCGGAACAGTTCGATAGGAAACTATTAATTCTTTTAAGGCATCGATTCCTAAACCTTTGCGTGAACTCACTAGTGCAATTTTGGTTTTTAGTTTTTCTTCTAAATACGGAATATCAAGAGTAATTCCTTTACGTTCCATACGATCAGACATATTGATGACCAAAATCGTTGGAATTTCCAGGTCTTTTATCTGAGTGTAAATCAGCAGATTTCGTTTCAGGTTTTCAACATCTGTTACAACAACTGCAACATCCGGATATAATTTATCGTTTTTGTTCAATAATAGTTCAATCACCACACTTTCATCCATTGAACTGGCATTCAGACTGTATGTTCCGGGTAAATCCAGAATATTAGCTTTAATGTTGTGTGGCAGTTTACAGAAACCCATTTTTTTCTCAACGGTAATCCCGGGATAATTCCCAACCTGTTGGTTTAAACCCGTAAGCTGATTAAAAACAGAAGTTTTTCCTGTGTTTGGATTCCCGATAAGGGCAACATTGATATTCTGAACGCTCATTATAAATTGTTTTTGATAAGTTCAACTTCAATTTCACGAGCGGTTTCAATACGAATTGCAACATGGGAGCCATTGATATCCAAATATAAAGGATCTCCAAAAGGAGCAATTTGAAGTAATTCAACAAAGCTTCCAGGCAAACAACCCATTTCTAATAATTTTAGAGGAATAAGATCGATATCAAAATCTTTGATAATGGCTTTGTCGCCTTTTTTCAGAGTGTGGATAGTATTTTGCAAGCTTATTTAGATTGAATTTAGATTGCAAAAATAGGCAATAATTCTTTATTTAAGGGAATTTAATACAGCCGAATATGCTAAATGTTTCTAAAAATAAGGGTTTTATTCTTTACACAAGAAATCAATATCTTCTAAAAGGCGTTTAATATCTTCTTTGTCTGTTCCGTCATAAAATCCGCGAACGCGTCGTTTTTGATCTACCAAAACAAAATTCTCTGTATGAACCATATCATAAAGCTGATCAGGTCTTCCTAGTTTTACGGCCAGATACGATTTTCTGGCCATGGTATAAATCTCTTTTTTATCGCCGGTAACCAGATTCCATTTGCTGTCAACCACTCCATGTTTTATGGCATAGGCTTTTAAAACCGGAATACTGTCTGTTTCAGGAAAAACGGTATGAGAAAGCAGCATAACCTTTGGATTATTTAAAACTGCTTTTTGAACATCAGCCAGGTTGGTTGTCATCTTTGGACAGATTGATCCACAGGTTGTAAAGAAAAAATCGGCAACATAAATTTTTCCTTCATAATTTTTTTGGGTAATGGTATCGCCATTTTGGTTCACAAAAGAAAAATCGGCAATGGTATGATATTTACTTTTGTATTGTACCGTACTGTCTACCAATTCGGGATTTACATCCGCCGGATTGTAGACAGGTAAGATTTTTTGAGGTTTTAAAGCGAAATAGAACAGAGTTATGGTAATAGTCGAAAATACAATTAAAACGATAAAAAACTTTCGGTATTTATAAAGAAGCGATTTCATAAAAATAATTTGAATGCAAAAATACGAAAAGGACTTTTTTTTAAACTTTAAATTGTCATGATTTTAACCAAATTACTGCAATTGCTTTTTCTTTTTTGGTTTTGGTATGGATCTGTTCACCAGATATAATCCTGCCAAGGTTATTAAAACGCCAATTGCAATAGCCTGTGTAAGTATTTCTCCAAAAATAAAAAAACCAAGAACAATGGCTACAATTGGATTAATGTAAGCATAAATACTGCTGATTTCTTTTGGAAGATGTTGTAGCGAATAGATAAAAGCAATAAAGGTTAATACCGAACCAATTATTACCAGATATCCAATTGCCCACCAGGATGTAACCGGAATTTGGTTTAACGGAATATTAATCCCCGCAGATTCTGTAATTCCAAAAAGAATAAAACTGGATATAAGCATTTGTAATCCTAAACTAAAGTACGGGTTGAAACTCGTTGCTTTTTTCTTAGTATGTAAAGTTCCGAATGCCCAGGTAATAGTTGCGATAACAGATAATATAATTCCGAATTGAAAATCAGGTTTCAAGAAATCGGCTAAATGATCCATGAAAATAACACAAATTCCACAGAAGCAGATCAACAGTCCTAATACGGCCAATTTTGAAACCTTTTCTCCTCGAAAAAAACAAATGATTACAATCCAAATCGGAAATATGGCAGCAATAATTGCCCCAAGTCCGCTACTGATATATTTAACACCCCAAGTGCTCAAACCATTACTCAGACAAAAATTTAGGAAAGCCAGAACCAAAATTGTTCTCCATTGCTTTCCTTTTGGCCAGGGTTCTCTTTTGATAATAAAATACAAAACATATATCATTCCTCCTATAAACTGTCTTATTGTTACCAGTTGTAAAGCAGGCATGTCTTTGACACCTTCTTTTGATGCCAGCCAGGTAGTTCCCCAAAAAAAACTCACACAGCATAAAGCTAAAATAGGCAATCCGATGGTATCTATTCTTTTTGAAAAGGCATTTTGGATTTTTGCTTTCACACTTAATTATTTTTCAGGCAAATATTCCAAAAACAATTTGAATTCAGGAAGTAAATACATGAATATGTTATTTTTTGGAAAAGTTAAAAAATCAGATTTTTAACACAACTTTTAAAATAATAACAATATGTTTGCATATTGTCTATAAACTTAAATAAAAATGAAAAAAGTGCTTACTAAACCTACTTTTTATGCTTTTTCTGCAATGCTTTCCTTTGTTGCAGTACAAGCACAAACCACGCCTCAAAAGGAACCGGGGATTAATGTTTCTTATATGAAAAAAGACATTAGTCCTAAAGAAAATTTCTTTCAATACGTAAATGGTACATGGCTGGATAAAACAGAAATTCCGAGTGATCGTACAACTTGGGGTAGTTTTAATGAATTAGTTAAAAAAACAGACAAGGATGCAATGGAAATTTTGAAAAGCGCATCAAAAAATCCAAAGTATAAATCCAATACAGATCAAGGCAAAGCAGTGAACTTGTTCGCTACAGTTTTAGACACTGTTGGCAGAAACAAAAGAGGTATTGAACCATTGAAGCCGTTTTTGAAAAAGATTGATGCTATAAAAAATGTGGCTGATCTTCAAAAATATTTAGTCGAAATGGAACCTCAGGGAGGAAATGACTTTTTTAAGATTTACATAGGTGCTGATGAAAAAAACAGTTCTAAAAATTCTGTAACTCTCGCCGTTAGCCGATTAGGTTTGTCTGATAAAGATTATTACACTGCAGTAGATAAAGATTCTAAAGAGAAACTTGCTAAATATGAACTTCATGTAGCAAGAATGATGCAGTTTATTGGAGAATCTGCTGAAAAAGCCAAACAAAGTGCATCAGAAATTGTAGCATTAGAAAAAGCTTTATCAACTCCAAGATTAGACCGTGTCGAAAGCAGAGACAGTCGTTTACAATACAATCCGATGACTGTGGCAGATCTTCAAAAATTAACTCCGGCTATTAAATGGGATGCTTATTTTACCGGGCTTGGTCTTGCAAAGTTAGATACAGTCGTGGTTTCAGAAACACGTTACATGAAAGCACTTCAAAATGTTTATACTGAAAACAAAGTTTCACAATGGAAAGAGTATTTAAAATGGACTCTACTAAACAGGTCAACATCGCATTTGACTACTGATATTGAAGCCGCAAACTTTGATTTTTACAGTAAAACCCTGAGAGGTGCCCTAAAACAATTACCCAGAGAAGAGATTGCTTTGCAAATTGTAAACCGAAGTATTGGAGAAGCTCTTGGTAAATTATATGTAGAAAAAGTATTTCCTGCCGAAGCAAAAGCAAAAGCAACAGATATGATTCACAATATAATTCTGGCTTACCAGAACCGTATTAATAATTTATCATGGATGTCGGATGCTACCAAATTGAAAGCTATCGAAAAACTGAATAAAATTACAATAAAAGTTGGGTATCCTGATAAGTGGAAAGACTACTCTGCTTTAGAAATCAAAAGTGTTGCTGATGGTGGCAGTTACTTTGAGAATTCAAGAAATTTGGCTAAATGGAATTTTAACAAAGGTCTGGAAAAATTAAAAAAGCCAGTAGATAAGTCAGAGTGGGGAATGTCTCCTCAGACTGTAAATGCTTATTATAACCCTTCTTATAATGAAATTGTTTTCCCTGCTGCTATTTTGCAACCGCCATTTTACAATTATCAGGCGGATGAAGCTGTGAATTATGGTGGAATAGGAGCTGTAATTGGTCACGAAATTTCACACGGGTTTGATGATTCAGGTGCCCGATACAATGCTGATGGAAATCTTGTTGACTGGTGGACTGCAGAAGATTTGAAACAATTTACACAATTAGGAACTGCTCTTGCTGATCAGTACAGTGCTTTGGAACCTTTGCCTGGAATTCATGTAGACGGTAAATTTACTTTAGGTGAAAATATTGGTGACTTAGGCGGAATTAATGCCGCTTATGATGGACTACAGTTGTATTTAAAGAAAAACGGTAATCCGGGACTCATTGACGGGTTTACACCAGAACAGCGTTTCTTTATTTCATGGGCTACAGTCTGGAGAACCAAATCCAGAGATGAGGCTATTAAAAATCAGGTTAAAACAGATCCGCATTCGCCGGGAATGTACAGAGCATATGTACCGATTCAGAATGTAGATGCTTTTTATGACGCTTTCGAAATCAAAAAAGGAGACAAAATGTATGTCGATCCGGAGAAGAGAGTAAAAATCTGGTAATTCAGAACAAAAAAATGGAGCTAATTTAGCTCCATTTTTTTGTTAATTATAGTATGTTTAAAATAGTGTTTTATTTCAAATTACTATAAATATAAGTTTCAATTGCTTTTAGTTCTTCATCAGACATAGCCTGCGTTACCGGAAAATTGGTTTTCATGACAGCAAACTGACCTGGGTCTACAATTGGTTCCCCATTTCCTTTCAAAAAAGTTACTATATCGGCATTTTTATCTTTATAGATTTTTGCAATTTCCTTAATACTTGGTCCAATTACTTTTTGATCTACCTGGTGACAGGAAGTACAATTTCCTTTACCCTCAAAAATGGATTTACCTAATTCTTCAGGAGTTTTTGTTTCTGCTGATTCTCCTTCTGAATATGTTTCTGTGTTTTCTGTAGATTTTCCAAATGGCTCCTGATTGTCTTTTTTGCAGGATATAAATGCTAAAACAGCTATTAAAAATATCGTTTTTTTCATGTTATTTATTTAAGATGATTGAAGCTTCTTTAGCAAAATAAGTTGAGATAATACTAGCTCCCGCACGCTTAATGCAATAAAGTTGCTCTATCATAATTTTGTCATGATCCAGCCACCCTTTTTCGGCTGCGGCCTTTACCATAGCGTACTCACCAGATACCTGATAAACTGCAACAGGCACATGAACGGCGTTTTTTACCTCGCGAACAATGTCTAAATAGGCCATTCCTGGTTTTACCATTACGATATCTGCACCCTCTTCAACGTCTAATAATGCTTCACGGATTCCTTCAATTCGGTTAGCATAATCCATCTGGTAAGTTTTCTTGTCTTTTGGAATATTTTGAGAATCCACAGGAGCAGAATCCAGCGCATCACGAAATGGCCCGTAAAATGCAGATGCGTATTTGGCACTGTAGCTCATGATTCCCACGTTATGATGTCCGTTTTCTTCCAGCGCTTTTCTGATAGCCAAAACTCTTCCGTCCATCATATCGCTTGGTGCTACAAAATCGGCTCCGGCTTCAGCATGGCTCAAACTCATTCGGGTTAAAGCATCAACAGTAGCATCGTTTATTAATTGGCCGTTTTCTATAATTCCGTCGTGTCCATAAATCGAATAAGGATCTAATGCTACATCGGGCATGACAATCATTTCAGGAACAGCATCTTTAATAGCTCGAATGGTTTGCTGCATCAATCCATCTTTGTTCCAGGCTTCAACACCTTTATTGTCTTTAAGGCTCTCACTTACTTTTACATAAATATTCACCGCTTTGATTCCTAAATCCCAGGCTTCTTTGACTTCTTTAATAGTGTTGTCCAATGAATGACGATAAATTCCAGGCATAGACGGAATGGCGACTTTTACATCTTTTCCTTCGGCCACAAACATTGGAAGCATAAAATCCTGTGGACTTAAACTGGTTTCACGAACTAAAGAACGAATAGATTCATTAGTTCTTAAACGGCGGTTTCTTTGTAATGGGAACATAGAGTGTTTTTTTATTAAATCTAAAATGAATATTCTCTCTAAAGAGTTCATACTCATTATTAAAGTGAAATTAAAATAAGTGCCGCAAAGTTAAATAAAAAACGTCCAAATAAAGAGTGAGTAATGCTGTAGAATTCGTTAATATTATCTAAATTCGTATCGCTTTTTTAAACTTCTGTTAAGAATCTTCTTATGGAATGTTTTTTCAACTTTAAATCTCCCAAATGAAGAAAATATTTGCATTATGTTACTGTTTACTCTTAACAAGCTGTTTCGAAATAACAGAAAGAATCAAACATCATGATGACCAGAGTGGCGAATATACGTTAATGGTTGATTTTTCGAAGTCATGGCTTAAGACAAAATCAGCCATCTGGCTGGAAGAAGTTGATGGTGTGAAAATCCCGAATGAGCAGGAAATCACACAAAAGTTAACCGATTTTAAATCCAAAGTTTCAAAAATTGAAGGCATTTCAAATGTCACCACCAAAACAGATTTTGAGCGGTATATTTTTATCATCAAATTGGATTATAAAAGTTTAAAAGCCCTGAACGAAGTAGTTAATACATTGAATAAGCAAAAAAATCAGATTCATTTTACAGCAAATTCAAAGAGTTTTGAAAGAATCGCATCGTATCCAATTCCTGAAAATCTGCTGAAAGACGAAAAGAAAAAAGAAGATCTGGAAAAAGCCAATATTGTATCTATTTACACTTTTGACCATGACGTTTTAAATGCAAGTAATACCAATTGTAAAATTTCTCCAAACAAAAAGACAGTTTTTTTAAAACAAAGTATGTACAGCGTTCTTAAAAAATCGTCACTTATGAATAATACTATTCAATTAAACCAATAATCCTTATACATCACATGAAACAATTTTTTACTTTTTTAATTCTGCTTACATTCACTCTGGCTCAGAGCCAGACACTGTCTCCAAAACAGGATTATTTTGTTCAGTTTAACGGCAGTCAGCTTTCTAAAAAAGTAAGCATTGCTGAGGTTCTAAATCATTCTATTTTAAAGAAATATAAAGATGGAAAAATGAATCTGGACATTAATCAATATGCAGATCTTATAAAATTAGATCAGAGGATAACTGTGCACGGTAATTATTCTGACAGTATTCCGTATTATCAGGTTACCATTCCTATAAAAGACAGAAATGCGATTAAAAACTTTCTGATCCAAAAGAACAAGGAAAATGATTCGCTTGGAAAACCTCTTATTGAAGATTTTGGCCAGTATTCAGTATATAATTCTCCTGATAAAAAAACAACCGTAGCCTGGAATGACAGCTATTTAGTGTTTTTTGGATTAACTAAAAAACACGAGTATAAAGATTACTCGTATCCGAAAGTTGAGGTAGACTCGGCAGCAACTGCAGTAGCAGGTGATCCTTCAGAAGTTTCGGAAGTTGTTGTAGAAACAAACGAGGTACCGGTTGTAGATACAGCTTATGTAGATTATTCGGATAATTATTATGCTAATTTTCAAAAAGAAGAGATTGCTTTTGACAGCATTCAGGCCATCAGTCAAAACAGATTTGTAAAATTGCTTTTTGAAAATGGTTTTAGAGTTCCAACTTCTGAAAAGGTACATGAAAATGCTGATATTTCATGCTGGGTAGATTATGGTACGGCAATGTCGAGTTTTAATACTGCCTATGCGGCTTTGGCACGGTTTACGACTTATAATAAATTTTTTCCAAGCCAAAACTTAGGCAATTTCGTTAAAGGGATAAATGTTGATTTTTATTTTGATAATGATAATGCCAGAGTAGAAGAAATTGTGGAATACTCGAAACCAATGGCTGATATAGTGGGCAAGATCAGTAATCGGAAAATAAATAAAAACATCTTTAATTATTTTCCGGCTCAAAAACCGCTGGGTTACATGACGTATCATTTTAATACAAAGGAAATACTCAATAGCTTTCCTGCTTTTAGTACCGAGATTTTCACCAATCCTTATATTTTAAAAGAGGATATTAGTGTTGCAACTGATCTTATTTCAACCATTATTGATGAAGAAGCCACAGCAACTCTTTTTGATGGCGATATAAGTGTATTTCTTTATGATGTTGCAGAAAGAGAAGTAACTTCAAAAACTTTCGAATATGACGAAAATTATGAGTCAAAAGAAGTTGTGAAAACGATAAAAAAAGCAATACCGCAGTTTTCAGTGATTTTTACTTCGACACATCCAACTTTTGCGGATAAACTCATCCAATTAGGAGTTCGCAAAAACGGATTAGTTCAAAAAGGAAATTATTACGAAATAAAAGGAACTCAGGAATACGGTAATTTGTTTATTTTTAAGGATAAAGATGTTGTAGTTATTGGTAATAATATTGATGCAATTTTTCCGAAAGACAATTCATTTTCGAAAGAAGTTAAAAAAGAACTGAAACAGCATTATATTTCGGCAAAAGTGAGTTTGGATAAATTGGTAACAGCCTATTCTAATACAGGTGAAGCCAAGGAATCTGAAATTAAAAGCTTCAATCGACTGGCTCAGCAGTTTACGGATGTCACTTTATATTCTGCCAAAAAACTAACAGATAACAAACTGAAATTCGAGTTAAAGCTAAACTCATCCAAAGGAGATAAAAATATCATTCTGCAGACTTTAGATTTAGTTGACGAACTAAGTACTAAATAATTCTAAAAGAAAAGCCCTAAAAAATCAATTTTAGGGCTTTTTTTATGTTTTGAAGTGATTAAATCCAGTCTACGGGATTTTCCAACACTTTTAATAATTTCTCCTCGTCACTTCCCGTTTCCGGATGATGATCATAAACCCATTGCACGTGCGGAGGCAAACTCATCAAAATACTTTCGATTCTTCCGTTGGTTTTTAAACCGAATAAGGTGCCTTTATCGTGAACCAGGTTAAATTCCACATAACGGCCACGTCGGATTTCCTGCCAGTTTCTGTTTTCCGGAGTGTAAGAAAGATTTTTTCTTCTTTCTACAATTGGTACATACGCTTCCAGGAAACTGTTTCCAACTTCAGTTACGAAATCATACCAGTTTTCCATTGACATAGTTTCATTTGCTTTACAATAATCAAAGAATAAACCGCCAAGACCACGGGCTTCGTTTCTATGAGCATTCCAAAAATACGAATCGCATTGTTTTTTGTATTTTGGGTAAAACTCCGGATTGTGTTTGTCGCAGGCAGTTTTACAGGTTTGGTGAAAGTGTTTCGCATCTTCTTCAAACAAATAATAAGGGGTTAAATCCTGTCCGCCGCCAAACCATTGCTGGATAACATTTCCAGACTCATCGTACATTTCAAAATAGCGCCAGTTAGCATGAACCGTTGGAACCATTGGATTTTTTGGGTGAATCACCAGACTTAATCCACAAGCAAAGAAATCGGCTTCGCCAACGCCAAACATCTTTTGCATGGTTTCCGGAAGTTTTCCGTGAACGGCTGAAATGTTGACACCGCCTTTTTCAAAAACAGCTCCGTTTTCAATAACACGTGTTCTTCCGCCACCGCCTTCTGGACGTTTCCATAAGTCTTCGCGGAATTTTGTAGTTCCGTCAACGGCTTCTAATCCGGCGCAGATTTGGTCTTGTAATTGTTGTATGTAGGCGTAAAATTTATCTTTCATCTTTTATCTTTCATTTTCTGGAAAAGTATCATGATATTTGAATGCGATATTCATATCACATACTATTGCAGTATCTTTTTTAAAAATCTTTACAAATCTTGAATTTGCTTTTTTTACTAGCGAATCTCCTATTTCGGTTTTTTCCCAAAGAATAGAATAGCCAAATACTTCACTGGAATCCCTTAGTTTAAAAGTTGGAGACATATGGTTATGTTTGTCTATATATTTTTTTACAATTGATCCGGAAAATGTTTCATCAAACATATATTTATATGCGTCTCTGCTAATTTTGGCATCGTTTGAATAATAGGAACAAGTACTAACAAATAATGTAAAAAACAGCATCACAAATAAACCTTGATATACAGGGTGTAGTTTTTTAAAGTCAAACTCAAATATTTTTTCTAATGAAATCATATTATAGTTTATCTAATACATTTTCTATATATTCAGATTTAAGCAGTCCGAAATAAACAGTGTTTTGCAATTCGCCATTACCATTTCTAAATTCGTCCCGTAAAATTCCTTCTTGTTTAAAATTATGTTTCAATGCAATTCGTTGACTTGCCAGATTGATTTCTGAGGTGCAGATGAAAACTTTGTTCAACAATAATTCATTGAAACAAAAGTCAAGAGCATCTGAAACCATTTTTGAGGTAATCCCTTTTCCCTGAAAATCCTCATCAATAAAATAACCCAATTCACATTTTGAAATGCGGTAATCGATCGTTTTTACACATAAATAACCAATTAGATTATTTGTTTTTATATCTCGGGCGAAGAAATAATATCCCTCGTTATTTCTTTCTTTGTCTTTATTAACTGAGATAAAATTTTCTGCTTTTTCTGGTGAGTCAGAATTAGCAAGAGTTACGGGAAAAGTTTTTCCAATGTGATTTTTATTCTTATCAATCAGTTTATAAAACTCTTCGGGAAGAATATTTTCAATTCGGTCTGTTTTCCAATCTGTAAAACTCATTTTATTTGTTTTTTAGCGAAGCAATTTTAGCATTTATTCCAAAAGAAAAAACCTTGCTTTCAGCCTGAATATATTGATAAACAGCCAAAGCTTTACTTTCAGAATTATAGTTTTCAGTTTTTGAAAATTCTATTAAAAAGTCTGCAAACTGTTCTAACTGGTCCCAGTCAAAATGAAGGCGTATCAGTAATGTGATTAAATCTTCATTCGAATAATCAACTAAAGTTTCAATGTTTAATGCAAATTCTTTTAGTTGATTTTCAATTTCTGCTATTTGCAAATGGTCCAAAGGCTGAGGTACAAAAACAAGAGTTTGTAACGTTTTTAGAACGTTATCGATTCTTATTTTTTCTTCGTCTCGCAAACCTTTGTTGAGCATGATTTTCTTTTCGTTCTCCTGCAAGGTTTTCAAAACCTTGTAGGTATCTATAATATTTAATCTATCTTACTTAATTAGACCTAAAAGGTTTAGATGCCTTGCAGGGTGAAACCAGATTACTCAAAAGTATAAGTTTCGTTTAAAAAATAATTCTTTTGATTATGAGAAAAGATAAAATTCTCTAAACCGCCAAATAAATTTATGGTTTCATCTCTTTCTATTTTGGTTTCTTTATCAGATAAATATGCCTGATAGGATGAAAATTTGAAATTTTTGAAATCTAAATCAAAATGATGTTTCGGATTCAAATGAACATAAACAATCAATTGTTTCAGATAAGTTTCGTCTTTTAGTTTTATTCTCTTAAAATGTTTCTCAAATAAACTTCCAGTTCTGTTAATCTGTTTATTGAATGCTTTTGCATATGAATTAAACAAGTTTGAAAATGCCTGAGTAACCTCTTTTTCTTCTGAATTAAGTCGAATAACTAAATGAAAATGATTATTCATTAAACAATACGCAAAAATTGAAATTTTATCTTTGGAATATTTAGCTAACTGTTTTAAGAAATAAAGTTTGTTAGTGTCATTTTCAAAAATGGTTGTTCCGTTTATCCCTCGGTTATATATATGATAATAACAATCTTTTTCTAAAACTTCTAATTTCATATTGTTATTAGTTTTTTGAATTCTGCAAGTTTTTTAAACTTCGTAAATATTCTTCATATTTTGTTATTCGAATCTTTGTAATTATACCTACAAGGTTTTGGAAACCTTGCAGGAAGCCACACAGAATACTTTCAACTTATTTACTGCCCGTATTCCTTAACTGCATCAATAAACGCTTTGGCATGATCTACAGGGATATTTGGTAAAATTCCGTGACCTAAATTTACGATATATTTATCTTTTCCGAATTCGTCGATCATTTCATGAACCATTTTTTTGATAGTCGGAATTGGGGAAAGTAATCTTGACGGATCGAAATTTCCTTGTAAAGTAACATTTCCGCCAGACAGGTAACGGGCATTTCTTGCAGAACATGTCCAGTCAACTCCTAATGCAGAAGCTTTACTTTTACCCATTTCATTCAAAGCAAACCAGCATCCTTTTCCGAAAACAATAACCGGTGTAACCTCGGCCAAAGCTTCAACGATTTGATTGATATATTTCCATGAAAATTCCTGATAATCAACCGGCGATAGCATTCCTCCCCATGAATCAAAAATCTGAACCGCATTAACACCCGATTTTACTTTTTCTTTTAAATATAAAATAGTGGTATCCGTAATTTTTTGCAATAAAGTATGCGCTGCAACCGGATTTGAAAAACAGAATCCTTTTGCCGTGTCAAAACTTTTAGAACCTTTTCCTTCAACCGCATAACAGAAAATTGTCCAGGGAGAACCTGCGAAACCAATAAGTGGAACCTCATCGTTCAGCATTTCTTTAGTCAATTTCACAGCGTCAAAAACATAACCTAAAGTTTCATTTACATCCGGAACAAAAACCTGATTTATCTGTTCCATCGTACGAATCGGATCCGGAATAATCGGGCCTAGATTGTCTTTCAATTCTACGTGAATTCCCATAGCACGTGGCACTACCAAAATATCCGAGAATAAAATCGCAGCATCCGGAGCAATTCTGCGAATAGGCTGAACGGTAATTTCTGCAGCCAATTCCGGAGTTTCACAACGGGTAAAGAAATCATATTTATCACGAAGGGCCCTGAATTCCGGCAAATATCTTCCTGCCTGACGCATCATCCATACCGGTGGGCGCTGAACTGTTTCTCCTTTTAATGCTTTTAAAAATAGGTCGTTTTTTAACATTGTTTTTTTTTTGCTTTAGGCTTTAAGCTTTAGGCTTTAAGCGTTTGTTGTTTAAATTTTAGCTTACGGCTTACAGCCTAAAGCCTATTGCTATTTATATTCCTGAATTACATCTTCGATCACATCTTCAATTGTGGGCTGATCTGCGACGATGATGTTTTTGGTGATTTTTGATAAAGCGCCTGCGGTGGTATCACCAATACAGAAACAGATTTGTTTATTTATGGAATTGTCTTTCAGATAACTCTTAACGCCTGAAGGACTGAAAAACAATACTGCTTCATGATTTCCTTTTATTTTCTGGGGATGCAATGTTGTGTCGTAAACCTGAATTTCGTTGAATTTAATTCCGTTTTCTTTTAAAGCTTCAGGTAAAGTGTCTCTTCTAAGATTCCCGCTGAAAAAAGTATAACTCTCACTACTGTAAATCAAAGTGATAATTTCTGCCAAATCTGAAGCGTACCCTGTATAGGCAACAACGTTGAATCCGTTATCGGTCAATAAGGCTTTGGTTTTAAGTCCAACGCAATACACGTTTTTCTTTTTTAATTCTTCCGATTTTGGATGAGATAAAACACTTTGAACAGCATTCTGACTTGTAAAAATCAGGCTTTCGTTGAGGTCTTTTAATTCGAAAGGTTTGTTTTCGGTTTTGATGAAATCGGCTTCGATTACTTCAATACCATATTTCATCAATTCCTGCTTATGAAGAGGCGATAATATTTTAGTTGATAGTATTTGAACCTGGTTTGCCATTATTTCTTCAGGGATTCTTTGATTTTCTGCATTAATTCAGTTCCTCCATTATTCAAAATCTCCTGAGCTGAGTTGAAACCTAATTTCTTCCATTCTGAAATGTCAACTGTTTTATCGATTTCCAATTTTTGTTTCCCATCAATAGAAAGCAAAACACCTTGAAAATGTAAAGTATCGTCATCTTCATTATAAGTTACCAAAGACCCGATTGGTGCTGTACAACCGCCTTCAAGTGTTCTTAAAAACTGACGTTCTATATAAGTACAAATCTCAGTTTCAATATGATTTAACTGCGAAAGCGCATCAAGTGTATAATTGTCGTTTTCCATTGCGACAACCAGCATTGCTCCTTGTGCCGGAGCGGGAATCATCCAATCCAGATTAATAACATTTTCCGGTTTTAGGTTGATGCGTTCCAAACCTGCAGCAGCAAAAACGGCTCCATCCCAGTCGTTATCCTGAAGTTTCTGCATACGCGTATTTACGTTTCCACGCAAATCAACGACAGTGTGATTTGGATATTTATTGAACCATTGTGCCTGGCGACGCAGACTTCCGGTTGCGATTGTACTTGGATTGGCAAAATCAGGATTTCCTTTATGAACTAAAATATCTAAAACATTGGCTCTTTCTAAAACTGCTGCCTGAACAATACCTTTTGGCAAAGCCGTTGGAACATCTTTCATGGAATGCACGGCAATATCAATACCGCCATTGATCATGGCAATGTCTAAAGTTTTAGTGAAAATTCCGGTAATCCCGAGTTCGTAGAGTGGTTTGTCGAGAATAATATCTCCTTGAGATTTTACGGCAACTATTGTTGTTTTATAACCTAAATCGTTTAATTTTTTTTCGACAGTATGAGCCTGCCAAAGCGCGAGCTCACTATCGCGGGTTCCTATTCTGATAACTTTCTGAGCCATATTTTTTTGGATCCTTAAAAGTAAGGAACATTCTGTTTAACTATTATGAAAGGTTGATTTTGTATTTTTCTTCAACCGGGGAAGGAATATTTTTTGGTGCAAGTTGCCCAATCTGAAACACTTTTTCAATAAACTCGATACTTTCATCAATTGATGTATTTTCGTCTTTTAAGTGACTGGCAAACTGACTGGTGATTTTTTGAATAATTCGGGAACTGATTAGTTCAGCCTGTTCTTCATCAAAGTTAAGCATCTTCTTTTTTTGAAAGGCCAGTTCTCCGGCAACAAGGTCGTTTAGTTTGGCTTTAAGAGCATGAATAGTTGGCGCATATTTACGGCCATTCATCCATGTATTCAATTCTAATTTCATATCCTCGATTATCGCTTCGGCAGCAGGAATATGCTGTTTTCTTCTTTCAAGGGTATCATCTGTCATTTGTGACAAATAGTCTAGATGTATTAAAGTTACGCCCGGAATTTGTTCTACATCAGGATTTACATTTCTTGGGATAGATAAATCCAGAATCAATAAAGGTTTCTTTAAATTGAGTAATGTTTTGTCAATAGTTGGGTTTTTTGCACCTGTAGCTACCACTAAAACATCTGCTTGTTGTATTTCTTCCTGTAAATTAGCGTAATCTTTTACAATCACATTTAGTTTGCCAGCCAGAATTTCAGCTTTGTTTTTGGTTCTGTTGATAAGGGTAATGTGACCATTTTTAGTATGTTTTACTAAATTTTCACAGGTATTTCGTCCTATTTTTCCAGTTCCGAACAGTAGAATATTTTTATTTCCAATGTCTTCTACATTTTTAATGATATATTGAACCGATGCAAACGAAACCGATGTTGCACCAGAAGAAATTTCAGTATCTGTTTTGACCTTTTTACTTGCCTGAATAACGCTATTGACAAGTCGATCAATAAAAGTATTAATTAAACCTTCTGATTTACTAAGGTTGAAAGCGATCTTAATCTGGCTGATGATTTCAAAATCACCCAGAATCTGACTGTCTAAACCTGTTCCTACGCGAAACATATGGTTTACGGCTTCCTGATTTTTGTAGATATAGGCAACTTCGCGAAATTCCTCAACGGAACCATTACTGTTATCGCAAAGTAATTTGATTAATTCATAAGGATGATTGGCAAAACCATAAATTTCAGTTCTGTTGCAGGTAGAAGTGACAATTAATGATTCTACTCCTTCGGTTTTAGCCTGAGCCAGTAAATCAGATTGTGCTTTAGCATCTAAACTAAATTTTCCTCTAATAGTGGCATCTGCTTTTTTATAACTTAAACCTAAGGCGTAAAAAGTGGTAGTTCTGGACATATTAAAATTTTCCATATTATTACTTTCGTTAAAAAGTGCAACAAAATTATTACTAACTAATTTATAAAAACAACGCTAGAGGTACTTTTTATATCGCTATGGAATAAATTGATACATTTTGGCTATTCTAAATAGGATTTATTGCCATTTATAATGATATCAAGGATTCGACAACCTGTTATGTATATTTGTTCTAAATAACAGTCTGGCTTTTGTTTTAAATATTGTACGAAAAAATATCGCTATGAGTTCGTATAAATGCTTTTTGGGTTTTATATCCCATTCCCTTTCACGATTCTGGAAAGTTTAGATATAAAAACAGCTTCGTTAAATAAAACCCTACCTTAAATTAAGGCAGGGTTTCAAAAGAAATAAATTATTTTTGAACGATTGGCGTTCTCAAAGATTCTAATACAGCAACGATATCCGTATAAAGTACTGTGTTTGAAGCAACGCCATTTGCATTGGCAGCAGCACCAACATACCCTTCGAATTTTGTATAATCTGCATTACTTGATTTTGTTCCCATACGTGCATTTACAGCGGGATCATGAGCAGCAACCATATTCAGACCGGAATAGGTATTAACTGAATTAGTTCCTCCAGTATTGTACGAGAAGAAATCGGTAAGATTATCTGATAATCTTGCAATACTGGTAGCCTGAGTAGTTCCCGTTTCAGCTAAAACCGGAGCAAAATGTGCCTGTAAGTTTCCTGAAGCATTAGACTGAATATCCGCTACGATTAATCCTATTGTTGAGTTTACCACTTTACGAAAACTTAAACGGCCCTGTTCAATCATCTGTCCTGAGTTATCAGGATCTGCAACCATTTTTGTTCCGCCTAAACGTTCGTATATAGATGCTTTTACAGGTACTGAGTCATCGTCATTATTGCAGGAAGTTAAAGTTGCTGATGCAGCTACTAATACACTAAGTGTGATTTTAGAGAAATTTTTCATGATAAAATATTTAAAGGTTTAATTAAAAAATTGATTTACTTTTTTAGATAATTTATAACTCATACTGTTTTGATTAACCGGGCAAACTTCTTTAGTGGCCAGGTGTGCCGGTAAAATATAACGCTGGGCATCGTATTGTCCTTTGGTCATTAATTCATCAAATACTTTTTTAGAGTCAGTAATTTTATTGTTGTGGAAATAGACAACCACATTTCTTTTAACAATAATAGAATCGGAAGTGAGTCCTTTGATAGATCGTAAATCCGAACAGATTTGCTTTGCCTGAAGAGAATCTATATCCTGTTTGAAATCGATTCGGCTTACCTGCAAATTAGGGCTTTCGTAAACAGCCGGTTTCGCAGTTATAATATGAAAGAGAAAAATGCCAAAAAATAATATGCCAATTACCAGCCCAGTCCTAAGAATCTTTTTAATTGTTTTGTTCGTTTTCATATCGATAATTTTAAAATGATTAGATTTTGAAATTATATACGAGAGCTTTTTTGGCTTGGTTTTATTATTTATAAGAAAAGGATTAATTTAGAATTGCTATAAATAGCTAAAACGTTATCGTTCATTTTTAGAAAGTAGACTTATTGCGGATTTTAATCCTGACAGGTAGTGGCAAAGCCTATAGCTTAAGGCTTTGCTATACAAAAATCATTACAGCCAAAGGATTTGAATTTGTTAAAGACTAAAACAATAAAGATTTTATAAATTTAGGGGCAGGTAATCGATAAACCATCAAAAAGATTTAATTTTGAATGTCCAATTATTCGTTTTATCAAAAACGGAAATAGTAACCTGAATAAAGAAATCAATGGAGGAAGAAATAAAAATTGAAGATGACTTTACGCTTATTCGTTTCCAAAACGATAGTTCAGAACCTTTTTTTGCACAGCGTGAAGTAGGCAGTGGTCTGATACAGTTTCATTTCGGACTAAAAGGAAATGCTAAATTTCTTTTCAATCAGGGCAATTATGCTTTGGAACTAAAAGAAGAAAAATCTTTACTATTATATAACCCGCAGAAGGAATTGCCACTGAATTTAGAATTAGCTCAAAATTCGTGGGTGATCTCAGTAATTGTGTCCATCAAGAAATTTCATGCTTTATTTTCTGCCGAGGCTAATTATATTACGTTTTTAAGTCCTGATAATAAGGATAAAAAATATTATAACGAAGGGAATATCAGCCCGTCAATGGCAATTGTTTTAAGTCAGCTGTTTCATTACAACCTTCATCCATCCATAAAAAACTTGTATTATAAAGGAAAAGGATACGAATTGTTGAGTTTGTATTTCAACAGAACCGAAGATCCAAATGCAGAGCAATGTCCTTTTTTAATTGATGAGGATAATGTTTTAAAAATCCGAAAAGCAAAAGAAATCGTAATTGCTAATATGGCAGAGCCTCCGGGATTACAGGAACTGGCAGATCAGATTGGTTTGAATCTGAAGAAACTGAAAATGGGTTTCAAGCAAATTTATGGCGACACGGTTTACGGATTTCTGTTTGATTACAAAATGGATTTTGCCCGAAAACTATTAGACAGCGGTTCTTATAATGTAAATGAGGTTGGACTGAAAATCGGCTATAGCACAGGAAGTCATTTTATAGCGGCATTCAAAAAGAAATTTGGCACAACGCCTAAAAAGTATTTGATGTCTATAAATGCGAATGTTTAAGGTTGAACACGGATTTTACTAATTAGCACAAATATAAAAAATCTGCCAATCTGCTGAATCTGCGAGAGAAATTGATTTTCTATATTCAACAATAATCAAAAAGTAACAATTATCATATTTTACAAAAGCAGCAAGTACTACTTTTGGCGAAATTTTAAAAACAAACAAAAGCTTAAAGCAACGACAATAATGAAAGGCGTATTATTAGTAAACTTAGGTTCTCCGGAAAGTCCAACACCAAAAGATGTAAAACCGTATTTAGATGAATTTTTAATGGATAAATACGTAATCGATGTTCCGTATTTATTAAGAGCATTATTAGTTCGAGGCATTATTCTGAGAAAAAGACCCGAAGAATCTGCACATGCTTACGCGAAAATCTGGTGGGAAGAAGGTTCTCCATTAGTTGTGCTGTCTGAAAGAATGCAGAAAAAAGTACAGCCTTTAGTAAATGTTCCCGTTTCTCTGGCAATGCGTTATGGAAGCATGACAATCGAAAAAGGACTTCAGGAATTACATGATAAAGGGGTGACAGAAGTAATGCTTTTTCCTTTGTATCCGCAATACGCAATGGCTTCAACTTTAACTATTTTGGTTAAAGCCGAAGAAATTCGCAAAAAGAAATTTCCTCATATGAAATTTACAGATGTTCCGGCATTTTACAATAAACCGGATTACATCAAAAATTTAGCAGATTCAATCCAGAAAAATTTAGTTGGATTTGAATACGATCATTTATTGTTTTCGTACCATGGAATCCCGGAGCGTCATATTCGTAAAACGGATGTAACAAAATCACATTGTAAAATCGATGGTTCCTGCTGTAATACACCATCTCCGGCGCATGAATTCTGTTATCGTCACCAATGTTATGAAACTACGAAACAAGTCGTTAAATTGCTGGGACTTCCGGAAGATAAATACAGTTTAACTTTCCAGTCTCGTTTGGCAGGTGATAAATGGCTAGAGCCTTACACGGATGTTGAAATTGACAACATGCCTGCAAAAGGAATCAAGAAATTAGCGGTTGTAACGCCGGCATTCGTTTCAGATTGTTTAGAAACTCTCGAAGAAATCGCCATGCGTGCCAAAGAAGATTTTGAAGCAAACGGAGGAGAAGAGTTTCTTGCAGTTCCTTGTCTGAATGATGATGACGAATGGTGTGAAACGGTTTCTAACTGGATTAATGATTGGGCGAAATAATATTTGTTTCAGGTTTAAGGTTTCAAGTTTCAACTTTGAGAAACCTTAAACTTGAAACTTGAAACAAATAATTAATGGAATACTATAATTATCTAAAATCACTGCACATTATCTTCGTACTAACCTGGTTCGTAGGACTATTTAATATTGTGCGTTTGTTTGTGTATCAAATAGAAGCAAATGATAAGCCATCTCCCGAAAAAGAAATTTTGCAGGCGCAATTCAAAATAATGAGTTACCGTCTGTGGTATATTATTACATGGCCATCAGCAATTTTAGCCAGTATTTTTGCTTTTTGGATGCTGTTTTTCACGGATTTAGGAAATGCTTGGCTCAAAATGCCCTGGATGCACATTAAATTAGGTTTCGTTTTTCTATTGTATCTGTATCATTTAAAATGCCATCAGATTTTCAAACAATTACAAAATAATGAGGTGAAATATTCCAGTAATTATATGCGTTTATGGAATGAAGGTGCCACTATTATACTATTTGCTATTGTTTTTTTAGTAGTTTTAAAAAGTGCCTTCAACTGGATCTTCGGCGTAGTAGGAATCATTTTATTCTCCGTTTTACTTATGTTAGGCTTTAAATTTTATAAAAGAATAAGAGAAAGAAAGTAATTATAAAAGTGATTAGTTTTAAACTTTTACAAATCACTAATTACTATTCACTAATCACCAACAACATGCTGAACAACTTCAAAATGTCAATGCTTTCACTGCGAATCAGGATTTTTCTGTCGATGATTGTATTGATTGTTGTGGCATCTTTTTTAATGGCTTCCATATCGATTATTCAGTTTAAAAATGAAGCCAAAGAATACCATCAGGAACGATTAGAGCGTAAAGAAAATGCCGTAAAAGAGCACATTAATTATGTCTTGGCAACGACAACTTATCCATTAAAAACGGCTAATTTAGATCTGATTTTCAAAGATAAAATTCACGAACTGGCTCAGATTCATAAAATAGAAATCAACATCTACAGTCTGAACGGAGTATTGCTTAAAACTTCCAAAGAATCTTTTGCTGTTGATAAAGTAGCCCCGCCTGTTCCGGATTATATTCTGAAATTAGTGCGTTCTTCTATTGAAAAGCGCTTTGTAGATATTAAAACTATCGACGGAGTCAAAAACAGGTCTTCTTACAGTTTAATTAAAGATGAAAAATTTAAACCTCTCGGGATATTAAATTTGCCTTATTTGGAGGACGATGGTTATTACGACAACGAATTAAATACTTTTCTAATTCGATTAAGTCAGGTATATTCTTTTATGTTGGTTGTGGCTTTTGCATTGGCTTATTTTCTTTCGACTTACATTACAAAATCACTTAAAACGATTTCTGACCGTTTGGAAGAAACAAACTTAGATCAGAAAAACGAAAAAATTGTTTTGGAAGCAAACAGTAAAGAAGTGAACTTTTTGATTAAGGCCTACAACGGAATGGTTGACAAACTCGAAACAAGTGCCATTAAACTTGCACAAAGCGAACGTGAAGAAGCCTGGCGGGAAATGGCAAAGCAAGTCGCACACGAAATTAAAAATCCGCTGACACCTATGCGTTTGACGGTTCAGAGTTTTCAGAGAAAGTTTGATCCTAATGATCCTGATGTGAAACAGAAAATGAACGATTACTCTGAAACTTTAATTCAGCAAATTGATACAATGACAGCCGTAGCTTCTGCATTTTCGAATTTTGCTTCGATGCCGGCACAGCAAAATGAAACCCTAAATGTTGTTGAGGTAGTAGAACTGGCATTGGATATTTTTAACGAAGATTATATTGTTTTTGAAAGTGATGAAGAAGAAATCATCTCAAAAATGGATCGTACGCAACTAATACGTGTGATAACGAATCTGGTTAAAAATGCAACTCAGGCGATTCCGGAAAGCCAGTTTCAGAAATCAATTCTGGTTACTGTAAAACGCAAAAATAACAATGTTGAAATTGCAGTAAAAGACAACGGAATCGGAATTCAAAAGTTGGATACCAACCGTATTTTCGAACCAAAATTTACCACCAAAACCAGCGGAATGGGACTTGGTCTCGGAATTATAAAAAACATTATCGAAAATTACAAAGGAACAATTACCTTTGAGTCAACTTATGGTAAAGGAACAACGTTTACGGTTTCCTTACCTATTACAAACTCATAAAAACAGCGTCATGAACTACGAAAATCTTTTAATAGCCATTGAAGAAAAAATTGCAACCGTAACAATCAACAGACCTGCAAAACTAAATGCTTTAAATAAAGCGACCATTAGTGATTTGAGTAAAGCGGTAAAGTTATTGGGTAAAAATGAAGAAGTTCGTGTAATTATCATTACCGGAAGTGGCGAAAAAGCATTTGTAGCCGGAGCTGATATTTCAGAATTTGCAAATTATACTATTATCGAAGGAGCACAATTAGCCGCTGAAGGACACGAATCGCTTTTTGATTATATCGAAAATTTAAAAAAACCTGTAATTGCTGCCGTAAATGGTTTTGCATTGGGTGGCGGATTAGAACTGGCAATGGCCTGTCATTTCAGAATAGCTTCTGACAATGCCAAAATGGGTTTGCCGGAAGCTTCGTTAGGATTAATTCCGGGTTATGGAGGAACACAACGTTTACCGCAATTAATTGGCAAAGGACGAGCGATGGAAATGATTATGACGGCAGGCATGATTTCTGCCGATGAAGCAAAACAATACGGATTAGTAAATCATGTTGTTCCTCAGGCTGAACTTTTATCATTTACAAATGTAATTGCCCAAAAAATCATCAAAAATGCCCCTTTTGCAATCAATAAAGCAATAAAAGCAATAAATGCAAATTATAAAGATGGAAAAGATGGTTTCGAGACAGAAATAAAATCATTCGGAAAATGTTTCGGAACTCAGGATTTTAAAGAAGGAACAACGGCATTTTTAGAAAAACGAAAAGCACAGTTTACAGGAAAATAAAATTATACCACAAAGTTGTATAGAGATTTTACACAGATACACAAAGTAATTAAAAAACACACTTTCAATCTTGAAACTTTAGCAACAAAAACATTAAAAAATGTCATACGAACCTATATTTGCTCTTTTTTGTGAACGCGTAAAAGAAAGCATTCAAAGCGGCACCTTTGCCAAACTTACCTTAGCTAAAACCATTGGCGATACAGAACTGAAAAATATTTATTTCAGATTGGTTTTAAATGAAGATGAGACTTTCTCAATTTCGTTAACTTTCCGCTATAAAACTGAAGAAATCGAAAGTATCCATACTCTCGATGAAGCTTTGTTGGTTTTAGGTACTTACATCAAAAATCCATTTTTAACAGCACTTTTATTCACAATAGAAAATGATTTGACTTTCAAAGTGAATAAAAAGAATGCCGGAAGCATTATCGAACAGCCGCCGACTTTCAAAAATGCCTCGCCGGTTATGCTGGAAATGATTGAGAAAGGTGTTGTTTAACAGGCTTGTAAATAAAATTTGAGTTTAAGAAATCAGCATATTAAAATTTAACCAATGAACAAAAAAATCATCATTAGTATAATTGCTTTGGCTTTTATAGTTACCGGAGTTACTGCTCAGACTAAAATGAAAGAATATAAAGCCGGACATGTTTTTAATATTAGTCTACCGGATTATATGAATAAAACGGCAGGGATAAATACCTCTTCGGCTATTCAGTATAAAAGTGAGGTTAAGGAAGTTTACGGATTTGTAATATTTGATACTAAAGAAGAATTAGGGTATTTAGAATTAAATTACAATTCTATAAATGACTTTTACGACGATTTTATGAAAGATTTTTTAACGGATGAAGACAAGAAAGAGATTTCTAAATCTGTTTCTAAAAAAATAGGAGAAAATAATTTTATAGAGTCTGATGCGACCTATTTTGATAAAGATGCCAATATGGAGATTTATTATCTGATTGGGATTGTCGAAACTAAAAAAGCATTTTATAAAGTGTTGTCATGGACTTCTAAAGAAAAGAAAGATACGTTTAAAGCCGATTTTCAAAAAATATTATATAGTTTGAAAGACTAAATTGCAAAAGCCCAAAAAGATTAAATTTTCTTTTTGGGCTTTTTTAAATAGTATGTTGAACTTAAATCAGTTTCACAAATAAATTAGAAGCAATTTTGTTCGAAATAGATAATTCTCTTTCATCCACTTTGATTTTTACGGATAAATCAAAAGCTTCTTTCGACTGAAACATAATTTTAGATCCCAAAGCTATTCCTTGTTTATCCAGATATTTTAAAAACTCAGACGAAGTATCTTTTACACCTACACAAACACCAATTTGTTTTTCTGCCAATTCTGAAAGTAAGTGTTTTTCAATTTTAATGATTCGTCCGTTAGCATCCGGAATGGGGTCTCCATGAGGATCCTCTGTTGGATTTCCCAGAAAATCATCCAAACGGTTGATTAGTTGTTCTGATTTGATGTGTTCAAGCTGTTCCGCAATATCATGCACTTCATCCCAGCTGAAATTTAATTTTTCTACTAAAAAAACTTCCCACAAACGATGTTTTCTAACAATCATTTTTGCAGATAGTTTTCCGTTCTCAGTCAATGAAACTCCCTGGTATTTTTTATAATTCACCAAATCCTTTTCGGATAGTTTTTTAAGCATATCAGTAACCGATGATGCTTTGGTTTCCATCATTTCGGCTATGGCATTCGTGCTGACTTCAGTTTCTAATGAAGCCGTAAGATGGTAGATCGCTTTAAGGTAGTTTTCTTCTGAGAAAGTCATTTGATTTTAGATTTTAGACTGTTGATTTTAGATTTCAGATTGAGAGAAACTATTGTCACTTTGTATCTATGAACCTTTATCACTCTGAAAAGAGTCTATTTAACAATCAACAAAGGTATCGAAATTTTATGTCTCAATTTGTCTACTGTTGTGCCAAAAAGAATATCTTTTAATCCTGTGTGACCGTGTGTTCCCATTACTAAAATATCAAAATTGCCCTTATTGATTATATTCGGAATCACGCTGTTAGGTTTTCCAAAACCAAGTTCAGTTTCTATTTTAAAGCCTTTATCCGAAAGGATTTCTTTATACTCTAATAATAATTTTTCGTCTATTGTTGTTTCGTGATCATCAACATTGCCGCCATACATTAAGGCACCAACAGTTTCAACAATATGAATTATGGTATATTGTGCATCGATTCCGCCTAGTTCGAAAGCGTTGTTTAGTGCGGCTTCGTCAGCTTTTGAAAAATCGACTGAGATGGCTATATTTTTCTTACTGTAAGTTTCTTTTGGAGTGTATTGTAATTTTAAATGATGAGGTGAATGATTTTCAATATTTGATTTTGCTCTCGCAATAAAAGGCTTAAATACTATATAAAGTAACAATCCAAGAAATCCAAAGGCTAAAGGAACAACGGTAAACCAAAGAATCGTTGGGTTACTTGAGCTTTCGAGCCAGGAAGTGATTTCGTCATAAACCAATTTAGCATTCAAAGAAACAATAATCGATGCGATAATCCAGGCAGCAATTTGAGTGGTCTTTGAAATATGAAAACCTTTCATTTTGGTTTTATCACTGACAAAATGAATCAAAGGAATAATAGCAAACCCCAATTGTAAACTCAAAATAACCTGACTTAAGATCAATAACTTTCCGGTTACGCTTTCTCCATAAATTAAAATCACAACAACTGCCGGGACTATGGCAATTAAACGCGTTATGATTCGGCGAACCCAGGGCTGAATCCTTAAATTCAAATAACCTTCCATTACAATTTGGCCGGCCAGGGTTCCGGTTACGGTTGAACTTTGTCCGGCGGCAATCAAGGCAACAGCAAACAATATTGGGGCCCATTTGGTTCCAAGCAAAGGTTCTAAAAACTGATGAGCATCCTGAATTTCGGCCACTTCAAACATTCCGTTTTTGTAAAACGTGGCTGCTGCCAAAATTAGAATGGCTGCATTTACAAAGAAGGCCAGGTTTAAAGCAATTGTCGAATCTATAAAGTTGTACTTCAAAGCCTGTTTAATTCCGGCTGGTGTTCTGTCAAATTTTCTGGTTTGTACCAATGAAGAGTGCAGGTACAAGTTGTGAGGCATTACCGTTGCGCCAATAATTCCGATTGCGATGTATAAAGCCGCTGAACTTGGAATTGACGGAACCAGTCCGTAAATCACTTTGTCAAGCTCCGGTTCAGCAAAAATCATTTCAAAGATGAAAGAGAATCCAATGATCGCAACCAAAACGATAATAAAAGCTTCCATTTTCCGGATTCCTTTATTAATTAGAAACAATAACAGAAAAGTATCCAAAACAGTTATCAAAACCCCTTCAATAAGCGGAATGTCAAATAATAAATTAATCCCGATTGCCATTCCCAAAACTTCTGCTAAATCACAGGCTGCAATGGCGATTTCGGCTAAAAAGTATAATATGTAATTGATGAATTTCGAATACGTTTCACGAGATGCCTGAGCCAGATCACGCTGAGTCACAATTCCCAGCCTTGCACTTAAACTTTGAAGTAACAAAGCCATTAAGTTGCTCATCAATAAAACCCAAAGCAAAGAATATCCAAACTGACTACCGCCGGCAATATCTGTAGCCCAGTTTCCGGGATCCATATATCCAACGCTTACCAAATAAGCAGGACCTAAAAAGGCTAATATTTTACGAAATCCTGTTTTTTTATGCTCTGTAGCAACCGATTGGTTTACTTCATCTAAAGATCTTGTCATTTTAAAAATGTTGTTTTAACAAATATATATAAAAATCATATTCACACAACAAAATTTTTAGACAAGTCTAAAACTAAATGTTCGAATTTAAACAATTAGGGCACAATCCTGATAAAGTGAAATTTATATTATTTACTTTATAATTATGCGGCATGATATAACTTGGTTTTACATTTTCAAGGCAAGTTATTTCAAGACAATTTTCACAACTAAAATGAGCATGATTATGAATGTGAACCCGCTGTGCATGATGATTACATTTTGCATATTTTACAGTACCGTCAAGATCAACTATTTTGTGCACGATATCATCATTAACAAGACGGTCTAAAATTCTGTAAACGGTAACGCGATCACACACATCTTCAATTTGTTTGTAAATTTCTGTGTGTGACAGAGCAGTTTTAGATTTCCCAAAAATCTCTAAAACGGCCGTCTTTGCTGCGGTATTTCTCGTTGTTTTCATTTTTTTTCGAATAAAAATAATATTGCAACAATGTTGCAATTTGGTTTTTATGTGTATATTTGCAACAAAATTGCATTAAAGCAAATGTACATGAAATGAAGAAAACTGCAACACTTTTTTATGATATTTTAGGATTGTCAACAGCGACTATTTGTTTAGTGCATTGTTTGATTTTTCCACTTTTAACTATTCTCCCTTTTGGGCTAAATCATAATCCGGTAATTGATTTGCTGTTTGCTTTAATTGGTGTTTTTGCTATTTTCAAAATTATAAAAAAATCATCGGTTTTAGTATCCTCAATTCTGGTTGTTTCGATGAGTCTTATTTGGATTAGTATTTTAGGCGAAATGATATTTGAAATTCATATTGACTTAATTTACTTCGGAGGAATCGGAATGATCATCGGACATTTATTGAATTATAAATTACACAAAAAACAAAAACATTAAAAATTACCCTTATGGAAAAGAATTTTGAAGTAATTGTTATTGGAGGCAGTTACAGCGGATTGTCTGCTGCAATGAGTTTAGGACGTTCTTTACGAAATGTTTTAGTTATCGACAGTGGTTTACCTTGTAATAGACAAACGCCACATTCTCATAATTTCATTACTCACGATGGGGAAACTCCGGCGGAAATTTTGGCGAAAGCTAAATTGCAAGTTAACTTTTATAAGACGGTTCAGTTTTACAACGGAATTGCCATTGAGGCTGTAAAAACACAAAATGGTTTTGAAATAAAAACAGAATCGGGGGAACTATTTACTTCTAAAAAGCTATTACTTGCAACAGGCGTTAAAGATTTATTTCCAAAGATTAAAGGTTTTGCAGCATGTTGGGGGATATCGGTTTTGCATTGTCCGTATTGTCATGGTTATGAAGTCAAAAATCAAAAAACAGCTATTGTTGCCAATGGCGAAATGGGTTTTGAATATGCAAAACTGATTTCGAACTGGACTAAAGATTTAAGATTATGTACAAACGGGAAATCAGAATTAACTTCTGAACAAACGCAAATTCTTAGAAAGCATGGTGTTTTTATTTTGGAAGAAGAGTTAGAGTCTTTTGAACATAATGACGGATATATTTCGAATATTGTTTTCAAAAACGGAGAAAAGATTGATGTAAAAGCTATTTATGCAAGACCAGCATTGAAACAACATTGTTCGTTGCCACAAATTTTAGGTTGTGGACTCAATGATCAAGGATTAATAAAAGTCGATTTGATGCAAAAGACAACTGTTTACGGTGTTTATGCAAGTGGAGATGCTACGACTCAAATGCGTTCTGTGGCTTTGGCAGTTTCGTCCGGATCTTTTGCGGGGGCGGCAATTAACAAAGAACTTATTGAGGAATCATTTGTTTGAGCTATTGTTATGTTTAAAGAGAAATATAACATCTTAATTTAAATTGAATTATTTTTTTTGACTTATAATCATTGTTTGTCAAATTTAATTTTTAGTTTTGTCTAAATTTAATTTTATGATAATGAAAAACTCAATAGTAATATTGATTCTGTTTACTTTACAATTTTCTTATGCACAGGAAATCACTTCTGTTTCCGGTTTTGTTTCGGGTGAAGGAAGAAAAATACAATCCGCAAACGTTCATTTATTAGGTACAAAACAAAAAACAGTTACAGATAGTTTAGGGTATTATTCGCTCGGAAACATTGCTGTTGGAAATTATACGATTCAAATTTCTCAAATGGGCTTTCAGAGCTTGAAAAAGAAAATTCAAGTTATTAAAGATTCTGTACAATCCTATAATTTTGAATTGACTGATAATGATAATCAATTAAATGAAGTGGTAGTTTCCGGAACATTAAAACCGGTAAAACGATTAGAAAGTGCTGTACCTGTTGAGGTTTATTCTTCAGTTTTCTTCAAGAAGAATCCAACCCCAAGTATCTATGATGCACTGCAAAACATTAACGGTGTTCGACCACAGCTCAATTGTGGTGTCTGCAATACAGGAGATATTCACATTAACGGATTAGAAGGGCCGTATACATTGGTTTTGATTGATGGTATGCCCATTGTCAGCAGTTTATCGACAGTTTACGGGTTGTCCGGAATTCCAAATTCTTTGGTGGAACGAATTGAAATTGTAAAAGGTCCGGCTTCTTCTCTCTATGGAAGCGAAGCGGTTGGAGGCCTAATTAATATTATCACCAAAAATCCAACAAATGCACCGGTTTTTTCTGCAGACTATTTTACAACTACTTATTTTGAAAGTAATCTCGATTTAGGAATGAAGTTTAATGCCGGAAAAAAAGCAACTTCAATTTTAGGGGTTAGTTACTTTAACTATGATCAGATAATAGATAAAGACAAGGATAATTTTACAGATGTAACCCTTTCAGAAAGGATTTCGGTTTTTAATAAATGGAGTTTTCAGCGAAATAATAATCGGTTATTTACAATCGCAGCAAGAGGAATGTATGAAGATCGCTGGGGTGGAGATGTACGTTGGGAGAAAAAATTCCGTGGAGGAGACGAAATTTACGGTGAAAGTATTTATACCAAAAGAGGAGAATTAATAGGAAGTTACCAATTGCCTTTTGAAGAAAAACTGATGCTTTCGTTCTCCGGAAACATACATTATCAGGACAGTCGCTACGGAACGACATCGTATATTGCTAACCAAAAAATTGGGTTTTTGCAGTTAACCTGGGATAGAAAAATCGGTCAAAATGATTTCCTTGCCGGAATTGCAAATCGCTATACATATTACGACGACAATACAGCAGCAACAAAAGATGCCGAAAGTACATGGCTACCCGGAATTTTTATTCAGGATGAAATTACGTTTTCGCCAAAAAGTCAGGTTTTGTTGGGAGCGCGTTACGATTATAACTCTATTCATGGTTCAATTTTTACACCAAGATTTGCTTATCGTTTCAAGGCAAATGAAAACTCCATTTTCAGATTAAATGCCGGAACCGGATTTCGCGTTGTGAATTTATTTACAGAAGATCACGCTGCACTTACAGGTTCAAGAGATGTTGTAATTGCTAATAATTTAAAACCGGAGAAATCTGTAAATGTGAATTTAAATTATATTCAGAAGATAAATTTTGGAAATGGAACTTTTATTGGAATTGAAACGACGGCTTTTTACACCCGTTTCAGCAATAAAATCATTTCAGATTACGAAACCGATCCCAATAAAATCATTTACGACAATATCGATGGTTATGCTTTAAGTCAGGGAATTAGTACCAATGTTGATCTGAATTTTCCTTCGGGCTTAAAATTTATTCTTGGCGCAACATTTTTAGACAACAAAAATGTACAGGATGGGATTTCGGAAAGGCCTTTTCTGACAGAGAATTTTACAGCAACTTGGAGTGTTTCCTATAAAGTAAAACCACTAAAGTTATTAATAGACTATACAGGTAATGTATACAGCCCAATGAAATTGCCTTTGCTGGGCGAAACCGATCCAAGAAGTCCCGAGTCGCCTTGGTACAGCATTCAGAATATTCAGTTTACGTATTCCGGCTGGAAGGATTTTGAAATTTACGGTGGAATCAAAAATCTGCTAAATTTTACACCAATGCAGAATAACCCGTTTTTGATTTCCGGTGCTGATGATCCGTTTGATAAAAATCCGGATGGTTTACCTTTTGATACCACCTATGTATATGGGCAGAATCAAACTATTCGAGGTTTTTTTGGGTTGCGGTATACTTTCAGGTAAATGCAGATGTCTGGAAAACATTTGTCAGGCTGAGCGGAATCGAACCCCTTTCCAATTTACTAGCCTTCGACTCCGCTCAGGTTGACATCGGATTTAAAAAACTAACAAATGAAAAAGCTAGCTATAATTCTCCTCTTTCTCGGAATCACTTCAACAGGATTCAGTCAGCTTCAAAACAGATCATTTGAAGCAATGGATAGTTTACAGCAAATTCAAAAGCGAAAAATAATCGTTTTTATCCATACTGACTGGTGTCAGTTTTGCCAGCGTATGAAAGCGACGACTTTCAAAAATCAGGAAATTATTGAAAAACTAAATTCAAATTTTTATTTTATTGATTTGAATGCAGAAGAAAGAAGAGATATAACTTTTAATAATCAGTTGTTTAGATATAAACCTTCAGGAAATAATGTTGGTATTCATGAACTGGCTTTACAGTTGGGAACGATAAATAACCAGATTGTATATCCGGTTTTATGTGTTTTAAATCAAAAAAATGAAATCATCTTTCAGTATAATAGTTATTTAAGCCCGAAGGATTTTAAAATTCTTTTACAAAAATTGGAAGAATAAAATTGCTTATTTTTGAGAATGAATTCTCCTCAAATCAAACACTTCGATTATATTTTTACAGGAACAGGTCAGGCTGCTTTGATGACAGTTTACAAGATGATTTTGTCCGGAAAATTCGCTGACAAACTTATTTTGTTGTTAGATCAGGATTCAAAAAACACAAACGACAGAACCTGGTGTTTTTGGGATAAGAAAGAAAGTATATGGGACTCGGTTATTTCAAAAAAATGGGATTTGGCTTTTTTTGCCAATGAAAATTTCAAGCGAGATTTAGAACTCAGGCCTTATCAATACAATAAAATTGACGGATTAGATTTTTATAATTTTGTTTTTAAAGAGATTTCAAATAATTCCAATATCACTTTTTTGACTGAAAAAGTAACGGACATCAATGAACTCGACACTCATGTTTTTGTAGGTACAGAAGAAAACAGATATACGGCCAATTACTTATTTAACAGCATTTATACTAAGGATTTTACTCAGAATCAGAAAAAATATCCCGTTTTACAACAGCATTTTACAGGTTGGTTTGTGAAAACAGAAGCCGAAGTTTTTAATCCTGAAAAAGTAACTTTTATGGATTTTTCGGTAAAACAAAAAGGAAATACAAGGTTTATGTACGTTTTGCCTACTTCTAAAACTGAAGCTTTAGTCGAATATACATTGTTTTCAGAGAAGCTGCTAGAAAAAATAGAATATGAAAAGGAAATTCAAATTTATCTTAAGAATTTAGGCGCCGATCAGTATCAAATTATCGAAAAAGAACAAGGCAGTATTCCGATGACCTGTTTGCCATTTTGGAATAAAAACACTAAAAGAGTATTAAATATTGGTACTGCAGGAGGCTGGACAAAAGCAAGTACAGGTTATACGTTTAAAAATTCAGATAAAAAATCATCAGAATTGGTTGCTTTTCTGGAGACTGAAAATTTTAAAATGTCATCGTTTCATAAAAAAAGCAAATTCTGGTTTTATGATTTATTACTTCTGGATATTCTGTATAGAAATAACGAATTAGGAAGCCGTATTTTTTCATCTTTATTTAAAAAAGATAATCCAGCATTGATTTTTAAGTTTTTAGATGAAGAAACCAATTTAATAGAAGACCTCAAAGTGATTCTAAAATGCCCTAAAATGCCATTTATAAAGGCATTGTTTCGGTATTTATTTTAAACACAATTCTTGTCATTCCGAAGGGTTTTAAAAGTCTGCTATATAAATTTAGATTTCTACAGCATGACAAGATTGAACTTATTATCACGGTGCGATTTTTACTTCAACTTTATGACTTTCAAACTTTCGACTTTTTAACAATTGAACTATAACAAAACTTTATACTTCAAATTAAGTTGTTGCCACTAAACTTTGTAACTTTGCAAAATCAAAAGTTAAATTTAAAAGATAAATAATATGTATCCACAAGAAATGGTAAAGCCAATGGAAGCTGAATTGACATCTGCTGGTTTTCAAGATTTACATAGTGCTGACGCTGTAGATAACGCTATCAAAGCTGAAGGTACCACTTTAGTAGTTGTAAACTCTGTTTGTGGTTGTGCTGCAAGAAACGCACGTCCGGGAGCAAAAATGAGTTTAGAAGGCGCTAAAAAACCAGATCACTTAATTACAGTTTTCGCTGGTGTTGACAAAGAAGCGGTTGATGCTGCAAGACAACATATGTTTCCTTTTCCTCCATCATCGCCATCTATGGCCTTGTTCAAAAACGGAGAATTGGTTCACATGTTAGAGCGTCATCACATCGAAGGACGTCCGGCAGAATTGATTGCTGAGAATTTGCAAGACGCGTTTAACGAGTTCTGTTAATTTAAGTTACGAAGCTATATGAAGACTGTCTATTTATTTAGGCAGTCTTTTTTATTTGAAGCTATTCCGACTGTCCGCTCTATCTTTTGTGCTCCCGATAGCTATCGGGACCGGCACAAAAAGATGCCGCTCCCATCTGGGCTAAAAATCAAAGTATCAAAGACCTTTAGGTTTTCAACGACTTTTTAAAACTTAGGAACTCAGAATCTTTGCAACTTAGGCGCTTTTTTCTAACTTTGCACCTTTCAAAAAATAATTTCTAAACTTAAAACTGTTTATAGCATGCAACTGTACAACACTTTGAGCGCAGAAGAAAGAGCCATCATGATCGATGATGCCGGTAAACAACGACTAACGTTGTCTTTCTATGCGTATGCCAAAATTCAAGATCCCAAAAAATTTCGCGACGATTTATTTGTAGCCTGGAATAAGCTCGATGCTTTAGGCCGAATTTACGTTGCTACCGAAGGAATAAATGCTCAAATGAGTATTCCTGAAGAAAATCTGGAGGCTTTTAGAGCCACTTTCGAAGTTTACGATTTCATGAAAGGCATCCGTTTGAATGAAGCGGTAGAACATGACGACCATTCCTTTTTAAAATTGACTATTAAAGTTCGCGATAAAATTGTTGCTGACGGTTTAAACGACGAAACATTTGATGTAACCGATATAGGTATTCACCTGAAAGCTAAAGAATTTAACGAAATTCTTGATGATCCAAATACAATTGTGGTTGATTTTAGAAATCATTACGAAAGTGAAGTAGGGCATTTTAAAAACGCTATAACTCCGGATGTAGAAACTTTTAGAGAGAGTTTGCCAATAATTAATGAGCAGCTTCAAAACCATAAGGAAGATAAAAACCTCGTAATGTACTGCACAGGTGGAATTCGTTGTGAAAAAGCAAGTGCTTATTTTAAACATCAGGGTTTTAAAAATGTTTTTCAGTTAGAAGGCGGAATCATCAATTATGCTAAACAGCTTAAAGAGGAAGGTTTGGAAAGCAAGTTTATTGGGAAAAACTTTGTATTCGATAATCGCCTTGGCGAAAGAATTACAGATGATATTATCTCACAATGTCACCAATGTGGAAAACCTTGTGACAATCATACCAATTGCGAGAACGACGGATGTCATTTATTGTTCATTCAATGTGACGAATGTAAATCGGCTATGCAAAACTGCTGTTCTGCCGAATGCCTTGAAGTTGTAAACATGCCTTTGGTAGATCAGGTAAGATTAAGAGCCGGAAAACAAGTTGGTAATAAAGTTTTTAGAAAAGGGAAATCAGAAAATCTAAAATTCAAACATTCAGGGGAGTTGCCTAACGTTGCTTTGGGAGCTGCTAATAAACCTGCCGATATTCGTCAAAAAGTAAAAGTCAAAAAAGTACTTCTGGGAAAAGCAGAACATTATTACGTAAAAGCACAAGTTGGACAATTTACTGTTGAGAATGGCGAACTGAATGCAGAGGACAAAATCTTAATTTCAGGGCCAACAACAGGTGAACAGGAATTGGTTTTGGAAAAATTCATTGTTGATGGTGCCGAAACTCAATCTGCAAAAATTGGAGACAAGGTGACTTTTGAAGTGCCATTCAGAATCAGATTGTCAGATAAAATATATAAGATTTTAGAATAAATTTATTTTAAAACTAATTCAGGAAACCTATTTTGTATTTAACAGAATAGGTTTTTTTTTGTGGACATTAGCTACATTTGTTAAAACGCATTACCTACATGTTATGAAGGATGATTTGAAGAATTTTATTTTATATACAGCACCCAGCGGAGAAATTCGTGTTGATGTGTTGCTTCAGAATGAATCGGTGTGGCTTTCACAAAAAGCAATGGCATTATTGTTCAACTGTACAACTGACAATGTTTCATTACACTTAAAAAATATTTTTGAAAGTAATGAATTAGAAGAAAATTCAGTTACCGAGGTTTTCTCGACAACTGCATCAGACGGTAAAAATTATAAAGTAAAACATTATAGTTTGGATGCCATAATTTCAGTTGGCTATCGAGTAAATTCTGCCAAAGCCACCCAGTTTCGTATTTGGGCGACTCAAACCTTAAAAGAATATATCATAAAAGGTTTTGTGTTAGACGACAATCGTTTAAAACAAGGTCAGGCTATTTTTGGCAAAGATTATTTTAAAGAATTATTGCAAAGGGTTCGTTCAATCCGGGCGAGCGAAAGAAGGATTTACCAACAGGTAACCGATATTTTTGCAGAGTGCAGTATTGATTATGACAGTAATTCTGAAGTAACAAAGAACTTCTATGCCATCGTTCAGAATAAATTTCATTTCGCCATAACAGGAAAAACGGCTGCCGAAATCATTTTTAAAACGGCTGATGCCAAAAAAGAAAATATGGGACTGACTAGCTGGAAAAACGGTCCAAACGGGAGAGTTTTAAAATCGGATGTGATTGTTGCTAAAAATTATTTAGAGGAAAAAGAAATCAAACAATTGGAACGTACGGTAACAGGATATTTTGATTATATAGAAGGATTGATTGAACGTGAGAATACTTTTACGATGGAACAATTGGCAACCAGCGTCAACAAATTCCTAACGTTTAACGATTATAAAATTCTGGAAGGCAAAGGAAAAACGTCTAAAATACAAGCCGATAAAAAAGCAATTACTGAATATGAAGTATTCAATAAAACCCAAAAAATAATTTCTGATTTTGATAAAGAAATAAAAAAACTAAAGTAAGAGATTCAGAAAAATATTCGATAATTTATTGAAATAGAAAAATAGTTATTCGCTCTTCTTTCTTTTGAGATATATGGTAAACATTTTCTTTTGTCAATTCTAAAGTAAAATCTGAGATTTAATTAACCAACGGTTGAAACGGTTGGTTAATCTCTGGCAATATAGCACTATTATTTTGTAATTTACCCTTTCAAAATTTTGCTTTTCTCACTTTCAAATTCTTCTGATGTCAAAATTCCGGCAACCAAAAGTTCCTTCAAATCTAATAAGGCTTTTTTCTTTCCTTCCATAACAGTTGAAATATCAGCTTTTGGAGCCTCATCTCTTTCAATTGGTCTTACAACAGTCTCCGAAGGAGCGTATTGCAAAATCAATTCCGTAATTTCATTAAAACCTTTTACATTCGAATAATCAATCGCTTTTTGCTCTTTTATGTTTACGATTGATGCATCGGCTTTGTTTTCGAGTAAATATTTTACAACATCCTTCTTTCCGTTTGCAGCGCTGTAATGCAAAGGCGTATTTCCGGATTCGTCCTGGATGTTGATATTGGCTCCGGCATCAATTAATAACTTCACCATGCTTAAATTGCCTTTTTTTGTTGCTACATGCAACAAGCTTTCTCCACCATAAGAGTAAGAACTGTTCAATGTGAAACCAGAATCGTTTGAAATATTAGTTGCACTGACAATCCAATCCAGATAATCATTCATTGAAGAAGTATCGCCCGCAACAGGTTTGCTGTAATTGACATCAACGCCATTCTCCAAAAACAAGGAAACAATCTCTTTTTGATTATTGGCACAGGCGTACCAAACAGGTGAATAACCAGTATTGTTCGATGTAAAAACATCTGCTCCTCTTTCTACCAATAATTTTGCAAGCATTCTGTTGGTTTCGTAACAGGCAATCAAAAGGGCATTTTCACCGGAATGATTAACCTGATTAATATCTGCTCCATTATCCAAAAGCAAAGTAACCATTGGGATTGATTTGGTATAACATGCATAGAGCAAAGGCGTATTTCCTTGTTTATCGGTTACATTAATATCGGCCCCTTTGTCCAAAAGCAACTGAACAATTTCTCTGTTTAGTTTTGCCGAAGCCAATAATAGCGGAGTTTCTCCATTGTTATTCAGTAAATTAACATCAGTTCCTGCTTCAAGCAACTTTGTTGCGATTTCGATTTGCGCAGTTTGAACAACTAAATGCAGCAGACTATTTCCGTATTTATCATTTTTTGTAATTTCAGCGCCATTTTCTAAAAGATACAAGGCAGTTTGTTTTTGCTTTTGCAGACATGCAAAATATAAAGGCGTTTCTCCCTGATGATCTTCGTAGTTGATATCGGCTCCGTCTTCGGTCAGGATTTTTACAATATCCAGATAACCTCTGTGTGCAGCATAGTGAATTGCAGTTCTTCCTTTTTCGTCCGTATATTTTACATCGACTTCTTTGTTTTGAAGTAGTAATTCGGCTATTTTTCGGTTGCCGTTTTCACAGGCAATTATAAATGACATTGACATGTATAAGTTTTTTAAGTTTTATTGTTTCATTAAAAGTTCAACCGTTTTAATTTTCAGGTTGTCTGCAGATGCCAGCATTAAAGCCGTTTCATCCTTATCATTTGTAATCGAAATATCGGCACCGTGATCGAGCAATAATTTTACTTTTCGATAGGTTTCTTTCGCCATTTCGGTATCATAATTGACATTATAAGCGCAGACTTTATGCAAAATAGTGTTTCCATGATTGTCCTGTTCATTCACGTTCAAAGAAACGTTGTCTAAAACCGATTTTAAAATATCCGATTTCTTTTCTACAATAAAATCTATTCCCGATTTTGGCTGTCCGTAATATTGAGCACAGAAATTCACATCGGCACCATCAGCCAACAATCTTTCTAAAAATTTAATATCGTTTGGAGTGCCTGAAACTGAACTGATAAAATTAGTTAATAAAGTTCGCCCGTCTTTATTGAGAATATTAAAATCAGGTGAAGAAATTGAGGCCAGAGTATCGTACATGTCATACGAAAACTGTTCTGCTACGGCATAATAAAATGCAGTATTGTTGAGGTTGTCGGTTTCATTGGTGTCTGCACCGTTTTCAATTAAAAACAGTATAAGTTCTTTTTTGTTTCTTTTAACGGCAGAGATTAACGGAGTTGTTCCGACGATGTTTTTTTCGTTAATGTCGACACCACTTTCCAAAAGTAAAGTAATATATTCTTTAGCTTTCTCCGGATCTAAGCCATAAGAGCTTAGTACATTATAAATGAAATTTTCTCCTGCATTGTTTTTATATTGTGTGTTCGCCCCAAAATCATCTATCAGTATTTTAACAATTTTTGCAGAAGCACCATTTTCAAAGAAATAACCCAATAAAGTCTTATCGCTTATCTCATCATTGATATTGTCTATTTTCGACATCAATCCTTTGAAGAAAATAATAGATTCGTCATCATCTTTTAAATAGCGTGTTAACGGATTAAAAATTGATTTCTCAAAACTGCCCAGTTCGTAAACATCAGTTTCAATAAAGCCGGCTTTTATTAATTTTTCGATGAAATCAATTTCTTTGGCTTCAATAATTTTGGCTGCTATTTGCGAAAAGTTGTTTTTTAGATATTGTTCGTTAAAATTTTCTCCGTTATTCAGGCATTTTCTGGCCTCGTCAAATTTTCCCTGAAAAAGGAAACTTTCAATTTGGTTTTGTGTTTGCATTTGATTGAAATGTATTTTAAAATGAAATAAGTTTAATTTTAGTTTGTAATTATTGACTTCCAAACTATGCTGTAAGATAAAACATAAAAATCATAAATATATTTCAGAATAAAAATTAGAAATATCTATTTGTCCTGCAAAACATGCAGAATACATTTTTTTCATAGAAATCGTCCTGAAACTGAAGCAAAATAAGACTAAAGTTTTAAAGAAATTAACGTAAAAAGATTTATATATTTTATTTAACAACCCTTTAGTTTTTATCCATAAAATGCAAACTAAAAAAAATACTATCTTTACCGATCAAACGTTTATGAACTTAAGTTGCACTTTTGCAACACTACATATATAATTATGGCATGTACAAGTTGTTCAACCTCAGATGGCGGCGCACCAAAAGGTTGTAAAAATAATGGGACTTGCGGTACCGACAGCTGCAATAAATTAACGGTTTTTGACTGGCTTTCGAACATGAGTCCGTCTAATGGAGATGCAATTTTTGATTGTGTTGAGGTTCGTTTTAAGAACGGACGCAAGGAATTCTTTAGAAATTCAGAGAAATTAACCCTAAGTATTGGTGATATTGTGGCCACTGTGGCTTCACCAGGGCATGATATTGGAATTGTTACTCTGACAGGCGAATTGGTTAAAATTCAAATGAAGAAAAAAGGGGTGAATCCTGATAGTAATGAAGTTCCTAAAATTTACAGAAAAGCATCTCAAAAAGATATTGATATTTGGTCTGTGGCCCGTGATCGTGAAGAGCCTATGAAAGTTCGTGCCCGTGAATTGGCAATTCAGCATAAACTGGAAATGAAAATTTCGGATATTGAATTTCAGGGAGACGGATCAAAAGCAACATTTTATTACACGGCAAATGACAGGGTCGATTTTAGACTTCTGATTAAGGATTTTGCAAAAGAATTCAGTACCAGAGTCGAAATGAAACAAGTGGGTTTCCGTCAGGAAGCTGCTCGTTTGGGTGGAATTGGTTCTTGCGGTAGAGAACTTTGCTGTTCTACCTGGCTTACCGATTTTAGGAGTGTAAATACTTCAGCGGCTCGTTATCAGCAGCTTTCTTTAAATCCACAAAAATTAGCCGGACAATGCGGAAAATTGAAATGCTGTCTAAACTATGAATTAGACACGTACATGGATGCTTTGAAGGATTTTCCGGATTATGATACTAAATTAGTAACAGAAAAGGGTGATGCTATTTGTCAGAAACAGGATATTTTTAAAGGTTTAATGTGGTTTGCTTACACGAACAATTTTGCAAACTGGCATGTTTTAAAAATTGATCAGGTAAAAGAAATTATTGTAGAAAATAAACAGAAAAACAAAGTTTCTTCATTAGAAGATTTTGCTATTGAAGTAACTTCAGAGCCTGAAAAAGACTTTAATAACGCAATGGGTCAGGAAAGTTTAACGCGTTTTGACCAGCCTAAAAAGAAGAAAAAGCCAAACCGCAAACGCAAGCAGAATGCTGAACCCGCAATAGTAGCGACTCCTGCAAAACCTCAACAGGGAAATAATAATAAGCCTGCAGCAGGAAATAATAATAGGCCGAACAATAATAAACCTAATAATCAGAATAAATCAAACAATAACAATAAACCCAATCATTCGAATAAACCCAAATCGAATGATAATAAACCAGCTGAACCAAGGAAACCTATAATTATTACTAAAAATGAGAATAAAAAATAGCGGAATTCTTTTTTTGGCAGCCGTACTTCTTTTTTCATGTGATAAAAAAAGAGTATTTGATGAGTACAAATCTGTTGGGAGTGCCTGGCACAAAGACAGTATTGTAACCTTCGATTTGCCAGTATTAGACTCTACAAAACGATATAATTTGTTTGTAAATTTGAGAGATAACAACAATTATCCTTTTAAAAATCTGTTTTTAATTGTTTCTCTCGAAATGCCAAATGGCTTTACAAAAATTGATACATTAGAATATGATATGGCTGATGCCGAAGGGAATCTATTAGGAAACGGATTTACGGATATTAAAGAAAGTAAATTGTTTTACAAAGAAAATGTAAAGTTTAGAGGAAAATATAAAGTAAATATCAAACAAGCTGTCAGACAGTCAGGAAAAATTCCGGGAGTTCAGGAATTAGAAGGTATTACAGATGTAGGTTTTAGAATAGAACAAAAAGATTAGAAAATAGTTATGGCTACTAAAAAAAACAATCAAACAAATAGTATAAAAGATATTAAATACTATCAAAAAAAATTCTGGAGATTTTTTGCTTATGGATTAGTTGGTATTCTGGCCTTCTTTTTATTTGCTTCATGGGGTATTTTTGGGTCTATGCCATCTTTTGAAGACTTAGAAAACCCGGATTCTAATTTAGCCACTGAAATTATCTCTTCAGATGGAGTTGTTATTGGAAAGTATTTTAAAACAAACAGGTCTCAATTGAAATATTCGGATTTACCGAAAAACTTAGTAGAAGCTCTGGTCGCTACAGAAGATGCCCGTTTTTATGAACATTCAGGAATTGACGGGCGTGGTACTTTAAGAGCTATTTTTACGTTAGGTACAAATGGTGGTGCGAGCACGCTGACACAGCAATTGGCAAAACAATTATTTCATGGAGAAGGATCTAAATTTCTTCCTTTCAGAATAGTACAAAAGATAAAAGAATGGATTATTGCCATCCGTCTGGAAAGACAATATACCAAAAATGAAATTCTGGCGATGTATTGCAACGTTTATGATTTCGGAAATTATTCAGTTGGGGTAAGTTCAGCTGCACAGACTTATTTTTCCAAAGATCCCAAAGACTTAACAGTAGATGAATCGGCCATTTTGGTTGGAATGTTCAAAAACTCAGGTTTATATAATCCGGTTCGTAATCCAGAGGGTGTTAAAAATCGTCGTGATGTAGTACTGGGTCAAATGGTGAAAGCAAAGATGATTACCGAGTCTCAAAAAGATAAATACAAAGCATTACCAATTTCTTTAAAATTCAAACTTGAAAGCCACCGTGAGGGAATGGCAACTTATTTCCGGGAATTTCTTCGCGATTATATGAAGAAATGGATGGCAGAAAATAAAAAACCGGACGGTTCTGATTATGATATTTATAAAGATGGTCTGAAAATATACACGACTATCGATTCCAGAATGCAGGGCTATGCAGAAGAAGCTGTAGCCGAACACATGAAGAATTTGCAACAGCAGTTTTTTATTGAAATGAAAACCAATAAAAATGCGCCTTTTGTAAATATTACCAAAGCTGAAACAGACAGAATCATGATGCAGGCGATGAAAAATTCTGTTCGTTGGGCTCAGATGAAAGAAATGGACAAAAGCGAAGATGATATCATTGCTTCATTCAAAGTAAAAACAAAAATGAGAATCTTTACCTGGAAAGGAGAGCGTGATACAACTATGACGCCAATGGATTCCATTCGTTATTACAAGCACTTTTTACAATCTGGTTTAATGGCAATGGAACCACAAACGGGAAATATCAAGGCATGGGTTGGAGGAATTAATTATAAATATTTCCAATACGATCACGTAGGGCAGGGGGCAAGACAAGTAGGTTCTACTTTTAAGCCTTTTGTTTATGCTACAGCAATTGAACAATTAAATATGTCACCTTGTGATTCAATTTTAGACGGACCGTTTATGATTCATAAAGGACGCCATCACGTAACAGAAGACTGGGAACCAAAAAACTCAAACCACACCTATCGCGGGATGGTAACTTTAAAACAGGCTTTAGCCGGTTCCATCAACACCGTTTCTGCAAAATTAATAGACAGAACTGGTCCTGAGGCTGTTGTAGAGCTGACACGAAAATTAGGCGTTAAAACTGAAATTCCGGTACAGCCTTCCATCGCATTGGGAGCTGTTGATATTACGGTTGAAGATATGGTTGCCGCATACAGTACATTTGCGAATCAGGGTGTATATGTAAAACCTCAGTTTTTGAGCCGTATTGAGAATAAAAGCGGAGAGGTGATTTATGAACCAATTCCTGAATCACACGACGTTTTAAACAAAGATATTGCTTTTGCTGTGATTAAATTGCTTCAGGGTGTTACAGAGACAGGTTCGGGAGCTCGTTTGCGTACGCAAGGCGGAGGTAGTGGAGACAACCGTTGGACTGGTTATCCGTATATGTTTACGAATCCTATTGCAGGTAAAACCGGAACAACTCAAAATCAGTCAGATGGATGGTTTATGGGAATGGTTCCAAATTTGGTTACAGGAGTTTGGGTTGGCTGCGAAGACCGTTCGGCACGATTCAAAAGTTTAACTTACGGACAGGGAGCTACAGCTGCATTGCCGGTTTGGGCTTACTTTATGAAAAAATGTTATGCTGATCCTGCACTTCAGGTTTCAAAATCAGAGTTTGAGCGTCCGGCGAATCTTTCAATCAAAGTAGATTGTTACACCAGACCTGCTGCCGTTGTAAAAGATACTACTCAGACAGAACAAAATACAGAAGAGTTCGAACTATAGCTTTAGCTTTTTAAATTAAAAATATCCTTTTGTTACCATCTTAAATCAGATGAATGCAAAAGGATATTTTTTTGATATACAATAGATTTATTTTTTACGAAATCGTTATAATTCAATCTAAAAATCTTATTTTTATCAAAATTACCTAGTAATAAAGACAGTTTGTTATGATTACAAAAAAAGTAAACAGTGTACACGACGCTATAACAGGTATTGAATCCGGAATGACCATTATGTTTGGAGGATTTGGTTTATGCGGAATTCCTGAAAATACCATCGCAGCCTTAGTAAAAACTCCAATTACTGATTTAACCTGTATCTCTAATAATGCAGGCATTGATGATTTTGGTTTAGGTTTGCTTCTTCAAAAAAGACAAATCAAAAAGATGATTTCTTCCTATGTTGGGGAAAATGCTGAGTTCGAACGCCAGATGCTTTCAGGGGAACTTGAAGTTGAATTAACGCCTCAGGGAACTTTGGCCGAAAAATGCCGTGCTGCTCAGGCCGGAATTCCTGCTTTTTTTACTCCCGCAGGCTACGGAACTGAAGTAGCCGAAGGGAAAGAAATTCGAGAGTTCAACGGAAAAATGCACATTATGGAACACGCTTTCAAAGCCGATTTTGCTATTGTAAAAGCATGGAAAGGCGATGAAGCCGGAAATCTTATCTTTAAAGGTACAGCCAGAAACTTCAACGCCTGTATGGCAGGTGCTGCAAAAATTACCATTGCTGAGGTAGAAGAGCTGGTTCCGGTAGGTACTTTAGATCCAAACCAAATCCATATTCCGGGAATTATGGTACAGCGTATTTTTGAGGGAGAAAAATTTGAAAAGCGTATAGAACAACGTACTGTAAGACAAAGGAATTAGATAATGAGATAATTTGTCAATTAGATAATTTTTACGTGTGTTTTAAAATTATCTAATTATCAAATGGACTAATTGACAGATTAAATTTAATTGAGATAATGCGGCAATTAGATAATTAATTTAGATTGCATTGAGTATTATCTAATTGTCACATTAATAAATTGACACATTAAAATTTATGGGACTTAGTAAAGAAGATATAGCAAAACGAATTGCAAAAGAAGTAAAAGACGGCTATTTTGTCAATCTTGGTATTGGGATTCCAACACTGGTTGCAAATTATGTAAGAGATGATATTTCTGTAGAATTTCAAAGTGAAAACGGAGTTCTCGGCATGGGACCTTTTCCTTTTGAAGGAGAAGAGGATGCCGATATTATCAATGCGGGAAAACAGACTATCACAACGCTTCCGGGGGCGAGTTTCTTTGACTCTGCTTTTAGTTTCGGAATGATCCGTAGCCAGAAAGTTGATTTAACGATTTTGGGAGCGATGGAAGTTTCTGAAAACGGTGATATTGCCAACTGGAAAATTCCGGGCAAAATGGTAAAAGGAATGGGAGGCGCTATGGATTTGGTGGCTTCTGCCGAAAATATCATCGTGGCCATGATGCATGTGAACAAAGCAGGAGAATCTAAAATTCTTAAAAAATGTACTCTACCCTTAACAGGCGTAGGATGTGTTAAAAAAGTAGTAACCGAGCTTGCAGTCCTAGAAGTCACTAAAAATGGTTTTAAGCTCTTAGAACGTGCGCCAGGTGTTTCTGTTGAACATATTATTGCTTCAACTGAAGCGGATTTGATAATTGAAGGGGAAATTCCGGAAATGGAAAGATAATTAATTTCGTTCTGATAAAATAGGAGAGGCCAGCTAATCAAGCTGGCCTTTTTTTGTTGAATAACTTCTAAAAAAGCCTTTCTTTTTCTATTAATTATTGTTTTCCAGTATTTTATAATTAAGTAATATGTCGTTTTAGATGTAAATTTTTACAAAATCCTTATATATTGTTAAATAAAAGTGATTTTAAGATAAAAAATGTTGTATTTTATCGATTAAAGACAAATTTCATCGATAAAATAACAAAATTGAAATATTTTTGTCTTAAAATAAAGTATTTACCTACATTAAATATTTTATTTTAATTCATTTACCAAAATTTTAAACCCCTTTTATTATGGAAAAAAAATTACCAAAAATTGTCACTACGACAGTTATTATGCTCACATTTTCTTTAACTGCATTTTCGCAAATAACAGACAAACGCGTAAGTCAGAAAAATGTATCCGAAAACGGATTGCCAAGTTCAATTATCTTTAACGAAAGTGCTTCTTACAAAGATTCCGATTCAAGAAAGGTCTTTCAGGATCAATTAGGGCTAAAAGAGAATCAGTCTTTTGCCAAAATCAGGACCGAAACGGATAAAGATGATTATACTCATGAAAAATTTCAATTGTATAATCAGGGAATTAAAGTTGAGTTTGCAAACTATAGTCTACATTATAAAAGTGGCAAATTAGTTTCGATGAATGGTGAATATTATGACCTTGAAAATGTAGAAACAACACCTAAACTTTCTACAGATGAAGCTTTTAATAAAGCAATAAGTCAAATCGGCGCAAAGCAATATCTGTGGGAGACTCCGCTTGATGCAAAAGAAATGAATTATGAAAAACCAAAAGGAGAATTGGTTCTGTTACCTGCGATGGAAGATCAGGGTCAAAAAAGAACAAGGGACAATGTTCGTTTAGCTTACAAGTTTGATATTTATGCAACAAATCCCGTAAGTCGTGGTGATGTTTACATAGATGCTGTTACCGGAAAAGTTTTATTTTACAATGCAACGATAAAGCATCTTGGGAAATATAGCCATGGCAAATCAAAAGCAACAAGTATAGACCACTCAAAATCATCTTCAAGCTCTAAAGTTGCCATTGTAGCCGCCAATGCCGCTACACGTTATAGCGGAACGCAGGTTATACAAACAACACTAAGCGGATCGTCTTATAGATTGGCAGATGCAACAAGAGGGCTGGGTATTAATACCTTTAATATGCAAAAGGGAACCAGCTACACAGCTGCAGTAAATTTTACAGATGCAGATAATAACTGGACTGCAGCCGAGTATGCAAATACAAACAAGGATAATGGGGCATTGGATGCCCACTGGGGAGCAGAAAAAACGTATGATTACTGGTCTAGTGTACATGGTAGGAACAGTTTTGATAACTCAGGTACTATCATAAAAAGTTACGTGCATTACAGCAATGCATATGATAATGCTTACTGGAACGGAAGTGTAATGACTTACGGAGATGGAAGCGGAACCTATTTTGATATTTTAACATCTATTGATGTAGCTGGTCATGAAATTGGTCATGCCATTTGTACCTACACAGCAAACTTAGCTTATCAAAAAGAATCCGGAGCAATGAACGAAGCTTTTTCGGATATTTGGGGGGCATGTATTGAGTACTTTGCGGCACCAACAAAATCTATCTGGTTAATTGGAGAAGATATAGAAAGAAGATCAGGACATGCTGCTTTACGATCAATGAGTAATCCAAATGCTGAAGAGCAACCAGACACTTATGGCGGAACCTATTGGATCAACCCAAACTGTACACCTACTCAATCCAATGATTATTGCGGAGTGCATACAAATTCCGGGGTACTAAATCACTGGTTTTATATTCTGGCAGTAGGTAAGACTGGTACAAATGACATCGGAAATGCCTATAATGTTACGGGTATTACAATTGACAAAGCGGCAAAAATAGCGTATCGCCTGGAGAGCGTTTATTTGACCGCTAATTCAACTTTTGCAAATGCAAGAACTTCCGGAATACAATCGGCAATTGATTTATATGGTGCAGGATCAGCAGAGGTTATAGCAACAACAAATGCATTTTATGCTGTTGGGGTTGGAGCAGCTTACAGCAGTTCTACAGATACAACAGCGCCAACGGCACCGGCAAGTCTGGCAGCTTCAGGTACTACAGGCACAACAACAAACTTATCATGGACGGCCTCAACAGATAATGTAGCTGTTACGGGGTATAATATTTATCAGGGAACAACTTTAAAAGGATCATCCACAACAACAACTTATGCCGTAACAGGTTTAAGCGCTTTAACTGCTTATAGTTTTAGTGTAAAAGCCAAAGATGCTGCAGGAAATCTTTCTGCTTCCAGCAATACTGTAAATATTACTACTACTGCAGCGACTGTAACCTATTGTACTTCTCAGGGAAATAGTGCAGCAGACGAGAGAATTGGTAAAGTGGTATTTGGAACAATTAATAATACTTCAACAGGAACTACCGGTTATGAAAATTATACTGCTGTTTCTACAAGTGCAGCAAGAGGAACCGCTTATACGATTACGATTACTCCAAGCTGGACCTCTTCTGTTTATAGCGAAGGCTATGCTGTTTTTATAGATTATAATCAGGATGGTGATTTTGCCGATTCAGGTGAAACTGTTTGGACAAAAGCAGCATCAACAACAACTCCGGTAACGGGAACAATCACAATACCGTCAACAGCAACGCTTGGAACAACCAGAGTTAGAGTTTCTATGAAATACAACGGAATTCCAACATCTTGTGAGTCTTTTTCTTATGGCCAGGTAGAAGATTATTCTATAAACATAACAGCTTCAGGAGCAATTACAAACGAAGAAATTGCTACAGGATTAGTCGAAACTACTGAAACCTCAAGTTTTGCATTATACCCAAATCCGGTAGCCGATGAGTTAAACGTGTCGTTTTTAAACAATTCAGGGTATACTTTTAAAATTGTAAATACATTAGGACAACAAATTATTAATGGAGCATTTTCAGGAAACCCTATTGATGTAAGTACATTAAATACGGGGGTTTATATTATCGAATTAAATAACGGAAGTAAAAAAATCGTTAAGAAATTTGTTAAGAAATAATTGAATTTGAGTTAGTAAAAACGGAATGCCTCGCAATTTTGCGGGGCTTTCTTATGTAGATTTTCAGGTTGTAATTTCAAAAAGAACCGAAGTAAAATTAAATCTACATAAAAAGCAATAACCGCCTATTTGGGCGGTTATTGCTTTTTTATACACTTTACTTCTCCGGGGTTTTGCTACTATTTTGCCTTATTTTCGGTTAAAAATTATAAAGTTAAACTCAATCTTCCAAAATAATAAGCCCCTGTAGTTCCCATCTGAACCGGAGCATATTTGAATACTCCGAAATAGCTGTTTTCATAAATTTGTCTATCAGGGAAAATATCAAATAAGTTATTGGCTCCCAACGCAAACTGAATTTTTGGTGTTATTTTATAAGCTGCAGTTAAATCAGTTACGACTTTTCCGCCATGTTTCTGAATTCCTCCAAACGGAAAACCATCTCTGGTTACTTCTCCAAAATAAGTGTTTCTTAATAAAAAGTTCCATTTGTCTAAACCATAATTAATGGCAAAAGTACCTTTATGTTTTGGAGTATTGGTCTCAATCAAACTTCTTTCCTGCGGACCGTAGTAAACATCTTCCTGACCAACAAATAGGGATGGGATATTGTTTAATTGATCATCAACTTTGTTGTCATTGTAATTGTATAATAACGAAAGATTTAATTTTCCTTTTCCAAGGTTTAAATCATAATCAATAACAACGTCAAGTCCGTTTGTAGTGGTGTTGATTGCATTGGTGAAAAAACGTCCGGTTTCAGCTCCATATTGAGCGAACAGTTCACGAAGATCCTCAACAGGCTCTCCATAAGCATCATTTCCTAAATTTCCGGTCAAAATAATTCGGTTATCAATTTTAATATTGTAATAATCAGCCGTAATGTGTAATTGTTTTGTTGGAGAAAAAACAACGCCCAAGCTATAATTTTTAGAGGTCTCCTCTTTTAATTTCGGAATTCCGAGTTGTTTTGCAACGTCGCTGTCATTTCTAAAAATACCTGAATTTAGAACTTCTCCATCAACCACATCGGTTGCTATATTATTAAAATATTGTTGATGCAATGAAGGTGCTCTGAATCCTGAACCAATGGCACCGCGAACTGAAAGGTTGTCCAGAATTTTATATCGGGCAGATAATTTTCCGTTAATTGTATTTCCAAAATCGCTATAATCTTCATAACGACCCGCAATACCAACTAAGAATTTATCTGTAATATCTGCTTCAACATCAGCATAAACGCCAACACTGTTTCGGTCTTCATTAACTTGGTTCAAAGGAGAAAATCCTGGAAATGATTGTGCCCCGCCATCAATATAAGAAGCTTCTTCACCAGGAACGATTTTATATTTTTCAAAACGATATTCGGCACCAAAAGCAACGTTCAATCCATTAAAAATTTCTTTGTATAATCTTGAAATATCTGCATTTACCGTATTTTGAAGAAAAGAATGATTTCCAGCCTCAAACTCTGTTGGACTTGCATCTCCTAATGAAACGTTATTTGTATTTGATACTTCGTAAACAAATTTATTTTGTCCTATGGTATTGCTTAAATCCAGTTTCCACTCTCCAAATTTAAATTTAAACCCAAAAGAAGAAGAAAGATCTGTTACAACAGAATTTAATTCAGGCTGAAATCCAAATGGAAATATAGAAGCAACAACATTTTCAATTTCACTTGGCAAACGTCTGAATCCGTAACCAGTCCCTTTTCTGTGACTGATGCCTCCAGAAGCATAAAACTCGATTTGTTCGTTTAATGGAATAGAAGTATTAAAGAAACCCTGTATATTTTGAATTTTAGCATCTCCAATCTGAAAATTAAAATCATCACGCTTCAATCCGTTTTGTGCTAATAAATCATCATCGATTTGGCGGGATTGTGCAGGATCATCTGCAAAATCATAAGTAAAAAAGTTTCCCTGTGCAGATTGATCAAAAATAATCAGGTTATGGTTTTGTGAACGGTTTGTCTTTTCACGGTTATTGAATTCTCCCGAAAGATTGATAAAACCTCCTTTGCTTCCAATTTTTGTACCGTAATTCAGATTTAAATTTGTGGTTTGTCCGTCATTTCTTGAAGTTGAACCATAAGTTGCATTGGCTTCTAAACCAGCATTGTCTTTTAAAACCAAGTTGATAACACCTGCAATAGCATCAGAACCGTATTGCGCCGCCGCACCGTCACGTAAAACCTCAATTCGCTTAATTGCCGATGCCGGAATTGCACTTAAATCGGTTCCAACAGAACCGTTTCCGACGGTGTTTTGGTAATTAACCAGCGAAGTCGTATGCCTTCTCTTGCCATTGACTAAAACTAACACCTGATCTGGTCCCAAACCTCTCAAAGAAGCCGGATCAATATGTTCTGTTCCGTCAGCCGAAGATTGTCGGTTGGAATTGAAAGACGGAATCAAATAAGTCAATATGTCGTTTGTAGTGGTTTGGGGTGTAATATTTCTGATTTTAGCTAAATTCACAACATCTACAGGAACTGCCGTTTCAAGTTTGCTTTTCTTTGGATTTCGGCTTCCCACAACCACAATTTCATCCAGATTATTGCTTTCAATGAGGAGCTGAATTTCAACAAAATGATCTCTTGCTACCACTTCTTTGGTTATATATCCAAGTAAAGAAACAATTAAGGTTGGAGAATTTGTTGAGGAAGTAATTTTAAATTTTCCAGATGCATCGGTTGTAACGCTGGTTTGAGATCCTTTGATAAGAACTGTTGCAAATTCTAACGGATCTCCGTTTTCATTTGTGACTGTTCCGTTGATTTCGTGATTTTGGGCGAAAAACAAACTGCTCGATAAGATGAAAATCAGTGTGATTATAAGTTTTAGTTTTTTTCTCATAAATTCTTTTGGTTTAAGTATTGTTTGCAAAGAATAGTTATTTCCTATTAATTACATGGGATAATGAATAAAATACAAATGTAATTGTAAAACATTAAAATTGATTTATAAAATGATGCTTTTTATAAGTTTTATATGTTATTTTTTGATATTTATGAAATACCTTTGCGTAAATTTTAAAAATAAAAAAAATGAAATTACGGTTATTACTTTTTTTGTTTGTCGTTACATTTAATGGCTTTTCACAAAATAACGTATTGGTTTTTCAATCAGATTTTGGTTTGAAAGATGGAGCAGTTTCTGCTATGAAAGGAGTTGCAATGGGAGTTTCAACCGATTTGAAAATATTTGACTTAACACACGAAATTCCTGCTTTTAATATTTGGGAAGCAGCATACCGCTTATCACAAACGGCTCAGTATTATCCTGCGGGAACTGTATTTGTTTCGGTTTGTGATCCTGGTGTGGGTACAGCAAGACATTCTGTTGTTTTACTGACAAAATCAGGTCATTATTTTGTAACTCCGGATAATGGAACTTTAACCTTAATCGCTGAGCAATTGGGAATTCAGGAAATTCGTGAAATTGATGAAGTAAAAAACCGCCGTCAGAATTCAAATGAATCTTATACCTTTCACGGGCGTGATGTATATGCTTTTACAGGAGCCCGTTTAGCTTCTAAAACGATTACTTTTGAAGAAGTCGGTCCGAAACTGACCAACGAAGTGGTAAAAATTGATTACCAAAAGCCTATTTTTGAGAAAGGAATTATAAAAGGAGGAATTCCGATTTTGGATATTCAATACGGAAATGTCTGGACAAATATTGATAAAAAAACATTTGCTAATCTTGGTTTAAAGGCAGGAGATCTTGTTAAAATTCAAATTTTCAACGGAACTAAAAAAGCATATGAAGGAAAATTAAAGTTTGTAAATACTTTTGGAGAAGTTTCAGTAGGAACAGATGTTTGCTATTTTAACAGTCTTTTGAATTTTTCATTAGCTGTAAATCAAGGCAGTTTTTCAGCAAAACATAAAATTTACAGCGGTGCAGACTGGAGTATCCTGCTTAGTAAATAGTCCTTACCAAAGGAAATAAAAAAACCGCTCAATTTTTTGAGCGGTTTTTTTGTGTATAAACTTATGTGAATCTTCTGGTATCAAAGACTATAGATTTTCGAAGAAATCATTCCCTTTATCATCCGTAATGATAAATGCAGGGAAATCTTTTACAGTGATTTTTCGAACAGCTTCCATTCCTAATTCTTCAAAATCAACGACTTCTACTTTTAAGATATTGTCCTGAGCCAAAATAGCGGCCGGACCTCCGATTGAACCCAAATAGAATCCGCCGTATTTGTTGCAGGCATCCGTAACTTGTTTGGTACGGTTTCCTTTAGCCAGCATCACCATACTTCCGCCATGTTTTTGAAATTCATCCACATACACGTCCATACGACCGGCTGTTGTTGGTCCGAAACTTCCGGAAGCCATTCCTTCAGGAGTTTTTGCAGGTCCTGCGTAATAAACCGGGTGATTTTTAAAGTATTCCGGCATTGGTTTTCCGGCATCTAATAATTCTTTGATTTTTGCGTGTGCAATATCACGGGCAACAATAACGGTTCCGTTCAGTTTTAAACGGGTTTTGATAGGGTATTGCGATAGTTTTGCTAAAATATCTGCCATTGGCTGATCTAAGTCAATTTCGACAGGAGCTTCTAAATGTGGTGCTGTTTCCGGTAAAAATTGTTTTGGATTTACTTCTAACTGCTCAAGGAAGATTCCGTCTTTTGTGATTTTTCCTTTGATATTTCGGTCTGCAGAACAGGAAACACCTAATCCAACCGGACACGAAGCTGCGTGACGAGGCAAACGAATTACACGTACGTCATGCGTAAAATATTTTCCTCCAAACTGAGCCCCAATTTCACTTTCCTGACAGATTTTCTGAACACGCTCTTCCCATTCCAAATCACGGAATGCCTGACCTGACATGTTTCCTGAAGTAGGAAGATTGTCAAAATAACCTGCAGATGCTTTTTTAACTGTAGCTAAATTAGCCTCCGCTGAAGTTCCTCCAATTACTAAAGCCAAATGATAAGGCGGACAGGCAGAAGTTCCTAAATCCTTGATTTTAGCACGAATGAAAGCATCAAGGGATTTATCGTTTAATAATGATTTTGTTTGCTGATATAAATAAGTCTTATTTGCAGATCCTCCACCTTTTGCCATAAACAGAAATTCGTAAGAAGCTCCTTTTTTGGCATAAATATCAATTTGTGCCGGAAGATTCGAACCTGAATTTTTCTCTTCAAACATCGAAATTGGAACGATCTGTGAATAACGTAAATTTCGTTTTTGATAGGTATTGAAAATTCCTTTGCTCAGCCATTCAGCATCATCAGCACCGGTGAAAATGCTTTCACCTTTTTTTGCCATAACGATTGCAGTTCCGGTATCCTGGCAGCTTGGCAATTGGCCTTCGGCAGCAACAGAAGCATTTTGAAGTAAATTGTAAGCCACAAAACGATCGTTGTCTGTCGCTTCCGGATCGTCAAGAATGTTTCTTAGTTTTTGCAAATGTGTTGTTCTCAACATGAACGAAACATCTGTCAAGGCTTCTTCAGCTAATAATTCTAATCCTTTTGGGTCAACGGTTAAAACTTCACGTTCTCCAAATTGTTCCACTTTTACAAAATCTGAAGTAATTTTGCGATATTGAGTTTCATCCTTTAGAATAGGATAAGGATCCTGGTATATAAAATCAATCATTTCTTGGTTTTTTGGCAAAGTTAAAAATTATTTACCTAAGAAAGAATTTGAATTATAAGTGTTTCGGAGTTTATTGTTGGTTATGAAACTCATTGAAATTTATAAAGTTTGCGCATATTTTATATAATCCGTTCCTACGGAACTCAAACGACATGCGTTATGTTCCCAACGGATTAAAATCCGTCACTACAATACATATTCATTCCTACGGAATTTTAAAACCCAAAAACAAGAGCCATCGGCTCGGTTCTATATTGTAGGGCCGGATTTCAATCCGGTTTAATTGTATAATGTTAATTAAGAACCGTAGGTTCGATTCATATTAAGTCATTGAAAATATATTTTTCATCAAAAGGGATTTTGAATTTATCCAAAAATTGCAAATATTCTTCTTTGAAAGTTTGCTTTTTATGATGCTCTTCTTGATTTGCAATGTATTTGTAAACAGCATCAATTTGAGATCGTCCATAAGAAAATGCACCATAACCTTCTTGCCATTCAAATCTTGAATTCGTTAAGTGATAATCATTAATATATTTAGATGATTTTGCTTTTACGGTTTTCATTAATTCCGAAATCGAAACGGTAGGTTTTAAACCTAAAAAACAATGAACATGATCTTCGATACCATTTACGATGATGGTTTTACAACCAGTTTCATTTATTAAATTTCCGATAACACCTAATAACTGTGATTTCCATTCTTTGTTAATAACAGCTTCACGATATTTAACAGCAAAAACAGCTTGAATGTATATTTGATGATAGGTGTTTGGCATTTAATCTTTTTATTAGTTAACTAAATGTTTTATATGAACCGTTCCTACGGAACTTAAACACATGCGTTATGTTCCCAACGGATTAAAATCCGTCGCTACAATACATATTCATTCCTACGGAATTTTAAAACCCAAAAACAAGAGCCATCGGCTTGATTCAATATAACAGGGCTGGACGTTAGTCGATTTACAAAAAGATAATTTACGACGATAAATTAAGAGCCGTAGGCTCGATTTAATATTGTAGGGCCGGATTTTAATCCGGTTTAATTTCGATTATGTTGATTAATGTTTAATTAAAAAAACCAGGTCGCCACAAAAATAGCCGTAATCACACAAATTAAATCAACCAAAAGCATGGTGCCCAAAGCGTAGCGGGTATTTTTAATATTTACCGAACCAAAGTAAACCGCAATAACATAAAACGTACTTTCGGCGCTGCATTGAAAAATACTGCTCAGTCTTGCTGTTAAGGAATCAGCACCAAAAGTATTCATCGAATCAATCAAAAATCCTCTTGATCCAGCAGAACTGAAAGGGCGAAGCATAGCAACCGGCAATGCGTTTGTGATTTCTTTGCTCACTCCCATATTCGAAAAGATAAATCCAATGGCATCACTAATGATTTCGAATAAACCGCTGTTTCTGAATAATGAAATAGCAACCAGCATTCCCAAAACGTAAGGAAAAATAGTAACTCCGGTTTTAACGCCGTTGTTAGCTCCTACTACAAAAGTGTCAAAAACAGTAGTTTCGGCTTCCTTGAATTTCTTTTCGTTTATGAATGAAAAAATTAGGGTAAATGCAATTATCGCCACTAATATTAATCCGGAAAGGTTAGAGGTGAAATAGTTTTTTCCAATTAAATCCAGATGATTCACGTACATCAACAAACCAACAATGGCAGCAATTAAAGTCATTAAACCAATAAGCAGTGAAGCACTTTTAAAATTGATTTTTTGTTTCACACCAACAATTAAAAATGCGGCAATGGTTCCTATGAATGAAGTAATGATACAAGGCAGCATCACGTCGGCCGGATTACTGGCATTAGCAGCAGCACGATACCCGATAATTGACGTCGCAATTAAAGTTAAACCTGAAGCGTGAAGACACATAAACATAATCTGTGCATCACTCGCTTTGTCTTTTTCGGGGTTTATTTCCTGTAAACTTTCCATCGCTTTTAGTCCAAATGGTGTTGCGGCCGAGTCTAATCCTAAGAAATTCGCAGCAAAGTTTAAGGTCATGTAAGATATCGAAGGGTGGTTTTTAGGAATACTTGGAAACACTTTTACAAAAACAGGACTTAGCACTTTAGCTAAATTTCCGGAAGCTCCCGAAACGATCAAAAGTTCCATTAATCCACAGAAAAATGCTAAATAAGCCATAAGCGGCAGAATCAAATCAAGTAAGGTACTTTTACAAGTTGGCAATAAACCGTCCGATTTTTGAAGACCGCTGTAGATTTTTACGGTTTTGTTTTTATAAACATAGGTTGTATCGGCATTTAGCGTATCACGATTTACAATCATGGTTTGTTCCGGAGCAGTTTTAATGCTGTCTTTGATGAAAGCGGGAAGTTGTTCAACGTATTTTTCAGAAATCAAAATTGGATCATCTTTCTTTCCATTTAAAACAGAATCAATAGTATACGTATTGGCGGTAAATAAACTCACCACAATAAACACAATCGAAGAGATAAAAATCGTTAACCAAAATCTGCTTAATACCATAATTGTAATTTTTTGTAAATGTAATAAATCAATTGCAATGACAATTGCAAAAGTCAATTTCGTGATTTAAAGCGAAATTAATGTAGTTTGATTTTTAATTTTCATTCGATAATAACTTTGGTTTCCAGATAATTTTCAAAAGATTTAATTCCTTCAAACAAAATCTGTTTTTTGCTCATTTCGGTCTGAGTAAAAAAGTCTGTTTCAATTTTGACATGATCTTTTTTGATGGTTCTTTTCCAGGTTCCGATGACTTTTCCGTTTTCTACAATTGTGGGTTTAAAAATGCCGTTTTTGGTAAAAGCTTTTGGCTGATGTTCTAATAAAATAGAAGATTCTCGGTTTTTATACGAAATTAAATACTCGTCAAAAGCTGAAAGGAAATGTACACTTTCGCTGAAATTATCCGGGTTAGGATAATCTTTTTTGAACCAATATTGCTGATTATCAATAGTAATACAGTTTAATTGCAATGAAATTGCGTTAATTGTGGATTTGCAAATTGTTGTAGAAAAACCGGACCAGTGCGAAAAATCGGCAAATGTTGCCGGGCCACGGCTTTCAAAATAACGTTGGGCAAGTTTGGCCAAAGCTTCTTCTTTGGTTAATTTGGTTTTTGGTTTAGGAACTCTTTCTTCCAGTAAAGCATACGTCATTTTTTTGCCTTTCATTTTTCCGTTGCAGACTAAACCATCTAATTCTGCATACATCATGATCAGAACAGGACTCAATTTATAATCGCCGGAAAATTTTTTGACATTAAGTTCCTGTATGATTTCTTCCCGGGTTAAATGATTGTTTCCGGCCAGTATTTTTTCTATTGCTGAATTAATCTTGTCAAATTCCTTTTCGTCACAGCCATATTTTTTAGTTTCGGCAAGAATAATGCGTTTGACCTGCGGTCCTGAAACATCAAGCATCCAGTAAATATCATCGGCAGCAACTAAATGCCAGGTTGGCCGTAAAATATGGGTTCGGATTATTTTTCCGGAACTTATAGCTTCTTCAATTTCTTTTTCAGTAGCCTCACAGCGGGAACCAATTGCCCATTTCGCCATTGCGTAATCCTGAGCCTGCATGGCACCTAGATATTTGACAATTTCTACAGGCGAATTTCGGCTGGTTTTATCAAGTTTTTGTGAAATGAGACGATAATTTGAAATTTCGTGATGTGTCATCTTTACTATCTTAAATCATATAAGTTATGTAAGTTCATTAAAAACTTTGCGGCTCTGAGCCTTTGAATCTTTGCACCTTAGAAAAATCTATACATGAATAATTTCATCATCAATCAATAAATCTTCCCTGCGCAAGCGAAGAAAAATCTGTGCTACGGCAATCGTATCTTTTTCGCAATAGGTAACAATTCGGTTAATGTCTTTTTCTACATAAAAAACGTGTGCCACCTGGCTTCCGTCGATATCACCTTTTGGGGAAGGAACTCCGAGGATTTTGGTCAGCAATTTTAAAGAAGTAAAGTGTTTGTAATCGCCAAACTTCCATAATTCTAAAGTGTCTAAATGCGGAATTTCCCATGGCTTTTTGCCAAATAAATTCAATTTGTCCGGAATTGCAATTTGGTTGATAATCATTCGACGTGCGAGAAACGGAATATCAAATTCCTTGGCATTATGCCCGCATAAAAGGTGCTGTGGCTGATTGAAATGATTGTTGAGCAGATTATTAAAATCTTTCAGGATTTTTTGTTCTTCTCCGAAAAAAGAAGTAACCCTGAAATTTCGAATATCTCCTTTGATAGTAAAGTATCCAACCGAAATACAAATTATCTTTCCGAACTCTGCCCAGATTCCGGCACGATCATAGAATTCTTCAGGAGTAAAATCATCTTTTCGCTGATATTGAGTTTTTAAGTCCCAGAGTGACTGCATTTCTGCGTCAAGCGAATTGAAGTTTTCCTCTTCAGGAACGGTTTCTATATCAAGAAATAAAATGTTGTTGAGGTTTATTTTTTCAATCATTTTTTGGAAGCTTCTTAGATATTAGATGGTTAGACTTGCTTAGATTTTTTTACAAATATGCGTAAAATTCTTACTCTTTTTAAATTTATTTTATGAATTTACAATTAACACCAAGTTTGTCTACCTCTTTCAAAAAATATTTGGTTAAGTTTTCATTATCGATTTCCAGAATTATTTGAATATCTTCCAAAAGGTTATCTAAATTAGTTTTGCCCTCTTTTAGATCTATTCCTAATATTTCCTTTTGCAGCTTTACAAACGAAACTCCCTTTATGCCTTCTCTCCAACTATCTAAAACTATTTTCGCCATAACTTAACAGCATTATAATCGTGGCTAAAATAAACTTTGTTGTGCAGAAGGACTCTCGTGCTCCAAAAGCCATTTTTTGCGCCATATTTCTCCGGCATAACCTGTAAGGGATCCGTTTGTTCCAATAACCCGGTGACAGGGAACCACAATCCAAAGCGGATTTTTACCATTTGCAGATGCTACAGCCCGAATTGCTTTTACGTCTCCCAATTTTTTAGTCTGATCCATGTAGCTGACTGTTTTACCGTATGGAATTTCGAGTAAAGCTTTCCAGACTTTCTGCTGAAATTCAGTTCCTTGTGGATTAAGTTTTAAACCGAAATCGGTTCTTTTGCCTTCGAAATATTCGTTTAACTGCGAAACGGCTTCTTGTAAAACTTCAGGAGTGGTTTGTGAAACTTCATTTGTCCCAACATCAGAAACAGAAATTACCGAAATACCGTTTTCATCGCCAATAATTTTGGTGATTCCGAGAGGCGAATTGATATATACTGTTTCCATGATTTTTCGTTTTAATCGTAAAGACCCAAAGTTCGCAAATATTTTTGAACGATATAAATTATTTAAGTTTAAGTGTTTTGCTTTACTTATATAAAATTCAATATCTGGCTGAGCGGAGTCGAAGCCTTTTGTTTTCATAAGTCTTCGACTCCGCTCAGGATGACAATAGTGTTAGGAGATAATATAACTTAAATAATTTATTATAGTTTAATAATCTTCCAGTCTAAATTTATAATTTAAAACGGTTCCAATTTTATCGCTTGAAATAACCTTTTTAATATTCGATTTTTCGGGACTGAATTGTGGTAAAGGCAGCTTTTGTTCCACTGCTTTTTGAGTGTAATAATATTCTCTGGTTGGATGAAATGGCGCAACGGCATTAAAAAAGTCATTCCATTTTGACTGGTTTATGATTTCTTCAATGATACTGATGCAATCGTTTTGATGAATCAGATTTACGGGAGCATCTGCATTTGCTAAGTTTTCTTTTCCTGCCAGAAATTTCACGGGATGACGGTCTTCACCGATTAATCCCCCGAAACGTAGAATAGTCGTTTCGAAGTTTTGATTTTTCTGCAGCATTTCCTCTGCCAAAAGCAATTGTTTGCCGCTTTCCGTTTCGGGATTCGGATTTGTTTCTTCTGTAATCAAATCATTTTCATCTCCATAAACTGAAGTTGAACTTACAAAAAGCACTTTTTTAACTGAGGATTTTTCTATAAAAGGAATCAGGTTTTTAATTTTTTCGACAAAAACTTTCTTTTCAATATCGGGATTAACAACTCTCAGTTTTGGCGGAATATCAATAATTAAGATTTCGCATTCCGCTAAAAAGTCAATGATGCTTTCAGAGACACTTTCGCTTTCAAGTGTAATTAAAAACGAATTTATTCCGGTATCTTTTAAAATCGGAAGTTTATTCTCGGAAGTTGTGGATCCGTTTAGTGAATTTCCTTTTTCGATTAGTTTTTTTGCCAGCGGGAGCCCTAACCAGCCACAGCCTAATATGCTTATTTTTGTCATTTTTTAAGATTCAGAATAGAAAAGCTTTTTTCTCTCGCAGATTTAGCAGATTGATTTTAAAACAATCTGCAAAAATCTGCTTAAATCATTTTAAATCTGCGTGAAAAAACTTAGTGTTTTCGCAACTTTGCGAGATATATATTTTACAAAGTTAAAGTAAATCGGACTTTTTCTTTTCCTTTTGCACCAATTCTGTTGTAAAATTTAATGGCCCTTGTGTTGAATTCCGGTGTTTGCCACTGCATATTGATGCAGTTATTTTTGATTCCGATTTCTTTTAGTTTTTCGATTAAAACTTCGCCAATTCCAAAACTTCTTACTTCTTCTTCGAGAAATAAGCAATCCATATACAAAAAAAGAGAAGCATCCCAGGTTGAAAAATCAAAAGTAAAGGATGCGTAACCCACAATTGTTTCTTTTGTGGCAACAACTAAACAAAACAATTTTGGATTTTCATTAAAAAGTTCTTTTTTCAAGCCTTCTTCTTTTCCTTCAGGATCATAATCAGCTTTTTCAAATTCTGCATGTTTTTGGCATAAAACAATCAATTTTGGTAAGTCAGTTACTTCGCATTTTCTTATTGTATATTCCATTGCAGGTTGATTTCGGTTTGTAGAAAGCTGATAAAATGATTAAAATAGTCCGGATAATTTTCATTGGCCCGTGTGGCAATAAAGTGTTTTCTTTTCAAGCCATTTTTTCCAACTTTAATCGCTTTGATCGGGCTGGATTTTAAATGTGGCTGAACGGCCCATTTTGCCATTGACATCACGCCCATATCGGCCTTCACCATTTCCAGGGAAGCTTCTGTCAAAGGCATTGGCGTTATTTTCTTAGGACTTACTTTGGCTGGAGCCAAAAGAAACTGATGAATGGTAACGGTTTCCATCGGAAGTGAATGGATAATGAGATGTTCATTGATAAAATCTTCTGCCACAACATATTTTTTATCTGCCCAGGCATGATTTTCAGAAACGACCATCATTACTTCATCCTGAAACAGTTCTGTGTATTTGATAGTATTGTCTTTAACAGGATCACTTATAATAGCAATATCAATGGTGTTGTCTAAAAGTTTCTGCAATGGAATATGAGTGGCTTCAATCACAATTTTCAATTCCACATTGGGATACAAAAGATGAAACTGTTTCAAAACCGACGGAAGCCAGTGATAACTCGAAAAACATTCAGTACTGATTCTAATTTCGCCATGTTCCCCAAAAACCATTTTCTTGATCTGGGTTTCAGTTTCGGTTAGTTTGTCCAGGATTTCATTGGCAAGTTCATAGATTTTTTCACCTGCTTTGGTCAGAACCAGTTTTTTGTTGGTTCTTAAAAAAATGGCTGTACCCAATTGATATTCTGCTTCTTTTAGCTGATGACTCAATGCTGATTGTGTCAGATGAAGTTTGTCGATAGCTTTGGTAATGCTTCCTTCTTCAACAATTGCTTTTATCAATTTTAAGTGACGTATTTCCATTTTTCAGTGATTAATACACAAAGAAACAAAATTTTAGACTGGCTTTTGTATGAAAAAAAGTAATGGGATTGATGAATTCTTTTCGTTTTTATTAGAGGTAAAACCATCCTAATTTTGAAAAAATAAACTTTAAAACATTAAATATGGAAGCACAGATTAAACATTACGAAAACAAGCTGGCCTTTGAAATGGATCCGTCAGACTTATTTGAAGCCCTGAACGATGGAGAAAAAATAATTGTAATCGATGCCCGAAGAGCTTTTGGCTACGAAGAGGAACATATTCCAAACGCGCTTAATATTCCACACCGCGAAATGAATTTAGAAACCACACAGCATTTAGATAAAGATGTTTTGTATGTTACCTATTGTTCCGGAATTGGGTGCAATGCATCAACAAAAGGAGCTCTAAATATGGCCAGACTAGGATTTAAGGTAAAAGAATTAATTGGCGGACTGGAATGGTGGAAAATCGATGGTTATGCAACCGAAGGCCAAAAGGGAGTGAAAGATGGATTGAAGATTGAATGTGCGTGTTAAATATAAAAGGCAGACTTTTTTATTAAGTCTGCCCTTGTTTTTAGAAATTACTCTTGATTTATAACTTCTTTTTTAACTTTCATTACCGGTACCAGACTGTCTGTTTTAATTGTAGTACTATCAATAATTACCGGTGCAGTTTCTATTGATTTTATGAGCGCTGCTTGTCTTTTAATTTTTTGCTGAATTAAAACGGCATCATTCAAAACAAAAGGAGTTGGCATCATCCAGTTACTTCTGGGTTTAATATCAAACAGAGGATTCGTCATTAAATCAAAAGAGCTTTCGATTAAATTCATATCAAAAACGGTAGATTTATTAATAATGAATTCCATAACAAGTGGCTCGTTTTCTACGACATAGTAACATAAAACTTTGCTGTCTTTTCGTTTTAGGAGATTTCCTTTTTGTCCTGAAGCCGAAACGCCATTGGCTTTAAAATTATACAAACTCATTTTTGTATTGGCATAAATGTCGTATCGATTGACTTTTCTGTTAGGTGTAATTTTTATTTTCAGAAACCTTTTACTTCCTATAACGCTGTCTTTTATAAAAGAAATAGTTGGTTTTTGAACTTGTATTTTAGGCGCAATGGCACTATAGGTAAATGTTGTGTTGTATTTGCTTGTAATAGGCAAGCTATTTAAACCCACTGCTTTTTGATTCATATTTCCAAGATAATTTCTGGTCCATTCATCCAGATTGGTATCATAAGTTGTCCAGACTGCAGCATCAGTATCAGCGTTATAAACGTATAATAAACTGTTTGATTTTGCCTTTCCTGGTTCATAATCAGAGTGATATCCGGCATAAACAAAAAAGCTGATTGATATGATAAAGAAAAGTATCGTCCAGGCACCTTTTCTATAAAATGATCCAAATAGCGGGAGCAATAATCCGAAAAGTAAAACCGTAAGAACTGAACTTCCGTAAAGTATTTTTAAACCTAAACCAATTGGAAACGTGATGATAAATGGTGCTAGAATTGCCAATGCAGGAATGCTGAATAACAAGTTTAGTCCTAAGCTGTAATGTTGGGTAAGGACAAAAATTCCCAATAAAAAAATTCCAAAATAAACAGGAATAATCAGGAATCCTGCTCCTGTTAATTGGTTGGCTAAAACGATATTGATAAAAATCCATAGCAATAACGGCGCTACGAAATGATTCATCGTAATTTTTGCTTCAGAAAAATGATGGTAAAAAGCAAAACAAATGGCAATACTCAGTGTTACAAAGGCGCCAATGTAGGCATGACCATTATAGGTAAAACCATTTAGCAGATCAGTGTATTGTGGATAAATTTGCAGGACGATTTTCCAGCCTAAAAAAGTGACCAAACCAGCAATAATCATGGAACCTAAGAAAGGAACAAAACCTTTAAAAATTTCCCTGAATGAAATAACGTGTTTTACTTTTCCGATAAAGATAAATAAAACCAGTAATCCTAAAGCAATGATGCTCATTGGAAAAACCCATGAAAAAGGATAATTTATGAAGTATCCGAACGGAACACTAAAATAAACATTGTCCTGTGTGGTGTGAGTAGAGTTTAAATCAATATTAGAGAAGTATTTTAATAACGGCATCAAATATGATCCCTGATGCGTTAATGTAGTTTTGTTTAAATGCTGAATATCGTCTTGCTCTGTGTGGTAATTATAATGTCCGTCTATAAAGGCAAAGTTGAAACCCTGAATATTTCCTTGTTCTCTAAATACAGTTAGGTCGGTATCATTTGGAAGCATTTTGTAAATACTGTACATCAAAGAATTTGAAACGGGATACTTTGTTTTGGCATTTGAAAATTCTTTTACCAGTCCTTCATTTCCTTTGTTGGTTTCCATCAGCATATAACTTGGTCCGGATGAACCTCTTGCTTCAAAATTTAAAACCAGACCAACATCTTTTGCCCACGGATGCTGATTCACAAACAGGGCAGCGCCGTTTAACCCCAGTTCTTCAGCATCAGAAAAAAGGATAATAATATCGTTTTTGTGTTTTTCGTTAGCATATAAAAAGGCACGAACACCTTCAAGTATTGTTGCGACTCCGGAGGCATCATCACTTGCTCCTTTTGAGAAGGAATGTGGTGCGCTGTCATAATGCGAAAGTAATAAAAGGGCTTTTGAGTTTGAAGTTCCCTTTATACGGGCCAGAATATTTTTGGATTTTACCAGAAGACCGTTGTCATTTAGCGTAAAGCCTTGCTGAACAGAGGTTTCTAGGCCAATTCTGTTTAATTCAAGTTTAAGGTAATTGGCAACTAATTCATGATTGACAGAGCCAACAAAATGGGGCTTTTGGGCTATAATCTGAACCTGGTTGAGTGCTCGTTCTGTTGAGAATTCGGCAAGAGCTTCTTCGTCTTTAGAAATATACTGAGGCATCATCGAGGCAAAAATGATGGCCAGAATTCCTAAGACTCCTAAGAAAGCCAGAATTGAAGTAGGGTTTTTTTTCATAATGTGGTATTAAATTTCTTTTTTTACGAGCATAAAATAATCATTGTCCAAAGACCGATATCCCTGATCGTACAGGAAATAGTAGGTATTCCCTGTTTTGGTTTGCAAAATATTGGTAAAAAAATCAAAATCAAAGCCTTTATTGATCATTTTGTCACGTGTGGCCTTAGATTTTCCTTCCGAATTTAATTCACACAAAATACGGTAATTTTTACGCAACTTGTTGTTTACATTCCGCATAAAATTTGTGCTGTCCTTGTTTATTTTATTGTTGTAAGCATTACGGCAACTGTCTGAACAAAACTTTTTGTCTTCCCGACCTACAATTTTCTCAGCGCATTCGAGGCATGTTTTCATTATTTAGTTTTTAAGTTGAAAATAGGGCAACTTTGATTTGTTATTTTAAGCAAATGAATGTTTTGTATTTGTTGTCATGGGTTCCTGCTTTCGCCTATATCTCTTCACTCCGTTACGAGGATACCGGTTTTATCAGGGCTATGACGAAGTATTTTGTCTTACCAGGTTGTAGTGTCATCGTAATCAGGTTTATCTAAATATTCAATAACAAAATCACTCATTTTAGGTTTTAATTCTTTATATAGCTCATCATAAACTGGCGCTTTGTATTTATGAATCGCCTTAAAAACATATTCTTCATTAGCTTTAAAATATGAAGTATCAGGATAATTTTTTTTGTCTAATAATTTTTCTAACAGTAATAAACTTTTATTGTTTCGGTATTTTGCAATCGCACGGCAATAATATTTTAAATCTTCATAAGAAAATTGTTTTCTCTTTGTTATTACTGCATTAAAATACTTATCAAGTACTGAAAAATAAATCTCAACCGGATTTTCTTCAATTGCTTTAAAAATCCAATCCTCACAAGGGTTTTCCAGTTTATTAAAAATGCTTTTTAAAAATTCTAAATCTTGTTTTTTCTTAAATTTAGATAATGCATAACAAGTGCCTATCTGATCTCCACATCTGTCCGTTTTTAATTTTGATCTTTGTTTTATTATCGAATAATATTTTTCATTAGCTTCTATATCTACAATCATCCAATTTGAAACATCTAAATAAGGATGTTTGAATAATACACTATCTACTAAAATGCTTTTTTGAACCTTAGTAAGTTTTCTACTGTCTTCAGCCTTTCTAATTAGTAAGTCTGAAACCATAAAATCATCAGCAGCATCTTCGTAATACCACCACGTAATTTTCGTTGTATCACTTAAATGACCTAAAAGAATTTTAAAATAATCTTTATCATTTTTGTTAACCAATGTTCTGTACGCTATGACCCTTAACACAGGATCTTCACATTTAAGAAGTTTTAACAACTCTTCTTTTGTACAATTTTTAGTTATATAATTTCGTGCAATTGTATCACGTGATGGCAGTTGTTTTTCTGATGCCAGCTTTTTAAGATGAATTTGTAGTTCAGGTCTAAAATCCGAAATCGAATTCGGATAAGGATCTCTTCCACAACTGAATAATACTAAAACTATAAAAAGAAGCATTATTTTTTTCATAATGTGTCTGTTGGTTTATATAAAGTAAATTTCATTACTGATTTAATTTTTTTATTTCATACAAATCGTTTCTTCTATCTTTAAGCGTATGTACACTTCCATGTTCATGCAGTTCTTTTAGTAAATTCAAATCAACATCAACAATCAGCGTCATTTCGGTGTTTGGAGTGGCTTCAGCTTTGATACCGTTACTCGGAAAAGCAAAATCCGAAGGCGTAAAAACGGCTGCCTGCGCATATTGAATATCCATATTATTTACTTTCGGAAGATTCCCTACACAACCCGCAATCGCTACATAACATTCATTTTCTATCGCACGTGCCTGCGAACAGTGTTTTACACGCGTATAACCATTTTGTGTATCAGTTAAGAAAGGTACAAAAAGGATATTCATTCCTTCATCTGCCAGTAATCTTGGGAGTTCCGGAAATTCGACATCGTAGCAAATCAGGATTCCGATTTTACCGCAATCGGTATCAAAAGTTTTAAATTGGGATCCGCCTTTCATTCCCCAATGGACTACTTCGTTGGGCGTGATGTGAATTTTGGTATACATTTCGGAAGTTCCGTCTCTTTTGCATAAAAAACCAACATTATACAAATTACCGTTTTCCAAATAAGGCATACTTCCGGTAATAATATTGATGTTGTATGAAATAGCAAACTCCTGAAAACGTTTCCTGATAGGATCAGAATGTCGGGCAAGTTCCCGAATTGCATTAGCTTCAGATAAATGATTGTAATCGGCCATTAAGGGCGCAATAAAAAGTTCCGGAAAAAGGGCAAAATCGCTTCCATAGCCGGAAACCACATCAATAAAAAACTCTGATTGCTCAAAAAATTCTTCCAGATTATTCAATTGACGCATTTGCCATTGTACAAGTCCCAGACGAATCACACTTTTTTCAAGATTAATCAGTTTCGGACTTTCGTCATAATATACATTGTTCCATTCTAACAGGACTGCAAATTCTTTAGACTCTTCGTCACCTTCCAGATAGTTTTTAATAATTCGCAAAACGTGAAAGTCGTTACTTAGCTGAAACGAAAGTACAGGATCGTGTAGTTCCTTGTGCTTTACTTTGTCGATGTAGTTTTTTGGCGTCATCTTTTTAGAATGCTGCGCATAATTTGGAATTCTGCCTGCAAAAACAATTGCTTTTAGGTTCAATTGTTCGCATAATTCTTTTCGGGCATCATACAAACGTCTTCCTAAACGAAGTCCGCGATAATTGGGATGGATAAAAACGTCTATTCCGTATAAGATTTCTCCGTTTGGATTGTGAGTCGAGAAAGAGTAATCACCAATAATTTGTTTGTAGTTGTGTTTTTTGTCTACTAATTTTTCATCAAGAATTAATGATAATGCAGATCCCACTACTTTTCCATCAACTAAGATAACCAGCTGACCTTCGGGAAATATAGAAAGCAATTTTTCGATTTCATCAGCTTCCCAATATGAATTGGCCATTTCAGGATAGGATTCCACCATTGAATTCTTTAACTGTTTATAGTCATCAAATTCTAAATTCCGTAATTCTACCTTATTGATTTGTGTCTGCATTGTGGTGTATTTCTCTCAAATATAATGAAATATTTCCATTTACAAACGGTTACAAACAGTTACAACCGAAAGTAAATAGTTTGCTACCGACTAATCTTTGGAACCCGTTACATCTTTGCACTGTTGAATTTGACGAACGAATTCGATTTTATATAAACCTTTAAAAATAGTATACGCCATGAAAAACAAAGTACAATTAATCGGTAATGTAGGTAATGATCCTGAAATCAAAACATTAGACAGCGGAAGAAAATTAGCGCATTTAAGTATTGCTACTAATGATAAATACACCAATGATAAAGGTGAAAAAGTAGAGCAAACCGAATGGCATCGTGTTACTGCCTGGGGCAAAACGGCCGAAATTATCGAAAAATATGTTGTAAAAGGAAAAGAAATCGCCGTTGAAGGAAAACTAACCCACAGAAGCTACGATGATAAAAACGGAGAAAAACGCTATGTTACCGAAGTTGTTGTAAACGAAATTTTATTGCTTAGCAAGTAATGTTTTTATTTGTTGGTTAAACCCGGCAGGCTTTAAAACCTGTCGGGATTTTTATTTTCATTAAAGATAATCCTTCGACAAGGAGCTTCGACTCAGCTTAGCCTGACAACTTTAATTCTAATCATAAAATATACAATTATAAAATTGAAGCGCCGTTGATATCAGTAGTGAGTATTTCGCTCATATAATCAAAAAATGGTCTCATATTCTGCATGGTTTCCAAAGCCTGTTCTAAAAACTGCGGACTCAAAACCTCATCATCTGTAAAACGTTTAATAATCAAAAACTGTTTGAAACGAAGAAGGTCAATTGCCGGATGATCTACATCGAAACCTTTTGGTTTTGTTTTGAGCTGTTCGCCCTGTAAAGTTCCAAATGTGTTTCTAAAAGCCTTTGAATTCAGTATTTTTTTAAATGATTCAGAATCATGGTCCAATTCGGTTCGGATGCGTTTTAAATCTGCAGCATTGGGTCCCCAAAAACCGCCGGCAAAAAAACTGTTTTCTTTTTCAAGATGAAAATAATAACCACCACGTCTTGCCGCTGTTGCGCGGGTATAACTGCCTCCCCAAAAAGTTTTAAACGGAGTTTTGTCTTTAGAAAAACGAATATCACGATAAATTCGGTACACACTTTTTTTGCCTGAACTTGTTTCCAGAACATCTGTTTTAGAAAGTTCGTGAAGTAAAGCCTCTGCAAAACTTTCAATATGGTTTAACTCGATTAGATATTCCTGTTTATGTGCTTCAAACCAGGGTTTATTATTGTTTTCTTTAAGCTGCTGCAAAAAATCAAGAGTAGATTGTGGAATTATGATTTGGTTTTCCATATAAATTTTAGAGTCGTTTTAAAAATAAGAAAGTGACCGCAATTTAAAACTAAAAAACCCACCGGAAAAATCTGGTGGGTTTTTGTATATCTGGTTAAGCAGTCTTTTTGAATAAATCAAACATAGGACAGCGTGAGCAGCGTTTCTTTTCACTTTTTTTGTATTTCTCACAGCAAGAAGATTTACAATTCTCAATCTTCTTGATTTTGTCAAGGATAGCTGCATTCTTTTTTTTCTTTTTATCCTTTTTCTTGTCCTTGTCTTTTTCTTTCTTGCTCAATTTTCCTCTGTATTAAAAACAGTGACAAATATAAACAGAAAATATTATTCTTATACATTCTAAATAAACTTTAACTTTTTTATTTTGGATTAATAGCAATTGAGCTCGTAACGGTTAACTGCTGAATATCACGATCGAACAGGTAAAGTCCGCCTTTGTCTTCACCAATTAAGTTGATTTTGTCCAAAATAGATTTAGCGGTAGCTTCTTCCTCTATTTGTTCAGAAACATACCATTGTAAGAAATTATGTGTAGCATAATCTTTCTCTTCAAAAGTAATGTGTACTAGTTCATTAATTGATTGTGAAACAAAAAGTTCGTGATTATAAAGCTCCTCAAACATTTCTTTAAAAGTAGAATACGATATTCTGGGTGCTTTTAAATCTGTAATCTGAGCATGTCCGCCACGTTCGTTTACATATTTTACCAATTTAAGCATGTGTGCACGCTCTTCGTCTGACTGTGTGTACATAAACTGAGCGATTCCTTCTAATCCGTGTACTTCAGCCCAGCAAGCCATTGAAAGATACGTTTGCGAAGATTCTGCCTCTATACGAATTTGTTTGTTTAAAGCCGTTTCAATATTTTTTGATAACATAATAGGTGTCTTTTTTGTAAAGTTAAAAAAAATAATTCAAACCATTTTTTGGATATCGGAAAAACATAAGAACATTTCGATTAATTCTTAGTCGATTTAAGGTTATCAAAAGAAATAGGCTGTGAGAAAATAGCTTTATTAATGATTGAATTTTTTTCTTCATAATAAAACCCATCTGTAAATTTCCGCATAATGTATTGTTTTGAAGCTACATCATAATAGCTCAAAATGTAATAATCTTTTAGTTTAAGAATATTTTGCAGCGAAATATTTTTATTGATACTTAAATAATAAAAAACATTATCAATAGCCAAAGGTTCTGATTGTCTGTTTTTTACAAATTCTAAATCCGAATTAAGCATGGCATCAAAATAAGCCATTTTACTTGAATATTCTGAGTAGCCTCCAAAGTCATTATCAAAAAAATCTGCCAGTAAATTGCTCTGTATGTTATCAAAACCTGAAATCTGATATTCTAAAAATCCGCCAAAAGATATTGAGGTATTTTTCTTGTTTTTAAAAACTGTTATTCCCGCATTTAATGTTGAAAGCTGTTTTAAAAACTTCTCAGTAGTTTTTACCTCCTGAGGATTTTTATCGTTTATCTGTAAAAAGAAGGGTGAATTTTTAAAATTAACGGAGTCTTTTTTTGAGATAGAGACACTTTTAAGTGTTTTACCAGAATCAAAATCTTTGATGTCAAATAATAGTTCTTCTTTGCCTGACTTGATTTGCAGTAATTTGTTTTCGTAAAAAAAAGAGTTGGAAGTTTTTGATGGTGTTTTAGAAACAGGCTGATTGAAATTTTTCTCGGTAACATCTACAGTGATAGTATTTAGATCTAAAACGTGGGTCTTTTTTAAACTGTAATCGAATGTCAAAAAAATATGATCGCCTGATACATACATTTTGGTTTTTTTAATCGTTTTATCTAAGGTATTAAAACTATCAGGATCTATTTTTTCAATCGGGTAATATCGGATAACGGTATTGAAAGCCAAATTTTGCTCTTTATCATTCTGAAACAGGATTCCGGATAAATCAAACATTTTCACTTCCGCCTTTCCATTGTTAAACTCATAGAGTAACAGATGCTGTCTATTTGTTTCTTTGCACAGCATGTAAAAATTATTGTTTTTTTGGTAAGTCGTTATTATATATTCAGTAGTAGTAGGCAAATCAAAATTTAAGGCTTTGGACGTTTTTGTTTCAGGAAAATATTTTATAATTCGGATGTTTCTTAAATTATTTGCTGCCCAATACAGCAGCGGATTTCCGTCATCCCCAATGCTATGACCAATTAAAGACCTGTCTTTTTCCATTTTTATAGAATCGGTAAATTGATTTTTGAGGAAAAGAGATTTATTGTATTTTAAGATATTAATGTATTTATCATCTGCTGCAAAAACATAAATGTCATTAGTTTTTACATCTTCGACATTTAGGATCTGACCATTTTCTAAAGGTCTGTTTAGATTTAATGCAAAAGAATTCAATACTGTCTGACTTAGTAAGACAGCATTATAAAAGAAACACAATAGAAGTAGTAGTTTTTTCATATGTTTTTGCTTCCAAAAATCATTCCAAATATTTGTTTTTCAGTTTGTTCCTAATCGTTCATTAATTCCTGAAAAAGATCAACAAACTGACCGACATGCAAGCCATCCATCAATCCGTGGTGAACATGTACAGACATTGCCATGGTTTTTTTTCCGGTCTTTGAAGTCATCATTTTGCCAAAAGAAATTTTAGGGCAGCTGTCCGGATAAGAATAACTGCGTGCATGTGAAAGCGAAGTAAAATTTAACCATGGAATTGCCGAAAAATGAATCAGATTATCATCATCAAACGACCTTGTAAAAAGTCCTGATGTTTTTTGAATACGTTCAATTTCTGTAAGAGCGTTACTTTCAAAAATTTTAAAATCTGCATTGTATTCAATGAATGAAAATCCAAAGGTTCCATCTTCGCGTCCAATGGTTGCCGATACGTCTATACAATCATTGATGTAAATTTTGCCTTCTGAAATCCGGTATTTAAAATTCTCAATAGAATTTACCGCCACCAAAGTTTTATGCAGGTAAAAGATAAAAAAAGAAGTCTTTAGGTTTTTAGCAGTTTGATAGGCTTTTGTACAATCAATCTCGACAGTAACACCAAAAAAAGGTTCTTCCATCTTGCTGAAATGCTCAAAATGCTCTTTTCTGTTCCAGTTTTCTAAATCTAAAAGTGTTTTCATTACAGTAAATTATGAACAACTTCGGTAATTTTTTCGAATGAACTAAAATGTTCGTGTTCCACTTTATGATTGATTTTTTCATGTTCCCAGGTGGTATGAAACGGAATGTGAACGGCATATCCGCCAATTCCTAAAACCGGAAGCACATCTGATTTTAACGAGTTCCCGATCATCAGAAATTCGTGTGCCTGAATATCCAGACGGCCTAATAATTTTTGATAATCAATTTCCTGTTTGTCTGACATGACTTCGATATGGTGAAAATAATGCCCCAAACCTGAGCGATGCAATTTGCTGTGTTGATCTTTTAAGTCGCCTTTTGTAGCTACGACAAGTTTGTATTTTCCGTGTAATGACTGAAGGGTTTCTTCGATTCCGTCAAGCAATTCTATTGGTTTTTCCAGTAACTCTTTTCCGTATTGAATGATTTTTTCAATGACTTCAACCGGAATGGTATTATTAGAAATATTCATTGCCGCTTCGATCATCGATAAAATATATCCTTTGATTCCGTAACCGTATAAAGGAAGATTCTCAATTTCGATTTTAAATAGTTCCTGAGAAATTCCCTGATGTGAAAGATAATCTTCCATTAAGGCACAAAATTTATTTTCGGTTTCCTGAAAGTAAGGTTCGTTTACAAATAAAGTATCATCGGCATCAAATGCGATTACTTTTAAGTTGGGTATTTTGTTTTTATGTAACATGGTATATTTTGTTTCAAGTTTGAAGTTTTCTTTGTTTCAGGTTTTTTTGCTACGAATTACACGAATGTCCTCTAATTTGAAGAACAAATTAAAATAATTTTAAAAAATCTGTTCAATCTGTCGAATCTGCGTGAAACCTTTAATCAGTCTTAGAAGAAAGCTTTTTTAACGAAATAGTCTTATCGTAAAAAGTAATTCTGATTCCGAAAAGCAAAATGATTCCACCAATAACCATCTGTAAAGTTATTTTTTCTTCTAAAAACAACCAAGCTAATATTGAAGTAATTACAGCCTGACTTAATAAACTTAACGAAACTCTCGTAGCACGCATGTGCTGGGTTGCATAACTTACCGAAAGCCACGCACACAATTGACAAATTACCGCCTGCAATACCAATATAAACCATCCTGTATCTGAAAATCCGGTAAAAGGTTCGTTTAGTAAATAACAAAGTATCCCTAAATAAATACTGGAAGCAAATAAACTAATGGTCATAAACGACAAAACATCCACCTTTGAAAGAACATTTTTGCTGATCAAAAGATAAATTGAATATAAAATACCGGATAAAACAGCAAAAAGAAAAGCCTGATTGAAATTCAATTCCACAAAAAAGGCAAAGCCAACTAAAGTCACCATTCCGAATAAGGATACCAATGTTCCAATCCAAAAGTTAGTAGCCGGTTTTGATTTCAGGAATAAAAAAGAACCAATTCCTACCCAAACCGGAGACAGATTGGTGAGTAACGAAGCCTGAGTAGCACTCGAGTCCTGAATGGCGATATTCCAAACGGCAACATCTGAAGCAAACAGAATACCGCAAAGTGCAGCTAAAAGAGTAAATTTTAATGTTGGCAGTTTAAAGTTTTTGCTCAAAAGCACATAAGGTAAAAGTAATGTCACCGCAAAAAACATTCTGTAAAATGCCGAAATCAATCCTGGCGTTAATTTGAGTTTTACCAATATCGGAAAAATAGAGATGCAGAGGATACCGCAGATTAAGGCTAATCTTGGTTTGGTGAGTTTCATTTTGTTTTTATTAGGCGAAATGCAAATTTAGCATTTTGAAAGCGTTCTTAAACAAAAAACTCCCGAATTGTGAAATCGGGAGTTTTGTATTAATCTTCAAATTTTCTAATAATGTATTCTTTTGTTTTATTATCGTAATATCCCAGATAGTAAGCATCTAATTTGAATAATGTTTGTGCTGAAATAGTATTATTTTTATCAAAAAAAGTACTGATTTTATCAGATGCCAATGGCACTAATTTTCCTTTAATACGATTTCCTGCAGTATCAAACAATCCTTCTGTTTTAACGACTCTTCTGTTAGAACTGGAATCGAAATCTTCCATTGATGTACTAAATACAATATCTTCAGTAAGCCCAAATTGATTTATTGTAGTTTGATCGGCTGATTGTTTTAACTCTGATACACCTCCGAAAGTAATGAATGTGTTTAGACCCGTTTGATAACAGGAAAGTCCAAGAAATAAATTATTTGATTTAAGAATAAACAGCGGACTGCTTGCTAAAGTTCTTTTAGCTCTTAAACTGCCACCCTGTTCATGAAATTCTGAATTTTTAAATGCAATTGGTTTCGTTGAATTGGCAAAATATTCTTTTAGAATGTTATCCTCTAAATCTTTTATAGTGAAATAAATGATGCCTGATGAGGTTTTTAGCTGATATAGTTTATTGTCAAAATAAAAAGAATTTGAATTTAAAAATTTTCGATCGCCAACCAAATATTGTTTTTTTATCATCTTTTCGGTAGCAGTAAAACTTTGTAAATCAATTAAAATCATCTGAGTAAAATCGATGTTGGTATCAAGAGTAATTACAAGCTGTTTAGTATTGAAATAGCATTTTCTTTTTTTGGCAGCATCTATTAATGATGTTTGATTTTCAACAGTGATGTTTTGTAAAGAGAAAGGTGCTTCAAAAGGCAATAAACTTTCGGAAAAGGCTGTGTATAAATCTGATTTTTTATAGTCTGATGTGAAAAAGTGAAACCCTTCTGTGGTAATCATTTTCTCTGTATAATTGCCTTCGCTGTCAAAAATATACATTTTGAAGATATCACTGTTTTTTAAAACTGTCAAGATGTAAAAGTTTTCGTCCTGACTGAATTTTTGTATAACTTTTTCGTTTTTTAAAACCAGTTTGTATTCTTTCGTTATGGTTTCACGACTTTTAGTATTAAACAATTGGGCAAAAATGGCTTCATAATTAGTAGACGACCAAAATAATCTTGTGTTGCCATTACTTTTATTGTAACCAATTATATTAGTGTACGTTTTAAGATTTGGCCTTTTAGCAGAGATACTGTCAACAATTTGCATCTTTTCATTCAGATTAATTGCTTTTATTTTTAGTGAGTCTCTTACAAACAATGTAACTGTTTTTTTTTCAGGGTTAGCAATTTGAAAAACAGCACTACTTTTTTTTAGTTCCAGAGGTATTGAATTTACAATTTCCTGTGCGAAACCGGATATATTTATGAGAAGTAAAAGGCTTAAACAAATTATTTTTTTCATGATTTGTTTTTTTTAGTTAATTAATTTATGGATATCGTTTTTTTTCTAAAAACAATAAGTCAGATATTTAAAATCAAAAAGCGTGAATCAATTAAAAACTTAACCGATTCACGCAATTTATAGAAGTCATAAACTTAGTTTACCGTCTCCCCATTTGGAGCATCAGCATCCGGATTAATAAAAACCAGTTTTCCTTCTGCATTCGTTGTCATCAGGATCATTCCCTGGCTTTCAACACCGCGTAAAGCTCTTGGTGCTAAATTCGCTAAAACAGAAACACGTTTCCCGATTATCTCTTCAGGTGCAAAACTTTCTGCAATTCCTGAAACAATGGTACGAACATCGATTCCTGTATCTACTTTAAGCACTAAAAGTTTATTTGCTTTTGGCATTTTTTCAGCTTCTAAAATAGTTCCGATACGAATATCCATTTTAGCAAAATCCTCAAACTGAATTAAATCTTTTTGTGGTTCCGGTTGTTTGCTTTCGGCAAGATTAGCGGTTTTTGTAGCTTCCAATTTGTCTATTTGTTTTTGTATTTCTTCGTCTTCGATTTTTGCGAATAATAATTCAGCTTCTCCAATCTGGTGTCCATCCGGAATCAATTCTGAATTTTCCGCAACATCATTCCATTTCAGTTTACCTTGATTTTTAAGGATATTTGATAATTTATAAGCCGTAAAAGGTAAAAACGGTTCAGCCAGAACGCTCAACGCAGCCGCAATTTGAAGTGCTACATACATTTGGGTTTTTACGCGCTCCGGATTGTCTTTCATCACTTTCCAGGGCTCTTCATCGGCAAGATATTTATTTCCTAAACGGGCAACATTCATCAATTCGCCTAAAGCTTCACGGAATCTGTAACGTTCCACTGAACTTGAAATCACAGCCGGATATGCTTTTAATTCTGCTAAAGTAGCTTCGTCAATTTCAGATAATTCATTTGGTGTCGGAATATAACCATCATAATATTTGTTGGTTAAAACTACCACACGATTAATGAAATTTCCGAATACAGCAACCAATTCATTGTTATTTCTGGATTGGAAACTTTTCCATGTAAAATCATTGTCTTGTGTTTCAGGAGCATTTGAGGTTAAGGCATAACGCAAAACATCCTGTTTTTCCGGAAATTCTTCTAAATATTCGTGCAACCAAACGGCCCAGTTTTTAGAAGTCGAAAGTTTATTTCCTTCTAAATTCAAAAACTCATTCGCCGGAACGTTGTCCGGTAAAATATAGCTTCCTTCGGCTTTTAGCATTGCCGGGAAAATGATACAGTGAAAAACGATATTGTCTTTTCCAATAAAATGAACCAATTTAGTATCCTGATCTTTCCAGTATGGTTCCCAGTCTTTTCCTTCGCGTGCTGCCCATTCTTTTGTTGAAGAAATATAGCCAATTGGCGCATCAAACCAAACGTAAAGTTTTTTTCCTTCAGCACCTTCAACCGGAACATCAATTCCCCAGTCAAGGTCGCGTGTTACCGCACGAGGTTCTAATCCTCCATCGATCCATGATTTTACTTGTCCGTAAACATTCGATTTCCAGTCATTTTTGTGACCTTTTATAATCCATTCGTTTAGGAAATCAGTATATCGGTCCAAAGGTAAAAACCAGTGCTTGGTCGATTTCAAAATTGGAGTTTCACCTGTAATTGTTGATTTTGGGTTGATCAAATCGGTAGCATTCAAAGTAGATCCGCATTTTTCGCACTGATCTCCGTAAGCTTCCGGATTATCACATTTCGGGCAGGTTCCCACAACAAAACGATCTGCCAAAAACTGATCTGCTTTTGCATCGTACAACTGCTCTGTAACTTCTTCAATAAAATCGCCTTTATCATACAAAGTCCTGAAGAATTCCTGAGCCGTATCATGATGAATTTTAGCCGAAGTACGGGAATAATTATTAAATGATATTCCGAAATCAGCAAACGATTTTCTAATAATTCCGTCATATTTATCAATAACTTCCTGTGGCGTAACTCCTTCTTTTTTTGCTTTCATCGAAATGGCAACACCGTGTTCATCGCTTCCGCAAATAAATGCAACGTCTTTTCCCTGCAAACGAAGGTATCTCGAATAGATATCTGCAGGCACGTAAACCCCTGCCAAATGCCCAATGTGGATTGGTCCATTGGTATAAGGCAATGCTGCTGTAATCGTATATCTTTTTGGATTCTGTATCATTTTTCAAATTTATTGAGTGCAAAAATAAGCAATAGAATTGAGATTTTGTTATTTCACGTAGATTCACAAAGATTTTCCGTAGCGATCCGCGGAGATTTTCAAAATTTGGCTCTCGCAAAGTCGTGCAGGCGCAAAGTTTTTGTTTCTCGCAGATTTGGAAGATTGAGCAGATTTTTTAGTTATTAATTGCCTCGAGCTTTAGCCGGAGATTTTCAAAATTTAGCAAGTCATAATTTCATTCAGCTAAAACTGATTGCAATTCAATAAAGCTTTGCGAACCTTCGTCAAAAAATTTTGCGAATCTCTGTGGAATTACCTCATAAAATAGAACCAGTTTAAACTAACACTACAACTAAAATCTTCAAAATATATTTCGCAATCTTTGCCATCCAAAAAAACAACAAAAACAACAAAAACAATTTTTATGAGCAAGACAAAACTAATTATCAATAAAAACGGATCAATCAAAATTGAAGGAGATTTTGAAATCATGGATCCGGAAGGAACCGTTTACGGGTTACAAGGAAGATCAGCTTTAGGGCTTTGCCGTTGCGGATTATCTGCAAACAAACCTTTTTGCGATGGCGGCCACAGAAACAACTTCGAACATGATTCTGTTGCATTTGATTTACCGCCTATGAAAACGAATTAAGAATACTTTTTTCTAGTTTGGATATAAAAAAGCTGCATTTTCCGGATGCAGCTTTTTTTATGTTGGATTATGCTTTAATATACGATACAGTCTTTTGTTTTTAAGTAGAACCCCTGACTTTCTGATTTTATTAATTTTCCTGTTGAATCAATAGAAACTACAAATGATTCTTTTGACTCTGGACAACTTATATATTTCATGACTTTTAAGTCGTAACCATTTTTTGTTTTGACAAAACCATTGCCTTTTTGATTGTTTGAATCAATGTTATACTTATTTATTCTGGTAATAAGAAAGGCTTCTTCAGGATTATCAATTTTGTTTATAAAAGTTGCTAACTCTGCTTCGCTTAAAATATAATTCCATTTGCCATTTTCTAAATAAATGATATTATAATTGCACGTCATTGGCTGGCAACCACTGAAAAAACCAAAATGGTTTTGTTTGTAATTATATTTTTGCTTCAATTCTTTATTTCCTTTAAAAAAAATGACATTAGAGCTAATTGCCAGCGAAAAATTAATTTCCCAATAATCATAGTCTTTATTGGGATTTATATGTTTCAACAAATTTTCAATATCTGTTTCTTTTGCCTTTAAAGATTGATATTTAACTTGATCACAGGATATTAAAACTAGAAAAACAATTATTATAATCTGTTTCATTTTTAAGTAAATATTTAAATATAAAGCTCCCCCTTCATCGTAATAATCGAAGAACCACCCACTAAAATATCATTTTCCCTTATCATAACTTCAATAATAGAAGGCTGATTTAGTTTTACACCCTGCAAAATTTTATATTCAGTATTCAGTTTTACCTGTTTTTTTGAAGTTAAAAAACCAATTAATGGACCGGCAGCTGTTCCGGTAGCAGGATCTTCATAAATTCCGATTACGGGATTGAAAAATCTGGCTTCAGCAATGTTGTCTTCCTTTTGATCTGAAATGGTAAAACAATAAAATCCTTCAGATTGGTATTCTTTTGAAATTTCAATTAGAAGCTTGTGATCAGGAACGATGCTGTTTAAAATTTGACTGTTTTTGATGGGAACCATGGTATGAGCGACTTCGGTTTTTACAATTGTTGGGACAAAATCATTACTGTCTAAATCTTCAATTTTCAAACCAAGCGCTACAGCCAGTTTATAGGTAGGGATTTCCTTTTTGATAACAGCTGATTGTTGATGCATTTGTACAACAGGATATTGCGTAACCGAGTCAAAACTTACCGTTAATGAAATCGGAGATTTTTTCATGATTACAAATCGGTTGTTTTCTGATTGTTCGTCAAATATTGGCATTTTTTTAAGCAAAGCTCCGCATACTGCACCCAGTAAATTATGTCCTGCACCGTCAATTTCGATTCCGGTTGGAGTAAACGAACGAACATTTAATGCCTTTTGTTCCTTTGAATAGTAGATGAAAGAAGTTTCGGAATAACCAAATTCTTTAGAAATATCCTGATACGTTTTCAGTGCTAAATTTCCAGTAGTAAAAACAACAGAGAGCGGATTTCCCTTATAACTTTCATTCGAGAATACGTCTAAAACATAATATTCTAATGCTTTTCTTTCTGTCATAACTTTCCTGTTTTTAGTGCTTGAAACCTTTTTAGAGGGAATAAAATTACGTTTTATTCTTGTATTTCACTTATAACATTAACCTTCCATACGTTATTTTAGTATTACTTTATGATTAAAATTTGTTTTCTCTGTTACATAAGAGGCTTGCATTATTTTCTAATCATTTAATCCTTTTCCGTTAAGAATTTGTGGTGTACATTTTTCAATTCTTGCGACTCTGGTTTTGGATTGCTTTGGCGCAGAAAAATATAGCATATAGGCCCTTTGTCGTCCAGGTGTCAAAGCTTCGAAAGCGGTTTTCAGATTTGGGTTTTCATCTAATTTCTTTTGAAATTCTTCAGTAATTTTGAATTCTTCGGTTTTTTTAAAAGTAAATTTCAAACCTGCTTTTTCTACTTCAATAGCTTCATAAATATACGCTTTAAGAGTAGATTCCTGTTGAATGATTTCCTGTATATTGGTAAACCTGATCTGGCGAGCCAACTGTACATTGGCAGTTTGTTGTATCAGGATGTTGTCTGTATCTTTTAATAAAGCACCTTTGAAAAACAAAAGCGCGCAATATTCCTTAAAATCATGTATTAAAACAATATTGTTTTCCTGAAATGTATAACAAGGAACACCCCATTTTAATTCTTCGGATAGTTGACAATCGAGAACTATTGCTCTTAATTTCTCGGTTTCGTTTTGCCACTTTTCGTTTTTACTAAAATAAAAATCAACTTTAGGATTCATTCTTTCTCAATTTAATTTTCTGTAAAAGTTTGATTATTTGAAAATGCTTTATTCAGTTTTTGAAATGGTGTATCGCATAAACATTTTTGTTCATATGTTTGATATTTCAAAATGCAGTTATAGTTATTTTTTCTTTTTAGATGTTGTTACAATTAGAACTCCGGCTTCTCCAAAATTGCCAAAAATATTGATGCCTTTTTGCCTGTCAATTGGTATAATTGTAAGAATTTCATTTTTCGATAATGGCAGTTTGTTTTTTTCTAAATCCTGAAAACGATAAGGAACACCATCAATCACAACAATAGGTTCGCTGGTAATGATTTTTTTTTCAGCCATTTTTGAAATAGTGTCAGAAAGGTAAAGTTTCTCTTTTCCTTCATCTTGCAATTCGTATCTGTTTTGTGAATACACTGAAAATGATAAAAGTGAAATAATCGAAATAATAAAGGTTTTCATGGGTTTGGTTTATGGTTAATTAATTTGTGTATACTAATTTAATGTAATCAACAATGCTGTTTTATTCAGGAGCTAAAATACGCTTTTATAGTAAAAAATATCTCACAATAATTATTTCTTTATATAAATAGGCGTCACTTTGAGAAGCACATAGTCAGGTCTGGACAAACGTTCTAAGAATTTATTACAGTTTACGTTTCTTATATTTGCGGTCACATAAAGTTTTATACCATGGCTAAAGGACCCGAAAAAAACACTAAAAATAAGGCTTTGCATTCCAAATTGTTAAATCGGAAAAACGCTAAGCTTCAGGAGGAAAAAAAAGAACGTGCATTGCGATTGAAAGCCTTAGTCGCAAAAATGAATGAAAAAAAGAGTAATAACGGTGATGTCCTATAAAACAATCCTAAAACAAAAATAAAAATGGAGGAATTCGGAAGAATAATAATTTCAGAAACAGCAATAAACAGCGAATATCCTCAGGATGTTGTTAATTCAAATATTTCGGTAATCAATTTAATGCGCGAAGAAAAAATCGATGATGATTTAATACATGAAGATGCTTTATTGAGTTATTATTTAGATTATTATACTTCAAAATATACCGAAGGTAATTTTGCAAAATTTGTATATGATTCCGGATGGAATAAAGAACTGAACGAATTGATTGAAGAAGGTTTAACCATAATTGGCGCCGAAAAGCATTTAGCCTTATTTCAGGAGCAAAGCAGGAAACTGCGATTACAAAGCAATATCAAACTCGGTAAATTTTTAAAGGGAAAATTAGACGGACCAAATCCGTTTCGGGATCTTTTAAATAATGATTTGTTTTTTGAACTGGAGGAAAATATAACCGTATTAAATGCTGCATTCCTCAAATCACATCCTGATACCGAAGTGCTTTCTGTAGATGATATGTTTGAGGTTTTGGAGAAATTTGTTGGGCATGAGATTAAGAGAGCATAAAACAGGAAACAAAGGTTCAGCGTTTGAAGGTTTTTTCAAAGTCTGAAATAAAAAACTTTAAAATTCTGTCTTTTCTAAATTTGTTAATTTTTTAAAAAATCTCTGCAAATTTTTGGATATCTCTGTAAAATGATTTTAAATTTTTGATTTTATTTAAAAAGCTTATTAAGAATATTTTATATTTGAAAGCCCCAATACTAAAATCAAAACCAATGAAAATCAAAACCTACTTAATTCTCATCGGCACTTTTTTATTTTTAAGCTCCTGCGAAAAAAACAAAAAACAAGCCATCGAAGAAAATAACACTGCATTAGCCTTACACACTCAGCCTGAAAATGTGAAACAAAAACGTATTGAAAAACTTATTTTTAAAGATAACGATGCTATAATAGTGTCTGAAGAACTCGATTTGGCTCTTTTGAAAAAAGTAACCACAAATTTAAGCATAAGGTATGCTGATTTAAAAATCAATGAAACAACTTCTATAAGTTACAACGATAAAATCGCCTTTTTTGTAATTACTTATTTTGTTAAAACTGAAAAATCGGAAAAAGAAAATACAGGAGAGGATGACCCGGGAGATTTTTTTGAAAGAAAATATCTTTTTGTTAATAAAGCAGATGGAAAAATCATTGATCAGGAAACAGATTTTAATTTGAGTTATAATGAAAATGAAGGAATGAAGTTTTCGAAAACATATATTCTTAATAATCTGTTTCAGCTCAACCAAAACACAACGGCAGTTGCATTTTATACAGAAGAAAGCTCAGGAAGTCGTGTTGCTTTATATTCTCAGCAAAAATTTACGATCATTGCATTGGTAAATAATAAAATTAAAAAACTTTTATACGAATACCCAATTAGAAAAACGCAGGGAGATTCTAATGACAGAGGCTCTTTTGAATTGGAAACTTTAGAGACAGGTTTGATAATTTCTGATACAGAAACAAATGGTTTTTTGGATTTAATTGTTTCAAAAAACTTTTTATACGAAGTTGCAGTTGAAGAAGATCCGGAAAATGGAACAAAAGAACAAAGTAATATTAAAGTTAAAAAAGAATCTGAAAGGATAAAGTATAACGGAAAGACTTATGAGTTTAAAAAAGATGACAGATACAGATTTCTGGATAATTAAAACTGTAAGTTCAAAACGATAACCTATAAATTATGTATAAAAAAATAGTATTTGCCTTTATGCTTTTCCCTGCTTTGTTATTGGCTCAGGGTAACAATAAATCTAATAGAGTTACCCGTTATTTTTATGATGATCAGGTACCTTCAATAGAGATTTGGTATGGTACGGATAACATTAAAGACAGCATTAAAACATATTATCCAAACGGAAATTTGAACGAGGTTTTTTATCATGATGAAAAGGGGAGGAAGAATTCGAATTGTTTTCAATATAACAGACAAGGGGAGAAACTCGTTACCTGGAATTTTTTGCACGGAAAACTGCTCAGCAGAATCGATCATAAACTGCCTTTTAATAAAGATAGTGAAGAGGCAACAGAAAAGATGCTCAAATCACTTACAGAACTGAATCTAAAAACGAATTATAACCCGACAAATATCAAAGATATTACAACAAGGGGCTATCTAAGAGCCCGCCTTGGAAATAAAACTTTAGCGCTCGAGGATTTAAAAAGAGCCGAATTTGTGATAAATAAAAAACCTAAAGATACCACTAAAGTGGTTTCAGAATCTATAAAGGCAAGTAGAGAAAAATTCAAAAGCTCCCTTTATGATGTACTGGCAAATACTTATATGAGCCTTGAAATGGAAAATCCTGCATTTCAGTATTTTTACAAAGCAATGATTTGTGCTCCGGATGATTATCGAATTTTATACAATTTTGCTAATTATTTACAACGAAGAAAATCCAATGATTTAGCGCGTTATTATTTAGAAAAAATTATAAAAGAAAAGCCGGAACATGGTCATGCCAGATGGGGGATTGCCAAATTATATTCGGATTTAGGAGAGTATGATAAGGCAATGGAAAATATTGAAATTGCTTTTAAGAAAGAAAAAACAATAATAGATCATTCATCAGATTACGGTGGAAGGGATTTAAAAACGACAAGAGGTTTGCTTTACCATAAATTAGGAGAATCTGAAAAAGGGATTAAAGACCTCAAAGAAGCTTTGGAAATGGATAAAAACAATTCCTATGCAATGAAAAATCTTGGAATTATTTATTTGGAACAGAATAAATATAACGAAGCATGTCAGTTATTTACAAAAGCAAAAGAGCTGAATTATACCTTAATGTTTGATGAAAATGATTTGGATCTACTATTAGAAAGCGCCTGCAATAATATTCAGCGCGAAATAGTTCAAAAACAAGCAGCGTATGTTTTTCCTAATCCTGCAGTTTCTGTGATTTCAATTGAGAATTTTAATTCTAAAAACTTTGATTATTCATTCTTTGATTTCGAATCTAATCCAATCCTGAACGGAAAAAGTACAAATGGATCAATTGATGTTTCGGGTTTAGCTTCAGGGTTTTATATTCTTAAAATTTCGAACAGAGAATCTTCAGAAACATTTAAAGTGATTAAGGAATAACATTTTCTAAAATCAGACTTAACTAAAATCGATTTTACAATTGAAAAAATAGGTAATACCGAGTATAAAAACATACAAAAGCGTTATCAGCAAATTAACCGTATGAAAAATAAAAATGCTGTTTTTCGTCTTTGGGAAAATTCATTTTGATCTTCTTTAATAAAAAACCTGACAAATCTCTGTCTAACCTTGGTAAAACTTTGCGAAACAACCTTTATAATGCATTTTTCCCTTAAAAGTTTGTCGTAATCTTAGGAAACATTTCCTTAAATTTGCTTCCGTTATAAAAAATACAATAGTTATAAAAACCAAGCTATGTTACAAATCGCATTTATTAGAGAAAATCAGGAGAAAGTAATCAAGGCTTTAGCAAAACGAAATATCGATGCTAAAAGCGTTGTGGAAGAGGTGGTGCAATTAGACGAAAACCGTCGCGCAACACAGGCAGAATTAGACAATACTTTAGCTGAATCTAATAAATTATCCAAGGATATAGGTGAATTAATGAAAGCCGGAGAGAAATCAAAAGCCGCAATCTTAAAAGAGAAAACAGTTTCATTAAAAGAAAAAAGTAAAGAATTAGGTGAAAAAGCAGAAGCTTTAGCTACCGAATTAACGAATAAATTATATACATTACCTAATCTTCCTGCTGATATTGTTCCGGAAGGGAAAACGCCTGAAGAAAATTTAAACGTTTTTCAGGAAGGTGATATTCCGGTGTTACATGAAGATGCACAACCTCACTGGGAATTGGTGAAAAAATACGATATCATCGATTTTGAATTGGGTGTAAAAATTACTGGTGCAGGTTTTCCGGTTTACAAAGGAAAAGGTGCCCGTTTACAGCGTGCTTTAATCAATTATTTTTTAGATAAAAATACGGCTGCAGGTTACAACGAAGTTCAGGTGCCTCATTTGGTAAACGAAGCTTCTGGTTATGGAACCGGACAACTACCGGACAAAGAAGGACAAATGTATCATTCAACGATTGATGATTTATATTTGATTCCAACGGCTGAGGTGCCGGTTACAAATTTGTTTCGTGATGTTTTGTTAAACGAAAATGAATTACCTGTTTTATATACAGCTTACACCCCATGTTTTCGTCGTGAAGCAGGTTCTTATGGAGCGCATGTACGCGGATTAAATCGTTTGCACCAATTTGATAAAGTTGAAATTGTACGCGTTGAACATCCGGATAAGTCTTACGAAGCACTTGACGGAATGGTAGAACATGTAAAAAATATTTTAAAAGAGCTAAAATTACCATACAGAATTTTACGCTTGTGTGGCGGTGATATGGGTTTCACTTCGGCTTTGACATATGATTTCGAAGTATTTTCTACCGCACAGGATCGCTGGTTAGAGATTAGCTCTGTATCTAACTTTGAGACTTTCCAGGCAAATCGTTTGAAATTACGTTTCAAAGATAAAGACGGAAAAAACCAATTGGCTCATACGCTTAATGGAAGTTCATTAGCTTTACCAAGAGTTTTGGCAGGAATTTTAGAAAACTATCAAACTCCGGAAGGAATCGTAATTCCTGAGGTTTTACGCCCTTACTGCGGATTTGATATTATAAATTAATTATATAGTAATTAGCTAAACCTAACAGGTTTCCAAAACCTGTTAGGTTTTCTTTTTTACAATAAACGATGGAAAAATGAGCGGAATATTAAACTGGAATGTCGATCCTGTTATTTTTTGGATAACAGATACTTTTCCTCTAAAATATTATGGAGCATTTTTTGCTGCCGGACTCCTGCTTGGTTTTTATACTGTTAGAAATATTTATAAAAAAGAAAATGTATCTTTAGAAAGTCTGGATAGTTTGCTGATTTATGTTATTGTTGGTACAGTACTTGGAGCAAGGCTTGGACATTGTTTTTTTTATGAACTGTCTTATTTTATTCAACATCCGATAGAAATACTTTTGCCAATTCAAAAAATTAAAGGTTCTTATGAATTTGTTGGTTTTCAGGGTTTGGCAAGTCACGGTGGAACTATTGGCGTTTTAATTGCGATACTGTTATACTGCAAAAAACACAAAGTACAGCTACTGTGGATCTTAGACAGAATGGCCGTTGCCGTTCCTATTACAGCTGCTTTTATCAGGTTTGGTAATTTCATGAATTCAGAAATTTACGGGAAACCAACTAATGGAAAGTGGGGAGTAATATTTCAAAGAGATGATTTGATTCCCAGACATCCAACGCAATTATATGAGGCATTCTCGTATTTGTTTATTTTTGGTTTCTTGTTTTTTATGTTCCGATCACAAAAATTAAAAGAACGAAAGGGACTGATTTTTGGTTTTTTCCTGACGTTATTGTTTCTGGCTCGTTTTATAATTGAATTCTTCAAAGAAAATCAGGAAGTTTTTGAAAACAATATGCCAATTAATATGGGACAGATTTTAAGTATCCCCTTTATTTTAATTGGTTTAACTTTGATAATCTGGAAATCAAAACAAAAAAAGGAATACATTGAAATTTGATAATGCTTAAAGTTAGCTTCTAAAAACCGAAATATGAAAAACATCTGTATCTATATCGTTTTGTTGTGGTCTACTTTTGTATTCTCCCAAAATGAGCAGCTCGCTCAATATTATTATGATAAAGGTGATTTCGAAAAAGCAAAAATCAGTTACGAAGAGCTTTTAAAAAGTGTACCATCCAATACGCAGTATTTTTTAAGAACAGTTGAATGTTATCAGCAGCTGCAGCAATTTGCCAATGCTGATAAAGCCATTCAGGAAAGGTATAATAGATATAAACAGGGTGTTTTTTTAGTCGAATTAGGGTATAATTTTCAATTGCAGAAAAACGAATCTAAAGCTAAGAATTATTATGATCAGGCTATCGAAAAAATAAAAACGAATCCGAATGATGTTTACGGAGTTGCGAATTCTTTCGAGAAAAAAGTATTGCTTGAATATGCCTTGAAATCCTACCAAACTGCAATGCAGGTACAGCCCAATTACAATTTTAATTTCCAGATTGGAATGTTGTACGGGCAATTAGGCAAAACCGATTTAATGATCGATCTTTTACTGACAGAATCATTTCAAAATCCACAAAATTCAAATCTGATACAGGCACAATTATCCCGTTTTATGAACGGTGAAAATGATAATACGGCTTTTAAAGATGCTATGCGTAAGGCTCTAATCCTGAAAACACAACAAAACCAGGATGTATTTTGGAACCATTATCTAAGTTGGTTTTATGTACAGCAGAAAGAATTTGGAAAAGCTTTTATCCAGGAAAAAGCCATTTATAAACGTGAACCGGAATCGTTGACCAGTATTGTTAATCTAAGTCAGTTTGCACTGAATGAAAATGATACTGAAACGGCTACTGAAATTTTGAATTTTATTTTGCTGAATACCAAAGATTTAAATTTACTGATTCAGACCAATGCTAATTTGATGCAAATTAAAATTGATAAGGCGCAGGAAAAGGATTACCCGGGCATCACTATCGAATTGGAACATTTGCTTGCAACTTACGGAATAACTCCTTTTACCTTATCTTTGCAAATAATTCAGGCGCATTTCCTGGCTTTTAATTTAAAAAAGACAGAAGAAGGCAAGGCAGTTGTGAAAAAAGCCTTAGAGCTTAATTTGAATGAGTATCAGAAAGCAGATGCCAAAATGGAATTGGGTGATATTTTACTTTTGGAAGAAAAATACAATCAGGCATTGATTTATTATTCCCAAATTCAATTGGATTTGAAGAATGATGTGATGTCTCATGAAGCAAGTTTAAAAGCAGCAAAAGCAAGCTATTTTAAAACAGATTTTGAATGGGCTTTAAAGCAATTCAAGGAATTAAAGTCGGCCAATACACAATTAATTGCAAATGATGCCCTTGAATATTTTTTGCTGATCAATGACAACACTGTTGCCGATTCAACACAAACGGCTTTGAAGCAATTTGCAAAAGGTGATTTTTTAATTTATCAGAATAAACAACAAGAGGCAATTATACAGTTTCAGAATATCTTAAAGTCTTTTAAGGGACAGGAAATTGAGGCTGTAACAATGTTGCGTTTAGGTAAAATATATGAAAGTCTGAAAGATTATAATTCGGCTTTAAGCCAATACCAGCAAATCATTGATCATCATAGTGACGGAATTTATATTGATGAAGCGCTGTTTTTTTCGGCAGAAATTTACAACGATGAATTAAAAGATATAGAAAAAGCAAAACCTTTGTATGAGAAGGTAATTTTTAACCATCAGGATAGTATTTACTTTGTTGATGCCAGAAGAAAATACCGGGAGTTAAGAGGAGACAAGAATTTATAAAAATAGATTTTTGGATTATTAGAAAGTTAGATCATTAGATGTCTAACAATCTAAGATGTCTAACAATCTAATAATCTAAGAAAAAAATGATTATTTACAACGTTACCACCAATATACACGAAAGCGTTCATGACCAATGGCTAAAATGGATGCAGGAAAAACATATACCGGAAATTCTGGCTACGAACAAGTTTTCTTCGGCACGAATCGTAAAAGTTTTGATTGAAGAAGACATGGGGGGAATTACATATTCTGTTCAGTATTTTACAGACAGCAAAGCAACATTAGAGAAATATTATCTTGAAGATGCACCAAAATTTCGTCAGGAAGCCCAGGAATTGTTTGCCGATAAAATGCTTTCTTTCAGAACCGAATTAGAAGTGATCTCGGAACATTAAAATAGATAGTTAGATTTTTAAACTTCTTAGACAGTTAGAAGCCTTTTCTAAAAATCTAAGAAGTCTAACGATCTAATAAGTCTAACAATCTAAAAGAAATAATGGAAAAAGTAAAAGCCAAAAAACATTTAGGACAACACTTCCTGAAAGACGAAAGTATCGCAAAAGCAATTGCAGATACTTTAAGTTTGCAAGGATACGATGAGGTTTTAGAAATAGGACCAGGAATGGGTGTGCTGACTAAATATTTGCTTGACAAACCAATTAATACACACGTAATCGAGATTGATACGGAATCTGTAGTGTATTTGGGTGAAAATTATCCAAAATTAAAAGACAAGATTATCTCTCAGGATTTCCTGAAATACAATATTAATGAGGTTTACGAAAACAAGCAATTTGCCATTATCGGAAACTTCCCTTATAATATTTCGACACAGATCGTTTTTAGGACTTTAGAGTTTAAACATCAGATTCCGGAATTTTCGGGGATGTTTCAAAAAGAAGTTGCTGAGCGAATCTGCGAGAAAAAAGGCTCTAAAGCTTACGGAATCTTGTCCGTTTTGGCACAGGCTTTCTATGATACTGAGTATTTGTTTACTGTTGACGAAAATGTTTTTATTCCTCCGCCCAAGGTAAAATCGGGTGTGATGAAAATGACCCGAAAGGAAGATTACAGTCTTCCATGTGGTGAAAAGTTGTTCTTTACGGTAGTGAAAACTGCTTTTCAGCAAAGACGAAAAACATTACGTAACAGTTTGAAAACATTAAATTTAACTGATAATTTGCGATTAGACACTATCTTTGATAAACGTCCCGAGCAACTTAGTGTAGATGAATTTATTGAACTGACTCAAAAGATAGAAGCCGATGGAGTTCAAAGTTAGCAAAGAATTAATACATCAATTAGAAGAGCACATTGTTCACAAAAACGACAAAGAACTTGAAGTTTTACTTAACGATCTGCACCACGCCGATATTGCCGAAATTCTCGATGAACTGGATTTTGACGAGGCAACCTATATTTTTAAGGTTTTAGACAGTGATAAAACCGCTGAAATTCTTCTTGAGCTGGAAGATGATTTGCGGGAGAATATCTTAAGCCGACTTTCGCCAAAAGAGATTGCAGAAGAGCTTGATGAGCTCGAAACTAATGATGCGGCAGATATTATTGCCGAACTTTCGCAGGAAATTAAAGCCGAAGTAATCTCGGAGTTAATTGATGTTGAACACGCAAAAGACATTGTTGATTTATTGCGTTACGACGAAAACTCTGCCGGAGGTTTGATGGGAAAGGAGCTGGTAAAAGTCAATGAGAATTGGAATGTACTGACTTGTGTGAAAGAAATGCGTATTCAGGCCGAAAATGTGTCCAGAGTACATTCAATTTATGTGGTTGATGATGAAAATCGCTTAAAAGGAAGATTATCACTTAAAGATTTATTGACAACTTCAACCAAAACCCAGATTGGAGATATTTATATTCGAAAATTAAATTTTGTAAACGTAGATACTGAAGATGTTGAGGTAGCGCGTATCATGCAAAAATACGATTTGGAAGCTATTCCGGTTGTAGATGAATTGGGTCGTCTTGTTGGTAGAATTACAATTGATGATATCGTAGACGTAATCAAGGACGAAGCTGATAAAGATTACCAGTTAGCGGCCGGTATTACGCAGGACGTTGAATCAAATGACAGCGTTTTAGAATTAACAAAAGCACGTTTACCCTGGCTTTTAATTGGAATGGTAATCGAAATAGTAGCTTCTTTTGTTTTAAAAGGAAATGAAGAAACATTTCAAACCTATTCAACCTTAATTATTTTTGTGCCTTTGCTTTCGGCAACTGCCGGAAATATTGGGGTTCAGGCATCAGCAATTGTAGTACAGGGGCTTGCAAACGGAACGTTGAAAGAATTTAGCCGAGGTTATTTTACCAAAGAAATTACCGTTTCGATGATTTCCGGAAGTATTATTTCATTGCTTTTACTTGGATATCATTCAATCATGTATCAACAGTATTTAGTAGGTCTGGCAATTTCAATTTCGATGATTGTAGTGATTTTATTTGCTGCAACTTTGGGAACTTTGGTGCCGCTTTTCCTTCATAAAAATAAAATAGATCCCGCTATTGCAACGGGTCCGTTTATCACAACAACCAATGATGTTTTTGGAATTATGCTCTATTTTGGAGTTGCCAAACTGATCCTTGGATTTTAAATGTTGAATTATACAAAACAGCTATTAACCAATTAGAATATAAATTAACAATCAGAATGAAAGTACATATCATAGGAGGAGGAAACCTTGGAGTTTCTATTGCCTTGGGAATTGCGAAATTTTCACAAAATAATCAGGTTACGGTAACCAGAAGAAATACAGCCAGTATTCAATATTTAACCGAATTAGGAATTACGGTTTCTTCAGATAATAAACATAACATTCAGGAAGCTGATGTTATAATTTTGACTATTAAACCCTATCAGGTAGATACAGTTCTGGCTGAGATTTTACCGGTTGTTCAGGGAAAAACCATTGCATCTGCAGTAAGCGGCTTGTCATTGGAAATGCTTCAGTCAAAAACAAATAATGAATATCCGGTAGTTAGAATTATGCCTAATATTGCGGCACAATTTGGGGAATCAGCTACTTGTATTTCCTTTCCTGAAAAAGACAGAGAAAAAGCCTTGCCAATTGTAGACTTGTTTCAGGATTTAGGAACTGCTCCGGTTATTGATGAGAAATTAATGGATGCTGCTACGGTTTTAGGTGCTTGTGGAACAGCTTATGCTTTAAGATATATTCGTGCTTCGATGCAGGCAGGAATCGAAATTGGTTTTGACTCACAAACTGCATTGGCAATTGCAGCACAAACGGTAAAAGGGGCTGCAAAAATGTTGTTGGAAGAAAGAGTACATCCGGAACAATTAATAGACCGTGTTACAACTCCTCAGGGCTGTACAATTGTAGGTTTAAATGAAATGGAACACAATGGTTTCAGTTCATCTTTAATAAAAGGAATCAAAACTTCTTTGAAACAAATCAAGGGATAGTTTTTAAAAGAAATTCCAATATAAAAAATTCCAAATTCCAAGTTTGTAAAGCCGGGATTTGGGATTTTATTTTTGGTATTGTTTTATGATTTAGAAAAGGAGAAATTAATCGTAGCTAGAAAATCTAATTCTTCATTTTGATACAATTAATCTTTTCGGTTGTTAAATATACAGAATCAGATATAGTTGAATAATAAATTTTCGTGACTTTGCATTTACAATTTTCTTTTTCTAATGTCAAAACTACTATTCTTGGTCCACTTGGAGGATTATTTCCACGTTCCCAATTTATTATTTTAAAACCTCTGGATTTTAGTCTTTCAGCTAATTTCAATTTTTCATCTTTATCATCTGCAATGTTGTAGACGGGTTTATCATATAGATCAGGGTATTCAATAGATTGTCCATTTGAATATTTAATTACTAAATCAAGAGTTTTATCAATAAAATCAGAATTTGTTTCTTTATTTTTAGAACAAGAAAAGAATATAAGAATTCCGATAAAAAGAAAATAGATGTTCTTCATTAGTATAATTTATTAATCAATGAGCAATGGTAAGGATTAAGATTTGTAAAACATAATTCTTCAAAAAATCTTGGTGTCAAAAAATTATAAGATTTTTTTTCTGGTCAAAATAAACTTCAAATAAACAAATCCGAAAATTCCCGAAAGCACAGAAGCAATCAGAATTGCTATTTTAGAAAAGACAATGATTTCAGGATTTTTAAAGGCTAAAACAGTAATAAAGATTGACATCGTAAAACCAATTCCGCCAAGCATTCCGGCACCTAATATGTGGGACCATTTTAACTTTTTGGGTAAAGCACAAAAACCGGCGTTTACTCCAATAAAAGAAAAAAGTAAAATTCCTAAAGGTTTCCCCACAACTAATCCTAAAACAATTCCGAATGTGTTTGTGTGGTTTAAACCTTCATGCCAATCAGATTCTATGGCGATGCATGTATTTGCAATAGCAAATAATGGCAAAATCAGAAACGCTACAGGTTTGTGTAAAAAGTGCTGTAGTTTATAGGATGATGATTTTTTACCGCCATCTCCAAACGGAATTACAAATGCTAATATAACCCCGGTAATGGTTGCGTGAACTCCTGAAGTCAGCATGAAATACCACATCGCAGCCCCGCCAATTAAATATGGAATCAGGTTGTGAATTTTCATTCTGTTCAAAATAAATAAAAGCACCCAAATTCCAAGGGCAATAGCAAGATTGGCAAAAGCAATTGATGAAGTATAAAAAACAGCAATTACGATAATAGCACCTAAATCATCAATAACAGCTAGTGCTGTTAGAAATACTTTTAGTGATACTGGCACTTTATTTCCCAAAAGGGATAAAATTCCAATAGCAAATGCAATATCAGTTGCCATTGGTATTCCGGCTCCGTTTTGAGTAGCAGTTCCGTAATTTAGTGCTAAAAATAACGCTGCAGGGACCAACATTCCACCCAATGCAGCGATCATTGGTAAAGATGCATTTTTGATACTTGACAATTCACCATGATAAATTTCGCGCTCCAGTTCTAATCCGATCAGTAAAAAGAAAATGGTCATCAAACCATCATTAATCCAGTGAGTGATAGAGTGCCCGCCCCAATCTTTTTCCCACAACGTAATATAATCTGTCTGGAATGATGAATTTGCCAGTGTAAGCGAAAAAATAGTAACAAAAAGCAATAAGAGTCCTCCCGATTTTTCGTTTTCAAAAAAGGCTTTAAATGTTTTGGTCAATTTCATTTGAGAGGTATTATATTGCGGGAAGGTGTTATTTTCAAAGTTAAAAAAAATAGGTCAATAAAAACCTGTGTTTATCAGTTTGGAACAATCTCGATTAAGAAATAAAGAATAAACTGTATTTTTGTTTTATCTAAATTTAAAATAATGAGCATAAAAATTCTACATATCGACAGCAATCATCCTACTCTTTGGAAGCAATTAGAAGAGGCCGGTTTTGAAAATCATTCTGATTTTACATCTTCAAAAGAAGAAATTGAAGCCAAAATTCAGGATTATAATGGAATCGTAATCCGAAGCCGTTTTAAAATTGATAAACAATTTATCGATAAAGCTGTTAACCTTCAGTTTATTGCCAGGGTAGGAGCAGGATTAGAAAGTATTGATTGCGATTATGCCTTAGATAAGGATATTCATTTGATTGCTGCTCCGGAAGGTAATTGCAACGCTGTTGCAGAACATACTTTAGGGATGATTTTATCCCTTTTTAATAAACTAAATCAGGCAGACAGTGAAATCCGATCTGGTGCATGGAATCGTGAAAGTAACCGCGGATATGAACTAGACGGAAAAACGGTCGGGATTATTGGATATGGTAATATGGGAAAAGCCTTTGCCAAAAAACTGCGTGGTTTTGATGTAGAGGTATTGTGTTATGATATTGCCGATAACATGGGAGATGAAAATGCAAAACAGGTCTCATTACAGGAATTACAGAAAAAAACCGATGTTTTGAGTCTGCATATTCCATGGACACCGGACACAGACAAAATGATCGATCTGAATTTTATTAATGCATTTACAAAGCCGTTCTGGATCATTAATACATCTCGTGGTAAAAATATAGTGACGGCAGATTTAGTTGAAGCCATGAAATCTGAAAAAGTTTTAGGAGCTGGTTTAGATGTTTTGGAATATGAAAAATTATCTTTTGAGACCCTTTTTCAGGATAAAAATACTCCCGAAGCTTTTCAGTATCTCTTAGATGGTAAAAAAGTGATTCTGACTCCTCATATTGCCGGATGGACATTCGAAAGCCATGAACGTTTAGCGCAGGTAATTGTAGACAAAATAAAAGCTCTATATGTAAAATAGCAGATTAGTTAAGTTTTAGGTTTTAATAACAGGTTTTTTCTGTAAAAATATTTTCCAGAATTAGTTTTTGAAGTTATTTTTTTTTAATATTGTTGCTAAATTTAACAAAATTTTAAATTAAGGAGGAACTGAAAATCCTAAAAAGAGTAAGTATTAACTAATTAAATTTTATTAATTATGATTGAATGGTACAAAAAAGTGGTTTTTGAAAATTATGCAAATTTTAATGGTCGTGCAAGAAGAAGTGAATATTGGTATTTTGCTCTTGCTAATGGAATAATTTCAATTCTTTTAATACTGATTGGAGCAATAGTTGGAGGGATTTTTGGAGATGCAATTACAGGAGGAATTATTGGATATGCTCTTTTTGGATTATATACCTTAGCAACGATTGTTCCGGGTTTAGGTGTAGTAGTTCGTAGATTACACGATGTTGGAAAAAGTGGATGGTTTTATTTTATAGCACTTATTCCATTTATTGGTGGTATTTGGTTACTAGTTTTAATGTGTACAGAAGGTGATCGTGGATCAAATCAATATGGACCAGATCCAAAAAATGAAATCGAGGAAATTAATGAGATTGGAAAAGTTGAACTACAATAATTAGATTATATAAAATGGAAACTACAAAGCCAGAAGAATGGAATAATTCAAATCCTGAAATACCGGTATTTAAGGTTGACCCAATTATGGTATTAGTCTTCGGATTTTTAACTTGCGGATTATATTTGATTTACTGGAATATTAAAGTTGCAGAAGTTTTTAATGCAGTGGCTAAAAGAGAAGTTATTTCTCAACCAATTGCAATTTTTGCCGGATGTTGTATGCCTATAAATATTTACTTCTATTATTTAGCAGGTAAAGAGGCTTTGCCAAAAGTATACGAACAAACAGGTGAACTTCAAAAAGATCAATCAACTTTATTAATCCTTTTAGGTTTCTTTTTTCCTATAGCCGCAGCAATGATCGTACAAGGTGACATCAACAGATTGTATAAATAATAACAGAATAAAACGTAAAATTTACGGAATTATCGGTGCATTAATAACACTGATAGTTCCGTTTTTTTTAATGCTGCAAAATCATAATAATCATTTAGAATCGGATCAGTCTTTATGTCCTTTTAAAATGCTTACCGGATTTCCTTGTCCGGGTTGCGGTATAACTAAATCGTTGGTATACTTTTATCAGGGAGATATTTATAAAAGTATTAGCTATCATATTTTAGGTCCGTTTGTAATTCTTTTTTGCTGTCTGACAATTATTGTGTTAATAGTAGAGATAATTAATAAAAAAGAATACTTTACCACTCTTTTATACAATAAAAAATTAGCTTATAATCTGGCTTATCTTTTGGCTATTTATCACTTTGTAAGATTGATAGTTTTTATTGCAAACCATTCTTTTGATGCTATTTTGCATCAGTCTGTCTGGTTTTAAAACATAAAAAAATCCCAACCTTGTGGTTGGGATTTTTTATATAATTTTCTTTATTAATTAATGTCCTCTTTCTCAGCTAATTTACGTTCCAGTTCAATCTGAAACTCTTCTATTACAGGTTTCATCGTACTTTCAGGAATATCTGCAATCCTGATGTACATTAAACCATCTACGGCATTATTAAACAACGGATCAACATTAAAAGCTACTACTCGCGCATTTTGTTTGATATATTTTTTGATTAATACCGGTAAACGCAAGTTTCCTGGTTCCAGTTCATCAATAATTTTATCAAATTTGTTAAGGTCAGATTCAGCTTCGTCAAAAATAAAATCTTTGTCAGCATCTTTCAGTTTTACCTTATAAGCCTTTTTTGGATGAATATACTGAGCGATATAAGGGTCATAATAGTTTGACTTCATAAATTCAATCATCAGCGATTTTGAGAAGTCAGAGAACTGGTTACTGATGCTTACGCCACCCAATAAATATTTATGTTCAGGATAACGCAAAGTCGTATGAATAATTCCTTTCCATAGTAAGAACAATGGCATAGGTTTTTGCTGGTATTCTTTGACGATAAACGCACGCCCCATTTCAATCGATTTGTGCATCATATCGTGTAATTCAGGTTCAAATCTAAAAAGGTCATTCAGATAAAAACCTTCAATTCCATATTTTGGATAAATTTCAGAACCCAATCCCATGCGGTAAGCACCGGCAATTTTTTTAGTATCCTCATCCCATAAAAACATGTGATGATAATACTGGTCAAATTGGTCTAAGTCAATAGATTCATTCGTTCCTTCACCAACCTCACGAAAAGTAATTTCACGTAAACGTCCAATTTCATGCAGAATATTTGGAACTGATTTTGCCCTTGCAAAAAATACTTCATAGTTTTTACTCTGCAATAAGCGACAATCACTATTTCTTAAAGCCTGAACTTCATCAATCATCTTTGATTCATTGGCTGCAGTAACAATTTTTTTAGGCGCTTTCGAAATCTTTAAACTGGCAGGGTCCAGTAATTTATGCTCCTTTTCAAAAGGATTTGCCAGCATATAAGTCTTTTTTCTTAAAAACTCGGAGTATTCTTCAAACGATTCGATTTCGTTTTGTTCGTTTACTGAAATTGGTTTTCCAATACGAACCTTAATCACACGATCTTTTTGTGTAAGCAGTTCCGATGGTAATTTTGCTGTACGTAGCGTATCGTCAATTTTAGAAAGCCAATAAAATAATTTACTGTTTTTAGCATGAAAATAAATCGGAACTACAGGTACTTTTGCTTTTCTTATCAGTTTCAAAGCACCCTCTTCCCATGGTTTATCTACAACTAATTTTCCGTCTTTGTAAGTAGAAACCTCACCTGCAGGGAAAATTCCCAAAGGCTTTCCGTCACTTAGATGGCGTAAAGTTTCTTTAATGCCTATTACACTCGATTTTGCATCCTTATGATTTTCAAAAGGATTAACCGGCATAATGTACTTTTTCATCGGGATAATTCTATGTAACAGGAAGTTGGCAATAATCTTGAAATTTGGTTCTCTTTCAAGCATTAATTTCAATAATAAAATGCCATCAATTCCTCCAAGCGGATGGTTTGAAATGGTAATATAGGCACCGTCTTTTGGTAAACGTTTTAAATCTTCTTCCGGTATTTCGAATTTGATTTCCATTTCATCCAAAATACCGTTTAAAAAAGCGACATCCTCTAAATGTTTATTGTGATCGTAAATTTTATTAAGGGTTGATATCTTAAGAACCTTCATAAGAATCCAGCCAGAAAAAGTACCGAAAACTCCGTACTTATCAACATTTATTGCCTTTGCAACTTCTTTCGCGGTAACTAAACCCATTTACTATTTTTAATTTATTAGAACAGCGAACAAAGATAACAAAAAACTCTACTTTTAGTGTTTGTTATGTAAACTTTCCGCATTTTTATTACTTTTGGATATCTAAAAAAATCGCATGAAAATTATTTCTTATAATGTAAACGGAATACGCGCTGCTATTTCAAAAGGCTTTATCAACTGGCTTCAACAGGCTAATCCTGATGTAATTTGTCTTCAGGAAATTAAGGCTACTCAGGAGCAGATTCCCACAGAAGATATTACTGCTGCGGGTTATCCGTACCAATACTATTATCCGGCAACCAAAAAAGGATACAGCGGTGTAGCTATTTTATCTAAAACAGAACCTAATCAGGTTGTTTATGGAACCGGAATACACCATATGGATTTTGAAGGACGAAATCTTCGTGCTGATTTTGATGATGTATCTGTAATGAGTTTGTACCTTCCTTCAGGAACAAACATAGAAAGGTTAGACCATAAATTTATGTTTATGGATGATTTTCAAGTCTATGTAAACGAATTAAGGGCCACAATCCCAAACATCATTATTTGTGGGGATTATAATATCTGTCACGAAGCGATCGATATACATGATCCGGTCCGCAACAAAACTGTTTCTGGTTTTTTACCTCAGGAACGTGCCTGGCTTGACGGATTTATGAAGTCCGGTTTTATCGACAGTTTCCGTCATTTCAACAAAGATCCGCATCATTATACGTGGTGGAGTTACCGCGCCGGAGCAAGAGGAAATAACAAAGGCTGGCGTATCGATTACAATTTGGTAAGCGAACCTTTAGAGCACAGATTAAAGCGTGCCGTAATCCTTCCGGATGCCATACATTCAGACCATTGCCCGGTTTTAGTCGAAATCGAGTAATTTTGGTATTGTTATTGTTAGAAAAAGTTCAGTTTTAGTCAAAATAATTGTCATCCTGAGCGGAGTCGAAGCTTTAAGATTAAAAGTAAGGAGCTAATTCCTGCTTTTCACTGCAATCTTTTTGTTTTTAAAGAAAAAACAAAAAGGATTTCCGTTTCAATCAGGGCTAGGGCTTCACGGTAATAAGAATTTCAAGAAAGAATAATAACCTAATTTATTAAATACCATAAACAAAAATGATTAAAAAAGCCTCACTGGGATTGCTTGTTATAGCTCTTTCGACGTCTTGTGTTTCCAAAAAAATATACAACGATCTGGAAACTAAATATTCAGATTTAAAAAAAGAAAACCGTTCTATAGCTGATGAAAATGCAGATCTAAAAACTGCAAAAAACCAATTAGAATTAGATCGTGATAAATTAACCAAAGATTTAGCAACTACCAAAGATGATTTAGCCAAACAAAAAGCTGATTTAGCTGCTGCACAAAGCAAATACAAGGTTTTACAGGATTCGTACAATGCTCTTGAAAAGAACAGTAATGACGCTTTAGAGAAAAACATGAGTAAAAACCGTGATTTATTGGCTGAATTAGAAGCTAAATCAAAAAAATTAGCTGAAGAACAGGCTCGTTTGGATAAAACTGCAAGCCGTCTGAACGAACTTGAAGCTATGATTGCTGCAAAAGAAGAAGCAATGAGAAAGTTAAAAGAAACGTTGTCTAAAGCTTTGAATGGTTTCGAAGGAAAAGGACTTACAGTTGAACAGAAAAACGGAAAAGTATATGTTTCTATGGAAAACAAATTACTTTTCAATTCAGGAAGCTGGGCAGTGGGTTCTGAGGGTAGAAAAGCGGTTGTAGAGTTAGGAAAAGTATTGGGCGACAACCCGGATCTTTCTGTTTTGATTGAAGGACATACTGATGATGATCCATACGCAGGTTCAGGACCAATTGCAAACAACTGGGATTTATCTACCAAAAGAGCTACTGCAATTGTGGCTATTTTGAGCGAAAATGCTAAAATCAACAAACAAAAATTAACGGCTGCGGGTCGTAGCGAATTTTCTCCTTTGGCCAGCAACGCAACTCCTGAAGGAAAAGCTAAAAACCGTCGAATCGAAATCATCTTAACACCAAGATTAGACGAAATCGCTGACATGCTAAACAGTATCAACTAAGCTGAATTCTATAATATTCAAAAGGCTCAGAGTTTTAAACTTTGAGCCTTTTTTTATTGATATGGTTTTATAAATTATGCTTTTTCAATCAAAATACTCACGGCGTTTCCTCCAAAGCCAACGGCATTAATGAGCACTTTTTTTATGGTTTTCGTCTGATTTTGAACTTCAGCAAACGGAACATTGATAAACTTATCGTGCTGTATCATCAAAAGCGCTAATTCTAAACTTAAAATTCCTGAAGCTCCAAAAGTGTGGCCGATTTTCCATTTGTTGGTAGTCAGCAATGGTATATTTTCTCCAAAAACTTTTTCAATCGCGCGCAGTTCGGTCAAATCGCCTTTTATAGTTCCGGGAGCATGCATGACAATTACATCGACATCTTTTATATCGGTTTCTTTTAAAGCCATTTTCATTGATTTCTGAAAACAGTCCGCTTCTGCAGAAATCGAAATATTGTGTTCCAGAATTTCAGTTGCATATCCAACACCTGTTATGTACGCTATCGCATTTTCTGCTTGGCCAGCTTCCAGACAGCAAACTCCGGCTGCTTCACCCAAAATCATTGTATTTTGCGTTTTCTCAAAATCAAATGCCAGATTGGGCCAAGAGTCTTTGGTTTGGTCTATACGCGAATATATTTTCAAAGCCCGCATTTGGGCAATCGTAAAATCGGTTAAAGGAGCTTCACTTCCGCCAACTAAAAATTTATCTGCCATTCCTGATTTTAGCCATGCAACGCCATTTAGAATTGCATGAAGCGCCGTAGAACAGGTTATCGAATGCGAAATTTCAGGACCGGTGCTTTGTAAATCGTGGGCAATCCAGGAAGAAATGTTACCTAAAGTGGTGGTAGGAGAGGCAAGTGTCTGCGCTTTTCCGGTATCGATGTATTCTTTGTAATGTTTTTCAAATAAATCAGTCGCACCGCGTGAAGATCCTATGTTGATCCCGAATGTATCTCCTGATTTCCAGCCCGCCTGTTCAACCGCTTTTCGCGAAGCTGCCAAAGCAAACAAAACAGAATCATCCAAAAATTTGTATTTAGGATCTGATTCGCGGACTTCATCTATAATTTGTTTAGTGTCAGCTTCAAGTGCCGCGACAGAAGTTTCCTGTTGATCTAAGAACAGCTGCGAAAAGCAATGCTGATCGTTAAGGTATTTTTTCCAGACTTCTTCAGGATCATTTCCTAATGGAGAAATAGACGAAAATGCTGTTATGGAGATTTTAGTATTCAATTTTTTTTATTTAGCGGCAAAGTTCGCAAAAGTTTACGCAAAGTTTGCAGGGTTTTAAATAAAAATTAAACTATATAAGTGATTTAAGTTAGTGTTTTACTTTTCTTATATACAATTGAATGTCTGGCTGAGCGGAGTCGAAGCCTTTGTTTTCATAAGCCTTCGACTCCGCTCAGGATGACAGACAGGTATGCGAGGCAAAGTTAAGTGAACTTATATCACTTATATGCTTTTTAGTCGTTAGACCATTTCAATAGCTTCTTCAATGGTTTTGTAAACTTTTTGAAGCTGTTCGTCTGTCATGATATATGGAGGTAAAATATAAACAATGTTTCCAACGGGACGTAAAACAACACCATTTTCAATAAAAAAATTATACAATTTGGTGCGCATGGAACCGTAATAACTTTCTTCTGAATCTGATTTTATTTCAACTGCGAATATAACGCCTAATGTTCGGGCTGTAATTACTTTTGGATGACTTTCGATTTTCTTTTGGAACTCTAAATGATTTTTATTGATTCTTTCAATATTAGTCTGCATTTCATCGGTTTGCAGTAAATCGATACTCGCTAAAGCCGCCGCACAACCTGTTGGATTTGCCGTAAAGGTATGGCCGTGGAATAATGCTTTATTGATATCATCATCATAAAATGCATCAAAAACATCCTGTGTAAAAGTAGTAATCGCCATAGGAATTGTTCCGCCGGTTAAAGCTTTAGACAAACAAATCATGTCCGGATCTGCATCAACATAGTCCATTGCGAACGTTTTTCCGGTTTTACCAAAACCTGTCATTACTTCATCAGCAATGGTTAAAACCGCATTTTCTTTACAAATTTCGATTAGTTTTGCTAATGCTTCGGGTTCGTACATTACCATTCCTGCTGCTCCCTGAACGAGAGGTTCAAAAATAAATCCGGCACAATTATGATGCTGAATTACACTTTCCAGCGCCTTAAAACTTATTTGTTCCTGGCCTTTTACCGGAACAGGAATCCGAACAACATCAATAAACATTCCCTGAAAAGCCTGAGTGTAGAAAGAGATTCCGCTTGCTGCCATTGCTGCAAATGTATCGCCATGGAAAGCATTTTCAAAAGCGATTATAGTGGTTCGTTTTTCGCCTTTATTGAAGAAATATTGTAAAGCTACTTTTATGGCAACTTCAACTGCTGTTGAACCATTGTCAGAAAAGAAAATCTTCTGTTGATTTTTTGGTAAAATTTCCATCAGTTTTTCAGCAACATTTATGGCTGGTTCGTGAGTAAAACCGCCAAACAACACGTGTTCTAAAGTTGTGAGCTGTTTGTAAATAGCATCGGCAATAAATCTATTACTGTGTCCAAACGGATTTACCCACCAGGAAGCAATCGCGTCAATATATTCTTTATTGTTTTCATCCCAAAGTAAGGCGCCTTCGCCTCTCGAAATAGCAATTGGTGTTTGCGAAGTTTTGTGCTGGGTATAAGGATGCCAGAGATATTGGCTGTCTTTTTCCTGTAAAGTCATGCGATTGATGATTTTAGATTTTTGATTAACGATTTCAGATTTGAAATTGATTTTGAAGTTGTAAAAGGTTCTCCCTAAACAAATCGGCATATTCTTTAATTACATTTTGGTCGAAATACGGTTCTTCATCAATTCGCCCAATGCATTTAATTCCTGTTTTATTCAGAATCAAACTTTCGGTTGATTTGTTTTCGCTTCCGCTAAAGATGATTCCTGCGACTTTAAAACCTCGATTTTGAATAGCTTCAATGGTCAATAAGGTATGGTTGATACTTCCCAGATAATGTCTTGAAACTATAATCACTTTGTAATCAGATTTAATTAAATCAATAATGGTGTCTTTTGCGTTTAACGGTACAAAAATACCACCTGCACCTTCAATAACCAGATGATTTTTAGTTTCCGGTTCCTGAATTTTTTTTAAATCAATTGTAATTCCATCAATTTCAGCAGCTAAATGTGGGCTCGCCGGGGTATTTAATTGATAAGAGTTCGAATGGAATTGAGATTTAGAATTTGAAATTCGGGATTTTACTTTATGGGTATCTGAATTGTCAAGATCGCCTGCCTGAATTGGTTTCCAGTAATCTGCTTCTAAAGCTTCAACAACGATAGAAGAAGCAATTGTTTTACCTACATCTGTGGAAATTCCTGTTATAAATAGTTTCATAGATTGCTTTTTCACAGAGATTCACAAAGAAAAAAAATCACAAAATTTTGTGCTGCTTTGTGAATCTCTGTGTAATAATTTCTACTGCAAAAATACCAATAAAAACAACAAACCCATCAATTACGATGGGGTGTATTTATTCTTCTTCTTTTAGCTGGTCAATAACATTTCGGATTTCTTTGGCATATTTCCCGTAAAAATGTTGTACCCACCACTCTAAAACCAATCCCATAGATAAAATGGAAATGGTAACTGCAGAAAAAATCCCAATCAACTGAGTATTATTTAAAACATCAATCGCCATATTTTGCGTTTGAGGAAACTTATAATAGGCGTGTCCAAGCAAAAACAGAATTATAAATGGTGTTAATGCAAATCCGAATGTTTTGTACAATTCCATATTCAATCGTACATCAAAATAGGTTTCATATAAACTGTCTTTTGTTTTTAAAGTGATATTGTTCAGTCTTTTGTAAAACATATATAGCTTTACTAAATAATAAATACTCACTGCCACAAATATGCTAAAAAGCAAATAGTACGGAGTTGTTGTTTTTTCCGGGAATTCAAATATAATGGGTGTAAAGCCAATAAAAATGATTGAGATGATTTGATAGAATAACTCATTTCTAAGATTTTTTCTAATTTTATCCAAAGGCGTATTAGCCGATTGTATTTTTTCTAAATTGTCAGGAACAACAACATTATCTGCCTTTTCGTTATTCCATGCGTTTTGTATATCGTTAAGATCCATAACCTTGATTTTTTATAATTTCTTTTAATTTTTCTTTTGCTCTGTTTAATTTTACTCTGGCATTTCCTTCAGAAATTCCGAGATTTTCGCCTATTTCCTTATGAGAGAATCCTTCTAACTGATAGAAAATAATCGCTTTGTCAATTTTTTCAAGTTTTTGAACTGCTTTGTAAAAATGATCTAATTGACTTTCTTTTATATGAGAATCTCCCTCATCATCTTTGATGTTTTCTGAAGCAATTTCATATTTGTCCACTTTTCTTTTTTCCTTTCTGAGGAAGACGATCGCAGTATTTACCGCTACCCGATACATCCAGGTCGAAAACTGACTTTCATTTCGGAAAGTTTCATAAGATTTCCAAAGTTGACAAACAATCTCCTGAAACAAATCCTGTTGATCATCATTGTTATCCATGTACATTTTTGAAACTTTGTACAGAATTCCTTTGTGATTTTCTATCCGGGTTAAAAATTCTTTCTCTTTTTCTTTCAAAATAATACTATTTCAATACAGGTTTAACAGTATATCCCGCTTTTCTTAATAAATTGATTATTCCTAAATCTCCAGCCAAATGCGCTGATCCTACAGCGATAAATGTACTTTCATTTTTGATTAGCTCAGGGATTGTTTTTAGCCAATTTTGATTTCTATTGTCCAGAATCGTTTTTTTGGTTTCTTCAGTTATTATTTTTTTATCAGTAGTAATATCATATAAGGCAGTTATGTTTTCCTCTTTGTATTGTGCAACTAATTTATCGGTTTCTTCCTTGCTTAATTCTTCCAGCATTTTAATCATTTCCGTATCAGAATAGGCATTCTCAAACATATTCATTTGCTCTTTTACTGTTTCTAATCCGGCAATCTTAAGTTTTCGTTGTTTAGCTGTTTCAATAAAATTCATTTCGTAAAATTTCAGGTCATTACAACCAAAACTTTTCATGCTTATTAAACTCATTATGGTAAATAAACTAAAACTATCAACTTGCTGAATGCTCATTCCGGCTTTTTTTTGCAGGATATTATCTAATTTTAATAAGTCTTGGGCATTTAGTGTTTTACTAAGCGGTTGTTTGCCCATTGCCATTTGTTGCAAATCAGTCATTTGTTTTGGATCAGAAAGATCAATCTCCAAAATTAATTTACTCGAAGATTCAAAGGCCTTTTTTGCTTTTTCAGAAAGAAAATAATCAGTTGAGCAAATCATATGGATAGTGCCGTATAAATAAGAAGGTTTTGATAATCCGTTTCCTGAAACTTCCCATAAAAGTGAATTTTCTAATTTTGGAGATTTTGTCTGTGCCTGAACTGCAGTGTTAAAAATAATTGTGATTGCTATTACTGCTGATTTGATTAAATTTTTCATGATTTTGATTGATTAAAGTTAGGATTAATTGATTGATTGAAACTCCTTTTTGTTATTTACCGGATTTCTTTTTCTGTGAGGAAGATATGTAATTTAGAAATAAAAATCCTATGATAAACAATAGCAGAAGGCTAAGAAGTTTTATGAAAAAATGAGTTATGATACCAATTGCAAGTCCTATTGAAGCAAACAGGATACAATTTAAAATATTTTCTTTTAATGAAGTAAATTGTGATTTCATAATTGTTTTGATTTATTTGATTACGACTCGTAAGTAATCGAATATTCAAAACGTTACAAAAGTTTTTAATTTTTTTTAAAAAGTGACTAATAATGGATTATGGATGTCTTTTTAAATTTCACAGAGATACAAAGTAAAACGCAGATACTCAAGAAATTATTCTTTGTTGAGCTTTTTAAGGTTTTGAGGAATGAAACTAAAACACTAGATCCCTTAATAATTCTAAAATCTGATTGATTTCTTTTTCTGAATTATAGCTGTGAATACAAAAGCGAAGGCGTTCCTGGCCTTCCGGAACAGTTGGAGAAAGTATTGCTTTTACATCAAATCCTTTATCCTGTAGTTGCTGTGCTATACGCTTTACATTTTCATTACCGGGTACAATAGCAGATTGAATAGCCGATTTACTTCGCACAAAAATTGGTTTTAAACCTAATAAATTTTTCTGCTGATTAAAGCATATGATGTTATGACGCAGGTTTTCAATGTTTTTCTTTTCGAATTCTAAATGTTGATAAGCCACCAGAATGGTTGCAACAGAATGTGGAGATAAGCCTGTTGTATAAATAAAACTTCGGGCGAAGTTTACAAGATATTCTTTAAGTTCATTACTACCTAAAACCACTGCACCATGACATCCTAATCCTTTTCCAAAAGTCATGATTCGGGCAAAAATTCTATTATGTAAATTCAAATTTTGTGATAAGCCTTCTCCTTTTTCACCAAAAACACCAAGAGTGTGTGCTTCGTCAAGAACCAAATAGCAATTATGTTTCTCGGATAGTTCTACCAATTCTTCGAGATTTGGAGTGTCACCATCCATAGAAAAAACAGTTTCAGTAACTATATAGATATTGGTATTGGGAAATTTTAGGATAAGTCGCTCTAAATCTTCAAAATCGTTATGGTTAAATTTATATGATTTGGCATTTGACATTGATATGCCATCGCGAATAGACGCATGACTTAATTCATCATACAAAATAACGTCGTTTCGTTGTGGCACAGCGCCAAAGAAACCAACATTGGCATCGTAGCCTGAATTGAAAATTAAAGTCGATTCTGCTTCGTGAAATTCAGCAATAAAAGATTCTGTAATTTGATAGAGGGAATAATTGCCGGAAATTAGGCGGGAGCCTGTTGCGCCATTTTGAATAATCCCATTTTCGATTAAATAATCATGAGTTAATTTAAAAATATTTTCAGATTTAGAAAATCCAATATAATCGTTTGAAGAGAAATCCACAAGATTACTAAAACTTGGTAATTGTCTTAACGAATTATTGTGTTTCCGTTTTTCAAGTTTCTGAATAAGATTTTCGGGTATTTTCATAAAACAAAGTTATGAAATAATAGCTAAATAGAATTTGAGTTCTCCTTCTCAATCCATTTAAAGTTTCCTCTTTCAGTTGCATCCAATAAATCAATTTTTAATTTGGTTGAAAGGTCCAAAGAAAATTGATAGGCACGCTCTTTAGTTTCAAATTCATACATCTCAAAATGGCGGTTTTTTACATACCATAGATTAGTTCCAAAACATGTATTGTTTACTTTAAAAAATGAAACGTATTCGAATTCTGTTACTTTAGACTCTGTCTTATATGAAAAAGGGCCGACAACATATCTTGTTATAATTAAATTCTTATGAAAATCAATTTGTAAATTTCTTACTTGAGAAAACTTCAATCCTGCAACAAAAGACATTACACCAATTAGTGCTAAGATACGCATACTGGTAATAAATGTTAAAAGGGAATGGATGTTGTAATTTATAAATATTACAAAAATTACTACAGCTATAGTAACACTAAAAAATACTGCTGCTATAACTAATTCATACCAACTCCTTTTTGCTTCAAAAACTGAAACGATTGATTCTTCTTTATTATTCATATTCAAAAATGAAAAAAGCCAAACATCTCTGCTTGGCTTCTTTGTTAATTGAAAATTATTTTAGTCAACTAAAACAATTACTTTGTTGTCTTTCATTTCGATAGTACCTGACGTAATCTCTAATGTGTAAGTCTCGTTATTTACTTTCGTGAATTTACTCGCTACATCTTTAGAAAAATTGAAACTTTTAGCTGCAATTTTAACAGTTCCTTTCTCTAAGATAGAAACAATAGGAGCGTGATTATTCAAAATTTGAAAGCTTCCATCAACCCCAGGTAATGTAACAGATGTTACTTCTCCTGAAAATAATTTTGCTTCTGGTGATACTATTTCTAAAATCATATTTTTTTAGTTAATAGTTGGTCGTTGATGGTTGATGGTTGTTTTCTAACAACTGACAACTAACAACTAACAACCAATTACGCTTCAGCTAACATTTTTTCTCCGGCCTCGATCGCATCCTGAATAGACCCTTTCAAGTTGAAAGCCGCTTCCGGAAGGTGATCTAACTCACCATCGATAATCATGTTGAAACCTTTGATAGTATCTTTAATATCTACTAATACACCTGGGATACCTGTAAATTGCTCTGCAACGTGGAATGGCTGAGACAAGAAACGTTGTACACGACGTGCTCTTGATACAGAAAGTTTATCTTCTTCAGATAACTCTTCCATACCCAAGATCGCGATAATATCTTGAAGTTGTTTGTATTTTTGAAGAATCTCTTTTACTCTTTGTGCACAGTCATAGTGCTCATTTCCTAAAATTTGTGGAGTTAAAATTCTTGAAGTTGAATCCAATGGGTCAACCGCAGGATAGATACCTAACTCAGCAATTTTACGAGACAATACAGTTGTAGCATCTAAGTGAGCAAATGTTGTAGCCGGAGCCGGGTCAGTTAAGTCATCCGCAGGAACGTAAACCGCTTGTACAGATGTAATAGATCCTTTGTTTGTAGATGTAATACGCTCTTGCATAGCTCCCATCTCTGTTGCCAAAGTTGGCTGATATCCTACTGCAGAAGGCATACGACCTAAAAGTGCTGATACCTCAGAACCTGCTTGTGTAAAACGGAAAATGTTATCAACGAAAAACAATACATCTTTACCCTGATCAGTTCCTGCTCCATCACGGAAATATTCAGCGATAGATAATCCTGAAAGTGCTACACGTGCACGAGCTCCAGGTGGCTCATTCATTTGTCCGAAAACGAAAGTAGCTTTAGACTCTCTCATTCCTGGCATATCTACTTTAGATAAATCCCATCCTCCATTTTCCATAGAGTGCATGAAATCATCACCATATTTTATAATTCCTGACTCAAGCATCTCACGAAGCAAGTCATTTCCTTCACGCGTTCTTTCACCTACTCCAGCGAATACTGAAAGTCCACCGTGACCTTTTGCGATATTGTTGATCAACTCCTGAATCAATACTGTTTTACCAACACCGGCACCACCAAACAATCCAATTTTACCTCCTTTTGCATAAGGCTCAATCAAATCGATTACTTTAATACCTGTGAATAAAACTTCAGATGAAGTTGATAAATCTTCGAATCTTGGAGCTGGTCTATGTATAGATAATCCATTATCGCCATCTTTTGGTAAGTTTCCTAAACCATCGATAGCATCACCAATTACGTTAAACAAACGTCCGTAAACATCTGCTCCAACTGGCATTTTGATCGGGTTTCCTGTTCCAACCACTTCATAACCTCTGCTCAAACCGTCAGTTGAGTCCATCGAAATGGTACGTACCGTGTTTTCACCAATGTGAGATTGTACTTCTAGAACTAATAATGTTCCGTCTTTTTTAGTGACTTCTAGTGAATCATAAATTTTTGGAAGTTCAACATCCTTACCGTTGAAAACTACGTCAACTACTGGTCCAATGATTTGAGCAACTTTTCCTATTACTTTTGACATTACTTATGTGTTTATTAAATAGCTATTTAGGTTTATCGAAAATACCTCTTTTTTCAGAGCGCAAAGATAAATTTTTAATATATAAAATCAATATTTTTTTTAATAAAAAATACTTAGTTTTTGTTATAATTCATAAAACAGTTTCTCCAAATACCTAAATTATATAAAATTTGGTATAAAATAAAAAAAACCACTGCGTTATAAACGAGCGGCTTTCTACTAAAAAAAAATTGGCTTTATTATAATGATTTTGGAAATAGGATTTGATAATTACCTAAATTAACTGCTTTTATGTTAGAGCCATATTTCAAATTTATGGCTTCAATGAATTTATTTGCAATCAAAGCATATCCTCTTGGTGATGGATGAACTCCGTCTAAAGAAAAAGCTCCTCCTGTTACAAATGTTGATGTCAGTGTATAGCTGTCTGCAACAATTCCATTTGTTGTTCCTAATTGCTCCATGATTTTTTTAGTATCAACAATTGCTAAATTATTAGTTTCTGCAGCTGTTTTAATGGTTAAGTTGTAAGCAGTAGTAGCGACTTCAATCTCGGCGACTTCACTAGGTAATAAAACATATCGGTCAGGTAAAGGAAAAGTAATTCCTAATTGTGATAAAGACGGAGAAGGAGAAGCGATTCCATCAATTGCTGCAGATGGTGCTTTTCCTATTCTGGCAGAGGCACTTAAGCAAATTAAATCTGTTGGTAAGGTTTGCCTTGCCTTGCCGAAAATTTGCCCCATTACTGTTGCAGTAGTGGCGTCCAAACCTCCTCCCATTAAGACAGCTTTTAAACTTGCAGACAAATCAGTTAGGTTTTCATCTACCATAATCATTGGATTGTTGCCAGTTGCCGATAAAAGTTTTATTCTGTCGCCTTGGCCTAAAAAAGTTAATGCGTTATGTAAAGGGCCGTATAATTGAGTGTTAAGAGTACTTACGAGATTAACTCCGCTAATGGTCAGATTAGCCTGAGTTAATTGATTATACTTAATTACATAAAAATAAGGCAGGGTTGTTATGACTGGCAAATTCGCTATAACACCTTTTCTGCCTCCTGTAGTAAGCTGAGTAATTAGTGCTTTATATGTTGCATCAAAAGTTGCAGGAGGGGTTAAAGGATTTACGGCTGGATCTCCACCAGCAGTTGCATACCCTAATTCATCATTTCCTCCAATCCATAAAGAGAAAAAAGTCGGATTCTGACTTAATGCATCTGCTAAAACTGTAGTCGTAGCACTTGAAGCAAAACGAGCAAAATAAGGATTTGCTGTTCCCGCAGTTATTCCTGCTATGCTACCGTAACCTGGCGCCAGCAAATGGAAACTTTTAGCACCAGGAACTCCTAAATTATTAAATGTTCCAGACAAATGTGCTGTAACTTCTGTTGTTGGTGTGCCTACAACAGAAACAGGAGTACTGGTAGTAGTATCAAAATACAAACGTGGTGCGGTGATTGCATTACCGCCTAATAACAATCCACCGATATTATCATTTGCATAAGGTGTTTTGAATTCTCCTCCTCCAACTAAAGCAAATTGTTGTGCTATAATATTTGGATATGCGCCTTCCTGTCCTTTAATAAAAAGAGCATTGTCACTAAAACCTGCTGCAAAAGAATCCCCTAGAGCTACATATTTTGAAAAATCTGCTGAACCTGAAGTTAAGGGTAAACCATCAGAGGAGTTGGAGTCTTTTATTGTCTCGTCATCACTATTACAAGCTGCAAAGGTTAGTGAAACCAATAACAGCCATTTTAAATTTTTTATCATAATTCGTATATTTTAAATTATTCCTTGCTAAATTTTTGAACAAGTAAAATAATGGTTGTTGTTTTTAATTATGGATTAATTGTCCAGGAAACAAAATATTGCTGACCGATTGATCCTGCACCAATTACCTGTGTGTATTCTTTTCCTCCGATATTTGAAGCGCCTAATTTAAATGTAGATTTTAATTTTGGCATAGCATAATTAATTTGTGCATCGATTACTGTGGCCGATTCAATTGTCCCGTCAGCAAAAGTTGATTGCCATTCATATTCGCTATTCCATCTCGCGCTAACATTAAATCCTAAATTTTTAAATAATTTTTGGTTTCCGATTGAAGCTTTAAATCTGTGTTTTGGTGTGTTAAAACCAGCTTCAAAACTTGGATCTTCAGACTGATCAAAATCAAATTGGGCATAATTATAATTTAAACCTAATTCAAAATCTGCAATTATCTTTTTTGATAATCCAATTCCAAATCCAAGTGAATGAATTTCTACACTTGAATTTGTATATATTTGATAAGCTCTGTATTCTCCGTTTATTAAACCACGTACAGATTGAAATCCTCGGTCAGCAGGACCTCCGGCTAAATTAGGACTGTCCTGAGCTGTTCCGTAATAGGTAGAAACAACATTAAGATTTCCAATAAAATCGTTGTAAATGTTATAGTATCCGTTAAGGTCTATTGAAATATCTTCAAAAATAGAACGGTATCCCAATTCAAAAGCTTTTACCTGTTCAGGTTTTACATAATTGGCTCTTGTTTTTCTTAATAGTTTTGCAGCTTCAACTGGGTTAGTTCCTGCCAATGCGCTAAAAGCCTCAACTGAACTTGCAAGATAAGAGTTGTCGTAAGCATCTTTTCCTGTCATAATTTTGGTAGCACCGCCGTTATAGCCTTGACCTTCTGCACTCAGTGTAAAAGTTTCGCTAAATCTGGTCAGGTTGTCTGGAGCGGAACCAATTAATACTGCTCGGCCTATATTAAATCCAATATATTGATCCTGTGTAGTAGGGTTTCTGAAACCTGTCTGGAAAGAAGCTCTGAAGTTGTGATTTTTCTTTTCACCTCCTGAATATACAAAAGATAATCTTGGAGAATAATTTCCGTCAAAGTTTTTAGATTTGTCATAACGAATAGATCCTGTAAATTTTAATCTGTCATCAAGAAATCTTTTGGTTAATTGTGTATAAACACCATATTCGTTATAGTTGATTGGTCCGTCTGCATCTGTGTAAATTCTGCCATGAGAATTTAATTCGTATAATCTGTATGATCCTCCTGCCTGAATTTCTGCAAATTTGATAAGATCTTTAAAATTATAATTTGCATCAGAATGATATATTTTTGAGTTATCCACCAGTTTTGATCCAGATAGAACGCTTTCGTCATTAATGACCTGATTAAATGCATTTTGAAATGCTGTTGTTCCAGGTAAAAAGCGTCCGGTATCAGCGGTTGCTCTTGCAGCTGCGTGCGCTTGTTGTGGTGTCATGCCCCCTAAAGTTCCCTGTATGTACGCACCTGCATACTGTCCAAACCATGTATTGTCATCTTTCCATTTTCTGTTCACATTAATTCCTGTAAAAATCATATCATAGGAGTTTCCTCCATCTTCTGTGGTCATGTATCCTCTTAAGAAAAAATTCTTTCCTTTAAACTCTAATTTATGCTGTTGCATAAAAAAATTATTTAAGTAATATCTATTAGCTCCCTGATATACTGCGTTTCCAAAACCAAATTTGCTTTGCCAGATAATTTCTAATCTTTCGTCCCCAAAAGGTCTTCCATGAAAAGAAAAGTCGATTTTAGTGTTTCCGGCTTTGTTGTTTGTAAGGTCTGTTTCATTATATCCTGTTCTGCTCACATTGCTGTTTGGTAAAAGATTAACTGCTCCGGCTGGTATGATGCCTAATGCTGCTAATCTTTGTCCTACCCCTTTAATGTTTGTGGTGGCCTCATCTCCATACACGTTTATACCGTCATAATTTGGGTTTGTTCTGTCTATCCCTCCTATTGTTTTGTCGTTATAGTCCGTTGCGTACCAATCAGTAGCTTCCATATAGGTGAAATTTGCTTTAGCAGCAAAATATTTATTAAAAGCGTGTGCGAATCGCAATCCTAAATCGTAATAATTATTTGTTCCGGCTGCGTCCTGAGAAGTCATTCCGTATTTAAAATAAGCCGAAACTCCTTGATGGGTAAATGGGCTTTTACTATTCATAAACAAAATTCCGTTAAAGGCATTTGCACCATATAATGCAGATGAAGCACCTGGCAGTAATTCAACACTCTGGACGTCAATCTCAGATACCCCAATCATATTTCCTAAAACGAAATTTAGAAGTGGAGATGAGTTGTCCATTCCGTCAACCAATTGGAGGAAACGTGTATTGGCTACTGTGGCAAACCCTCTTGTGTTAACGGATTTAAAAGTCATACTACTGGTATTCATCTGTACCTCTTTTAAATTTTCCAAACCATCATAAAAAGAAGGAGAAGCGGTTTTTTTAATATCCTGAATCCCCATTCTTTCGATGGTTACGGGAGATTCTAATATGCGTTCGGGTGTTCGGGATGCCGAAACAACTATTTCATCCAATTTGGTTTCTTCATTTTTTAAAATCACATCTGCTTTTTGATTCAACGAAGTAATGTTGATTGTTTTAGATTCAAAACCAACAGCCGATATTTTGATTGTAAAGGGAGGTTTTGATGGAGTGTTTAATTTAAATGTTCCGTCAAAATCGGTAGAAGTTCCACTTGAACTTCCAACAACGGTAATATTTGCTCCAGGGATTGATTGTTTGTTGGTATCTGTAACAGTACCACTAATTGTATTCTGCGAAAAAGATAATCCGCTGATAAACAACATAATTAGTAAATATGCTCTCATTGGTTAGTTATTTGTTAGTTTATATAGCCAAAATACGAATAATTTTGATATTAATAAAAAAACGTTAAAAAAAATTAATATTTATCATAATATAGCGGGTTATTTTAACTATTTGATATGGTCATTTATTAAATTTAAATCAAGAAACTAACGTGAATAAAACAAAATAGTATGCATACATAATAATTTTAAGAAAAAAAATGCATTTATCTTAAAAATTTAGTGAAGGATAAAAAAATTGTACATAAAAAAAGCGAGATGTAAATCTCGCTTTAAATTTGTTTGCTTATAAAAAATTACTCTACAGTAACTGACTTGGCAAGGTTACGCGGCTGATCAACATTGCAACCTCTCATAACAGCAATGTGATACGATAAAAGTTGTAAAGGGATAGTGGTAATTAACGGTGATAATGCATCAGAAGTTTCTGGAATTTCAATTACATAATCTGCTAATTCACGAACCTGAGTGTCGCCTTTAGTAACTACGGCAATGATTTTACCGCTTCTGGATTTGATTTCCTGAATGTTGCTTACAATTTTATCATAATGACCTTGTTTAGGCGCAATTACAATAACAGGCATTTGTTCATCTATTAAAGCAATTGGTCCGTGTTTCATTTCTGCTGCGGGATATCCTTCAGCATGAATATAGGATATCTCTTTAAGTTTCAATGCTCCTTCAAGGGCGACAGGAAAATTATAGCCACGTCCTAAATACAAACAGTTTGGTGCATCTTTAAAAGCTGCTGCAATTTCTTTAGCTCTTTCGTTAGTTTCTAATGCTTCAGCTACTTTTTCAGGAATAACTTCTAATTCTTGTAAATAAGTATGGAAATCGGTATTTGATAAAGTTCCTTTGGCTTTTCCTAATCTTAAGGCAATCATAGTCAAAACTGTGATTTGAGTAGTAAAGGCTTTAGTTGAAGCGACTCCAATTTCAGGTCCGGCATGTGTGTAGGCCCCAGCGTGACTCTCTCTGGAAATTGATGATCCCACAACATTACAAACGCCAAATACAAAAGCACCATTTTCTTTTGCTAATTTAATAGCTGCCATTGTATCTGCAGTTTCTCCCGATTGAGAAATAGCAATGACAACGTCATTTTTATTGATAATTGGATTTCTGTATCTAAATTCAGAAGCGTATTCTACTTCTACCGGAATACGGGAGAATTCTTCAAAGATATATTCTGCTACTAAACCTGCATGCCATGAAGTTCCGCATGCTACGATAAGGATACGATTTGCATTTAAGAATTTCTCGATATTATCTTCAACACCTGCTAATTGAACAATTCCTTTATTCGCATTAAGTCTGCCTCTGTAAGTGTCTTTAATTACGCTTGGCTGTTCGTATATTTCTTTTAGCATAAAATGATCGTATCCGCCTTTTTCAATTTGCTCCAAATTCATTTGAAGTTCCTGAATGTAAGGGTCTACTAAAGAATCATCTTTTATTTTTCTGATCTTAAGTGGTTTATGTAATCTGATATTTGCCATTTCGCCATCTTCTAAATATACAGCATTTGAAGTATATTCAATAAACGGTGAAGCATCAGATGCAATAAAATATTCGCCTTCTCCAACACCAATTGCTAATGGGCTTCCTAGTCTTGCGGCAACAATCTCATCAGGATTTTTTTTATCAAAAACAGCGATAGCATATGCGCCTACAACCTGATTTAGAGCAACTTGAACTGCTTTGCCTAATTTTATCTTTTCTTTTTTCTGAACTTCTTCAATTAAGTTAACCAAAACTTCGGTATCTGTATCAGAGTGAAATATATAACCTCTTTTTTTTAATTCTTCTTTTAAAGGAGCGTAATTTTCGATTATTCCATTATGAATAATAGCCAATTCTCCTGAATTAGACAAATGGGGGTGTGAATTTACATCATTAGGAACTCCATGAGTTGCCCAGCGTGTATGACCAATTCCGATAGTTCCATTGGTTGTGAAATCTGCTTTTGCTTTTTCCTCAAGATCTGAAACTTTTCCTTTTGTTTTACAAAGTTTGATATCTGATTCCTGGTCGTATAGCATTACACCAGCACTATCATATCCTCTGTATTCGAGGCGCTTTAATCCTTTGATAACAATAGGATAAGCCTCTCTGTGACCTATATATCCAACAATTCCACACATATGTTATTTTTTTAATTTAGTTTCGTGTAGTAAATTTTAAGTTTTACTCTTTTAGCATAATTAGCATCGTCGTCTTCAGGAATATTGCTTCCAAACAATACGGTTCCTAAAGGACTCATTACTGATGCTGTCGGGATTTCTGAAATAGGGCTTGATACAGTTTTGTCTAACTTGCTTGAAGCATTTATGGTTATGTCTTCTGTAATTACCAAACCTAATCTAACGTTGACAACATCTGCATTTTTAACTAAATTTCGAATATGGTTTGTAATTCTTAATTTATAAGTTGTACCTCTATTGCTTGTTTTACCTAAATTAATAAGGCCGTTAAAAACTGTTTTGGATTTTTTACGATTTCCATTAAGACTTGTACTACTGTCGAGAATATAGTCAGCAAGTACAGTATTATTAGTTAAATCATATAAATAGATTCTTTTAGGTTCTGGTATAGCTGTTTCGGAGTTGTCAGATCCGATTCCCATTTTTTGAGTATCAATTGTAAATATTAAATTAGCTTCGTTTACCAGCCATTTTTTCTCTGCAACATTATTTCTGATCTCGTCTAATTCATCAGGTACTTTATTTGATCCGGCTTCCGGTTTTCCATCTTTGTATTGTATTAAATCAGTTTGATCAAAAAGTTCAATTTCCGCCATTGATCCCTGACCTCCTTTTAGATATAGTTTTTCGTCTGGAGTATCAGCAGTTGATGTAGCAGTTGTGTAATCAGGGGTAGGATTTTCTTCAAGTAAACTTACAGTATTGCCTTTTAAATTTATAACCAGTGTTTTTGATTCCATTACAGTTTCTGCATCAGTGGTAATAGCAGTTTTTGCTTTGTAAAAGATATTTATTTTTCCAGCACTAAAATCCATCATGGCCATTCTTGTTGTAGTCGCTGCAGGAGATTTTTCTACTTTAAAATACAGTCCTCTAAAATAATTTTTAAAAACATCATCAGAAGCTAATTTACTGGCAGGAGCATCAAATATTTTGGCTTTAAAAAAGTCTTTGTTTAAATGCAGGCGCATTTCAGGTTTGACATATTTATATACATCAGGAGTTGTTTCCGTTTTTGGAGTTGCTATTTCTTTTATTTCTTTTGAGCTAAAAAAGAATTCATCATTTTCTGAAGCATCAGCTGAAACATTACCAGCTTTGTCTATTTTAGTAGTTCTGTCATTTAATCTCACTCCTAAAGCCTGAGCTTTAGCTTGAAAATCGTCATTTCTGTCAGTATTGTAAAATTTACTGATATCATAATTATTCGCATTATAATTATTTAAGTAAATACCTGATTCGTAAACGCTTAATTTTATTAATCCGGATTTAGGACCATAAATAGAGTCTAAAATGTAAGCAGTACTTCCGGTAGTTGATGTTTGTTCAGGATCAAGATGAAAAAAGTAAGGAACATTTAAAGTTACACTGTCAATAACAGCTCCTTCTCCTAATGCAGCAGGATAAGATGCTAATGCAACCTGAGTATTAAAATTGGCTGTAGTTAATCCAAAAACAGGATTGTCATAAATGCCCAGTGCATTGATGGGTAAGTTATTAGATGCTACAGGGGGCACTTTTTGATTGTAAGTATTGACTTTATAACTTGTTGAGTCTAAATCGAAATTACTGTCACCAATTATATCATCGCCTATGGAATTAAATTCTTTATCACAAGAATAAAATAAAGCAACCGTTGCTATTAATAGAATTTTCTTAAAAAAAGAAGTGTTATACATGTTTAATAAAAATGTTAAAATTTAAAGCCCCATTGTTCTGTAGAAATTTGTATACGCTTCTGCGAATGCATCTTTCGTGGCGAAAGGTAAAAAAGGTTTTCCTGAAGATTCTATAAATTTTGTTAAACTTGGTGATACGTTTTCTGAAGCAATGATTACTGCGTCTGAATGTAAAATGCTTGCTTTTAGGATATTTTCGTAGTTTGGAGTTTCTAAGTCTGCAACTGATTCGTGTGGTACTCCGTCAAATTTTACCTTATTAATCATTTCCAGATCCAGATTTTCATCAAAGGATTGTCCGTAAACTGAAGTTACAATTTTAGTTTCAGAAAATAAAGCTTCATTTTTATAATAGTGTTTCATGTAAATCGGCAGCATAGAAGCAAGCCAACCGTGAACGTGAATAATATCCGGTACCCAGTTTAATTTTTTTACAGTTTCAACAACACCTTTTGCAAAGAAAATTGCTCTTTCATCATTGTCTGGATATAAAACACCCTCTTCATCGGCAAAAGTCGCTTTTCTTTTAAAATATTCGTCGTTATCAATAAAATAAACCTGAATCCTTTCTTTTGGGATTGAAGCTACTTTGATAATCAGCGGCATGTCTAAGTCATTCACTACCAAATTCATCCCTGAAAGCCTGATTACTTCGTGTAATTGATGTCTTCTTTCGTTAATGTTTCCATATCTTGGCATGAAAATTCTTATTTGTCCGCCCTGATCATTAATCATTTTAGGTACGTCATAAGACATTAATGAAACCTCATTTTCAGCCAAATAAGGCACGACTTCAGATGATACATATAATATCCTCTTATCTTTCATAATAGTATTTTACTTAATTTTTGGTAATAAAAACGTTGCAAAATTACAAAAATTTATGCAGTTTATAACTAATATATTATGTTTGCACAAATTTTAATAATACCGCCATGCATATCTTCTACGGCAAAGTAGCCCTGATAGCTTATTTAAAAACTATCAAAACCACAAATTCTACCGTAGGATTTGTACCAACAATGGGCGCTTTGCACCAAGGGCATTTGGCTTTAATGCAACGTTCTCTTAAAGAAAACAATGATACTGTTGTAAGTATTTTTGTAAATCCTACACAATTTAACAATCCTGAAGATCTTGAAAAATATCCCCGTACGCTTGAAGAAGATGTAAAAAAAATGCGTGGGTTAAGTGATAAAATTATTTTATACGCGCCTTCTGTAGATGATATTTATGAAGGAAATACAATGTCACAATCGTTTGATTTTGATGGGCTGGAAAACCAGATGGAAGGAAAATTCAGACCAGGGCATTTTAACGGTGTGGGAACAATCGTCAAACGTCTGTTTGAAATTGTTTCGCCAACGAATGCTTATTTTGGCGAGAAAGATTTTCAGCAATTGCAGATTGTAAAAAAAATGGTTGAAAAACATAATTTGTCTGTCAATGTAGTAGGCTGTCCTATTTTTAGAGAAGAAAACCAATTGGCAATGAGTTCTCGTAATGAAAGATTAACTCCGGAAGAACGAAAAGAAGCAGCTATTATTTATAAAACTTTAACTGAAGCAAAAGAAGTATTCAGGACAAAAAGTCCTCAGGAAACAATTGAATTTGTCGAGAATTCTTTTAGAGACAATGAAAGATTTGAACTGGAATATTTTGTAATTGCTGACGAATCGACATTATTACCAATCGAAGATAAAATTAAAGATAAAAATTACCGCGCATTTATAGCGGTATTTGTTAATTCTATAAGACTGATTGACACCATTTCATTAAATTAATTTACCTTTGCAACATGCAGATTCAAGTTATAAAATCAAAAATTCATCGTGTTAAAGTAACCGGAGCCGATTTAAATTATATTGGCAGTATTACTATCGATGAAACTTTACTGGATGCCTCAAATATTATTGAAGGTGAAAAAGTATCTATTGTAAACATTAATAATGGTGAACGCTTTGAAACTTATGCTATAAAAGGCGAGAGAGACTCAGGTGAAATTACACTCAATGGTCCTGCTGCCAGAAAAGTTCAAAAAGACGATATCATCATTATCATTTCATACGCAACCCTGGAATTTGAAGAAGCAAAAACCTTCAAGCCATGGATTGTTTTTCCGAATGAAAATGACAATTCGCTAACCTAAAACCTTTCCGTTTTACTATTTTTTTTATTTGTCAAATTTATTTTGAACAAAGCAGATTTCTTTTGTCTTAAATTTCTTTTCTTTTTAAAATCACAGTTTACAAAAAAAGCAAATAAAGTATTATATTGCCACCTTATTTTAATACTTTTTAATTATCCCAAATCATGAAAAAAGTTTATTTATTTTTTGTTTTAATCTCTATTTCTGCTTTTGCACAAAAAACATTCGACAATATTAAATCGGAAAAACTGGGTACAGAGAGAAGAATAACTATAGGACTTCCTGCCTCCTATGAAACAAGTCCTTCAAAAAAATATCCTGTTTTATATTTACTGGACGGTGATTATTTATTCGATCCTTTTTTAGGAGCAATAAATTACGGTGTCTATTGGGATGATTTACCGGAAATGATTGTTATCGGGGTTCATCAGAATCATGATGGAGAACGCTTTGATGATTCTACTATAGACCAAAATGTAGGGGTGCCATTTGAAAAAGGGGCGGAGTTTTATGAATTTATCGGAGCAGAATTACTTCCATATATTGAAAAAAAATACCGTACTGCACCTTTCAAAATTATTGCCGGTCATGATATAACGGCAAGTTATATAAACTTTTTTTTATACAAAGACAGACCGCTTTTTAACGGATATATTTGTTTAAGTCCTGAGCTTGCACCAAAAATGGAGATACGCATAGCAGAGAAATTTGCTCAGGTGAAAGAACCTTTCTTTTATTATTTGTCAGCTGGTGAAGGAGATATAAAAAAGATAAAAGAGCCAATTGAAAAATTAGACAGCAATATTAAAGTTGCTAATAATCCGTTGGTAAGCTACAAATATGATGTGTTTAAAAATGCGACACACTATACAGAAGTTTTACATTCGATTCCAAGTGCCTTATATCATATTTTTGAAGTTTACAGGCCTATTAATTCTGCTGAATTTAAAGATAAAATTGCTTTACTGAAGTCGGGTTATGCGGATTATCTGGATAATAAGTACAACACAATGTCAGAAGTTTTAGGAGTTGATATTCCGGTTAGAATGAACGACTTTAAGGTTATTGAGAATCTTATTCTGAAAAACAATGCTTACGATGAATTAGGAAAAATGGCAGAAATTGCCAACGTTGATTACCCAAGGGCAATGTTGGGTGAATATGAATTAGGCTTGATGCATGAAAAAATGGGTGAACCAAAAAGAGCCTCAAAAAGATATCAAAATGCTTCCCAAATGGAGCCCATTGGCGAGTTGACCAGAGATATGATGTATGAGAAAATTGATGAAATGAATACGCTTGCAAAAAAAACAAAATAATGTCTAAAGTTAAAACTTCCTTCTTTTGTCAAAATTGCGGAACACAATATGCTAAATGGCAAGGACAGTGTAATGCTTGTAAAGAATGGAATACAATTGCAGAGGAAATTATTCAGAAGCAGGAAAAAGTAGCCTGGAAAAGTGAGCCGGCTTCAACAGGAAAAGCACCACGTCCATTAAAGATTACCGAAATTGATTCGGCCCAGGAAATTCGAATGAATACTACTGACGGCGAATTGAACCGTGTTTTGGGCGGTGGAATTGTTCCCGGATCTTTAACGCTTTTAGGAGGAGAACCCGGAATTGGTAAAAGTACCCTTTTGCTGCAGATTTCATTGAAATTACCTTATAAAACCTTATATGTTTCCGGAGAAGAAAGTCAGAAACAAATAAAGATGCGTGCTGAAAGAATTACGCCAGACAGCGATAATTGTTATATCCTCACGGAAACCAAAACGCAAAATATTTTCAAACAGATTGAAGCGATTCAGCCTGAAATTGTAATTATTGACTCTATACAAACTTTACATACAGATTACATTGAATCAACTGCCGGAAGTATTTCCCAAATCAGGGAAACTACTGCCGAGCTGATTAAGTTCGCTAAAGAAACCAATATTCCGGTTATTTTAATCGGGCATATTACCAAAGACGGAAATATTGCCGGACCAAAAATTCTGGAACATATGGTAGATACCGTTTTACAGTTTGAAGGCGATCGAAATCATGTTTACCGAATTTTACGTTCGTTAAAAAACCGTTTTGGCTCAACTGCCGAATTAGGAATTTATGAAATGCTCGGAAGCGGTTTGCGTGAAGTAAGCAACCCGTCAGAAATATTGATTTCGCATAAAGACGAAGAGATGTCAGGGACCGCAATTGCTACAACCATGGAAGGCATGCGTCCTTTGATGATTGAAATACAATCATTAGTAAGTACGGCTGTTTACGGAACTCCACAACGAAGTACAACTGGTTACAATGCCAAAAGACTGAATATGATTTTGGCTGTTCTTGAAAAAAGAGCAGGATTTCGTTTAGGAGCAAAAGACGTTTTTCTAAATGTTACCGGTGGAATTTCTGTAGATGATCCTGCAATTGATTTGGCTGTTGTGGCCGCTATTTTATCATCCAATGAGGATATTCCGGTGACTAAAGGTTTCTGTTTTGCGGGAGAAGTTGGTCTTTCAGGAGAAATTCGCCCTGTTAACCGTGTAGATCAGCGCATTCAGGAAGCTGAAAAATTAGGATTCAATACTATCTTTGTATCTAAATACAATAAAATTGCCTTGAAAAATACAGGCATCAAAGTTGAACTCGTGGCCAAAATTGAAGATGTGGCAAGTATTCTGTTTGGGTAAATTCTAAAATAAATTTATGATTTTCAATATTAGACTGCTATTTGTTTTCATTTTTATTTCGTCGTTTACGATTGCTCAGATAAAACCATATGAAACTTTGATATGCAATACAGATTTAAACGCTTCTTCTTTAAAAAAACTAACGACAATAGTCAGAAAAAATGCTTGCAGAAACAAGACTAATGATACTTTAGCAGTTTATATTTTTAACTCAAACGGGCAAAAAAGCAAGTCACTTAATTATACTGATAATAAGTTAGAATCTTATACCAACACAACTTTTGACAATAAAAACAATCCGCTAAAACATGATACTTTTTATTTGGAGAAAAAAAGAGGCAACGCAATTATAACAATTGAATATAAAAACAATAAGGAAACGAAGTGTGGCAATTATGATTTAGACCTTAAAAAAGACACCATTTTTAAAAATGTGGGCATCAAAAATTACAATAAAAATGGTGATTTAGTAAATCAAACAACCACTTTAGGACTAAAGAAAGAATATCGATATAACAACAAAAACCAAAAGACCCAAGAGATCATTGAAAATGCTTTCAGAATCGACAAAACTCATTATTATTACAATGATAATCTGCTAACCAGAACTGAAAATTATTCTATTCGAACAAGTAAGCCAAAGGATAGTCTATTAGAAGGGTATCACAATTACGAATACAACAATAGGCGCCAATTAATCAGCGAAGAATACACAACTGTATCCTCAAAAGACAAACAAACAAACACTTACGAATACGATTCTGAAAATCATCTCTTAAAAATGAATCTAAAAAAAGGTATTATTTTTATGAATGTAACATATGAATATTTAAAAAATAAACTGGTCAAACAAACAGCAAATGCAAATGCTATTTACGGGATGAGTGAACTCTATATTCCGTTAAGCAGTTGTTACATGCCTAAAAACAAAGAATTTGTCTACGAAGTAGATTTTTTTTACGATGCTAAAAATAACTTAACAAAAGTGGACCGTTACCTTGATAATGATTTAAAAACATCAACTGAATATCTATTAGAGTATTATTAAAAATGAAATTTCCAAAACAAAAAATATTCAAAGCCTTAAAAATCCTTGCAGTAGTATTTATACTGCTCTGTATTGCGCTTTACTCTTTTCGTAATTCGCTTTTAAAACAAGCCATTGCGAAAGTAACTCATAAAATGGCGGTTGATTACAATAGCGATTTTTCGATAAAGGAAGCTTCTTTTGATGGTCTGTCAGGAGTTAAATTAACGGATATTGTTTTGGTCCCAAAAAATGCCGATACTCTTTTCAATATTAAAAAAGTAGAAACTACGATCAGTCTGAGTAATCTGCTGATTGGTGATGTACAGCTTGGAACTTTAAAAATCAATGATGGTTACATTCAATTGGTTAAAAAAGGGAAAATCAGAAATTTTGATGCCTTTTTAAAAAAGAAGGATACTGAAGAAAAATCAGATGAAAAACGTAAATACGCTGACGTTGCTTATCGCATTATTACAAAATTACTGAATCTGGTTCCAACCGATATGAAACTGGAAAATCTTGATTTTAAAATTGATGATAATGGAAAAAAAGCCACGATTGCTATCAATAAATTGGTTTTAGACAATAAACAGCTCACAGCGAATTTACATGTACAAAGCAAAAATTTTGACCAACGCTGGAATATAAAAGGTTTTGCAGACCCGAGAAATAAAAAGGCTGATATTCGTTTTTTTAATCTGGATACAGGAGCCATAAGGGTTCCTTATTTAGATGAACGTTACAACTTAAAAGCAAGTTTTGATTCGATACGTTTAAACGTAGCCAACATTGATAAAGACGGTAGCGAATTGCATATTGACGGTTACACTTCTATCGCCAATTTAAAAATTAATCATCCAAAAATTGCCAGCAAAGACGTTGTAATAAAAAATGCCCGATTTGATTATCGCTTTTTGTTGGGATCAGATTTTATTTCGATTGACAGCACTTCAACCATGCAGCTCAACAAAATAAAAGTAAAACCGTATGTTTCATATAATACGGAATCGGATACGGTTTATACTTTAAAAGTTGATATTCCAAAAATGAAAGCCCAGGATTTTATCGTATCCTTACCTGACGGATTGTTCACTCATTTTCAGGGAATGGAAGCGACTGGAAACTTCGATTATAAACTGGATTTTAAATTCAATAAAAACAAACCAAATACTTTAGTTTTCGACAGTAAACTGAATAAAGAGAATCTTAGAATTACGAAATACGGAGAGGCAAACCTGAACAAACTAAATGGAGAGTTTGTGTATCGTGCTATTATTCAGAACGTTCTACAGCGTCCTGTTTTAGTAGGAAATGCAAATCCGAATTATACTCCTTTGGAGCAGATTTCGCCTTATTTGCAAAAATGTGTATTGACTACTGAAGATCCATCTTTCTTTTCGCATCGCGGATTCATCAATGAAGCTTTCAAACAATCGATTCTTAAAAACATCAGAACGAAAAAATTCTCTCGTGGTGCCAGTACCATCAGCATGCAGTTGATTAAAAATGTGTTTTTGACACGTGAAAAAACACTTTCGCGAAAACTGGAAGAAATTTTGTTGGTTTATATTTTAGAAAATAACCGAATTGCAAGCAAGGAAAGAATGCTGGAAGTTTATTTCAACATTATTGAATGGGGACCAAATGTGTATGGAATTGGAGAAGCGAGTCAGTTTTATTTCCAGAAAAGTCCTTCTGATTTAAGTGTTGATGAATGTTTGTATCTGGCCACTATTATTCCGAAGCCTCGAAAATTCATGTATCAGTTTAACGATCAGGGAAATCTAAAAGATTATGCCTTGCAAAATCAAAAATTCCTTAAGAACTTAATGTTCCGTCGTGGTCTTTTAATTCCGGAAGATACACTTGGACAGTTGCCGGTTTATATATCCGGAAATGCACGTTCCTTAATTCGCATCAAAGCTCCTGATTCTACTGCTGTTCCGGTTGATTCTTTGTCGATAAATGATGAGTTTGATCTTTAAAACATGAGAAAACGTGACTACATATTTAAAAGAATTGGAGCCGCTTTAATAGATTTGTTTTTGTTTGCGCTGATAATTAAAATAGTAGAACCATTTTTATTTTATGAGCATAGTCGTAATCCAGCAAACACGGATAATAACGGTTACTTTTTTTTAGTATACTATTTTGTATATCTTTTTCAGGATATTCTCATGAATAAGACTATTGGAAAACATATATTCAAATTAGAAATGGTGTTTGATAATGTGCAACCTAATGGTTATAAAAAATATATCAGAATAGTCATAAGAAGAATATTTGATTTATTTGAATTAGTTTGTCCTTTTATTTATTTACTGTCCATTATTTTAACAAAGAAAAACCAAAAATTAGGAGATATAATTGCAAAAATGATTATAAAACCAAAAATAATAGAATGATGATTTACTGCTTTGTAAGTGAATTATAAAACCAAATTAACGTAAATCGATTCTATTTAAAATTCTTCAAAAAATCATCTTTATAAGTTGGCGAGACTTCAATTTCAGACCCATCATTAAGGGTAATAATGCCACCTTTATTATACGATTTTACACAATTCATATTGATGATATGCGATTTGTGAACGCGTATAAAAGGCAAAGGCAGAATTTCTGAAAAGTGTTTTAAAAACCGACAGACCATTTTTTTGTTTCCGTTGTTCAAATACAAATCAGTGAAATTTCCGTTACCACGAAGGCGTACGATTTCTTCCATTTTAACGACTTCAAATCCTTCAAGTGTAGGCAGGATTACCTGTTGTTTTTCAGGTTTTGATTCATGGAAATTCTCGACAATAATTTTATTCCGGTTAAAGATTTCATGATTCATGATTTGATGATGCACCTTGTTTACTGCTACAATCAATTCTTCAATAGAAATAGGCTTTAACAAATAATAAGCAGCACTTTGATTTAAAGCTTTTAAGGAATATTCAGAAAAAGCAGTTACAAATATGGTTTCGAATTGTAAATCTTTACAGGCTTCCAGAACATCAAAAGCATTCCCAAAAGGCATTTCGACATCAAGGAAAACCAATTGTGGCTGTATTTCATGCAAAAGCGGAACGGCTTCATTTATATTCTGTGCTTCTCCCACGACTTCAACTTGTGGACAATATTTGCTCAGGTAATTTTTGAGCACTTCGCGTGCTGCGAGTTCATCTTCTACAATTACACTTTTTATTTTTTGAAAAGTCATCATATCCTGTCAATTAACGGAAAAATAATTTCAACAATAGTTCCGGATTCCGGAAATTTTTTTTCCCGGATCGCAAAAGAAATATTTTTTTTATACAATTCATTCAGCAAGCCAATTCGTTCTTTGGTGTTGTTGAGTCCTCGGGATTCATGTACTTTCTGATTACTGGTTTTAAGTTCCTGGCTTTTGGTTAAACCAATTCCGTTATCCTCAATACTTACTTTTACTTTTTCATCATGCAATTGAAATTTGAGATGTAAAAATCCTTTTTTATCGAGATAGCGTAGCCCATGCCAAATCGCATTTTCGAGATGTGGCTGAATAATCATATTCGGTACAAAAACAGTTTCGGTATCCAGATCTTTATCAACCGTAATTTTAAAATCAAATTTATCCAGAAAACGTAAATGTTCCAGGTTCAGATATTTTTGTAATTGTTCGACTTCCTTATCCAATATAATGAAATCCTTATTGGAGTTTTCCATCATGTCACGCATAAGGGTTGAGTAAGAAGTCAGGTATTTATTTGCTTCGAGTTCTTTGTTTTCAGAAATAAACTGATTGACGCTATTGAGACTATTGAAAATAAAATGCGGATTCATTTCACGTCGTAACGACTGCAAAGCAATTTCCTTGTTCTTTGTTTTGATGGAATAAAGTGATTTTACAATAAAAACAAACAGGACCAAAAGCAACATAACAGATCCTATTAAAAAATAATTGAAGGTGTTTTTCTTTGTGATTAATTCATCTTTAAGAGACTTTTCTTTCTCCAGTTGGCGAATTTTACCTTCTGTAATCTGGAATTTTTTAGTATTAATTAATGTCGTATCAGATTGAATTAATTGCTCGAAGTTTTTAAGAAACCCTTCATAAAGCGCCATGCTTTCTTTTTCATTTCCTTCGGCTTTATAATATTGTACCAATTCTGATAACGTTTTTTTTGCTTCGGCTGAATTTCCTTTGCGGGAAGCAAGATCATAAGCTTCTTTCAATGATAAAACGGCTTTGTTTGGTTCTTCTTTCTTAAAATAAAGAGAAGCCAGAGATTGTAATTGTTTTATTTGGGTATTAAAATCCTGTTTGGTTACGGCTTCCGCCAAAAGTTTTTCGTTGATGCCAATTGCTTTTTCAAACTGATTGTCTGAGGCATATACATTTGCTATTTCATTTTTAAGATTGATAACAGCTTCGGGTTTGTCTTTTGCATATGCAATTGCTTTTTTGTAGCTTTCTATGGCAACTTTTTTATCTTTTAATTCTAATGAATTTTGGGCTTTCTGAACATAAGCTTCTGTAACTTCCTTGCTTTTGTTTTCCTTTTTGAGCAATTCGATATTAGAATCAACGTAATCTTTTTGACTGGCCGGATTTGACTTGTTTTTAAGTCGGTTTGCATCATTTAAATTGATTTTTTCTTCAGAAACATCTTTTGCCAATGAACCCGCGACTTCATAATTTTTAATTGCCGAATCAAAGTTCTTCTGATTTTCCTGTGTTTTGGCTAAACTTCGTGTTACACGGGTTTTATCTTCGGTGAGTTTTAGTTTGGTATAACTGTTTAATGCTCTTTTAAAATATTCCTCGGCTTTTGCATTGTCCCCTTTATTTAAAAATTCGTTGGCCAGATTTTCGTAATTCCGTGCAATTTGACCTTCATCATTTGCATCCAGAGATTTTTCCAAACTCTTCGTAATTTTGCTCATTTTGCTAGATGGAACCGCTTTCTTTTTAGCAAGGGAATCCTGTGCGGTTATTCCAATAGGAATCAGCAGTAATGTGTATAAGATGACACTAATTATTCGTTGCATTCGTTGCTTTTCAACAAAACCGCAAAGGTTTCAGTTAATATTGTAAAGTAAAGTATTTTAAACTCCTTTTACAACTTGTTTCACCAAGTCAAAATACCGTTTCACCATTTCTTCAAAAAACGAGGATTTTAAGTTTCTAAGTTTGATCTGTAATCAACCAATTAAAAACTAGAAATTATGAAATCTCAATTTTTTATCCCCGCTCTTTTTGCTGTTATAGTTTCTTTAGTAAGCTGCAATTCATCCCATGCAAATCCAAAAAAAGATATTAGAACTAAAAAAGCTGTCACAGCCGAAAATACAAAAATTCAGGTCGCCCTTTTATTGGATACTTCCAGCAGTATGGACGGATTAATCGATCAGGCAAAGTCAAGGCTTTGGAACATCGTCAATACATTGACAACATTAAAATATGAAGGGAATGCTCCTGATATCGAAATTGCTTTATATGAATATGGAAATGACGGATTATCGAAAGAATCAAATTACATCCGACAAATAACACCACTCTCTACAGATTTGGATTTAATTTCAGAAAAGTTATTTGCCTTAAGAACCAATGGCGGTAATGAATATTGCGGAGCCGTTATTCAGGATGCCACAAAACAACTAAAGTGGGCGAGAGAAAAGAGCAATATGAAACTCATTTATATTGCCGGAAATGAAGATTTTAATCAGGGCGCTATAAATTATAAAGAAGCTATTAGTGACGCTTTGAAGAATGATATTTACGTGAATACTATTTTTTGCGGCAATAAAACCGAAGGCATAAACATTTTATGGAAAGATGGTGCTGATTACGGAAAAGGCAAATATTTTAATATTGATTCAAATCAGGCTGTACAATATATCGCCACGCCGTATGATGATGAAATATCAAAGTGTGATGAAAAAATAAACAAAACCTATATCAATTATGGTTCAAAAGGACATGAGAAAAAAATGAATCAGGCAGTGCAGGATCAAAATGCAAAAAAGGTTTCGAATGCAAATTATACAGATCGTGCGGTAAGCAAATCTAAAGCGGTTTATAAAAATGAAAGCTGGGATTTGGTAGATAAAGTTAAAGATGATGCAACCGCTATTTCAAAATTAAAGAAAGAAGAACTGCCAACAGAACTTCAAAACAAATCGTCGGAAGAGATAAAAACTTTTGTAGCCCAAAAATCAAAAGAAAGAGAAACAATCCAAAAAGAAATTAGCGTCTTGGCTAAGAAACGCCAGGAATACATAGACACTGAGTCTAAGAAAACCAAAAAACAGGATGATTTGGGCAATACTATAAATTCATCGATAATTGCTTTTGCAAAAGTAAAAGGATATACAGTTGAGAAGTAATTTATCTTGAACCAATTTGTAAACATGAAAAGTAAAATTCTATTGCTGCTTTTGGTCAGTGTTTTTTTTGCGGGTTTTGCCTGTAAAAATAAAGAAGAAAAACCAGCAGTTCTTAAAAGTTCAAAACCGATTTATTCCTATGAAGAGAAACTAAAAAGTGAAATAACTGAGATGCGGAGATTTTTGGGGGAATCTTCGAAATACAATTCAGATGTTGCTTTCTTTTTAGATATGAAGATTGAATCCGGGAGAAATCGGTTTTTTGTTTACGATTTAAAATCTAATAAAATAACGAACAAAGGTTTGGTGGCTCATGGTTCCGGTTCAGAAACAGGAATTTCGGGAAAACTAACATTTAGTAATGTAAAAAATTCCAATTGCAGCTCTTTAGGAAAATATGCGATTGGAGGTTCTTACACAGGAAGATTTGGAAAAGCCTATAAATTATATGGTTTAGATGAAACGAACAGTAATGCTTTTGAACGAAATATAGTCTTTCATACCTATTATGATGTTCCTTTTGATGAACAGCCTTATCCTATTTGCAACAGTCTGGGCTGTCCAATGGTGAATGCAAAGTTTTTTGGAACTGTGGAAAAGCTGATTGATCATTCAAAAAAGAAAATCATTCTTGTGATGTACTATTAAATCAATTCATTTTGGGATATTTATAATGTGTATCTTCCCAAAAAAATAACTTAAAAAGAAACGTGATGAGTAAAAAACAAGCCACTATGCTTTTACTATTAATTGGCACTTTTGCTTTTGCACAAAAACCAATTTTTACAACAGCCAAAGTAAAATCGGCTACTGTATATTTTAATGCTGCCGAACTGGCTCAAACCGCAAGTGTGACTTTGCCTGCCGGTGCAAGTGAAATTGTGATAAAAAATGTGGCGGTGAATTTAAATGAAAGCTCGGTGCAAATTGGTGCGCCGGCGAGTGTAACGGTTCTTTCGGTTCAGTTTACCAATAATTATATTTCTGAGTATGATATTGATTCCAAATCTCCGGCGTTAAAAATTGTGAGAGACAGTATAGTTTTGGTTCAGAAGGAAATTTTGAAGGTGACTAATTTCATTAATTCAGAAAATAAAACGATTCAGCTTTTAGACAAAAACCAGCAGATTTCAGTTGTGAATTCAGGTTTGAATGTAACCGAATTAATGAAAATGGTGGAATATTATAAAAATAAGCAAGTTGAGATTGCTAACAATATCAACAATCTTTCGGAGAAACAGCAAAAACTCAATGAAACACTTCGAAAACTCAACAACAAATTAGAAGTCAACGCGAATAAAGAAGAAAAAACATCTTCGGGAAAATTAGTTTTGCAGGTGATGAATCAAACAGCAGGGGTAATTCCGTTTGAGATTTCATATTTAACAAACAATGCCACCTGGACGCCTTTTTATGATTTACGTACAGAAAGTGTTACTTCACCAATTAATATGATGTACAAAGGACAAGTGGTTCAAAATACGGGAATTGACTGGAAAAAAATAAAACTGACTTTGTCAAGCGGTATTCCAAATCAGAACAATCAGGCTCCCATATTGAGTTCCTGGTTTCTGGCGAATCAGGCATATAATGATGAAGTTGTAGTTGGATATGGAATGAGTACAAGGAATATGCTGCAGGGAAGTCTTTTCAAAAAAGAAGCAGAAGATAAATCCATGGAAACAGCTGCTCCTGTAATGATGGAATCATCCATTTCAAATTATACAACTGTCGCAGAAAACCAGCTTAATATTTCTTTTGATATTGATATTCCGTATGATATTTCATCAAATGGAAAAGTACACAGCGTTTCATTAAAAGAAATAAAACTGCCTGCTTCGTATAAATATTATTCGGTTCCGAAAGTTGAAAGTGAAGCCTTTTTGCTAGCTGAAATTGCCGATTACAGCAAATACAATTTACTTCGTGGTGAAGCCAATATTATTTTTGAAGGTATGTACGTGGGGAAAACTTTTATCGAACCCAACCAAACAGGTGATACCTTAAACCTGAGTATGGGCCGCGATAAAAAAGTGTCAATAAAAAGAGAAAAGGTAGCTGACAAATCAGGAACTAAATTTTTGTCGGCTAAAAAAGAACAAACTTTTACTTTTGATATTACGGTTAGAAATAACAAAAAGGAGGCAGTTGAATTATTGTTGAAAGACCAGTATCCGTTAAGCACAAATAAAGATATTGAGATAGAATTACTGCAAAGTGATAGTGCAAAAATAAATACTGAAACCGGAATACTTACCTGGCAACTACAATTGAAAGCCAATGAAAGCAAGAAATTCAGAATTAGTTACAGAGTAAAATATCCAAAAGATCAGATTTTAAATTTATAACCGAATAGAATTAGACTTGAAATACAAATTCCACAAATTTTCACGGACTTATCTGTGTTAATTTGTGGAATTTGTGTTTTTAAAATTTTACTAAATAGAAATTACGGAGCCGGATCCGGAATAATAGTCTGAACTGCATCAATCTCTGCCAGGATTTCTTTTGAGAGTGTTACATCAACAGTTGCAATGTTTTCTTTTAACTGATCTAATGTTGTAGCACCAATAATAGCACTTGTTAAAAAAGGCTGCTGCAATACAAAACCTAAAGCCAGTTCAGTCAAAGTCAATCCGTGTTTACGGGCGATTTCCTGATATAAACGAGTTGCCTGAGTGCTTTGGTCGCTATTGTAACGTTTGTATTGCGGAAAAAGATTGATTCTGGCATTTGGATGAGGTTCTCCGGTTAAGAACTTACCCGATAATACTCCAAAAGCCAAAGGAGAATAAGCCAGTAATCCTACATTTTCATGAATGGACACTTCGGCAGAACCAACTTCAAAAAGGCGGTTTAATAAATTATACGGATTTTGAATTGTTTTGATTCTCGGTAAATTTTGGTATTTGCTTTCTTCAAGAAAACGCATCATTCCCCAGGCATTTTCGTTGGAAACTCCAAGATGTTTTATTTTACCTTCTTTAATCAAACTGTCAAAAGTTTCCAGAACTTCCCTGAAATTGTCTTCCCAGCCTTCATCCTGAACTTTAAATCCACGTTGTCCAAAACAATTGGTTTTGCGTTCCGGCCAGTGGAGTTGGTACAAATCGATATAATCTGTCTGCAGGCGTTTTAAGCTGTTTTCCAAAGCATATTTGATACTTGCCGGAGAGAAATCCAATTTCTCACGCATGTATCCAAAGTTTGGATTTGGACCGGCAATTTTAGAAGCCAAAATAACTTTGTCACGATTTCCTGTTTTTTTAAACCAGGTCCCGATAATTTTCTCAGTACTTCCATAGGTTTCTTCACGACCCGGAACTGAATACATTTCGGCTGTGTCAAAAAAGTTGACGCCATTTTCAAATGCATAATCCATTTGCTGGTGGCCTTCTGATTCTGAATTTTGTTCACCAAAAGTCATAGTTCCCAGACAGATTTTGCTCACTTTTATATCAGTGTTAGGCAGGGTAGTGTATTTCATATGTTGTGGTATTACAATAAATTTCAAATATACAACCGTATTTTTCAAATGAAAAAGCTATAAAAGTTAAAAAATGGCTTAAGTTTTTGTCGGATTTCAACTGATTGATTTTGAGTCTCATAGTCTTTTTTCGTTTCTTTTTTTATAAAAATATACTGAAGATTGAAAATCAGATGTTTTGTGTTTTTTTATGTAGTATTTACCTTATTTAAAAGATGAAATAGCTTGATTTTTATTGTAGGTAAATACGCCGCATTCTTACTTTTTTTATTTCAAAATATGTCGCTCATCGACTAATAATGTCTTTCATCTAAAAGGTCTGAAATTTCATAAAAAACCTGATTTTACAAGCTAATTTTGTTTCATATTCTAATCGAAAATTGATTGAAAAAATTAAATCCTTCCTAGGGGTTTTTACGTAGGTATAAGGAAATACAAAATCTTACACACATTCGATTTTGATGCTGCTGAAATAAGGTAGTAATGTTAGAAAATAATCAACAAAATTTAGTTATTAAAAACTATTCTTTTATAAGAATTTAAAAATTTTTTTTATGAAGAAAATTTTACTTATTCTGTTAGTGGGTCTGTTTCAAAATTTTATTTTTGGCGCCACAATTACCAGTACTGGAACTGGAGGAAATTGGACATCGGGAAGTTCTTGGGTTGGGGGAATTGTACCAGCTGTAACGGACGATGTAGTAATTGCATCTGGAAGTACAATAACAGTTGATGCAAATGTTTCCGCAAGAAGTATCACTGTTTCAGGAACAATGGCTATTCCTGCCGATGCTAATGTTAGTATAAATTCATTATTAGTTGTTGTCACCTCTCCCTCAGGAAGAATTTATTTTAATAAAAAAGCGGTAATCACTTTTCCGCAAAATGTTTCTTTATATCTTCAAAATGGTTCAAACAGTTTAGATACAGATGGTAATGGAGTTTGTAGTAATAATACTGAAATACATGTGGGCACAACTAACTATGCTGTTTGTACAGGAGGAGGTGCTACATATACGTTTGATCAGGTTGAAACAGCTGGAGGTATTAATACAGCAATTGTATTGTCTGGATATCAGTATATCTGTACTTATGGTTCTAGCACAACAACATTTACCTCCACTGTATCTTCAGGTACTTGGTCCAGCGGAAATACTTCAGTTGCTACAGTAAATCCTTCAACAGGAGTGGTAACGGCGCAAGGAGTTGGAACAGCAACAATAACGTATACAGTATCTGGAGTTGGAAGTGCTACAAGAGATGTATATGTTGCTAATGGACCAGGAGGAGGAGTAAGCGCAATTAATGGCTCTAATTCACAATGTCAAAATACTTCGGCTAATTATACAGTAACATCTAATAGTGCTAATTATAATCACACTTGGAGTTATAGTGGTACTGGGGTTACTTTTGTTACATCAGCCGATGGACGTTCAGCTACTGCAACTTTTGCTTCAAATGCTACTTCAGGACAAATAGTTGTGAATTCGACTAATGCTTGTGGAAGTGGATATGGAGCTGGTTTTAATGTAACTGTTGCTGGAGCACCTGCCGCACCAGGAACAGCTAGCCCTGACAGTCCATTATGTACAAGTTTTAATGCTCAATGGGCTTATACAGCATTAGCGACAAAATATTTTATAGATGTCGCAACAAATAGTAGCTTTAGTACAGGAACTATACTTCCATCTTATACTAATCTTGATGTAGGGAATGTTTTAGTATACCCTATAACGGGTTTAAATCCAGGAACTACTTATTATTACAGAGTTAGAGCATATGGTAATTGTGGTACAAGTACAAGTTCTTCTGTAATGACTTATGCAACAACGCCTAGCCCAGTAGTTCCGGTTGCAACTTCTATAAATACTAATAATGTACAATGTAATTATGCTGAACCTCAATGGAATACAGTAGCTAATGCAACAGGATACTATTTAGATATTGCTACAGATAACGGGTTTACAAATTTTGTAGCAGGATACAACGGTTTTAATGTTACAGGTAATAATGGAATTGGTCAAGGAAATAATCTTCCTTCAGGAACTTTGTATTATAGAGTGAGAGCTTACAATAATTGTATAACAACTGCCAATTCGAACACTGTAAGTTTTCAAACGACAGCTCCGGTTGGAGGTTCGGTTTCTCCTGCTCAAACTATTTGTGCTGGTACAACTCCTACAAGCAATTTGACATTAAGCGGACATACAACTACCTCAGGTACTGTTATAACTAATTGGCAGAGTGCGAGTGATGCTGCGTTTACAACCAATGTAAATTCTATCTCTGAAACAACAAATGTGTTGACTAGTGCTAAAATTGGTGTTTTGACCACAAGTACTTATTTTAGAGCAGTTGTTCAAAATCAATTTGGATCATGGTGTATGACAAATTCGACACCGGTATTAATAACAGTTAATAATTCTATTTCAGCAGCTTCAGCTACCCCAACAGTTTGTATTAATATGGCATTAACCCCAATAACACATACAGTGATTGGTTTTACCGGTATTGGAACTGTGACTGGTTTACCATCTGGAGTAACTCCATCTTTATCAGGTAATACATTAACTATCAGTGGTACTCCTACGGCTTCAGGAACTTTTACTTACACTATTCCATTAACGGGTGGTACTTGTGGAGGTACTAGGAACGCTACGGGAACCATAACAGTAACAGCAGCACCAGCAACACCTGGAACAATAACGCAGCCAACTAATAAATGTGCAGGTTCAACAGGAAATACATACAGCATTGCTGCTGTAAGTGGAGCAACTTCTTATACCTGGTCAGTTACAGGAACCGGCTGGTCAGTAACAGCAGGTGGTACAACTACATCAGCTACAATTACAATTGGCTCAGGTGCAGGAACCGTTTCTGTTACCGCGACAAATGCTTGTGGTACCAGTTCAGCTTCTACAACAGGTAGCGTTACTCCAACTACTGCTCCGGCAACACCTGGAACAATAACGCAGCCAACTAATAAATGTGCAGGTTCAACAGGAAACACATATAGTATAGCTGCTGTCAGTGGAGCAACTTCTTATACCTGGTCAGTTACAGGAACCGGCTGGTCAGTAACAGCAGGAGGTACAACTGTATCAGCAACAATTACAATTGGTTCAGGTGCAGGGACAGTTTCTGTTACCGCGACTAATGCTTGTGGTGCCAGTTCAGCTTCTACAACAGGTAGTGTTACTCCAACTACTGCTCCGGCAACACCGGGAACAATAACACAACCAACGAATACATGTGCAGGTTCAACAGGAAATACATACAGTATTGCTGCTGTAAGTGGAGCAACTTCTTATAACTGGTCAGTTACAGGAACCGGCTGGGCAGTAACAGCAGGAGGTACAACTGTATCAGCTACAATTACAATTGGTTCAGGTGCAGGGACAGTTTCTGTTACCGCGACAAATGCTTGTGGCACCAGTTCAGCTTCTACAACAGGTAGTGTTACTCCAACTACTGCTCCGGCAACACCTGGAACAATAACGCAGCCAACTAATAAATGTGCAGG
>CAUPQW010000018.1:0-149557 GCA_963513545.1 uncultured Flavobacterium sp.
AGTACCTGCCGAAACACTAAAAGTATTGCCTGTCTGGAATGTGCCAGTAGCTCCGCCAATACTATAACTCAATGGAGCCAAACCTGTACCTGAGGCTACAATCTGGAAAGTACTGCCAGATCCCGTACACTGGTTGCTTACTGATGCAGTCACTGTAGGTGTGTTGTCGCTTATAATGTCAACTTTCCTTTTTGCAATACATCCATTGGCATCTTTTACATAAATATCCCAAGCCAAATTCGCTCCTGAATTTGTATCAATCGTGAAAACTGAACCTGCAACATATGCCGATGTAGGAACTGTAGACGGGCTTATCGCATAAGCATAAGTATAAGATGGTGTACCACCTGTAGCAACAACCGTAATTTGCGAATTGTCATTGTTGCAGTTTACATTAGTACCTGATCCACTTGTGATAGATACAGGCGCCGATGGTTGAGTAAGAGTAATACTATAAGTAGCCGGACAATTAGTTTTTCTATCTGTAACTGTAATAGTATAGACACCTGCTGGTTGTGGAGCAGTTACATTAATAGTGGTAATAGTCTCACTTATGTTATTAGCACTTTGAATAACTGTATTAGCAGCATTTCTAATTACATAATCATATCCTCTGTCTTTAACTCCACTTACAGTGAATTGAATAGTACCGGTTTCACCAAAACATTTAATTGGTGTTAACACAGAACCACCTGCTACAATATCAGGAAAACTTTTTATCTGATAATTTAAATCAAAACTACATCCGTTTTTATCTGTAGCTCTAAAAATATAATCTCCAGGTTTAAGATTTTTAAACTCTCCATCTGATACAATAGCAGAACTGTATCCTGCAGGACCAGAAATTATTTGGTATCGAATAGGTGATATTCCACCTATTGCCTGAAATTTAACGTGAGCTTCATAGGCCGGACACTCTAATCCTGTATCAAACATTACATCAATACCAGTAATAGATGACTTAGGATTAATCACTACCTGTATTGGTCCATATTGACAACCTTTACTGTCTTTAATATATGCATTTACTGTTCCTGCCGAACTGGTAGAGTACATATTACTCGAAGTAAAATTAGAGGTTCCGTTGAAACTATATTGGTAAGATCCTGAGCCACCTGAAGCAACAACAGTAACAACAGCTGGTACTGTACCTGTACTGCTACAACCTAAATCGGTAGCACTAATTGTTCCACCAACAGCTGATGGGTTTATGATAGTAACATTACTTACTGCCGATTCACAACCTTTACTGTCAATTACTTTAATATTATAAGTACCTGCAGCCAAACCGGTAAACTGGTTTGTTGACTGAGTAGTATAAGTCGCAGCAGAACTTAATTTAATTGCATACGTATAAACCGTAGTGGCACCATTTGAAGCCGTTACTGTAATAGTACCATCATTTGCATTGTTACAGCTAATATCTGTTTTATTAGTTGTTAAAGCTGGCGTTGTTTTTGGAGAAACTACAATAGTATTACTTGTGGCAGGACAACCTTTACTATCTGTAACTGTAAATACATAATTTCCGGCAAGTGTAGCTGTATAAGGAAAAGAAGTAACAGCCGTTGCTGCACCACTATTACGAGAAACCGTATAAGTATAAGGTCCTGCATAACCACCTGTTACAACTGCATTAATAGAAGCATCAACCAAACATGTTAAATCTTGTACCAAAGTTGCATTCAATTGTAACTGAGGTTCAATAACAATATTCGTAATTGCAGGCGCAGTACAATTATTACTGTCAGTCACTAAAATAGTATGTGTACCTGGCGCTACATTATTAAAAGTATTTGTAGTAACTGGTGTATTATTGTCTAATTTATAAGTGTAAGGCCCAACACCTCCGCTTGCAGTAACAACTAAACTAGCAGGATTTGATGGCGTATAACACCAGTCGGTAGTAGCTGCTAAGGTTGCAGATGGAGAAGTTAATGTATTTATTGTTTCAGGTGCAGAGGCTGGAGATAAACAGTTATTGGCATCTTTTACTATAACTGTATATGTACCTGCTGCTACATTTGTAAAAGTTTTGCTTGATTGGAAAGGTTTTACAATTCCTGAACCATCGCTTAACTGATACTGATAACTTCCTGTACCTCCTGTAACAGTAGTAACAGTTATAGTTGCTGGTGCTGTACAAGTTGGTGCTGTTTTATCTACCTTAACAATAAGAATTGCGTCAGGTGCTTTAATTTCTGAATCAAATGTAAACTGACAAGTATCATATTTTACAATAACTTTATATATTCCTGCCGTTAGTCCGGAAACATTTACAGAAGAAGTTTTTGAATTATGCCAATTTAAACCATTATCGATAGAATAATCAAATCCTTTAGTTGTGTCAAAATTAGAAGCTGCAATAGTGATTATTCCATCATTCGAAGTGCTACACTTAGCATCCTGAATTCCTGGAGTAGGTACCGTAAATGCACCATTTGTATCAATTACAATTGGGAAACTTTTTTCGTTACCACAAGCTTTAGGTATTTGACGTACCCAAATATCATCTATAAGTACATCATTTCCATGAAACTCGTTACTATATGAACGAACAACAAAACTTAGATTATTGTAAGTTCCCGGATTTAAAGATAGCTCCTTAAATTCCCATTTTTCTGATTTTGGTACTCTCCAAGGATTTGAAGTATCTGTGGTAGCAACAATAGTTTCTGCACCGCCTACTCCATTCAAATTATTAATTAATTGTATGGTTAATTTTGGGTCATCATGTCCTGTATGAACTGCCCTCATTAAATTTTCTGCCCATAATGAAATAATTACAGGCTGATTAGGTATAACATCGTGAATAGGTTTACTATATAAAATACCCCCAATACCAGCTGAACCTCCAACATTCACACATAAAAATCTACTTGTTGTATCGGATGGATTGGTGTGATCCCTTGGATCATTTATCCAAGAATTATCAAAAGTAGTTCTAATTTTACTTGCTACTGCATATTCTCCATCATTAATCCATTCGTCCTTATTACACTTGTAATTTGGATCTAAATGTGTAGCTGCCTCATCTTCAAAACAATAAGCAGGATTAATACCTGGAGTTGTTGTAAATCCTCCTTTTCCGAAATCTTCCTGTAATAAATTACTGTAAGTTGAAACAGTGCTTATATTATATTTTATAATTACAGTATGATTTCCTGAAGGAACATTAGTAAAGACATTATTTGTTATTGGGGTATTTGGAACAGCAGCAGCAGATCCTGTTTTCAGATAATACTCATAAGTATACGTTGTTGATCCGGAAGTTGTTGGGGTATTAACCACAACAGTAGCTGTAGCAGTACCATCACAATTAAATACCGGATTAATATTACTATCAATTACCGGATCCTCTGGTTTAGGGTCCAAAATGATATCATAAGGAATTTTATAAATACATCCTTTACTATCTCTTACACGTAAATCATAAGAAGCAGTGGATGATACTACATACTTTTCAGGAGAAGCCTGCCATGTTGCTCCACCATCAAAACTATATTGATAAGGGGATGTTCCACCCTGTACATTGGTAAATCTGATTAATCCTGTTGGCTGACCTCCTTGCAAAGGACCACAACCAGCCAATTCAGCAACACCTGCTGAAGCAGTTACTGACGAAGTTGGTCCTGTTATAATAACCTGTTGTGCAGGATCAGAACATTCTTGTGTTTCTGTATAAGGATAATAAGTAACTGGGTAAGTTACACTATATTTAACTTTAACATTATAAGTACCTGGAGTCAAATTTGTAAAAATAGGGCTCGTTTGGTACGTACCTCCATTATTAATACTATACCCCATAGTGTAACCTGTAGTTGGACTTGTCAGGTTAATTCTTATTTCTGCCGGATCATCGTAACAATTTATACTCGTAGGAGCAATAATATCATAAGTCGGTTTAGGGGTTTTCGGAACATTAATTGTTAGTGTTTTTTCACAATTTCCCTCAACTACTCTTATGGTATAAAGACCTGCTGTTGGAGCATCAATTTCTTTTGAATTCTGAAAAGTAGTAGACCCATTTACAAAATAGGAATATGTTTTCCAATCCGGATCTGTTGTTATTAGAATTTTTCCTGGTCCACAATCAGTTAAAGGCTTTATAATGGATGCTGTTGCTTTTATTTCATTTGCAGAGGTATTTATGCCAACATAATAATTAGTATACGTACAGCCGTCATCTGTTCTTACTGTGAAAGAATATCCTCCTGAATCTAAATTATTAAAAAGGTGATCTCCACTGACAATTGGACCTACTTTTTGCACAGAGTTTCCGTCTTTAAAAAGCTCGTAATAATACTGTCCTCTTACACCAGAAGTGTTAACTTTAATACTTCCTTTATCACCATAACAAATTGGATGTGTTACAATTGTTTGAACATCTAACTTTCTGTCTACAATATTAACAGAAACTTCAAATATACATGGGTTCGTTGTAACATTTTTTTGCTTAATATAAACGGTATAATTTCCAGCAGTATTTATTGGAGAGAAAACATTACTGTCCTGATAAGTTCCTGTTTTTGTTAAACTGTACTCATAACCTGCAGGAACTCCATTTACTGTAATTCTTCCTTTTGTATTACAATAAATATCGTTGTAAGTTATAGTAGGATTTAATTCGTTTTTATATACATTGAAATAAAACTGATTGACACAATTATTTTGATACTTAACAGTTAAACGGTATTGTCCTTTTGTATCAGCTCTGTAATCAGGTCCTGTTGCAACTGGCAACCAAGTACAAGATTGGTTTTCATTGGCACATTTATCATTTGCAACCGCTGTACAACTAGCTTCATCCAGTTTTTCCCAAGTTATAGTAGTTCCAGTAGCTGATATCCCTGTTTTAATATCCCTAAAATCACTGGCGCCACATAAAAACAAATTAGGCAACAATTTACCACCATCAGGACATTGCGTAATCGAACCTGCGTATGGAGCTCTTGCATAAGGTAAAACTGGATTTTCTAACAATCCATTTGCCAGCGATACTGTAAATTTTTCTTCTATTGACAAACAAGGAGCCGGAGCAGTATTTTTTACATAATATACTCCTTCTTTAACCACAGTAAGGGTTTGGCCTGTTCCAATTACCGGAGTTCCTGTTGGACTAGTAGACCATGAATAACTAGCATATCCGTTAGCTGCTTTTATTTGAATACTTGTTCCACATAAAATTTCATTTTTTTCAAATTTACAGTCGTCAACATCCACTAAGAAGTTTGTAGATTGTGGAATACCTATATTACAGCTTGTATAAGATGATAAACTGTCATCGCCATAACGTAATTCAGGATTCTCCCCACTAAAATAATTTGATGTTGCTTTATTCGCCACAATATTGGAACAAACATCACTAATCTCGCTACAAGATTCTACAACTTTAACTTTAAATCGAATAGTGTATCTCGGATCATTTTTTTCAACAAACTGATTTGGAATAGTAAATGTAATAGTACGGTTTGCCGCATCATAAGTATGGGTTACTTTGTAGGTTACACCACTAATAACTATATCGGGCGGAAGGGAAATTATATCAGCCGGATAATTGAATTTAGTGTTAAGAGGTAACTTATCTATTATCGTAAAATTGATAGCATTATCATTACCCTGATTTTGAAACCCAATAACATAATTAAGTTCCTTACCTAAAGTAACATCCTTACCTTCCATATTAGTTGGCGGAGTTGTAGAATAATCAAAAACTTCTTTGGTTAATGTTATTTTTGGCTCAATAATATCGACGGCAAAAGTAGTTAAGAAAGCCGCATAACCATCACCTCCTGTAGTATTGGTAAACATTCGAAAAGTACCATCTGTAGCACCATTCGGTATAACTGTGTTTGTTGGGTTTGGAATTTCTAAATAATCGATATCAAATCCCAGATTATTTCTGTTAGTAGGATTTCGATTGGTGACCTGAGCGTTATCTACCGTAATTGTTGCATTGAAAAAATTCGAATCTGTTTCCGGTGTAAGTGTGGTTGGATTAAGTGTATTCGTAATAGGTGTAAATGAGCTATTTGGTGTCTTTGCTGCAGGTGGTGAAGCAGGAATCAGCCCGTTTTTAAATAATAAACCATCTCCATTTTTGCTATAATCTCCATCCAATGCAGCAACTCCAATTTTTGCTTTTACAGAATATGGAGCAGGTAAGGTATTAAATCCACTAATTGGTATATCAACTTCTAATAATCGATCTTGGTTGTCAACATTCGTCATTTGAGCACCGTCAAAGACCGAAATATACTTACTTGAAACCGTTGGGCTTTCATAAATAACTACCAATGTCCAACCCCCGGCACCTCCTCCACGTCTAATACCTCTGGTGGCTCTTATATTACCAACTGTATAGGTTCCATCTGCATCAGTTAATGCTTGTAATTTAGCAGTTACATCCTTAAAACAAACATAAACTCCATTATTAAAATCATCAGTATTCGCGCCTTTAAAAATCACTTCTTTAGGATTCGCTTTATCTGCTATTAATTTTTCATAAGGTTTACCCGGCATTTTAAATTGCACTTCATTCCAATCACTTCTTGGATTACTTCCACAATTAAAACAATCCCTAGCTTCAACAGAACCTGTTTTATAACTATCCTCATTAGGGTACATCGCAGACCAATACAATCCAGCAAAAACAATTCTCTTACAACCGTTATTAATTAAAAGATTTGCACTACTTGAACTTACTGTGCTGTTATCGCCATCTATATCTACATAAACAGCATCCAGATCATTATTATTACCAGCATCATTAAAAGGCAAAGCTTTACCCTTAGGAGTCAGAATCGTATTTCCTATTAATTTAATATCTCCCTGAACTTTAAGGTATTTATTTCCTTTTCCATCATCAAGTCTGGCGGAGAATTTTGTTCCTACCTGTGCTTGTCCAATATTAAAAGCAAAAAACAACAAAAACACAAGAATAGCTGTACTCTTGATTTTTATTGCTCTTAAATCATTTATCCCTTTTTGGTGGAAAAAAAGAATTCTTAAATCATTAAATTGATTTTCTGCAAATAATACAAAATTAGTAATGATTGCTAAAACCAAATCTGCAGGTTTAAAAGTAGTAGGGTTTTTCATGGTATTTACTTTTTGGGGCTTTGATTCATAATCTAAGGGGCGTTAGAAAATAAACTTTGGGCGCTTTAAAAATATTTATTTGTTAATCCTTCTTAAAAATTAAGAAGGATTGAATTCCTTATTAATTCTATTAATTAATTTTCAACTTTCACTATAGCCATTTTGCTATTGTAAGGCTTATTTCCTTTTGCTTCCAGTGCCTTGGTCGCTTCAGATAAATCTTCATGTTTTTCATAATAAATGTAATATTTACTAGTAGTTACATTGTAAAAGAAATTAACATCTGAACGTCCTGCAGCAACCGCCTTTGTTAAAAATTCATCTCGTTTTTCAACGCTGTTGTGAACAGCAATAATTAGATAATAACCACTTTCAGAATTTTTAATATTCTTAATAATTTGCATGTTTGACTGGTCTTCTCCAAAGTCAAAATCGCTTTCTGTTAATGGCGTGCTACTCAGTTTTGTTGTTTCTTTTATACGTTTAAGAGCGGCAAGATCTTGTGCGTACCTTCCTTGATCGTTTTCATATGCTGCACGTTTAATTCTACGTTTTTTCTCAATTTCTGTCTCTGTTTTAATACGCTCTAAATTCGCAATTAAAGCGATATTATCTTGTTCAGCTTTTAACTGAGCTGCTTTCAATTGATTTATTTTTTCTAAATAAGCTCTATTTAAAGCATCATCTTTATTAGGAACTTTTTTAAGTCTTTCGTTGTATAAGTTTGTCAAATTAGCAATAGCATTCTTTTGAGCAAAATTAGCATCTGCTATTTGACCTTTTAATGATTCTATCTGAGCATTTTCAGCACTTACACTCTTAAAGGGTTTAGGCTCTTTGTAAATACCTTTTTCACTCAAATCGTTTTCTTCCTTCATATCATTCAAGTCTTTTTGCTTATTAGCAACTGTAGCATTGAATTGGGAAATTAAGTCTGACTGTGCTTTCCCTGAACTTTCAACTAATTGTGTTAAGTTGTCCAATTCTTTAGCCGTTTCATCTTTTTGAGCTGCTGCGGCTAATGCTTCTGCATCAGCTTTTGCTTTGGCATCTGCCGCTAGTTTTGCCTGAAGAGCTTCTGCATCAGCTTTTGCTTTGGCGTCTGCTGCTAATTTTGCTTTAAGAGCTTCTGCATCTGCTTTTGCTTTGGCTTCTGCCGCTAGTTTTGCCTGAAGGGCTTCTGCATCTGCTTTTGCTTTTGCTTCCGCTTCTGCAGCTAATTTTGCCTGAAGAGCTTCTGCATCGGCTTTCGCTTTGGCATCTGCTGCTAATTTCGCTTTAAGTGCTTCTGCATCGGCTTTTGCTTTCGCTTCTGCTGCAAGTTTTGCCTGAAGGGCTTCTGCATCGGCTTTTGCTTTGGCATCCGCTGCTAATTTCGCTTTAAGTGCTTCTGCATCGGCTTTTGCTTTAGCTTCTGCCGCTAGTTTTGCCTGAAGGGCTTCTCCATCAGCTTTTGCTTTCGCTTCTGCAGCTAATTTTGCCTGAAGAGCTTCTGCATCGGCTTTTGCTTTAGCGTCTGCTGCTAATTTCGCTTTAAGAGCTTCTGCATCGGCTTTTGCTTTAGCGTCTGCTGCAAGTTTTGCCTGAAGGGCTTCTGCATCGGCTTTCGCTTTGGCATCTGCTGCTAATTTTGCCTGAAGGGCTTCTGCATCGGCTTTTGCTTTAGCGTCTGCTGCTAATTTCGCTTTAAGAGCTTCTGCATCGGCTTTTGCTTTCGCTTCTGCTGCAAGTTTTGCCTGAAGGGCTTCTGCATCGGCTTTCGCTTTGGCATCTGCTGCTAATTTTGCCTGAAGGGCTTCTGCATCTGCTTTTGCTTTAGCTTCTGCTGCAAGTTTTGCCTGAAGGGCTTCTGCATCGGCTTTTGCTTTGGCTTCTGCTGCAAGTTTTGCCTGAAGGGCTTCTGCATCGGCTTTTGCTTTGGCATCCGCTGCTAATTTCGCTTTAAGTGCTTCTGCATCGGCTTTAGCTTTGGCATCTGCCGCTAATTTCACTTTAAGTGCTTCTGCATCGGCTTTTGCTTTAGCTTCTGCTGCAAGTTTTGCCTGAAGAACTTCCGCATCGGCTTTAGCTTTGGCATCTGCCGCTAATTTTAGCTGTTTTGCTTCTTCCTCTGCTTTTGCTTTACTAGTGGCTTCTGCATCTGCTTTAACTTTTGCATCAGCAAGTAATTTCGCTTGTAATGCTTCCATATCAGCTTTTGCTTTGGCATCAGCAACAAGTTTCGCCTGTAACGCTTCTGCATCAGCTTTTGCTTTGGCTTCAGCAGCTAATTTTGCCTGAAGAGCTTCTGCATCAGCTTTTGCTTTCGCTTCTGCTGCAAGTTTTATTTTAAGAGCTTCTGCATCGGCTTTAGCTTTGGCTTCAGCAACAAGTTTAGCCTGTAATGCTTCTGCATCAGCTTTTGCTTTCGCTTCTGCTGCAATTCTTGCTTGTCTCTCTTCTGCATCTACTTTCAATTTAGCTTCAGCAGCTAATCTTTCCTTTTCTGCTGCTAGTGCAGCTGTTCTGGCTTTAGCATCAGCAGCGGCCTTAGCTCTAATTGCTGCATCTTTTGCTGCTTTTGTTTTAGCCTCAGCTGCAGCTTTAGCTTTAGCTTCTGCAGCTAATCTCGCTTGTAATGCATCTGAATCTGCTTTTGCTTTAGCATCAGCAGCTATTATAGATTGTAGATCTGCAGCTTCTGTTTTTGCCTTAGCTTCTGCTTTACGCTTAGCCTCTTCTGCATCAGCTTTGGCTCTCGCTTCTGCTAATAATTTAGATTTAGTTGCCTCAGCATCCGCTTTAATTTTGTTTTCTGCTGCTAATCTGATTTTTAATGCTTCTGCATCGGCTTTAGCCTTATTATCCGCATCTAATTTTGCTTTTGCTGCAGCCTCAGCATCTGCCTTAATTTTTTCTGCAGCTGCTAATCTAACTTTCTGTGCTTCGGCGTCAGCTTTTGCTTTTGCTTCTGCAGCTAATTTTGCCTTTGTAGCACCATCCACTCTTGTAACAGTAGGAGTTGATTTTTTTGCTATTACAGGTTTTGGTTTTGAAGTATCTATTAAAGAACCTTCCTCATCATCTCCATAATAGTATCTTGTATTTTTAAATTTGTAAGCAATAACAAATTCATGAGATGCTCCTAAATTTGTGAAATTACCTAAACCTCTTTCATAATTGTATTCAATTGCGATGTTAGCTGTTATGTTAACTCCTAATCCACCGGAAACTCCATATAAAGTATTATAACCAGCTTGTGCCCAAATTCCCTGAGGCATAGTAAGCATGGCAAGTCCAGAAATAATTGTATTGTCTTTTTTAATTTCCGTTTTTACAATTCCTGAAAATTTACTTTGATCAAAAAAGCCGTAACTGTCAATATAGCCTGTATACATGGCATGCAGTTGAATTGCTTTTTCAGGATCGTCTTTTACCATTCCTGAACCAAAATTATACAGAAATAAATTGTTCATTGACAATCCGAAATCAAGAAAAGCGGTGCCGTAATTAATACCTGGATTTACAGCAATTAAAGTATTTGATGGATAATCAGTGTCTAATATATCATCAGATATTATTTTTCCTTTGTCTAAACCACTTTGATAAGCACCAACGTTTAATCCAAAAGTTAAATTACTGTCTTCCTGTAAAACAACATTATGGGCAAAATTGACAATTCCTCCAAAAACGGTCATTAAACCATAATTTTGCTGAAACAAACCTATAGCATAACCATCATTTTCTTTTAAACGCCCTGAATAATTAAAAAGGTAAGTATTAGGTGCATCATCAAATTGGACATATTGTCGCTTATTATAAAAACTTACCATTGGGTTTTGCTCACGTACAAAACTGAATGTTGGGTTGATTAAATATCTATTAAACTTTAATGAGTTTCGGATAGGTAATGAAAACGAAACAACTCCACCCTCATTTGTATCCTGAGAATAGAGTAATTGTAGTGAACCGTAAAATAAAGTTAAGAATAGTAAAAATTTCTTCATATTATTTTAGCACCGTTATTGATCCTTTTTTTTCACCTGCATCGCCTTTAATGACATAGTAATATACTGGATTTACATTTTTAATATCTAATCCTGTCTGTGGCCAATCACCCTGATAATTGACAACGTCCAGAACCTTTTCTCCATTGGAGCTTATAATTATAACTTTTGTATTTTCATTTCTATACTCATCTGGAATATTCCAATATGGAGATGTACTTAGTTTTATAATATTAGGAATTACTGTAGCATCACCTGGCGGTCCGTTAACTTTAAAACTAAATTCTTTTGTAGAAATACACCCACCTGCCTGAGAAATTTTTACTCTATATTTTCCTCTAAAAGAGACTAAATAAGTATCAGTTGTTGCTCCTCCAATAAGATTACCATTCAAATACCATTCATAAGTTGGACTTGAAGCATCATCTGTTACAGTAACACTTAAAGTTTCACCTTCGTTGATAGTTGTTTCTTCAGCAACATCAATACTTGCATCAAAACTATTACTAATCAGGTTAATACTTCCAGATGCTGTACATCCTCCAAAATTAACATCAACAGTATAAACTCCGGCTTCACTGGTTGCATATGTACGACTAGTTACACCACTTATTACAACACCGTCCTTTTTCCATACATAACTGTTTCCAGAAGTTGCTGTTAAAATTGTATTACCTCCGTTTGCACAAAAAGGGTTCCCTAAACTTGAAGAAATAGAAGTTGTAGATCCTGATCCGGATACGCTCGTAACGTTAACACGATTAGAACTGTAGTTATTATCAGAGCATGGACCATAGTCAATTTTTGCATAGTAAAGACCTCCTGTATTCACTGTTAAACTGGCAGCACTTTGCCCTGAAATTACAACATCATCCTTATACCAAATGTATTTTAAGTTTGAATAATTTATAGGAGAAGATTCTTTTATTGCCGGAGTAGGATTGTCAATAGAAAGTGTTAAGCTTGCACCACTACAAAAAGCAGCAGTAGGAGCTTGATTATTAATAGAAAATGAATCTACATAATTTTTGTAATAAACAGAAAAAGTATCGTTACTAACAAAGTTTCTGATTCTTTGACTATTTATACCATTATTACTTTTTATTCTTAAACTATAACTATCTGATCCCTTTAAATCAACCGGAATAGCAAACTTAATTTTTTGTTGTGTGGCCGATATTGTTGTTACTTCTAATGTAGTCGCAAAGAGTGGAGTAGCTAAAAAATTACCATTCTCGTCCGATATCTCAACAGAAAAAGTTACATCAGCAGGAAAACCACTGTATGTAAAGGTTGTATAATACTCATTAAAGGGTTTGCCGTTTACTATCTCTCCTGCACAAATGTTTAGAAAATCAGACTTACTGGCTGAGATTATAGCTTGCGCATTAGAATGGTAAACGGTAAAGAAAAATACTCCTAAAAAAAGTACTGTTTTTATCAGAGAAAGAGTAGTTTTTTGCATCATATAGTACGAATTCTTGCTAAGTCTATATCTTCAAAAAACAAAATGTCTATAAAAGTTTCAGAAAAATCATATTTGTAATTCTCAATAATATCTTTTGCAAGAACAGAATATGATGAGATTTTTTTTGATTCTTTTTCTGAATTGACAGCTGTATTTGTTTTGTCAATTCCGTCAGCTTCTACAGCAAAGCTACCCTTGGGGATGGATAGCTCTACTATAAACTGTTTAGAATACTCTAAATTAATTACAGATGTAATTTCCGTTATTTGGTTTAAATTTTTTAACGTATTAGCTTGTCCAAGAGCAACATTTGAATTTATAGGTTTTTCAATTTTGCTTTGGGCATATAAACTTAACGATAAAGGGGAAACCAAAAATATTGTATATATAAAATACTTTTTAATACTTGGGGCCATATTTTATTTGATCTTTATTTGGGTCCTGTCTTAAGACGTATACATAAATTGTCTGGGGACTTTATTAATAAAATTTACGTTTGAAATAAAAATCTAAATCTATTATCTATTACCGCTTGAAGCAGTAATTTTTCCTAATTGAAGTCTGAAATCTGGTTTTTTTGGATTAAAAATATCTATAAAAGTTTCTTTGTTGTCACTTTGAGAGTATACGTTAAAAAACACGCTGTTACCATACCAACTCTCTAAATCTTCATTGTTAGAATTGAATTCTGTAAATATATTACCTTTACATAGGTTGAAAAACATTTCTTCAAATTTAATTTTCTTAAGGTTAGCATCGTTAATTTCTGTTTTACTATCTAATAAAACTGCAGGATTAAAACCTGAAATTACACTACGTTTTATTTCCAATGAAGCATTTTCAGCAATATATACAGCTTCTTTTACCAAACCTGACTGAATATCTGCATTTATATTTTCACTATCATTAAGCATCGTAATGTTTGATGCTACAACTAAAGTTTGTTTTTTAGTAAAATCTGTTTCACTCTTTTTCTCATATGAAGCAACTTCTAAACAACGGGATCCATCTTTGTTACTTGATAAATAAGAAGATCTTACTGCAAGTGAGTTATGCAAACGACATTGAACTCCCTGAGTAAACTTATAATCATCATTGATAGATTTATAAGAAACTAATTTAGTAGCATTAAGATCTCCTCCAAAAAATCCAAATGAATCTCCTGCAGAATAACTTACCATTACATTTTCTAAGATTGTTTTATTTCCAACACCAGCAAGTGTTAGACCATTGAAAGTTCCTGAACCTTTTACTTTTTTACCGGCAAATTCAATTCTTACAAATCTTAATATCCCTGAGTTTCCTGCAACATTATCACCACCATAAGTAGTTTTTGTAGGATCAAGATCTAAATTATAAGAACCAACATTTCCAAATTTATTAATCGGAGCATCGCCAAGAATCACAATTCCTCCCCAGTCACCAGCTTTTTTCTGACTTCTGTTAGAAGTGAATACGATTGGGTCAGTCTCTAAACCGTCTGCAATAATTGATGCACCTTTTGTGACTACCAACGTTCCTTTTGTTTCGAAATCACCAATAATTAATGTTCCCGGCTCAATTGATAAAACAGCATTGTTAGTAACATAAACATTTCCCTGCAAAACATAAATGTTTTTCTTAAGCAGTTTCGTGTTTGTTGAAATGTTTCCAGCTAAAATTTGGTTGGCTTCACCGTATTCAACTTTGTTAGGCTTAAATTCGGTCCAGTTATTCAACCAATTGTTGTAGCCCATAATTCCTTTTTCTTGTTGAGCACTCATACTTGCAACTGTCAAAAGAACGCAGATAATTTGAGTAAATTTTTTCATGATAAGGGGGTATTAGGGTTAATAATAAATTTGGGTATGCGTAAATTATAAAAACTCATCCCGTGTTTTCCAAAAAATCAGAATACATCGAAAACGAGCTGTTTTTAAGACCCTTTTTAAAATGCTAAATGAAATTTAATCCATTTACGTAAACATTTTAAAAAGGGTTTCAAAAATATTTAAAAAAATTACATTTCGTTCAATTCGTTGAATTCATGTAAAGATTTCAATGTTCCTTCGTAAAATAAAATTGCTGCTATTAAATTTGCCTTGTCTGAATAAGGCATCATTTTTCTTTGAAAATCTACAGTAGTATCTAAAAAAGCACTAGTTCCTAAAGCTTGATTTTCTAAAGATTTTTTGTGTTCATTATCGTCTGGTATACCTAAGTCTGCCATGGTAACACCCGGTTTGGTAACCAAAGCAATGTAAGGAAGTGTTTTTACTAAAACTTTAATACGCTCAATGTACAACTCTAATAATTCTCCTTTTTGCATTCCACTCAATTCCTTTTGATCGTGATATTTACGAATAAGAGCTGTAGTACTAATGATACTGCGAGGAGCATTTTTAGCCTGGGCGTTTATAGCGCCTGTAGTCAATAAAAAAAATACACTTAAAAAAATAATTTTCCCTTTCATAGATTCTTATTAAAAGTTTGTTCTTGATGAAAACAAAAATATATAAATTAACTTAATCTGCAACTTTAATATTTTTTTTTTTAAAAAAAAGACTTAAAAAAAACTTAAAATCATGCTTTTATGTCAGTAAAACATACCCTTAACAGATATTATACATGATTATGTTAAGGCCTGTTTATGTAGGATTTTTATTTAGATTTAGAAAATAAAAATACTTTAATGTTGAATAAAATATTAAAAAAAAAAACGATTTCACCTTGGATTTCAAAAAACTATTAACAAAAAATTCTTAATATCTGTTCGAAATAATATCAATGTTAACAAAACTTAAGAGATTAAAAATTAACAATTAAGTTAAAAACAAATGACAAAATTAAAAATGAAATGAATAAAATAAAGTTTAATTTATAATTTTTTTGACTCTCTCATTTTCTTATATCTTTGCTCTATGCAATTTTCACAAATTTTAGGTCAGGATCATATCAAAAGCCACTTAATAAAAAGTGCTTCTTCTGGGAGAATTCCTCATGCACAACTCTTTATTGGGCCAGAAGGAAGTGGCACATTATCGACTGCTATTGCTTATGCGCAATATATTTTATGCAATAACAAAGGGAATGAAAATTCAAACGGGAATGATTCCTGCAATCTAAAATTTCAAAATATTTCTCATCCCGATTTACATTTTATCTATCCAACAGTAACAACTGAAGATGTTAAAACAAAGCCTAAAAGTTTAGATTTCATTCAGGATTGGAGAAATTTTATTCAGGAAATGCCATATGGAGGCTTATTTGACTGGTATAAAATTTTAGGTGTACAAAACAAACAAGGTGAGATACGTGTCGAAGATGCCCAGGAAGTTTTAAAATCGCTTTCGTTGAAATCATATGAAGGAGGGTACAAAATCATGATTATCTGGATGGCCGATAAAATGAATATTGCAGCATCAAATAAACTTTTGAAACTGCTGGAAGAACCATCTGATAAGACCATTTTTATTCTCATTTCTGAAAATGAAGAAGATATAATACAAACCATTCGATCTCGTTGTCAGGTAATTCACTTTAATGGCTTACCTGAAAGAGTAATTTCTGAAGCGTTAATTTCTCAGGAAAATATAGATCCGAATTTAGCTAAAAAAATTGCACATCAGGCTCAGGGAAATTTCAATAAAGCTATCTCTATCTTAAAAGAAGATGACTCAGAATATCCTTTTGAACAATGGTTTGTCAATTGGGTTCGTGCCGCGTTCAGAGCAAAAGGAAATGCTGCGGCTATTCAGGATTTAATTTCATGGAGTGAAGAAATTGCAGCTTTGGGTCGTGAAAGCCAGAAAAAATTTATTCAATTTTGTATTGAAATGTTTCGTCAGGCTCTTTTATTGAATTATGAAACTCCAACTTTAGTTTATATTGAACCAAAAGTGGACAAATTTAAACTGGAAAATTTTGCTCCTTTTGTAAACGGAAACAACATCCACGATATTTTCAAAGAACTTTCAGATGCGATGTATCACATTGAAAGAAACGGAAATGCAAAAATAATTTTAACTGATTTATCTATAAAACTGACTCGTTTAATTCATAAAAAATAATTTCCATATGAATAATGTTGCATCCATTTTACTATTAGCTTTTTTAGCCTTAACCTTTTTACAATCAGGTTATGAGAAAATTTTTTACTGGAAAGATAATGTTAGCTGGCTCACAGAACATTTTGCAAAAACAATATTAAAAAAACAAGTACCACTAGCCTTACTTCATCTTTTAGTTTTAGAATTAATTTCGGGTGTTCTATGCGTAGTTGGTGCTATACAATTGTTAACAAACAGCGGTCGGGAATTCGGTTTTTATGGCGCAATCTTTTCTTGTATTTGTTTGTTAATGATGCTTTTCGGACAACGATTGGCGAAAGATTATGATGGTGCAAGAACCATTGTAATCTATTTTATTCCAGCCGTTATGGCTGTTTATTGGTTGAATTAAATCAACGCAATTATTTTAAATTTTATATCAAAAAAAATGAATCCAAAACATCCTTCAGAATCTTTGACAATATTAACCGACTTAGTTTTACCTAGCGAAACAAATCCTTTAAATAATCTTTTTGGAGGTGAATTATTAGCCCGTATGGATCGTGCTGCCAGTATTGCCGCAAGAAGACATTCACGAAGGATTACTGTTACCGCATCTGTGAACCATGTAGCTTTTAACAGAGCAATTCCATTAGGAAGTGTTGTAACTGTTGAAGCTAAAGTGTCCAGATCATTCAAAAGTTCTATGGAAATTTTTATTGATGTCTGGGTAGAAGATCGAGAATCCGGACTTAGAACAAAAGCCAACGAAGCCATATATACTTTTGTCGCTGTTGATGATACCGGCAGACCTGTAGAAGTTGCACCAATTGAACCAGAAACAGAAATTGAAAAACAACGTTTTGATGCTGCATTACGTCGCAAGCAATTAAGTTTATTATTAGCAGGAAAAATAAAACCCGAAGATGCTACAGAATTGAAGGCTTTATTTATATCTTAAAAATCTTACTTTTTAAGAGGTCGTATTTGATTGCCACTTCAAAAAAAAGAAGTATTTTTACAAAATTACAAGCCATATAAATATAAATCAGAAGGTTATTGATTTTCTGATAGTATGTTTGAAAGAGAAGAATTATAAAAATTTAGATGAAAGAAAAAGAAAAAAAAGAGATGAGTTCAGAGAAAGATGCCAAATTAAAAGCGCTACAACTTACGCTTGACAAATTAGATAAAACTTACGGAAAAGGAACCGTAATGAAAATGGGCGACAAAGCCATTGTAGAAGTTGAAACAATTTCTTCAGGTTCTCTGGGTGTTGATTTAGCACTTGGAGTAAATGGTTATCCAAAAGGAAGAATAATTGAAATATACGGTCCGGAATCCTCAGGTAAAACTACATTAACGCTACATGCGATTGCAGAAGCTCAAAAAGCTGGAGGAATTGCAGCTTTTATAGATGCTGAGCATGCTTTTGACAGAAATTATGCTGAAAAATTAGGTGTTGATATAGAAAACCTGATCATTTCTCAGCCAGATAATGGTGAGCAGGCTCTAGAGATTGCAGAAAACCTTATTCGTTCAGGAGCAATTGATATAGTGGTAATTGACTCTGTTGCAGCCTTAACTCCAAAAAGTGAAATTGAAGGTGAAATGGGAGATTCTAAAATGGGTCTTCACGCACGTTTGATGTCTCAGGCTTTAAGAAAACTTACCGGGACTATCAGTAAGACAAACTGTACTGTATTCTTTATTAACCAATTAAGGGAAAAAATTGGTGTTATGTTTGGTAACCCTGAAACTACAACTGGTGGTAATGCATTGAAATTTTACGCTTCTGTACGTTTAGATATTCGCCGTTCTTCACAAATAAAAGATGGAGAAAATGTTATTGGAAACAGAACGAAAGTTAAGATTGTAAAAAATAAAGTGGCTCCGCCTTTTAAGACTGCAGAATTCGACATCATGTATGGGGAAGGAGTTTCTAAAACAGGAGAAATTTTAGACTTGGCGGTAGAATTCGAAATAGTTAAAAAAGCGGGATCATGGTTTAGTTATGGAGAAACAAAATTAGGACAAGGACGCGATGCTGTTAAATCATTAATCAAAGACAATCCTGAATTAGCTGATGAATTAGAAATAAAAATTAAAGCACATATTAAAGAATCTGCTAACGCTTAATCTTTAAAAATCTGCAAATTACATACCTTATAAAACCCGACAAATTTAATTTGTCGGGTTTTTTATTTAAAAATAAAACTAAAGACGCAACCTTTTATAAATTTTACCATCTTATTAGTAACGTACAATTTCGAATGGTCTTTGTTAAAATAATTTCGAAACTTTTTAGAATAAATTGGGTTGGTTATTTCAATAAAAATCCGTTAGTTTTTTTGTTTTGGTTACTAACGGGTTTTTATTATTTTGAAGATTTTTATCGATTTTTAAGTAGATTTTAATCATCTAAAAATCGGTCAATATTTGTAATCGAAAAAGAAAAACATTCCTAAAATTAAAAAGACATACGCTTTATTTCTTAGAAATAAATTTACAGATAAAATTTTTGAATATAAAAGGGGTTTTAATTCAAAAAGAAAACCCGACAGAAACTAAAAATTTTGTCGGGTTTATTAATTTATTTAAATTCTTCTTTCTTAAATTCAAGTAAACCTTTATAAATCAATTGTCTGGTCTGATCCCTCAGGTCTTTTCTATTGTCACTTGTTAAACATTTTGTTTCGATAAAAGGAAGTATTTTGACTCTCATTTTTCCGGGACTTCCACTTAAAAAAGTATAAGAAAACCGTTCTTTGTTATCGGCAAAAACAATTGGCACAATTGGAATTTGATGGTCTATTGCTAATCGAAAGGCTCCATCTTTAAACTCATCGAGTAAAATTGATTCATCGTCAGGAACCCCTCCCTCGGGAAAAATACAAATACTCAGTCCCTGATTCAATCTGTCCTGAGCTCTTTTGAAAACTTCATTTTTGCTTTTTGAAGAATTTCTATCGACTAAAATACAGGTTCTTTTATAGAAAAACCCAAATAACGGTATCTTGGCCAACTCTTTTTTACCAACAAAAACGAATGGATTCCTTACCACTGCTAACATCAGCATAATGTCTGTCATTGAAGTATGATTGGCTACAATCATATAGCTTTTTCCTTTTTCAAGCTTTTGAAGACGTTCAATTTTATAATAAAAACCCATCCAAAAAAGAATGAACTTTGCCCAAATACGAGCCATTTTAAAGAAATAGCGATAACCTTTTTCAGTTATAATTGAAGCCAGTAAAAACGGCAACATGATTAATATTGGAATCGCCATTACAATGTAAAACCAAATACGCCAAATAATCCAAAAAACAATTTTAATTCCTTTCATAGCTTCAAATGTAAGAAAACCGATGTAAATTTAGATTTTAGACCATTAGATTTTTAGAATATTTAAATTTTTCTGAAAATAAAAGCTGAAATCTCAGAGAACTTTTAGAAAACTTTTTTAATTTTTGCAGAAGAAAAAAATAAACCTTGCATCCATTGCAAAAAAGTTTGCGAACTTTGCAATTAGAAATAACAACCAGAATGGCAAAAATACTTACCGGTGTTCAGAGTACCGGAACCCCACACTTAGGCAATTTATTGGGAGCGATTATTCCCGCAATCGAATTATCAAATAATCCGGCAAACGAATCTTATTTGTTTATAGCCGATTTACATTCGATTACTCAAATAAAAGACGGAAAAACATTAAGAGAAAACACCTATAGTACTGCTGCAGCATGGCTTGCATGTGGTTTAAATCCCGATAAAGTTACATTTTACAGACAATCTGATGTGGCGCAGACAGCTGAATTGACCTGGTATTTAAGCTGCTTTTTTCCATACCAGCGTTTGACTTTAGCACATTCATTTAAAGATAAATCTGATCGTTTAAGTGATGTCAATGCCGGGCTTTTTACCTACCCGATGTTAATGGCTGCAGATATTTTATTATATGATGCTGAATTTGTTCCAGTTGGAAAAGATCAAAAACAACACATAGAAATCACGCGTGATGTCGCTTCAAGCTTTAATCGTCAAATGGGAGAAACATTTGTACTGCCAGAAGCTATAATTCAGGAAGAAGGCAAATTGATTCCGGGAACAAATGGTGGTAAAATGAGTAAATCTGCTAACAATATTATCAATATTTTCCTTGATGATAAAGTTTTGCGTAAACAAATTATGAGTATCGAAACTGACAGTACTCCGCTGGAAGATCCTAAAAATCCGGATACCTGCAATGCGTTTGCTATTTATTCTTTATTGGCAAATGAAACTCAAATAGCCGAAATGAGAGCCAATTATCTAGGAGGAAATTACGGTTATGGACATGCAAAACAGGCTCTTTTTGAATTGATTGCTGAAAAATTTAAAACAGAAAGAGAAAAATACAATTACTACATTAACAATCTGGAAGAAGTTGATGCTCTTTTGAAAAAAGGCGCCGCAAAAGCTTCTGTTGTCGCTGATGGCGTTTTGAAAAGAGTTCGTGAAGTACTGGGATTTGAAAAATAATTAAAATATTAAAACCCGGCAGGATTGTGAAAACTTGTTGGGTTATATTGAAAATTTTAACTCATTGGGTCAAATTTATTAAGCAAAATGCTGAAAAAAATATTTACAAAATACCTGTTTTTTCTCTTAATATTGCTTTTCGGATTTGGCTTTATACTGGCTTATCTGTTTGAATATGAGCAATCTTATGGAATAAATAAAACCGTGGGATGGGCATATGATATATCCAATCAGATTTTCTTCACTTCATTAATTTTTACCCTTTCTCAAATTCTTTTTATCATTGGATATTTGATCATTTTCCTTATTCGGCGAAAGACTAACTATTATCTTTCTATTGCTCATTTCGAGATTATTATCCTCACATTAGTATTTTTAGAAAATTTTATAGTGAATGCAATTTTTTCTCTTCTGTCAATAGCCCTGTTTTTTACAAATGTTTTCAAGTCACATAAATAAATTATGATTATTTAAAATCAAATCGCCTCAAACAACTTTCCTGGCAAAGGTCTAATAACGCCTTTTAGTTCCATATTCAATAACATCCCTGAAATTTTATAGATTGGAAATTCACAGTGAAGTGCAATTATATCCAACAATTCCTTTCCATTTTTAAGCAGGTAATCGTAAATTTTTTGCTCGTCTGATTCTAAATCTACAAACAATTGTTTTTGTACCGGTTTTGACTTCTTTTCGATATCCCAGTTGAGCATATAAACCAAATCGGCAGCATTAGTCAGCACGTTTGCTTTTTGTGTTTTAATCAATTGATTGCAGCCCTGACTATATTTATCTGTGACACGGCCAGGAACGGCAAAAACATCCCTATTGTAGTCATTGGCCAGATTCGCTGTGATAAGGGAACCACCCCTATCAGCAGACTCAATAACGATTGTTGCTTCGCTCATACCTGCAACTATTCGATTGCGTCGGACAAAATTTTCTTTATCAGGATTGGTAGAGCTCCAAAATTCGGTAATGAAACCACCATTTTGTTCCATCTTTGCCATGTATTTTTTATGCGTTTTTGGGTAAATTTGATTTAACCCATGTGCGAGAACTCCAATAGTTTGTAACTCATTTTCCATCGCTAACTGATGTGCCACGATATCAACTCCATACGCAAAACCACTAACAATTATAGGATCAAGCGGAGCCAAATCTTCTATCAGTTTTTTACAGAATTCCGTTCCGTAAGAGGTTATTTGGCGTGTACCCACAATACTTATTATTCGTTTGTTTTCTAAATTGATATTTCCGGCCGAAAAAATTAAAACCGGAGCATCAATGCAATGTTTCAGCCTTTCCGGATATTTATCCTCCTTAAAAAAAGAGGTTTGAATATTATTTTCCTTAATGAATTCAAATTCCTGATTCGCCTTTTCAAAAACAGATTTATCTTTTAAATTTTTTAGTAATATTGATCCAACGCCATCAATAGCTGCAATTTTATTGGATTTTGTTTTGAAAATTTCTTCAGCGCTTCCAAAATTTGATAATAATTTTTTAGCCATAATATCTCCTACACCCTCAACTCTTAGTAAGGCTAATAAATAAAATAAATCTTGTTCTGACATGGCTTGTATAATTTTAGAAGGAAGGATAATTTGAAAAAACGGATTTGTTTTAAGATGGCAAATATATGAATTAGAAGTAAATTCCTTCAAAAATAAAATACAAATAAAAACAGTTACAAGAAATTCCTGTAACTGTTTTGATGATAATTTTGATTTAAGAATCTGTATTTTATTTAAATAGATTATAAGTAATTCCAATAAAAAAGGCAGGTTTATAGACTTCATCGTACTTTATTTCAGTATCTGATTCATTTGTAAAATCGTATTCACCTGAGTTGTATGATAAATTCGAAGTATTTAATCTTTTAACTTTATTAAATGAAACTCCTGAAGTTAATACCAAACGATTTGATTCAGTTACAAAAGCACTTAAACCAAAATAAAATCCAGCGTTTGCATTATCATTTATACTTAATCCTACTGAAAGTCCTGCATCTACATTCCCTTTGAAATTATAATAAGCATGAAGTAAACCGCCTAATGAATGTTTTAATGCATTACCGCTTGACTCAGAAACACCCGTTTTGGAATTACTATCTGTTTCAATTTTTTTCCTAAGCGTATAATTATCATCAGATATGAAATTCAAAAAATATCCTGCACTACCGTTTACTTTCCAGTTACCATAAGTACTAACCTTAAACTCACGATATTCGTACATTACTTTCCCTTTGCTGTTTTTTAATTGAGGCTTAATTTTAGCAACGTCATCATAAACATTATCAGAAATAATGGTTGTATTAAAATCACAATTCATGATTTCATCATAAAGATCAATTCCTGCTTGTGATTCTTCAATAATTTTAGTTCTATGTTTAGATTGGATTAGACTGTCATTAATGGCTTTTACCTTTTTCATTTCATCCTCAAATAGATATTTAGTTTCAAAACTGGCAGGAATTTTATTGAATTTTAAGACATTCTTACCATCTTTTAATTCTCCTGAAAGTTTAAGTTCTTTATTTTTATAAGAAGTATTTAACTGTTGATATATTGAAACTAAATTTAAGTAAGATGTTTCAAGATTTGTTAATTGTTCAGTTATTTTTGATTTTTGTTCTAAAGGCTTCGTATTGACCCCATAGGTGGTATTATAACTTGATTTACTCCTTGCCTTGAAATTCAAAGTGTCTCCAATAAATATACTATCGTTATGTATCTGTTTTACCAGAGTGTTTTTTAAAGTTGCATACTTATCAATATTTAAAAAATGATTTTGGAATTTAGCAAACTCCTCTTTGAATTTTTGTGACTGAACAACAATATTAAATATTGAATCATATTGTCGTTTAAGCTTTTCATTATCTTTCGTTAATCTAATAATAACCTGATCTAATTCCTTCAATTTAAGTTTTAAATCTGCTATTTCTTTTTCTAAATCTTCTATTTTTTGCCTATCAATGGCATTACTTCCATCTGCAAGCATTTTTAATTCTAACTCATTAATTAAATTGTCTTTATTTAAAATTTTCCTTTGAATAAAAGCTTTTTCAAAAACAGTATTTTCAAGCGTAATCGTTTTATTCCCATCACTCACAAGACTTTTAGATTCATCTATTTTCGCTTCAGGTATTTTGGTATCCGAAAAGCCCTTTGTAGAAAAATCAAAATTTATAGGTATATAAGTCGAAAAGGTCTTCATTAAAAAAGTGTTCAAACCCGAAACTTCAATACACACAGGAGTTCCATATTTTATTTGATCAATCGTTTCTTTTAATTCTGGTCCATCAGCTTTTAAACAATGTTTTATTGGTTTTTGCCCATAAAATGTTATCGCAAAAAGCAATATCATTAAAGTAATTATTGTTTTCATAATTTCTATATTTTTGGTTCGCCTACTCTAATTCCCCTTTTCGGCTAACTGGTTGATTATTAAATCAAAATTCCAAATTACAACACACAAAAAAATCCCTACAAATGGGGATTTTTTGGGAAAAACTATTTTGATTTAATTTACAACCGGAAAGCTGAGTAAAAAGAAAACTCAAAAATCATACTTGCGTTCTACTGCAAAACGTATTAAGTCGGTTTTGCCATAAAGATTCATTTTTTTGAGGATGTTTTTACGGTGGGTATCTACAGTGCTTTTGCTTATAAAAAGTACATCGGCAATTTCGTTAGATGTTTTTCCTTCGCCAATAAGTCTAAGGATTTCTTTCTCACGAGTACTTAAAAGAATGTTTTCTTTAGTTAATTCATCTTTTACAACAATAGCGTCGTCAAAAAAAGTTTCGTTGCTTAAAACAGCTCTAATAGCTTCAATCAATTTCTTGAGCGGGGAGTTTTTCATAATATAACCTGATGCCCCTGCTTCTTTCATTTGCTGAATAGCTTCAGACTGGTCAAACATACTAAAAGCGATGACCTTAATCTCGGGAAGTTCTTTCTTAATAATTTTGGTCGCAGAAATTCCATCACATTTTGGCATTCGAATGTCTGTAATAACAACCAGTGGTCTTTTTTTACGAACCAATTGTATTAACTCATCCCCATCATTGGCTTCTCCTACAACGGTAATGTCATCTTCAAATTCCAAAGAAAGTTTGATACCGTCAATAAGAGATTGATGGTCTTCGGCAATGATTATTGTGATCATAATGGTAAGTCTATAATGATGGAAGTTCCTTTGGTCAAAATTGAATCTATCGTAAATGTCCCGCCCATTTGTTCTACTTTTTTCTCCATATTTTTGAGACCAATCCCCGATTTACTCACAATAGTCTTAGGATCAAAACCTTTACCGTTATCTTCTATAATAATATTAATTTCAGCAGGTGTCCCCTGGGTTAAATAGATATTAACTTCGGTTGCTTCAGAATGTTTTATGATGTTCGTGGACAGTTCCTGAATCATTCGAAATAAGGTAACTTCTATAGTATTTTCTAATCTTTCTGTTAGACCAAACGGAATAACATTAATTTTTAAATGTTCTAAAACACTCATTTTATCTGCCATTTTATTAACCGCAACCAACAATCCCTCACTACCAATAACACCCAGATTTTTAAGGTGTGCAATATTGCGTACTTTTTGATATGCTTCTTCTAATAAAGCATCAGTTTTATCGTAAAGTTTATTTTCGTGTTGGTTCATAGCCTCATTTTGACGTTTCAGATTTTGAAAATTTAGTTTTAATGTGGCCAGCATACTCCCCAAATTATCATGTAATTCGTTTGCTATATTTTGACGTTCCTTTTCCTGGCTTTCAAGCATTAAATCAATTTCATTAAGCTCTTGATCTTTAAGCATTTTTTCGATTTTTTGTATTTCGATGAGTTTTTCCTGTTCAGCAATTTTTTTCTTTTTAGTAATGTTTTTATACCCTAAAATACTTATTACCAATACAATAATCAAAATACTTAGAATCAGATATAAAATAATATTATTTATTTTAATGTTTGTTTTTAATTCAAGATTTTCGAGTTCTTTTTCCTGAGTTTTGTATTTGGTATCAAAATTATTGATGGCAATATTTTGCTGTTCCGTATTTAGAGAGTCGTGATATTTATTTGCAATTTCTAAATGGAGCAAGGCCTTATCCATGTCTTTAGCATCTTTGTAATTCAAATACAGAAAATTATTGATGTTCTCTTTATTGACTTTTTTGTATTCAATTAGTTTTATTTTATTAGCCTGATGCAATAGAGCAATTGCCTTATCATATTGATGTAGCTGTGAATAGTTAGAAGCCTGATTCATCAAATTATAACAAATGTAGTTTGGATTTGGTGTTTTTTCCTGATGCAAAAGCAAATTATCTTTCCGGAGATAATATAAACTGGAATCTGGTTTATATAATACATCACTAAAAAGAACTGCAAGATTATTATAGATTTTACTTTCCAGTTTTTTATCCTTGACAATTTTGTTTAAAGCTATTGCCTTTCTAAAATAAAGCAAACTTTCCTCAGCTTCTTTCGTATTTATTTTTAAAGAAGCTATTTGAACATATCCCTTAAGAATTTTAGCATCATTGTTTGTTGCTACGGCATAATCCATATATTCTTTGAGATAGAACTGGTGCTTTTGTGTATTGTCTTTGTAACTAACTAATAATGAAGCAATATTGAGATTAATATCCATTGCTTTCTCTACAGCATTAGCTGTTAAATATTGCTTTTTAGCTGTTAAATAATTTTCAATCGCTTTTACATCGTTGTTTTCTTTACTATAACTTTTTGCTCTCAGAAAATAATAATACCCCAAATCTTCCGGTAAAAAAGCAGTTGTTTTTATTAGAGAAAGTTGTTTTAATGCTTCTTTTGATTTCCCTTTTTCAATATTCTTATCGATAGTACTGAGAACTTTATTCTGCCCAAAGCAAATGCTCACCATACAAAGTAAAGTGAGCAGAAAACTAATGGTTTTATGTAATATTTTTTTATACACTTTCACGAATTGTTCCTCTTCCTGTCGTATCCGGAATTTCAATCTCTTTTATAAGATTATGATTGTTTCTAGGCTTATAGGCATCTATGAAAATTTCTTTAAAATTTCTAGTAAATACATCATTTTCATGATGAAAAGCAACTTTAATTTCTTTAGTAAAATCAATTTCTACAGCATCATTTTTAACTACTGAATTTAGATCAATTTTAAATAATTCAAAATTACTGTTTGAACATAATGGCTTTCCTTTCAAATCTCTAAAATGAATTACAATTTTATTTCCTTCCTGATCAGAAATATTATGAATTTGATGTATTTCATATTTATTATCAATTAATTCTGGCAATACTACAGCAATAACTGCTTTATTCCCTTCTACAATAACACCTTTTAAGTCATAGTTTTCCATAATTTTATTTTTTTGGTTTGTAATAATCAAATCTATGGATTTATGACAGAAAAAGAATACCTACAAATGGGTATTTATTAGAATATCATTAAATTAGATTTAATAATCATACGTTCACATGCAAATCAAAAATAAATTTTTAAAGATTTTTTATAATATTATAAAAAGAAAAAAAATATTTAATCATTTAAAAACCAAATACCTACAAATTGTTAATAAAAATTGTGAATAAAATTTTGATAACTATATTGGAGTTATAACTTTGTTACTATGAAAATCGAAACTTACATCGCGCAGTTATTATATCGTTATCAGTGTGTAACGGTTCCAGGATTCGGAGCTTTTTTAACCGAAATACAGTCGGCACAGCTTAATGAAAGCACAAATTCGTTTTTTCCACCTAAGAAAATGGTCTCTTTTAACAGTCAAATCAAAAACAATGATGGTTTACTGGCAAATCATATAGCTAATTCAGAAAAAACATCTTATGGTTTTGCTGTTAGTGCCATTGCTTTTGAAATTTTAAATTGGAAAAAGACCTTAGAAGAGGATGGAATTTTACATTTAAAAAATATTGGTGAAATTCGTCTCAATAGTGATAACAACTTTGTTTTCAGTCCAAACCAACAAAATAATTATTTAACAAGTTCATTTGGATTGAGTCCTTTTGTTTCACCTTTGGTAAAAAGAGAAAATTTCGAGAAAGAAATTCAAAGAATCGAGAAAAAAGAACCTGCTGCTCTATACGCTGACGAAGAAAGAAAATCTTCAAATTCGTATTTAAAATATGCGGCCATATTTGTGTTGGGTCTGGGAATTACAGGAAGCATTGGCTATCCGCTGTATCAACAAGAAATTGCAACACAAACCCTAGTTGTTGAAAGTACTGTTCAGAAAAAGGTGCAGAACAAAATTCAGGAAGCTACCTTTATGATTCAAAATCCTTTACCTGCAGTAACGCTATCTGTAGATACTTCAAAAACAGAAGCAGTTGATAAAACAATGCCTTATCACATTATTGCAGGGGCTTTTAGAAGTGAGCAAAACGCTAAAAAAGCATATAACCAATTAATAAAAAATGGCTACGAGGCCAGAATGCTTGGCGAAAATAAACACGGATTATTCCCTGTGTTATATGGAAGTTACGCTACAATGTCTGAAGCTGAAAAAGCACAAAGAGAAATTCGTAAAGCTGAAAATCCTGACGCCTGGATTTTAATCGAAAATTTATAAAGCTTAGAGAGAAAAATTCATTTGTTTTATTATTCACTTTAGAACTACAAAGATTATGAAGTTTACCATTAGACTATTTATTATTATATGCCTTCTTATGACGTCACAATCTTTTTTTGCACAGGAAACCAGCGTTCCTTCAGAAAAAGCGATTCAGGAAGCTAAAACAGCGGAAGAACATCAAAATAAAATAAATAAAGAGCAGAAAAAAATTGAGAAGCATCAGCGGGAGGTTAATAGCGCAGAAAAATCTATTAAGAAAACACAAAAGAAAATAGAAAAACAAAAAGCTGCAAATCAAAAAACTGACAGTCAAATTGCAAGCAGCAAAAATTCTGAAGAAGAAATTCAGAAATTAAAAATAAAGTCAACTAAGCAAAAACTTGAAATTGATAAACTGGAGCTCAAACTATTACAACAGAAAAAAGAATTAGACGAAATTAGAGCCTCTTTTTAATATATAAAAAATCCTATTCTGAACGAATAGGATTTTTTGTTTAACGTGGAACAATTTCAGCGTCCTGAGAAAGAATTATTTTTTTGTTTTGGTAAATAGTCAAACCTGCCGGAGCAGTGCCATTTTCTCGTAGAGGCGATATATGACATTCGTAAATATATTGTCCTTTTTTAAATTCAAATCGATGATTTCCACCATTTCCATCCAAAATCACTTTTCCTTTAGAAATCACCAGATCAGGTTCTTCAGTCATTTTCTTTTTTAAAGACCAGGAAGCATAACGATAGTTATTATCTCCTAAATCATCTATTCTAATCCTGAATTTACTGGTTTCTAATATACATTCAGGCGCTTTAAACTTAGCAATAGAAGAATGTAATTTCGTTTTCTCTTTAGAAATTATATTACTTTTAAGATCCTTTTCGAATTTGGACTGATAATTTATCGAAATCAGGCGACCGTCAGTATCAATCCATATTGTACCCTGATTGAGCATAATACCTCTCCAGCCCATTTCAGACCAGTCTTTAGCAGGATCCGATTTTATGATTTCATTCTTCAAAGTCGCATCAAAAATTTCAGAATATCGTTTTACAAACTCTTCTTTACTTTTAATTTCCGGAATTGGATATTCTCTTTTGAACGGGTACGAAATCATAGCAGCAACAGTTTGCTTTTTATCATTTTTTACATTCGAAATAAAGACTTTAATAAACTTTTGATATTCCGGTTTCAAATCCTGACTTTTAACTAAATTAATTGTAAGTACTGATAGAAACAGACATATAATTTTTATCTTTTTCATAATCTGAATTGTAGATGTTTTACGTGGAACATTAATTTTAAAGATACTTAATTAATACTGGCTTTAAACATTTTTAATTCATCCCACGTAAATTCATCTCCGTGTTTTTCCTTGAGTCCGTTTAAGGATTCCTCCTGATAAAATTCAAAAGCTTCACGTAAAGCTAAAATCTTGTCATAAGGCAGAACATCAGAAATCTCTATTTTTTTTGCCTGAATCAGTTTAATCAAATGCGTTTCGACAGTTTGAACTGTGAGCGTACGTAAACGGGCTATATCCTGAACAGAATGCTTTTGAATCCATAAGTCGTAAGTTTCCTCCACCGTAGTTTTTTTGGCTGTTTTAGACTCGTTTTTATCAAGTTTTTTTGATGAGTAACGAATTACTGGCTCATCTGCCTTAAAAATGTCAGTATTGGTCATTTTATACTCTTCGCGGATCTTCTCAAGCTTATTTGATTTAAAGTTTTTTATAGCCGATGATGTTAGCTTTTCTTTACAGATGGTTTCGCCGGTAACAACAATTTCAATCAATAATTTAGCTTTCATCAAGCGTAAAACAGCTTTAGTCTGTAAATCGTCCAAAAAAGCTAGTTCTTCATAAAATTCTTTTACTTTTTTAAACTTTTGAATTTCAGCCATTTTTTGTAAAATATCAGTCACCAATTTGTCCATAGGCTTAAAGAAATAATCGTAAGCCGCCTCTACCCTTTCTTTGACAAAAAATAAATCTACCGTTTCTTTATTGAAAATTTTGTTAAGCTGATTAATGAATTTCTGGGCAGGATCTATAAGTTGATCGATCGTTTCTAATCGTTTGTGAGCCCAAATTGCATGTTTCGATTTTTCTGAAGCCACAGCATTTTCATTATAACTAAAACGATGATTACGCCATTCCTGGGCTAAATCTGTCCAATTAAAACTGTTTATCAAATAGTTATGAATAAAATTTTTGGTTTCGAAATGCAATGATTTTTCTAAAATGTCTTCAGTTGCTTTATTCAAAGCATAATCCATTACATCCTGATCGTTAGAAATACCATTCATCTGCATCGGAGAAAGCAAAATAAGCCCGTTTAAGGAACGCAAACGAGATAATGCAACATAGGCTTGTCCGGGAAGAAAAACTTGTGATACGTCGAGCGCAGCTTTATCAAAAGTTAAGCCCTGACTTTTATGAACCGTAATTGCCCATGCTAATTTTAGAGGATAATGTGCAAAAGTGCCTAAAACCTCCTCTTCAATCTCTTTTGTAAGTTCGTTTACTTTATAACGGATATTTTTCCATTCATATTTTTCAACTTCGATGGTTTTATTCTCTTCAGGAAAATGGACAAAGATTTCTTCCGGAGAAAGTGATTTGATGACACCCATTTTTCCATTGAAATAGCGCTTTTCAAACGATAAATCGTTTTTTACAAACATTACCTGTGCACCTACTTTCAGTTTCAGATTTTCTTCAACAGGAAATATTTTTTCAGGAAAATCACTAACAATAAATGGTAGATAAGAGTATTCATTTCCTGCTAAATCATTTATTGACTGTTCATTGATAGAATCTGCTTTTGCATTATGCGTTGTTAAAGTAATATAACCAGGATTATTTTTTAAATCAAAATCGGGCTTCACATATTGGTTTAAAAACTCAACATCCTGTGGAGAAATCTGATTATTCCTCAAATTATTCAAAACCGAGATAAAAGAATCATCCGTTTGGCGATAAATCTTAGATAATTCAATATAAAGCGGCGGGTTTTGCTGAATTACATGCGAATGAAAAAAGAATTTTCCTTTGTAATAATTGCGCAAAGTTCGCCATTCTTCATCCCTAATTACGGGAGGTAACTGCAATAAATCGCCAATAAATAGCACCTGAACTCCACCAAAAGCGTGTGAATTTCTGCAAACAGTCTGCATCATAAAATCTATTGCATCCAGTAAATCAGCACGTAACATACTGACTTCATCAATAATTAGCAACTCCATGTTTTTGATTACATTTCGCTTCACATTGTTCATTTTGAAATGCCTGCGTAAAGACTCTTTATTCTCAAATTTCACAGTATCAGTAAACTGCGGATTTGCTTCATGAGACGGAATAAAGGCCGAAAATGGCAGCTGAAACATAGAATGAATGGTAACACCACCGGCATTTAAGGCCGCAATACCGGTTGGTGCCACAACTACAGTATTTTTGTGTGTCGTGGCTATTATTTCGCGCAAAAGCGTAGTCTTTCCCGTTCCGGCTTTACCCGTCAGGAATATCGATTTTTGCGTTTGATTGATGAATTGTAAAGTGTAAGCTGCTGCTTCTGAAACGTTTTGCATCTGGCGTATATTGAAAACTAAAAGTATTGCATTTTTATAAAATAAAAAAACCTAAATCTGTTAATAGATTTAGGTTTTAAAATAGTTAGTTATTTTGGTTGTTATTTCTTAGCCTCTTCTTTAGTTGCAGCTTTGTCATCTGCTTTTGGCTCAGCCTTGTATTTATCGTTCAAAGCTTTGATAATTTCTTTTGTAATGTCATATTTATCTTCAGCATACAAAACAGTTGCAGCATCACCTGTACCGTAGATATAAGAATATCCGTTTTTCTTGCCGTAATCTTTTATGAATTTTTTCACACCGCTTACAAGAGAATCCATTTCAACTCCGCTTTCTTGTTGCAGTTGCTGAGCTAATTGTTGTTGAGCATAACCCAATTGTTGTTCTCTCTTTTGTAATTCAGCACCTCTTTGTTGTGCCCAAGCCTGACCGTTAGCCTGTGCCTGACTTTGAAAATTAGCAGCATCTTGTTTGAAACGATTTATCTCAGCTTGCAGTTGTCTTCCTTTTTCTTCTGATTGTGCTTTGTATTTTGCTTCAAGGTCTTTTGCTTCAGTGTACTCTTTCATCAAAACCGAAGTATCTACGTAAGCTGTTTTTACTTCCTTTACTTCAGCTGTTTTATTACATGAAACAACTAAAACCGAAAGCGCGATAATTACTAATGCTTTTTTCATTTTCTGAATTTTCTATTTTTTATGTATGAAAGACAAAAATATAAAAAAATAAATAGCATCGACATAAAGTTCAAAAAATGCTATAATTTTATCATATTAGTTTTATTTATGGACTAAAAATCAATGATAAGATATCACTATTAAAAGTGACTTTCATATCTTTTATTAGAGCTGTTTTCTTGAAAAAGACAACACAAACCCTCGTTTTACTTAAAAAAATACCGTAAATACGCTTATTTTGCGTTTTAGCTGTTTTTTAAGACATAAATGTGAGATGAATACTCTTTTGTTGAAGACGCTTTTAAATTTGATCGTAAACCAATAAAAAAAGCACGAATAAAATTCATTTTTCCGGTTTTATACTTTTCTGACAAAAGACTCACATAAAAAGAATCAAATTTCATCGGAAGTACTTTTTCCAATTTCATGTCTACTTTTTCGAACAGCGATTTTATCGCTTTTTTCGAGAAATGCCAAAAATGAATCGGTACATCAAAAGCTGCCCAAAATTCTCCGTAATGTTTTGCGTCGAACGATTTGAAATTTGGAACCGCAACAATTAATGTTCCAGTTGGCTTTAATAAACGCTTCAATTCCTGGATTTGTAATTCTAAATTTGGAACGTGTTCCAAAACATGCCACATCGTAATTACATCAAAAGAATTATTTTCCAATTCGCTGATTTCTTCTACAAATGAAATTCCTTTTCCTTTTGCAATTTCTTTTGCTCTTACGCTTGGTTCTACTCCAACAGTTTGCCAGCCATCATTTTTTGCCGTTAATAAAAAATCTCCGGTTCCGGCACCAATGTCCAAAATTTTTCCTTTTTGAACTTGTTCTGAATTAATCAGATTCAGTTTATTTTTTAAAGCAATATTTTTTACAAAATGATACGCTTTTTCAAAAACGGAACGTTTGTTATCTGTATGCGAAATATAATCTTCGCTTTCGTAATATCTTCCCAGATTTTCTAAATCCGGTTGGGGAGATGTAATTAGCATATCCAGATTTTCATCATAATACAAATCGAAAATTTCTTTTGAAACTGAATGATCTTTTACAGTCAGAAAATGTTTTTTGTTTAAAACGTCCATTTTTAAATTATAGGTATTTTGGTTTAATTTCATAGTAAACCCTAAAAGTAAAATTTCACTTTTAGGGTTTGTCTTTTTTTAATATTTATATTTTCTTTTCAGCTTTCCAATTAATTTTTACAGCTGATAATTTTTCATTTTCAATTCTTATTTCCGGAATAATTGTAAAACCTTTTTTGAGATAAAACTGCATCGGAGATGTATAAAATGATCCATTTTGTTTTACTTCTTTTTCACCATCATTTACCCATCCATTCAAACTATTATTTTTACTTTTAATCAAATCAATCAAAAGTGAACCATTTCCTTTTTCCTGAAAATTATGATTTAAAATTAATCCAAACCAATCTTCATTTTCTCTTAAAAAAGTGTAAGCCCAACCATTAATTTTATTTTCATCATCAAGCAGCAAATAATGTTTTGTATTTAAAAGTCCGTTTAAATAAATATCAAAATCTTCCGCTGTTTTATATATCAATCTTCCCGGATATTCCACATTCAAATCTCACGTAAAACTTCTTTTTCTTCAAAAGATAAAATTTCTTTTTCAACTATTTTCATAAATTTGAGAATATGTTTCACGTGGAACAATTTTAAATTTGTTTCAGGTTTCAGGTGTTAAGTTTCACATTGCAACAAAACTTGTAACAAAATTTTATCTACCCATATAAATCAAAAGCACAGAAATATCACTTGGAGAAACTCCGCTAATTCTTGATGCCTGTGAAATTGTTACTGGACGAATTTTACTTAATTTTTGTTTCGCTTCGATTGACATCGATTTAATTTTATTGTAATCGAAATTCTCGGGGATTTTTACTTCTTCTAAACGAGTAAGTTTATCTGCATTATTTCTTTCCTTTTCGATATATCCAGAATATTTAACCTGAATTTCGGCTTGCTCTAAAATTTCCTGATCAAGATCATTTTCTTCAGCGTAAGCTTTCACTTTTTCAAATTTCATCATATCCTCCAAATCTAATTGCGGACGTGAGAAAACTTTAAACATTTTATCTCCCTGAGAAATTGGTGCACTTTCTTTCGCTTCCAAAATCGGATTCGTTTCTGCTACTGAAACACTTGTTTCTTTAAAGAACTGAACCATCTTTTCAGACTCATTTAATTTACGTTCCATTCTGCGCAAACGAGCTTCAGAAGCTAAACCAATTTCATGTGAGATTGGAGTCAATCTGAAATCGGCATTATCTTGTCGCAACAAAGTTCTGTATTCTGCTCTTGATGTAAACATACGATATGGTTCTTCCGTTCCTTTCGTAATTAAATCGTCAATCAAAACTCCGATATAGGCTTCATCTCGTTTTAAAATTAACGGTGCTTTTTCATGCACTTTCAAATGCGCATTTATTCCGGCCATTAAACCTTGTGAAGCTGCTTCTTCATATCCTGTTGTTCCGTTTATTTGTCCGGCAAAATATAATCCTTCAACTAACTTTGTTTCCAAAGTATGTTTCAATTGTGTTGGCGGAAAATAATCATATTCGATTGCATAACCCGGACGAAGAAATTTTACTTTCTCAAAACCAGCAACAGAACGCAATGCTTTAAATTGAATATCTTCGGGAAGCGAAGTTGAAAATCCGTTTACATAAACTTCACAAGTTTTCCATCCTTCCGGTTCCACAAATAATTGATGTCTTTCTTTATCTGCAAAACGATTTATCTTATCTTCAATAGAAGGACAATATCTCGGACCGATACTTTTTATTCTTCCGTTGAACATTGGCGAGCGATCAAAACCTGATCTCAAAATATCGTGAACATCCAAAGATGTATACGTCATGTGACAAGATCTTTGTTCGGTCAATGGAACGGTCAAATCAGAATACGAAAACTTATCCGGTTTCGCATCTCCTTTTTCTTCGTTCATTTTAGAATAATCCAAAGATCGCCCATCGACTCTCGGCGGCGTTCCTGTTTTCATTCTTCCAGATTCAAAACCTACAGCAACCAAATCTTCGGTAATTCCGAAAGCGGCACTTTCGCCCGCTCTACCTCCACCAAATTGTTTATCCCCAATATGAATCAATCCATTCAAAAAAGTTCCGTTTGTCAACACAACAGATTTAGATCGAATCTCAACTCCAAGCGAAGTTCTGATTCCTTTTATCTTTCCGTTCTCGATAATCAAACCTTTCACCATCTCTTGGTAGAAATCCAAATTTGGAGTTCCTTCCAACATCATTCTCCATTCTTCAGCAAAACGCATTCGGTCACTTTGAACTCTGGGCGACCACATTGCAGGTCCTTTTGATTTATTCAACATCTTAAACTGAATCGCAGTTCTGTCTGAAACAATTCCGGAGTAACCTCCAAGCGCATCGATCTCTCGAACGATTTGCCCTTTTGCGATTCCGCCCATTGCAGGATTACAAGACATCTGTGCGATGTTCTGCAAACTCATTGTTACCAATAAAGTTTTTGATCCCAGGTTCGCAGCCGCAGCTGCAGCTTCAGATCCTGCGTGGCCAGCACCAACCACAATAACATCGTATTCTTCTAAAAACATTTGTTTTATTATTCTCTGGAAACCGTTTAAGTCAGTTCTCAGAATTAACATTCTTTCTTTTTGTTTCAGGTATCAAATTTATTCCTGAACTATGTTCCACGTGAAACATACATTTCGTTTCCGGTTATTCTTTTTTCATTTTTCAAGTTACTCTGAGATATCTTTCACGTAAAACATTTATTACTTTCTGATTTACTAACTTCGAATTTAAATTTTTTATTTAAACTGTTTCACGTGGAACAACGAACTAATTAATACTTAAACTTGAAACAAAATTTTCATGTTCCACGTGGAACAAATTTCATTAAAACCTAAAACTTAAAAAACGTTCCACGTGGAACGTTTAACTGTTTTATATAAAATTTAGAATTTTGTTTCACGTGGAACATTAATTCAGATCTAAAAAAAAGAAGTTTAAGTTATAGTTCCACGTGGAACATCGCTATTTTTTCATCTTCTTTCAAACGCATTAACTCTGCATCTTCATCTGTTTTATCTTTGTATCCACAATAATGTAATATACCATGAGCTAAAACTCGTTTCAATTCTTCATCAAAGGAAACATTAAAATCCTTTGCGTTGTCTTCTACTCTTTCTACAGAAATAAAAATATCACCGTTCAATTCGTTTCCAACTGTATAATCAAAACTGATGATATCCGTTAATGTATCGTGATCCAGATATTCAACATTTATCTTATGAAGATATTCATCATCACAAAAAATGTAATTTATCTCTCCTTCGTTTTTCTTTTCAGAAACAATTACAGCACTCAACCAATCAGTAAAGACTTTTTCGTTTTCTAAATTAAAATCTGTTTCGTAATTAAAATTGATCATTTGGTATTAAAATATTCTTGAACCTTTTGGTTAAAATTTGAGCGCAAAGGTAGCGATTGTCTATTTAAAATCTCTACACTATTTAAATAATCCAATAATGAGCTTGGCAACGCATTACTTCTATTAGTGAATTCAGCCTTGTTTGTTTCAGATTGACGCTTCGTATCCTGACCTTGTTGCTGAACTGCATTATTTAATTTTAATAATTCTTGTTGAATATTTAATATTCTTTGCAGGTTCTCATTCTTAAATCCTTTATTCAAAAGTTGCTTTTCAGATTGTTTCATTTGTTCAATAACAGATCTTCCCTGAGAATCTAATCCTTTTTTAGCTAACTCTTTTTGCAACTCTTCACGAAGTTTAACTTGCTCTTTGTAAATCTCCATTATTTTTTCAGCGTCCCCTTCTCCATTATCACCCTCTTTTCTTTCTTTTTCTCCTTTTCCATTTTTACCGTCTTTTCCAGAAGAGCCATTATTACCACTATTTCCCTGGCCATCTTTTCCATCTTTGCCCTGACTGCTTTTTCCTTGTCCTGGTTTTTGACCCTGACCTTGTCCCGGTTTATCTCCTGGTTTATCACCCGGTTTCATTCCGTCTTTCATTTTATCGGCAAGACCTTTTTGCTTTTGAATAATATCCGGTAATTGCATTCCTTGTCCTTGTCCTGGTTTTGGTTTTCCAGCTCCTGGTTTAGACATAGACATTTGCATGTTATTTAATAAATCACTCAAAAAGTCAGCTAATTTATTAGCAGATGAAACAGCATATTGTTGGTGAGAAACTCCTTTTGGAACCTGAACGTCTGTCAAAGATTCAATTGCCTTGTCTACATTATATTGTACATTTCCAATTTCCTTAGTTACATCTTCTGCTACTTTTGGGTTACGTAAAGACAAAGCAAACAAACTATCATCGACATGTTTAAATTGTTGTTTTAAATTCTGTTGTACTTTAATGTTCTTCGTATATATAGAAGAACCAAGTTTCATGGATTTAAATTGTTTCATTACATTTTCCTGAGATAATGAATAAGCCAGAAGATTATCCAGAATCTGACGAAGCATTGCTACATCTTCTTCCAGTTGTTCTTGTTCTCCACCTTCCATACTCGAGTCCATTTGTTGAGCCATACTCTTCATTTTCTTTGCTGCACTTTTCTGTTTTGGCTTAGCCGAAGATGAATTCTTTTTGTTCAATTCTTCTGATGCTTTCTGCAAATCATCTTTCAAATCTTTTTCTTTTGATGCATCAGAAGGAATATCCAAAGGAGATTTTAATGTTTTGTTTTCCTCTTTTAAGTCTTTTAAATCTTCCTGAATTTTATCAAAAGCTTTATTAATTTCTTCCTGCTTGTCCTGAGTGTTTTCTTTTTCTTTATTAGAAAGCTGTTCCTGTTTTTCTGCCAGTTTATTTAATTTCTCAGCAACCTGTCCTGCTTTCTTTTCTACATAAAAACGTTTGGTCAATTCAACTAATTGTTCTAAATTTCTGGATTGATTTTTACTGATTTGTTTGAACTTTTCCATTTTATCAAACAACTCTTCGCTATTTAATTTATCATTTAGATTCTTCAGTTCGTCTAATAATTTTTGATTTTTCTCTAAATCTTTGTCTGCATTATCCAAACGCTTTTGTAAATCTTCTGCAGTTTTATCCTTTTTATCCTCTTTGAATTTATCTAAATTCTTATTCATTTTCTCAGCAAATTGTTTCATCAATTCGTCTTGTTGTTTTTGACGTTTGATAAAATCATTGATCTTTTGCTGATCTTTAAATTCTAAATTATCTTTTTCTTTTCCTGTGTTCTGGATCTTATCCATTTCAGAAAATTGCTTGGTTTGGTTCTTTAGTGATTTTGCCAAACTATTAATGTTTTGATTTTGCTGTTGTAATTCCATATCATGAATTTCATCTGTTGTAGAAACTCTGTCTGAAAAAACAGAAGACTTTGTACTCTTAAAATGATGTAGAGCGTCGTTATCAAAAACCTCAAAATAGTATCCATAAGATATTCCTTCTTCTACTGGTAAATTACTCGGGAAAGAAAAAACGAACTGATCGAACACAGCTTGCTTTACCGGAATCGTTCCACGCTTTGCCATTTGTGGTTTGTTACGTTCGTAGTAAACAATCTGTAATTTTGATAAACCGTAATCGTCGCCCAGTCTTCCTAAAACATAATTCTTATCCAGTTTCAAACTATCTGGAGCAGGAGAAACTGTGATTGTTGGGTGCTGATCTTTGATAACAGACAACTGATAATCTAATTTCTCGTAGTTTTTAACCTTATTATTAGAAGTAAGAATTTGATATTCTGTATTTTGACCTATGTTTTTACTTAATTTAAACTCATTTGCAGCTTTATTAAACTTCAAAGTTGCATTTTCATCCTTCCAAACAATCTCCTGAGTCGACTGTGTATTCATTTTCCAGGTTACCAAAGTACCTTCAGGAACGATTGCATTTCCAGTTCCCTGAATAGTTTCGGATTTCCTTTTTAAGTAAGAAGGAAAATTTAAAACCATTTCGAAGTTAGCAATTGATGGAACCGTGATTACTTTTAATTCATATTCCTGAGATGAAACTGAATTTCCTTCAAAAGAAAAAGAAACATTTTCTACCGGTTTTTCAATCTTGAATTCGAACTTTCCTGGCTGGGATGATTCCATAAAATAACTTTCATCACCAATGTGAATCATGACATTTTCGGGAACAATGTTTCCAACAGATTCCATTTTAACGACGAAATCTTTATTTTGTTCTGTTTGCAAATTTTGATTTAGCACCACAAATTTGAAAGGTGCCGGAGGTAAAAATGTAGCATTAAAATGCACTACTCTATTTAAACTTTGAGAAATAATATTGCTGTTTCCTGAAATATAAAACACTACAAAAAGTAAAATTGGAATAAGCGCTAATGGTAAATACTTTCTGTTTGAATTAAAATTAATAGCATTTCCAAACGGAATTGGCTGCAATGAATTTGCTTTTTGCTCTATCGAAGCCAACATCAACTCTGAACTTTCTGCTGAATTCTCAGAAGCCGAAAGCTGTAAAAAGTTTGTTAGTTTATCACTTACTTCTGTAAAATGATTTCCAATAATAGTAGAAGCCTGATTGTAATCGATTCCTTTTTGAAGTTTGAATAACTTAAAAATTGGAAACAATATAAAACGAAACAAAAGGAAAACTTCAACTCCGATAAAAAGCCAAAATAAAAGTGTTCTTCCGAGAGGTTTTAACCAAAGGAAATACTCAATAAAAAGCGTAAACAAAAAATACAAAAGTCCAAAACCGGTAAAAAGAAGTATTCCTCTTATCAATTCATTCGTATAATATTTTTTAATAAAAGCTTCCAGCTTTTGATATATGGCAGACGTTGTTTTCAAAATGAATCTGTTTAATTTATAACCAATAAAAGTAGTAATTTTAATTAGAAAATTAGTCAATTAAGCTACAAACAAGACATTATCTCATTATACACATTTTCTAATTTTCTAATTCAGAGTTGTATCTTTGCATCAAAATTTATACAAATGTCAAAGCAAGTTCGTGTGCGTTTTGCACCAAGTCCAACAGGACCATTACATATTGGCGGAGTTCGTACTGCCCTATTTAATTATTTATTTGCCAAGAAAAACAATGGCGTGTTTTATCTGAGAATTGAAGATACTGATCAGACTCGTTTTGTTCCTGGAGCTGAAGCCTACATTATGGAAGCTTTGGAATGGTTAGGAATTGCTCCTGAGGAAACGGTTGGAAAAAACGAAAAATTTGGTCCGTACAGACAAAGTGATCGTAAAGATTTGTACCAAAAATATGCTGATCAACTGATCAATTCTAGTTGGGCGTATTATGCATTTGATACTCCTGAAGCTTTGGATACTCATAGAAAACAACATGAAGCAGAAGGAAAAACATTTATTTATAATCATCATAATCGTGAAAAACTAGATACCTCCTTAGTAATTTCTTCCGAAGAAACTGCTAAAAGAATTGCAAATGGAGAGCATTATGTAATCCGTTTTAAAACTCCGGTGGATGAAACTTTACATTTAAAAGATATCATTCGTGGTGATGTTAAGTTTGAAACAAATCTACTTGATGATAAAGTTTTGTTTAAAAGTGACGGAATGCCAACGTATCATTTAGCGAATATTGTGGATGATCATTTGATGGAAACTTCACACGTTATTCGTGGTGAAGAATGGTTGCCTTCTATGCCATTACACGTTTTATTATATAGAGCTTTTGGTTGGGATGCTCCAGAATTTGCACATTTGCCTTTGATTTTGAAGCCGGTTGGAAACGGCAAATTATCAAAAAGAGATGGTGATAAATTAGGATTTCCTGTGTTTCCATTGGAATGGAAAACTGAAGAAAGTATTTCGTCCGGTTACAGAGAGAATGGATTTTTCCCGGAAGCAGTCATCAACTTCCTTGCTTTGTTAGGTTGGAATGACGGAACAGATAAAGAATTATTTTCTTTACAGGAATTAGTAGAGTCTTTTGACTTAAACAGAGTTCACAAATCGGGAGCAAAATTTGATCCGGAGAAAAACAAATGGTTCAATCACCAATATTTAATTAAACAAAATGATGCAGATTTAGCGAAAAGCTTCACTCCTATTTTAGTAGAAAAAGGAATTGATATTTCTAAATTTGATATTACAAGAATTGTTTCTTTGATAAAAGAACGTGCTCATTTTGTTTCTGAATTTTGGGATTTAACTGATTTCTTTTTCCAGGCACCAACATCATACGATGAAAAAGCAAGCAAAAACTGGAAAGAAGAAACACCGGCTTTAATGCAGGAATTGATTTCAACCCTAGAATATATTGATGGTTTTGATTCAGCAAATATTGAAGCAATTGTAAAAGACTGGTTAACGAAAAACGAAATTGGAATGGGCAAAGTGATGCAGCCTTTTCGTTTAAGTTTGGTTGGAGCTTTAAAAGGCCCTCACCTATTTGACATTGTTGAAATCATCGGGAAAGAAGAAACTATATCTAGGATTCAGAAGGCAATAAGTTCTTTGTAAAAAAATATACTTTCAAAATGCAAACGCTAAGTAACATTAATAAAATGTTCTTAGCGTTTTTTTATATTCAAACCCGAAGAAATTTCGTAATTTACCGCACCTAAAAACTTAAATCAATATCACTATGAGTATCCCATTCATTATCATTTTTGTAATTGCATTCTTTATTTTCCTATCGTCATTCTTTACAGTAAAACAACAATCCTCTGTAATTATCGAAAGATTTGGAAAATTTCAGAGTGTTAGAAATTCAGGTTTGCAACTTAAAATTCCGGTTGTTGACAGAATTGCAGGACGTGTAAATCTTAAGATTCAACAATTAGATGTTATCATTGAAACCAAAACCAAAGACAACGTTTTTATCAAAATGAAAGTTTCTGTTCAGTTTAAAGTGATTCAGGAAAGCGTGTATGAAGCTTTTTATAAACTTGAATATCCGCATGATCAAATAACTTCTTATGTATTTGATGTGGTTCGTGCCGAAGTTCCAAAACTAAAATTAGATGATGTTTTTGAAAGAAAAGATGATATCGCAGTTGCTGTAAAACGTGAATTAAACGAAGCAATGTCAACATATGGATACGATATCATTAATACTCTGGTGACTGATATTGATCCGGATATCCAGGTAAAAAATGCAATGAACCGAATCAACGCTGCGGACAGAGAAAAAACGGCTGCTGAATTTGAAGCTGAAAGCTCAAGAATCAGAATCGTTGCAAAAGCAAAAGCTGAGGCTGAAAGTAAACGTTTACAAGGTCAGGGTATTGCAGATCAGCGTCGTGAAATTGCACGAGGTTTAGTAGAAAGTGTTGAAGTTCTGAATAATGTGGGAATCAATTCTCAGGAAGCTTCTGCCCTAATTGTGGTTACGCAACATTATGATACACTGCAGGCAATTGGAGCTGATGCAAATTCAAATTTAATTTTGTTACCAAATTCTCCACAAGCCGGAAGTGATATGTTAAATAACATGGTTGCTTCATTTTCAGCATCAAACCAGGTTGGCGAAATGATGAAGAAAAACAATAAAAAAGTGGAGAAACCAAAACCAATACAGCCACAAAGCGGTTATGAAGATGATATAACTCCTGAAAATTAATAAATATCTAAAACAAAAAAGAGGCTCAATTGCCTCTTTTTTGTTTTATAAACCAACCGATTATATAAGGCAAAATCGATTGAAAAATGCTTACATAAGAAGTTGAAAAATAATCTTTATAAGAATGAAAAAGTCCTCCAACAATATTTTGGGGTGTAATACTTTCTTTAGTTTTCTGAAAACTCAAAACCAATTTTTGATAATTAATCTCCTTCTCTAATTTCAGAACTTCTAAATCCCTATCGATTTCAGCGTAAGACGAGTACTTTTTCTGTTCCATAAATTAGTCGTTAAAAAAGATTTCTGAAAATTTCTCTAAAATCGGACCTTCAACAAATTTGTCTTTTATAAAAAAAAGTAAAATTGTAAACACAAAATAGATCCCTCCTACTGCTAAAAATCCGAGTGCATTACTTTCAAATAAAGAACCAAAAGCATACGCTGCGGCAAAAGATCCAAAAATAAGAACCATACTAAAACACAATAAAATCAATGTAAATTTAAAAATTAAAGTTGTTGATTTCATAGCAACCTTAAATCCCCAGAGTTTATAATACGCTAAATTACTGTCAATATACGCTTTGGTACTTTCCTGAATATTCTCTGTATTTTCTTTTAATTCTTCAAAAGCCATAATTTTAAATTTCATTAAAAAAGAAACACAAAACAAACTGATTACAAATTGAATATCAAATATTACAAAAAATATTATATTAACTATAAATCAGGTAAGTTTTGTGTTTCCTGGATTATTACTTTTGATATTTAGCGTTTTGCGTCTTCAAATCGGCTAGTTTAGATTCTAAAAAAGAAATAACTTCTTCTGTTTTATGGCTTACATTTGAAAGTAATTCATCAAAAGTTCCATCAAGATTCTCTGTAGCACTTGCAAATTTTTCACGCAAAACTTCTGAACTTGCTTCTAAGGAGTCTTTTAAATTGTTGGCAGTATCTCCCAGATTTTCTTTAATTTTTGCTCTTGTGTTTGAGCCTTTATCAGGAGCTAACAAAATTCCTATCGCTGCACCTACAGCTGCACCGGCTAAAATTGCTGCAATCGTATTTGAATTGTTTGACATAATATTAAAATTTAAAGTGATTAATAAAGATACTCTTTTCTGAATTATAAAATTTCATATTTGACCTTTAGATAAAAATACTGACTTTATAAATAATTGAATGTTAACAACCCGTTAAACTGACAAAATTGAGGTTAAAAATTAAAATTAGGCCATTAAATCAATAATAATTCAAAAGATGATTAATATGATAAAAGAAATTAAAAGCGGTCTTAAAATTAATTTATGGAGGTTAATTTTAATTATAATAAACTATATATTTTTAAAATATGATAGTTTTTATAAATAATAATTGAAATATTAAAATTTAAATTAATTGATAAATAAAATTGATATTTATAGAAAAATAGATTTTTGAAGTTTATATTCTGATTTAAATGAAAATAAAATCTCGTTTTAAACTTTATCAACAATTTAATGTTGATAAGCGTTAAAAGAGCATGAAATGGAAGTAAAAATTAAAATAAAGCTTTCTCTTTAACTATTTTTAAAAAGATGATAAATGAATCGGAAGTAATTAAAAAATGTCTTAAAATCAGTTTATGAAGGTCACTTTTAATCTATTAAAATTATAATTTTTAACATTATAATAGAAAAAATAAATAATAAAAAAAAGCGCTAATAAAAGCGCTTTTAATAAATAATATTGATATTACTTCTTCGTCATTTCAGCGAGAATTTCAATTTCTCTTTCCGAAGCATTTTTTGGTGGATTTGAATATGATTTCAAAATATCTTCTTCAAATTGATTTCTTAAATCTGAATTTTCAATATCTCTTAAATTCAAAAGTGCTTTCGATCTCACATAAGTCGATTCACTTCTGAGAGACATGGTATATAATTTTTTAATATCCTCATCTTCAAAATCCGAAGATTTCCAGTTTGAATATTTCAATAAAAATTGAGAAAATAACAATGAAGCTTTATTATTGTTGATATTCTTCTTTAAAAAATTTTGCAACAATGAAAAACTAGAAACATTTTTTATGCACTCCCCTATTGCATTTTCAATTGCAATTCTTTCCGGTTTCGTCTCAACTTTGAAATATTTGTTGATATCTTTCAAAGAATTATTGATGCTGTTTTCTTCTTTTTTACCTTTTTCTTCCCAGGCATCTTTCAATCCAACCGTTTTGTTAAATACTAATTTTGAAGCAGTTGAGTCTTTATCAACAGTAAAATACCCTAAACGCTGAAACTGGAATTTATCTTCATTTTGAGCTGTTGCTAAACTTGGTTCCACATATCCAGTTACAATTTCTAACGAATTTGGATTTACAAAATCTAAGAAATTTTTGTCTTTATAACTGTCCGGAGCTTCATCTGTAAATAGACGATCATACAAACGAACTTCTGCTTCTACAGCGTGCTGAATTGAAACCCAATGCAATGTTCCGGATACTTTTCTTTGGCTTGCTTCTGTTCCGCTTCCGCTTAAAGAATCAATATCATAAGTCACATGAATTTCAGTAATATTACCTTCAGCATCTTTTATAACAGATTCTCCTTTAATGATATATGCATTTTTTAGACGTACTTCTTTTCCTAAAGTCAAACGGAAATATTTAGCCGGAGCATCTTCTAAAAAGTCTTCTCTTTCAATGTATAATTCACGGGAAAAAGGTAATTTTCTGAAACCTGCATTTTCATCTTCCTGATTATTTTCAGCTTCCAGCCATTCCTCTTTTCCTTCAGGATAATTTGTAATTACCAGTTTTACAGGATCTAAAACAGCCATTACACGAGGTGCAATTTTGTTTAAATCTTCACGAATACAGAATTCTAAAACCGATACATTGATCAAATTATCACGCTTTGCAATACCAATTGTATTGGCAAAATTACGTAAAGAAGCAGCGGTATAACCACGTCTTCTTAATCCTGAGATAGTTGACATTCTTGGATCATCCCAACCGTTAACATGCTTTTCCTTAACTAATTGCTGTAATTTTCTTTTACTAACAACCGTATGAGATAAGTTTCGTCTTGCAAATTCTCTCTGCTTTGGACGAATCAGATTTTCATCAATAATCTGATCTAAAAACCAATCGTATAATTCACGGTGAGGCAAGAATTCAAGTGTACAAAATGAATGCGAAATGGCTTCTAAATAATCACTTTGTCCATGCGCCCAATCGTACATTGGATAGATTTTCCAGGTATCTCCTGTTCTATGATGATGCTTATGCAAGATCCTGTACATGATAGGATCACGCATTAACATATTAGTAGATTTCATGTCAATTTTAGCACGGAGAATATGAGTACCTGCTTCAAATTCACCGCTTTTCATTCTTTCGAATAACTCTAAATTTTCTTCTACAGAACGATTTCTATAAGGGCTATCAACACCTTCAGTTGAAGGAGTTCCTTTTTGAATCGCCATATCTTCAGAAGACTGACTGTCAACATAGGCTTTATCTTTTTTAATTAATAAAACTGCCCAGTCATATAGTTGCTGAAAATAATCAGAAGCATAACGCTCTTCTGTCCACTTATAGCCTAACCATTCTACATCTTTTTTAATAGCATCAACAAATTCCTGTTCTTCTTTTTCAGGATTGGTATCATCAAAACGCAAATTTACAGGTGACTGATAATCAATTCCTAAACCAAAATTTAATGCAATAGAACTTGCGTGTCCAATGTGTAAATAACCATTTGGTTCGGGTGGAAAACGAAAACGTAATTTAGAATTTGACAGACCTAATTTCAGATCTTCTTCTATGATTTGTTCAATAAAATTGAGTGATTTCTCTTCTGATGCCATTATTTATAGTAATTTTAGCAAAGATAAAAAAAAGGTTTCAGGTTTCAGGTTTAAAGTTATTTAAGTGGCGCAAAACCTGAAACTTTAAACGTGAAACAATACAAAAATGGGAGTTATTAAACTAAAAAACATCCGAACTTTTTCCTACCACGGATGTATGATTGAAGAAGGAAAAATTGGATCTGACTACACAGTCGATCTAAAAGTGAAAACTAATCTTCAAAAATCGGCTGAAACAGATCATCTTTTGGATACTGTTGACTATGTTCATTTGAATAAAATTGTGACTGAAGAAATGGCAATTCGTTCGCATTTACTAGAACATGTGGCCAAAAGAATCAATATTCGTGTACTTGCTGAAATAGAAACTGCAGAAAAAACAACTGTTTGGGTTTCAAAAATAAATCCTCCTATTGGTGGTGATGTTGAATCAGTTACTATAAAAATGACGGAAATTAGAAAGTAATTTTTGAATACATTTCAGTAAATTTTTAAAATACTTTACTTTAAACTTTTGAATTTTAAAGATTTTGGTTACTTTTGCCATCCGTTCAAGCAATGGCGTCGTGGCCGAGCGGCTAGGCTGGGCTCTGCAAAAGCTCCTACTCCGGTTCGAATCCGGACGATGCCTCTAAAACCTCTAAAGCAAGTTAGAGGTTTTTTTATGTCTAATTTTTATGAAAAATTAATTAAAGATATAGGTTCGAATCCGGACGATGCCTCTAAAACCTCTAAAGTAATTTAGAGTTTTTTTTATGTCTAATTTTTATGAAAAATTAATTAAAAAGGGGTTCGAATCCAGACGATGTCTCAAACCTTCAAAGCAATTTAGAGTTTTTTTATGTCTAATTTTTATGAAAAATTAATTAAAAAGGGGTTCGAATCCAGACGATAACTCAAACCTTCAAATTACTTTGAAGGCTTTTTTATAATTAATTTTTTTGCATCTCTGTCATTTCTCCTTTGTCTAAAATGATAAATTACTGTGATTAAGCATAAAAAAACCTCTGAAAATCAGAGGCTTTAATTATCTTTTTAAAAGTTTTTTTTCATTTTTAATTCTTCGAATACTATCTCTGATAAACTCTTTACTTTCATAATAATTTTGTTTTATTTCTTCTTCTACAACCATAATTTTAATTGGAAGAAGTCTTGGTAAAAGATAATTTTCAGAGCCAGGAAAAGAATATCTAATATCATAAATTACGAAAATAGAGCCACTTCTTAACTTTTTAATTATGTTATTGACATCACTATTAAACTTATTTCCAGCAACTACAATCTTTTTATTATTGGAAAATTTTATAATAAAACTATTTATTTTAGTTTCAGAACTACCTTGATCAAAAAGAAAATCTTCAGGTAAAGCAAATTGAATAGTAGAGTTAGAAAGTTCATCTTTTGTTATTTCTAAAATACATCTTTCACAATTTATTTTATCATTAATTTTCGCAAAAACACTTCTAATTCCTTTTATTCTAAACTTATGTTCTTCGATAATTTTGCAACCATTATTTAATTCAATATCAAGTTTTATTATTGAAAAAAGTCCTTGACCAGGACTAAGTAAATATTTTCCTTCTGATTTCTTAGTTAATCCAATACCACTTGCAGTAAAAGATTTACAATTTGAAACAGCAATAGAAATTGGATTTAAAACTCCTCTGTAAACAACATTTAATTTATCAGCAGAAACTACAGCTATATTGGGTTTATCAACAACTACAGAATCTTTTTGTGCTATACTATTTAGCGAGAAAGAAAAAAAGAAGAATAAAAGTAGTTTTTTAGTCATAATAATTCATCTACTTCTCAATCTTCTCAAAAGCATTTTTAACCATTTCTTTTTCCTTTGGAAACCAGCCTTGAATCATCAAAACAAATCCAAAAATCATTAGAACTATACTGATACCTTTTTTAATCTTTAAGATATTGGTTGGTGTCATTTTAGATTTTAATTGTTTGGCTAATAAAATTTTAAGGCAATCAACCAATAAATAAGTGATAATAACAGAAGTAAAAAAAGTAAACATTCTGGAATTTTGCATTTCTAATTTTGGTCCGACAGAAATAATTACGGCTAACCAAAAACCTAATACTCCAATGTTGATAACGTTCAGTAAAAAGCCTTTTATGAACAAACTTCCATAATTTCTTTTAATGATATCCCTATCTATTTCTTCATCGTCAATTTTTTCTTCATTCTTTAATCTTACAAAAGAAATTATGCCGTATGCTAACATAATTATACCTCCAAAGATAAAAAGAGCCGGCTTGTCTTTTAAACTCTGAATTAATCTGTAGCTTCCTAAATATGCAATTGCTATAAAAAAAACATCACCTAGTACTACACCTAAATCAAAGACTATAGCAGCTCTAAAGCCTTTGGTAATACTGGTTTCTAATAGTATAAAAAATACCGGGCCTACCATAAAACTTAAAAAAAGTCCCCATGGCAGCCCAGCTACAATATCATTTATCATTAAAATATAATTAGTTTACTTTACTTCTTCAATTTTTCCGCCAAAAACAGTCTTCTGATTAATTTGTTTTGGCTTTCCATAAATGTAAATAGAGCCTCCTGCGCTAACTTTTGCATCAACCAATGTAGAAGCATTTACATCTGCTTTTCCTCCCGCAGAAACGCTTACAGTAGTTTGAGATGTATTTAATTTACTTGCTAATAAATATCCTCCAGCTCCCAGTTTTGCGACCTGATTTGAAGCTTTACCAGATAAAGTAATTTCTCCTCCGGAAACTGAACTTACATTTAGTTTATCGACATCCAAATCTACATCAATTTTACCGCCTTCCTGTGCACTTACTTTAAATGAAGTTGCTTTTATAGCTTTATCACTGGAAACCAAAGCTCCTTCATTAACATCAATAAGCTCAAGATGTTTGTAATATAATGTAATATCTAAATCGTCTCCTGATAATAATTTTGGAAAAGGCATTCTTAATTTTAATAAACCTGACTTGTTAACAACTTCAAGTTCTGATTCTCTTGCTCCTTTTATTACAATTTTATTTTCAGATGACTGAACTAATTTTACATGTAATTTATCAAATACTTTTACCGAATCAAAATCTCCTAATTCTTTGGTAACCTGACTAAAAGACAATTGCGCAATTAAAATTGCAGCTACTATAATTAATTTTTTCATTTTATAAATTTTTAAATTTAACAACTATTCAGCTCTTCGTAAAAAATGAAAATCTAATTGTTTTTTAACTAAATCCGCATTTTTTACCTTAACGTAAATTTCATCTCCTAATTGTAATATACTGTTTGAAGTTGCTCCAACCAGGGCATACTGCTTTTCATCAAAAGTATAATAATCATCTTTTATTTCTCTGATTCTTACCATACCTTCACATTTATTTGAAATAATTTCAACATAAATTCCCCATTCTGTAACTCCTGAAATTACTCCTAAAAATTCTTCGTCCTGATGATCCTGCATGTATTTCACCTGCATGTATTTGATACTGTCACGTTCAGCATTTGTGGCTAAACTTTCCATATTTGAACAATGCAGACATTTTGTTTCATAAAGTTCTTCATCCACAGATTTTCCGGCATCAAGATAAAATTGTAATAAACGATGTACCATTACGTCAGGATATCTACGAATAGGTGAAGTAAAATGACTGTAGTAATCAAAAGCTAAACCATAATGACCAATATTATCTGTCGAATATTTGGCTTTGCTCATACTTCTAATAGCAAGGGTATCAATAAGATTTTGCTCTTTTTTACCGTTAACTTCTTCCATCAATGCATTCAAAGACTTCGAAATATCCCCTTTGTTACGGAAATCAATTTTATAACCAAATTTAGCAATTACACCTGCCATCGCAATTAATTTGTCTTCGTTTGGTTCGTCGTGGATTCTATAAATAAATGTTTTCTTTTGTTTTCCAATATATTCCGCCACTTTTCTGTTGGCTAAAAGCATGAACTCTTCAATGAGATGATTGGCATCTTTTGAAACTTTAAAATAAACGCCTTCTGGTTCTCCTTCAGCATCAAGATTAAATTTAACTTCGACTTTATCAAAAGAAATTGCGCCATTAGCCATTCTTTTCTTTCTTAAAACCTTTGCTAATTCATCTAATTTTAAAGTAGCTTCTACAATTTCATCTGAAACAACATAAGATTCTCCGGTAATGGAAGTTTCAACCGGAATTGTATTGTCTTTTGTTTCAATAATATATTGTGCTTCTTCATAAGCAAAACGTTGATCAGAATAAATTACCGTTCTTCCAAACCATTGATTGATAACCTGCGCTGTTGGAGAAACTTCGAATACTGCAGAGAACGTATATTTCTCTTCATTTGGACGCAATGAACAGGCAAAATTGGACAAAACTTCAGGAAGCATTGGCACTACTCTATCTACCAAATATACCGAAGTTGCTCTTTGATAGGCTTCATCATCCAAAATTGTTCCTTCTTCTAAATAATACGAAACATCAGCAATATGAACCCCTATTTCGTAATTTCCGTTTTCTAACTTTTTGAAAGACAAGGCATCATCAAAATCTTTGGCATCTTTTGGATCAATCGTAAACGTAAGCGTGTCACGCATATCACGACGTTTCGCAATTTCAGTTTCCTGAATCGAAGTGTCTATTTTTTGTGCATACACCTCTACTTCTACCGGAAAATCGGATGGCAATCCGTATTCTGCTAAGATTGCATGAATTTCTGTATTATGTTCTCCGGGTTTTCCTAAAACTTTAATTACAGATCCAAAAGGACTATCGGCTCTTTTTGGCCAGTCTTCAATATTTACTAAAACTACATCACCATTTTCTGCGTCTCCCATTTTGTCTTTCGGAATAAAAATATCCGTGTACATTTTAGGATTTGCTGTCGAAACAAAAGCAAAATTAGGCTGAATATCAATTACTCCAACGAATTCTGTTTTGTTTCTTTCAACAACTTCAATCACTTCACCTTCGGGTCTTTTTCCTTTTCTTCGGTTGTAAACGTAAACTTTTACTTTGTCTTTGTCTAGTGCACGATTGAGATTATTGGTCGGGATAAAAACATCTTCTGCAAAATCTTCACAAATAAAATATGCCGTTTTTCTGCTGGTCATATCAATTGTTCCTTCGTAATAATCCTGACTCTCCGCTTTTACTAAATATTTTCCAGGCTCTGATTCAATAATTTTTTTGGAACCAGCCATTATTTTTAAATCTTTTATGATCTGGTTTCTGCTTTTTGTATCATCAAGTTCAAGCTTTGCAGCTATTTGTTTGTAATTAAATGCTTTATTAGGGCTTTTCGATAAAATCTTCAGTATTTTTCCTGAGAAATCTTTCTCATTTTTTATCGGTTTTCTAATTTTCTTACTCATATATCTTTTCTTATAAAGTTTAAAATTACAAATAAGATACCAGATTATAGATTTTAACAAATAGAATTATTAAAATTATAACTTTCAAACTAATATTTTATTAATATTTTAAAGGTCATTTGTATTTAGCTTTTTTTTAATCATTGCATTTACCAACTTAAATACTCCTCATTTCGTATCTTTATAAAAAGACCTTTATGGAAAGCTTTAAAACAATCGCCATATTCAATTATGACCACGAAACGGTTATACTCAAACACTTATTAGATCAGGAAGAGATTCCTTATTTTTTTGAAAACGAAATCACACTTTCTGTAGTTCCCATGTATTCTGCGGCACTGGGTGGAATTAAACTTAAAGTTCATCCCAACGACTTCGAACAAGTTCAGGAAATTCTGGACAATCTAAATAATCCGCTTAAAATCGTTTGAGACAATTCAATTCAAACAAAAATTCATTTCAAAAAATAAAATTTTTCCTTTTCAACTTTTTTAGTTTTCAACATATATTAAATACAACAAAAAAGATTTTTAAAAATTTAATAAAATTTGATGGTTATTATAGTGTGTTAATATGTCGAATAAATTTATTTTTAAAAGTATTGAAATGAAGTTTCTCTTAGTTATATAGAGTTATCAACATACTTATATTTTGTTAAATGATTAATTTATAAGACTTTTTGTATTTTAATTAACAACGGTTGACAACCAAAATTGAATTCATTTTGTAGATAAGTTCATATGTTGATAGTTGTTGAAAATGGCATTTTTGATATTGATAACTTTTCCAAAAATTCATGAAACTTTTCTTGCATATTTAATTCTAGTTTTGGATTAGGTTTTTTTTCGACACAACCAAAAAAAACTTCTAATTTTCTATCTGAACTTATTAACATTTTCTGTTAATTTAAAGTTAACTGAATATCAACGAATTAAGAACTTCTATTAACACTATAAAAATTTAACAAAAAAAATAATCTTTATTTATTGAATATCAGTATTTTATATATTTATTAATAATGTTGATAACTGATAAAGGTTTGAAATTTAGATAATTGAAATTATCATTTTTGTATTGCATTTTGAGGAACATATTTGAACAACAATTTTCTGTTAATAAACAAAAAATAAGTGAAAATTACTGTAATTTATAGAGAACATTTAATTATTGAGTAAATTTGCACAAACACAACTTAATAGTATTTAAAATGAAAATTTCGATAGGTAACGATCACGCAGGACCAGAGTATAAAAAAGCAATTGTAGCAATGCTTAAAGCAAAAGGATATGAAGTAACAAATTACGGAACAGATTCTGAAGATTCTGTTGATTACCCTGATTTTGGTCATCCGGTTGCAAATGATGTATCTGAAGGAAAAGCTGATTTTGGAATCGTAATCTGCGGAAGCGGAAACGGAATTGCCATGACAGTTAACAAACATCCAAAAGTAAGAGCTGGTTTATGCTGGACAAAAGAAATTGCGGTTTTAATACGTTTACATAATGATGCTAACATTATCAGTATTCCGGCACGTTTTACTTCAATTCCACAGGCAGTAGAAATGGTGGAAACTTTTCTTAGTACTGAATTTGAAGGTGGAAGACATCAAAACAGAGTGAATAAAATAGCTTGTTCATAAAAATTGCCAAAAAAATCGGGTGCTACGCACCTAATAAAAAATACACCGGGCGGATTTCTAATTTGTCCGGTTTTTTATTTAAGTTTTTGTAATTCAGTGTTTTAATATATTATAATAAGTCCTTTTTTGAGTTATCAACAATGTTAATATCTACTTTTTATAATTCAAAAAAGCAATTATAATGGCTGCCTGAATTGCTAAAATCATAGCAAACTTCACAATAAAAGATGATTTACTCGTTTTATGTCTGAACAATAACATTGCTAATAATAAACCAATAGAACCTCCAAAAAAAGCCAGTGAAAAAAGTGCATTTTCAGGAATTCTGCGTTTATTTTTCCGAGCTTGATATTTGTCATATCCGGCTATAATAAAGACAGTAAAATTTATAATTAAAAAATACAGTAATAAAACTTTCATAGGCTTAAAATTAAAAACAAAGATATTATTTTAGCCAAGTGAATGATAAATCATCCAAAAAGTTTAATTGGCAGATTCTATCATTTTGTAATTAAGAAATATATTTCATTAAAAGTATGACTAATATTCAATTCATTGCGAAATCTGTTCAGACAGCAGCGATTAACATTCAAAAAACCGTTCAATTATTAGAAGAAGATTGCACGATTCCGTTTATTTCCCGTTACCGAAAAGATACAACCGGAAATCTGGATGAAATTCAAATTGAGCAAATTGCGAAGCTTCAAAAAGAGTATGAAACAATTGTAAAACGTAAAGAAGCGGTTTTAAAATCTATCGAAGAACAAAAAGCACTTACCCCAGAATTAAAGAAAAAGATTGAAGACAGTTTTGACTTGCAGGAAATTGAAGATTTTTATCTTCCATACAAAAAGAAGAAAAAAACAAAAGCCGATGTTGCCCGTGAATTTGGTCTTGAACCTTTGGCAAAAATCATTATCTCAGAAAGTAATGTCGATGTTGATTTTATTTCTACGCAATACATTAATGAAAATGTAATTAATGAAGAAGCTGCCATGCAGGGCGCAAGAGATATTGTAGCTGAATGGATCAATGAAAATATTTATGTTCGTAAACAGCTGCGAAGATTGTTTCAGCGAAAAGCAACCATTGCTACAAAAGTCGTTAAAAAGAAAGCAGAGGAAGAGGGTGCACAAAAATTCAGTCAGTATTTTGATTGGGAAGAGCCTTTGACAAAAGCTCCGGCGCACCGTTTATTAGCGATGCTTCGCGCAGAAAACGAAGGATTTATCAAGATGAAAATTGATGTTGATTTGGATGAAGCTTACGATATTATTGATGAAATTATCATAAAAAAACAAAACAGTACCACGGCTCATTTGCAATTAGCGATCGAAGACAGTTACAAACGTTTGTTAAATCCGGCGATTGGAAATGAAACCCTTCAGGAAGCAAAAGCAAAGGCAGATGCAAATTCTATTCAGGTTTTTGCTAACAATTTAGGACAGCTTTTATTGGCTCCGCCGTTGGGAGAAAAACGTATTCTGGCAATAGATCCAGGATTCAGAAGCGGATGTAAAGTAGTTTGCCTGGACGAAAAAGGAGATTTATTATACAACGAAACCATTTATCCGCACGCGCCTCAAAACGAGGAAACGATGGCCATCAAAAAAATTCGTTCGATGGTAAATGCATATCAAATAGATGCAATTTCTATTGGAAACGGAACGGCTTCGAGGGAAACGGAATTTTTTATCAAAAAAATCGCATTTGACAAACCGCTGCAGGTTTTTATAGTTTCAGAAGCTGGGGCTTCGGTTTACTCAGCATCAAAAATTGCGAGAGAAGAATTTCCTAATTATGATGTAACCGTTCGTGGTTCGGTTTCTATCGGAAGACGACTTTCAGATCCTTTGGCTGAATTGGTAAAAATCGATCCAAAAGCAATTGGAGTAGGACAGTACCAGCATGATGTGGATCAGACGAAATTAAAAGAAGAGCTTGATAATACAGTAATCAGATGTGTGAATTCAGTCGGAATTAATATCAACACAGCCAGTAAACATTTACTAAGTTATGTGAGTGGAATAGGAGAGAAGCTCGCTGAAAACATTGTGCAATACCGTTCTGAAAATGGTCCTTTTGAAGATCGTAAACAACTGAAAAAAGTCCCACGTTTAGGAGATAAGGCGTATCAGCAAGGTGCAGCATTTATCCGAATTTCGAATGCTAAGAATCCTCTGGATAATTCGGCGGTGCATCCTGAAGCTTATCCGGTTGTAGAAAAAATGGCGAAAGATTTGAAACTTTCGGTAAATGATCTAATTGCCAACAAAGAAAAAACAGCCCTAATTAAGGCCGAAAACTATATTACCCCTGAAATTGGTTTACTAAGCTTAAAAGATATCATAAAAGAGCTTGAAAAGCCAGGATTAGACCCAAGAAAGTCGGCGAAGGTTTTTGAATTTGATGCGAATGTAAAATCAATTAAAGATTTAAAAACCGGAATGATCTTGCCAGGAATTGTGAACAACATTACCAATTTTGGCTGTTTTGTAGATATCGGAATAAAAGAAAGCGGACTGGTTCATATTTCGCAGTTAAAAGCCGGTTTTGTGAGTGATGTAAATGAAGTAGTTAAACTTCACCAGCATGTTGATGTTAAAGTGACTGAAGTCGATGAGGATAGAAAGAGGATTCAGCTGACGATGGTTTTGTAGAAAATTCTAAACCTTAAAAAGAAAACTCCCAAATTACAAGTGTGTGTAATTTGGGAGTTTTCTTTTTAAAAAATATTCTTCCCAATACTATATATTTGTAAGAAATCATTAAATCCCCAAATCATGAAAAAAATTATCTTAATTGTAATCGCAGTTTTATTCTCGACTATTGGTCATGCTAAATTTATTCAGGCAGTTTTGTATATGGAAGACGGAAGCAAAAAAGCAGGTTTGGCCGAAATGGTCGAAAATGGCGATTCTAAAGTAATTTTCAAAACAGACGAAAAAGCAAAAAAGGAAAAAATTGCAAGTGATGTTATCAAAAAAATAGAATATACAGATGGTGAGAATGAGTTTTTAGCCGAAAGATTGTATTTAACCTCTGCAGGTGCATTTTCCGGAAAGTTTTCTAAATCAAAAGAGAAAAAATGGTTTTACATTCTCTATGACAGAGATATCAAAATAGGATGTGTTGATTTTGCTGGAACGATGCAATATAATGCTGTAAAAGGTAAAACTTCAGGTCAGTCAGGAGATACCACCTACTTTTTTGGTAAGAAAAAAAGCGATGAATTGTATTTTGGGTTTTTAAAATCAAATGCCGGTATCGCTATTCATACAGAAACAGGTTCTAATATTAAAAAAATGTCAAAAGAGGCTTTTTCAGGTTGTCAAAAGCTAATAAATGCTATTGAAAAAGAAGACTTTAAAACCGAAACAGCAATAAAACAACTGATTTCTATTTTTGAAAGAAACAAGTGTAAATAATTTTTAGAAAAGATAAAAAACGCCCAAACTACAAATTGTTGTTTGGGCGTTTCTGTTTTTATGGATTATTTTAAAATCACTTTTTTAGTAACACTTTTAGTACCGTTTGTAATTTTTATCAGATACAATCCGGAAGAATGTTTGGCCAAATTAATTTCAGTATTTTCAGAAGTTGTTCTTTGTTCTGAAATAAGGTTTCCCTGCGGAGAGAAAATAGCGACTATTGAATTTTCAGGAGCATAAACTGTAAATTTATCAGCACTCGGATTTGGATAAAGAGAAATAGTCGATTTTTCGATATCAAAATCGTCATTAGATAAAGTTGCAGTTGGCGGAAGGTAGAAATTTCCCGTAAGCAAGAACGAATACAGCGTTTTTAAGGTATGATTAAAGTAATTGTCTGGCTCGTTTATGCTTTTTAAATCAGCATAAGATGCATCTAAGTGACCCTGATTTTCTCCAGCCATTGCGGCACAAGCAAATGCACCAACAAAAGGGGCATTGTGGTATTGTCCAATTTGATTTCCATTTTGGTTGTATCCATCTTTGATATTTGCAGATCCGCCAACATTTATCCGAACAAAATCTGAGGATTTTTTAGCATAGGTTTTGGCATCGGGCGTCCCATACCATAAATAGTCAACTGCAATTCGCCATGGTGTTCTGCATGCATCATAAGTATAATTACCAGATTGTAAAGAATTTCCAGAAGCGTTACACCAGTCGGAAACCAGTCCGCCTAAAGCATTATTTTGAGTTAAGTTATTGTTGATGATATCATAAGCTTTGGAGGCAACTGCATTCCAAAAAACGGTATCATTGGTAAAAACGCCAAAAGCACGATAATAGGCAGGAGAAAAATAAGAAGGATTGGTAATTGAACTTCCACCGAAAGCATCTCCGGGTTTTAGTACAAATGTATTGGCTTCAACTTCATGGGTTTTAATAGCTGCAATCAATGTTTTTGCATCATTTTTATAATTTATAGTTCCGGTGATTCCCCATTGATAATCGGCAACAATCAATGCAAATGCAGCATCTAATTCGGCATCTGTAGCACCGTTGGGACCATTAATTCCTGAACACCCATTGATTCTCCAATTCATTACACCATTGACATTAACATTATCTTTATAGTATAGCCAGAGACCGTCGAAAAGATCTTTATCGCCTTTGTAAACGCTTAACAGCATTCCATAAGCAATTCCTTCTGAAACGGTTTCCGTGGAATTAAATTTTACTCTCCATCTTCCGTTTGTACAGGCTACTGTAAAGTTGGATTTCCAGGTATCATAATTATTTGAGGCATCCTGACTATTTTTTGTCGTTGCCATTAAGCCATTATTAAAAGTAATATTGGCAGGGAAAGGTTTTGTTGCCTGTGAATAATTTTCTACACATAGAAAAAAACTCACCAATAGAAATAGGTTTTTCATGTTTATATAAATTTAGGGACGATAAAAGTAAGATTTTTTATATAAATAAAAAAACCCGAAATCATAATTATAATTTCGGGTTCCTGAAAAACTAAATTTATTTTATTTCTTTATGAGTAATTTTTGAGTTTTTACGTTACTGTCAGTGATATTTTTAATAAAATAAGTTCCATCAGATACGTTTTCTAAATTTAAAGTATTTACTATATTTTCATGTAATTCAAATGTTTTTATGGTTTTTCCTAAGGCATCTGTGATAATATAATTTCCTTGATAAGGAGTAACAATATTTACAATTCCTTTGCTTGGGTTAGGATAAATTTTAAATTCATTTGGTTCAAAATCGCCAACAGCCAGATTGCTTATGGTAATACAACTTGAAGTTACTGTACAATCTGCAAGAGTAATATCAACTTTATAATCACCATTTGCCAATGGAGTGTAAGACTGGTTCGTTTCACCCGAGAGTAAAGTATTCGGACATTGATACCATTGATAGGTTGCCCCGGATTGAGTAGCTGTTAAAATACCTGAATTTACTGTAACTGCAGTATTAATAGCGGATGAGTGACTTATAGTTAAATTCAAAGTTTTGGTATCACAACCAACAGTATTAGTGTAGGTTCCGGATGTTGTATAAGTAATACCATTTTCTGACCAGAAATAACTATCACAGGCAGAAATTGTTTGCGATGATGAGGTTGACGGAGTTCCGGTAACGGTTTTTACCAATAGTATGTCACTAGCACAATAAGCGGCTTCACAAGCAACACAATATGTAGTATTGTTTGCTGTAGGGGTAGCGGTTACTGATGCACCCGTTGCAAAACTGGTTCCACCTGATAATGAGGTATACCAGGTAGGAGTAGTTCCTAATGGACACGTAGCATTTAAAGTTACAGTCGCTGTTCCCAAGCAAGGAATGTTTTCTGTGGTATTTGTAAATGTTGCATTTGCCGGTTTAATTGATGTAGTCGTAATATTAGAATTTACGGTTGAAAAATTAGATCCGCTTACAGATGCCTGGTTTGTTAGAGCACAAGTGTTTGCCGGTAATGAATTGGCCGCATTTACAGTTGTACTAAATGTAATTATTGTACTTTTTCCGGCAGCTAAAGTAAATGGTCCCACAGAAAGTGTTTCTCCGGATGTTATTTTTGAAGTATTGTTATTTTTAGCAGTTAAAGTATTGCCTTCGTTGTTCTTTTGATTTACCGTTACCGGAGTTGATTCTTCTATTACCGGAGCAGTAGAGAATTTCGAAGCTGATGGATTATCAGGAACTAAAGCTGTTCCGGATAATATTGTTCCTCCGCCTACTTCATCTATAGCGGTTCTTGGTCCGGTATTGTTAGCATTCCAAAATGTTGTAAGAGCTGCAGTTCTATCACCTGAACCATTGGCATATGGAGAGGTTCCCTGTAAAATAATCTGGCTATTTGTACCTTGCGATAAAACATCAAAAGTGGCCACTAAGTTTGTAACAGGATCGTTCGTTGTATTGTTACCAATATTAGCAGCACTTATCAAAGTACTTGAAGCAATACTTCCAATAGCAATTACTGAAACGTGTGCATAAGCATTGGTTACCATACTAATATTATTATTTTTTATTGTAGCATCCATGCGGGCGTTACCAACGAAGCCATTATCGTTCGCTTCAGAAAGAATACCATTGTTACTGGTGTTGGTAATTGTATTATTTACTATTTCTGTAATATGTTTGGCATTTCGATAAGCGGCAACAGAGATACCATTTGATACAGAGGCTGTTCCGCCTCCATCAATAGTATTATTATTAATTCGGCCTTTCATAGTTCCGGTGCCCTGATTACCAATGTTGCAGGTAAAGCTTCCATTAAAACTTGATTTTATGGTGTTGTTAATTACATTGTAGTTTACAGTAGATGTTCCTGTAGACTGCAACTGCAAACCATTACTGCCGGGGCTGGAAACCGCAGCATTTATGGTATTCCCATCTGCTAAAAGATTTCCTCCTACCTGAATATTATTTGTTGAACTACCGCCAAAATCTAATTGTAATCCATATGTTTTAGCGTTAGAGAAATCATTTCCTTTAAGAGTTAGAGTATTATTCGATGTCCCGTAACCCTGAAAGATAAAATTACTGGCTCCGTTTATCTTGTTGAATGAATTTTTAAACTGACATCCTGTAACGCTTAGGTTTAGCGTTGGATTTGTTGACAGGATTCCATTGTATCCATAAAAACCTCTTCCCCATGAATCATTAACGTTTGTGTTTGTTATAGAGCTGGTTCCTCCCAGATTCAACGCATAAATACCACCCACTTCAGAATCCCCTGTATTGCTTCCGCAACCGGTTAGAGTACTATTGGCAAGTGAAAAAGTAGTGACATTATTTATGTTTATACCTGTTGAATTATTAGTACCCGTAATTGAAATATTATCTAATGTAACTCCTGTAACTGTTTTTAAATGAATTGCACTATTACAATTCGAGTTATCAACAGCCGGAGTACTGCAAGTTCCAGATGTATTTGAATTTAAAAAATTAATATTTTTAAGCGTAACGTTTGTACAAGAAATAAACTCAGCTCCTCTGTTTGCTATATTTTGAATAGTTCCTCCTGATCCTGCAGTTGTTCCGGTACCAAGAACCTGAAAACTTCCCGTAGAATTTGATACAGATATTCCTTTCGTAGCACCATTCACTGAAATACTTTTGAAAATACAATCCAGCGCACCTCCGCCACCAATGTTTACAGCAATTGCAGTTCCGCCATTAATGCTGACATCTCTTACTTTTAAAGTACCAACACTTGTTCCGGCTATGGTTGCTGTTGTTCCGGAAAGTGTAATTCCTTCAACATCATTATTTAATTTAAGATTTAAAACTGAAAAAGTAGGGTTTGTTCCGCCAGTTGATGGCAACGGATTGCTGTAAGGTGGTACAGTAATACCTAAAATTGATATTAAACTGGCTGTAGCCCCCTGACCAATAAGCTTTTGATTGTTTGATAATGTCAATGCATTACCGCTGCTTCCGGTACCTGTATAAATAAAAATAGAGCCGGTTGTTGCACTGGCAGCATTATCAACTGTTTTAAATGGATTTGCCAAAGTACCGTTTCCATTAGTAGCGGCTGAACTGTTTATAAAATGTATGGGTTCAGTGATTACAATGTTTACAGTAGCAGTACTCGTTTTTCCGTTGGTGTTTGTTAACGTATAAGTAAAACTATCTGAACCATAATAACCTGCATTTGAATTATAGGTAAAAGAACCATCTGATGCTAATGATACAGTTCCGTTAGTCGGATTTGCCAAAACAGTTACTGTTGTCGCTGTTCCGTCAGGGCTAACATCATTTGCCAGAACTCCTCCGGCTGTATTTACAGTAATACCTACATTTCCAATACAGCTATACGAATCATTTACTGCAATAGGGGTCACTTTTAGTGAGCCTGGAACGTATGTTAGATTTGCATCCAGAATATCCTGAAAAATTGTTCCTAATGCATCATCTGCACCACTGTTTGTAATGGTTACTGTAAAATCTAATTGTGAGCCGGGTACGGCATTTCCGCCTCCATTTACAGCTACAGCATTGGTTACAGAAAGAGTTGCTGCTGCTGCATTAGCAGTTACTTTTTGTTTCTTTGAAAATAATTTTTTTTTACTTTCAGCTGTCTTATTTAAAGATTTCTTTTCAGTTTTTATCAACTGTTTTGCTAATGGAGTAACAAAGTTTTCATTAATAAAACCGCTATATGTCATCCCAAACGTTAGGAATCCCAGCAGTATTATGATAATTAAGAGTTTGTTTTTTTTCATTTTTTTTAGTTTAATGAGTTAGCATAATTAAGAAAAGACAGCTTCGTATTTCATCCCAATATCATCAAAGCCTAATGGACTGAGAAATAATTGTAAATCGCCTTTTTCAGGATGCAAAATGGTAAAAATGCCTTGTTGGTAATATTCATTTTTTTGTTCAGTACGAAACACAATTGAAAATGGATTTCTTTCTAAAGGCGAATAATTATTCAGTTTTGTTACTTCGATCAATTCCGCATCAAGCAGGATTTCGTCTGAAATACGAAATGTAAATACAGTATTAATCAATGTGTCAAAATCGTTTAAAGTAAGTAAAGCTATATCCATTCCTTCTATTTATTACTTATCGTTTATTCAGGACTCCACTCCATTAAATGGTAAACACCGTTTGTTTCACTTATTTTTATGAATCCCAATTTTTTATATAAATTCATAGCGGGATTAAAACTTTCTACGTGAATACTCACTTTCATTTTATTTTCGGCAGCTTTTTTAATAATTTCATTCAAAATAGCACTTCCAATATCTTTTTTTCTCCAGTCAGGTAATAAAGTAATGTCTATAATTCTAAAACCTTTTTTTTCAAAAAAGAAATCAATATATAGCCTTCCAATTACAGTATTTTCTTTTTCAATTATATAAAATTTTGCACCGGTATAATTATTTTGATAATATTCATGCTGTGCAAAAAACTGTTGTTCAATAAAAAATTGTTTTTGTTCCTGGTTCCAATTGGTACCTTTATCTAATTCTTCTGTTCTGGTACTCCCATAAATTTTACACAAAATGGGTAAATCACTTTCCAGTATAGCTCGAAGGCTTATATCTTTTATACTTAAATTCAATGCCAATCATTTATTAACCTCTTGGAGGAAAAACTCCCTGAAGCGCAATACAAAAATTCATTGACAGATAAGGCATCATGTTATTGTGTGGCTGGCTTCCTCCGGTTACAGTAATAGCGTTATTGCCCATTTTTACTAAAGGGCCCGCCGTTGTGTAAACCCTTACCGGATTACCACGCCCTAAACTTGTATTTGAAGGAGTTGTTGACTGAGAATTTAAATTAGATACAGATAAAGTATGGGTGTGAACAGGTATTTCTGACTCTAACAGTGTTACGGTTGCACTGCCCCCCATTTCACCCAAATCATGCAATGATAATCCGGGACCCTGACCAGGATGCATAGGTGTTCTTTCCTGCATATCAGGAAGTGCAAAATTAGATTTTCCATCACCTCCATATGTGGTTCCTAGCAACGAAAAAAGTGCTGTATTTTGTGAAAGAGGCAAAATTTGTCCATTACAAAAAGCCCAACCTTTTGGCGCAAAATTAAATCCGAAAATGCGTATTTCTGCTACAAATGGATCTGCCATATTGAGAGTATTTTAAGTTATTAAATTAATTAAGCTTGACTTGGAAAAATTCCAAATAGTGAAATAATAAAATCAACGCACAAATAAGGCTGAAAATTAGTATGAGGCTGACTACCGCCAACAGGACTTATCTCTGAAGGATTTAATGCTATTGTTGGGCCAGCAGTCGAATATATTTTATTTCCTGTAGCAGTTGTACTCAGGTAAGCCTCTGCAGGACTGGCACTATTAGCCAAATCTGCTGTAGCTGTTACAGCATGATTATGTGATGGTATTTGTTGGGTTGTGAGTGTTATTTCTTCAACACCGCCAGGCTCTCCTATGATATAAGTAGTGCCAAAGCCACTATTATTATGAATAGGTATTCTTCCTCGTAAATCAGGCAATGCAAAAGTGCTTTGTCCATCACCACCATAAGTAGTTCCAATTAATTGAAATAAAGCTTCGTTTTCTGAAATTGGCAATAATTGTCCTTCACAAAACATCCAACCGACAGGAGCAAAATTTCCAGCAAACATTCTGATTTCACCAAGATAAGCCATAATAGTTACTTTTTAAATGTTATTAATTAATTCTGGGAAGGAAATATTCCTTGTAAGGCGATACAAAAATTCAATGTTAGAAAAGGCTGCATATTCAGGTGTGGCTGACTGCCGCCTACATTAGAAACAGAAGCAGGGTTCATGGCTACCAGATTTTGGCCGGCAGTGTTGTAAACCTGATTCGGAGCCGTGTTACCTAACATACTTGTGCCAGAATCAGGAATATTTGTACTTACAGCCTGATTGGTATTATTTAGATTATGCTGATGCGCCGGCATCTCATTAATAGTTAGTGTATGGGCCTCTTCGCCCCCTCTTTGACCGAGCATAAAATTGTTCCCAAAATGAATTGGGGTCCTCCCTCGTAAATCAGGCAAAGCAAAAGTAGTTTGTCCGTTACCGCCAAAAGTTGTTCCTAATAAGGAAAACAACGCCTGATTTTGGTTTATAGGTAAAAATTGTCCATTACACATTGCCCATCCTTTAGGAGCAAAATTAAATGACATAATTCGGGTTTCTGCTAAAAATGGTTCTGCCATAATGAGATATTTTAGATGTTGTTTTTTGAATTTTTGTTAAACCAAAATTGAATTCACAGTAAAGTTATGCCGGGATATTATTTCTTTTTGAAATACAACATGAGATCCTTCCGTTACAATCATTTCTATTGAAGTGTGATTATTGAAAAGTTGGGTTTTTAAAAATACACTTCCTCTTTTGGTTTCAAAACCATACGGGTTTACTTGTTTTACAGGAGCCGGTAATAAATACTGTGTCAAATCAGCAGCATTATTTTTTTTACTTAATTCTTTCATAGCCACAGAAATGGCTTCCAAATCAAATCCCGATAATGATCTTAAAGAATTCCATTCTCCGTTTGAGTTTTTACCAAGACATAATAAAACATCGTCTAATTTTCCGGAACCATCTACATGAAGATGCATTGGAAACATTTTTAGTTGATTATCAGCTGAGCTGTAACAAAAATTCCCTGAAAGTTTGTATCCGGTTTTTTCCAATCCGAAGGCTGCGTTTTTATAACATTCTAAAAGTGCAGAATCTGCTAAAAAAACATCAGCGAAAGATGATTTTGAAAATTGGGATAAAATATTTTCGTTTTCATTGCCGAAATCCGAAAAAGATCCGAAGGTATTCTGAGCAAGGAGCGAACTGCCGCAAAAAAGAGTTGTAGCCCCTACAAATCCAACATTTTTGATAAAATTTCTACGTGTTAAATCAATCATAATAAATGTTTTATTAGTAAAAAATTATGGTAAAAATAATAAAAACATTAATATAGATAAATTATTTGTAGGCTTTATTTGTTAATTTATAATAATTACTGATTATTTTCGTTTGCAAATTTTTGTTTTCAGGAAAAATCCTTCAAAAAGGCAAGCTTTTGAATATAAGTAATTTAAAAATTTGGCATAAAAAATCCCAACTAAAACCATTATGATTTCAGTTGGGATTCAAAATACTCTTTGCAGAGTTTTATTTAACTTCTTCTTCTTCTTTTTTAGCAGTAGGTTGATCGTCTTTGGCAGCGTTTTTAAATTCTTTAATTCCGCTTCCTAGTCCTTTCATTAATTCCGGAATTTTTTTACCTCCAAAAAGTAATAAAACAACTGCCAATATAATAAGGATTTCTGTTACGCCAAATCTTCCCATAATAGTAAAATTAATGCCGAAGCAATTTATAAATTTTTGTTGCAAATGTATATAGAATATACGTATCAGAATAGTTTTTAGACTAAAATGTTTATTTTGAAGAGCGTTAAATATTTTATAAAATAAAAAACAAGAAGTATTGTATCAAATTTGAGACATACCACCAAATGTAATAATTGTTATATTTGCGAGTATAAACATCCGCAATGACCAAGAAAAAAAAGAACTTCAGAAAAAAATTATTCGTAAAAAACCGATTGGTAATTTTGAATGAAAATACATTTGAAGAAATTTTTTCGTTCAGGCTTACTTTAATGAATGTTTTTGTTGTTTTTTCTTTGGGCGGAATATTCTTAATTCTCATTACCACTTTTATCATTGCTTTTACCCCTTTGCGTGAATTTATACCCGGATATTCGTCTACACAGTTAAAAAAAAATGCTTTAGAATTAGCTATAAAGTCTGATTCATTAACAACTTCATTAAAGAAAAATGAAGCCTATATCAAATCGATTCAAAAGGTATTGACAGGTGAATTAGAATATGCAAAGTTCAATAAAGACTCTATTTTAGCTGAATCTGAGGAAATACCGGTAACAAATATGAAGGCTTCTGAAGAAGAAATTAAACTTAGGGAAGAAGTTTCCAAAATAGAGAAGGAGGCGGACGGTAGCAAAGCAAACAAAAAGAAATAATACCACAGAAAATGTCAATTAAATCTATAGCAGCAAAAATATTTGCACGAAAAATATACAATCAAACAAAAGCATGGTCTAATAAACCGATTGAAACTCAGCTGAAAGTTTTTAAAATTCTGATTGAGAAGGCCAAAGCAACCGAATTTGGAAAAGATCATCATTTTGATACTATAAAAACAATTACAAATTTTCAAAAGAACGTTCCAATTCGGGATTATGAAGATTTAAAATCGTATATCGAAAAAGTAAAATTAGGTAAGGAAAATATTCTGTGGAAGGGAAAACCTATTTATTTTGCCAAAACTTCCGGAACAACATCCGGAGCCAAATATATTCCGCTAACCAGGGAATCAATGCCTTCTCACATCAATGCGGCACGTAATGCTATTTTGCATTATATCAACGAAACAGGAAATGCCGATTTTGTTGATGGTAAAATGATCTTTTTGCAGGGAAGTCCAATTTTGACTGAAAAGCACGGAATAAATTTTGGAAGACTTTCAGGAATTGTTGCTCATTTTGTACCGAAATACCTACAGAAAAACAGAATGCCATCATGGGAAACCAATTGCATTGAAGACTGGGAAAGCAAAGTTGATGCTATTGTTGATGAAACAATAAAAGAAGATATGTCTGTAATTTCCGGAATTCCATCATGGGTACAAATGTATTTTGAGCGATTACAGCAAAAAAGCGGTGGAAAGAAAATAGGTGATATATTTAAGAACTTTAACCTGTTTATTTATGGAGGAGTAAATTATGAGCCTTATCGGGCTAAATTTGAAAATATGATTGGCAGAAAAGTAGACAGTGTTGAGCTATTTCCTGCTTCTGAAGGATTTTTTGCCTATCAGGATTCTCAAAAAGAAAAAGGAATGCTCTTGTTACTTAACTCCGGAATTTTCTATGAGTTTATAAAAGCAGATGAATTTTTTGAAGAAAACCCAAAAAGTTATACCGTTGGTGAAGTAGAAATAGATGTAAACTATGTTTTGATTATTTCTACAAATGCAGGGCTTTGGCGTTATAATATTGGCGATACCGTTAAATTTACGACTTTATTTCCGCATCGCGTAATTGTGTCAGGCAGAATCAAGCATTATATTTCTGCTTTTGGAGAACATGTTATTGCAAACGAAGTCGAAAATGCGATGAAAGAAGCGACAGCAGGAACCAAAATTGTCATTAACGAATTTACAGTAGCACCACAAATTAATCCATCAAAGGGATTGCCTTATCACGAGTGGCTTATAGAATTTGAAAATGAACCGGAAAATATACTATCTTTTGCAGAAGCAATTGACGATTCGATGCGAAAACAAAACATTTATTACGATGATTTAATTACAGGAAATGTTTTGCAGAAAGTAGTTATAACCAAAGTTTCTAAAAACGGATTTCAGGAATACATGAAATCGCAGGGAAAATTAGGCGGACAGAATAAATTGCCAAGGTTATCAAATAATAGGGATATCGCGGATAATTTGAAGTAGGGAAACAGTTCTTCTAACAATTTGATAAAAACTATTTTGAATGAATTAAGAGGATAATTCATAACTTTCGTTACATTATGTTCCTGGATAATCTTCTTTCTAAAGAGGATTTTAAAAATAAAAACACATGAAAGAAACTAAACATATATCAAGATCAAGAGCGCAGGAATCATCTGCAGCGATCGAAAAAATGTACATTACAATGCGCCATTTATTCAATCGTGGTTTTTATAAGCCAATGGGAGTGTCAGGCGATAGTCTGAGGGAATCATTATTGGCTTTACGCCCTGAAATTTATGGAAATATTGGTGAAGAAAAAGTTGAACTAAACGGACTTTTATATGTTATAGAACGTCTTCCGATAGGAATCGAGCAATGCCGTTTTATCAATTTAACTTCGGATGAAGGATATTCGAAATCACATTTTCAGCCAATTGTTCCTCCAAAAAGAAGAAGAAATTGCTACCGTATTGATGAGGAACAAATGAATGTTGAAATCACGCGTGGCCGTTCGGATATTTATGATATTTTAACGCATTTAACTTTTATTTTCATCGAATCTCATAAAATTAAAAACAGGGTTTTATTAGATGACGGTGGTGAAGTTTCGCGTGACTGGTTAAAATTGGAACAAGCTGTGATGCAAACCAAAAAACTGCCTCTGGTAGAAAGGGAAAAAGCAATATCACACGTGGCCAATATTTTAGCCAGAACATTTGAAGAAGTTTTAGATATTTATGACGCTTTTGGGTCTGAAAATGCACCGGATCGTTTCCTTCATGTAATTTATTGGCTTGGAAAATTAGCCATCGAAGAAATTATTGAAAATAATAAACGCACCATAACTTTTAGTCCGGTTTTACGCGAGCGTTTGGGTCACCATATTCACGGAGAAATCTGGGCAACAAATATTAAGGAAGTTCTAAAAGCAAATAATCTTTTAAAACGTCCTATTCATGTAATTAGTGCGAACATGCACAGCGTAATGAATTCAATTTTTGCAACACCTTTGTTAACATCAAAGTATAAAGGCAAATCAGATTTCTTTATTTATGAAGAATTGAGCAGTTCGGGATCAAAAGAAATTAGAAGCCAGGTTGAAGAATTAGCTTTAAAAAACGGAATGATTTCGCTACCTGATACATCAGGGACAAATATTGATGTACAGATTTTTGATACAGCCAAAATTGACTGGTCTAAAACTGCATTTTCTTATGCAAACATCGACGAAGAAAAACCTGTTTTAATAGTAATGGATTATGCTTTTGGCGAACAGGCATATGAAACAATCGATGAACTTTTAAAACCATTTAAAAAAGAAACCTTACTGAACGTAAAATCTGTTTCGATTATGGGTAAAGCCGGAATTCTGGAAGGTGGAAAAGGAGATATCATGATTCCGTCAGCACATATAAATGAAGGAACGGCAGATAATTATTTCTTCGAAAATGAATTAACCGGCGCTATGTTCGAAGGAAACGATATTGCTGTTTATGAAGGAGCAATGGTTACCGTTTTAGGAACTTCATTGCAAAACAGAGATTTGCTTAAGTTTTTCCACGAATCAACCTGGGGTGTTATTGGTCTGGAAATGGAAGGATCTTATTACCAAAAGGCCATTCAGTCGGCATCAAAAATTAGAAAAAGTGTCCCTCATGATATCAAAGTTCGTTATGCTTATTATGCTTCGGATAATCCGTTGGAAACAGGAAGTACGCTGGCTTCAGGTGGATTAGGAACTACAGGAGTAAAGCCAACTTATCTAATTACGATTAAAATTCTGGAACAAATTTTTAATAATAAATAATCAACATTCAAAAGTTTAGTGAATAATAGAAAAAGATAAATGCTAAATTTATTTTATAAAATTGAAAAAAGTAAATTTGCTTTTGGAAACAAATCAATATGAAAAGAATACTTATTACAGGTGCTGCAGGATTTTTAGGATCACATTTGTGTGATCGATTTATCAAAGAAGGCTATTATGTTATTGGAATGGATAACCTGATTACAGGAGATCTTAAAAATATTGAACATCTATTTAAGTTAGAACATTTTGAGTTTTACCATCACGACATTACCAAATTTGTTCATATTCCGGGCGAATTAGACTATATTTTACATTTTGCTTCGCCTGCAAGCCCAATTGATTATTTAAAAATTCCAATTCAAACCTTAAAAGTAGGATCATTAGGGACTCATAATTTATTAGGTTTGGCTCGTGTAAAAAAAGCAAGAATTTTAATTGCCTCTACTTCTGAAGTATATGGAGATCCTTTGGTTCATCCCCAAACAGAAGAATATTACGGAAACGTAAACACGATTGGACCACGCGGAGTTTATGATGAAGCAAAACGTTTTCAGGAATCTATAACAATGGCGTATCATACCTTTCATGGTGTTGAAACCAGAATCGTTCGTATTTTTAATACTTACGGACCAAGAATGCGTCTTAATGATGGCCGCGTAATTCCGGCTTTTATTGGTCAGGCACTTCGTGGAGAAGATTTAACGATTTTTGGAGATGGTATGCAAACCCGTTCGTTTTGTTACGTAGACGATCAGGTTGAAGGCATATACAGATTATTGCATTCAGATTATGTATATCCGGTTAATATTGGGAATCCGGATGAAATAACTATTAAGAATTTTGCTGAAGAAATTATAAAACTTACCGGGACAAACCAAAAAGTAGTTTACCATCCATTACCTATTAATGACCCTCTGCAACGCCAGCCGGACACTACAAAAGCAAAAGAATTATTAGGATGGGAAGCCAAAGTAAACCGCGCAGAAGGAATGAAAATTACGTATGATTATTTTAAATCACTTTCAAAAGAAGAACTTTCAAAAGAAGAACATAAAGATTTTTCAAATTATATAAAATAAATGCGGACAAAAACAGGAAAATATTCAGGCTATATTCGGCCATTCTCCTATTTGATTGATTTGCTTATTATCAATTTTTTTGCGGTTTATATCGCGCATTTTCCTGAAAATCAAATTTTATTTTTAGTAGTATTAAATGTCGGTTGGATTGGTATTGCTTCTGATTTAGGTTTTTACGAAGTATATCGTTATACAAAAGTAATTGCAATTTTAAATTGTGCTTTAAAACAAGCCTGCTTATTTGGTTTTGTAGTTTTTGCACTTGCCTTCTTTTATGCTAAGCAAACCAGTTTTAGAACGTTGTTGTTTTATTTATGGTTTATATTTATTCTTATCTTATTTATTAAGTTTTCAATCTATTATTTCCTGCAGACTTATCGCGTCGTTTTTGGTGGAAATCACAGGAGAGTTGTGTTGTTAGGTAATAAAGCAAGTATTTCGCCTTTAAAATATTTTTTTACCGAGAATCCTGATTATGGATATGAACTGATTCATGTTTTTGAATTTGAAGAAGTAAAAGATGAGCATATTGAAGAAATGTTTGAATTCGTGATGAATAAAAATATGGACGAAATGTATTGTTCCATTATTGGATTATCTCAGGATCAGATGAATGCACTTATTGATTTTGCTGACAGTAATTTGAAGACATTAAAGTTTATTCCTGATGGGAATCAAATATTTTTTAGAAATTTCATCTTACAATATTATGATTATATTCCTGTAATTGCACTTAGGAGTATTCGACTAGATGAAAATTTGTATAAAATAATGAAACGAACTTTCGATGTTACTTTTTCAATAGTAATTATTTTGGGTGTTCTTTCCTGGATTCTTCCCATTTTAGGAATTTTAATTAAACTGGAATCTAAGGGACCAATTTTACTCAGACAAAGGCGTAACGGACTCAATAACAAGGAATTCAATTGTTATAAATTTCGATCAATGGAAATAACCAATGAAACCTATACGAATCAGGTTTCTAAAAACGATCCCAGAGTTACTAAAATTGGAAAGTTTATTCGAAAGACCAGTATTGATGAGTTACCACAGTTTTTTAATGTTTTAAGAGGAGATATGTCAGTAGTCGGACCAAGACCGCACATGGTAAGCTATAATCAGGAATATATCCTTAAAGTAGATAAATTTATGGTGCGCCATTTTATAAAACCCGGAATTACAGGCTTAGCACAAGTAAAAGGTTTTCGTGGAGAAATCGAATCTGATTATGATATTATAAACCGTGTAAAATATGATATTTTTTATATCGAAAACTGGTCCATTTTATTAGACTTGAAAATTATTGTAACTACGATTTACCATATCATTAAAGGTGATGAAAAAGCATATTGATGAGTGAGTTAGTTTCTATCATAACACCCACATATAATGCCGAAAAATATATTCGGGAAACGCTGCAATCTGTACTGAATCAAAGTTATCAAAACTGGGAAATGATTTTGGCCGATGATGCATCAACTGATCACACAATTTACATAATTGAAGAATTTGCTGCAAAAGACAGCCGAATAAAACTCTTTAAATTACCTGAAAATCGTGGAAATGGTTTTGCCCGAAACGCCGCTTTAAAAAACGCCGCAGGAAAATATATTGCCTACTTAGATGCCGATGATTTATGGTTTCCTGAGAAATTAGAAAAACAGATTCAGTTTTTAAAAACAAATAATCTGCCATTCACATTTAGTTTTTATGATTCTATTGATGAAATGGGAAATGATTTAAACAGAAGAGTTGAATCACCAAATCCATTAACTTACAAACAGTTGTTTTTCTGCAATTATGTAGGCAATTTGACAGCCATTTACGACGCAGATTATTTTGGCAAAATTATTCTGGAAACGTCGCAAAAAAGGCAAGATTGGAGAATATGGCTTACGATTTTAAAACAAATAAAAACGGCAAAACCAGTTCCGGAATCTCTGGCTTTTTACAGAATTAGAAAGGACTCTGTTTCCTCTTCAAAATTCAAATTAATCAAACATAACTTTGTGGTTTACAGCCAATTTCACGGATATAATTTTGTGTTTGCTGTTTTGCTGATGATAAGGTTTTTGTATACGCAGTTGATTGTAAAACGCCGATATATAGAGAAAATTTAGTTTTTAAGTTCACATTTATAACCTTAAAGAATTACTTTTTATATCCAATTTTTACTCTTTCCTCTTCATTTTCTTTCTTTTCAGTTAATTCATCTAAATAAGAAAATACCAATTCTATATTTTTATCATGATTTTCTAACTTCTTTTGAATCTGAAGAATATCAACTTTAATTTCAGTTGTGTCCAAAAGCATTTGTCTCACTTTTGTAAAAATTCTCATGATTTGTATATTGGTTTGAATGGCTTTGTCGCTTTTTAATACACTTGAAAGCATTAATATCCCATGTTCGGTAAAGGCATAAGGAAGGTATTTTAAATTTGAACCTCTTCCATTCTTCAAGGTCGCAATTTGCGACCTTGAAGAATTGTATTCATTTTCAGTTAGTTGAAACATGAAGTCTTCAGGAAATCGAGATAAATTTCTTTTAACCTGTTCATTTAGTCTTTTAGTTTCGACATCATAAAGGGAAGCCAAATCGCTATCCAGCATCACTTTTTGTCCGCGAATAAAGTATATTTTATTAGAAATTGTTTCTTCAGAGAGTAAAGATTGATCAGCCATAAGTTTTTAAATTAAAAACAAATGTAAGATTTTATCTATATTATAAAAAAGATTTGAATTGTTTTAGTTTGCCTCGATTGGTTCTTTCTAAAACAGTTTTTCTGGTAAAAGTGAAGTTTAGATTTGGTTCCAGATATAAATCAATGGCTTCTTTTATTTTTTGAATTTGTTCTGAAATCAATTCTTTTTCAGAAACATACTCAATTTCAAAAGTATCTAATTTAGTTTGTTTGATAATGAATTCCTTTACGTTTCCATCATCTTCGATAATGCTTTTGGTTATATAATAAAATGTCAATCCCGGGGATTTTTTACCACTTGGCAAAATGGCTACATCATTGGTTCTTCCAATAAGCTTTTTTAGAATTGGTTTTTGAGGAGTGCTCTTTTCATCCAAAATTCCAATGTCGCCAATTTCATATCGTATAAAAGGATTTGCTTTGTTGAATAAAGAAGTAATGACAATTTTGCCTTCGGCTCCGTTTGGGACAGGATTATTGTTTTCATCTAAAATTTCGACAAATAATGTTTCAGCATTTACCTGCCATTCTCCCTGAGGATTTTCAAAAGCAATCAAATCCAGTTCAGAAGCACCATATTCACTGATAATTGGAATACCGAATTGTCTTTCGAGAAGTTTTTTATCTATTTCAAAAAGCATTTCTGAAGTAACGAAGCAAGCTTTCAGCGTTGGACAAATTTCGTTTAAAAAAATGTTTTTCTGTTCCAGATATTTAGCAAATAAAACGATAGAGCTGGTGTATCCGTTGAGGTAATCGAATTTTTTGGTTTTGAATTTTTTTAGGAATTTCTCCAAAACGTCATCAGATAAATCAAAAACCGGGAAACGAAAACGATGCGTCAGAAAATCCTTGAAACGTTCTTTTTGATAACCAATGAAATCCATTGGAATACCATAAAACCGCGCCTGATACGAATGATTAAAATCAATACCGAACCACCCAAAACGCATGATATTCGAAGCCCAGGTTAAGGCATGCGAATATTTATCTTTAGCAAAAACAAAGGGAGTTCCACTCGATCCGGAAGTTTTGTTGAGATAAATGTTTTTTTTAAAATACCCTTTTGAAAGCCTTTCTTCAAGAGGTTTTTGTAAATTTTGTTTGTTTAAAACAGGAAGGTTTTTCCAATTTTCAGCAATTGTATTTCCGGCTAATTCTTTGTAAAAAGAGTTGTTTTTGAGATGAAAATCAACAATTTCTGCTTTTTTGTTTTCAAGAAACAAAGCAAATTCACCTTCAGAAAAATGAATAATTTTATCCAATTCGGCTTTGGCTTTCTTTATCGGAAAACCATTTAATTGAAGCGAAATATCAAAAAGGCGGATCATTTTTTCAGCATATTTTCATCAAAAATAATGTTTAGGATTTACTAACAGTGCGGAACAAACAACTTTTTAAAGATTTAATTATTTTTTACGTACAAAAGCAAGTATTTTTGCACCACAACTAAATACAACAACACCATGACAATTTTACTATTGGGGTCAGGCGGAAGAGAGCATGCATTTGCATGGAAAATGACTCAGAGCCCGCTTTGCGAAAAACTTTTTGTAGTACCTGGAAATGCAGGAACAGCTGCAATTGCTGAAAATGTAGCAATATCTGCAACAGATTTTGAAGCCGTAAAAGCTTTAGTACTTAAAGAAAATATAAGTTTAGTAGTTGTAGGACCTGAAGATCCATTGGTAAAAGGTATTTACGACTATTTTAAAAATGACGAAAGTTTAAAAAATATTCCGGTTATTGGGCCATCTCAAATAGGGGCGCAATTAGAAGGAAGCAAGGAATTTGCAAAAGAATTCCTGATGAAACATAACATTCCAACTGCTGCTTATGACAGTTTTACTGCTGAAACAGTAGAAAAAGGATGTGAGTTTTTAGAAACTTTGCAACCTCCTTACGTTTTAAAAGCAGACGGATTAGCAGCTGGAAAAGGAGTTTTGATTATTCACGATCTTGAAGAAGCTAAAACAGAATTGCGTAACATGCTGGTTCATGCAAAATTTGGTGCAGCAAGTTCAAAAGTAGTTATCGAAGAATTTTTGGACGGAATAGAATTAAGCTGTTTCGTATTAACTGACGGAAAAAATTATAAAATTCTTCCAACAGCAAAAGATTACAAACGTATTGGAGAAGGAGATACAGGTTTAAACACAGGCGGAATGGGAGCAGTTTCTCCAGTTCCTTATGTAGATGCGGTATTAATGGAAAAAATCGAAACCCGTATCGTAAAACCAACCATCGAAGGTTTTCAAAAAGATGGAATTGAATACAAAGGTTTTGTATTTATTGGTTTAATAAACGTGAAAAACGAACCAATCGTTATCGAATACAACGTAAGAATGGGAGATCCGGAAACTGAAGTTGTGGTTCCGAGATTGAAATCAGATTTAGTTGAATTGTTTTTGTCTGTTGCAGATCAAAAATTAGGAGACTTTAATTTAGAAGTTGATCCAAGAAGTGCTACAACTGTTATGTTAGTTTCTGGCGGATATCCTGAAGATTTCGAAAAAGGAAAAGTGATTACAGGTTTAGAAAATATTACAGATTCGATAGTTTTTCATGCAGGAACAAAATTAGATGGCGAAAATGTCGTTACTAATGGAGGACGTGTAATTGCGGTAACATCATACGGAGATAATTTCCAGGAGGCCATAAAAAAATCTTACCAAAACATAGATAAACTAAGCTTTGATAAGATGTATTTTAGAAAAGATATCGGCTTCGATTTACTTTAAAAATATTCACAAGCCCTTTTTAATTAAAGGGTTTGGTTTTTATTTTAAAAATGAATGAGCTGTTGTATCTTGGTTTTCTGTTCCGGCATCATCAAAAATACGTAATTGTTTAATCCAATAAACGATTGCGCATGAACAGATGATCATGAAAATCCAGTTGATAGTGTTTGCACCAAACCATGTAATTAATTCCAAACGACGTAAAAAGTCAAGAGGAGCAAACAAAATGTTAACGAATAAGTATTGAATTCCTTCGAAAAAAGCTGTCATAATTTATAAAATTATATGTTATTATTGTTTTTAACGCATTGAATCAAAATTCAAAAAGAATCTTTTTCAACTTGTTGGTTTTCCTTTTTAAACAAGTATTATATTTACAGTCACAAAAGTATAAAATATCCTTATGATAACAAGTGTTTTTAAAAAATCTACGCCATTAAATTATTCTTTGGTTGTAATTTTAATACTGGTTTTCTTTTTTCTGTTTCAAATTCAGGAACCATTATGGATGAGTTCTTATTTTTTGGTGTTTCAAAAAATAAGTTTATTGTGCTTTATTTTAGCTTCTTTTTTTCTGATAAATTTTATCGTAAAAAAGAACGGACTCAGTAAAGACAATGGTTACGCTATACTTTTCTATTTGTTATTTTTATTGTTTTTTCCAACAATATTTAATAATCCAAATGTATTATATGCTAACTTTTTTATTTTGCTGGCACTTCGAAGATTAATTTCTTTACAATCACTTAAGGCTTCAAAAGAAAAAATATTTGATGCTTCTTTTTGGATTTTAGTGGCTTCGTTATTTCAATTTTGGTGTGTTCTTTTTCTGATATTGGTTTTTATATCGATAATTTTTCATGTATCCCGGGATTATAGAAATTGGATTTTACCTTTTATTGCTCTTATAGGAGTTGCATTATTATTTTTAACAACATCCTTAATGTTTAATTTTGATGCAATAAAATTTATTCAGGATAGGGCAATTATTGATTTAAGAATTGAGTATTTTAAAAATAATTATGAAAATGGTGCATTCTCAATCTATGTTGCAGTAGTTTTGTTTTTTGTAGTTTCAATGTTAACAACCTTATCAGACAGACCGCAAATTGTACATACTTCATACAAAAAAGTGGTAGCTTGTTTTTTTATTGCTGTCTTTGTTTTCATTTTTTCACCAGACAAAAGCAATGATTTATTATTATTCAGTATAACGCCGTTGACTATTATGGCATCTAGTCATATTGAATACATACAGCAAAAACTAAATAAAGAAATTGTATTTTATGTACTTATTTGTTGTAGTTTGTTTACTTTTTTCTCTCAATTATAATTTATTTCCATAAGCAAGATCACCGGCATCACCAAGACCGGGAACAATATAATTTTTCTCGTTTAACTTTTCGTCTAAGGCAGCAATCCACAAATGACAATTTTCAGGAAGCTTTTTTTCAAGATATGCAACTCCTTCCGGAGCGGCAATAACGACTATAATATGAATCTCTTTTGGAACAGCATTTTGAACTAATTTTTCATGAACAGCGACTATAGATTGACCTGTAGCCAGCATTGGATCAAGAAGCAGGACAGTTTTATTGTTTAAGTTTGAGAGTGCCTGATATTCGACTAAAATTTCAAATTCAGCATCATTATTAGGATGATATCTGCAAGCAGAAACAAAGCTGTTTTCAGCATGGTCAAAATAATTTAAAAAACCATTATGAAGTGGTAGTCCGGCTCTCAAAATAGAACATAAGACTAAATCACTTTCAATTTCAGTAGTTTTTTTGATACCAAGCGGGGTTTGTATTTCGATATTTTTATAGGAAAGATTTTTACTCAGTTCATAGGCCATAATTTCGCCTATTCGTTCTATATTTCGTCGAAAACGCATACTGTCGTTCTGAATATTTATGTTTCTGATTTGTCCTAAAAAGTGATTTAGAACACTATTATTTTCAGAGATGTTATGAATTTTCATAATAGGTTTTTAGAATTATTAGTGGTAAAGAATACCAGGACGAAAAATTATTGGTTTTTATCGTACTATAAAAGTATAAAAAGTATCTTTGTAACTCTAAAAAATAAAGACATGTTTTCAAAATTAGCATATACTGTTTTCGAACAAAGCATCAAAGATTATCATCAATTTGACAGCGTTGATCAACCAATAAACAATCCGTTTCCTAAAGATAAATTCGAACATTTATTATATTTAAAAAACTGGATTGATACAGTTCAATGGCATTATGAAGATATTATTCGTGATCCGCAAATTGACCCTGTGGCAGCTTTGACCTTAAAAAGAAAAATTGATGCCTCTAATCAGGAACGTACTGATATGGTGGAATATATTGATAGTTACTTTTTGCAAAAATACAGTCATATAAAAGCAAAAGACGGAGCAAAAATTAATTCTGAAAGTCCTGCATGGGCTTTTGACAGATTGTCAATTTTAGCGTTGAAAATTTATCATATGAACGAAGAAGCAACTCGTGCAGAAGCTACACAGGAACATAGAGATAAATGCCAGGAAAAATTAAATATTCTTTTAGAGCAAAGAACAGACTTGTCCACAGCAATAGAAGAATTACTTACTGATATCGAAAATGGAGAGAAATTCATGAAAGTGTACAAACAAATGAAAATGTACAACGACGATGATTTGAATCCGGTTTTATATCAAAATAAAAAATAATTTGGCAGAGTTGTCAAACAACAGAATCAAGCATATAGCCGTCATGAGACTATCCGCAATGGGAGATGTCGCCATGACGGTTCCTGTTTTACGAGCGTTTGTAAAACAATATCCAACTGTAAAACTGACTGTAATTTCGCGTCCTTTTTTTAAACCTTTTTTTGACGGAATTCCGAATCTGGAGTTTTTTGCTTTTGATGAAAAAGAAAGACACAAAGGATTTCTGGGGCTTTTAAAGTTATATTCTGATATAAAAAAACTAAAAATTGACGCTTTTGCAGATCTTCATAATGTCTTAAGATCTAAGGTTGTGAGTTTGCTTTTCGCTTTAAGCAGAAAAAAAAGAGCCACAGTTGATAAAGGCAGAGAAGGGAAAAAAGAATTAACACGAGCTGAAAACAAGATTTTTAAACAACTGCCAACCATGTTTGAAAGACATGTAAAGGTGTTTCAGGAACTCGGTTTTCCTTTAGATTTATCAAATCCAACTTTTCCTGAAAAGGGAAATTTAAGTTCAGAGATTTTAGAAATTATCGGAAGCCAGAATCAAAAACTGATCGGAATTGCACCTTTTGCGCAATATGACTCTAAGGTTTATCCTTTGGATTTAATGAAGGAAGTTATTGCGAAATTAGCTGAAAATCCAGCAAATAAAATATTGCTTTTTGGCGGAGGAAAAAAAGAAATTGAAATTTTAGACTCTCTTTCAGAACGATTTGAAAATGTAATAAACATGGCTGGAAAAATTAAATTTCAGCAGGAATTACAATTAATTAGTAATCTGGATGTTATGCTTTCTATGGATTCCGGAAATGCACATATTGCTGCAATGCTAGGTATAAAAGTGGTAACGCTTTGGGGAGCCACACATCCATATGCCGGATTTTTACCATTTAACCAGAGTTTAGACAACGCATTAACTTCAGACCGAAGCCAATATCCGAAACTGCCGACTTCAGTTTATGGAAATAAAATTGTAGAAGGTTATCAGGATGCGATGAGAACTATCGCTGTAGAATCTATTTTAAAAATGTTAAAAAATTAAAACGAAACAAGACAATTAACTTAAAAATTGTCTTTGTTGTAACGTATCATTTTTGGAAGAATAATTTTATCAATTATTTAACAAATAGCTTTAACGAGATGATGTTAAAATATATTTACTTTGGACGCTGTGAGTTAGGTCTTACAAAAGCTGAAAAATATATTTAATATTACAATCGAAACTATTTATGCCAAAAATTCTAGTAACAATTGCAATTTTGTTCTTATTCTCTTTTTCATCATTCTCTCAAAAAACAAATCTTTCAGGTGTTTTAACCGATGAAAGCGAAAACACACCCATTCATAATTCAGTTGTTGCTTTATTAACTCCCAAAGACTCTATTTTATACAAGTTTACCCGATCTGATAAAGAGGGGAAATTTAGTATAAAGAATATAAAGGCAGGAAACTACATCCTGATGACAACTCACAGACAATATGCGGATTATCTGGACTCAATAATTCTTGAAGAGGGAGAAAAAGACCTTGGAACAATTCCTTTAATAAGCAAAATGAAACTGTTGAAAGAGATAATAATAAAAACAGGTTCCATTAGGGTTAAAGGAGATACCACGAGTTACAGGGCAAGTGATTTTAAAGTGGATGCCAATGCAAACGTTGAAGAATTGCTAAAGAAGCTGCCCGGTATACAAGTTGATAAAAACGGTACCATAAAGGCCATGGGCGAAACAGTAGAAAAGGTATTGGTAGATGGCGAAGAATTTTTTGGAGATGATCCGGGTATGGCGGTTAAAAACTTAAGGGCAGATGCTGTAAAAGAAGTACAGGTTTTTAATAAAAAAAGTGATCAGGCTGAGTTTACAGGAATAGATGATGGCGAAACAAAAAAGACAATCAACCTGAAATTAAAGGAAGATAAGAAGAAAGGTTATTTTGGCAAAATTGATGCTGCAAATCAGCCTTTTTCTGATGCCGATTCGCGGTACAACATCAATACCATGGTTAGCAGTTTTAAGGGCAAAAGGAAATTATCCGCTTTTTTATTAAACGGAAACACGGGTCAGGACGGACTTAGCTGGCAGGATAATGATAAGTTTGGAGGTCGCGATGATATAAGCATGAATATGGACGACGATGGAAATGTAAGTTATGAATGGACTGGTGGTAATAATGATGAAGAACCTTATGTTGACACTCAAAACGGATTTATCAAAAACACGAATGCAGGACTGCAGTACAGTAACAAGTGGAATGACAAGCAAACATTGAATCTATCACCAAAATATAATAAGCAAATTTACACTAACAATAATATCAGGAATACTCAAACACAAGTAGGTGAAACTCAGTTAAACGAAAATACATCGACAGTAAGTAATGTAAACAGAGGTAACTTTAAGTTAAATGCTACTTATGATGTAAAATTAGATTCTTTAAATTCTTTAAAATTTACGGCGAAAACTAATTTTTACGACACAAAAAGCGATGAATTCAGCAATGGAACCACTACAGGAAATGGAGTATTAAAAAACAAGCAGCGAAAAACATTTATAACAGATTCAGATAAACAGTCTTTAAACGCCAATGTATTATTTAAACATAAATTTAAAAAGCAACGCCGTACATTTTCTATAAATGGCAGTTGGAATATGTTAGATACAAATTCAGATAATTTTTTAGAATCTTATAATGATAGTTACGAAAATGGAGATATTTCTTCCAGAGATGAGGTCAAACAAAACAAGATTGGAGAAAAAACAAATCAAAACTTGGGATTAAATATTACTTATACAGAGCCACTTAATAAAAATTTCGCATTGCAATTTGGTTATCAGATTACGCATAATACAGGTAAAAGCAATTATTTGACCTATAATTATTCTGATGTTACAGGTGAGTATGATTTGATTGATAACTCGTTATCAAATCAGTTCAGGCAAACAATAACAACACACAGACCTAACCTAAAATTGAGCTATAATGCTAAAAAAATAAATTATAGTTTTGGAAGCGGTTTTGGTTTCACGTCATTTGATTTGCAGGATCAAACGTTGAATAAGCAATACGAACGCCATTACACGAACTTTTTTCCAACGGCAAACTTTTCTTATAAGTACAAAAGCAATAGTAATTTACGTTTTAATTATGAAGGTGCCACAAGACAGCCTACTATAGATCAACTTCAGCCTCTAAGAAACAATCAGGATTTCTTTAATCAGATTTTAGGTAATCCGGATTTAAAGCAATCCTTTACAAACAGGATATCCATATTTCACAACACCTACAGTATCTTGACAGAATCGCAATTTTATCAAAATATTACTTTAAGTACAACTTCAAATTTAATTTCCTATAACAAAGATATTGATCCTGAAAGTGCTAAAACAATTACGACACCTATTAATACGAACGGAAATTTTTCAGGTAATTTTTACTTTGGATATGGATTTAAAATAAAAAAAATAGATTTGTATGTCAATCTAAATCCAAATCTAAACTACAACAAATCTGTACTTAGTATTAATAACAAAATCAACAATACAAAAACTTTAAATTCAGGATTTGCAATTTATTTGAACAAATTTAAAGAAAAGAAATACGAGTTTAGTTTAAGTAATAATTTTTCAAATAATAGAAATACTACTTCTCAAAATGATGAAGTAAAATCATTTAATACTAACAACCTGAGCTTAGATATAGGAGTTTATTTCGCAAAAAAATGGAAAATATCTACAGATTACAATTTAAATTCTCGTCAAAAGACAGTTGATTTTCAAACCAATCTTACCAATCAATTGTGGAATGCGAGGCTGCAGCGTACCTTTAAAAATGATGAGTTCACAGCTTACATTATGGTGAGAGATATTTTAAATCAAAATATAGGAATCAACAGATACGTTTACCAAAATGTAATAGGTGAGGAACAAAATGACAGGCTGAAAAGATATGCGATGGTAGGCTTTACCTGGAATTTTAAAAACAACGACGGAGCAGCAAAAAAATAATCAGAAGACTGTTCGAAATTTATGAACAGCATAAAATATTAAAAAATCATTTTATCGATATTTAAATACAAATGACTGATAAAACAATAAATCACAGATTATGAAATCACTATTTTTTTTTATTGCAGCGTTAATCTTTACAATTACGTCAAAAGCACAACAATTTGTAGATAAGGCTGTAATTGAATATGAGGTAAATACCAATCTCAAAAAAACAATGAGTAATGACAGTTGGGACGAGATGATGAAAGAAAACCTGTCGGACTTAAAAATATCCTATTTCACTTTTACTTTTGCAGACAACAAAAGCATTTATAAATTTAACAGATGGAGTCCGAAAACAAGAATACCAAAACATCATAAAGAGGCAGATGAAGAAAACATCTGGTATCATGATTTTGTATCAGGAAAAATGAACATGCAAAAACAAATAGTAGGAACCAATTTTATAATAACAGATAGTATACAAAAAATAGAATGGCAAATCACAAATGAACATAGAGAAATAGCGGGTTATAATTGTCGGAAAGCTATAGGAAAAAGAACTGATGGCGTATATGTATTTGCTTTTTACACTGATGATATAACGATTTCCGGCGGCCCATGTTCCATAAATGGTTTGCCCGGAATGATTTTGGGACTTACAATACCAAGATTGTATACCTCATTTATGGCCGTCAAAATAGATTTAGAAATCAGTAACGGATTCGATATAAAGCCCACTCCAGCTAAAAAAACCTATGACTTAGTTGAACTAAAATCATTATTAGAAGAAAAAACAAAAGATTGGTTCAGTTATGGTGAGGATAAGGAAGAAAATAAAAGGCAAAAGGAAATATTTTTTTGGAATGCTTTTTTATAATATTATTTAATTTTTATAAACAAGTTAATAATAGGTTCTTACCAAATTTTTAAATTCGTTAACTTTATTAGCTCCTACATCAAAACTATAAGAATATCTATAAATTCTTGATACAGCAATTCCATTTAAATATTGTGGTTTATAAACCGTAGATATGTTTTTTATCAATTGCTCCAGTTCATTTGAAATACTTGGATTAGGAGCAGTTGCTTTTACATTTGTAATCTTTCCTTCAGCATCTATTTGAAATGAAAAACTAATTTTGATAATTCCGGTGAGTTTTGTTTTATTTCCGATAGTTCTTTTAAAATTATTGACAACAATTGTTTTAATATTTTCATTCATACAATTGTCCAACTCCTTTGAGCTGGATAAATGGCAATCTTTATCGAAAATTGGAGGCGTATGTACAAAAGGTTTCTCCTTAGATGTAATGATATTCTTATTATATCTATTAATGATAATAGGATAACTGTAAGAATCTATAGTGTTTAGAGGTTTGATATTTAACTTTTCAAAGGGAAAATATCTAAAAATAGCAACAAGCTGATTATTAAGCTCTGTATTTGCATTCGTTTTAATATTAATTGGATTGCCTTTTTTGTCAATATCAAAATAGATACTAAGCACAGGAAAATCTATAAGAGGAATATCATTTAACTCCTTGTTACTTATATATTTTTTAAAGTGGAGTGCCAAGTCACTGTTAGGATTTAAAAAGGAATCATTTGAATACAACTGTTCATTATATTCTTCTACTTCTTTGGTATATTCATCATTTTTGGATTCTATTTGAAGATCAATTGTTTTTTCATAAATAAAATTTGTTGGTATACCATTTCTGGTGGCCGGGCTTTTGGCCTTTGGAAATAATGCAATGATGCGATTTAATTCCCGGCTAAGACTATCTGTTGGTGCTTTACAGTTTATTTGTTCAATAACTCCTTTTTCATTTATTAAGAACTTAACACGTAAATTTAATTTACCTAATATTTTCGCTTTAGTAATTTGTACAGGAGATATAGTATTTGCAATATATGCTGAAAGCTGACTATTAAAACAGTTAGACAACTTAGATTTGATTGCAGACGTTTCGCAGCCTTCAAATACTGGACTCCTGTCATAGACTACATTTGTACTGCAATTAACAACCATTTTATTATTTTCTTGAGAAAGAATCTGAAGTGTATAAATATTTAGTTGGCTCTTTTCAGCAATATTCAGATCTTCTATATCAAAATCTTTAAAAGCTTCACGAATACTTTTGTTTAATTCTGAATAAGGAGAATTAACAATTATACGAATTGGCTTATTTAATTTGTCAAGGTTAAAAGTTAAATAAATATATTTTTTGTTTTTTATCGTATCAGTAATTCGGTAAGAATCAATCAATCTGGAATCGATTCTTTTTGAAAAATATTTAGAGAGATTATTTGTTTTATTTGGTTTTGCATACAAAGCAAATTCTTCATATTTATCAATAAAGGCTTGATATTCTGATTGTGAAAAACCAGTAGTAGTATATAAAAAGAATAATAAAAACAAAAAGTGCTTCATAATAGAATATAATTAATGCTGTAAATGTATGAAATCACTTTGTAATTTTATTTTTTTATTTAATGAAACCGCTTGGTTTGAGATAGAATTAAGAAAATATAAGTTTAAAAAAGCCAAAAAAAATTCCAAATCCCAATTTTTAAGTTGGAATTTGGAATTTATGTTTTTTTTAAATTTCAACAATTATACATCATCAAAATCCACATAAATAGTTTCAGATGTTGGATGCGCCTGACAGCTAAGTACTAAACCGTCAGCAATTTCTTTATCGGTTAAAATTGAATTTTTTGTCATTTCGGCACTCCCTTGAGTTATACGGCAAAGGCAGCTGCTGCAAATTCCGCCCTGACAAGAATACGGAGCATCAATTCCTTGTTTTAAGGCTGCGTCCAGAATAGTTTGTTTTTTAGACATTTCGAAAGTAACTTCGTCATCATCAACCAAAACAGTAATTTTTGTATGTCCTTCTAAGGAAGTTTTTATTTCGTGTTCTTGAGATGAGGTAGTAAAAAGCTCAAACTTAATAGCGGAGTCTTTTACGTTTTTTTCTTTTAAAATTCCGGAAACCGTATTGATCATTTCTTCCGGACCACACAAATAAAACTTATCAAATTCAAGTTCCTTGTGTTTGTTGTTCAGCACAAAATTTACCGCCGATTTGTCGATTCTTCCAAACAAAGCATTTTCAGCTTTAGCCTGACTAAATACATAATGTATGAAAAAACGGCCTACATATTTTAACTGCAAGTCGTGTAATTCCTGGTGAAAAATAGTTTCTTCAGGAGTTTTGTTTCCGTAAACCAATACAAAAGTACTTTTTGGCTCACTTTTTAAAACTGATTTTATGATAGAAAGTACTGGAGTGATTCCGCTTCCGGCAACAAAAGCTGCGTAGTTTTTTTGTCTTTCAGCATCCGGTTCAAAAGTAAATTTCCCTTCAGGATGCCCTACTTCAAGAACATCTCCGGCTTTTAATCGGGTATTGGCAAATTGCGAAAACAAACCATTTTTAACTGCTTTTACAGCAATTCTCAATTCGCCGCTTTCAGGTCCTGAGCAAATAGAATAAGCACGACGAATTTCCTGATTATCAAGAGTTAATTTTAAATTTATATATTGTCCGGCAATAAATTTATAATCTGGTTTTAGTTCTTCGGGAACATTAAAAAGGATTGAAACAGCATCAATAGTTTCGCGTTTTACCTCTTTAATTATGAGTTTTAAGAATGAAGGCATGATATGATATTTTATGCAAATATACTAAAGACAAAATGTTTCCTGAAAACAAAAAGGCTGAATTTAACATACATAAGTTATAAATGTATAAGATACTTATGTATATTTGTTTGTCAAATTTAAGATAAAAATGAAAAACTCACAATTATACAAAGGCAGTCTTAACACCATAATAATGAAATTACTGGAAGAAAATGGTAAGATGTATGGTTACGAAATTACTCAAAAAGTAAAATTGATTACAAATGGTGAACTTAATATTACCGAAGGTGCTTTGTATCCGGCTCTTCATAAATTAGAAGCCGATGGTTTGCTGGATGTTGAAATCGAAAAAGTAGATAATCGTATGAGAAAATACTACAAGCTGACAGAATCCGGGCAAAAGGAAACCATCAACAGATTGACAGAATTGGAGAATTTTATCAAAAACATGCAAACTTTAGTAAATCCTAAACTTGAATTTTAATTTTTGGAAACATGAAATTAACCATCGAACAAATTGCAATAATAGACGAAGCCTTAGTGTTAAACGGAATTATTTATGAGGATATAAAATTAGAGCTGACAGACCATATTGCTTCTGAAATCGAGTATGAAATGACCAAAAATGCAACTGATTTTGAAATTGCTTTAAAAGAAGTTTTCAAAAATTGGAAAGAACAATTTAAACTAAAAACCTATGGCGTTTGGCTTGGAAATTATTCAGGAGCCAAAATTTTTATGGATAGATTTTTACAATTTACTATAGATGAATATAAGGCAGGATTTTGTTTATTAGTAATTTTTATGATTCAGAAAGCATTAAATTTTGATGTAACGTTTACAGATGATAGCGCAAATTTTACAATAATAGCTTTGAAAGTTTTACTGTGTATTGTTTTTATAATAACAGTAACAGGAAGAATTATGCTGAAAAAACATCAATTTAAAACCACTTTTTCAGAAATATTTAAGCGTAGGTTTTATTTAACAATTGTTTATTTTTTTGGATTTATTCTGGGAGCTTTTCCTATTTTACCATCTTTAGAAAACAACTATAGTGACAGTTATTCAATCTTTCTGGTTATAATTTTTATATTTTATAATTTGAATAGTTTTCGACTAGTAGCAAAACATTTCAAAATAAAGAAACAATTTGAAAAGAGTTTTGCAAGCTAAGATTTTGTAACATTTGATTTTACGTATTCGTTCAGGGATTTTTAATCTAAAATTTCAGCTCACGATTTGTAATTTGGTAAGAAGTTTATCAGCTTCAAAATATTTTGTAACGTTTTCTTACATTTGATTACATACTACGAAACTTAAACCAAATAACCATGATTAAAAAGTTTATTTATCTCGAATGGAAAGCCTTTACCAGATCAGCGTCTTTTGGTGCTAATTTAGCAATGAAAATCCTGATAGGTTTTTTAATGGTCTATTTTTCCATCATTTTTGTCGGAATGGGAATAGGAGCATTTTACATCCTAAAGAAAATGAATCTCGAACCCTTACTCACAGTCAATAAATTTTTGATTTATTATTTTTTATTCGATTTAGTAGTTCGATTGTTAATGCAGGCAATTCCAGTATTAAATATCAAGCCATTACTGGTTCTGCCTTTCAAAAAACCAACGATTGTCCATTTTTCATTAGGTAAAACAGCAATATCATTTTTTAATTGGGCACATGCTCTCTTTTTTGTTCCTTTTTCGGTAGTACTTATTATTGAAGGCTATGATGTTTTGGGAATTCTTTTTTGGCTGATAGCTGCTTTTTCCCTAGTATACATCAACAATTTTTTGAATATTATTTTGAGTAATATTGATAAATTATTCATTGTTTTTATCGCAATCACATTGGCTTTAGGTGCTGCACAATATTATAAATTCTTTGATATTACGTTTTTTACCGGACCAGTTTTTCAGTCATTTTATGATGCTAAAGGATTATTTTTAATTCCGGTTTTGGTATTAATTGGCTTGTATATTTTTACATTCAAATATTTTAAAAATAATTTATTTTTAGATGCCGGCCTTTCTAAAAAAGAAGATATTGCTACAACAGAAAACCTTGTCTGGTTAAATCAATTTGGAACTTTAGGAACATTTCTAAAAAATGATATAAAGCTGATTAAAAGAAACAAAAGATCCAAAACGACAATCTTCATGAGCATTCTCTTTTTGTTTTACGGATTGATCTTTTTTGGAAATACGCATCAACCGGAAATCATGCATATTTTTGCAGGAATATTTGTTTCAGGCGGATTTATGTTTGTCTTTGGTCAGTTTGTACCAAGTTGGGACAGTTCATATTATCAACTCATGATGACACAAAATATTCCTTATCGGGGATACATCACCTCAAAATGGTGGCTGGTTGTTATTGCTACTTTTGTTTCGACCATTTTAGCATCATTTTACCTTTTTTATGGATGGGAAGTTTATCTGACTATTGTGGTTGGGGCAATTTACAATATCGGAGTCAACTCACATTTGGTACTTCTGGGCGGGGCATTTACAAAAACACCAATCGATTTAAGTAATGCCGGAGGAGCTTTTGGAGACAAAAAAGCATTTAACATAAGCGCTATGTTATTGACACTGCCGAAATTATTATTACCATTAGGACTTTATGGAACCGGACTATATTTAGGAGACAAAACTCTTGGATTGTTGCTGGTTGCAGGCGCAGGAGTTTTAGGTTTTGTGTTTAGAAACACCGTTTTTTCTATAATTGAAAAAAGATATAAAATCGAAAAATACAGCACGATCAGCGCTTACAAACAGAAGAACTAATTAGCCAATTTGAAAATGTGTCAATTAGATAATTAGTCTTAATTGACAAATCTAAAATCTTAATTCAAAAATCTAAAATTACCATGATACAAGTAAACCAACTTTCAAAAACATATAACGGAACAACAGTTTTAAACATAAACAATCTTGAAATTCCAAAAGGGCAAAGTTTTGGCTTAGTGGGAAATAACGGAGCAGGAAAAACTACTTTTTTCAGTTTATTACTAGATCTGATTCAGCCTTCAACAGGAAATATTAGCAGTAATAATATTCAGGTAAACACAAGTGAAAACTGGAAATCTTTTACAGGTTCATTTTTGGACGAAAGTTTCCTTATTGGATATTTAACCCCGGAAGAATATTTTTATTTTATCGGAGATTTGCGTCATCAGAATAAAGCTGATGTCGATGTTTTATTAGCCCAGCATGAAGAATTTTTTAACGGAGAAATTTTAAAAAACAAAAAGTACCTGCGTGATTTATCAAAAGGAAACCAGAAAAAAGTTGGAATTATAGCAACGCTTATCGGTAATCCTGAAGTAATTATTCTGGACGAGCCTTTTGCCAATTTAGATCCAACTACAGTAAGCCGGTTAAAAAAAATCATTAAAGAATTAGCTGAAAATCCAAACGTTACAGTCCTTGTTTCCAGTCATGATTTACAGCATACGGTTGAGGTTTGCAACAGAATTGTAGCTTTGAACAAAGGAGAAATTGTAAAAGATATTCAAACCTCAAAAGAAACCTTACAAGAGTTGGAATCGTTTTTTGCGGTATAAATTTCTATATTTCAAAAAGAAGCGTATTTTTACCAGTCATTATACTAAAAATCCTTTTTAGAAGTTAAATGATTTAAACTCTTTTCTATTGAAAAAGAATACTCTGAAATATAGCTTTCCTTTTGTTTTTTTGTTTTTTTTGATAGCCTGTTCTACCAAAAGAGATACTTTTTTGGCCAGAAACTCACATGCTCTGAGTACCAAATACAACATTTTGTATAATGGCGGAATAGCATTGGATAAAGGATTGAAAACCATTCAAAATAACGATCAGGATAATTTTTGGGAAATGCTTCCAATCGAAAAAATGCAAATCGATGAAAGTATTTCTGAAAAGGAAAAAACCAAAAATCCTGATTTTGAACTGGCTGAAACAAAAGCAACAAAAGCGATTCAGAAGCATTCAATGAATATTGGCGGAAGAGAAAAAAACAGTCAGATTGATGAGGCTTATTTAATGCTTGGGAAAGCACGTTATTATGATCAGCGTTTCATTCCGGCGCTTGAAGCATTCAATTATATTTTATACAAATATCCAAATAGCAGTAATATTTATACAGCAAAAATTTGGCGTGAAAAAACCAATATGCGTTTAGGAAATGACGCAATTGTAATAAAAAACATCAAACTTTTACTGAAAAAGACGGATTTAGATAAACAAACATTTTCTGATGCAAATGCATTATTGGCAGAGGCATTTTTAAATTTGGAAGAAAAAGACAGTGCCGTTATCAAACTTAAAATTGCCGAAAAGTTTTCTAAAATAAACGAAGACAAAGCACGCTATCGTTTTATTTTAGGCCAGATGTATCAGCAAGCAGAAAAAAAAGACAGTGCTGTTTATTTTTACAATAGCGTAATCGATATGAATCGAAAAGCCGACAGAAAATATATGATGCAGGCGTATGCTAAAAAAGCGCAGATGTATGATTATGAAAGTGGTAATGATACATTATTTTTAAAGACTTATAACAAGTTAGTTGCTGATCGCGAAAACCGATCATACTATGATGTTCTGTTTTATGAAATAGGGGTTTTTTATGATAAAAAGAAGCAGCAGGAAAATGCTTTGGAATTTTATAATAAATCATTGTCAAGAAAATCGAAAGACTCTTATTTGATAGCATCGACTTACAGAAATATCGGTAATATGTATTTTAAGAATACAGATTATACAATGGCTGCCAAATATTATGACAGTACATTAATAAAATTAAACCCAAAAACTAGAGAGTTTGCCTTTATTGAGAAAAACCGAAAAAATTTGGACAATGTTATCAAATATGAAGCGATAGCAAAACGAAATGACAGTATTATTGAGGTAAAAAGCTTTTCGGATCCGGAGAGAAAATTATATTTTGAAAATTATATAGCAGAATTAAAAAAGAAAGATGAAGCGAAACGAATCTTAGAAGAAAAAGAAAAAGAACGATTAGCGAATATTGAACAAAACACTAATTCTAACAGTGCTCAGGAAGCGGTAAATCCTCAATCAACAGGAAATAATTCGCCTGTTGGTATACCCGGAGGCTTTAATCCACCAATAGAAAATGATGTTTCAAGTACTTTCTATTTCTACAACCCATCAACGGTAGCTTACGGAAAATTGCAATTCAAAAAAATGTGGGGCAACAGAGCATCATCAGGAAACTGGAGATTATCTGCTTCAAGATCAAATGAAGATACAGCCCTTACAGATGAAATGAATAGGAAACAGGATTCGATAGATGCTTTGAAAGAGGTAATCGTTATCGAAAAGTACACAACAGAATTTTACGAAAAACAACTTCCAACAACTCAGATTGCTATGGATAGTATTGGTAAAGAGCGCAATTTTGCCTACTACCAATTAGGATTAATTTATAAGGAAAAATTTAAGGAGTACGATTTGGCCAGCAATAAATTTGAGCGATTGCTGCTTAATAATCCTGAAGAAAAATGGATTCTTCCATCGATGTATAATTTATATAAAATGTATCAAATTACAAATCCTGCAAGAGCAGAAAGGATAAAATTTGATATTATTACTAATTATCCAAACTCGAGATATGCCCAAATTTTAGGTAATACAAATCCTGAAAGCAGCAATTTATCCCCCGAAAAGGAATATGAGAAATGGTATAAATTATTTACAGATGAGCAATATGATCTTGTTTTAGATAATATTGATAATTTGATTAACCAATTTTCAGGTGATGAAATTGTTTCTAAATTTGAATTGCTAAAAGCAAATACTTTGGCAAAAGCAAACGGTTTGGAAGCCTACAAAAAAGGTCTGGAAACAGTAGCGGATAATTATCCAAATAGTGAAGAAGGTAAAAGTGCCCGAGAAATTTTAGAAAAACAAATTCCAGGCTTAGAAAAACTTGATTTTACTACAGTGGATGCAAAAAACTGGAAAATTGTATATCTGGTTTCTAACAGTGACACCAAAACCGCTAAAAAAATCGAAGAAGCTATTAAAGTTTTTTTATTAGTTGAAAATTTCGAAAGACTAACAACTTCTTTAGATAGATATAACAGGACAGAAAGTTTTTTTGTAATTCACGGTATTAAGTCGGAAGCTTATGCAAAAGATCTTTCGGAACTTTTTCGGGAGGATAACAAGTATAAAATAACACATCCTGCAATTATTATATCAAGTGATAATTATAAAATAGTTCAGATGAAGAAAAATCTTCAGACTTATTTATCACCTAAAACTCCATAATTATGTTTGAAAAAGCAAAAAAAAGCGGCACAGAGCTTTTAGGAAAAACCAACAGAATTGTTGAAGGAACTTCTATTATTGGTGATATTGTTTCTAAAGCTGATTTTAGGCTGGATGGAGAATTGATTGGAAATTTTACATCACAGGGCAAACTCGTTATTGGATCATCAGGAATTATAAAAGGCGATATTATTTGCCATAATGCCGATATTGAAGGAGAATTTCAGGGAAAACTAAAAGTTTTAGAAGTCCTTAATATAAAAGCTACTGCAAAAATTCATGGAGAAGTTGCGGTTGGAAAACTTTCTATAGAGCCGGGCGCAGATTTTACAGCTACTTGTACGATGCTGACACAGGCGAATCAAGTAATTATGTTGGAAGATGGAAGAGGAACCGAATAATAATAGAAGAAATAAATGGCTGGCATTTATTAATATTCCATTTCAAATGGGTATTATTATTTTTGCATTTTCTTATTTCGGAACCTGGCTTGACGAAAACCATCCAAGCCGTAAAGTGTATTATAATACTATTTTTGTATTGTTAGGTGTTGGAATTGCTTTATATAATGTAATTCGACAAGTAAACGATATTAATAAAACAAAGTAGAGTTGCATATTTGCAGCAAATTAGTTCAAATGCTTATAAATTATAAAAAACCGATATTTTCTTTTTTTTGTCTTGCTTTGGCAGCTTATATTTTACACAAAGTAATTTTCTTTTTTTTGGAAATTAATGTTCAAAGTTTTCATTACAGTTTAGAGTTACAATATTTATTCTTTTTCGGGATTTCTATATTATTATACCTTATATTATTAATAGTAAAAAAGAAGAATTTTGAAATAGTTGGAGTGATTTTTTTATTTGGAACTTTTGCACAAATGTTGTTATCATATTTAGTTCTACAGCCAATTTTAAAAAACAGTACAATCCAAACAGATGTTGAAAAAATCAGTTTTTTTATAACATTTGTGCTGTTTTTGTTATTTCAGACGCTTTTAACTATCCGATTATTAAATGAAAAGCCTTAAATTAGCGATTCTGTAAAACAACGTTCAAAAATAATTTTTCAGATCCTTTTTAATATTAATAAAAAATGTACCTTTGCACCAAATTTTAGAAACGTAAAAAAATAAGATTTTCCACGATATGGTGATTTCAAACAAACCGCTCAGCTTTATTCTTGCCGCTTTTGTAGCTTCTCTACCAATTATGGGTTTTGCAAATCCAGAGAATGACTCAACGCATGTTCAAACTGAAACAGCTCATGAAGAGAAAGTAGTTTCACATAACGCTCATCAAGCAGAAGAGCATGTAGCTCTTGATCCAAAAGCAAAAGTGGATGCTTTTATTGATCATCACTTACAAGATTCTCACGACTTTGTTTTCTTTCAAGATGAGAAAGAAAACAAAAGCTATGGTTTTTCATTACCAGTTATTTTAATTGATGGAGGATTGAAAATTTTCTCTTCTTCAAAATTGCACCATGGTGAAGCAGTTGCAGAAGTTGATGGAAATTTCTACAAGTTAGTTCACGGTAAAATTTATAAAACAGATGCAGCCGGGACAATTAACTTTAACGAGCATGGACATCCTGAAAACGAAAAACCTTTAGATTTTTCTATTACTAAAAATGTTGTTTCAATGCTTTTTGTTTCAATACTATTGTTCTTCATGTTTACTGGTTTAGCAAAATCGTACAAAAAAGGGCCAATTCCAACGGGATTTGGAAGAGTCTTAGAGCCGCTTATTATTTTTATTAGAGATGAAATCGCAGTTCCTAACATTGGAGAAAAAAAATATCGTAAATATATGGGTTACCTGTTAACTGTATTTTTCTTTGTATGGTTATTAAACTTATTAGGAATGACTCCTCTGGGAATTAACGTTACAGGTAATATTGCTATTACAGTTTGTTTAGCAGCATTTACTTTCTTAATTACACAATTTAGTGCAAACAAAGATTATTGGGGACACATTTTCTGGATGCCAGGAGTTCCGGTTCCAATGAAAATTATCTTAGCTCCAATTGAGGTTTTAGGAACATTAACAAAACCATTTGCATTATTAATTCGTTTGTATGCAAACATTACTGCAGGTCACGTAGTAATTATGAGTTTGATCGCTATGATTTTCGTAGGTAAAAACTTAGCTGCAGATTTACCAATCTCTTTAGGATTAACATTATTTATTTCGGTTATCGAAGTTTTAGTTGCATTTTTACAGGCGTTTATCTTTACAATGCTGTCATCATTATTTATTGGTATGGCTGTACAGGATCACCACCATGATGATCACCACCACGCAGAAGAAAACGCAATTATTTAATTTAGAAGTTTAATTTTATATATATAAATACTTATGGGAACAATTCCAACTTTAGTAGGTGCAGGTTTAGTAGTAATCGGTGCAGGTTTAGGTTTAGGTAAAATCGGTGGATCTGCTATGGACGCTATTGCTCGTCAACCAGAAGCTGCTGGTAAAATTCAAACTGCGATGATTATTATCGCGGCTTTATTAGAAGGTTTAGCATTCGCTGCTTTAATCTTAGGAAAATAATAAAGAAAGAAATAACAGCATCTTTGACGGTTGGTTAAAGATGTTGTTACTTTAAAAGAAATTAAATATTTTAATATAGTATAAAATGGATAAGTTAATTAACGATTTTTCATTCGGTTTATTCTTTTGGCAAGCTTTAATCTTGTTGGTTCTAATTTTACTTTTAGTAAAATTTGCATGGAAACCAATTATGGAATCTATTACTGCAAGAGAAGAAGGTATCAAAAATGCATTGCTTTCTGCTGAAAATGCAAAAAGAGAAATGGAAAACTTACAGGCTGATAATCAAAGAATTTTGAATGAAGCTCGTTCAGAACGTGACGCGATGTTAAAAGAAGCTCGTGAAATGAAAGAGAAAATTATAGCTGATTCTAAAAACGAAGCACAAGAAGCGGGTCAAAAAATGATCGAGCAGGCAAAAGCTGCTATCGAAAGTGAAAAAAATGCTGCAATGGCAGAATTGAAATTACAAGTTTCAACTTTATCATTAAGCATCGCTGAAAAATTATTGAAAGAAGAATTATCTAACAAAGAATCTCAAACTAAATTAGTAGAGAAAATGTTAGGTGACGTAAAGTTAAACTAAGATTATGGCAAGTACAAGAGCAGCAATTCGTTATGCAAAAGCAATTCTAGACTTAGCAAACTCTAAAGGTGTTGCCGAAGCTGTCAATAACGATATGAAATCAATTGCTTCTGCAATTGAAACTAATACAGAATTGAGCACATTTATTCAAAACCCAACTACAAAAGTTGAAGTTAAAGAAAGTGCTCTTTTAGAAGTTTTCGCAGATGTTAATGGTGTAACTAAAGGTTTATTCCATTTATTATTCGAAAACAAAAGATTTGAAATTTTAGAAGCAATTGCAGTAGAATACAGCAAAATATTTGATCAAGGCAACGGAATAGAAGTAGCAAAAGTTACGACAGCAATCCCAATGGATGCTGCTTTAGAAGCTAAAGTTTTGGCTAAAGTTGCAACTTTGTCAGATAAAAAAATAACAATTGAGAATATAGTAGATCCAACAATTATTGGAGGATTTATTTTAAGAATAGGTGATCAGCAATACAACGCTTCAGTTGCAAACAGATTACAAGTATTAAAGAGAGAGTTAAGTAATTAGTTTTTATAACACAAAAAGTGTCTAAATTATAAATTAAGATGGCGGAAATCAAACCTGCTGAAATTTCAGCAATATTAAGAAAGCAAGTAGAAGGTTTTGAATCTGGTGCTACGCTAGAGGAAGTAGGAACAGTACTTCAGGTTGGAGACGGTATTGCTCGTATTTACGGGCTATCTAATGTACAATATGGTGAGTTAGTTGAATTTGAAAACGGACTTGAAGCTATTGTATTGAACCTTGAAGAAGACAATGTGGGTGTGGTACTTTTAGGGCCATCAACGGGTATCAAAGAAGGATCAACAGCAAAAAGAACTCAACGTATCGCTTCTCTTAAAGTAGGTGAGCAAATGGTAGGACGTGTTGTAAACACTCTTGGTTTTCCAATTGATGGAAAAGGACCAATTGGTGGAGACCTATACGAAATGCCTTTAGAAAGAAAAGCACCTGGTGTTATTTTCCGTCAGCCAGTTACTGAGCCATTACAAACTGGAGTAAAAGCAGTAGATGCTATGATCCCGGTTGGTCGTGGACAACGTGAGCTTGTAATTGGTGACCGTCAAACAGGTAAATCAACTGTTTGTATCGATACAATCTTAAATCAAAAAGAATTTTACGATGCAGGAAAACCTGTATTCTGTATATATGTTGCAATTGGACAAAAAGCTTCAACTGTAGCAGGAATCGCTAAAATGTTAGAAGAAAAAGGCGCAATGGCTTATACAGTTATCGTTGCAGCCAATGCTTCTGACCCGGCTCCGATGCAAGTTTATGCTCCTTTCGCTGGTGCTGCAATTGGAGAATATTTTAGAGATTCAGGTCGTCCGGCACTTATCGTGTATGATGATTTATCTAAACAAGCTGTTGCTTACCGTGAGGTTTCTCTTTTGTTAAGAAGACCACCGGGACGTGAGGCTTACCCTGGAGACGTTTTCTACTTACACTCTCGTTTATTAGAGCGTGCTTGTAAAGTAATCGCTGATGATGGTATCGCTAAAAACATGAACGATTTACCAGATTCTATCAAGTCTATCGTAAAAGGTGGTGGTTCATTAACTGCATTGCCAATTATCGAAACTCAGGCTGGTGACGTTTCTGCATATATTCCAACAAACGTAATTTCGATTACAGATGGTCAGATTTTCCTTGATGGAGATTTGTTCAACTCTGGGGTTCGTCCTGCTATCAACGTAGGTATCTCAGTATCTCGTGTTGGAGGTAATGCACAAATTAAATCAATGAAAAAAGTTTCTGGAACTTTAAAATTAGACCAGGCTCAATTCCGTGAATTAGAAGCTTTCGCTAAATTTGGTTCTGACTTAGATTCTGTTACTTTAAATGTAATTGAAAAAGGAAAAAGAAACGTTGAGATCTTGAAACAAGGCTTAAATGATCCTTATACTGTAGAAAATCAAGTAGCTATTATTTATGCAGGTTCTAAAAACTTATTAAGAAACGTTCCTGTAAATAAAGTAAAAGAATTTGAAGTTGATTTCTTAGCTTACTTAAACAGTAAACACAAAGATACGCTTAACGCGTTGAAAGCTGGTAAATTAGATGACAACATTACAGATGTTATTGAAAAAGCAGCAAAAGAAATTTCAGCAAAATATAACTAATTAGATAATTGTAAATTAGATAATTAGAAATTTCTTAAGAATTTGTCTAATTATCTAATTTTCAAATTGTCGCATTTTCTAATTCGCAAATGGCAAATTTAAAGGAAATCCGTAATAGAATTACTTCCGTTTCATCGACGATGCAGATTACATCGGCTATGAAAATGGTTTCTGCTGCTAAGCTTAAGAAAGCACAAGATGCAATCACTGCAATGCGACCTTATGCCGAGAAATTAACAGAGTTGCTGCAAAACCTTTCTGCTACACTTGATGGTGAAGTTGGAGGAGATTACACGACACAGCGTGAAGTAAAAAAAGTATTGCTTGTTGCTATAACTTCAAATAGAGGTTTATGTGGTGCATTCAATACCAATGTAATTAAAGAGATTAAAAACCGTACTCAGTTTTACGCTGGAAAACAAGTTGACGTTTTTCCTATTGGAAAAAAAGGAAATGATGTTTTAGCTAAATCTCATAAAGTTCACGGTCATCATAATGCAATTTTTGATCATTTAACTTTTGAAAATGTTGCTGCAATTGCTGATAATTTAACTGAAAAATTCTTATCAGGAGAATACGACAGAATTGAATTGGTTTACAATCAGTTTAAAAATGCTGCAACTCAAATTGTTCAGGTTGAGCAATTTTTGCCATTAGCTCCAATTAAATCTGATGTAGTGGTTTCTACGGGGGATTATATTTTCGAGCCTTCAAAAGAAGAAATCGTGTTGACTTTGATTCCAAAATCATTAAAAACACAATTATATAAAGGTATTCGTGATTCATTTGCTTCTGAACATGGAGCGCGTATGACAGCAATGCACAAAGCAACTGACAACGCAACTGAATTAAGAAATCAATTGAAATTAACATATAACAAAGCTCGTCAGGCTGCTATTACAAACGAAATCCTTGAGATCGTTGGTGGTGCTGAAGCCTTGAATGGATAATTAGATTCAAATTATAAATACAAAAAAGAGCCTGCATTTGATTGCAGGCTCTTTTTTTGTGTTTTAAGAATTCCCCATAATTCTTAAATCAAATTTTAAAATGGTGATTCCTGAGAATTCTTTCCCCAAGAATCAGTTCCATTTTAAAGATTGTCAGTGGAAATACCACTTTGCTTTGTCTTTCATGGGAACAAACTAGCTTTATAAGATCCCAATGCTTTGTTTTTTTAAGGGTTACATATCAGCTGTATCAATCCCTTGCTTTGTTTTTGTGGGAACAATATAGCTTTAAATCCCAGTGCTCCGTTTTTTTAAGGGTTACATATCAGCTGTATCAATCCCTTGCTTTGTTTTTGTGGGAACAATATAGCTTTAAATCCCAGTGCTCCGTTTTTTTAAGGGTTACAAATCAGCTGTACTCAATCCCTTGCTTTGTTTTTATGGGAACAATATAGCTTTAAATCCCAGTGCTCCGTTTTTTTAAGGGTTACAATCAGCTGTGCTCAATCCCTTGCTTTGTTTTTATGGGAACAATATTAGCTTTAAATCCCAATGCTCTGTTTTTTTTAAGGGTTACAATCAGCTACGTTCAATCCCTTGCTTTGTTTTTATGGGAACAATATTAGCTTTAAATCCCAATGCTCTGTTTTTTAAGGGTTACAAATCAGCTGTGCTCAATCCCTTGCTTTGTTTTTATGGGAACAATATTAGCTTTAAATCCCAATGCTCTGTTTTTTAAGGGTTACAAATCAGCTGTACTCAATCCCTTGCTTTGTTTTTATGGGAACAATATTAGCTTTAAATCCCAATGCTCTGTTTTTTAAGGGTTACAAATCAGCTACGCTCAATCCCTATGCTTTGATTTTTTATGGGAGCCAATTAGCTTTATCTACCCCAAAGCTCTGTTTTTTTTAAAGGGTCACATATCAGCTGTATTACTCCCTGTGTTTATTACAATTTTTTTAATAAAAAACAATTGCTTTTTATTATTACAAATATTTGATTATATTCTTAATACCACAATACCCACATTTAGTGATTTTTAACTTTATTTTTAAAACGCTACATTTAATTACTTAAACCATTATTTCTTACATTTATAGCTAATTAAAGATGATAATGAAAAGGTTAGTAAACGTATTATTTGAACATTATATCATATTTACAATGAATTTAGAAGTAAAAGAACTTACAAAAATCAAAGAAATGTTAGTTCAAATCGAAACAATCAGATTTCTTTATCCAAAACTTTCATTAGAAAAATACGAAACATTTTTATCAGAAATGATAACACATAATTATATTCAGATTGCCGTTTTTGAAAATAATGTTTGTCTTGGAATTACAGGCTGTTGGTCAGGAACAAAATTATGGACAGGTAAATATCTTGAAATAGATAATTTTGTGGTGCATCCGGAATTTAGATCTAAAGGAATAGGAAAGCTGTTAACGGATTATATTGAAAAAAAAGCAATTGGCTTAGGTTGTAGCAGTATTGTTTTGGACGCTTTTACAGGTAATTTCCCGGCACATCGTTTTTATTACAACCAAGGTTTTGCACCAAGAGGATTTCATTTTGTAAAGATATTGGACGAAAAAAAACTCACCCAATAGTAAACTTGCTATATTTTTTAAACTATTTGAGATATGTTAATCAGAAATTGAAATTATTATTATGATGTAATAAAAGCAAAAAGAGCCAGCATTTAACAGTTGGCCCTTTTAATATATTTAATTTTTATTTTTCTACTATTACTTATAAAATGGTGATTCTCAATTTCCCCAAAAAAGTGAGAATCACTACCATTTTATAAAATTACTGGACAGATTATGTATCTGCAATGCTTTGTCTTTTATGGGAACAAACTAGCTTTATTAGTCCCAATGCTCTGTTTTTTTAAGGGTTACATTTCAGCAGAATCAATCCCTGGCTTTGTCTTTTATGGGAACAAACAAGCTTTATTAGTCCCAGTGCTTCCTTTTTTATAAGGGTTGTATTTAGCTTTCTCAATCCCTGTTTAGCAAATTTAAATAAAGAGTGTAAAAAAAGGGTTACATAATTTTTAGTTATTTTTTATATATTTCACATGTTAAGAGATTTTTTTCAAAAAAACTATAAGAAAATTAAATAATGATAAATCAGGAATGACTTATTTTTTGATATTAATACAATTGACAATTCAGATTTTATTAAAAGTAGTTAGTTTTCAATTAGATATGTAATTGTTTGGATTCGTTGCAGGAAATTTTACCGGACAACATCTAATAGAATTGTAAATGTTCTACTAATTTTAATTTTGTTTTAAGAATATAAAAAAGATTAAAGTAATAAATTAGTGTAAAAGTGTTTTTATTGAACCTTTAAAACCATTAATAAACCAAAGAATTGGTTATTTTTGTTTTTGCAAACCTTATTATTTTTTATTTTGGGATTATATAAAAATCTATTCAAACAAACAGCTATTTATGGATTAGCTACAGTATTGCCCCGTATGCTAAGCTTTCTATTGGTTAGGTTATATACTGGTATTTTACCAACTGCTGAATATGGTGAAGTTTCGATTGTATTAGCCTGGATGGTTTTCTTTAACGTAATACTTTCTTATGGTATGGAGACCGCTTTTTTCAGATTTTACAGTGCTGAGGATGATAAAAAAAATGTAATTGCAACAGCAACAATATCAATATTTTGGACTTCAATTGGTTTTTTGTTTGCAGCTTTAATCTTTAGAAATACTTTGGCCAATTTAGCTGAAGTTGATACACAATTTGTTACCTATTCTGTTTGGATATTAGTATTGGATGCTTTGGTTATAGTACCCTTTTCTAAACTTAGAGCTAATCAGAGACCAATGATTTATGCTGCTATTAAAATTGGAAACGTTATCATAAACCTTCTCCTAAATGTATTTTTCTTAATGTATTTACCAAAACTTGCAACTGAAAATCCAAATTCTGTCTGGGACAATTTATATGTTGAAAATTTTCAAATAGCTTATATATTTATCGCAAATCTTTTGGCGAGTTTGGCAACATTTATTGTGCTTTCGCCGAATTATCTTTCACTTGGAAGAAGATTTGATCCAGTACTTTGGAAAAAAATGATGCAATATGGTTTGCCAATTTTGGTTGCCGGAATTGCATTTGCCGTTAACGAACATTTTGATAAAATTTTACTGGGTTATTTATTACCAGAAAATTTGGCAAAGTCAGAAGTAGGAGCCTATTCTGCCTGTTATAAATTAGGATTGTTTATGGTTTTGTTTGCAACAGCTTTCAGACTCGGTATAGAACCTTTCTTTTTCAGTCATGCAAAAAATGAAAATGCTCCGCAAACATATGCAGTTATTACTAAATATTTTGTGATTTTGGGATCTCTCATTTTATTGGGTGTAATCGTTTTTGCTGATCTTTTAAAACTTCTTCTGCTTGATAATAAATCCTATTGGGAAGCTATGAAAGTAGTTCCGTTAATTATTCTGGCAAATTTTTTCTTAGGAATTTATAACAATTTATCTGTTTGGTATAAGTTAACAGATAAAACAAAAATAGGCGCTTACATTTCTATTGTTGGTGCTGTTATAACATTACTTTTAAATTATTTTTTAATTCCAAAATACAGTTATTACGGATCAGCGATTGCGACAATTTCAGCTTATGGAAGTATGATGCTGATTTCTTATGTTTTAGGAAATAAATACTATCCAATACCTTATGATATGAATAAAATTGGAGCATATTTAGGAATTTCAATTGTGTTTTCAGCGATATCTTTTTATGGGTTCGATGGAAATTATTTTGTTGGAATTCCGTTATTACTTTGCTTCATGTATTTTGTTTATCATAACGAAAAAGAGACCATCAAAGGAATTATGAATAGAAAGTAATTTACTTTTTAATTTTTTAGACTAAAATGAACATACAAATTATCAATAAATCACAGCACGATTTACCTAATTACGAAACAATTGCTTCGGCAGGAATGGATTTACGTGCTAATTTAACAGAATCCATAACGCTAAAACCATTAGCAAGAACAATAGTTAAAACAGGACTTTTTATTGAATTGCCAATAGGTTACGAAGCACAAGTTCGTCCCAGAAGTGGTTTGGCTGCAAAAAAGGGCGTTACCGTTTTAAATTCTCCAGGCACTGTTGATGCAGATTACAGAGGAGAAATAGGGGTAATTTTAGTAAATTTATCTAATGAAGATTTTGTAATCGAAAACGGTGAGCGAATTGCACAATTGATTATAGCCAAACACGAAAGAGCTGAATGGATTGAAGTTCAGGAATTATCTGAGACTTCAAGGGGTGAAGGCGGGTTTGGAAGCACAGGAGTAAAATAGAAATTTAATAATTTAAAGATTTGATAATTAAAGGATTCAACAGCCTTTTTTTTCAATCTTTAATCTCAATAAAAAAATATGAAAATAATTGTTCCAATGGCGGGTCGCGGGTCAAGACTTCGTCCACATACTTTAACTGTTCCAAAACCATTAATTCCAGTTGCCGGAAAATCAATCGTACACCGTTTGGTCGAAGATATTGCTAAAATTTTAAAAGAACCAATCGAAGAAGTTGCCTTCATATTAGGTGATGAAGCTTTTTTTGGACAGGATTTAGTTGAAAGCCTGGAAGAGCTGGCAGGAAGTCTAGGCGCCAAAGCATCTATTTATCGTCAGGATTTGCCTTTAGGAACCGGACACGCAATTATGTGTGCTAAAGATTCTTTGTCAGGACCGGCAGTAATTGCGTATGCAGACACTTTAATTAGAGCCGATTTTGAATTAGATCCGGCTGCTGATGCTGTAATTTGGGTAAAACAAGTAGATCAGCCAGAAGCATTTGGCGTTGTAAAATTAAACGCTAATAATGAAATTATTGAATTGGTAGAAAAACCAAAAGACTTCGTAAGCGATTTAGCAGTTATAGGAATTTATTATTTTAAAGAAGTCGGCGATTTGAAAAAAGAACTTCAGGGTGTTTTGGATAATAATATTCAAAATGGTGGAGAATATCAAATCAATGACGGAATTAAGGCCATGATGGCTAACGGAAAAATTTTTAAAACCGGAAGCGTTGACGAGTGGATGGATTGCGGAAACAAAGATGTAACCGTTGAAACGAATACCAGAATGTTAGGGTTTTTGCATAATGATGGAGAACATTTAGTTGATTATGATGTAACTTTAGAAAACTCAACCATTATTCCGCCTTGTTATATTGGAGAAAACGTAGTCTTGAAAAATGCAACAGTCGGGCCAAATGTATCATTAGGAAAAGGAACACGTGTTGAAAACAGTACAATCAAAAATAGTTTGATTCAGACAAATTCTCATATAAAAAATGCTGATTTGAATAATGCAATGATTGGAAACCATGTTAGTTATGATGGTAAGTTTACCAGTATCAGCATTGGTGATTATTCTGTTTTAGAATAAGATAGTAATTTTTAATGAAATTATGTAAATGATGAAAAGAGGAGTTTTAGTATTTTTATTTCTCGTTTTTCTTGGCAGTTCTGCTTTGGTTTCAGCACAGACTGAACCGGAAGATATTGCTATGGCTACAGATGAATATCAGGACTCTTTTTATGAATCATTAAAACAGAAAGGAATTGAAAATTATGACAAAGCAATTGTTTCGTTAGAAAAATGCATTAAACTAAAACCCAATGATGCTGTTGCTTATTTTGAATTAGGTAAAAATTATTTAAAACTAAAGGATTATCAAGCTGCTCAAAATTCGTTTGAAAAAGCAACACAACTAGATCAAAAAAACAAATGGTATTGGTTGGGGATTTATGACGTGAGTTATGAAACCAAAAATTATTCTTTAGCAATTGAAACCATTCAGAAAATTATTCCTTTTGACGAAGAGTATAAAGATGATCTGATTTCGTTGTACATGATTACAAATCAATTTGACAAAGCGCTTTTGACGATTAATGAAATGAATGATAAGTTCGGAAAATCTGAAGATCGCGAAAGATATAAATTGCAGATTTTATCTCAAGGAAAACATCAGAATGTTGAAATTGATAATTTGATCAATCAGATTAAACAAAATCCAAAAGAAGAATCTAATTATGTAAACCTGATTATTTTATATTCAAAATCAGAAGAAACGGATAAAGCTTTGGAGGTTGCAAAGCAATTAGCGAAAGAAGTTCCAACATCTGAATGGGCGCAGTTAAGTTTATTTAAAGGATATATAGATAAAAACGAGGGAGACAGCGCAATAAAATCAATGAATTTTATTTTATCCAATCCAAAAATTGATTCTAAAATTAAGCACAGAACGCTGAATGAGTTTTTGATTTATGTGAATAAAAATCCTCAGTATGCTCCAGATTTAGAAAAAGCTATTGGTTATTTTGACAATGATCCAAATGTAGATGTTGCTAAAGAAATTGGAAAATTTTATCACAACAAAGGTCAATATGAGAATGCTATTAAATATTATGAGAAAAATTTAAGCGCCCACTCAGATACAGATCGTGAAACTAATTTGCTTTTGCTTGAAGTATATACCCTGGCTAAACAATTTGAGCCAATGACCAAAAGAGCGATGACCATGATTGAGGTATATCCAAGTCAGCCGCAATTTTATTATTATGCGGGATTAGGAAATAATCAATTGAAGCAATTTAAGAATGCAAAAACCGTTTTAGAAATGGGACTTGATTATGTAGTAGATGATAAAAAGATGGAAGCAAATTTTAATATTCAGTTAGGAGAGGCGTACAATGGATTGGGAGATGCTAAGAAAAAAGAGGAATACTTTTTGAAAGCAAATGAGTTATTAAAACAAAAAAAGTAAAATTTAGATGAAAAAATATATAGTAATAATGTTGGCGGCAATCTTTATGATTTCCTGTAAAACAAAATCAGTTGCTGTACAAAATAATAATACGGAAACGCCAGCTAAAATTGATAATAAATCAATAGAGAAGCATTACGAGAACAAATTAGATTTTTCTACTTTATATATCAAGGCAAGTGCAAAATATGTTGATGAAAAGCAAAGCCAAAATGTTACTGCCGAAATTAAAATCAAGAACAATGAACAAATTTTAGTAAGTGTTCGTTTTCTGGGAATTACTATGGCAAAAGCATTAATTACGCCTACTGCTGTAAGTTATTATGAGAAAATAAACGGTACTTATTATGAAGGCGATTTTACAAGTTTAAGCAAATGGCTTGGCACAGAACTGGATTATACTAAAGTGCAAAATTTATTAGTTGGAGAAGCTTTAGACGATTTAAGAAAAGGAAAATATACGCAAACCATTGTAGAAAACCTTATTCGTTTGGACGATGTAAAAGCAACAAATCTGAAAAAGAGCTTCTTTTTGGAGCCTGAAAAATATTTGTTGCAAAAAGAACAGATTTCGCAAACTTCAGAAAATATGATGTTAGAAATTAAATATTCTGATAATAAGGTTTTTAATCAGGGGACGCTTCCAACGAGTATTGAAATTAATGCCATTCAGCCAAAAGGTAAAACAGATATTAATTTAAATTATAATAGTATTTCATTTAATGAAGAACTTTCTTTTCCATATAGTGTTCCAAGTGGCTATAAAAAAATTATAATTAAGTAAATTTGCAAAAAGATAACAGAAAAATGCCAAAATTTCTCCTAAGCCTAATTTTTATATGCGCCACAACTTTTGTGTGGGCACAGGATTCGCAACAAGAAAAACTGGAAGAGCGAAAAGCCCAGATTCAGCAGGAAATCCGAGATAATGAAAAGATGCTCCAGTCTGTAAAGAAAAAAGAAAAATCAGCGGTTAATGTTTTTTTGATTCAGCAAAATAAGATTAAACTGAAAGAGAAGCTGATCAATACTACAGCTAAACAAGAAAGACTTTTAAGCAATGATATGTATATTAATCAATTGAAAGTAAATAAGCTTAAAAGAGAATTGGCTGTACTAAAGGAAGATTATTCTAAAATGATCCTTAAATCATACAAAAGCCGTTCTGAGCAAAGCAGGGCTATGTTTATTTTATCTTCAGAGAGTTTTTTACAGGCATATAAAAGAGCACAATATTTAAAGCAATACACCAATTTTAGAAAAAACCAAGGGCTAGAAATTCAATCTAAAACAGCAGAATTAGTTGATTACAACGCTAAACTGAATGGACAACGACAGGTAAAGAAAAAGATAATTGCTGAAAATCAGAAAGAAAAACAAAGCTTAGAAGTTGAAAAGAAAGAACAACAAAAGCTAGTTAATTCGATTAAAAAAGACAAGAGTAAAATTATTGCTGATACTAAAGCAAAGCAGAAAGAATCTAAAGCAATTGATGCAAAAATTAAGCAGTTGATTCGTGCAGCTATTGCTGAAGCCAATAGAAAAGCTGAAGAAGAAAGAAGAAAGCGAATAGCAGAAGGTAAAGCCACTGAAAGTAGCGAACCAGCTCCAGCTAAAAGTTATTCGTCTGACAGAATTGCATTAACACCGGAAGGCAAAATTTTAGCAGCTGACTTTAAGGCAAACAGAGGAAAACTACCATGGCCGGTAGAAAAAGGATTTATATCTCTTGGTTACGGAGATCAGCCGCATCCACTGTATTCGTCATTGACTGTTCATAATTCCGGTGTAGAGATTACTACTGAACAAGGAGCAACAGCGCGTGCCGTATTTGAAGGAGTAGTGTCAAAAGTTATAGCATTATCTCCTGTAAACAGAGCTGTTTTTATTCAGCATGGAGATTATTTCACCGTTTATCAAAACCTAAGTTCAGTATCAGTTGAACAAGGTGATAAAGTAAAAGTTAAACAAAGTATTGGAAAAGTAAGAACAAGTGGTGATACAGGAAAAACAATCATTAAGTTTTTGATTCTTCAAAATACATCAAATAATAACCCTGAAGGATGGTTACAAAACAGATAATAAAAAAGAGAGCGAAGCTCTCTTTTTTATTAATACTATTACATATATCAATTAAAATTTAAAAATAGTATTTTTGCAGAATGGAAACAAACAGACAGAAAAAAATAGGCGGTGTCATCCAGAAGGATCTGGTTGATATTTTGCAAGGTGAAGTGCGAAAAAACGGAATTAACAATTTGGTAATTTCAGTATCCAAAGTAAGTGTAACTACAGATTTATCAGTAGCAACGGTGTATTTAAGCATTTTTCCACAAGAGAAAGCACAAGAAACTTTAGAAGGAATAAAATCAAATTCGACTTTAATAAAACACGATTTATCTCAACGTGTACGTTTGCAATTGCGACGTGTTCCAAATCTGGTATTTTTTATCGACGACTCTTTAGACTATATTGAGAAAATTGACAATGCTTTAGCCAACAGAGAAAATCCAATTGAAAACCGTGATCTTTTAGAAAAAAGAAGAAAATCATAAATTGAATTTCCCCCTTTACATAGCCAAACGTTATATTTTCAGCAGAAGTAAAAATAACGCTATCAATATCATCAATTTAATTGCCAGCCTTGGAATTATTGTTGGTACCATGGCTTTGTTTGTGGTTTTATCTGTCTTTAGCGGATTGAAAGTCTTCAGTCTTTCATTCACGAATGAAATTGATCCTGATTTAAAAATGACTAGTACCTACGGAAAGTCATTTTTGATTACGCCTGATCAGGAAATTCAAATTAAGAAATTAGAAGGAGTTGCATGCTACACTAAAATTATCGAAGAACGTGTTTTGTTTTTGTTTAAAGATAAACAGCAGGTTACTTATTTAAAAGGTGTCGATAGTATTTATCCTGTAGTAAACGATATCAAAAAAAAGCTTTTTAATGGTCAATGGTTAAAGCCCGATAGCTATCAGGTTGTAATTGGATATGGAATTTCACAGGATTTTTCTATGGGGATTCTGGATTTTGAAAACCCGTTGCAGATATTTGCGCCAAAACCCGGAAAAGGAGCAATCGAAAATCCTCAAGAAGCTTTCAATAAAACAGATGTACTGCCTGTCGGAATTTATTCCATTAGTGAAGAACTGGATTCTAAATATATTTTTGCTGATTTAGGTCTGGCTCAGGAATTATTGATGTATAGACCTAATCAGATTTCCGGAATCGAATTGAAATTGAAATCAAATGCTGATGAGAAAGCAATACGCTCTCAACTCCAGACCATTTTTAAAAATAGAATTACGCTAAAAAACAGAGCCCAGCTTAATGAGTCCTTATACAAAATGCTCAACACAGAAAATATTGTTGTCTACCTGATTTTTACGCTGGTCATAATTGTAGCACTTTTTAATTTGGTAGGAGCATTAATTATGATGATTTTAGAAAAGAAAGGAAACTTAAAAACCCTTTTTAATTTAGGGACCGAAATCAGTCATCTTCGAAAAATATTCTTGCTTCAGGGAACTTTGTTAAGTGTTTTTGGAGGGATAATTGGTCTCGTTTTAGGTATGATTTTAGTACTGCTGCAGCAGCAATATGAATTGATTATGATTACGCCAACTTTGGCCTATCCCGTTGTTTTTTCTTTTGAAAACGTACTAATTGTAATGGGAACCATTGTTACTCTTGGTTTTGTAGCTTCTTTAATTGCCAGTAGCCGTGTGAGTAAAAAGCTGTTAGATTAGTATTTCTTCATCAAAAATATTACTTATATTTACCGCCTCAAAAATTCTACAGCATATGATTGTTTCTGCCTAATCCTATTTTATTTTTTAGAATAATTTAGGATACTTACGCTTTTACTTTTTTTCAGTTCAGATTAATACATCTGGACCAATTTTATCATTTATCCTAAAATATCATGACAGAAACAGTTATAAAGAAAAATCTATTTTCTAAAATTTTTACCACATTAAAACAAGCGCTGAAAGGAGACGAATCATTTGATTATACATCCGGAAGCATCAAAAAAGCAGTAATTCTGTTAGCCATTCCAATGGTTTTGGAAATGATGATGGAATCCGTTTTTGCATTGGTCGATTTGTATTTCGTAGGGCATTTGGAACACAGTAGTTTTGCGATTCAGACTGTTGGTTTAACCGAATCAGTTTTGACAATTATATATTCTCTTGCCATTGGAATGAGCATGGCAGCGACAGCAGTTGTGGCCAGACGAATTGGAGAGAAAGATCCGGTCGCTGCAGCAAAAGCCGGAATGCAGGCTATTATTATTGCTTTTGCCGTTAATAGTGTATTGAGCATTTTCGGAATTATGTATGCGAAAGACATTCTAGTACTTATGGGATCGTCATTAGAATCTGCAGAACACGGTTTCAGGTTTACCCAAATCATGATTGGTTCCAGTTTATGCATTATGCTTTTGTTTTTAATAAACGGAATATTTCGCGGTGCAGGAAATGCTGCAATAGCGATGAAAAGTCTTTGGATTGCCAATATTTGCAATATTATTTTATGCCCGATTTTAATTAACGGTTTAGGACCAGTTCCGGCTTTTGGATTAATTGGTGCAGCTTTGGCGACTACCATCGGAAGAAGTATTGGAGTAGTATATCAATTATATCATTTATTTTCAGGGAACGGAATTTTAAAAATCAAAATTTCATACTTCGCTCCGGATTTTACACAAATAAAAGCTTTGGTAAAAATTGCAGCTCCAGGAATTTTACAATTTGTAATCGCATCCTGCAGCTGGATTTTCCTGGCAAAATTGGTAGCTACAACCGGAGGAGATCATGGGTCTGCAGGTTATCAGACCGCACTTCGGATTATGATGTTTTTTATCCTTCCTGCCTGGGGATTAAGTAATGCGGCGGCAACTTTAGTCGGACAGAATTTAGGAGCCAAACAAATCGGACGTGCTGAAAAATCGGTTTTTACAACAGCAAAATACAACGTGATTTTCATGGCTTCAATTATGATTATTACATTAGTTTTTGGAAACTATATTATCTCTTTTTTTACGAATGATCAAATGGTCAAAACAATTGCTGCTGAAGCATTGCGTACGATGAGCATCGGATTTATTTTTTACGGAATCGGGATGGTTTTGATCAATACTTTCAACGGAGCGGGAGACACCTGGACACCAACCGGAATCAATTTCTTTGGGTTTTGGCTGTTTCAGATTCCGCTTGCTTATGTATTGGCAAAACATTTTAATATGGGACCGACAGGGGTTTTTATCGCTATTCCGGTTGCTGAAACTGCGATTACTTTAGCCGGAATATTTTTCTATAAAAGAGGAAAGTGGAAGCGAGTACAAGTATAATCAAACAAAAAGACCTTCGTAACTGAAGGTCTTTTTTTATGTTTAAACAAATTCATATCCTGCATAAACCTGTTCAATTTCTTTCATAACAGAGAACAAATCTTCAGGGCCATCAGTGGTAACTAATTTTTGTTTGTATTCTTTAAAAGAATGAATTCCTTTGAAATAATTGGTATAATGACGGCGCATTTCTACAATTCCAAGACGCTCACCTTTCCAGTCCATTGACCATTGCAAATGATTTCTGGCAGCTTCAACACGATCGATAACCGTTGGAGCAGGCAAGTGTTCGCCTGTTTTAAAGAAATGTTTGATTTCATTAAAAATCCACGGGTAACCAATCGCAGCACGACCGATCATGATACCGTCAATTCCGTATTCGTTTTTATATTGTAAAGCTTTCTCAGGACTGTCTATATCTCCGTTTCCAAAAATAGGCATTGTAATTCTTGGGTTGTTTTTTACACGTGCAATATGAGACCAGTCGGCGTGACCTTTATACATTTGTGCACGGGTTCTGGCGTGAATAGTCAAAGCCTGAACACCAATATCCTGAAGTCTTTCGGCAACTTCATCAATATTAATAGAGCTGTCATCCCAGCCCAAACGTGTTTTTACCGTAACAGGTAAATCGGTACTACTAATAACGGCTTTGGTTAAACGAACCATCAAATCGACATCTTTCAAAACTCCGGCACCGGCACCTTTGCAGACCACTTTTTTTACCGGACATCCAAAGTTTATATCGACTAAATCGGGTTTTACGGTAGAAACAATTTTAGACGAAAGCGCCATTGCTTCTTCATCACCGCCAAAAATCTGAATTCCCACGGGACGTTCGTAATCAAAAATATCGAGCTTCATCCGACTTTTGATAGCATCACGAATTAATCCTTCTGATGAAATAAATTCAGAATACATCATGTCAGCTCCGTGCGTTTTGCATAATCTGCGAAACGGCGGATCACTAACATCTTCCATCGGTGCGAGTAATAAAGGAAATTCGGGTAATTCTATGTTGCCAATCTTGACCATCTTCAATATTTTTTGCAAAATTACAACATTTAGTTCAATTTGTGCCAAATTGAGGTTAAAGGTTCAGAGTTACAAAGGCTCAAAGGTTTCACATTCAGAATCTAAACCTTTGAGCCTTTGTAACTTTGTACCTATAAAACTATCGGTAATCAAAAAAGCGAATTGGTTTTCGGCTCATCGGATTAAAAACTAAAGGATTTAAAGTTTCTTTTGAAGCGAATTCAATTTTTGGAGTTACTCTTAATTTAGCTCTGAAGTGATCTTTAATTTCCTGTAAAAATTCAGGTGTTTGATTTTTTACTGCAATTTTTATCACAATCTCATCAGTACCTAAATCGTTTGTTGAAATTTCAATAATATAATTTTCTATATTGTCAAAATCGCTTAAAACATCATTCATTGCCGGAGGATAAAGCGTTGTGCCTTTGTATTTTATCATTTGTTTTTTGCGCCCAACAACCGGGCCAACACGTACCGTATTTCTTCCGCATATACAAGCATCACTATGTAATTGTACAATATCTCCGGTTTTAAATCGAAGCAAAGGCATCGCTTCTATACCCAAAGTTGTAAAAGTTAATTCGCCAATTTCGCCATTTTTTACAGGATTATTATTTTCATCTAAAACTTCAATAATAATCAATTCCGGATGATGATGACCGCCCAAACCATGTTCACATTCTGTAAAAGCAGTACTCATTTCGGTAGAAGCATAAGTCGAAAACAACTTTATATTCCATTTTTCAGTGATTTTTTTAGATAAAATATTCATCGAAAAATCTTGGTTTCTTAGAGGTTCTCCTATGCAGATTGCACCTTTTATACTCGAATTATGATAATCGATTCCATGAATTTCAGCATATTCAACTAACTTTAATAAAAAAGAAGGAACCGTTATTAAGTAAGAAGGTTTATATTTTAAAATGGAATCCCATTGTAATTCAGGGATTCCTGCGCCTACCCGAATAACGCCCACTTTTAGTTTTCGTAATCCTAAAAAATAAGCCAGCCCAGCCATGAATTTGCGGTCGATTGTAGTCATTAATTGTACGACATCACCTTCTGCAATTCCGGCACAGGCAAATGAAATAGCTTCATTATAGGCCAGTCTGTCCAGATCAGAATCAGTTAAACCAAAAGTTACAGGATCGCCCAAAGTTCCTGAAGTCGAAGAATAGTCAATAATTTTATGCTGTGGGACACATACAAAATCATCGTTGTATTGTTGTAAATCTTCTTTTGTAGTTACCGGTAAATAGTGTAAATCTTCAAGAGTTTTAATTTTCGAAATATCAATATTTTGTCCGGCAAAAAGCCTTTTGTAGAAAGGAGAATTTTGACTAATATAAGTTAAAAGCTCTGCTAATTTTTGCTCTTGAAAAATTTTAATTTCTTCTAAAGAATTTTTTTCTATTGCTGGAATCATTGTAATTTTCTTTTGATTTTTTTTAAATATTTTTCAATTGCTTCTTTATCAGGAACAGTTGTGATTTCTTTGGTTAATGCTTTTTTAAAGTTTTCCTGTGCAAGCAGAAAGCTCTTTTTTTGGTAAAAATACAACCCTGCTTTATAATATACAACCCAATAATCAGGGTTTAAAGATTGATAATCCTGAATAAAATCTAACGGAACTTCCGTTTTATTTTTTAAATAGGAATCCATTTTCTGATCTTCGATTCTGAATTTTTTATAGTTCTTAAATGCGGTAGTTCCCAAAAATGGATCTTTGGCAATATTCAGGTTTTTTTCTTGAAATGAAATAACAGAGCCCGATTTTGGGTTTTTAAAAACGGAATCTAAATTATAACACACAAATTCGCCTAACTGATAAGGATTTGAAGAAACCCAGACTAATTTTTCTTTCGGTTTAAAAATAACTCCGTGATGTGCCATCAATTGATTCAGTGCTTTTTCATTACCAAAACCCAATGCTCTATTTTGTAAGCCTTCTTTGTTTCGTAAAATTTCTGAAGCAACTTTTGGATTAATTCTTGGATTCTCAACAAACAATTCCTGCATTCTTTCAAAGCGATATTTTGAATGGCTATTGATAATTTGCGATGCATTTCGTTTGTCATTTTTATAAGTTTCACTCTGAAAATGATTTGAACAAATCAATTGACTGCTGTTCGGAACATCGAAAACACCCAATTTTTCAGGTGAAACCTCAATCAGAATAGCTTTGTTATCCTGAGCACTTCCAATCATAATTGACTCAGAGACAAATACTTTTCTTTTTTTTGCAATAGCAATGGCTTCATCAATATTTTTAGCATATTGTAAAATCTCACGTGTCAGAATCGAAATAGGTGTCTTGGCAGTCAATGGAATTTCAGATTTTCCGGCATTTATGGTTATCGTCAAACCTTCTTTATTCATTCCGGAAACAGCCCCAATCATGCCGGGCCAGGTTACCATCATAAAGGGATGTCCTTCTTTTGGATTTATAAAAGCTACTATTTTATTTTCGGCAAAAGCCTCATTTACATAAAAATCAAAATTACGCCCCAGAATTAAATTATCATCTTCAGATTTTTCGCCCCAGGCGGCAAAAGATGAGCAGCCTACCAAAGCCAAATCCTGTAAAGCGTGACCAATATCATGTGCAGCATGAAGATATAAACTAAGCTGGTATTGATTGGCTATGTTATCAAAATTATGGGAAGTGTATTGTGAAACTCCGTAAATTTCTGCTTGATATTCATTTGGCACATTTTGATATAATTTTCTGTTGTACCATTTTAAAAAACTTCGAAGTAAAGCTTGTTGAAATTTTGAAGGAATGATATCTTCAATTCTGGAAAAAAAAATCTGTTGTTGTTTTTTTAGCAGTGAATCGGATAAGGCTCCGGTTGTCAGGCCAATTTCCAATGGATCGCCTTCTACATATAATTCCCAAAGTCCTTGTTTGTTTTTTGAAAAAGAATTTTTCCCGGAAATAAAAACAGAATCTGATTGTTTTATTACAGAGGGTTTTTCAGTATTATAATTGGTAATATCCGGTCGATGGTGCATAGACTTGGATGTGCCGCATGCAACAAGCAGCATTAAAAAACCGACAAGAAAATAGATGTAAATTCGGTTTTTCATATCTCTATTCAGATTCCTGATTAATTTTGTTGACCAGATATTCTTTTCCAACAATTTCAGAGCAGGTGACAACTGCTCCAATAGTAACGCCCAGAACACCATGCATGTTAATTCCCTGACCGGTTAAATATAAATTATCTAATTTGGTTTTTGGAGCTATAAACGTTTTCATCGGATTGTTAGAATCTTTTACATAACCATACATATTGCCATTATGCCCGCCTATATAATCACGATAAGATAGCGGAGTAGAGGTATGTACAGATTTGATGCAATCTTTAATCCCTGGAAATTTTATTTCAATTTCTTCTAAAAAACGTGCTGCTTTTCTGGATTTAAATTCTTCATAGCTTTCGCCACGATCATTTTTTTCTGCAGTAGTATTAAAAGTATTTACCCAGGGTAATAAATCATCATATTTCATGTATGTGATAAAAGTCATGCCGTCTGCATATTCTTCTTCTTTTTTTGATGCATTCATAGAAGCCATATATGCTTTTGGCCACGAATCGTCATCATACTCGTGAGCAGTCCAGACTTCTGTACTATTCTTAAAATGATAAAAATTATGATTGATATACTTAAAAGTTCCGGGTTTAAAAACAATATAGAGGCTAAAAGCAGAAATTACACCTTCAAGACTCTGGATCCTGCTATAAAAAGATTTTCTGAAATTTTCTTCCCCTACCATTTTCAAGGTAGTTTTAGGTTCAATGTTGGATATAAAATAGGTTCCGGAAACCTCAGTTCCGTCTTTCATTTTGGCAGAGGTCACTTTGTTGTCTTCTACACTAAAATTAGTAACTTCCTTGTATTTATAAAATTCGCCGCCATGTTTTTTAAGTTGCTTTAAAAGCTGTTTTGTGATTTGGCTTCCTCCGTTTATACATCGCCATGAACTTTGTATATAAGAATTTACAGAAAGAGCATGTACATAAAAAGGCGATTTATCAGCAATTCCGGCATATAAAAAATTTGATCCTGCTAAAACAGCTTTTAGCTTTTCATTTTGAGTAAACTGATCAATAGTTTCTTTGGCATTTAATGTCAGGATTTCACTATCATATTTTCCTTCCCATTGTAAGTTGTACAGTGGAAAAGAATCACAAGTTGATCTCACTTTTTCGCAATAATTGGTAATAGCTTTTTTTTCTTCAGGGAAATGTTTTACCAATTGATCTACAAAATTCTCATAGCCCTGAGCATGCGGATATTCTTTGTTTTCATCTTCAAACGAAATAACATCAAAAGCATCTTCGTCCATTTTTTTTAAATTTAAATGATCTATGATGCCAATATACTTAAAGTATTTGTACAAATTTTGTCCTTCGCTTAATCCTCCGATATAATGAATTCCGGTATCAAAAATGGTTTTATCACGTACAAAAGTCTGAAGATTTCCCCCGTATTGATTATTTTTTTCGAGTACACATACACTATAGCCTTCCTTTGCTAAAATAATAGAAGATACTAATCCGCCCAAACCACTGCCTACAATTACAACGTCATAATGCTTTTTCATCCTAATTTTTCTTTAATATGACTATTGAATTTTCTTCTAAAACACATTCAAAACCTAAGTTAATCAAAGTAGTTTTTAAACTTTGACAATTCACTAAGATTATATTGCAAGAGGTATAAACAATTTTTTCAATATCATTATTGTAATTTTCTTCCGAAATCAAAATAACATCATATTGGTTTTGAATAGCTGTTTCCAGATTTTCCTGATAATAAATTTTTCTTTTTGTAACGAAATAATTGTTTTTTGCAACAGATGTTTTTTCTTCATCTGAATTATAAGAATATATTTTTCGTTGGGGTTGCTGTAAAGCCAATAAAACATCTAATTGCCCATAATCATTTGCCAAATGTAATATTTTCGCTTTAGCCGAAATATGCTTGTTTAAATGGTAATAAATTTCCAGGTGTGTTTTTAAATTGCTTTTTATACTATTTATAATTTCTGCTTCTTTGTAATCATAACTGTTTATAAGCATTTTTTTGAAATATTCCGGACCTTCTAATTCTTCACGGACTTTTTGAAATTCGATTTTAAAAAACGAACTCAATTGTTTGGTTCTTTCCGTGTAATTTTTTCCGTAGGAAAGATTATCAGGTGCAATTCTTTCCAAAACAGAAACAGTAAGATTGGTGTCATGAATTACAAAATCACCTTTCGGAATTGCTTCAGATGCACCGTGAATAACTAAAGGAAGAATGTCTAAATTAAACTGCTCAGCAAGATAAAAAGCACCTTTATGAAAGCGTTTAATTTCATTGCTTTCTGAACGGGTTCCTTCCGGAAAAATCATTAATGAATATCCTTCGTTTATTTTTTGACGTAAATGTTCAACCCCGCCTTCAAGACCTTCTGAAACAGGATAAAATCCTGCTTTTCTAACCGTAGCACCAAAAATAGGGGAGTTGTAAACCCAGTCATTTACTAAAAAAATAATGTTTGGGCTTAGCATTCCGCATATTAAAATGTCTAGAAATGAAGAATGATTTGCAATTATAATAGCCGGTTTTTCAAAGTTCTCATTAAAGGGATTAATGACTTTTTTATGAAGAAAAGGATTTGAATATAATACCGATTTCATAAATTTTGAAATCGCATATCGAAACCCTTTCATTTTAGTTTTTTCATTAAGGGGAAGAATCGGCATAATGACTAAACTGAAAAAAGACATTAAAACACCACCAAATCCATAATAGAAAAAAGAGATTATACCGTGAATGAAGGTTCTTAATTGAAATGGAGCATTGCCATTTTTTGGGCGGTTTGAAATGAATAATTTAAACAGAATCGGATAGAAGATAAAGGTAATGATGAGTGCGGCAAAAACACCTATTAATGAAACTGACGAAATAGATTTTAGTGCCGGATGCTCTGCAAAAATCATGGCACCAATTCCTAAAATGGTAGTAATTACTGCCAAAATTATAGATGTTCTGTAAATTGCAACTTCATTTTTCCCGGTTGTATATTCTTTTTGGAGTGCACTCGTCATGAAAATACTAAAATCGACCCCGTGTCCAAAAATAAGGGTACAGACAATCATGCTGAAAATATTCATCTGAATATCAAAAATGCCCATGATACCGGCAGTTACAATTCCGGTTAAGGCAATAGGAATACAGCTTACAATTACCAATTCGATTCTTCGAAAGAAGAAAAACAAAATCAGAATTACGGCAATAAATGAATAATTTACAAGCGAATTGAAATCGGTTTTTAAAGTACTGAAAAACGTTTCGTTCATTTGCTGGCGATCTATGGCAATAAGATTTTGTTTAGTTTCAGCCATTTTTACAAATGCGTCACGTTGTTTTGGAGCAACTTTTACTAAAGTTGAAATCGTAAAAAAACCATTCTTTTCGGTTACAAATTCATGCAGTTGCAGCGCTTGAATTTTTAGATAATCTGCTGCTGAAATAGGTTTGAAATTAAAATCTAAATGGTCAAAAAACAGAGTATATGTTGTAGGTTTAAAACCTAGTTTTGAACCTTCAGAAATTAAATTGGATTTTAAAAGTTGTTTTTTATTGGCATCCCAAAAAGAATTCCATTTATTAATTTTCTCTTGTTGTTCTTTTTGCGAAAGCATAATACCGCCAACCGAACTGAAATTTAATATTTTATGCTGTTGTTTTGCTGCAGATAAATCTGAAAAAAGGCGGGTATTGTTTTGCAAAACTTCCTCCATACTTTTTCCGTATGATGCAACATATATTGTTTTTGAAGTTAAACTGGTGCTTTCTTCAAGATCTTTTTCTGCAGCTTTTATTTCTTTAGGCACAAAATTCAATTGTGATAAATCGTTGTTAAAACCAACATCGTTATAAGTAAAACAGCAGATAATCGTAATCAGAACACAAAAACCAATTAGGAATTTATTATTATGAAATGAAAAATGTGCCAGCTTATCAATTACATTTTTCTTGTGTTCAAAATTGTTTTCTTTCGGTTTGTATAAATGGGGAACAATCAAAAGAGAGAAAAATGCAGAAGCCATAACAATTACAGCAGCAAAAATTCCCAAGTCATTAAGCGCTTCAGATTTCACAAATAGCAAACATAAAAATGCGACAGCCGTGGTTGAACTGCTCATAATCAAAGGCATAGTAATGTCTTTGTATAACGTTTTTACATCACTGTTGTGTTTGTAATGTGTAAGGATGTGAATGGAATAATCAATCGTGATTCCTAATAGAACAGAACCAATTCCTAGTGAAATAGCGGAAATTTGTTCTTTTACAAAAAATAAAAAAGCAATGGCAAACAGAGCCCCAAAAACGGTTGGAAGAAAAATGATTAATGGGATTAATATTTTTCTGTAAAATAAAATCAGGATCAACATCAAAGTTATCATCGCGATTGTTGTCGTTAAGATAATATCGCTTTTAATTTGATTGGCATTGGCAACTGCTATCAAAGCTGAACCAAAGTAACTAATTGAAGTTTTTGTCCTGAATTTCTGATTTAGATTATCCTGAATTGATTTTAGCTTTGCAGCAAAAACCGTATTTTTTTCAGTTTCGCTTGATGGCAGATTTGATGTAATAAAAAGAAGTAGCTTCTTTTTGTCTTTGGTCATCACAAAGCCATTATCAAGTGTAAAGTCATCACCAACATTTAGCTGTTGCAATTTCTTTAGCGCCATAAAAGAAATCCCAAGCGGATCCTGCAAAATAAAATCTTTGGTAACAAATCCCGAAGGAGAGATAATCGATTTATAATTTCCCTGAACGGTTCCTGCAATACTATCTTTATCGAGTTTGTTTTGAATAGCGGCATAATCTTTACTATCAAGAAAAAGAGGGAGATTGTTGTAAACAAAATCAATTGTTTCCTGAATGTTTTCTTCGTCAACCTTTCCCTGAATACCCGTTATGTATGGCTTACATGATTTAGAAACACTATCTGAAAAAACGGTTGCCATTTCTTTTAAATCTTCACTGGTCCCGTTTTTTTCTAACTTGAAAATAACCGTAATCTTATCAGCAAAATTAAGCTGCTTAAGTACTTTTGCCGTAACATCAGATTTCTCGTTCGTTGGAATAAGTTTGGTAATATCTTCTTCAAATTTAATTTGAGAAGCAAAAAAGCCAAAGACAAAAAGCATCAAAAAAGCCAATAAAACCGACAGGGATTTTCTTCGGTTAACAAATAAATGGATGGCGTAAAAATAGTGATGCATGTTTATTTTTTGTTTTTAGTTGAACTAAAAAAGGTTAAAAGTAAATAACTCAAAAGACCTACAGTTAGCGAAGAAACAGTTGCTAAAATAAGACTTCCCACGATATATTGAGTTGCATTTTGCTGAATATCGTCAAGCGTAAGTGAACTGTCTAAAACTAAAGATGTTTCATTAGTTACAAAATAACTTCCCATTTTTAAAGATCCGTAAATAATAAATGGAATAAAGGGTGGAAAGCTAACATTTGAAGACAGGTAAGCGATGACTTTATTGAGCCTGAGTAAAGCAGCAAAAGTAAAAAGTAATACGGTTTGAAATCCCCAAAATGGAGACATGCCGATAAAAATACCTAATGCAATTGCAGCAGATTTTTTGAAATTAGAATCTTTGCTCTCTAAAATGTCTTCAAGAAAAAACCTTTTAAAACCTTTTTTTTTTGCTCTTCGAAAAAAGTCTCTGGGCTTGATATACAAAAGCGCATTTAAAACCAAAACAGTATTTAGAATACTGATTCTGGTAAAATCTTTAAAAGGGCGAAAATGTGAAACACGTTCGGCAGGATCATATAAAATCTCAATTGGAATATTTTTTACCAAAATACCTTTCCACGCAGAACGAACAATGACTTCAATTTCAAACTCGAATTTATTGGTGTAATATTGTTTTGGAATTAATTTTAACGGATACAATCTGAAACCTGATTGCGTATCATCGAGCTTAATCCCGGTTTCAAACCAAAACCAGAAATTTGAAAATTTATTACCAAAACTACTTTTCTTAGGCACATTTTCCTGCGCCATGTTCCTGCTGCCAATCAATAAAGAATCAGGTGTTTCTTGAATTTCAGCAATAAAATTTGGAATGTCAGAAGCAAAATGCTGCCCATCAGAATCAATTGTAATGGCATATTCAAAACCTGTTTCAATCGCTTTTCGAAAACCGTTTCTCAAAGCCCTTCCTTTTCCTAAGTTTTTAGGATGATGAATTTGAATCAGATGTGAATATGATTTTAAAATTTCACTCGTTTCATCAGTCGAACCGTCATTAACAATTATGATATTTGTAGTGTAATCTAAAACGGAATCCAGCACTTTTTTTAACGTTTTGTGATTGTTGTATGTTGGTACAATTACACAAAAATGCGTTAAAGTTAGTAGCTCCTGCTGTAATAAAATAGGTTTCATTGATTGTATTTTCTTTGCCTACTTCAAAAATTGCCTCTCTTTTTCAGAGAAACTTTTAGATTGTAATATAAAGTTTTTAAGATATTCTTTTAAAGAGTTATTTTGCTCATCATAATGTTCAGTTATGAATTTTTTATCTTCTTTAATATTTTTTTTATAACCCGTAATCGCAGGTACATTTTCCTGAATGCTCAATCGGATCATTCTGATTTCGATATTGTTGGGGTCACTTTTTACAGTAGATTCAAGAAGTTTTGCACCTTCTTTAAAGCGTTCCATTTTTGCACCTAATTTTTTTTCAAATTTAGAATCCAGCAAAATCGAAGCGGCTTTGTAAGCCACCAAAATTTTGTCATCATTGCCGGATATGCCGGCAAGTTTGTCTAAAAATTCTTTAGCATTGGTTTCTGATTTCGAAACGTCAGTATACATTTTGCGAATGGAAGCCAAATCAGGGTTTCCTGCAAAATTGAACCATAGTATAAATGTTAACAGTAGTTTCATAATTACATTTTTTTATACACGTTGCTTAGTTTCAAAGCAACGGTGTCGTTAAAATAAGTAGTGTTTTTTACTTTTACCAAATCATCTTCGGTAGTTACAATATCAAGTTCTAAACGCAATTCAGGAGTAATTTCAGGATTAATAAGTGCCATGAACTTTACATTAGCAAGTGTTTGAATCATCAAATTGGCTTTTGTAATAGTCTCAGTAAGTTCTTTAATAATCTGAATCATGCAAACGCCGGGCATAATTGGATTTCCAGGAAAATGTCCTTTGAAAACTTCGTGTTTTTCGTTGATCAAAATCGTAAAATTGTACTTAGAATCTCCTGTTTTTTCTTCTGAAAGTATTTTGTAAAAATTTTTTAAAACCATATTTATTTTATTTACCAAAGGCATACGAAACACCCAATTGAAAACTCACATTTGTATTATAATCTCCAAACAAATAATCGCTGTTATCATTGCTGCTGTAATAATCACTGTCTATAACATCAATTAAACCTTTTTTGATACGAGCTTCAATAGTTAATCCTGTCAAAGGCACTTTATAACCAAAACCAACAACGAGAGCTAAATCAGCATCAGACTTTTCATAGCGTAAATTATCTCTTGTTCTAAAATCCAGAGTTGGACCAGCCTGAACCTGAAAGCCATTAAAAGTGAATTTATTGATCATCGCAATCGAAACATAATCAATGTTTAAATTTTTTGATTCCACAATTTCTTCGCCATCATTAGTATAGCCAACAAAAGCTTTAACGTTATCAGAACCCTGTCTGCTATATGTAATTTCAGGCTGTAAAGTATAAATCCTCGTTAATTTAATTTCACCAAACCCTCCAATATAAAAATCACTTTTATACGACGAACGTGTATTTGAAAACGTTGAAAAAGCAGCTCCGGCCCTTAGACCTGGTTTAAATGTTACCTGGGCATTTATTGAATTTATGAATAAAATAAAAACGATGGCAATTAATTTTTTCATATATCTTATCTTCCTTTAAATGTATAACTAATACCAATCTGTAGTACCTGATTTAAAATAACTTCATCATAATTTCCGTTATTATTATCATAAACACCATCATAACCGTAAATATCAATAAAACCTTGTTTAATTCTTGCTTCAAATGTTAATCCGTTTGGTAACGTATACCCAACGCCTCCAACTATCGCCAGGTCAAAACCTTCAGGATTAGAATTGATGTAATTATCATCAATTTTGAAGTCTAAAGATGGCCCTGCTAATACGTGAAATCCGCTTCCGTTAAAGTTAAATTTAGCAACAGCTCCAACTGTTACATAATTTAGCTCATAATTTATATTTCTATAACTACCATTATCAAAATATTCTCTTCCTTTATCACCTTGTCTTGAATACGATAATTCAGGCTGCAATGAAAAATACTTATTGAATTTGATGTTTACTAATCCGCCAAGATAGAAATCTGTTTTGGTACTATTATCGTCAATATTGGTTAATGTAGAAAAGTTTAAACCGCCTCTGACTCCCGGACTTACTTTTATCTGTGCCTGTGCTGTTAGACCTATAAATAAAACAAATGCAATTAGGATTGATTTTCTCATTTTTAATTGATTTAAAGTTTGTTATTAATTTTAATTTTCTGATTTAAAATAATTTAACTCGATTTTTAGCTTTATATTTTGATGAATAATCTGAATTTTTTCAGCAAAAATATTGTTTTCTGAATTAAAAAGAACAGTAAATTTTTCTTTTGTTTTAGATGAGTGAATCACTTTTTCTAACTTTTGGTCTTTCTTGGTCAGAAACAGGTAATTATCACGGTTTTTATCTGCGGATTTATAAATGTTAAAAAAATCATTTTCAAATTGTTCCTGAATTAGATATTCTTTTTTTAATAATAAACGGAAATCTTCTTTTAAAGTATTTATTAAAATTTTCCGGTCTAATTCTGATACAATCGAATTAATTTTAAAAGTTGTTTCGGAAATTTCAAAATCAAACAATTTGTTACCAAATTCTGTCGTAAAAACAATCCGGTGTGTTGTATCATTTATTTTTTTGGCGATGAAAATTCCAGACAATTCATTTCCATAAACAGTAATATTGGTTTTATATACATAATCTGTTTTTGAATCTGAAAAATAAGGAACCTCGTAAGATGTTCTGTCTAATTTTTTTGGTGTATAACTTTTTGTGAACGGGCTACAAGAAAATAGGGCCAGCATCAAAAAGCTGTTAATTAGTAAATACTGAATCGTCGATTTTTGCATTGATCACTTTATTTTTAAGTACAATTCTGGTATAATCATCTGATGACTCCAATAGTTTTACCTGTACAACGGTAGCCTCTTCTTTATCAAAAGTAAGTTCAATTTGTTTGATGTATTTTTTTAGTGTCGCATCTTTTGGAATAAATTTAGCCAGATTCTGTCCTTTCAGTTTAAAGTATGAAATCGTAAATTCTTTGTCATCAAACATATTGCCACTTACACTGCCTACAATTAATTTATTGATGCGGCCAAAGATTTTGCTGTTTCCAATATCAACCGCACTTTTCTTTCCTTCATCGTTAATCAGGATTTTTCCGTTTTTGAAAACGATACTGTAATTGTATGGTTTTTTATATTGCCATTGAAGCAGATTTGGTTCTTTAAAAATCATTTTTCCGGATGTTTCAATGTCTTTTGATAAAAAGTCCAAATGCTTGTACTGAACAAAATCGGTGCTTAAGGTTTTTATTTTCTTTGATACAACATTTACATCTTCTTTAAATGAAGCTATTTCTGCAACAGTCATTTTTTGTTCCTGAGCTATCAAAGCTGTTTGACAAATGCTGAAAAATAGAGTAAGTAAAAATAGTTTAGTCTTCATATGGTTTAAGATTCAAAAGTTCTTCGGTCGAAATCACTTTGTAATTATTTTGTTGTAAAAATTGCAAAAACTGTTCCAATACTAAAACAGAGTGTGAAGCCGTGTCGTGCAAAAGTACAATTCCGCCGGGAGAAACCCGTTTTATTATTCGGTTGAAAATTAATTTTTTATTTTTTGTACCACCATCAAGTGACCGGATATTCCAGCCAATAACTTTGTGGCCGGTTATTTTTAAAGCTCTCCGAATCGATGGGGTGGTAACTCCGTAGGGTGGCCGAAAAAAGTTAATTTTTTTTGAAGTTAATTTTTCTAAAAGTGTATCTGTTTTTTGAATTTCTCCGATAATTTTTTTCGCATTATAAAAATCAAAAAAAGGAGAATGTCCGTAGGAATGATTTCCAATCAAATGACCTTCGTCTATAATTTGTTTTATAATTTCAGGATACATTTCAATGTTTTTTCCGATGCAAAAAAATGTCGCTTTTACATTATATTTTTTAAGAAGATCAAGAATTTCTAAAGTATAAATGCCAGGTCCGTCATCAAATGTAAGGGCAATTTTTTTCTCCTTTTCTAAAGCATTCCTGCAAAAAGCTTTTACATGATAGTTTGACGATATTAGAGATGAACCGACAAGATTAAATACAAACCAAATAGAAACAATAATAGCAAACCACCAAAAATTAATTGCTGTATAAAGGTTCAGAAGAAGCAATAAAAGCAATAAAAAAATAAAAAATAGTGAGATGTTTTTATGCGTTATCATTTTGAGATTAACGTAAAACTATGATTTTTTCCGTTTAATTGATTGTATAACAAAATAGTATTATAAGCTGGTTTTTCAACTGAATTGACTTTTATAATTTCTGGAATTTCCTGTGTCTTTATAATTTTTGAGGCCATCCATAATGCAAAAGCCGAAGCCGTATCATATTCGCCGCTTAAATGTTTATAGTATAAGACAGGTGTTTGTGCAAAAGCATTTTTGGCAAGATTTTTATAATAAATTTCAAAATCGATATTTCCATCAAAACCTAAAACTAAAGCATCAATATCAGAAATTTCCAACTGATTTGACTTTAAAAAAGAAGTGATTTCCTTTTCAACTTCGTTTTCTTCCAATGTATTTATAATGGCAATATCAAGAACTTCTGCATAAGTGTTGTCTTTTCGTTCATTTTCCAATACAAAAAAGCTGGCACCTTCTCCGTAAACTGACCCGCTTGTCTTGGATTCTAAAAGATTATAAGGTTGTTGATTATCTTGTTTGATACGCCCGTATAATTTAAAAAGTGCTGTTGTATATTCACCATTCTCATCGATACCACCAACTAAAACAGATTGTGCTTCTTGTTCTTCGATTTGCATTTTAGCATCTAAAAGTGCAGATTCAAACGAAACGGCTCCGTTTACGTAGGTAAAATTATAACCTTTACATTGTTGTAATAAAGCGATTTGAGCGCCAACAGTGTTATGTGTTGACTGAATAAATGAAGTTGGAGTTAAAAATTCTTCATTATTATCCAGGATATTTTTGAGGAATTTTTCTGAATCTTCTATACATCCTAATCCGGTTCCGGTTATAATAGCATCAACTCTTTCAATTTGCGCGTCTTTCATGGCAATTGCCGAAGCTACGATTCCGTTTTTTATACCTTTTGCCATCCTTCTGCTGGCTGCCGGTGAAATAAAATCTTTATAAGCCGGAGAAACTATTTTAAGAACATTCTCATCATTATTGTGTATAGCCTCTTCTAAAAAAACAGTATCAAATGTTTTTTGAGTCGAAATGCAACCTATTCCATTTATATATGTTTTCATTAGCTTTTAGAAAATATAAGAGTTGAACAATTTCCACCAAACCCAAAAGAATTTGATAAAACGTGTTCGATATTTTTGTTTTTTAAAATAGTTTGTGGTTTCAGATCAAATTCCTCCATTGGAGTTTCGAAATTCAAGTTAGGATAAATGACATTATTTTGAATCGCCAAAACACTGTAAACGGCTTCAATTGCTGCTGCCGCAGCTAAAGTATGCCCCGTAAATGGTTTTGTCGAACTAAAATCCGGAACTTTTTCATTTTCATAAATTCGGAGTAATGCTCTTCCTTCAGATAAATCATTGTTTGGCGTTGCGGTTCCGTGAACGTTGATATAATCAATTTCAGAAGGTTTTAAGCCCGAAATTTCAAAGGCTTTTTTCATTGCCAAATAAGCACCGTCGCCGTTTTCTGACGAAGCTGTTTGATGAAAAGCGTCATTTGCATTTCCGTAACCTGATACGCGAGCCAAAACTTTTTTGTTTTGTTTAAGTACAACATCATCTGATTCTAAAACCAGATACGCTGCCGCTTCACCCAGATTCAAACCTTTGCGTTTATTGTCAAAAGGTTTGTTGTAATCATCAGATAGAATCATCAAAGTTTTGAAACCATTGATGGTGAATTTTGCCAAAGCATCAGTTCCGCCAACAATAACACGATCCAGTTTTCCGGTTTTGATTAACCTGGCACCTAACATAATCGCGTTAGCTGCAGATGAGCAAGCCGTACTTATCGTTGTAACTATTCCTTTTAAACCTAATTCTTCAGCAATTTTATCTGCAACATCGCCGCCGTCGTGACAACTAATATATTTTATAAGTTCAGCATCTTTGAAATAATCGTAATAATATTTTTCAGTCATATCCATTCCGCCAACACTGGTAGCCGAAATAAGACCTGTTCTAAATTCATTTATCGATGTAATTCCGGCAGCTTTAACAGCTTGTTTGGCAGCATAAGCACCAATCATTGCTGTTCTTGAAAAATTATTATCAGGTGTAAGTTGCAATTCATTTACCAATTCATCATTGGTTTTTTTAATTTCTCCAACTTTAATAATATCGGCATGAACGGTCGGAATATTCTGAATTCGGGAAACACCAATTTTATTTTCGATTAGCGAAATATAATTTTCTTCGACTGAATTTCCAATCGAAGAGATAATTCCCATTCCGGTTATTGCGACACCTTTCATTTTAGATTGTTTGATTATTGGACTTTAAGATTGTTAGACTTCCAAATTGCTTAAATAAAATATCCAAGAATCTAAAAATCTAAACATCTAATGATCTATTTCGTTCTGTTTGCGCTAATGTAAGCCGCCATTGTTTCAATTGACTGAAAAATTGATTTTCCTTCTTTCGGGTCAACTAATTTGATTCCGTAATCTTTGTCTAAAATTACGATTAGTTCAAGTGCGTCAATTGAGTCTAAACCTAAACCGTCTCCAAACAAAGGATCGTTATCGGCAATATCTTCAATTGCTATATCTTCAAGATTTAAGGTTGTAATAATTTTATTTTTTAATTCTGCTTTTAATGCTTCCATGATTATTTAATGTATAAAGTATTGATCGTTTCGTTTGTATATTTTGTGTTTTCTTTACTGCTTATGGTGCAAAGAAAAGCTTTGTAACTGTCATTAAAAAATTCAACCCATCCGCAAAGAACCGTATCTGCTTTATTTGAATTTAGAAGAATGTTTGAATAATTCGACATAAATTCAGGATTGAAGGCCTCAAATATAAAGAAAGAATTTTCACTTTTCAGCTGATGGCGGATACTTATTTCACCCAGACAAATATTTGGAAGCGTATAGACAAAAACCGCCGGACTCGGAAAGTAGTTTTCTTTGTCTGAAATAGATTCCTGGTATTTCACATCCGTATCTAAACTTGATGATTTATTGGCCAAAACCAAAGCGATATTGTTTTCTGTTTCAGAAGAAGTTATTGGGCTCAAAAGCAACTCTGCCCCTAAAAAAGCCAATTTGCTCAAAGCATCCATTTTGAAAAACTTTGGGTACTGCATTTCAAAATTACGATAAGCTTGTTTAGAGAAATCGCCAAAATCGGTTGGTTCAATTTTGAATATGGTTTCTCCATCCAAAACAATTTCGTTGTTTTCGATTTTGATATAAGAATGGATGTAGGTGTTTTGAGTCATTTTTGAAAAAAGTATTATCAGGAATTATTTTTTTTTAAAATTCCTGTTGCAAGTGAGCCATCTGTCAAAGTAGCTCTGTAAACATAACTTCCGTCACTAAGAATATCGATAATTTCGACATAGATTTTTCTGCCAATAAAAAAATCCAGCCTTTTATTGCTGCCTGTTAAATAGGTTAAAATATAATTTGTGTCATTTGGCCACTCAATTTTGAATTTAGAGGTTTGCTTTTGATTTTTTTCTATCTGAAATTCATCATTACGTATAATTGTGATTTCAGGAAAAGAACCGTCTGCATATTTATAAGTGCCTTTTCTTAATTCGTAACATTTGGAAATTTTTGAAGAGTCGAGTTTGTTATTTTCATATTTTGGATTAATAAATATGAAATTATAATCATGACACTCATTTCTTTGTTCGCTATCCGGAGAGAAATAAATGTTTTTAAGATCATCTATAACCTCTTTTATTTTCTCTTTATTTTTATAAGTTGTTTTTTCAGGAATAATAGCTACGGAACTTACATTTCCAAAATTATCTACACAATAGTTAACAGACAAAATCTCAACATTTTTTGAGTCATCAACAAAATATTGTCTTTGTATTTCATCAGCGTTTTTTCTGCATCCAACAAAAGAGATAATCGAAAAAAAGAGTACTATAAAGTTTATTGTTTTCGTCATTTACATTATTTTTTCAAAGATTACTGCTGTATTGCACCCTCCAAATCCGGAAGCCGTTTTCAAAAAATAATTAATAGTTGCTGCTTCATTTCTCTCAATCACATGGATAGGTTCACTAACACCAATTTCATCAAAACCTTTCGATTCAAAAAGCATATTTTGATTTGTCGATTCAATTGCAATTACTGTTTCCAATAATCCTGAAGCACCTAATGTATGACCATAAAATCCTTTCAAACTATTTATCGGAACATTTTGTAACCCTAAACGGTTAAATGCAATCGCTTCCATTTCGTCATTAAACGGTGTTGCGGTTCCGTGTGCTGAAATATAATCTAATTTATTGCTGTCAATTTGAGCTTCTTTCAACGCATTCTGAATACTTCGAAACAAGCCTTCGCCAGTTCTTGAAGGGCCAGAGATATGATTTGCATCGTTTATTGAACTGTCTCCAATCACTTTTATTTTAGCATTTCCGGCTTCCGCCGAAATTAAAACAGCCGCAACTGCTTCCCCCAAACTTACTCCGGTTCTGTTTTTAGAATAGGGCTTACAAGGCAAATCGCTCATGGCCTGAAAAGCATTAAAACCGGACAAAACAAATTCTGAAACTTCGTCGCCGGCAATGATAAATATATTGTCGTAAAGCTCTGACTGAATCATTCTTTTGGCAATCGAAACTGCCAAAATACCCGAAACACAAGCATTTGAAACTACAATGGGCTGCGTTTTAAATTCGAAAAAATGAGCAACATTTTTTGCTAAAACATCTAAATGTGCGTTATTAAAGCTTTCTTCAGAATGATCTTGTAAAGCCGTAACATTTCCTTTTGTAGTTGAAAGGATAAAAGCTGTTTTTGAATTTAGCTCTATTTTAGAATTTTTGATAATTGGCTCTAAAGCCAAAATCATCATTTTTTCTAAACGGGAATATTTGGTTTCAGTACTGATTTTTTCAAAAGCACTTTTTATTTTTTCATCAGAAATAATAGAAGCATAAAACGGATTCGGCATCAAGGAAATATCCTGGTGCAATTGAATTCCTGAATCGCCACGCAAAATCGCTTCAATGTTAGATTCAACATCAAAACCTAAAGGTGTGATACAATTCGTTTCGTTTATATATACTTCTTTTATCATTTTGTGATTTTTGTTCTCCTGTAAGGTTTTCAAAACCTTGTAGGTCTGTCTGGAATTTACATCTACAAGTTTTCTAAAACCTTGAAGGAGCGTTTGCGTCTATTTTAATAACCCAACTTTTCGTTTCCATTCTTCATAAAAAGGAGGATTGGTCAGCATCAAATTTCCTTCTTTATCTAAAAACACCTGAACGGTTTCGCCGGTGCAGGCTGTTTCTCCTTTAGCATCAATTATTTTAAAACGATAAATCATTTTGGCAGCAGGAGTATCAACAACAGTTGTTTCTATCGTTACCACATCGCCATAACGCAAAGACAATTTATGTTCGCATTTTGATTTTACAATTGGAGTAGTGTAACCCGTATTTCCAATATCCAAATAGGTAAGTCCGTGCTGGCGGCCAAATGCTTCTCTTCCATCTTCAAAATAGGTAATATAATTGCCATGCCAAACGATTCCCAACGGATCAGTTTCGTTAAAACGAATTCTGATTTCATGCGAAACGGTTAAGAAAGTGGCTTCGTTATACTGTTCTTTTCTTTTTGTCATAAAATAAGGCAATGGAAGTTGTGATGATAAAGAATAAAAATAACAAACTTATTTTTGGGATGATTTCAAAGAAAGATACGTTGCGCAATAACACATCATAAAAAGCTTCCAGTCCCCAATTCATAGGAGATGATTTGGCGATAATTTGCATAATTTTTGGCATGGCAAAAACAGGAACCCAAACACCGCCAATTGCAGCCAAAATGATTACACTAGTCGCACCAAATGGAGCCGACTGTTCCTGTGTGCTGGCAATAGTTCCCAATAAAATTCCGAATCCAATGGCACCAAAACCAGAAAATAAAGCAACAACACTCATTAAAAATAAATGACCTTCGACATTTAGAGAAGGCAAACCAATATGTGGAAAAAGGAAAATTGCCACAGCAACCATCATATAAAACTGAATCATACAGATTAGTAAATAGGTAATGGTTTTTCCAATAATGACAATTAAATTAGAAACAGGATTGGTCAGTAAACGAACAAATGTTCCTTGTGATTTTTCTTTTACAATATTGATGGACAACGGAATCACTATAAAAAATATCGCAAAAAGCGTCCAGGCCGGAACATTATGCTGAACCGAATTAGGCAATATTTCTTTGTTATTTACTTTTGGAATTATTTCTTTGAAGGTGATAAAACTTTTTTGTTCGAATTGGGCATTTTCTTCGCCCAATTGATTTTGAAAAGTCGTATAAATTGACTTTGCTTCAATCTGAGAAATCATTTTATCGATAGCATTCATGACAGAGGTTTTGAAACTCATCTGAACCGCCGGATCAAAATATAATTTAACCTCTTTTTGTTGTAATACTTTTGTCGTTTTCGGTTTGGCAACAGAATCTGTAATACCCATTTTGCTCAAAATGTTTTGTACATTCTGATCAATTTTAGCCTGCAAGTCTATGCTTAGAGTTTTCGGAATTACAATGGCCAGTTTAAACTTTCCTTTGTAAACATTTTCTCTGGCAATTTCTTCTGTTACAGGTTTATTATCGATTTGTGTTACAACAGTGAACAAATTATTTTTTTGCAAATTATCAAAAACCGTTTTTGATACAGAACCTTTGTCGTTATCAACTAATAAAATCTGGATTTTATTGTCGCTAACGGTTTTAAAAGTACTGTCCTGAATAATGGTTACCGTGATTACAAGTACCAAGGGCATAATGAATAGAATAATCAAACCGCCTAAATCTCGTTTAAGCAGTAAAAATTCTTTTATTATTGACATCCAAATTTTATATAGCATCTCTAAAATCTTTACCTGTTAATGAAATAAAAACTTCTTCGAGATTTCTGGCTTCTTCGACAGATCCAATCAAATTTGACGGAGTGCCCTGAGCATAAATTCTTCCTCGGTCTAATATGGCAATCGTATCGCAAAAATCTTCAGCTTCAGCTAAATGATGTGACGTGTAAATAATTGTCGTTCCGTTTTGATTGAGTGCTTTTAGATAATCCAAAATAGCATTTTTAGATTGTACATCTACACCAACAGTAGGTTCATCCAAAAACAAAACTTTTGGTTTATGCAGAATTCCGGCAATCAAATTGACTCTTCGTTTCATTCCGCCCGAAAAGGTTTCAATGCGTTTATCAGCAAATTTCAGGAGACCCAACAGATCTAAAGCGTCAATTACCTTATCTTTTAAGTCTGAACCTTTCAATCCATACATACTTCCAAAATAATGCAGATTTTCACGGGCCGTCAATGTTGGATAAAGGGCATATTCCTGAGGAACAACCCCAATGATTTTTTTGATTTTGGACGAATGATGCGAATAATCCAGATCATCAATAGTAAAATGTCCTGAAGTGGGTTTAATCAATCCGCAAAGCATTGAAATTAAAGTGGTTTTCCCCGCGCCATTTGGGCCTAATAAACCAAAAACCTGACCTTCGTTTATCGCCAGCGAAACATTGTTCAAAGAAAACATATCTGCGTCTTTGTACTTTTTCGAAAGGGATTCTATTTTTATTATGGAATTCAAAATATAGTTAGCTGATTGCTTTTTTTAGTTTTTTGAAAAAGATTTCTTCCCGATTTGCGATGTCCAAAAGCTCATCGGCAATAACGTTGTATGCGTCTTCTTTAGCGCTTCTGTTTTTGTAAATTCTGGAAGCTTCTACGGCAAAATCTCTCCAGGAATCGCCAATTTTAGTCATTTCTTTTGAAAGATTTTTCAATTCTTCATTACCCAAAACAACTGAAGCTTCTTGTAAAAAAGCGGCATAAATGAATCGGAAACCACCGCCTCCGGTGCCAATTTCTTCCTGCATGCGTACCATTTGTGCCAAATAATGATTTGCTTTTCTGACACCATGTTTTGCAGGCCATTTTCTGATTCGGCCAGAAACAAATTTAATACCGCGAACACCAACAATTGGCATTGGTGCCAGCATAACGCGACATGTGTCTTTGATTCCTTTGATAATAGCGCTTTTCAAATCAACTTCTTTTGGAATCTGAATTGGATAATACATCTGACCTCTTGGGGCAAATGCTCCTTTTGCAAAACGTACTTTATCTAATTCAGCATGTGTCAATGTTGTAACGGTTTCCATTACGGGATCGCTTATCAAATAATCTGTTTCGGTTTTTCCGTAAACAACTAAATTATGTGCATTGAAATGAAAACGGTACTCATCCGGGAAATAACTCAGGTTGTAAACACCAACTTGTAATCCGGTTGGGATATTATTTTTTAAATTTTCTTCTAAAGCTTTGTTAGCATTTACAACAGATGAAAATTTTTGTCTTTTTATTTTAAGATTTAAACGGGTTGCTACTTTATTAAAAATTTGTCCTGGCAATGTTCTGTAACTGATTGCCGGTGCATGATTTACTTTTATAAAAGGCAAATACACAAATAAAAGTCCGGAGCCAATTCCAAAAATCATCGGTTCACTGATGTTCAGCCCGTTGTTTTTTAGAAGATTTGAAGCTACTCCATTTTCGCAATGAGCAGATTGATGATGTGTAAAAGTAACTTGCATTATTTTGTGATACTGTTTTTTAATTCGGCAATTGAAATATCAAAAGCGTCGGCATATTTCTGTAAAATTTTGTCGCTGAGTTTGGCAAAAACGATAGGTTTAAAATGTCTTTTCACACGCCATTTCCACATTCCAACATAACCGGCAAGAATCGTAAGATCCATTTTGTTGAGTTCCATATAATAGCAAATCGGACTTACTTCTCCAATCAGGACTTTTTGTCTGGCTTCTTCGGCGCGTTCTTTTATATCGTCGATGGCATTAGAAAGTGCAATGGCTTTTGGTTCCCAACCCGTGCTTAGAGCTGTTGTATAGTTGCCATTTTCATCAGTAGCATAAACAAGTTCTTTGAGGTTTTTTTTGCTTAAATTTCCATCGTGCTGAGGTACATTTTCTTTTTCCATGACGGTTTAATTTTCGATTAGAATTAAGTTATTACCGGAATCGTTTTTTGAATAAACAAATTGATTTCGCATTCTAAAAGTATTTTGTCTTCGAGCAGGCTTTGACAACTCATTGTGCATAAAGTATAACCATCGCCAACAAATTTTGAAACTAATGTTGCTTTGGTGGTTATGGTATCGCCAACTTTTGGAAGCGAATGTATTTTCAGATTTTTTAAAGCGCTGATAAAACCTATAACATTTACATATTGGTCTTCTGTGCCTTCTTCATCAAAAAAGTATTTTTTACCCACAATTGACGAACAAGTCTGCGCCGTATTTTCGATTAAACCGGCTTCAAGAAAAATGTTTTTGTCAACAAAAATATTGTCTTCTTTGATTAAGAATATAGTTTCTACAAAGTTGGCGTCGATATCTAAAATCAAATCGACCATGAGCATTGGAGCTCGATGAGGCAAGTAATTTTGGATGTCAATTCCGACTTTCATATCTGTTTTATTTAGCTAAAACGGTTTTCATTTGCCCGTTTGCAATTTCTTCATTATTTAAAAAAGTCACGATATTAACCAGCGTGATTCCTGCAAACTCCTGTAAAATCGAAACTGTTGATTGAATCGTATCGTTGATTTGAGGTAACTTTTTAATTTCAATGTCTTTAATTGAACCGATATAGCCTGTTGGTGCTATTTCATTTTTCAAAAAAAACTGATAACTGGTATGCAGTGCTACTGACTGTGCCATATGTTCAATCAGACCCGCTTCTAAAAAAGAGGTGTCTTTTAAAAATATATTGTCGTTTTGAATTTCGAAACCAGAGACCAATGATGTTTCAGAATAAGAAATCATACGATCTACCATTACAAAAGGAAACTTTTGCGGTAAAAGATTTTCGACAGATTTTTTTTCTAAAAGTAAAGTTGTTTCCATTAGCAAACCGTTAAATAAGCATAAGCAAATGAGAACCTTCCGCTTTCCGGTACTGACAATAAAATACGATCTCCTTTTTTTAATTTTCCTGAATACAATAATTCTTCAAGGGCAATATAAATTGAAGCTGAACCAACGTTTCCAACTCTTAAAAGGTTCATAAACCATTTTTCATCAGTAAGAACGATTCCTTTTTCATTCAACCCGTTTTTCAATCCTTCAACAAAAAAGTTTGAAGAAACGTGCGGTAAAAAATAATCAACCTGTTCTGCTGTAATGTTATTTTTTGTCATTGCATGGCTCATACTTTCAACACCTTTTGGTAAAATAAATTCGTCCAGCAATTTTACATCCTGCTTAACAGCAAATACAGACTCGTTTAACCATTGTTCAGGAGTAAAGTCACTCCATGGTTTTATTTCTCCATTTGCTAATTTATCACCACCGGCATACATACATGTTTCAAGTTCGTATGCATATGAATAAGATTCCATCCATTCAATTTTTAATGAAACAGCACCTTCTCTTGGTTTATTTTCTAATAAAAAAGCTCCGGCACCATCAGATAACATCCAGCGTAAAAAATCTTTTTTGAAAGCAATAATTGGCTGTTCTTCAAGGCTTTTTAAATTGATGATTTCGTGACTGTATTTTTGGGCAGCAAGCCATGTCGAAACTTTTTCGGATCCGGTGCAGATTGCATTTTTAGAATTTCCCGATTTTACAGAAAGATAACCAAACTTTAAGGCGTTCATACCAGAGCAGCAAATTCCTGACGAAGAATTCAACTCAACTGATTTATTTTTTAATAAACCGTGAACCATAGCGGCGTGAGAAGGAGCCAGAACGTCTGGTGATGAAGTACCGCAAGAAAGGACTTCCAAATCCTGAGATGTAAAATTGTCATCAAACAATTGTACAACAGCATTTCGGGTCAGTTCTGTATTGTTATGTGTACTGTTTCCATTTTTATCAACAGCATAATAACGAGTGGCAATTTTATTATTACGCAAAATAATACGTCTTGCTTTTGAAGCAGTATCATTTATGAGTCCTAAATAGTTTTCCATTTCATCATTCGAAACGGCTTCATTTGGCAAATACTTTGCAGCTTTGGTAATATATACTTCAAACATAATTTAAATTAGGATTCTAAACTCCTTGATAATATTGGGTTTGTCTTTTTATGGTTTTTAGTTTAAAGGGATAGGTAATGAGGTGCAATATATATACTATTGGCGAGATTATCCATATAGCTAAGAATAAATAAATATAAAATATTTTAAGAAGTTGCTTTCTGTTGTTTTGATTTTTAAAAATGAATTTAGACCATTTGTTAAAAATTTTATTTGCAGTTTTGTCAACCTTAATTAAATATGAACTAATTCTAACAGCGCCCAAAGCTACCAATTTTGGCTGTAAATTAACTAAATTATTTTGATTAAATTCTGAAAGTATTACTTCTCCAAATTTTGTTGATTCCTGAATGTCTTTTTCAGATACTCCGGGTAACGGAAAGAAGCCTAAATATTTTTTCTTTACACCTGAAAACATCCATTCAACAATAGTAATAACACTAATTAAGTTTCCAACTCGATCTACCAGAGCTATATTTCCTGTCAATTGGGCATTTGCCTGTTGCAATAAAACCTTAACTTTTTCCTGAGCCATAATCCACATGTTGCGGGACCCGTTAATGGTAACTACAGGAGTATTGTTCAGGATTTTTTTACCTTCATCACTTTTTAAAAATGAATTTATTGGAATGGATGGTGATAAATACCAAACCTGATAATGCAGCAAAATTAAATCAAATTTTGTGTTCAGAATTTCTTCGGAAACGGGTTTTAACGTTGTCGGAATTTGTAGAAATGTTTCAGGAAAAGCATCAAAAAACGAAGTCTTGTTCCAAGGGAACGGAAATGGTTTTTCTAATTGTATTTCATGAAAAGTAACTTTTATTTCTTCGGAATTTAAAAATGGTTTTGCAACGTTTTGTGCAATAGATTTTAATTGTCCGGATTGTGAATAATAAATAACGAGAACATTTTTCATCAGGTTGTTTGCTTTGGTCGGTGGCAAAAGTAAGTATTTTTTTTAAACGAATTTTCGGATTTTATCTGTTCGTTTGGTGTGTACCCAATCCGGCCAGGTTGATTTGTCTTCGGCATCATAAATACGTATTTTTTGGTCTGCATCTTCAATTATTAAATCATCCGAAGTACATTTTAAAATTGAGGCTGCAGCCGCAATTCCTGAATAAGTTGCTCCTGTAACACCGTGAGATAAGGTACAGGCGCCACAAAGATGTAAATTTTCTATTTCAGATTTGTTTTTAAATGAAAATGGTCCAACCTGATTTAAGGTTTTTTCAGTACCATAGACATTTCCATTGGTCGAATTAATGTAAAATTCATTTGTTTTTGGAGTTCCTAATTCAGCCTGAATGACATGTTTTTTTGCATTAGGAATAATTTTCTCCACATTATTCATAAACTTCTCAGTGACTTTTTCTTTAAACGCAATGTATTCTTCATTGTGATAATCTTCTGTGTCTGAAAAATTAGGGATATGCTCATAATTAACATACGTTACAATTTCGAAATTATGATAGCGCCCATTAAAACTTGGCGGATCTTTGAGTGTTGTGCAGCTCATAAAAAGAGCAGGGAAAGAATCTCCGTCAGCAATAGTGTCGCTCATTAAATCCTCAAAATTAGCATCGTCATTTTCATCTTTCATGACCCACATATTTCCGGAATCAATTCCGTAGCGTGTTACATCTAAGTCCAGAGTTAAAAATAAAATTAGGGAAGTAACTGAATATTTTGTTTTTTGCAGTTTTTTCAGCAGCGAATTGCTTAAGTATTCCTTGCCAATCAGCTTGAGATAGGTAATTGACGGATCAGCATTTGAAATAATATTTTTTGCAAAAATCTGATGTCCGTTTTCTAATTGTACACCAATTGCTTTATTATTCTCAATTATTATTTTTTTTACATTTTGCTCGACCCTTACTTCACCGCCATGTCTTTTTATTCCGTTGGTCATGGCTTTAACGATTCCGCCACCGCCGCCCATAGGATAAAATCCGCCATCAAAATAATGACTCATTACTGAGCAATGTACAGGAAAGCAGGCTCTGTTTGGCGAAAGTCCATGATCGCCACACTGAATATTCAGCACAGCTTTTAGCATTGGATTTTTTATATGCCAGCCTATAACTTTTTTTAAGGGAAACAGGGCAAATTTTCCAAAGTGTTTGGTTCGAAAAGGAACGGTTATTTTCTGCCACCACCCTTTTAATTTGGGAATTAGCTGAAGTTCATAACTTACTCTTTCAACTAATGTAAGATATTCATTGATATTTTTTTTTTCAGAAGGAAAATGTGCCGAAAGCGTTTCTTTGAGGTTATCTATTCCTGCGGGAAAATCGAAAGTTTTATCACCTATCAGGCAATGTTCAAAAGCATTTTTGTTCATTCTGAAAAACACCATATCATTGGCAATTCCCAGACCACGATAAAGTTTGTTTGTTGATTGTCCTTCATCCAGCAGTCCAACATAATGTACTCCCGGACTAAAACGCTGCCCTTTTAGGGTAAAACTATGACTCCATCCTCCCGGTACATAATGTTGTTCGAGTACTAAAACTTTTTGTCCTGCCCTTGCCAGACAAATTGCAGTTCCTAAACCACCAACACCAGAACCAATAATAACCGAGTCAAATTCTTCCATACATTATTTTAAGTTTACAACTATAAAAAACAATAGCTGTCTGTAATTTTAATTGAGGTTTTTTATTTTAATTGTTTTTCCAAAAATCGAAATAATTAAACCACTGAAGCGGATATTTTTGCAGAATATTTTCTACACTTTCAACATAAGCTTTTAAGAGTCCTTTTTCATCACGATGTTTTACGGCTGCCTCTCTTGCATATAAATGATAATGTAAGTTTGGTTCTTTCATTACATAAACAAAAACTACGGGGACTTTTAATCGTGAAGCTATTAAAAAAGGACCTGCAGGGAAGTTTGCTTCCTGTCCCAAGATTTTTTCAGAAAGTGATTTTGTTCCTTCAAAATAGCGATCGCCAGTAAAACAAACCAATTCATTGTTTGCCAAAGCAGCATTTATCTCAAAAATATGAGATAAATCATCTTTGATAATTATGAATTTTACAGCTGATTTTTGAGTAACACTTTCCAGATATTTTTTAATAGCGGAATGTTCTAAATCGGTAGTGACCAGATTAATCTGAAAATCAAGATCGATTTCTCCAAAAAAATGTTCGGCAATTTCAAAATTTCCAACATGGGCACTGATAAGAACTCCACCTTTTTTCTCTGCCAATAAATTTTTTAGAATTTCGATTCCATCAAATTCATAGGTAAATTTATTTCGCATTCCTGCCGAAATGGAAATTTTATCAATGATGGTCTGACCAAAAGTGTAATAACTTTTGAAAACCATTTTTTTAGATTTGAATTTAGAATAGTGAAGTCTCTCTTTAAAATAATAAAAAATCGCTTTGTTGCTTTTCTTTAAGAATAAAAAATAATAAGAAGCAACAAAATAAAGTAATACATAGGCAGCTTTAATACCTGCCTTTTGTATTAAAAAAACGAATATTCTATAACCTAAAACTGTTCCTTTAGATTTGCCATCCCATTGACTCATTAAGCAACTTTAACTTTTAGTTTAGAGTCGATAAGGTCATAAAAATTCTCGAAAGTAGCCACTCCTACAAAATCGACTTCAACAAGTTTTACACCAAAATTTGCTTCGATAGAAACGACCAAATCTACATAATCCAAACTGTCAAGGCCAAGTGTGTCTTTTAAATTGGCATCTGGTTGAATCTCGTCGTTATCAACTTCAAATTCATCCACCAAAAAACCATTAATTCTCTTTATAATCTCTTCTTTGTTCATCTTCATTTAAACTTTTTAACTACCAACGCAGAGTTGGTTCCTCCAAACCCGAAGGAATTCGACAAAAATATATCAAATTTTTTATTTAACGTAGTTTTAACTAAATTTAATTTTAATGCATCTTCATCAGGATTTTCTAAATTGATGTTAGGAGCAATAAAATCGTGCTGCATCATTATAATAGAATAGATTACCTCGCTTGCTCCTGCCATCCAACATTCGTGACCTGTCATAGATTTTGTAGAACTTATGTAAGGATTTTTCTCACCAAAAACTTCAAAAATCGCTTTGGCCTCATTTTCGTCCCCTACAGGAGTTGAAGTTGCGTGAGCATTTATATAATCAATATCATCTGGTTTTAACTGTGCATCATCAAGTGCTCTTTGCATGGCAATTGAGGGTCCTTCGACATTTGGAGTAGAAATATGACCTCCGTTTGATGAAAAGCCGTAACCTCCAATTTCTGCAATGATAGTGGCACCACGGGCTATAGCAGATTCATAGCTTTCTAATATTAAGGTTGCTCCTCCGCCACTCGGAATTAAACCATCACGGCCAGCATCAAAAGGCCTTGATGCTTTTGTAGGCTCGTTTTCTCTTGAGGCAAAAACTCCTAAGCCATCAAAACTGCTCATTGCATATTTGTTAATTTCCTGTGCGCCGCCACAAATAATAATATCCTGAAAACCACTTTTTATTAAAAAATAAGCTAATCCAATAGAATGTGAACCGCTAGCACAAGCAGCACTTATAGTCAGATTGATTCCTCGAAGTTTAAAAATAGTAGATAAATTCATGGTTACTGTAGAATTCATCGATTTAAAAATAGCTCCTGAACCAATTAAAGCAGTGTCTTTTTTCTCCCGAATAATATCAGTAGCATCAATAATAGCTTTTGAGACACTATCATTTCCATACATAATTCCAACTTCTCGAGTATCAAAAAAAGAATCGTCAATATTGGCATTTTTTAGGGCTTCGATAGTTGCCATATATGCATATTCGGTTTCTTCACCAATGCTCATTCGTTGTCTGCGGGTCAGTGCATTTTTTAAATCAGGTTTTGGAACCATTCCTGTTAAGGAAGATTGAAAACCAAACTCTTTTCGTTCAGGATCAAACTGAATACCTGATTTTCCATTGTATAAAGACTCCTTTACCTCTTCTAATGAGGTACCAATGCAGGAATAAATTCCCATTCCTGTAATTACAACTCTCCTGTTCATCTTCTTTTAAAGTAATTTTTTAAGAATATATTCCTCCGTTTATGTTGATAATTTCACCTGTAATATAACTTGCTTTTTTTGAGATTAAAAAACTCACTAAATCGGCTACTTCTTCAGCTTCTCCAAAACGATTTACCGGAATTAGTTTTAGTAATTCTTTTTCGTCTAACTGACTTGTCATATCGGTTCTGATAAAACCAGGCGCAACTGCATTTACAGTGATATTACGTTTTGCAACTTCCTGTGCCAATGCTTTTGTTGCTGCAACTATTGCGCCTTTTGCAGCAGAATAATTGGTTTGGCCTGCTGTTCCTTTTACACCTGAAACCGAAACCATATTTACGATTCGGCCATACTTATTACGCAACATTTTTTGCATAAAAAACTGTGTAACATTAAAAAAACCGTTTACAGTTGTATTCACAACACCATTCCAGTCTTCAGGAGTCATCCACATAAAAAGACCATCTTTTGTGATTCCGGCGTTGTTTACAATTGCTTCCACTATAGCTTCAGGATTTGATTCCTGCCATTTTGTTAGCGTATTTTGGACCTCTTCAAAATTCGAAACATCAAAACCTAAGATTTCCCCCGTTGCTCCTAATTTCTGAACTTCCTGCAGCGTTTCTTCGGCTGCAGTTTTATTGGAGTGGTAGTTGATCAGGATATGATAATCGGATTCAGTGGCCAATTTTTTACAAATAGAACTTCCAATTCCTCGTGAACCGCCCGTTACTAATACACATTTCATATATTAAAAATATTTTTTTTGAATTCCGTTTTTATTAATAAAACGGAATTAGATTTTTGGTTTATTATTATTTGTAAAAAGTTCTGCATTTTCAAACCATTGGTTACCTAAAACCGTGCCATCCGGTTTAAGAAACCCCCATTTGCCTTCGTTTTGTACTCTTGCAATGCCATCGATAAAGCCTTTACCCTGATCTGTAAACAATGCAGCAAAACCCTTGGCGGTAATTCCGTATTGTGTTGGGATTACCAATTTTCCTTTTTCATCAATAAAACCCCAGTTGTTTTCCTTTACCGGAGCCAGTCCGTTTTTACTGAAAACTTCGGCATCTTTATAAGTTGGAGGAATGACGAATTCTGCTTTTAAATTGATATATCCCCATTTTGATCCGACACATACCGGAGCTAAATTTTTTGAAAAAGCTTTTACTTTATCATATATAGGCAGAATTGTCCAATTTCCTTTTAAGTCAATGTAACCAATTTTTCCGCCTTTTCTTGCATACGTTATATCTTGTGACTCAAAATCCCAGATTTTATCTGCACCGTCTACAGGAATAAATTTTCCGGAAGTTACCAATCCAAAAGCCTCTCCTTTTTTTGCCCAGGTTGTGGTTTTGTAATAATTTCCGATTTCGGCGTATATTGGTTCAACGACTTCTTTTCCGGCTGTATTGATAATTCCCCATTTGTCATTATTCTTTACTCTTGCAAATCCATTTTCAAACGGCTTGATCAAATCGTATTTTGGTTCTAATATAACTGCCATTTTAGAATTGATTAACCCTACTTTGTTTCCTTGTTTGATAAAAGCTATGCCACCATCAAAATCAAATAATTTTTCTGAAGCCGGTGCTTTTAGTACTTCTCCTTTTGTATTAATGTAAACCCAGTTTTTATCTTTGGATACAATACAGATTCCGCTGTTAAAATATTTGACATCATTAAAAGTAGCCGGGATTGCCCAATTTCCTTTTACATCGATAAAGCCCCATTTTCCGTTATCTTCTACAGCGGCAAGACCATCCGAGAAGTTTTTTGCAACTTTATATTTAGGTTCTATCTGAAATGTGCCTGCTTTAGTAAAATAACCAAATTTTCCGTTTTTCTTAACTAAAGCCAATTCCTGACTATTAACAAACTGAATAAATACTAACAATAAAAAAAGGAATGTTTTTTTCATGGGTTTAAGATTCAAGATTAATAATGTATGGTTTAACTGTTTATAAGGTAATCTTTTACATTTTGAACAAAAGGATACATTACCTGATCTTCTTTAAATACAGGAATAATGTTTCTAACATCATCGTACCATTTTCTGGTTACTGACGAAATTTTATCTTTTTGCTGTAAATAATCGATTGCCTGAACAATTGTAATCATTTCGATTGCTAATACTTCAAAAGAGTTTTCGATAACTTTTGATGTAATTACTGCCGAGTTTGTTCCCATACTCACGATGTCCTGATTGTCATTGTTGTTAGGAATACTGTGTACATACATTGGGTTAGACAACATTTGGCTTTCTGCTGTTGTTGAAGTCGCCACAAACTGAACACCCTGCATTCCGAAATTGAAACCTAAAGTTCCTAAATTAACAAACGGAGGAAGAAGCTCGTTGATTTTTGAATTCAGTAAATAATTCAACTGGCGTTCTGCCAACATTGTTAATTTGGTAATAACAATTTTTAGTTTATCCATTTCAAGTGAAATATAATCGCCGTGGAAATTTCCTCCGTGATAAACGTGTTGATTTTTTACATCTATAATAGGATTGTCGTTGGCTGAGTTAAATTCATCTTCCAATATAGAGGCGACATTGTTTATTGTTTCTAAAACGGGGCCTAAAATTTGAGGCACGCAACGTAGTGAGTAATATTCCTGAACTTTTTCTTTGAAGATTTCCTCGGTGTTTTCTCCTGAGTATAAATGGTCTTCTCTTTTACGGATCAGTGTACTGTCAGAAAGATTTTGTCTCATTCTTGCCGCTACTTCCTGCTGTCCTTTATGACGTTTGGTTTGGTTTAATTCCTGAGAGAAATGATCATCATAGGCCTGAACCAATTCGTTTATGGCACAAGAACATTTTAAAGACCAGTCTAATAATTTATTGGCGTGATATACATTTACAACCCCAATTCCGGTCATTACTGAAGTTCCGTTAATCAATGCCAGTCCTTCTCTGATTTCTACCTGAATTGGTTTTAGTCCTTCGATTTCGAAAACTTCCTGAGTTGGTCTTCGGTCTCCTTTATAAAAAACCTCACCTTCGCCAATTAAAACTAAGGCTAAATGTGACAATTGTACTAAATCGCCGCTGGCACCTACACCACCATGTTCGAAGATTAAAGGCGTAATGTCTCTGTTGATAAGCTCTGCCATTAAATGAATTACTGACGGATGTACGCCAGAATTTCCTAACGAAAGAGTGTTTAAACGTGCTAAAATTGCTGCTTTTGCACATGCAGGACTTAGTGGTTTTCCTGTTCCTGAAGAGTGGCTTCGGATTAAATTATATTGTAATTGAATCTGATCGGACTCCTTAATTCGGTATTGGGCCATTGGTCCGAAGCCTGTATTAACACCGTATATTACTTTGTTTCCTGAAAATTCTTTCAGGAAATTGAAGCTTTCATTGACTCTGTTTAAAACAATATCGCTGATAACAACTTTATTATTATCAAAGATAATGGCTTCAAATTCTGCTAAACTTAAATATTCATTAATTGTATTCATTAAACCTGTTTTGATTGTGCTAATTTAATTTTATTTATCAAAATAAATGTAGTTATTTTGATGATGGCAAATGTAAGTTAAATAAATCATAACATTTCGAAAATATGACAAAGGAGTTTGTAGATGTTTTAATCATAGGTGCGGGACCATCAGGATGTGTGTCGGCATCGTACCTATATAAGAATGGAGTTAAAATAAAAGTAGTTGAGAAAACAAAGTTTCCGAGACTTGTGGTTGGCGAGAGCCTTATTCCGCGGGTTATGGACCATTTTTCTGAAGCAGAGCTTTTTGAAAGCCTGGATGCAATGAATTTTGAAAAGAAGCTGGGAGCACGTTTTATTCGTGGCGAAGAAATTTGTGTTTTTGATTTCAGTAAAAAATTTGGTGAGGGCTGGGACTGGACCTGGCAGGTTCCGAGGGCAGATTTTGATAATACGATGGCCCAGGAAGTGATCAGAAAAGGAATTGATCTGGAATTTGAATCAGAAGTTTTGGAAGTTTCCTTTGAAGGAAAAAATTCTAAAACGATTGTAAAAGATAAGGATGGAAATCTAAAAGAAATCCATGCTAAATTTATTATTGATTCCAGTGGATACGGACGTGTATTACCAAGACTTTTAGATCTTGACACGCCATCTAAATTAGATCCGCATTCTTCAATTTTTGCACACGTAAAAGATATCAACAGACCGGAAGGCGAGGAGGGAACCATGATTTCTTTTGATATTCTGGAAACTGAGGTTTGGCTTTGGGTTATTCCATTTTCGAACGGAAACACCAGTTTAGGTGTTGTAGGACCGACAGATTTTATCAATTCGCTTTCTGAAAACAAAGACAATGCAGAGGCTCTGAGAAATGCAATTCAGCTTTCAGATTATTATATAAAAAGATTTAAGGGAACGGAATTTTTATTCACTCCTGTAAAATTAGAAAATTATTCGAGAGCCGTAAAAAAAATGTACGGAGATGGTTTTGCGTTAACAGGAAACAGTTCTGAGTTTTTAGATCCTGTTTTTTCATCAGGAGTTGCTTTTGCTACAGAATCAGGAATGCTGGCAGCAAAATTATATCTTAAAGAATCAAAAGGTATCGAAGTTGACTGGGAAGTTGAATTTACAGAATATATGAAACGTGGTATTGGTGTTTTTACTACTTATGTGAAAGAATGGTACACCGGAAACCTGCAAACCTTATTTTTTCATCAGCCTGAAAACCCTGATGTTAAAGAGAAAATTTGTTCTGTTTTGGCGGGATATGTCTGGAATGAAGAAAATCCGTTTGTTAAAAAACATGACAACGTGATAAAAAACATGGCTTATCTTATTGACATGGAAAAGGAAAAGAAATAAAAAGAAAACCCTGGTGCGAACCAGGGTTTTTTGTTTTTTTGGATTTGTATTATTTGTAAGCCTTTTTCAAAAGTAACTTAGCAAGTGATTTACCTGTTTTAGCATAACCTTCACCAAGTCTTGATTCGTTGCTAAAGTTGTTTCCCCATTGATCTCCAGGAGCCTCTTCACTTGTGATTTCTAATAATACATTTGATTTGTTAGCCGTTTCAACAAATTTTAAATTTGTGGTAACTTTTGCAGGCTGTTTCATCATTGCAACATCCCAACCCGGATATAACCAAACTGTTTTTACGATCAAAGTATAAGGAGTATTTAATCCTTCCTGAAAAGTAACATCTTTCTTTTCTTTACTTAGTACTATATTTACAAGTTCTAAAAATTTTGGATTCCAGATTAATTCTTTGGCAGATTCCCATTTCTTTTTCCAGATGTTTCCGTTTCCTTTTGTTTTTTCATTTAATTCGGCAGTTCTTTCTTCTACATATTGCGCCTCAGTTTTTTTGTCTTTCATCATAGTAAAATCACTATAATCAAATTCTACGTTGATTTCTTTTTGATCTTTTAAAAAATCAAAGCTTCCTTTTACAACATCTACGTCCTGAGCAAATGTAATTCCTGTAAAAAGCAATAATGCAAGTACTGTTTTTTTCATAAAAAATGTATTTAAGTTAAAATTCAAATGTAAGTTTTTTATTTAAATTAAAACATTAAATTTTTATTCTGTTTTTTTTAATTTAATGGTATCGAAGCTTTCAAAAACTGGTTTTGCAATAATTCAATTTTTCATGGTTTTTATGTATATAAATATTTTATAATCAGATAATTATGTTTATTTATTCTGAATTTAAAAATTACGTATTATCAGTTTTCTGGTTTTTGTGATTTTTTTAAAGCCCGGAAAGGTGTTTACACTTGCATTCAATAGTATGGTAAAAAACACTCTTCCTGAAAACAATTAAGCAGAAATAAGTTTAATAATTTTAATTCTAAAAAAATAAAATTATTTCAATGATAAGCGTATTACTTAAAATAAAATTTAACGCTTCTTATCAAAAAGCATATTGCACTATTGCGTAATTTTGCAGGATGTATGCTTTAGTTGATTGTAATAATTTTTATGCTTCCTGCGAACGTGTTTTTCAACCGGAATTCAACGGAAAACCTGTTGCGATTTTATCCAACAACGACGGCTGCGTAATTTCCAGAAGCAATGAAGCGAAAGCTGTTGGGGTTCCTATGGGTGTGCCTGCATTCAAGATTAGGGAATTGGTAAAAGAAAAAAACGTCAAATTGTTCTCTTCGAATTATCCGTTGTATGGAGATTTGAGTGATCGGGTGATGAAAATTCTGGAGCAGTTTACGCCCAATGTAGAAATTTACAGTATAGACGAAGCTTTCCTGAATTTTGATGGTGTTGGAGTTTTAGATTATCAGGATTATGGCCTTCAAATGAAATCCCGTATTCAAAAATGGGTTGGGCTTCCGGTTTGCATTGGCTTTGCCGAAACTAAAGCGTTATCAAAATTAGCCAATAAAATTGCTAAGGAATTTCAAGATAAAACAAAAGGCGTTTATGTAATTGATACTGATGAAAAAAGAATCAAAGCTTTAAAATGGACTAAAATTGAAGATGTCTGGGGTATTGGTTACCGAACAAAAAAGAAAGTAAAACTTCGAAATATTCAT
>CAUPQW010000019.1:0-102828 GCA_963513545.1 uncultured Flavobacterium sp.
GAATTTCAAGATAAAACAAAAGGCGTTTATGTAATTGATACTGATGAAAAAAGAATCAAAGCTTTAAAATGGACTAAAATTGAAGATGTCTGGGGTATTGGTTACCGAACAAAAAAGAAAGTAAAACTTCGAAATATTCATACGGCTCTGGATTTTATTCAGCCACAACACGAAGCCTGGATAAAAAAAGAAATGGGGGTTATTGGTCTTCGCCTTAAATATGAACTGGAAGGAAAATCGGTTTTGGATTTAGAACCTTTGCCGGAACAAAAAAAGAGCATTGCAACTACGAGAAGTTTTCCTAAACAAATTTCCGACTTTGATTTGCTGCGTGAGCGTATTGTTACTTTTGCCTCTGTTTGTGCCGAAAAGCTTCGCAGGCAAAATTCGTGCTGTCATACTATAATTGTAATGCTGGTTATTGACAGACATACCATTAAAAGTTCTAAATATTACTTTAATATGGCCGTAACGCTGCCTTATGCCAGTAATTCGACTTTGACAATTTCAAATGCGGCTGTAGAATTACTGAAGAAATTACATAAAGGGAATGAGAGCATCAGGTTTAAAAAAGCAGGAGTTGTAGTGACAGAATTGATTAATGAAGATAAAAAGCAGTTTCAGTTGTTTGAAGAAGAAAACCCAAAACATCTGGCTTTGATGAAGGTGATGGATCAGCTGAATGATAAAATTGGAAAAAGAAAAGTTAAACTGGCTTCACAGGATCTTAGTTTGACCTGGAACATGAATCAGAATTATCTCTCGCCTAAATATACTACTGATTTCAAAAAATTATTGGAAGTAAAATGTCTGTAAGAAAAGAACAAAAACTGACCTTCTTTAAGGCTGATTTCGAAAGTGAAATCAGAATCCCGTACAGTACTGAAGGCGTTTCGGCTGGTTTTCCGTCGCCGGCTGCAGATTTTATGGAAACCAGTATTGATCTTAATAAGGAATTAAGTGAGAATGCGCTGGCTACTTTTTACATTAGGGTCAAAGGAAATTCTATGATTGATGCAGGGATTAATGACAAAGATGTTTTGGTGGTTGACCGAAGCCTTGAACCTCAAAATAATAAAATTGCGATTTGTTTTATTGATGGCGAATTTACGGTAAAACGCATTCAGGTCGAAAAAGATTGTTTGTATCTCATGCCTGAAAATTCAAATTACAGCCCCATAAAAGTTACCGAAGACAACCAGCTTATTATTTGGGGAATAGTTACTTATGTGATTAAAAAAGTGTGAAAACCGAACAAACTTGATTTCAGATTTTCTATAAATTGAAAATATATTTTATTAGAAACTTAGCCTGTTTACCAGATGTTTTTTGCAATTTTCCCCAGCTTAGATTCTTCTTCCGTAGGGGTTGCTGTTTTTATGATATTTACAAACAGCGATTTTTTATCAGTTTTATAAAAATTAAACCAAACATTAAAACGGTCATCCAGTAAAACAATTCTGTTGTCCGAATCATTGATATCATTTAATAATTCTAATAAATCATCCATAGAAAGTTCCTCAATTGTATTGTTCTCTAACAAACAATTTATCCACGTATTAACTGCCTCAATTTCATTTTTTGAAAAAAATTGACTAACATAAATTCCACCATCTTCTATTTGTACGATTATGGTATAAAAGTGGTTATCTGTTACTTTTGGCATTTCTATTTTGATTATTTAAGGAAAAGTTTATGCAATCAAAAAGTGGAAGTTGTTTTATTTGTTAGGTGTAACAAATATGTTTAACAAGAGGTGGTTTCCTGCTATTACTTCTTTTTCTTATCCTCTAATTTCTTTTCGATTAGGGCAATAATTTTATCTGTAGTGGCTTCTTTGTCAAAGTATTTTAAGAAAGCTACATATCCGGGATCTGAATTTTGGTAAACTGAATTTGGATCACGCAAAATATTGTCTTCTGTAATTTCCATATCACCCATGCCGGTTAAAACCCAATTTATGTTTAAATTAGGATAAACCTGCATAATTTTCTTCAAAATATTCATTCCCAATGACCTGGAATTCGTCAAAATTGGATGTAAAGAGGTGTATAATATATCATTTTCTATACAGAACTGCCTAAGGTTAACCTCCTTGCTTTCAATGTAGTAGCGTAATCTCTCGCCTTCTGTTTGCATTTTTTTTAAATTTTTGTATTAAAAATGATACAATATATCAATAAATGATATATATTTGAAATAGTTACTTCGTAGTAAATACGTAGTAAAAATACAATAATTATATGATTCAAATAAAACTTATCTATGATTACAGCCAGACAAAGGAATAAAATGAAGAAAGTCTTTAAAACAGGTTACTCAAAAGATGTTCAAAAGCTTTTAGCAGAGAAAGCGATATGGAATAAAAAAGGGATGCCGTTTAGTAATTCTTACATCACTCATGTTTTTAATGGCAGAAATACGAATAACGATATTGAAGAAACCATCATTGAATTGTATCAAAAAAGATTATACGAAGAAACGAAGATTACATTGCGGAGAAAAGAAATTTTTGGCAAAAAACACAAGACAGACAGTATTAGAAAAAATTAATATTTAATTCAAATAAAAAAATTACCGTAGTTATAAATTAAAAAATCATCAGTAATTATGAAAATAATAAAAAATGAAAGTTTAGGAAATATGGGTTACTTCTCAGACAAACATGGTTTATTAACGAATTTTATTTTTGAAATTCTGTCAGTCGAATACAGTGATAATCTGTATGGCTATTTCAGAATAAAGCTGACAAATGATAATTCAAAATTTGTGGTTATTAATAATCTTAGCATCTGTGGTTCATTTTCTGACACTTTTCCGGATCGGGTATTAGAAGAGGGTTTGTATTTATGCCATCCGGATTTAAACCATGAAATTGTGCTTGACATATTCAGCCTTGAATTTGATTTGTATAAAAACAGATCTTTAAATTAAAACAAGAAAAAGCAGATTTTTTAACTATCGCAAGATTTTGAATTTTACATTGCAAAAATACAGCATTATTTAGTAATAGCTATGTTACTTTCTCTAAATTACTTTTTATTTAAAGATATTTATAAAATAATAAAAAAACAGGAGTGTGCTTGTTTAAAGACACTCCTGTTTTAGCTAATTGCAAACGCTACCTTTTTATATCAATCTAAGTAGGTGCTCGTTGCAAACGAGCATCAGTGTGGAATAATGGGATTTTTATAATATTTGGTTCGATTATTTATTTTCCAGAGGATTTTCATAAGCATCGAGTGCAGTTATTTTGCTTTGATCTATTTTTAAATGTTTTATTATCCGCGCCAAAAAATGATCCGATATATATTGCCCTCTTGAATAAGTTATATAGTATTCTTTATTAGGCTTGATTATAATTCTAGTTGTAAGTTCGTTTATTATCGTATTCATGCCATTTATGTCCTTTTTTTTAAAGTTTATCAAAATAGTTCCTTCGTAAGGTCTGGTTTGTAAATTGCTTTCTTCTTTTATAGATAACAATTCTTTGCATATGGAAGTAATTTCTTTTTTGTCAGTAATATTAATTTCATCAATTCCTCCAAAGACATCTGATGATCTATTTTGGATAGTAATTTCACAAACGGAATTTATTATTTTTTCATTAATATCATTTTTAGTATTGCAATTGCACACTAAAAAACACAAAAAAACCAATAGGAAAATTTTATTCATAGTTAGTTTTGCATTTCAGGGTTTATAGTCAGATAGTCTATTAATTTAGCTCCTGAAAGTCCAAAAGTCATATTGCCTCTTTTACCATCACTAAAAATTTCCATAGATTTACCAATGCCAAATGAAACTCCAAAGTATGATTTATCTGACGCTGTAAAGGCGGATGCATTAAAAATCCCATAGTTCCCTCCTATAGAAGCTTCGAGTCCTTCAAATGAAGATCGGTCAAATTTTTTAAAATTATTATCAGTTTTATAAATAAGACTAGCGCTTAAAGCACCATCGATTTCAAGAGAATAACTGGCTTTCTCAAAATTAATATCAAATCCTTTTTCATTAGAAGGGCCATAAAAGAACAATCCACCCTTATCAGGACCTTTAAGAGGAGCCACCACACCTAATGTGCCTCCTACATTTACCCCACCGGCATGCAATTGTGCTGATATATTAAATCTCACAGCATCTGGTCTACCGGCAAGTGTAGCCCAAGCATCAAGTCCATACATATATGTAGGACCTATAGGTGCTCTACTAGCTGGGGCCATTGGAGCAAAAATATTTTTAGAATAGTAATTAATGTTATAAATATTCGATTTCATTACTAGTGTTTGTCTATATTTATTTAATGCAGGATCCCAACCCCATAAAATTATATCGTCAGGATCTTTACCATCCGGATCAACAAACCTTAAAGGATTATTTAGTGCATAAATATATGGTGATAAATTTTGAAATTTCTCCGCTAATGGATCAACATTCATCCAGCGTCCCAAAGCAGGGTCATAATTACGTGCACCATAATCATACCAGTTTAGCTGTTGTCCTCCACCAATATTTTCATCCTGAAGTTCTTTGCCGTTGTATTTATACTTCTGTCCCGGATTGGTTGAGTTTACTACACTATTGTTTTCTTTATGTTTTAATCCAAAAGGATAGTAGCTGTTTTCTTCTACGATTTGTAAAGATGGGGTATTAGTAAGGCTAACATCTTTATAGCTCAGTCGTACGTTTCCTAAATGGTCTTTGTATTGATAAATATAATTAAAATTTCCGTTATTGTACTCTACATATCCTTCAGGCTGAGGAAAAAATTTCAAAATACCGTCTTCATATTGAAACCCATTGGCATAATCAGTCCTGACTCCCGGATTCACAATTTTACTTTGTTTAACACCATTTGCATCATATACATACTCTATTGTTCCTGTACCAAATGTTATTTTATCAGGCAGGTTTAAGTGGTTGTATTTAATTTCAGTTATGCCTTTGTTGTTATCGAGTGTCATATTTCCATTGGCATCATAACTATAATCATCATTGGTATTGGTGCCATCCTTGAAGCCTTCAAAACCATATGGTAAGTCTTTCAAATCATCATCGACCTTCATTAATTGATTTCCATTATAAGTATATACTAAATAATCTATAGCAGCACGTTTATTTGCATCATTAGGGTCTTGCATACTATGAAAGAAATACATTATGTTCCCATTACGATCATATTCATTAATACCTTCATTGAATTTTGAATCGAATACATTATTTTCAGCATAATTGGCGTATTTAAACCTATTTAATGCGTCATAGGTATAATTATATTGTTTTAAAACTGGATTCCCATTATTAGCTTTCCAAAAAGTATTGCTTATATTACCATTATATAGTGGTGTGTTTTGGAGACCTATAGAAGCTGAAGAATCTACTATGGTATTGTAACTTAGTCCAAAACCAAACAAATCATTATCCTGATTTAAATTATTAGCATCGTTTATTCCTTTCAGCCATCCACGAATGTTGTAAGTATAATTTACGGTTTGTAATCCGTCAACGGTTTTTCCCCCTACTCTTTTTTTAACAAGCTTACCTAATTCATCATAACTGTTTTCTGCAATTACTTCGGGTGTAGTGGCTCCGTTTATTGCTTGTGTTTGTTTAGTCAGTCTTCCAGCCTGATCATAGGTGAATACATCCACTACTGTAGTCAATACACTGTTTTTAGAATTTATGTATTTTTTTTCCAGTATTTTACCTGTAAAGTCTAGTTTGTTATGTACTCGGGTAGTTAATGTCAAATAATCATTTTTACTGTAATTGCTGATTATCCTTCCCTGGTTATCATAGTAATTAACATTGTTAATCCAGTTGTTAGTTCCCAAAATACGTACTTTACTGGCTGTAAGCAAACCTTTGGTTTTAATAGTTGGTGTGTGATAGGATCCTGTAGCATCAGCTCCCTCTAAATCAAAAACATAATCATCATAATAATTTATAGTAAATATATTGATGTTGGTATTGTTAATATTAGGAAAGGCATTATTGGTATAGAATATTTTTGTCCCATTAACAATTATGTTACTATTTGTCAATTTGGTCTCAGATAGGGTAGAAGAAGCAGTAACCAGGGCTTGAACAGCGATACGTGTTTTATCTGTACTGTTAATATACTCACCGGTATAAACAGGTCTGTTGAAGGCATCGTACTTAATGAACAGCCATTTATTGGAAGTTCTTAAATTACTGTCTTGTGTTAAAACAGGTCTGTCTAATTTATCATAAACAATATATTCCCATCCTTTTCCCGGGAGTTTCTTTTCTATCAGGCGGTTTCGGCTATCGTAATGATATTGGTAGTACAAATCATCTACAATTATCTGGTATTTATCTTTCGTTACACAAGACAAAGGTAAAGCTACTGTAAAAGTGCTTGAAAATCCGGTAGAAGGAGCACCTGTGAGACTTGTTAATTTTAATTTGCCTCCTACAATACTTGCGCTATAATCATTGTTGGAAATATTACCCAAAGTTATATCAGGAAGCGGACATGGATAAGTGAGTAATTCTTGCGGGGGAGTGTCTAACATCGATTGGTAATAACCGCCACTAAAAGCAACTTTTAGAATATTATCTTCAATGGATACTCTTACACTACCTCCACCGGCTTTACCTGAAAAGACCTGCTGATTAAATTCTTGATAGAAGTTTTCATAACTACCATTATTGATGCCCGGATTTGTGGGGCATGAAGCAGGTAAATTAACCGTAAATGTTGAAGAAAAACCGGTTGAAGTTGCACCCGTAAGGTTAGTTAGTTTTAGTTTTCCCCCCACAATACTTGCCTTGTAATTACCATTAGAGATGGTTCCCAACTCCATATCAGGCAAATTGCACGGACTTGTAAGTAAATCCTGTGGATTTGTATTTAACATAGATGCATTATAACCACCACTAAAAACAACTTTTAAAACATTATTTACAATAGTGACTTCTACACCACCACCACCAGATCCTGTACCTGAAAAAACGGACTGATTGAATGATTTTTTAAAGTCTTTGTATCCTAATATACTCGTTTGAGTACCTATAGTTTTATCTTTATCAACCAAGGGAGGACTAACATAGGTTAAATTTCCATATACGTCATAGATATAGTAAGTATCATGTCGAATGCCTTCATTGAAAGTTCGTTTTAAAATAATACGGTCCTGTTTATCTTTGAACTCCTGAGTTGTATGGTCATCAGGGTTGATTTGGTTGGAGAGCCAGTTTTCATCTTTAGTGATCGTTTTGTGTAATTGATAAGGTTCGTAAAAACCATTGTCCTTTATGTTAGGATTTTCTCTATTTCCTTCAGGAAAAACAACCCCAAAACGCCTTACCTGATCGTTATTAACATTCGTTTGATAATCAAATTTTACTTCATGACCACCCCCTAAAGTCCAGTCTGTTCCTGGCGCTGCCTGTTTTAATACCCTGTTAAGTGAAGAAGCCTCAAATTCTTTTTGTGAGTAAGGATTGGCGGTGTTCTCGTATTTAGTTGTGCTGTAGAAGTTTTTAGTTTCCAGAGCGATATCTTCGGTTCTGAAGAAACCTTTATTACTGGTTTCTGCATAAGGCAAATATTCTTTTTCCTGTCTTCCAAAATTATCGTAAGCAGCATGCGTAATAATATCTTGACCATTACCGCCGGCTTGTACATCTATTGTTTGCATAGACCTGCCCAGGCCGTCAAAATAAGTTACAGATTCTTGTTTTTCGTTGTCAGCAAGGATATTAGTATCTGTTGTTTCAACAGTTGGAGTTATGGTCTGAATGTAATTTTGATTACTTAAAATAGGAGAATTAACTGTTATTGGTTCTTCTAAAGACTTATTTACAGATCCATCACGATAATTGATCACAAAGTTAAATGTAATGCGATGTGGTGCAGCTCCATTCCACAGAATCGTAACTGAAGGGTTTATTCCAGTTACAGTCTGGCTAATTATCTTTCCACCCTGAATAATCCAGGTACCACTAGTAACATTACCAAAAGTAACGTTTGACTGCGCTAAATTATAAGTATTGATTTTTCCAAATTCCACAATAGGCGGTCCAACAAGATATTGCGCATTAAGAGTAGAACAAAATATAGGAATGATCAAAAATGTTAAAAAAAAAGTAATTTTATGAATGTAATCTTTACACATGATTTGTTTTTTAATTTTTTATGATAATGGTGTATCCGCGTTCATGGATTCCCATACCCAGGAAACTTTTCGATTGTTTTTACTGTTGGTGAAAACTACTATTTTATAGAAAATTAATTTAGGCCTTTGTTAGTAAGCATTTTTTCACCTGTAAATTTTTTATTCGGTTTTGTAATGATATTTATTGGCCGTAACAATTTTTCCGTTTTCATCTCTAACTTGTGTTAGTCGGGTATGTTTATCATATTCATAATAACTTGTTGTTCCTTTTGGGTCAGTCGAACTTGTTAATCCAATGTTATAATCATAAGTAAAGGTGCTAACCTGCCATTTATTACTAAGGTTTGGAATGTTTCTAAGATTGTTTAAAGCATTTCTGAGAATTTGTTCCTTACAAGTTGCAGCTGTACAGTTATCATAATCTGCGTCGGATAAACTTTGCAGGTTAGTAATGTAAGGCTGAACTTCAGAATAAGTAGCATTTTCTATTTTTGCAATAGGATATTGACGTTTATATCCCCAAATAATAATGGTATGGGGACCATCAGGAATGTGATAATCTATTAATCTTCCGTTACTGTCGTATTGATCGTAAATAATTTTGTCTTTAAACCTGGCATCATAAATAAAGTTATTAGGATCAGATGAATTAACGGTAAAAGGAACAATAGAATTAAGGTTTGTATCACTTGTTTCCACTTTCTTTTGGGATTCGAGAACAGGGATATTATTGTTTATGTTTAATAATTTGTATTTATAAGCTTCAAAATTAATTATGTCATTATTTTTATATTCAATTTTAAAAAGATCAGGACTAATGTTGTTCTTTCTCATGCTTTGAAATAATGGGCTATCGGTTAGTTTTAGGTTTCTGGTACCTGAATTAACATTTAAAAACTCTGTTGTCCATGTGTTCCCCTCAGAATCAGTATTGGACATTTTGGTTAATTTGTTCACGCTAGTCCCTGTCGTATGAATAAATCTTGAGAAAAATGAAGTTTTTTCTGTTTTTATATTGGTATTGTTATCTAAGAAAATAGAATCTGTAACTACTGTTTTGGTTACCTCGTCTCCAACAGGGTAATAAAATCTTGAATATCCTCGTCGAATAGCACCAGATGTATTACTCCATGGACCGGCTTCAATATTAGCCAGATAAACAGAAGGCAATTCAAATGTTGGAGTTGAAAATTCATATTTTATATCAGACGTTTGTTGTTTTTCTGGCTTATTTGCTGCATTTTTTTTGTATTGGATTGTTTTTGCATTTAGCCCATATCTTTGTTCGTAAGCTGTTGTTGGGCTACTAATCTTATTTGTATAGGAAGGGGTAGTCCCGTCTGTTAAGTATAAAGTATTGCTATCACCATAGGTTTGCTGAATATTATCTGATGAGATGCGTAATTCGTTATTGATATATTTTTTGGCATTTGCGAAATACAGTCCATTTTTAACGGCTACATTACTCATAATAGGATTGGTTGAGGTAAATGTAGCATAATCTGTACAAGTCGCAATACCTGGTCTGAATGTTTTTTGTGTTGTTTTATTGTTTGTATAAAACTGAGGATATTTGCTATAAACATATTTTTCGACTGTTTTGTTTTTTCCTGAAGTTGTAATGATGCTGTCGACTACTCCTTCACTATATAAATAGAAATTGCCATATCGAGAAAGTTTTTCTAGTCCCTGTGTTCTCGCACTCGAATAGAATTGCTTTTTGGCACCGGTAGGATATGTAATTGTCTTTAAATTTCTGCCATTATAAGTAAACGAATATTTTTTATCTCCGTTGATTACTAACTCATTGAGATAAGAGCTGTCTCCTGATGGAGCTCTGTAAGTTACATTATCTTTTACTAGTGGATATAAATAGGAAGAGTTTTTAAACTCTACATCAAAAGACTGATGATTTTTGATATATGTTATTTTATTAGTTAGTTTAGGGTCAATAATTCCTCCATTAATTACTTCCTGAGGAACATTTGAAAATATTCTGGGATCAGATACAAATGGCCTTGTATCTGCAGTAGCGGATTGGGTTGCTACCTCAATTTGAGAAGATAAATCTTCATCATATATTTGTGTAAGTTCCGGAGCCCGTACAAAATTTATTGTTTCAGCATAACTCTCATTTATTGGAAATTGTAAAGGTCCAAATCCTTCTGGCATACATGGATAATATCTTATAGGGATAGGTATTATTGTATAATTCTGTCCAGGATATGTATTAAGTGTTCCAGGATAATTATAAATGCCGGTTTTTAAAGTAGTAAGTTCTGTTTTATTGGCACTATAAGTGGGATATGCTTTCCACGAATTTTGATAACTGAAAAGTATTTTTTTACCATTTATTAATTTGATTTCTTTAAGATACCAGGCTGTATTTACTTTGGGTTGTCGCAAATCCGGGTCGTCTGTAGTTGTCCCTGGAAGGTTAACAATTCTATTAGAAGCTGGGATTCCGTAAATATTATTTCCTAATGGATAAAGACTGCCTAATGTAGGGAATACTTGATTTAGATGTCTGTTGTTTAAGAAATCATTAATCATCGAATCTGTCCAAGGATTATTAACTACAGGACCAGAAGGACTAGGTGTGTTAAAATAATAATTAGCATTATCTGGTAACGGAATAAAACTAACTACTTTACCATAAGTAGCTGGTAATAAAACGGATTGTACTTCGACAATATATCTAAATCTGAGGCCATTGTAATCAACTCCTCTGGACTGTACACCCGTTTTACTTTGAGTCTGTTCTATTGAAGAATCATCTCCTCCAAATAAATATTGGGTACCTTGTTCATCAGTAACGGTAAAAGACAAAAGGGAGGTATTGTTTCGGGTATATTTTACTGTAAAATTGCCACCGGTCAAATTTTTGAAACTACCGTCAATTAAATTAAGTAAAAAAGATCCGGAAATGGTTGGGGTCGAAAAATGAAAAACATCGATGGCCGGATCCCAACTGCCTTTTAAGCCATTTACGACATCACCATTATTAATAGCTGAAATATTATTAACCCTGCTTTGGCTAAAACTCGAAAAATATCCTTTGCTGGGATGCTCATCCTCGTTACCGTTTATTTGTCTGGAAACTTTATACTGATCTATTGATAAATTCCAGTCTCCGCCTATTTTTGAATTGATATAAAAAACAGGGGATCCATACGTCTGGGACATAGTCTGAGGATAGTTATTGTTAATAAACACAGGAATTTTATAATCATAATATTCGAAATCAAACAAAGGAATATTTATATTTACTTTTCCCTGATTTAGGTTGTCAGATATTGCGGTTATATCAGAAGAAAAGCTACCTGCGGATGGTTTCAAAGTAGATTTGTCAATCATGTTTTCTGGTCCGCCATTCTCAAAATTGGAACTGGTTGAACTTGGTTTTTGTGTACTTGGATTGTTGCTTACCGGATTATTAATAATGGAATCATTTACCTTTTCCTGAAAAGGATCTAAAATAATTTTCGTGTTAACAGGCGAGGCTTCATATAATGGGATTATGTCTATTGCCTTAATATTTTGGCAATATATGCTTGTTGATAACAGAGTGAAAATTGTAAGAAATAGTGTTTTTTTCATAAGTTTTGAAACCCCTTTTATTATTAAGATATTTTTTGCAAAAATATTTTTAATAAGTTTATTTCACAAGCTTATTTGTTGTTTATTTTAATATTTAGAATGGTGTTTTTTTAACTTTTTAATTTTGAATTGTTTATAATTATTTATTGCGTTTTAGGCAGTAAAATGTTAAAAAAAATAAGCTAACATCCATCATTTTTTAAAATTTAGCTCACCTCATTCTCCTAATTTTTCTTGATTTATAATTTTGATGCATTTATTATAGAAAGAGGGAACAAGAAAAAGCAGGAGTTTTGATGTTTTGCTGAATATGACAGTAACAATTATGATTTATTTCTTATTTTCAGTTAGTCTGTAACCTATATCAGTTTAAGTCATACAATTCCAATTGTCCTGCTCGAAATAATCGACACATTAGTCTATTATTTCGATAGGACATTAAAAGTTTTGTGTTTTTTGCAGATAATTCAAATAATCTCTTTAAATTTGCCACACAAATGAGAAACAATAACCAAAATACTAATTATAACGACAACATGGTAATGTGTTGTGTTGTTAGTATGCAATTAAGTGATCCGGCTTTGACATAAAAAATATAGTATTTATATCAAAAGCCTTTCATAATAATTTGAAAGGCTTTTTTATTTTAAATTTTATAAAGGACAGAATCAATTAAAGTTTCAATGCCTCAAATAAACCTGAATATAAAAAATGATTGAATTAAAAAATGTAACGAAGACTTTTCATCAGAAAAACAGAATTATTTCTGCCTTATCTGATGTGTCACTTAAAGTTCCGCCGGGAAAAATATTTGGTGTAATTGGTACTTCAGGGGCGGGGAAAAGTACATTAATTCGATGTGTAAATCTTTTGGAAAGACCAACCTCAGGAGAAATTATTGTTGATGGAAAATCTCTTATCCAATTGTCGAATGCACAACTTGCCATTGAGAGAAGACAAATCGGAATGATTTTTCAACATTTTAATTTGCTTTCATCGCGTACTGTTTTTGAGAATGTAGCATTTCCGTTAGAACTTACCGGAACTTCAAAAGCAGCTATTAAAACTCGTGTTTCAGAATTACTACAATTAGTTGGTCTGGAAGAAAAAGCAAACGATTATCCTGCAAATCTTTCGGGAGGACAAAAGCAAAGAGTTGCGATTGCAAGAACTTTGGCAAATAACCCAAAAGTGCTTTTGTGTGATGAAGCTACGAGTGCATTAGATCCGGCAACAACACGATCTATTTTAAATTTACTGAAAGATATTAATCGCCGTTTAAACATTACTATTTTGTTGATTACGCACCAAATGGAAGTTGTTAAGTCAATTTGCGATGAGGTTGCCGTAATCAGTCACGGGAAATTGATAGAGCAGGGAAGTGTAGGTGAAATTTTTGCAGATCCGAAACATGAACTTACCAGAGAATTTATCTCTTCGGCATTGCACCTCGATATTCCATCTGTCTATCAGGAAAAATTGCAAAAGGAAAATGGCGAAAATTTAAATCCGTTATTAAGACTTGAAATGACCGGAAAATCCGTTAATGAACCTGTTATCTCTGAAGTTTCAAGATTATTTGATATCGATTTTAAAATTATCAGCGCTCAAATGGATCAGGCCGGAGAGGTTAATTTTGGAGTTATGCTAATTGAACTTTCAGGCAAAAGCGAAAATTACGAAGCTGCAATCCAATATTTTATTTCAAAACATATTAAAACAGAAATTATAGGTTATGTCTGATTCCATTATTGAATTGTTATTAAAAGGAACCTGGGAAACCATTGTTATGACATTTGTGTCTGGTTTTTTTGGTTTTGCATTAGGACTTCCAACAGGTATTTTGCTTTTCCTTACCCGAAAAAATCAAATATTAGATCAACCCGTTTTGAACCGATCTTTATCGGTTTTGGTAAATATTTTTCGTTCCATTCCATTTATTATATTAATTGTCTGGATGATTCCGTTTACGCGTGCCTTAGTGGGAACTTCTATAGGAGTTAGTGCGGCATTAGTACCGTTAAGTATTGGGGCAGCACCATTTATTGCTCGTCTTGTTGAAAACAGTCTTTTGGGTTTGCCTTCAGGACTAATTGAAGCAGCGAGAGCTTTGGGAGCGACACCATTTCAAATTGTTTATAAAGTACTGCTTCCCGAAGCATTGCCTTCTCTAATAAACGCAGCATCAATCACTTTAATTACACTTGTTGGGTATTCTGCAATGGGCGGTGCCGTTGGTGCAGGCGGTTTAGGACAAGTGGGATATCAATACGGATACATTGGTTATGATGCCGTAACAATGAACTCGGTTCTTGCTTTGCTGGTGCTTTTGGTATTCCTGATCCAGTTCATTGGCGATACTTTATCGAAACGATTTGACCATAGATAATTGTCAATTATAAATTATAAATTAAAAAATAGAGCATGATTACTAAGATAAAATTTTTAAAAACGGCTGGAATTTTAGCCTTATCACTTGTTGTTGCTAGTTGCGGAAAAAGTAAAAATAACGACCCTCATTTTATAAAAGTGGGTGTTGCAACCGGACCGGAATATAAAGTGGCGGAAGCGGCTAAAAAAGTAGCAAAAGAAAAATACGGACTTGAAGTAGAGTTGGTTTCTTTCAATGATTACGTAATTCCAAATGAAGCTTTAAGCCAGGGAGATATCGATGCAAATGCATTTCAGCATAAACCTTATCTTGATGAGCAATCTAAACAACGTGGATACAAATTGGCGATTATCGGAAAAACATTTATTTACCCAATTGCTGCGTATTCTAAAAAGATCAAAAACCTTTCTGAATTAAAAAATGAAAGCACCATTATTATTCCAAATGATCCAACAAACGGAGGTCGTTCGTTATTGCTTTTACAAAAAAATGGTTTATTGAAACTTCGAGATGGAGTAGGCTTATTACCGAAAGTAACGGATATTATTGAGAATCCAAAAAATCTAAAAATCCTGGAATTAGAAGCGCCTCAATTGCCAAGAGCATTAGATGATGAAAATGTATCTATTGCAATTATCAACAATACTTTTGCTTCACAAGCGGGATTAGTTCCTTCACGTGATGCTTTGTTTGTAGAAGATAAAGATTCTCCATACGTAAATCTTGTGGTGAGCAGAGAAGACAATAAAAATGAGGAAAAAGTAAAACAGTTTCTGCAAGCTTTTCAATCTGCAGAAGTGGAGCAGGCAGCGATTCGCGAATTTAAGGGCGGCGCGGTTAAGGGCTGGTAAATTTTTACCTTATACTTATAATACTAAACAAAAACGCCTCAATTGTTTGAGGCGTTTTTGTTTACTTTTGATAAAAAGGTTTATTCATTTATAAATATTATTTTTTTAAATTGAACCCTTATCTGACAAGACTATTATTTATTCAATCTGCATATATGGGCTTGTATACTCATCCTCGGGTTTGTATTTTATTCCTTTATAAACAATGGTTTCTGTTTTTAGTGTTTTGTCGAGTTTATATAAAACTCCATCTTTACGTACATAATAATAAAAATCATTAGTAGCTTTTATTGCTCCGATAATCTCGTTGTTGAAAAGAAATTTTTTTCTTTTTAAATTACCATTGTTTGAGTCATATACGGCAATACAGGAAGAAGTATTTGCAACAACTTCTTGATCTATTATTTGTAATGATTTCAGCACTCCCACTTTGTCATTCAGTATACTATGGAGATCCTGATCTTCTCGTAAATTCTTTCTAACCTGAGCTACATCCTCTGGCGACTCCCAATTGATAATTGGTATGGTTGCTAACCATTTCATTTGTCCGGTTTTTTTGTCAATACCAATAATATGTTCTGCATCTCCCAGTACAATTAGTTTTTCTCCTGCAGTAAGATTGGTTAAGGTGTTAATATTGGTATCTGTAGTCACATTAGTATTAGCGTTCTCGTCGTATTGTGTGTCGGTTATATAATTATTTACTTCAAATTGCCACTTTGTGTTTAATTCCTGATCAAGACAAAAAGCATTTCCGTTTTCATCGATAACAAAAATTTCTCCATCACTTACCACTGGTTCATGCGGTAACGGATGAACAAATTTCAGGTTGGTAATAAATTGTCCGTTTTTTGCATTTACAGCACAGAGATTATAGCCGGCGTTTACAATAATTTTATCTCCAATACTAGTTGGCGATACAAACACTTTATTTTTTACATCATATACCCAATTTGGCTGCATTGTATTCGAATTAATAGATTTTACTTTTCCATTTAAATTAGAAAAAATAAAATTACTCTCATACACAAGCGGGTATTGCGAAAACATAAAAAGTGAGGGACTTTCAGGTATAGACTCATTTTCCTGATATTTTTTTATGATAGCACCTGTCTGTTTATTGAACACAATTATTTCTCCGTTTTCATAGGATTTTATTATGGTATTGTTGTCAATTTTAAAATAGGAGTCACTGCGGGTGTCTTCTATATTTTTTATGTTTTGCCAATTGCATTTTCCGGTTGCTAAATCTATGCTGTATAGGTTTCCGTTATTGGTTGTCAGAAATAATGTAGTGTTTTTTGAAACGTCTTTCTGTGTACAGGAAAACACAGACAGTGAAAGAATTATAAATATTGTTTTTAATAATAATTTATTCATTATGTTTTTAGGGGAATTAAAAATGATGTTTAAGTGTTTTTATAAATAAAAATGGAAGAGATGTAACTTTCAAATATGTGTACAAAAAAATGGAAAGGATTATTAAAATCGAACAGTACTGTTGACATTATTCTTCTGTACAAAATGTACAATCAGAATGTGCGATAGTTTTACTGCAGACTCATTAGGCATCTTCCCTGACTCTTTTATTAGACTTGTACAATAATTACAATACGATAAAATCAAAAATTAACTTAGGATCATCTTCTATTTTTTATCCTGAGTTATACAATGATTTTTTATTATATCGTTAGTTACCTCTATATATTCTCCAATTCTGGCTGAGTTTTCATCAATTCCTAATCTTTTTTCATAGTTTTTAATTGCATTACTTAACATTTTATGATGTTCTTCAAAATATTCGGGAGAATAATTCCCCAGCCTTACCTCATATTTTTTATCTAATATCAATGTGCATGAATCAGAAAGAGCATAATGTGAATAGTTGAAATATTCACAAAACGAAATCTTTTTTTGATCTAAACTATCTAATAATGTATTAAAGACGACTAAAGTGTCTTTTTGTATGTGCACCTTAGAAAGTATTTCTTCTCTAAAAGAATCATTTACTTTAAATTCTTTTTTACAGCTTATTAATGCAAAAAAAGCAGTAAGTGCCAATAATTTATTTTTCATATCTATTTTAATAATTATATTACAGTTAATTTTTCTCCTTTTTCTTTTCTTTGAAAAAGAAAATCTAAATATATATTTTCATCTGGATTGTTTTTTCGCATTCTAATAATTTCTTCTCGATCTGCTAAGTGTAGCAAAGTAACTAGTTTTCCGTATGCTTTGTAATGATCTAATTTTTTTGAAACCTACGGATTGCTAAAAATAAACTCAAGATGATAAACGTAATAATACTTAATACCCCCCATATGGAAACGACAATTAGCTTTATATAAATAAAATACAAACAAAACATTAAAAACAATTGCAGTAAAACAAAATGGGTCTTTAACATTATAAAAAATATTGTTTTTTTATTTTTCAATGGATATCCCAATGAATATGCTGTATATATTAATGAAGTAAACCACCAAAATGTGGAAATTACAAAGAACATAAAGAAAACTAAATAATCAGAAAACTTATGTTCTTGTGTTCTTAACCCTCCTTTTGAGTACGAAATTTTCAAAGTACTCCCAATAATCGGAACTGATGATGAAGTATGGGCTGATGACTCTACTTTAATTTTCTTATTATTAACAAAGAATTCAAACATAGGAACATTATAAGTAACCTCATACCGTCTTTTCATTCGAGAATCTGATTCTTGTTTCGTATAACTGCGATAAGAAACTATAGTTGCCTCATAAACATCTCCGTTATAATAATTTTTCACTATAGAAAAAATACCGACAGTTACTCCGATTGTGGAGAAATATATTAGGAAGCCAATAGTGATCAATGATAAGAATGCAATTAGTTTAGCCAGGAAATTACTTTCTTCTTTCAGGCTCTTAAATTGCGGAATTGACACAATAAAGCTAAACAATAAAATTCCTGAAAGAAAGTATTTGTCAGTATAATCCATCTATCTAATTATTTCCAGTTCAGCACTCCCTTCAGGAATGTGATAAAATTTGTCAAAACACTGTTCAGTATAAGACTTGTCATCTTTCCATTTCCCTTTATAGGCAGGTCCGTAAAAATTGAATACATCACCTCTTCTTCTCAAGCTCACTACTCTGCCATTTCCGTAAAATACCAGTTCATAATTGGTATAGGGTACCCATTCTATTGATTCTATGTCGTTCATGTCAGCATTGAAATGTGATACAAGTTCATTACAATCTGTCTCTATTTCTTTTGAATTTGAATAGGAACAAGTATACTTTTCCTGAAGAAATTTTTTAGTCAGGTTTAAATGTCCTATGCCATTTTGATCTTTCATAATCTCTTCTAAATCTTTCATTTTTTCAATGACCATTTTACCCAAATCCTTAATTTCTGTCAAATCTTTAGATTTTTCCCACCCAGTATTTGTATACGGTACAACTGCTTCAAACTCTTTTTTAATTACCAGAAATGGCAAATCTTTTACATCTTTATCAGGTAACTCCCAACTTAGTAATCTTTGATAGTTTGTGTTGTCTTTAGTTTTGTCCGGATAAAAATCGAGGCCGATAAGTCTGAAAGCAGCAAATTCACCCAATGTTTTTTGTCCTTCAACAGGATATATTCTAATGGTTATAATTTGCTTTCCGGAATGAAGTATATATGGATTCAACCAAAAAGAATTGTTGCTAATACTACCATTTTTGGTATGTGCCATTTCACCTAAAAAAAGAAGCATATCATTTAGTCGGATTTCCCAACGGCAGTTGCTGCTGTATTGCTCAAGCCTGTATTGAGGATGGGTATTGTAAATGGATGGATTGGGTGTGTTTTTTGTAAATTCTGCGATTATTTCTTCTTTACTTAAATTAGGTTTTTGAGAACAAGACTGTAAACAAAATGCTAGACTTAGTGTTAAAATTAATTTTTTCATTTAAATAATATTTGTCTCCCAAAATTGGATCTTTGGGTTTTTCCATTATAGTGATTTTATGCCTTCTTGGGACTTATTGTTTTAGTAGCTAATATAAATTCCTAATGTAAAAAAATACAGCATGAAACTGCTAGTAATCAAAAATAAGAATGAAATAAAACTAGCCGGAAAACTTTCTTCTTTCAAACTCTTAAATTGCGGAATTGACAAAATATGCTAAACGATAAATTCCCCAAAAGAAAGTACTTGTCACTAAAAATTATTTATCGAATTACTTCCAATTCGTCACTACCCTCGGGAATGTGATAAAAATCATCCAAACATTGTTCAGTATAAGACTTGTCATCTTTCCATTTTCCTTTGAAGGCAGGTCCGTAAAAATTGAACACATTACCTCTTCTTCTCAAGCTCACTACTCTTCCATTTCCGTAAAATACCAGTTCATAATTGGTATAAGGTACCCATTCTATTGCTTCTGTGTCATTCATGTCAGCATTGAAATTTGAGACAAATTTATTACAATCTGTCTCTATTTCTTTTGAATTAGAATAGGAACAAGTATATTTTTCTTGAAGACTTTTTTTAGACAGATTTAAATGTGCTATGCCATTTTGCTCTTTCATAATCTCTTCATGTTCTTTCATTTTTTCAATGACCATTTTATCCAAATCCTTAATTTCAGTTAAATCTTTAGATTTTTCCCACCCAACATTTGTGTAGGGTACAACTGCCTCAAACTCTTTTTTAATGACTAAAAAAGGCAAATCTTTTACATCTTTATTAGGCAACTCCCAACTTAGTAATCTTTGATAGTTTGTTTTGTCTTTAGCTTTGTCCGGATAAAAATCGAGTCCGATAAGCCTGAAAGTGGCAAACTCACCCAATGTTTTTTGTCCTTCAACAGGATATATTCTGATGGTTATAATTTGCTTCCCGGAATGAAGTATATTCATATTTAACCAAAAGGAGTTGTTGCTAATACTGCCATTTTTGGTATGGGACATTTCCCCTAATAAAAGGGGCATATCATTTAGTCGTATTTCCCAACGACAGTTGCTGCTGTATTGTTCTAACCTGTATTGAGGGTGGGTATTATAAATGGATGGATTGGGTGTGTTTTTTGTAAATTCTGCGATCATTTCTTCTTTATTTAAATTAGGTTTTTGAGAACAAGACTGTAAACAAAATACTAGACTTAGTATTAAAATTAATTTTTTCATTTTTTTCATTTTTTTAAAAATAATAATTACCTCCCAAAATTGGATCTTTGGGTTTAGGAACCAGAGTAATTTTATGGTTTCTTGATACTTTAGTAGATTTCATGCCAGCATTAACCTCGACGGTAAGATAAACGCCTTCAAAAGAAACATTTGCATTAATATATCTACCAGTTTGATCTGCGCCAATATTTACTTTTGTTGTAAAATAACTTTCGGCTTTGGCAGAAGCTTCTGCGGTTATGGGAACACTGTCGCCCCAAAGAATAAAAGTTTTAACTTCCCATTCTCCCGAAATTTTGAGCACTACTTCTATACCAAACTTGCTCTCAGGTAATAGGTTTACTTCATATGAATCAAATTCCATTTTATAGGTTGGGGTATAAAACCCTAATACTTTTGCAGTAAATCCTACCTCTCCAACTAGTGATATGGCAAAAGTAAGCTGTACTCCTAAAACTCCTAATGCAACTTCTATCGCTGTTATTGCTTGGCCTATTGCTGGTATTTTTTCGGCTACTGCAACAACATCTATTGTGCCTTTCCCGCCTATTAACGGCGAAAGTTTTAGTTCTAATTCTAATTTTGTTCCCAGTTCCGGAGGTCTTTTCATGCCCTTTGCTGTTGTTGCCATATTTAACAGGCTCCAGGAAACTTGTGTACTTACAGATGGTGATAAAACCTCTATCATTACAGGCGACCTACCTATTAAAGCCGCTATTGCACTACATTTATTTTTCGTACCACTAGGGAGATTTTTCAATGCGCTATTTCCGCCCTTATTTCCTATTAACAGGTTTACCATTTTCTTTACAAGCAAGAACATCTTTATAAACGCAGCTATTTTTCCCTCCCATTCTTTTGAAAGATCAAAATGCCCACTGTCTTTATTCCAACTCGCAGTTAGAGCTATCTTAAATTGAGTTTCTAAATCTCCGTCATAACCATCAATATCTGCAGCCTGAGCTTTATTTACAGCATCAGAAACTCTAACCTGTCTCATTTTTACCCAAGTGTCTCTATATAAAATAGGATTTTTACAGGCATATTCAAATTTTAAATCCCATTTTATATCCGGATATACTTTTATCAATAAATTGGCACTATTATTATCTGAGAACCAACGGCATGAATGAATGTTGGCGTTATATAATGTTGCGGAATCATTGCCTTTTAAGATATTAAATTTAGGCCAAATGTATTGTAAAGGAGCAATATTAAAAGCTGATAAATCTGATCTTACAGGTATAGTTATACTACTTGCGTTTTTTACTTCTTTAAATTTGGTGTATTGTATAGAGTTTACTTTTATGCCTTTTTTATGAGGATCGGTACTTCTAAAACACTTTTTGGTTTCGTGGCCAATAACTTCAATGGTAATGTCTTTATCAATGCTTGGAGCAATAGTTTCATATACTACTTGTCCTGTATGACCAAAATAGTCGAACAGAATATCTACTCTACGGTTATTATCATAATCAAATTCGTCTTTATACTTTATATTATCCCGTCCTTGTTTATCATCTGTAGCATTCACTTCACCATGGCCGATACTAGTAATCCTGTTACGTGCCAAACCATTATTTACAAAAAAATCCTTTACAGCATCGCTTCTTCTTTTAGATAATTTATCATTATAATTTTGCTTACCAATTACACAGGCATAACCATCTAATTTCATGCTGGAAAATTGATGTTCTACTAAGAATTGAAGTATATTATGTAACAATTGCTTAGATTTGGGCTGAATGGTGTCTTTATCAAAATCAAACCAAACTGAAGCTTTTATTTTCTCTAAAGGATTTGATGTTTTTAATTTACTTTTCCCTCCTTCAAAAACAATAATTGATTCGTCTTCATCCGTAATTTTTATAGTATCAAATTTACAGGATTCGTATCTTTCGGCATTTACATCCGGTTTCCCTGTTTTTAAAGGTGATTGATTTGTTGAGGGTTTTATTTCTTTAGAAATAATTTTTCTGTTGATTCGTAAAAATCGGGCATGCTCAGTATCATTATCACTGTCTGTAATGTATATTTTATTAGCAGGATGAAATACTTTTACATAAAACTCTTCTGTCTCTTTTACGGGGTTAAGTTTTCCAAACCACGCATGAGTATTGTTTATTTTAAGATTTATTTCCCCATCAATAACATCTACACTTGTGTATCTATGTAATATAGGATCTGTCTTGAAATCTAAGCGCCTGAAAATGTCAACACATAAATTTAAATACCCGTTTAAACCTTCGGTTTTTAAATTTAAGTATAACGTTTCTCCATATTTAAAGAAATAGGTTTTTCTAACATCAGTACCATCATTGGTTGTAGACCATTTACTGCTTATGATTTTAGGTGTACAATTGCCTCTTATTACTAACCCAGTTTGGGTTATTAGATTTCTTTCACTGGAAAGACTTGCTTCAAGATAATATTCAAAAGGTCCGCATAAGTTTTTGGGAATCTTAATCCCATATCTGTTATTATAGGGTAATGTTTTTTGTAAAACAATCGTTCTTGTTTTTTTTTCCTGAAAAATCCAGGTTATGTGCTTTTTTTTATCCGCCTCAGGCGTTGCTTCATACCATTTTTCTACTTCAAACAATACTTGTTGATCAGGAGCAATAACTACCTTTTCATTTGGAGTGGACAAATCGCTTTTAACAATTCCTACACCACTCCATTTTATTTTTTTTACACCTTTTGCCATTTTAAGATACTTTTTAAAATCAATTAAATATCACTTATACCTTCATGCTTAGCTTTTTTCGAATACATTTCTCTCACATCCACCATTGGGTTTACAAGATTGTGTATCATGGGCTCTGCATTTTTAAAATTTTGTTCGCCGGGCTCTGCTGTTTGTCCGTGATCTGTAATTTCGATACAATCCGGAGCTCCCATGGGACAGGTTGCTTTGCTGTTTTCGAGGAGTATTTTGCCTTGGTTACTAAGGGTTACGTTTTCATAAAAACCGCTCCATTTTGTTATTACCGCCTGACAGGGCAAAAAGCTATTGCCCGCAGGCTGTTTTTTGCATTTTCCAAAGGTGTTTTTTTCTAAAGTCTGCCCAATTTCTTTAGTAGTAGCAATTAGTTTTTCTGATCCTTCCTTATCATTTCCAAAATGTTTTTTGTGTGATTTAACCTTAATTTTATCCGTTTTAGATGGGTCTTCACTAAACTTGCATTTGCAGGTAGCCCCCTGGACTACAAAATGTTTTTCGCTCATAATTTAGGTTGTTTAAAATTGCCACCACTTTTTTTGAGGCGGGGTTTCTTCGATAAATAATTCCTGTTTCGGCGTTGCGCTGATTTCTTTCTGATTGTTTAAGTTAGAAATGGAAACCGAGTATTTCTGCGGGACATCGAGTTCTAAATTGCAGGATATAAAAATGCTCTCGGGAATATAATCTTCAGGGTTTAAAAAATATTTTGCCCTGTAGCTGCCAACAGCTTGTTGCTCTGAATATTCTTTTACAGGTAAATTTAATTCGTTTTCAAAATCGGTTTTGGTTCGTTCATCATGAAGTTTTCCGTTAATGTCCATCACTAAAAAATTATCAATATCCAGACGATCGTCTAATTTTTGATCGACCAGATATTTTATATTTTCAGTTTTGGCAATAAGAGGAAAATCAATTTCTTTCTGAATCGATAATGAAGGCGGATATTCAGTATGGAGTCCGTTAAAAAAGGCATTTAAAAACCAGTCTTTTGAAAGGGAGATATATAAGGTATCGCTGTTTTCTAAATTTCTGTCGTAAATAGACAGGTATTTTTCGACATAATCTCCTTCATAATATTTCAGGATTTGTTTTTTGGCTTCTTGCCAGCGTTCTTCAATCTGGCTAAAGTTATTAATGTAAACCCATTTTCCGTTTTGGTCCACTACAACCAATAAAGGGTATAGGGCAGCAGAAGCTTTTTCGGCAATTTCTTCGGCCATAGTGCTGGCGGCGGTATCGTTTATGTAGATATTTCCAATTCTGTCTACTTCAAAAAAATAAAAGCCATTTTCGTTTTTTGCTTTCCATTCAACGTTAATTTCCTGTTTTATAGTATGCGTTTCCGATCCGTTTTCTATGGTATACAATACACCATACGAGTTGCTGACTTGTGCATTATTCAAAGACATTTTGAAAGGAGCTTCATGAAAAACTACTTTTTTACGCTGCTTTTCTCTTTCTTCATCAGAAAGTTCTATTTCGGGAGGAGGTAAAATAAGGTATTCAAGCTGCGATGGAAAATCAGCTTCTATCAAATCCTGTAATGGGCAAAATCTATTATGATAAGCTCTAAGAGCATAAGTATCAAGGCCTAACTTATGAGCGACATTCACTAAGGTATCGCCTTTTTTAATGGTATAGGTTAAATAATCCTTATAAGAAGGCTCTGGAATATATGACATATAGTTGTTGACATTTGGGTAGCCAAATATATGTTTTTTCTCTCAAATTATTCGCATGATGTAAAAAAAAGACTGCCTTTTAAAAGCAGTCTTTTTTTGTAATTATTTAAATATAATTATTTTACCAGAACTTAACGTATAAAGCTACGATAACTAATAAAGTAATTACGATCAATACTGTAGTTTGTGGTTTTACAGAGAACATTCCAGGCTCTGTTTCAAAAGCTTTAGGGTTTACTTTTGGACCTGCAAAACTCATTGCTACCATTACAAGTGTTGTAAAGAAGAATGATAATCCCATACAGATATGGAACGGAATTTCGTAGATGCCCTTAGCATTTTTATAAGCTGTGTACAATAAAGTCTCGTTTCCGAACAATGCAGGAGCATATTCATTAAATAAAACAGATAATACAAATCCTAAAATTACACCCACAATAGCTGCAGCTCCTGTAGTTCTTTTCCAGAACATACCCAAAACGAACATAGCAAATACTCCAGGGCTAATGAATCCGGTATATTTTTGGATGTACGTGAATCCACCAACACCACCAATTCCAAGAACGTCATTCCATGTAAATAAAACAGCCAAAAGCATTGCTGCGAAAACTGCATATCTACCAATGTTTACCTGATGTCTGTCGCTGGCATTTTTTTGAATGTATTTTTTGTGAACGTCTAACGTATAAATTGTAGAAATACTATTTACTTTTCCTGCTAACGAAGCAACGATAGCTGCTGTTAAAGCTGCAACAGATAATCCTTTAAGACCTGTAGGAAGGAAAGTTAACATAGCTGAGTAAGCACCGTCTTTTCCACCAACTAATTGTGGTAAATCACCATTTTGGTATAAAACATAAGCTGCAATACCCGGTAACATTACAATAACAGGCATTAATAATTTTAAGAAACCTGCGAACAAAATACCTGTACGGGCAGTTTGCAAATCAGCACCCAATGCTCTTTGAGTGATGTACTGGTTACATCCCCAATAGTTAAGGTTGATAATCCAGATACCTGCCAAATAGGACATCATTCCAGGGAAAGTAAGGTATTTGTCAATATCGCTTTGAGTAGAAGCTGCTGTTGGCTCAGGAATAATCATTTTGAAATGCTCCGGAGCTTTTTCCATCAATAGGTTGAAACCGGCAAGAGCGTCTTTTCCGAAACCAAAACTTTCTGCTACAACAGTCAAAGCAATATAAGAAGTAACCAAACCTCCAATAATTAAAACCGCTACCTGAATAACGTCTGTATAAGCTACCACTTTCATACCTCCCAAAGAGATAATTAAAGCAAAAACAGCCAAACCAATCATAATAGCATGCAGATATTCTCCACCTGCTAAACCGTTAATAGCAACGGCTCCTAAATATAAAATAGAAGTAAGGTTTACAAAAACATATAAAAACAGCCAGAAAACCGCCATAATTAAAGCAGTAGATTCGTTGTAACGTGTTTTTAAGAATTGTGGCATCGTATAAATCTTATTTTTCAGGTATACCGGGATAAACCAAACGGCAACAATAATAAGAGCAATAGCGGCAATCCACTCATAAGCAGCAACTGCAATCCCCAGGAAGAAGCCCTCACCACTCATTCCGATAAATTGTTCTGCTGAAATGTTTGAAGCAATCAAAGAAGCTCCAATCGCCCACCATGTAAGAGTTCCTTCAGCAAGGAAGTAAGCCTTGGCATCGTGTTCGTTTTTTTCGCGTTTGCGATAGATGATGTATCCATAAATGGACACAACGAGAAAATAGATAATAAATACTGCATAATCTGCAAAAGCAAGTTTTGAGCTCATTTGTTAGTAATATTTGAAATTAATATAAAGTGATTTTTGATAGTTTTAAAGTTTATTTTTAATGTGAAATGCCAAAAATAGTTTATTATGCTTGCGAAACTAATTAATTTATTCTTTTAATCCGAAAAAAATACGATATGTATTTTAATTTGGCGGTTTTTTTATAAAAAGCGAAAATCAAAAGTAAAGTAAAAATAGTTACCGTCAACATAAATAAATGTGTTTTTTACATTTATAACAAAAAGATATAATATCAGTTTTTATTTAAACTTTTTATTGTCTGATTTTTTGTTCCCATTTCCATGCACTGGCAATGGCATCATCAAGACTCAGTTGTGTTTTCCAGCCCAGAACATTATTGGCTTTGTCTGTATTGGCATACGCCTCGGTAACATCGCCTTCTCTTCTGTCTACAATTTTATAAGGCAATTTTTGACCGCTTGCTTTTTCGAATGCATTGATTACCTCAAGTACAGAACTTCCTTTTCCGGTCCCTAAATTGAAAACCTCTAATTTTTCTGCATTTGTTTTATTGATTAATCTCTGCATGGCAATTACGTGGGCTTTCGCCAAATCGACAACATGAATATAATCACGCACACAGGTTCCGTCAGCAGTAGGGTAATCATTTCCGTAAACTGATAATTCTTTTCGAAGTCCAACGCCAGTCTGGGTGATAAATGGCACTAAATTTTGCGGAACTCCAAGCGGCAGTTCGCCAATTTCGTTTGATTCATGTGCACCAACCGGATTAAAATAACGCAATAAAATGGCATTCAGATTACTTACTTTAGTGACATCAGTAATAATTTCTTCGCCAATTTGTTTGGTGTTTCCGTAAGGAGACATTGCCGGCTGGATTGCCGTAGATTCTGCAATTGGCATCTTTTCGGCCTGACCGTAAACGGTACAGGAAGAACTGAAAATAAAGTTTGCTTCGGGCTTATTGTTTAATTCCTGCAGAATATAAACCAGAGAATTGATATTGTTTTCATAATACAGCAAAGGATTCTGAACACTTTCGCCCACAGCTTTTGAAGCTGCAAAATGAATAACGCCAGAAACATCATTGTATTTTTTGAAGAAATCCTGAACGGCTGCTTTATCTCTTAAATCAATTTGTTCGAAAAGTGGTTTTTTTCCTGTAATTCTTTCAATACCATCTAAAACTTCAATCGAAGAATTAGAAAGATTGTCTATAACAATTACCTCGAAATTTTCGTTTTGTAATTCTACAACTGTGTGAGAACCAATAAAACCTAATCCGCCTGTAACAACTATTTTCATCTTATTTGTTTTTATAGTGTATATCTGATTGCTCTCTTAAAATGGCTGCACTTTTTTCAGGAGTGATATCTCGCTGAGATTCGCCTAACATTTCATATCCTACCATGAATTTTTTTACTGTAGCAGAACGCAATAATGGCGGATAAAAATGCATGTGAAATTGCCATTCTTCATGTTTTCCACCGTCTGTAGGAGCCTGATGAATTCCTGAAGAATAAGGGAATGAAGTGCTGAAAAGATTATCGTATTTTGTCGTAAGCTGTTTTAAGATAGTGGCATAAGCAGTAACTTCATCAGCTGTAAAATCAGTGATTTTGGTAATATGTCTTTTACTGATAATCATCGTTTCGTATGGCCAGATTGCCCAAAACGGAACCAATGCTGCAAAATGATCATTTTCGATCACGATGCGTTCCTCTTTTTTTAATTCGGCCTGAAGATAATCCTGTAACAGGTTGCTATTGTTTTTAGTAAAATAACTTTTTAAATTATTCTGTGTTTTTTCAACCTGTGTTGGCAAAGACGACTGAGCCCAGATTTGTCCGTGTGGGTGTGGGTTGCTGCATCCCATAACGCTTCCTTTATTTTCAAAAATCTGAACGTGGTTGATATAGTCAATATTGCCTAAATCAGTATATTCTTTTTGCCAGGTGCGGATAATATTTTCGATACCGGGAACTTCCATTTCAGGTAAAGTAAGGTCGTGTCTTGGTGAAAAACATACTACTCTTGAAATTCCTCTTTCCGGCTGTGCCTTAAAAAAAGTTTGTCTGATGTCGTCTTCAAACATGATTTCGTCCTGTTTCATGGCTGCGAAATCATTTTCAAAAACAAACGAACTTTCATAGTTTGGATTATTCACACCATTGGCGCGAACATTTCCGGGACATAAATAACAGGTTGGGTCGTATTCCGGTAATTTTTCGGTAGAAATAGTTTCATTTTGACCCTGCCATGGTCTTTTTGCACGATGAGGTGAAACCAAAACCCATTCGTTTAGTAATGGATTGTAACGTCTGTGCGGATCTTCGTTAATATCAAAATTTCTCATTCTTAATTTGTGGTATAAAGTGATGTTCCGTTTGAGACCTTCACATCATAAATTTTTAAATCAATTCCAAATGTATCAAAATAAAGGCTTGTAAAAGCTTCTTTTACGCTGTTTTCATGTCCTTTTTTGATTAAAGTAATCGCACAGCCTCCAAAACCGCCTCCCATTAATCGGGAACCAACAACTGCGTCTTCTTTTTTGGCCTGTTCTACAATAAAATCCAGTTCGGCACAACTTACTTCATAATCCTTTGATAATCCGTCATGGGTATCAAAAAGCAATTGTCCTAAAAGCTCAATATTTCCGTTGTCCAAAGCCTCGCAAGCCTGAGTAACACGAAGAATTTCCTTTACTACAAAACGCACTCTTCTAAAAACAACTTCTGTCATTTTATCCTGAAGACTTAAAACCTGTTCTTCAGTGCAATCCCTAAACGTTTTGATTTCGGGAAAATGGTTTTTGATGATTGAAAGTCCTTCTTCACACTCCAGTCTTCTATTGTTATATTCAGATGTAAAAAGAGAGTGTTTTACATTACTGTCAAATAAAACCAGTGAATAATCTTTGAAATCAGCATTGTGATATTCAAATTCCAGCGTGTTGCAGTCTAATTTTATTACCTTATTTTCAAGTCCGTGAACGCTTGAAAACTGGTCCATAATACCGCAATTAATACCTACCCAGTGCTCTGCTTTTTGTCCTAATAAGGCAATATCCACTTTCTCAATTTTTAAACCGAATAATTCTTTGATTCCGAAAATCATTCCGCATTCCAAAGCCGCAGATGATGATAATCCCGAACCAACCGGAATATTACTGCTGAAGACGCAGTTAAAACCTTCGAAAGAGAAGCCATTATCCTGCAGTTGTTTGATAACGCCAAGGATGTAATTTGTCCATACCACATCGCTCAATTGAATTTCCTGAGTCAGATCAACTTCAAATTCTTCATTTAAATCGATAGCGATAATTTTGGATGTTTTAGAATTACTTTTTTCAAAAGCAAAACAAATGATTTTGTCAATTGCTGCTGGTAAAACATAACCGTCATTATAATCGATATGTTCGCCAATAATATTGATTCTTCCCGGAGAAAGTACAATTTTTTGAGGGGCTGACCCGAATGATTTCTCAAAAAAAGCAGTGGTATTCTGTATTAAAATCTCGTTCATTATTTTTAATTTTCTGTGTTGTTTTTAGGTATAATTTCTACTTTATATTTTCAAATTTATAAATGGTCATCTGCTGGTATTCGTCTCCCTTTTTTAAAACTGAATTAGGGAAATGACTGTGATTTGGTGCATCAGGGAAATTTTGGGTTTCAAAACAAATTCCGCTGACAGGAGTGTAATTTACGTCTTGTTTTCCTTTTAAAATATCAAAACAGTTTCCGCCTACATAAATATGAACGCTCGGCTGATCCGTATAAACGCTCATCTTTAAATTGTTTTTCGGGCTCAATAACTGAGCAGCAATTGCTACATCTGAATTGATAACAAACGAATTGTCAATAGAAGCCGGACAGTTTTTTGCAGTTCTGAAATCGAAACCATGACTTTCAAGAGCAATGAATTTTCCGGTTGGAACATTCTCATCGTTTGTTTCCAGCATTTTATCTGCGTCAATAAACATTTCCTGATCCAGTACATCCGAATCATGTCCATTCAGATTAAAATAACTGTGATGGGTAAGATTTATAATGGTGTCTTCTGAAGAACTTGCTTTATATTCAAGTTTTAACTCGTTTTCTTCTGTTAAAGTATAGGTTAGAAAAACCTGTAATTCACCGGGATAATTTTCTTCTAAATTTTCGCTGATCAGATGAAAAGTAACCGATTGTTCTGTTAAATCAGTAACATCCCATATTTTTTGACCAAAACCGGTATTTCCTCCATGCAAAGCGTTTCCGTTATTGTTTCCCGCCAGTTCAAATGTTTTATCATTTAAAGTAAAACGTCCTTTATTAATGCGTCCTGCATAACGTCCAACAGTTGTACCAAAATAGGGAGCACTTGGTAAATTATACGATTCGATATAAGAATTAGCATTATCAAAACCCAAAACTACATCTGTCAGTTTTCCATCTAATGTAGGGACATTTAGAGAAGTTACAGTTCCACCATAGTTGGTAAGCTGTACTTTCATTCCATTTTTATTGGTCAGTTCAAAACAATGAATTTCTTCGTTATCGGAAGATAAACCAAATAATTTGCAATTAGAGTGATTATGGAAATGCGATATATGTTTTAATTTCATGTTATTTTTATCAAAAGTGAAAATTCAAAATTATATTTATTTTGGCTTGTTGTATACCAGTACCTACCAGTTTTTTGTATATTGCAAAAAAAATATTTTTCATGAGTATAATTTCTATTCAAAATAATCTGGGTTTACCAAAATATAAACAGATAATTCTTTCAGTTGAAAAAGCAATTGATGAAGAGAAGCTAAAAAAAGGGGACAGGCTTCCTTCTGTCAACAAAGTCTGCCTGGCTTTCTCTTTATCGCGAGATACCGTGCTGCAGGCATATGATGAACTCAAAAAAAGAGGGATAATTTATGCAATTCCGGGTAAAGGCTATTATGTTAAAAGTGTTGAAACCAGCATCAAACAGAGGGTTTTTCTGCTTTTTGATGAACTTAATATATTCAAAGAAGACATCTATAATTCGTTTTTAAAAAATATTGGAAAAAATGTTCAGGTCGATATTTTTTTCCATCATTTCAATGTTCCGGTCTTCAAAAAATTAATAAATGACGGAAACGGCAATTATACCAGATATATCATTATGCCTACCAATCTGACAGGTATAGTTGAGACCATAAAAACCCTACCAGTAAACGAAGTGATTATCCTGGATCAGACCAATCCGGATTTAAAATCGTATCCTGCCATTTATCAAAATCATCAAAAAGATATTTTTGAAGGACTTTTAAAAGGAAAATTACGACTGGGCAAATACAAAAAACTGATTTTAATTTTCCCTGGTTTCCGTGAGCCGTTAGGAATGAAAACCGGATTTGAAAATTTTTGTACAGAACATCATTTTGATTACGAAATTATTACCCAGTTTACCGATCATGAAATCGCAATAGGAGATTTATATGTGATTCCAAATGATCGTGACCTGGTTGGGGTAATTGAAAATGCACGGAATCATAACCTTAAATTAGGAACTGATTTTGGAATTATTTCGTATAATGAAACTTCTTTGAAAAAAGTCGTTGCAAATGGAATTACCACCATTTCTACCCATTTTGAGGCCATGGGAAAAATACTGGCAGATATGGTTCTTAAAGGAAAAAACGAACAAATAGAAAACAAGTCTTCCCTAATTATGCGAAATTCACTTTAAGTTTTCAATCGATTTTTGATATACAGATTTTTTTAAATTATTGTACTCAATAATAGCTAGGAAAAAGACTAAAAATTAATATTTTTTATTGAATACAGACCGTAAACAAGACTTTAACTAAGTTTAGAAAATAATCAAATTTTGTTTTTTAGTATGATTCCTTTAGTTTTGGAAAAAAAACAATGAAATTATTTGATGTAGCCATAATTGGAAGCGGTCCGGCCGGAGCTTCTGCTGCTTTTGAATTATCGAAAAGCGGAATTACGACTGTCATAATTGAGAAAGAAACGCTGCCAAGATATAAAACATGCGGTGGCGGTTTAGTTCACAGAGGAAGAAACAATATTCCTTTTGATATTTCATCTGTCATTGAAAAAGAATTCCATGAAGTCGATACTTATTTTTCAAATACAAACATCAAGCTTACAACAAAAAGAGACAAACCCATAATTAGCATGATTATGCGTGATGCTTTTGATAATCTAATAGTCGAAAAATCACAAGAAAATGGTGTTACTCTTTTGCAAAATCATAAAGTTACAGCTATTACTTTCGGTGAAATTCAAACCATTCATACTTCTGAGGGTGATGTACAGGCAAAATTTATTATTGCCGGAGATGGTGCATTAAGTCCGATAGCAAAAATGGCAGGATGGGAAGAAACCCGAACGGTTATCCCGGCCTTGGAATATGAGATTGAAGTTCCTTTAGCTGATTTTGAAAGATTATCAAAAAACGTCCGCTTTGACATAGATGCTATTCCGTATGGTTACGGCTGGTGTTTTCCGAAAAAAAATCATTTATCTGTAGGGGTTTGCATTTTGACAAAAGCGAACCAGAAGATTGATTTGAAAAAATATTATGCAGACTATTTAAAAACATTAGGAATTACAGAAATTGTAAAAGAAGACGCCCACGGATTTGTCATTCCGGTTTCTCCACGAACAGATACTTTCGTTCGAAAAAATGTTTTTTTAATTGGCGACTCAGCAGGATTTGCAGACCCAGTACTTGCCGAAGGTATTTCAAACGCCATATTAAGCGGAGTTTTAGCTGCACAATCTATTATAGAAGGTAAACTTGATCCTGTAAAGTCATCAGAACTGTATCACGAAAAATTAGAAAATGGCATTTTACCCGAAATAAAAGCCGGAGTCACTTTGGCCAAAATTTTCTATGGCAAAAAAAGATTGCGCAATTTCGTTGCCAAAAATTATGGTGCTGTTCTATCCAATGCCATGACCGATATTTTTATGGGAACCAGAACTTATCCTAAAGATTATAAAAAGACTATTCGGGAAAAAATTAAAGGGGCTATTTTTTAATTTAATATTTTTTATTTTTTCTCCAAAGTCATATGATTATATGTGGCTCCTGGAAATTCCATTCCAATAATCAATTTAATCGCATCATTGTATAATATTTTTATGGAATAAACATCTACATAATCGCTATCTTCTTTATCAACAATCTTTAAGACAGCAAGTTGCTTGTCGTTCGTGGTAGAAACAAAAATATTTTGGTAATTATTCGTCAATATTATTTCGTAATTATAATTTCCTTTCAAAGCATTATTGTCAATGATTTCTAAAGTATTATTGGTTTTAAAATTATATAATATTTGTGATTTGCTATAATCTCCCGATTCAGCGTCGAAATTTAATTGAATCCATTCACCCAAAATCTTATTTGAGTATTCATTTTTATTAATTTCTTGTGCTGATATGTACGAAGAAAAGAAAAACACAATACATAATTTTATAAATATTTTTTTCATTTTTGTTAGTTATACTTTATTAAATTGCTCACACAAATTAAGATTGATAAAAGTCAAATGTAATGTTTTTCAAGATATAGATTATATTCAGCAAGTTTCATTAAATCAAATACTGATATAAAGTATTTAAATTATTTTTTTGTTTAAAAGACAGCTTATTTCTTTAGTACTTAATAAATCCTCAAAAATTTAGTAAAAAAAATAAACAAAATATTTTTTGTTTTTGTGAAATTATTTTACATACATTTGTAAATGTAAATTTTACACTTATTATTTGATTTGTTTCTGCCCAATCATTTTTGAAATTATTTTGATTTCAAATCCGGTATTTGCAAGTCGAAAACTCTATTGAAAAAACCACAAAAACTTTACAAAAACAACCAAGAATGAACAACAAAATAGACCAGTTATCGGCAGATAATATACGTGCTTTAGCGATCTCAATGGTAGAAAAAGCAAATTCAGGCCATCCCGGAGGAGCTATGGGAGGAGCTGATTTTCTTCACATTTTATATACCGAATATTTAAAATACGATCCAACCGATATGCAATGGATTTTCAGGGACCGATTTTTTATGGATGCCGGGCATCTTTCGGCTTTGATGTATGCACAATATCATTTGCTGGGGAATTATGAAAAATCAGATTTAGAGAATTTCAGACAATGGGGATCTGTTACGCCCGGGCATCCTGAAATTGATGTTAAACGTGGAATCGAAAATACTTCCGGGCCATTGGGTCAGGGCCACGTTATGGGAATTGGAGCAGCAATCGCAGCTAAATTTTTATCAGCTAGATTCAATAATTTATTTGATCATAAAATCTACGGATTCATTACTGACGGAGGTGTTCAGGAAGAAATTTCACAGGGAGCAGGACGTATTGCAGGACACTTGGGACTGAACAATTTTATTATGTTTTATGACTCCAATGATGTACAGCTTTCGTCAATGACCGATGAGGTTACGACAGAAGATACAGCAATGAAATACGAATCCTGGGGGTGGAAGGTAACTACGATAGACGGACATGATCATGCCCAGATCCGTAAAGCCCTGACAGACGCCAATAATGAAACTGAAAAACCGACCCTTATTATAGGAAGAACCATAATGGGCAAAGGTTGCGTGACAGCTGATGGATCAATGTATGAGGGACAATGCGAACTACATGGAAAACCTATTGGAGGGACAAAAGCGTGTTTTAAATCAACATTGCTTAATCTGGGAGCAAATCCTGAAGATGCATTTGCAGTTTATGAAGAAGTTGCGGCACATTATTCAACAATATTAAATAAAAAAAGAACCGAAGCAGCCGATAGAAAATCAAAAATTGCAGCCTGGGAAAATCAAAATCCTGCATTGGCAAAAAAAATTCAGCAGTTTTTCTCAGGAGATTTACCAAACCTGGATTTTGGCAGTATTGCACAAAAAGCAAATGCTGCAACACGTGATGCTTCTGCAGCAGTTTTAGGTTATCTGGCAGAAAATGTTGAGAATATGATTGTATCTTCTGCAGATTTATCGAATAGTGATAAAACAGATGGGTTTCTGAAAAAATCATCCGTTCTGCAAAAAAATAATTTTAACGGAGGATTTTTACAGGCAGGAGTGGCAGAATTAACAATGGCTGCAATTGCTAATGGAATCGCGCTTCACGGAGGAGTAATTCCGGTTGTAGCTACATTTTTTGTGTTTTCAGATTATATGAAACCAGCCATTCGTCTGGCAGCGATTCAGGAATTAGCGGTAAAATATGTCTGGACCCACGATTCTTTCCGCGTGGGAGAAGATGGGCCAACCCACCAGCCCATCGAGCAGGAAGCCCAAATTCGATTATTGGAAAAAATTAAAAACCATTCGGGAGATCAGAGTTTACTGGCTTTGCGTCCGGCAGATGCTGTTGAAACTTCTGTAGCCTGGCAAATGGCGTTGGAAAATAAAAAAACACCAACAGGTTTGATTCTTTCCAGACAGGAAATTAAAGATCTTCCAGCCAATGGAAATTCAAGATTCGAAGAAGCTGGTCAGGCTAAAAAAGGAGGTTATTTGGTAAAATCAGTTCAAAATCCGGATATCACTTTAATTGCTAATGGCTCAGAAGTGGCAACATTAATTGATGCGGCAGCTGAACTGGAAACCAGCATGCAAATAAAAATAAATGTAGCCTCGATAATTTCTGAAGGATTATTCAGGTCACAATCAAAAGAATATCAGGAAAGCGTTATTCCAAATAGCGGATTGGTTTTCGGACTTACAGCAGGGCTTCCGGTTAATCTGGAAAATTTGGTTGGAAATAATGGAAAAGTATTTGGTCTGGATCACTTCGGATATTCAGCTCCGGCGTCAGTTTTAGATCAGAAATTTGGATTTACCAGTAAAAATGCAGCAGAGGAAATCAGTAAATATTTAAAAGAAAACAATTTTTAATTCACAAAAAACAAAAGAAAAACATGAAATTTTTTATAGATACAGCAAACTTAAAAGATATTAAAGAAGCCAATGATTTAGGAGTTTTGGATGGTGTTACCACCAATCCGTCATTAATGGCAAAAGAAGGAATTACCGGAGCACAGAATATTCTGGACCATTATATAAAAATCTGCGAATTGGTTGACGGTGATGTAAGTGCTGAAGTGATTTCAACAGATTTTGAAGGAATGATTGCCGAGGGAGAAAAACTTGCAGCATTACACCCGCAAATCGTGGTGAAAATCCCAATGATAAAAGATGGTGTAAAAGCTATTAAATATTTTTCGAATAAAGGAATCAGAACCAATTGTACTCTTGTGTTTTCGTCAGGACAAGCATTACTGGCAGCAAAGGCCGGTGCAACTTATGTTTCTCCGTTTATTGGAAGGCTGGATGATGTTTCAACAGACGGAATGAACCTGATTGAAGAAATCAGACTGATTTATGACAATTTTGGATTTGAAACTCAAATACTGGCAGCTTCTGTTCGAAATGTGATGCACATTATTAATTGTGCAAAAATTGGATCAGATGTAATCACAGGTCCTTTGAGTGCAATCGAAGGCTTATTGAAACATCCTTTAACCGATATTGGTTTAGCTACATTCCTTGCAGATTATCAAAAAGGGAATAGTTAAGAAAAGAGAATAATTAGTTTAGTTTTAATAGTAGTTTTATTTAATGCAAAAACCCTGAAAGTTTGTGGCTTTCAGGGTTTTATTTTTTTTGATACTTGCGGTTTATCTAAAATTTCTGGTTCGCTTTTATAAATTTAAGACAAAATCATTGAGTAATTTTTCTTCATATTTTTCTTTGTTGAAAGTATACAAATAAGATCCTTTTCTGGAAGACTGCATATCTTTTTCATCCAGTTTATTTAAAATTTCCAAAGAATTGATTTTACTGATAAAATTACGTTTGTCGAGCTCTTTGCTTAAAATCGCTTCGTATAATTCTAATAATTGTCGCATGGTGAATTTTTCCGGTAGTAATTCAAAGCCAATTGGTTTTATTGAAGTTCTGTAACGCAATCTTCTAATGGCATGTTGTACCATTTCATTGTGGTCAAAAATAAGATTTGGCGCATCAGCTATGCTAAACCATTCTGCATGATAGTTTTTAATCAATTCTTCATTATGGTTTTCAATATTAATTAGGGCATAATAGGAAACAGAAATAGTTCTGTCTACAGGGTCACGATCTATTTCGCTATACGCATGCAGCTGTTCCATATAAATATCGTGTAGTCCGGTATAAGTATTCAGAATTCTAATGGCTGCATTGTCTAATATCTCATCACGTTTTAAAAATCCTCCCATCAAGGACCACTTTCCCTTTTCAGGTTCAAAGTCTCTTTTAATTAAAAGTATTTTTAAACCCTGATGGTCAAATCCAAAAATGATGCAATCTACTGCTAATAAAACCTTATCCGCAGAGCTATAACTGTTTAGCATATTTTATATTTTATCGGTAAATATATAAACTTCTTAATATGTTTCATAATTTATTAATGTCGATTTTACACTTAATAAAATTATTTAGAAAATTTCTTGAAATTTTATGTTTTTATTCAGATTAAAAATGTGTAAAAGTACAATTAAATCTATTTTATACTAAAAAGAGATTAATTTATTCTTTATAAAGCACATTTTAAGTAAAGATTAACGCTGCCAATTAAGTCTTTTATTACAAATTAAGCTGCTTTATCAATTTTTATTCTTTCAAAGCACATTATTTATAACTTTTTCTTAACATCTGTTTTTTTGATTAAATGTTTGCTTTTTGATAAAAAGTGTAGTTTTTACACAAATAAAATGATTAAAAGGCTTTTATTTTAAAAAACTATCAAATTTTAAATGTTGTTTTAACACTTAAATTACAATATGTATTTTTTTTATTCATTTTTTTTATTAGATTAATTTGTTTTTGCACATTTTTTTTATTTAAATTTACAAATGTAAAATTAACACTTATAATTATACACTAACTAACTTAAAAACACCAGTATGATAACAAACAAAAAAATGTTTCTTTATTGCAATTTTTTATTGCCAAAAAGAGAATGGCTCGTAGCATTATTTATGCTAGTATTTTCTGTTAATCTTATGTCGGCTCAGGGCAAAGAGATTAGCGGGACTGTTACTTCAGGACAAGACAAATTGCCTTTGCCGGGAGTGAACATTATGATAAAAGGAACTCAAACATCAACCACAACCGGATTTGATGGGCAGTACTCTATTAAAGCATCGCCAACTGATGTATTGGTTTTTTCATTTATAGGATTTCAAAACCAACAGGTAACAGTAGGAGATCAATCAAAAGTAAATATTACTTTGGGTGAAGCTACTAATAAATTAAATGAAATAGTAGTTGTAGGATACGGAACACAAAAGAAGGGAGATCTAACAGGCTCTATAAGTGTTGTAAATGTAGAAAGTGCCAAAAAAACAGTAACATATGATATGGCAAAAATGTTGCAAGGACAAGTAGCAGGTGTTACGGTGCAATCTTCCGGGGAGCCTGGAGGATTTGTCAATATCAAAATTAGAGGAGTTTCTTCTTTTAATAATAACAATCCTCTTTTTGTAATTGACGGAATGATTGTGGATAGTCCTTATGATTTTGCCCCAGGAGAAATTGAATCAATGCAGGTCTTAAAAGATGCTTCATCTGCTGCTATTTATGGCGTACGTGGTGCTAATGGGGTTATTATAATTACTACCAAAAAAGGAAAAGAAGGAAAACTTAATTTTAGTTACAAAAATCTTTTTGGGATTCAGAATGTAGCTAAAAAAATGTCTGTTTTAAATAGAGCACAATACCAGAAGATTACATATGAAGCAGAAACAAATGCAGGTGTATCACATGCTCCGGGTAATGATCCTACAAGTGCATATTATATTACAGATGTTGATACTAATTGGCAGGATGCGGCTTTTAGAACAGGTGAAATCCAAAACCATTCCCTTACTTTAAGGGCTGGTGCAGAGGCATTGGCATATAGCTTAAATTTAGATTATTTTAATAACAGTTCTTATTTTAAAACACCACAAGATTATAACAGATACACTACAACATTTAATTTTAATGGGAAAAAAGCCAAATTCAAATACGGAGGAAAATTAGGTTTTACACAATCTGAAAAATCAAATTTCAATGATTTTACCGGATTATACCCTGTAATGGGATCTTTGGTTACTGCAATTCCAACTGTACCGGTTTATGATTCAACAAAATTAGGAGGTTATGGAGGTACTACTGATGCTATTCATAAAAACATCTCTATGAATATTATTGGTTATAATAATTTACTAACCAACACAACTGAAAGAAATCGTTTTATTGGAAATGTATGGGGTGAATATGAAATCATTACGGGTTTAAAATATAAAATCGATGTGAGTTATGATAAAACATTTTGGCATGATATATATATTAATCCGCCAAGTGATTTAGGATATCGATTTATCGTTCCTACAACCAGCGCAGAATATAAAGTTACAAATGGTACTTACACTAAAACCTTTTTTAATAATTTTCTTACTTACGAAAAATCAATTGGCAAACATAAATTTGATGTTTTGGCAGGTGTAACTCAGGAAAGAGGAGACTATTATCAAATTTGGACAAGAGGTATAGGTTACGAAGTGGATGAAATAAAAAATATTACAAATGCAACCACTATATCAGGAGGTGAATACACCAGCAGAGTTACGGGACTGTCTTATTTAAGTAGATTAAATTACAATTTTGACGATTTATACTTACTTCAGGTTAATTTCAGACAAGATAAATCATCATTGTTTTCTCCTACGTATAATACTGCCAATTTTTACTCATTTTCTGCAGGTTGGAAAATTAGTAACGAACCTTTCATAAAAGACAATTTGCCTGAATGGTTAAATACAATAAAAGCAAGAGGTGGTTATGGTATTTTAGGGAATAATACTATTGCGGCTTATTCATTTAATACCACTATAAATACCACTATACCTTATACATGGGGTGGTGCAAGTACAGGAACTGTAGCCGTTGGGGGAATAGTAACCGCCTTGAAAGATCCAAATTTGCGTTGGGAAAAAACAGCAACCAGTAATGTAGCCTTAGAACTTGGTTTGTTCAATGATAAACTACAATTTACGGGAGAATATTATATTAAAAAGTCAACAGATTTACTTTACAATGTACCCGTTCCGTCATCTACAGGATCTGAAGGATCTCTTTTAACAAATGCGGGAAATGTAGAGAATAGAGGATTGGAGATTGCTTTGAGCTATACTAATCGCGACAATGCTTTTAAATATGGAATTTCGGCAAATGTAGGGACTCTGAAAAACAAAGTAACAAAAATTGGTAATGATAATGCACCAATATATGGGGCCGCTTCAATAACAGAAGTTGGACGATCTATGGGAGAGTTATATGGTTATAAGGTTTCGGGTATTTTCCAAACACAGGCTGAAATAGATGCTGCACCTACACAAGAATCTGGAACCAGACCTGGTGATATTAGGTTTAAAGACTTGAATGGCGATAATGTAATTAATGCTTCTGATAGAACGCATCTAGGGGTTTCCATTCCTAAATTGTCATATGGACTTAATTTAAGTGCTGAATACAAAAACTGGGAGGTAGCTATGTTTTGGCAGGGGGCTGCAGGCCACAAAGTGTATAATGCCGTATATCGCGATTTAATGAGAGGTGATTATGGTAACAGTAGCACTGATATTTTGAATTATTGGACTCCAACAAATACAGACACAAACATTCCAAGACCTGCTATATATGATCCAAATAGTAATGCCAGAGATTCAGAACGCTTTGTAGAAAAAGGAGATTATATCAAATTGCAAACTTTTGAAATAGCTTATAATCTTCCATTACCTAAGAGTATGTTTATTCAAAAAGCAAGAATATTTACTAATGGACAAAATTTGTTAACTATTACTAAATATAAAGGATTTGACCCTGATTTTAATAATGAAGGATTATTATCCAGAGGATATGATTTTGGTTCATTGCCCAATCCGAGAACTTTTTCTATGGGGGTACAAATTGATTTCTAAAAATATATATAATTATAAAACTTATAAAAATGAAATATAAAGTAATAAATTATTTAACATTTTTCTTTGCACTTGCTATTGTAACAACAAGTTGTGTGAATGAAGATGATTTGGAACAAATAGATCCTAATGTAGAAGTCTATGTACCTGGAGAAGGAAATGATGCTTCTGCTATTGCAATGCTAAATTCAGCTTATGTCCCATTATCCTGGTATGGTATGTATGGTCGAAATACCAATTTAATGCTTGACGGACGTGGTGATGATGTAAGGACACCAAGCCGTTGGGATGCTATTGGAAAAGTAGGAAGTTTTGGTGTGTCTTCGGCAGAGGGTGATATTTTGTATTGGGCATTCTCTGATTGTTACAAGGGTACAGCTTTTGCCAATCAGGTGCTTTATAATGTGCCTAAGATGGATATGAAAGACGCAGGATTAAAGGATAGAATTTTAGGTCAGGCTTATTTTTTAAGAGGATTATATTTGTTTCATTCTGTAAATATGTTTAAAAATGTACCTGTACCCGTTGATACAGATCCGTTTCAGGCGCAAAAATCACAAGCAGAAGGCTGGGCACAGGTGATATCCGATTTTAAAATGGCAGCTGATTTATTGCCTTTAAACTATAATACTACTAATGTACTGGATAATGGTCAATTAGGCCGCGCAACAAAAGGAGCTGCAATGGCTTATTTAGGAAAAGCATATTTGTTTACCAAAGATTTTAATAACGCAAAGGATGCTTTTAAAAAAGTAATAGACTATGGTGTTTATGATTTAATGGATAATTATGCAGATAATTTCTCAATTGCGGGTGAAAATAATAAAGAATCAATTTTTGAAGTGCAGTTTAATGTTGCAGCACAGTTTGCCTCAAATGGTGCAAGAATGACAACAGGTAGGGCAGTTACTTTTGGAGCTCCTGACTTTGGATGGACAGATGTACAGCCTACTTTTGCTCTGTTAAATGAGTTTAAAGAAGAAAAAACAGTTACAAATGAAGTTGATCCACGTTTGGATGCAACTATAATTTATAACCGTCCGGGGATGAAATTATACGGACAAGATTTTGCAACTCATTATGCCGGCACTCCAAACTTAGATGATATTTATTGTAGAAAATACGAAAATACCGAAACTAAAACAGATGAAAAAGACTGGTTGAGTGAAATCAATGAACGTTTGATGCGCTATTCTGATGTATTACTTATGTATGCTGAGTGTTTAAACGAAACGAGTGATACTGCCGGAGCATATACTTATATTCAGTTGGTGAGAGATCGTGTTAATTTGCCGAATTTGGCAACTGTAAAACCAAATATGTCTCAAGTTCAAATGAGAGAGCAGATTGCACACGAACGTTTCCTGGAATTTGCTCTTGAAGGACACCGTTTTGATGACATTCGCCGTTGGGGATGGCTGGAAGATGCAACAAAATTAGCATGGCTAAAAACAAGAGATGCTGAGTTTGATTCTTATGTAAAAGGGAAAGAGTATTTCCCAATACCTCTAAAAGAAATGCAAACAAACAAGTTTCCAATAACACAAAATGAAAGTTATTAAATATTGAATTAGTGAGATTGCATAGTATCATATGGCAGCTTAAACTGTCATGTGATATTATGTTTTTTAAAAGAATAGAATACCAGAGAAGTTAAATTCATTCAGTAACTAAATTATTATCACAATGAAAACAATTATAAGTTTTGTTTTATTAGCAATATTATTAGGAAGTTGTCAAAATGAAGACGTTGTTTCTCCAAACGAAGAAGCAGCTTCTGTGACTCAGGATTCTCAGATTACAAATTTAACAGCAAAAACAGTAGTAGGAAATGTTCCTTCACATGACCCAAGCACGATAGTAAAAAGCGGAGTTAATTATTATGTTTTTACAACAGGGGATAATATTCCGATGACATATTCAAGAGATTTGGCAAACTGGACATGGGGAACCTCTGTATTTACATCTACTCCAGGCTGGATAACAGGATATGTACCTGGTTTTACCAAAACATTTTGGGCACCTGATGTTGCCTGGTTCAACAACAGATGGAACATGTATTACTCTTGTTCTACTTTTGGATCGGCTACTTCTGCTATTGGGTTAGTAACTGCTCCTTCAATTTCACAAAGTGGAGGGACAACGTGGACAGACAGAGGCGTTGTGGTTTCTTCTAATTCTTCATCAGATGTGAATGCAATTGATGCTTCTATTTTAGTTGATGGCAGTAATGTTTATATGGCTTATGGTTCCTGGCATGCCGGAATTGGGGTAGTTCAGATTAATCCTTCTACAGGAAAACCAACCGGAACAAGAACAGTTGTAGCCGGAGGAAACAGCGCTTCATGGGAAGCTCCTTGCCTTGTTAGAGAAGGCAGTTATTACTATATGTTCGTGAACCGCGGAACCTGCTGCAATGGGGTAAACAGCACCTATTATATTGTAGTTGGCCGTTCAACTAGTCCGTTTGGGCCTTTTGTAGACAAAAATGGTGTGTCTTTAAAAAGCGGGGGAGGAACAACTGTTTTAGCTTCACAAGGAGATTATATCGGACCGGGACATTTATCCAGAATTACAGGAACGCAAAAAGGAGCTGTTCATTATTACAATAAAGCAGACAATGGAAATCCAAAAATGGAAATTGTTTACTTCACATGGTCATCAGGATGGCCAACGCTTTCTTATTAAAAATTAATATAAAGAGGAAAATTGATTAATTTTCCTCTTTATAACTATCTATACCATAACATGAAAAAAGCATTTTTAATTCTATTTGTATTTACATTTTGTAATCAAATTACTTTCGCACAAAAAGAAACTACAATTGTCACATTAAAAAATGATGACAAAGCTCCAACTATCAACAAAAATATCTACGGGCATTTTGCAGAACATTTAGGGCGCTGCATTTACGGAGGTTTTTTTGTGGGTGACACTTCAAAAATACCAAATACCAAAGGAGTTCGAAATGATATTATTGCGGCTTTAAAAGATTTAAAAATTCCAAATTTAAGATGGCCAGGCGGTTGTTTTGCAGATACGTATCACTGGAAAGACGGAATTGGACCTAAAGAAGAAAGACCAACTATCGTAAATAAATGGTGGGGCGGCGTAACTGAGGATAACAGTTTTGGAACACATGATTTTTTGAATATGTGTGAACTTCTTGAAACGGAACCTTATTTATCAGGAAATGTGGGAAGCGGAACCGTTCAGGAATTAGCTGACTGGGTTCAGTATACCAACTTTAGCGGTAAAAGTCCGATGAGTGATTTGCGTAAAAAGAATGGCAGAACAGAACCATGGAAAGTTAAATTCTGGGGAATAGGTAATGAAGCGTGGGGCTGCGGAGGAAATATGACTGCTGAATATTATGCAGGAGAATATAGAAAATTTGCCACTTTCATGTCAGATTGGGAAAACACCGGTGGAATCACACGTATTGCATCAGGATCAAATAGTGCCGATTATAACTGGACAGAAGTTTTAATGAAAAACATTCCACTTAATATGTTGGGAGGACTTGGCGTACATCATTATGCAGTAATCAACTGGAATAAAAAAGGAGACGGAGTTGATTTTACCGAAGAGCAATATTTCAAAACAATGCAATCTGCTCTAAAAATGGAAGAGCTTGTTACCAAACACGGTGCTATAATGGATAAATACGATCCTGAGAAAAAAGTAGCCATGCTGGTTGACGAATGGGGTGGATGGTACGAAGTTGAAAAAGGCACAAATCCCGGATTTTTATACCAACAGAATACGATGAGAGATGCAGTTTTAGCAGGGGCAACCCTTAATATTTTCAACAATCATGCAGACAGGGTTCGTATGGCAAATTTAGCACAATGTGTTAACGTTTTACAGGCAGTTATCTTAACTGATAAAGCAAAAATGATAACAACTCCAACCTATCATGTTATGAAACTGTATGCTGTTCATCAGGATGCAAAACTATTACCGGTAACTTTTCAATCACCTTTATATACCGTTAATGGAGAAACGCTTCCGGCAGTATCGGCTTCAGCTTCAAAAGATAAAAACGGAGCAATTCATATTTCTTTAGTAAATGTGGATGCAAAAAATAAAAATAAAATAGAGATTGATGTGAAAGACCTTGGTGTAAAAAACTTCACAGGAACAATATTAACATCAGCAAAATTACAAGATTACAATTCATTCGACACACCAAATAAAATTGTTCCAACAGCTTTTAAAGGTTTCGAAAACAAAAAAGGAAAATTAGAAATTACTATTCCTCCTTTCTCAGTAATTGTTTTAGAAGGAAAATAAAAAATAAAAAATGATGAAAAAATCGAATTTCATATTAAAAACTGCATCTTATTTAGGGCTTTTTTTATTGACTCTTGCTGCTACAGTAAGCTGCTCAAGTGACGATCCTGCAAATGAAGATACAGATCCGCCTGTAGTTGTTGATCCGCCTGTTGTTACACCGACTTTTCCGGGGCCGACTTATGCTGACAATTATACTTCAATTTCTTCCTGGAATAGCAGAGCACAATGGAATTTAGCCAACGTTCACGATCCCTCAGTAGAAAAATCTGGTGAATACTATTATATGTATCAAACCGATGCTTCTTATGGGAATGCACATGAAGGCCACGGTCATTTTCCTTACAGACGTTCTAAAGATCTTGTAACCTGGGAATATATGGGATCGGCTATGGCTACAGTTCCGGCTTGGGTAAAAGATTCGTTAAATAATAAAAGGGCCAGAATGGTTCCTGCTTTACCGCCAATAGCAAATCCACGATATGGTTGTTGGGCACCTTATATCAAAAAAGTAGGCAGCAAATACCGACTGTATTATAGTATTGTCGTTGACGAACCAATTACCGGAACCAGTTTCGAAACTTCATGGTCAGAAAGAGCTTTTATCGGATTGGCAGAATCAGATGATTTAGCAACAAATGTATGGGTAGATAAGGGGATGGTGGTATGCTCTGAACCTGATGGCGTAAAACCATACTCTTATACAGGAGCCAGAAATTGGGAAAATGCTTATTTCAAATTCAATGCTATCGATCCAACTTTTACAGAGACCCCTGAAGGAGATCAATACCTTATTTATGGTTCCTGGCATTCGGGTATTGCATCATTAAAACTGGATCCATCTACAGGAAAACCGTATCAGCTAAAGACCTTAAGTGATTATGGAACCCGTATTGCCTCAAGAAGTGCAACAAGCCGCTGGCAGGCTTCAGAAGGCCCGGAAATTATATACAATCCGGATACCCAGTATTATTATTTGTTTCTTGCTTATGACGGTCTGGATGTTCCTTACAATACAAGGGTTTGCCGTTCCAAAAGCATTACAGGTCCGTTCTTAGGTATCAATGGTGCTAATGTTACTAATGGAGCTGATTGCTGGCCAATGCTTACACATCCTTACGGATTTAACAATCATACCGGATGGGTTGGATTTTCTCATTGTTCTGTTTTTCAAAACCCGGATACCAAGCAATGGTTTTATGCATCTCAGGCTCGTTTGCCTAAAGATTTGCCAGGTATAAATGCCTCAAATGCACTTATGATGGGACATGTTCGTGCCATAAAATGGACAGAAGACGGATGGCCTGTAGTAGATCCTGAAAGATATGCTGCTGTACCTGAAACCACAATTACTGATGCTTCTTTTATTGGATCCTGGGAACAAATTACGATGAATTATCAATATGCAGTTATTCAAAAATCAGTTACTATTTATTTAACGGCTGATAAAAAAGTGAGCGGGGCTGTTACAGGTACCTGGTCGTATGACAGCACCGCTAAGATATTAACTGTAAATGGTATAAAATGTAAAGTAAGTGATGCCTGGGATTGGGAATCAGCTACCAGAAAAGTGACTATAACTTATTCTGGATTAACAGCAGCTGGAGTACCAGTCTGGGGTAAAAAAATCTAATTGAAAATAAAAAGCCCTTTCTTTTCCAAGAAGGGCTTTTTACCAAAATAAATATAATGAAAAACCTAATTACAAGCTTGTCCTTTTTAGTTTTGATTGCGTCCTGCACAACAGCAGTGGCACAATCTCCTGCAAGCCAAATTGATCCAACAAAATGGAATAACCCAATTATTAAAGATCAATATACAGGTGATCCTGCTGCCTTGGTTTACAAAGACAAAGTCTATTTGTATGCAGGTCATGATGAGGCGCCAAATGATTTTAATTTTTATAAGATGAACGAATGGGTTGTCTATTCTTCTTCAGATATGAAAAAGTGGGAGTCGCATCCGGTACCTTTAAAAGTAACTGATTTTGCATGGGCCAAAAGTGATGCATGGGCAGCGCAGGTAATTGAAAGAAACGGAAAATTTTATTGGTATGTAACGGTAGAACACGGTTCAATACCCGGAAAATCAATTGGAGTAGCAGTTTCAGACAGTCCAATTGGTCCTTTCAAAGATGCTTTAGGAAAAGCCCTCATTACAAATGATATGACCACCCACACCAAAATAAGCTGGGACGATATTGACCCGACAGTTTATATTGATGATAACGGTCAGGCGTATCTATTCTGGGGGAACACCGTTTGTCATTATGCCAAATTAAAAGCAAATATGATAGAATTAGACGGATCAATCCAAACAATCGATTTACCAAATTATACCGAAGCGCCATGGATCCACAAACATAAAGACTGGTATTATTTATCCTATGCTTATCAGTTTCCTGAAAAAATTGCCTATGCCATGAGCAAATCGATTACGGGACCTTGGGAGTACAAAGGAATTTTGAATGAATTAGCCGGAAATAGCAATACAAACCATCAATCGATAATAGATTTTAAAGGACAATCCTATTTTATTTATCACAATGGAGCTTCAATTCCACATGGAGGAAGTTTCAGAAGATCAGTTTGCGTTGATAAATTGTATTACAACAAAGACGGAACAATGAAAAGAGTGGTGATGACTTCTGAAGGAATTCAGTAGTTTAGTCATCAGTGTTCAGGTTTTTAGTGTTCAGTTTAGTTTTTCAGTCGCAGTTTTCAGTTTTTATAGGCACTGCTTATATGATCTAATAAAGTTTACAGTTAACCAAAACTTAAATTTACTTATATTACTTATATGGTTAACAAAAGAAGCATTTTTAACAATTATATTTTTAACACATGGTTTTCTCCAATATTAAAGTGAGTTTGAAAAAAATAACGATTAAATCATTTTATTTAGTCGCAACTCTCTTAATTACTATCCCTTCAATCGCACAGATGCAGGAATTTAAATTGCAAGAGATCAAACTAACTAGTGGTCCTTTCAAAAATGCTCAAAATGTTGATCTTAAATATTTATTAGATCTAAATCCAGACCGACTACTTGCACCTTATTTAATAGCTGCCGGTTTACCTGTAAAAGCGGATAGATATGGCAACTGGGAAAACATAGGTCTTGACGGACATATAGGAGGCCATTATTTAGCCGCATTAGCAATGATGTATGCTTCTACAGGAAATAAGGAGGTTAAAAACCGTTTGGATTATATGATTTCTGAACTAGCCCGTTGTCAGGAAAAGGATGGAACTGGTTATGTTGGAGGTATTCCTGAAGGAAAAGTCTTTTGGGATAGGATTCATAAAGGAGATATAGACGGTAGTGGTTTTGGTTTAAATAATACCTGGGTTCCTATCTATAATATTCATAAACTTTTTGCAGGCTTAATTGATGCCTACAATTATACGGGTAATGAAAAAGCAAAAGAAATAGTAATAAAATTAGGAGATTGGTTTATCGAATTGATCCGCCCTCTTTCTGATGAACAAATTCAGAAAATTTTAAAAACAGAACATGGTGGTATAAATGAATCTTTTGCCGATTTATATGCCATCACAAAAAACAAAAAATACCTTGAAATCGCTGAAAAGCTTTCGCAAAAAGCCATTCTTGATCCATTAATTAAAAAGGAAGACAAACTAACGGGCTTACATGCTAATACACAAATACCAAAGGTTATTGGTTTTGAGAAAATTGGAAAACTATCGGATAATAAACAATGGTCTGATGCTGCACAATTTTTTTGGAAAAATGTCACCGAAAAAAGAACTGTCGCTTTTGGTGGTAATAGCGTTGCGGAACATTTCAATCCTATAGATGATTTTAGCGGCATGCTAAAATCAAATCAAGGTCCGGAAACTTGTAATTCCTACAACATGGAACGTTTAAGTAAAGCCTTATTTTTAGACAAAAACGATGTGAGTTACCTTGATTTTTATGAGCGTACACTTTACAATCACATTCTTTCCAGCCAGGAGCCTAACAAGGGTGGTTTCGTGTACTTTACTCCAATTCGGCCAAATCATTATCGCGTATACTCGCAGCCAGAAACCAGTATGTGGTGTTGCGTTGGGACGGGACTTGAAAATCATTCTAAATATGGAGAATTAATTTATAGCCATTCAGAGCAAGATATTTTTGTAAATCTTTTTATTCCATCCAATTTAAACTGGAAGGAAAAAGGAATAGAATTAGAGCAAACCACAAAATTTCCTTATGAAAATAACAGCGAGATTGTTTTAAAACTTAAGAATCCTAAATCTTTTGTTTTGAATATTCGTTATCCAAAATGGGCAACGAATTTCGAAATTCTAGTAAACGGAAAATTGCAAAAAACAGAAGCCAAACCAGCTAATTATGTTAGTCTGGCAAGAAAATGGAAGTCAGGAGATAAAATAACCATTGCATTTAAGACTTCAACGCATTTAGAAAAGTTGCCAGATGGCTCCAATTGGGCAGCATTTGTAAATGGACCTATTGTATTGGCAGCCAAAACTTCTACTGAAAATTTAGATGGTTTATTCGCTGACGATAGCCGAATGGGACATGTTGCTCAGGGAAAATACATTCCTTTAGACAAAGCGTATGCACTGGTAGGAGAAGAGGGAAGTTATGTATCAAAACTTAAGAATTTAGGTAATATGCGTTTTAAGTTAGATTCATTAGAATTACAACCATTCTTTGAAATACACGATGCCCGTTATCAAATGTATTTTCAAACCTATAAACAAGAAGATTACAAAGAAAAGAAGGCATTGTTAAAGCAACAGGAAATCGAAGCTATGGCTATTGAAGCTAACACGGTCGATAAAATAAATTGTGGAGAACAACAGCCTGAGGTAGATCATCATTACAAAGGAGAAAAGAGTGACTCTGGCTATGAGGAAGATGGTTTTTGGAGAAATACCAGCTCGTATATTTCCTATCAGATGGTAAATAAAAATCTAGAGGGCAAATTTATTGAGATTAGTTTTTTAGGAGACTTTAAAACGGACAACCTCGATGTTTTTATTAATGAAAAACCTGCCGAGATTATCGCAAAAAAAGACAAAATAATTCAATTCAAATTAGATAATACTCAAATTATTAACTTAAAAATTAAGTCTAAAGACGGCAAAAAAACGTCTAAAATTTATCAAATAAGAATTGTAAAATAAAAAATAATCATGCAATTGTATACCAAAATAAAATCAGTATTCACGCTCCTGTTTATTCTAACGGGATCCGCAGCAATAGCACAAGACATTGTTGTTCACGATCCGGTTGTGATCAAACAAAAAGACACTTATTATTTATATTGTACCGGAAACGGAATCAGTGTTTTTAGTTCAAAAGATTTAAAAAAATGGAATCCGGAGCCACAGGTTTTTACAGAAAAGCCAATTTGGGCAGATGGTGTTGCGGCAGATTTTAAAAATCATATCTGGGCACCGGATATTACATTTCATAACAACAAATATTATCTGTATTATTCAGTTTCGGCTTTCGCCAAAAATACTTCGGCAATTGGTGTAGCTACGAATACAACTTTAGACCCTAAAGACAAAAAGTACAAATGGGAAGATCAGGGAATTGTAATTCAGTCACAGCCAAATCGGGATATGTGGAATGCCATTGATCCGAATTTGGTTTTTGATGAAAACAATACCCCTTGGCTTTCATTTGGTTCTTTTTGGGAAGGACTAAAACTGGTAAAATTAAATCCGGATTTAAAATCGATTGCACAGCCTCAGGAATGGCACACAATTTCTAAACGTAAAAGAAGTTTTGAACTTGCAGATACAGATCCGGGTGACGGCGCTCTTGAAGCTCCTTTTATTTTTAAGAAAAACGGATATTATTACCAATTTCTTTCCTGGGATTTATGCTGTCGTGGAGAAAAAAGTACTTATAAAGTGGTGATTGGAAGATCTAAAAATGTAACCGGCCCTTATGTTGATAAAGATGGGAAACCATTAAATGAAGGCGGAGGAAGCATAGTCGTTCAGGGAGATGAAAATTATTTTGGCGTTGGTCATAACAGTGCCTATACTTTTGATGGCAAAGATTATATTTTTTATCACGCTTACGAAAAGAAAACAAACGGGACGCCAAGATTAATAGTTAAAGAAATACAATGGGATGCAGATTTATGGCCCATTTTAAAATAGAATATCCAAACAGAGGCGTAAATAAATGAAAGTCTGGTTGGATTATAAAGAAAATTAAGAGTGTTAGAATTAAGAATATAGAGTAAAGAATAAAGAAAAAGACACAGATTATAAGGGATTTAGGAGAGATTGAAAATCTGCTCGATCTGCAAAATCTGCGTGAGAAATAAAAATAAAAACCCGTTTTTATCCGCGTTTTCACTTTAGTGAATCAGTGCAATCCGCGTTCCATAAAAACACAAACAAAATAAAAATGAAGTCCAATTTAATTACCAAAATTACCCTTTGTGGTTTATTGCTTAACGGCTTTTTAGCTTCGGCACAAAAAAACAACCTTCAGGTTGATGTTGCAAAAACAGTAACAAAAATTCAGCCTACGATGTACGGAGTGTTTTTTGAAGACATTAATTTTGCTGCCGACGGAGGTTTATATGCAGAAATGATTAAAAACAGATCATTCGAATTCCTATTTCCAATGATGGGATGGCAAGAACCAAATAGCGACCGTCATAAATTAAATACAGAATCTGGAATCGCAACAGTAGTTCAATATTCTCAACAAGGGACGAATCATAATTATTGCCGAGTAATTGTTAAAGATGCGAGCGGTTATCAATTGATAAACGAAGGTTTCAGAGGAATGGGAATCAAGAAAGATTTGAAATACAATCTGACTTTAAAAGCTTCAAAATTATCAGGAAATATTTCGAAGATAAAATTTCAATTCATAGATAAAGACAATAAAGTTTTAGGAGAAACTTCAATTGTACCAACATCAAAAGACTGGTCAAATTATACGACGCAATTAACTTCAACAGCAACAGAAGCTAAAGCAAAATTAAAAATCACTTTTGAAGGAAATGGAGTAATTGATTTGGATAATATTTCATTATTTCCGGAAGATACCTGGGCAGGAAGAAAAAACGGACTTCGTAAAGATTTAGTACAATTATTATACGATTTAAAACCGGGATTTTTACGTTTTCCGGGAGGTTGTATTGTAGAAGGAAGAATTTTGGCAGAGCGTTACCAATGGAAAAAATCGGTTGGAAAAGTAGAAGACAGAGAAACAGCAGTAAACCGTTGGAATATGGAATTTGCACACAGACCAGCTCCAGATTATTTCCAAAGTTTCGGTTTAGGATTCTTTGAATATTTCCAGCTTTCAGAAGATATTGGAGCTTCACCGCTTCCAATTTTGAGTTGTGGAATGGCTTGTCAGTTCAATACAGGACAGCTGGTTCCAATGGATCAATTAGATCCTTATGTGCAGGATGCTTTAGATTTAATTGAATTTGCCAATGGCGGAACCGAAACAGCCTGGGGGAAAGTGAGAGCCGATATGGGACATCCAAAACCATTCAATTTAAAATTCATAGGAGTTGGAAATGAGCAATGGGGGCCGGATTATATTGAGCGTTTCAAAGTGTTTCAAAAAGCGATAAAATCAAAATATCCAAACATTACAATTGTTTCAGGAACTGGACCATTTCCTGATGGAGATTTTTACGATTATGGTATGACCGAACTTAAAAAATTAAATGCCGAAATCGTTGATGAGCATTACTACAAAGATCCGGCCTGGTTTAGAAAAAATGCTACTCGTTATGATAATTATGACCGTAAAGGGCCAAAGATTTTTGCAGGAGAATATGCCGCACAAAGTGTTGCTATTGCAAGTCCGGATAACAAAAATAACTGGGAATGTGCTTTTTCTGAGGCTGCTTTTATGACTGGAATGGAGCGTAATGCTGAGGTAGTTCAGCTAACTTCTTATGCGCCGTTATTGGCTCATGTTGAAGGCTGGCAATGGACGCCGGACATGATTTGGTTCAATAATTTAGAGTCTTATGGGACGCCAAATTATTATGTGCAGAAATTATTTTCAAACAATAAAGGAACAGATTTAATCAATATTACGTTGGACGGAAAAGCAGTAACAGGTCAAAATGATTTGTTTGCTTCGGCAGTAAAAGATGTAAACTCAAAAGAAGTAATTCTGAAAATTGTAAACACTGCAGGAACAGTTCAAAATGTTTCAATTGATTTAAAAGGAGCTAAATTAGATGCTAAAGGAACAGCTGTAATTTTGAAAGGAGATGGGCTTAATGATGAAAACTCTTTTGCGTCACCAACCAAAATTAGCCCTAAAGAAAGTGAATTTAAAGTAAAAGGAAACCAGATCCAATACAGTTTTCAAGCTTACTCAGTTACCATTTTGAAAATAAAGATGAAATAATCGCAACAGAATAAATGTATAACTAACGGTTATTTTCTGTTTTGATCTTAAATTCCTGTTTTTATGCATTATTTGTAAAAAACAGTTAACTTATTTTTATTAAGTGTTTTTTGTACACTTATAAAATAATTATATTATATTTGTCATCATTAAAATGAATTTCGAATGAAAAATTACGTTATAGGATTAGATTACGGAACAGATTCTGTTCGTGCGGTGCTAATTGATACTGAAAATGGGCAGGAGCTGGCATCCAATGTTTCTCATTACAAAAGATGGAAGAATAAACAATATTGCGATGCATCGATCAATCAGTTTCGTCAGCATCCTTTGGATCATATTGAAGGACTGGAAATTACGATTCAAAATGTAGTTAAAGAAAGTAAAGTTGATCCTGCTGCTATAAAAGGAATCTGTATTGATACTACAGGATCTTCTCCGGTACCGGTAACAAAAGACGGAACGCCACTCGCATTGACAAAAGGTTTTGAGGAAAATCCGAATGCGATGATGGTATTGTGGAAAGATCACACATCAATAAATGAAGCAAACGAAATCAACGAACTGGCAGTTAGCTGGGGCGGAGAAAACGTAACAAAATATGTAGGCGGAATTTATTCATCAGAATGGTTTTGGGCAAAAATCCTGCACATCGCCAGAGAAGATGAAGCGGTTAGAAATGCAGCTCATACGTGGTTAGAGCATTGCGATTTAATGACGTATTTGTTAATTGAAGACAAAGATTTAAAAACATTCAAAAGGAGCCGTTGTGCAGCAGGTCACAAAGCAATGTGGCACGAAGACTGGAACGGATTGCCGCCAGTTGAATTCTTAGAAAAATTACATCCGTATTTAGCAACGCTTCGCGGAAATTTATACGATGAAACCTATACTTCAGATTTAGTTGCCGGAAAATTAAGCAAAGAATGGGCAGAACGCTTAGGACTTACGACAGATACAGTTATAGCTGTTGGAACTTTTGACGCACATTCTGGAGCTGTTGGGGCTAAAATTGGCGAAAATACTTTGGTTCGCGTAATGGGAACTTCAACCTGCGATATTTTGGTTGGTTCTTATGACGAAGTGGGTACAAAAAGCGTTCGCGGTATTTGTGGTCAGGTTGACGGATCTGTGATTCCGGGTTATATTGGTCTTGAAGCAGGACAATCTGCTTTTGGTGACTTACTGGCTTGGTACAAAGAATTGCTTATGTGGCCAACTGAACAATTATTAGGTGCTTCATCTCTTTTAAATGACGCTCAAAAAGAACAGTTAAGAGAAGAATTCAGTGATAAATTAATTGTAGAATTAACAAAAGAAGCTGAAAAGATTCCGTTGTCTGAAAGTGTACCAACCGCTTTAGACTGGATCAATGGACGCAGAACTCCGGATGCGAATCAGGAAGTAAAAAGCGCCATTTCAAACTTATCTTTAGGATCAAAAGCGCCTCATATTTTTAAAGCATTAGTAAACGCAATCTGTTTTGGATCTAAAAAAATCGTGGATCGTTTTGAAGAAGAAGGTGTAAAAATTGACAGCGTTATCGGTATTGGTGGTGTTGCCCGTAAATCTCCTTTTATCATGCAGACTTTGGCAAACGTTTTAAACAAACCAATTAAAGTAGCCCTATCAGATCAGGCTCCAGCTTTGGGAGCTGCAATTTATGCTGCTGTAGCTTCGGGAATTTATCCAAATGTGATTGAAGCCAGTCAAAAAATGGGAAGCCCTTTTGAAAGTGAATACACACCGCAACTTGACAAAGTAGCAGCTTACAACAAACTGCTTATTGCTTACGACCAGCTTAGTGCTTTTGCAGATCCATCTATTAAAATTACAGAAAATGAGTTCTCTTTATAAAGATTTAAAACAAGAATGTTATGAGGCCAACATGCAGTTAAATGCATTGAATTTGGTGGTTTACACTTTTGGAAATGTAAGTGCTGTGGACAGAAAAAATGGTGTTTTTGCCATTAAACCAAGCGGTGTTCCTTACGAAGACTTAAAACCGGAAGATATTGTGATTGTCGATTTTGACAACAACATTATCGAAGGAACCATGCGTCCATCATCAGACACTAAAACGCATGCTTACTTATACAAAAACTGGCCAAATATTGGAGGTGTTGCGCATACACACGCAACCTATTCTGTGGCCTGGGCGCAGTCGCAGCGTGATATTCCGATTTTCGGGACAACACATGCAGATCATTTAACTGCTGATATTCCGTGCGCGCCGCCAATGGCAGATTCATTGATTGAAGGAAACTATGAACACAATACCGGAATTCAGATTTTGGATTGTTTCAAAGAAAAAAACCTTTCGTACGAAGAAGTAGAAATGGTTTTAATTGGAAATCACGGTCCGTTTGCCTGGGGGAAAAACGCGGCAAAAGCGGTTTATAACAGTAAAGTTCTTGAAGTAGTTGCTGAAATGGCGTATCTGACTTTACAAATAAACCCGAACGCACCAAGACTGAAAGATTCATTAATAAAGAAGCATTACAATCGTAAACACGGGAAGGATTCGTATTACGGACAATAATAAATTTGTTTCAGGTTTCATGTTTTTTTGTTTCAAGTTGTTGGAACGTGAAACATGGAAGATGAAATAAATCTAAACAAAAAATAACAAAAGAATATATAACAAAGGTTTTCGACGATTTCACAACTTAAAACAAAGAAAACCTGAAACAAAATAAAGAACATGATTGATATATCTCAAAAAGAAGTATGGTTTGTAGTAGGAAGCCAGGAATTATACGGTGAAGAAACATTAAGAAAAGTAGCAGAACATTCTCAGATAATTGCAAAAGGATTAGGTGAATCATCTCAAATTCCTGTAAAAGTAGTTTATAAGGATGTAGTAAAATCTCCTGCGCAGATTTTAGATGTTTGTTTAGCGGCAAACACCACTAAAAACTGTATCGGGCTTATTACCTGGATGCATACTTTCTCACCTGCAAAAATGTGGATTGGCGGATTGAGCATTTTAAAGAAACCATTATGCCACTTGCATACACAATACAATGCTGAAATTCCGTGGGGATCTATCGACATGGATTTCATGAACCTGAATCAATCAGCCCATGGAGATCGTGAATTTGGTTTCATCATGTCCAGAATGCGTAAAAAACGTAAAGTGGTTGTAGGTCACTGGGAAGACGAAAGAGTTCAGAAAAAATTAGGTATCTGGACAAGAGTTGCTTTAGGCTGGGATGAACTTCAAAACCTTAAAGTAGCCCGTATTGGAGACAATATGCGTGAAGTTGCCGTTACGGAAGGTGATAAAGTTGAAGCTCAAATCCGTTTCGGAATGTCAGTTAACGGTTTTGATTCTTCAGATGTTACCAAACATATCGAGAAAGTTACAGATGCACAATTAAACGATTTATTAGCAGTTTATGCTTCTTCTTATAACTTAACAGATTCTTTAAAAGAAGGCGGAGCGCAAAGAAGCTCATTAGTAGAAGCAGCAAAAATCGAATTAGGTTTAAGAGCTTTCCTTGAAGAAGGTGGTTTTGGAGCTTTTACAGATACATTTGAAAACCTTGGAGCCTGGAAGCAATTACCGGGAATCGCTACACAAAGATTAATGGCCGATGGTTATGGTTTTGGTGGAGAAGGAGACTGGAAAACAGCTGCTATGGTGAGAGCATTAAAGGTAATGAACGTAGGTCTTGAAGGCGGAACATCTTTCATGGAAGATTACACCTACCATTTCACACCACAAAAATCATACGTTTTAGGATCACATATGTTGGAAATCTGTCCATCTATTGCAGACGGAAAAGCGTCTTGCGAAGTTCACCCGTTAGGAATTGGTGGAAAAGAAGATCCGGCTCGTTTGGTGTTCAACTCACCTGCAGGAGAAGCAATCAATGTTTCATTAGTGGATATGGGGAACCGTTTCCGTTTAATCGTAAACGAAGTTGTTGCGGTTAAACCAATGGCTGAATTGCCAAAATTACCGGTTGCAAGAGTTTTATGGGATTGTAAACCAAACCTGGATATTGCAGCTACAGCATGGATTTTGGCTGGAGGAGCACACCATACAGTGTACAGCCAGTCAGTTACAACTGAGTTTATGGAAGACTTTGCAGATATCGCCGGAATTGAATTATTGGTGATTGATGAAAAAACTACTATCAGAGATTTTAAAGATAAAATTAATGCCAACGAAGCGTACTACCATACGTTTCAACACGGATTGTAATATATTAAGTCAAAAGTCTAATGTCGAAAGTCTAAAAGTACCAATGTTAATGAATCAAACCTGGTAAATTTTGTAACTTTCAACATTAGATTTTTGACTTTAAGACTTTTGACTTTACAACTTTAAACCAAAAAAATTATGAATGTATTAAAACGTTGTGCTTTCGGAATTACGATAATCGGTTTGACAACACTTTCTGTTCAATGTAAAAGCGATAAAAAAATGGATGCAACCATAACTCAAGACACAAAAGATTCTGTAACAATTGTAAAATCTGATTACGGAACAACTCCAAAAGGAGAAAAAATTGAAAGCTATAAGCTGAAAAACCAAAATGGGATGGAAGTAGATATCATCACTTTTGGAGGTATTATCACTGATTTGAAAGTGCCAAATAAAGACGGTGTTTCTGAAAATGTAGTAACAGGATTTAATTCTTTGGAACAATATATGAAACCAAACCCGTTCTTTGGTGCATTGATCGGACGTTTCGGAAACCGAATTGCAAAAGGTAAATTTACATTAGACGGTAAAGAATATACATTGGCTACAAACAACGGACCTAATGCACTGCACGGAGGACCGGAAGGTTTTTTTAGAGCAGTATGGAAAGCAGAAGAAGCGAAATCAGGAGAAGCTGCTGTTTTGAAATTATCTTACTTAAGCAAAGATATGGAAGAAGGCTATCCTGGAAATCTAAAAGTTGTAGTGACTTATACGTTAACTAAAAACAATGAACTTGAGGTGCTTTACGAAGCTACCACTGATAAAAAGACAGTTGTAAATTTAACACAGCATACGTATTTTAACTTATCGGGGGATTTCTCTAAAACAATTTTAGATCACGAGATTACTTTAAATGCCGATAAAATTGTTCCGGTAGATGCGACTTTAATTCCAACAGGAGAATTACAGGATGTAGCCAATACGCCATTCGATTTCAGAAAACCAAAATTAATCGGAAAAGAAATCGATGCTAAAGATGAACAATTGATAAGAGGAAAAGGATACGATCACTGCTGGGTACTAAATAATACAGAAAAAGGCAAAACAGTTATCGCAACAGTTTACCACCCTGCAAGCGGAAGAGTTTTAGAAATGACTACAGACGAACCTGGAATTCAGTTCTATTCCGGAAATTTCCTTGACGGAACTTTACCAATGCGTAACGGCGGAACTTATGCACACAGAACAGGTTTCTGTTTAGAAACAGAACATTATCCGGATTCTCCAAACCAGAAAAACTTCCCAACGACAGTTTTAAATCCGGGAGAAAATTATAAAACGAAAACAACATTTAAGTTTTCTGTAAAAAAATAAATTCTTTTGAATTTTGTTTAGTTAGTTTAATTCTCAAAAAACCTCGAAAGTTGTGATTTCGAGGTTTTTTTTATTTATAATATTGCCTAATTAGTTTATGTGATTCTTTCTTATATTTGATAAAGTTGTATAAGCTAGTGATAACCGAATGTCGATTGGCAACTTAAATTATATCAAGATAATTTTATGAAATGGTATGATGAATGTAGCAGGTTATATCAAATTTAACTAAATGAATAGAAACGAAATTAATCGAAAAAGAGCACTTGACGATTTTCAATTATATCAAAATATTGAAAAATCTCTCGCATATAAACTTGGTATTCCTGAAATCAGTAATGGTATTCAGATAATTAGAAATGAAAAAGGTTGGCGAGAAAATGAAAAAAATATCGAATCAATATGGATTGTGTTGATATCACGATCGTTCATTGGTTGGGGTGGTATTTTTTCAATAAAATTCAATGAAAATAATTTTAGAGAATATCTAAATCCAGACGAATTATTACAAGGCATTTTTTTATACGACAGCACAGGGATAAAAGATTTATATACAGAAATATTGCCGAATACTCAAGATAAAATTGTAGAGATTGCAAATTTTAGTTTATTTGATGTGGGTAAAGGAATTCCTTTAGATGGAATATCTTATAATTTTCACATCATCACAAACAACATCAATGCAAGTATAAAACTAAATAACCCAAATGCAGATGATTGGAAAAAATGGGAAGAAGAAATATTTGAAATTGGGAGTAAATTATCTATTAAATCAAATATTACAGAATTAATCAACTTGTTTGAATATAACAACTGAAGTAAAAAGGAATAAAAAGTGTCCAAAAAGAAAATCTCGTAAATTTTATCAATTGAAGATGAACCCTAAAAATAGGTTGGTACTGGAATAGTTTTTGTCAAATGAAATTGAATCGTCTTTTTAAAATACTATGGAGAATAAAATAAGTATACCAAAACCTTGTAATGAAAATTGGAATTCAATGTCGCCAAATAAAAACGGTAGATTTTGTAACTCTTGTAATAAAACAGTAATTGATTTCACCAAAATGAATAATCCGGAAATTCAGAAATATTTCACTGAAAATTTAGGTCAGGAAAGGATTTGTGGACATTTTAAATTGAATCAGATTGAAAACGAAGAAAGTATTAAATATGATAAACTAAGAATCAGATTTAACCGAATTAAAATAAAACCAATTAAAACTATCGCCCTATTTTCATTGAGTTTAGTTTTTACTTTAACAAGCTGTATGGGAAAAGCAGCTGTAGATGGAGAACCAGCAGTAATAAGCAACGATACAATAAACGAAAGTGAGATTAATAATAAAATGGAGAATACTGAAATACAGAATGATTCTATAAAAAACGAAACTATTCAGATAAAGAAAATCAAGAAATTAAATAAATGAGGTTAAACAAGCAAGAATTAGTACATCCTATTTTTTATATGATATTTATTGGAGTGTTATCAACCCCTTCAATTTTTAAAATTTTTAGTAATAGTTTAGAGGAAAATTTTAAGCTGTTACTATATTTAATTTTACTATATATTATCTATAATTTATTGTAAATATCTCACTGTGTAGAAATAAAGAATGGCGAAATAAAAAGCGGTATATTTATCAATCATATTGGTTTTTTGAAAATTAAAAATAGAATTTTACTAAAAGACATTACTGAAATAAAGCTTCACAGGAATGAAAAAAAATATTTAGAAATCAGGGTATTATCAAAAAATGAAGGATTTTTGATAATAAAAACTATTGCTAATAAAATCCCCGCTGAAAAGGAATTGCAAGAAATAATTCTAAAAATCAAAAATGCTATTTAAACATCACTTCAAAGCACACCTAAAGTGGACTTCAAAAACAGATAAAGAGGAAACCTCAAAATTCTACAGCAAAACCCATCAAATTAAAATCGAAGGAAAACCCATTTTAGACGTTTCAGCCGCAAAAGCTTTTAAAGGAGATCCCGAATTATACAATCCTGAGGATTTGCTCTTAAGCAGTTTGGTTTCCTGCCACATGATGTCGTATTTATATGTGTGTTCCCAAAACGGAATTGAAATTTTAGAATATACCGATAATGCCGAAGCAACACTCGAAGTTACTGCCGATGGAAGTGGTCGCTTTACAGAAGTTCGTTTACATCCGAAAGTGAAGATTGCAAATGCAGATAAAATGCAGGAAGCTTTAGAGCTGCATATAAAAGCGAATCAATTGTGTTTTATAGCCAATTCATGTAATTTTCCGGTTCTGCACAATGCTACTTGCGAAACGGCATAAAAAAAGAGACTGTATGAACAGTCTCTTCGTATATTGTCTTTTTTTTATTTTTTTTTGATTGGGGTTTTTCTCAAAAGAAATTAATTTTTCAAATCTTTGATTACTTTAAAAGCAACATCAACTTGTTCTTCTCCTACTAAGATTGTGAATTCATTAGAAGTCGAAATTACTTCATTGATAATAATTCCTTCCCACGCCAAACGCTGAAAAATGAAATAATAAATCCCGGGAACTACAATATTTTCTTTTGGTAATTTTACAGTAATTGAGGCCAGGTTATCCAATTTCTGAATCAGTTTTTCGCGGATAAAATGTTTTTCAACTAAATGGTTGATACTGCTACTTACTACGATATTAGTTTCGTTTACGCCACGTGATGAGGTATAAAAAATATCAGACAGCACGTTAATATCAGAAATCAAATCAGCCTGCTTGTTTAAAACAGTGTCAGAAGCTGCAAAAGTGTAATCTGTCAATTCAGAACGAACTGTAATTTCTCCAATGTTTTTAATGACCTTGTTGATTTTGTGGTTCAGTTTAAAATCTAACTCTTCTGTCAGTCTTTTTAGGGACATTACTACAGCGCCTTGTTTTACTTCTTTACCAAATTCGCTTTCCAGTTCGGTCATGATGTTGCGCGACAAAGAAGTCAGGTTAATAATTCCAAGAGAAAGAGCATTGAGTAAAAATGGCTTAGTCTTGATGTAATTTTCTACAATAGAAGAAACGGTTTTCATAATCTTTAATTGTTTTTTGAACGTAATTGTGTTAGTTTGGTTGTTGTTTGATGTTATAAATCTCTGCAAAGATAAATAAAAAAACAATTTGTTACAAATATAACAATGAAAAATTATGTTAAAAATGATAAAATGCGTCAGTAAGATGCTCAATAGCAAATGTTTCCTCGGTTTTATGGATAGCAATAATGTCAAAACGAATTTCTAAATCATCTTCAAAATCCTTTTCCCTATCGTTTATGTAGGCATTTACTGCTTTTATGAGAAGCTGAATCTTTTTTGGTTTCACAAAATCCTGCGGAGAACCATAATCTAAACTCGATCTGGTCTTTACTTCTATCACGGCCAAAAATTGATTTTTTTTAGCAATAATATCAATTTCGGCTTTTTGAAAAATCCAGTTTCGTTCTAAAATTTTATAATCATTTTGAAGCAGATATTCTACGGCAAGATCTTCACCTTTTTTTCCGAGTTCGTTGTGTTCTGCCATTTTTGAAATTACGTGTTATGAGTTGAGGACGAATTTACATCTAAATTGTTTGCAATACTTTTGAATATTTTCTTTCGTATTGTGTATCAAAACCAATATAGCTTATGTCGTTGATTTTAATTACTTTAATTTCGTTACAAACAGAATATTGGTCAACTAAAAGTAATTCAACACAATCATTTTTTACAGATAGAATTTTTGCGAGATAGAAAGAATCCTCATCTCCATATGTAAATAAAGTCACTAATTTAGACGTTAGACTTTTTAATGAACTTTTAATATCTAAAAACTTATCCAAATCAATTTTTTCTATTAAATCTTTAGAATTATCGTTTTTTAATTCTAAATAATCATTCCGATTCCAAGTTCGATATTTCTCAACATCATTATTTTTAACAATGGTAAATCCATCAAACTCTTCTTTTTCTTCATCAAAACTTAGCAGCATGATTATTTCTAAGTTTGCTATTAAGCACATACCAGTATAAACTGCATCAACTGTGGGAGCCAAGTCTACATCAATTACGAATCTTTTTTTAGCTAAATCTTCCATTTATTGATATGTATTAAAATAACTCCTAGCTTTTACTTAAAAACAACAGTACTCCCTGAAGCATTCACTTCAATAGAAATCGTACTTCCCATAACCAGCGCACGATTGTCCTGAATATGTCCGGCCGGAAAATTGAAGATTACAGGAATATTGTACTTTTTGGTTACATCATCAATAATTTCAAGTGCATTTTTCCCCCACGGAACTTCATTGTCTTTCATTTTGGTCATACCGCCAATAATGATTCCTTTCAGGTTCTCGATACATCCATTTCGACGTAAATTCATCATCATACGATCAATATGATAGAGATATTCGTCTAAATCTTCAATAAAGAGAATCTTGTCCTTGCAGTCAATTGCCGATGGTGATCCTAATAAGCTGTATAAGATAGAAAGATTTCCACCCACCAATTCTCCCGTCCCCTGACCAAAACGGTTCATAAGATGTGGTGCAACTGAGTAAGACAAAGGCTCACCAAACAAAGCCGATTTCATCGAACTGATCGCAGCCGGAGTCGCACGCGGAATCGTAACCGGCATTACGCCGTGAATCGATTTGTAACCCATTGTATTTAAATGATTGTGCAAAACCGTCACATCACTAAAACCAACAACCCATTTTGGGTGTTGTTTAAATTTGGTAAAATCCAGTAAATCCAGCATTCTGACAGTTCCGTAACCGCCTCGCACACACCAAATCGCCTTTATTTTCGGATTATCCAGCTGCTTTTGAAAATCGGCAGCACGCTGTTCATCTGTTCCTGCCAGTTGATGGAAATCCAGGCCAATTGAACTTCCGATTACAGCTTCTAATCCCCAGCTTTTTAGTAAATCTATGGTAGGTTTTAAATTATCATCGATATTTTTTCGGGCTGTTGCCAAAAGAGCGACAGTATCTCCTTTTTGTAAATAAGGTGGTGTTATCATATTTTGTTGTGATTGACAGGTAAAGGATTGTAGAGCAAAAATAAGGAATACGAATTTATAAAAAGCAAAAGGGCTGTTTATAGGAAGGAATCTGCTTGTATTCATTTTCTTTTTGGCTTTTGATTTATTGATAACAAAGATAGAGATTAAAAAAAATAAAATCACTTGAAATTTCTTACAAATATAAAATTTCATTAATTTCAGCGATTTAAAACCCCATTTTTATGCAAATAACAATACTTAGAATTTTTTTGATTTTCTTTTTTTCAATTACGTCTTTTGGTCAGGCTAAAAAATATGTAATCCATACAGCAGCTTTTTACAATTTCGAAAATCTTTTTGACACGATTGATGATATTTACACCAATAATGATGAATGGACACCTTTGGGAAGTCAAAACTGGACAACAGAAAAATACAATCAGAAACTACAGAATCTTTCAAAAGTTATATCAGAAATTGGAAAGCCGGAAAATCCAAACGCGCCCGTTTTTATTGGAGGTTCAGAGATTGAAAACAGAGGTGTTCTGGAAGATTTGGTCAAACAGCCTGGATTATTGTCCTTTGATTATGGCATCATCCATTTTGATTCGCCCGACAAACGCGGAATAGATGTGGCTTTATTGTATCAGAAGAAATTTTTTAAACCCACTACTTTTTCAAACATACCTTTATATATATTGAAAAATAAAGGTGTAGAAGAAGCGGAAAAAGAAGAATCACCGGATGAAGAAATTACGAAGACAGTTCAAAACAATCGAGTTTTCACCCGTGATCAGCTTTTGATAACCGGTTTTTTAGAAGGAGAAGAAATCAGTATTATCGTCAATCACTGGCCTTCACGTTCCGGAGGTGAAAAAGCAACAAGCGAATATCGCGAAGCCGCAGGAAAATTAAACCGAAGAATAATCGATTCCTTGCAGCAAATTAATCCAAATGCAAAAGTGATTACGATGGGCGATTTGAACGATGGTCCTTATAATAAAAGTATAAAAACAGCTTTGGGAGCAAAAGCCAAAAAAACGGAAGTTCCTGAATTTGGTACTTACAATCCGTTTGAAGAAATGGCAAAACGTGGCATGGGAACAACAGCTTTTCGGGATTCCTGGGATATTTTTGACCAGATCATCATCACACAATCGCTCATAAAACCTGATTTTTCATCCTTCAAATTCTGGAAAGCCGGAATTTTCAATAAACCGTATCTCATTCAAAATTCAGGAAAGTACAAAGGATATCCATTGCGGCACAGCACAAATGAAGTGGGTTTCAGTGACCATTTACCGGTTTATATTTATCTGATAAAAGAAATGTAACGTAGAGACGAACAGCAGAGCGGCTGCATGATATGATAAAATTAATTGAAACGAAAGACGCTGCTGTGCGTCTCTACAATTTTCCTTAACTTAGCCTCTCAGAAATTTAAAAAAAATGGCCATAGCAAAACCTTTCAACCTGACTAAATGGATAGACGAAAATCGTCATTTACTAAAACCGCCTGTTGGGAATAAAAATTTATATGTAGACTCCGGTGATTATATTGTGATGATTGTAGCAGGACCAAATGCCCGAAAAGATTACCATTATAACGAAACCGAAGAGCTTTTTTACCAATTGGAAGGCAACATAAAAGTAGTGATTCAGGAAGATAGTAAGCGCAAAGAAATGGTTCTAAATGCAGGAGATATGTATTTGCATCCAGCAAAAGTGCCACATTCTCCGGTTCGTTCCGAGGGGTCTATTGGTTTGGTGATTGAACGAAAACGTGCAGGATTAGGTTATACAGATGGCTTGCTTTGGCATTGCGACAACTGCAACCATAAATTATATGAAGTATTTTTCGAACTGCACAATATCGAAAAAGATTTCCTGCCCCATTTTGAACATTTCTACAATTCAGAAGAATTAAGAACCTGCGATAATTGCGGAACTGTTATGGAAACTGATTCGAGGTTTGTAGCTAAGAAATAATTTTTAAGCAGGATTTATAAATACAAAACCGATAGACTTTTAAGTGTATCGGTTTTTTAAGTTTTATATTTTTAAATAAGAAACGCCTTCTTTGAAATTAAAAAAATAGATTTTTTTATGCGTTAAAATAATTAGACGCAATCGTTAATTAATATTGTCACTGGGGCAATTGATAGTAGTATAAAAGGAAATGATAGAATTGGCGGATAAAACAATTTAGTTTTAGTACTTTTGTAAAATAGAATTTTTCTAAATAAATTATGCTGGATATTCAAAAAATAAGAGCTGATTTTCCCATACTTTCTGAAAAAGTAAACGGAAAACCATTAATATATTTCGACAACGGGGCAACCTCGCAAAAACCACAAGTTGTGATTGATGCCGAAGCGAAATACTATCAGGAAATAAATGCTAATATTCACCGTGGAGTTCATACTTTAAGTCAGTTAGCAACTGATGCTTATGAAATTTCACGTGTAAAATTGCAACATCATATAAATGCCAAATTTTCTCATGAGGTTTTATTTACTTCGGGAACAACACACGGAATCAATTTAGTAGCTAATGGATTTGCTTCTATTTTAAAACCGGGAGACGAAGTTTTGGTTTCTTCTCTGGAACATCACAGTAATATTGTGCCCTGGCAAATGTTATGCGAAAAAACAGGAGCTGTACTTAAAGTGATTCCGATAAACGAAGAAGGCGAGCTGATCATTAGCGAATACGAATCATTATTATCTGAGAAAACTAAAATCGTTACGGTAAACCATATTTCGAATGCTTTGGGAGTAATCAATCCGGTTAAGGAGATGATTGCTAAAGCACATGCCGTGGGAGCTGCTGTTTTAATTGATGGTGCACAGGCTGTTCCGCATTTGAAACCGGATGTTCAGGATTTGGATTGTGATTTTTACGCTTTTTCAGGACACAAAATGTGCGGACCAACCGGAACCGGAATTTTGTTCGGAAAAGAAGAGTGGCTAAACAAACTTCCTCCTTATCAGGGTGGAGGGGAGATGATTAAAGAAGTAACTTTCGAAAAGACAACCTATGCCGATCTTCCTCATAAATTTGAAGCCGGAACCCCAAATATCGCTGGTGGAATCGTATTAGGAACTGCTGTTGATTATTTAAACAACATTGGCTTTGGAAATATACAGCTTCAGGAAAACAAACTTTTGGAACACGCTACAAGACAATTGTTGGAAATTGAAGGTTTGAGAATTTATGGAAACGGAAAAAATAAAGCTTCGGTAGTTTCGTTTAATATTGACGGGATTCATCCTTATGATATTGGTTCAATCATTGATAAATTAGGAATTGCAGTTCGTACCGGACATCACTGTGCACAGCCAATTATGAATTTCTTTTGCATACCGGGAACCATTCGTGCATCTTTTTCTTTTTACAATACCAAAGAAGAAATTGATGTAATGGTTGAAGCCATTAAAAAAGCAAAAACAATGTTAAGCTAAAAAGAGTATCTTATGAGAATTGTATCTTTTTTACTTCTAACGATTTTTATCGGATCAGGCTGTTCAAGCCAAAAGAAAATCGATCTGTCATCAACAGTGATCGAATATTCGGCAATGTCAAGAGGTTATTACAAAAAGATAGTGATTCAAAATCAAACGGTTTTAGTTACCAAAGGAAGAGATGCACAAACGGTAGAAAATAAAATTAATAAGGCAAATTGGGAAAAAATTGTAACCGAATTTGAAAAGATAGATTTAGAAAAAATTCCAACATTGAAAGCACCAACCGAAAAACGTTTTCATGATGGCGCTGCAATTGGAAACTTAAAAATAACCCAAAATCAGAAAACCTACGAAACACAAGGTTTTGACAATGGTTTTCCACCAAAAGAAATTGAAAAACTGGTCAATTTACTGACTGATTTTGTTAAAGAATAGTTATGACAATTAAAGAAATACAAAATGAAATAATAGACGAGTTTTCGATGTTTGATGATTGGATGCAACGTTACGAATACATCATCGAATTAGGAAAAAGTCTTCCGTTAATTAAAGAAGAATACAAAACCGACGAAAATTTAATCAAAGGATGTCAGTCGAAAGTCTGGCTACAGGGAGAACAAAAAGACGATAAAATCGTGTTCACCGCAGATAGTGATGCAATTTTGACCAAAGGTATAATCGCAATTTTAATTCGTGCTTTCTCCAATCAAAAAGCATCAGACATTATAAATGCTGATACGCAATTTATAGACGAAATTGGTTTAAAAGAACATTTATCGGCAACCCGCGCCAACGGTTTGGTTTCAATGATAAAAAACATCAAAATGTACGCTTTGGCTTTTGATTCAAAAAACAAAAATTAAAAGTTTTTTTAACCATATAAGTTCATATTAGAAAATATAAGCTTTGTGTTTACTTAGCTTACTAAAAACGAAATTCATATAAGATTTAATGAACTTTATTAGTTATATGGCGAAAAACAAAAAGTAAGTTTTATCGTTCTTTTTTATTTCTTATTATTGTGAAAAAATTACATGATAACAAAGAAATATTTGACTGATTTAATTTATCAGGTTAATGGGGCAGCGATTGAAGTTCATAAAAATATTGGTGCAGGACTTTTAGAAAACATTTATCATCAGTGTTTGATAAGAGAATTATCTTTAAGAGGAATTAATTTTCAATCTGAGTTGATTATTCCGGTTGAATATAAAGGCTTAGTATTGGAATCAGATTTAAGATGTGATTTATTCATAGAAAATTGCTTAGTTCTTGAATTAAAATCTGTTGATAAAATTATTCCAGTTCATATTGCCAAATTAATGTCTTATATGAAACTTTTAAAGTCTCCAATAGGACTAATGATAAACTTTAACGTTACAAATATTTATCACGAAGGCCAAAAAACATACGTCAATGAATTATACCGTTGGCTCAAAGATTAAGAAAAATAGAAATTAAACGATAAAGTTATATAAGGAAATTTAAGTTCAGTTCTTAAATGAGCTTTTAATATGCGACACAAATTAGATTTCAAAAATTAAATGAACTTATATAACTTATATGGTAAAAATCAAATAATAAAAATGGAACAAGAAATAGACACAAACGAATTAGGAGAATCAATTGTAAAAGTTTTAAAAACGATTTACGATCCTGAGATTCCTGTAGATATTTATGAATTAGGATTGATTTATGATGTAATGGTGAATACGGATTACGAAGTAAAAATCCTGATGACTTTAACATCTCCAAACTGCCCGGTTGCAGAAAGCTTACCAAGAGAGGTAGAGGAAAAAGTAAAAACAATCGAACACATAAAAGATGTTGAGGTAGAAATTACTTTTGATCCGCCATGGAGTAAAGATTTAATGAGCGAAGAAGCAAAGTTAGAATTAGGAATGCTTTAAAAAATAGTCATAATGTTGAAAGTCATAAAGTCTGAAAGTACAAAGACTTTATGACTTTCCACCTTCGACTTTCAGACTAAAAAATGGAAGAAATTATAAATAAAGTTGCCAACAGCGCCTTAGAAGTTTTTGATCTGGAGGATTATTATCCCAAAGGAATGCGTATACAGATTGACATTTCGCAATGGCTTCTGGAAGGATTTTTATTAAAAGAAAAAGACTTTAGGGAGCATCTTAAAAATCATGACTGGACACAATATCAGGATCAGTATGTGGCGGTAAATTGTAGTACAGATGCTATAATACCTGCCTGGGCTCTAATTTTAGTAGCAGTACAATTAGCTCCTTTTGCCAAAAAAACAGTCAATGGAACTATAGAAGATCTGGACGGAAGTTTGTACGAAGAAATTTTATCAACAATTGATTATTCGGCATACAAAAACAAACCTGTTATTGTAAAAGGCTGTTCCAAAAAACCGGTACCTATGCGCGCTTATATTTTGGCAACAACATATTTACAGCCTTTTGCCAGAAGCATTATGTATGGAGAGGCATGTTCTGCGGTACCCTTATATAAAGAATCTAAGAAATAACTTTCTTTATAACCCAATAAACTCTCGAGCTTTAGCGTTTTTAGTACTATATTTGTTAATACACTTAAACTAAACAACCATGAGAAAGATACTTGTATTACTCTTCGTTTTAGCAAATTTAGCTTTAGTTCAGGCACAAAACACCGAAAAAGAATTAATTCAGAATACTGAAAAAGCAGTTAAAATTATAAACGATACTGTTGTAGATGAAGGCTGGAAAACCAAAGGAACCGTATCACTGTTGTTAAATCAATCGAGTTTCAACAACTGGATTGCAGGAGGAGAAGACAGTTTTTCAGGGACTCTTGGAATTAATTACGACTTCAATTACAAAAAAGACGATATAACCTGGGATAACAAAATCCTGGCTTCTTATGGGCTTTTACAGACTAAAACGGCTGATTTCGCAAAAAAGACGGATGACCGTTTAGAATTTAACTCTATTGTAGGGAAAAAAGCTTTTGGAGAATGGTATTACTCCTATTTTTTGAATTTTAGAACACAGTTCACAACAGGATATATTTATGGTCAGGATAGTAACGGAAAAGAAATCAGAACCGAAAGTACTAAGTTTTTATCTCCGGGGTATCTGACTACTGGTCCTGGTATTTACTGGTCAAAAGATGCCAATCTAAAAATAAACTTTGCACCATTAACTTCAAAATTCACTTTTGTAGATAATGCTTATACTTCAGGAACTGGTTACGTAGATGGAACTTATTTTGGAGTCGATACCAATAAAAGTGTACGTTACGAATTAGGTTTTTATTCCTCGATTTATTACAAACTGGCTATTATGACCAACGTAACTGCAGAAAATACCCTGAATGTTTATTCAAACTATTTAGAAGATCCACAGAATGTTGATATGGATTACTCTTTAAATGTCATTATGAAAGTTAATAAATACCTATCAGCCAATTTTTCATTCCAGGCCATTTACGATGATAATGCTTTCAGGGGATTTCAAACGAGACAAGTTTTTGGATTAGGAATTAGTTTCGGATTTTAAAAGTTTTAAAAGCAATAATAAAAGGCTGCTGAAAAATTTTCAGCAGCCTTTTTGTTTTTTATCTATGATTTAATAAAATATAAATTACTTTTTTTGCACTACAATATCATGAATTTTTATTCTTCTTCCTTCTCAATCGCATCCTTGTAATCCGGATACAGGAATTTATTATAAGGAAATCTGGTAATATGAATCTGTCGGACAGCTTCGTAAACCCTTTCCCTGAATTCTTCGAAATTCTCTTTATTGGCTGCCGAAATAAACAGAGCATTATCTTCGCCTAAACGATGCATCCAGGTTGTTTTCCACTCCTCAAGTGTAAAATGTCTTGGTGTCTTTTCAGTCATCAAGTCATCTTCATCAATCGTCAGATGTTTGTAAGCATCAATTTTATTGAAAACCATAATAACCGGTTTTTCATGTGCTTTAATATCCTGCAAAGTCTGATTTACAGAGGCAATATGATCTTCAAATTCAGGATGTGATATGTCTACAATGTGTAGCAATAAATCGGCTTCGCGAACTTCATCAAGTGTGCTTTTAAAAGAATCTACCAATTGAGTTGGCAATTTTCTAATAAAACCTACTGTGTCCGAAAGTAAAAAAGGCAGGTTTTTAATCACCACTTTTCGAACCGTAGTATCTAAGGTTGCGAACAATTTATTCTCAACAAAAACATCGCTTTTACCAATAGCATTCATCAAGGTAGATTTTCCAACATTGGTATAGCCAACCAGAGCAACTCTGACCATCGCACCACGATTGCTTCGCTGAACACCCATTTGTTTGTCAATGGTTTTGATTTTATCTTTCAAAAGCGAAATTCGGTCACGCACGATACGTCTGTCTGTTTCAATCTCAGTTTCACCCGGACCACGCATACCAATACCCCCTTTTTGACGCTCAAGGTGTGTCCATAGACCAGAAAGTCTTGGCAGTAAATATTGACATTGTGCCAGTTCTACTTGCGTCCTTGCATACGATGTTTCGGCTCTTTGAGCAAAAATATCCAGGATAAGATTGGTTCTGTCCAGAATTTTACAATCTATAATTTTAGAAATATTTTTTTGCTGCGAAGGCGTTAATTCATCATCAAAAATTAAAGTTGATATATTGTTTTCTTTTACAAAAAGATTAATTTCATCTATTTTTCCCGTACCAACAAAAGTTTTAGGATTAGGGCGTTCCATTTTTTGCGAAAAGCGTTTAATCACTTCACCGCCGGCGGTAAAAGTCAAAAACTCTAATTCATCCAGATATTCGTTAAGTTTTTCTTCACTTTGATTTTGAGTTACAATACCAACAATAGCTGTTTTCTCAAAATTTATAACTTCTTTTTCTAACATAGCTTTGAATAAGGTGCAAATTTAATGATTTGTAAACTACTAACACTTATAGAATATTGTTTTTAAGTTCTATTTAAGAAATTGTTGCAGACCTTGTATAAAAACAAAACCATTTAGAAAATTAATTTTCTAAATGGTTTAAAGTAAACTGAAATACAGTGTTTATTCGTAAATAAATGTTTTTTCTGTTTTTACAATTCCGTTTTCTTCAATTTGAGAGCACGAAATGGGAAAATTTAATTTATTGTATTTGTACTTTCTGCTTACGGCAACCAAAGCAGTTGAAGTAGGGCTGAAATTTACTTCATTATTATAAGATATTGTTTCAAAGCTAAATTCATTTTCATGATATGAAATCATTGGAACAATAACTTTATAATTATCGCCAAACAAATTCTGAACGATTAACTGATCTACAGACTTTTTATCATCAAAAGTATACGTTTTAGAGATCTTATCTCCAACAAGTCCCTTGTGTTTTGATACGTTGTCATTTACATAAACATATTCAATTTTACCAATAATGGCCTTGTTTCTGTCACGTGAGGTGCGTCTTACAATAATGCCGTTTTCTACAATATATTCAATATCTTCAAGGATATTCTGGTGATTTGTACTTTTCTTTGTTATAGCTTTTATTCTTGCTCCGTCGTATGAAAAGGTCACGGTTTTGGTTATGTAGTCATTACCTTCGTGATACTTGTTTACAAATTTTGTAATGTTGTTATCTGCGTCATAAGTGTAATTGATAACTTCTTTCCAATCGCTCCCAATTTTATCCTTCACGGTCATATCCAGTAATCCATTTTTATTGTAAAAGAATTTCTGAATAACATCTGAAGTTGTGATGCTTTCAATTTTTCCGTCTTTAAAAAGGACTGTTTTGTTTACAATTTCACCGTCTTTAGAATTTTGGTAATTTGTTTTTACAATGTTAATTTGTTTAAGTTTCACAGGATTATCCTGGCTGTACATCAAACTGATTGAAGATACCATTGTTATAATGGCAAACAAGTAGATTTTTTTCATGAGAATTGCAATTGATTTGGGACGACCAAAATACAAAATTCTATAAAAAATTAACAATTTATGATTAAAATAATTTTTAAAATTAATTCATAAACCATTTGTACTTTGCAATCTATTATATTTTCTAAATTTTAACTGGTTTATTATTGATTTTAAGGGTGTTTATTATTTTGGGTGCTTCTTTAAAGTACAGATTAAAAAATTTATTAACTAACTTTATTTGTTTTTGGATTACAATTAAACAAAGCCATTAACTACGAACTTGAATTAATTATTATTTCATGTTTATTTATTAGCTATTTTTTTTCTCCAAACATTTTTACATCATCAACCATAAACGCTCCATTTAACGTCTTATCTTTTCCTGATCCGGTATATTTAAATGCAATATTGACATTTCCTGAATAAGCAGATAAATCAATCCCTCCGGAACTAATAAATTGTCTTGTTGGTGTAGAAAGTGACGCTACTTTTGCATCTAGTTTTATCCAGGTGGCTTTGGTTACATTTGATCCGTCAAAATTGGTTGAGATGTAAACTTCTAAAGTGTTCAAAGCCGAATCGACTTTTAAGTCATGTTGTGCACTTCTAAAAGACAATACCGTATTTTTATATTGAGTTAAATTAATTTTTGGCGTTACCAGCCAGGCAATATTCTGGGCAGCTGTTGTACTTGTAGTGTTAAATTCTGCATAACCGTTTCCGGAGGTAACCATAGTTCTCCATAATTTTGAAGCTTTTTCTACGATATTGCTCCAATCTGGTAATGCAAAATTGACATTATTGGTAACCGTTTGAAAATCTTCGGTAAAAAAAGGAATATTGCTTTTTCCATCCATAACAACATCTTTTTCTGAACGGATCATTAATTGATAATCGGAAGCATATTTGGTTAAAATTCCGCGTACTTTTCCGCTGCCTTCAGGAACTAAATGGTCTGAAAAATCAGCAAAACTACTGGTTCTGAAAATGATCTGATTTCCGGATTTATCCCTTAAGCCCCAGTTGGTAGATCCTCCTACATTATTCGCCTCTTCAAAATAATGACGGCCAATAGCTGCTTCCAAAAACTGAACATCAGACAATTCAATAAGCGTGTTTAGTTTACTGTCGTCTAAAGCTTCTTCAATAGAAATTGAATTGACTAATTGATCTTCATCGAGCATCGTACACGAAGCATGTACTACTTTTTTATAATCATTTTGGGAAATTCTCCCTACCGAAGCGGCTCCTGAATTGCCTTCGTATAGACTTCCAATTCGCATTCCTCCATAAAATAAATCGGTAAACTGGTCTTTTAATTTGATGTACACTTTATTTCCAACACGATAATCTATAAAAGTGTTTGTCGCATCTATAGCAATGCTGAATCCAACAGCTGGCTTGGTGTCTGTCGCCAGAGTTTGAAGATACAGGATTTTAAAAAAGTTTCCGTTTTCATCACTTGAAATTACATAAGCTTCAATTATATCATCGTAAACATATTTTGTAGCAGTAATGGTTGCCGTTTTCAGCACATTTTCAACAGTTCTGTTTACGATTAAATCAGGTTGCGTGCATTTTAATTTTGGAACGTTGACATCCTCATTACAATTACAAAAAAGGAATAGGAATAATATTGATATGAAACTTTTATAGCTGATTTTCATTTGAAAAAAGGATTTTTAAATTATAAATTAATAGTCATATTGACAAAATAAGTTCTTCCGTAGCCATAAAAATATTTGGATCCAAAAGAAGGAGTTCCGCTGGAAACATCCTGATTCAATTCTCTGAAGTTTGAATTTCTTGCCTGCTCAAACCCGCCTGTTTTATATTTAAAATCAAGTATATTGTTAACACTGGCAAAAAGGCCGATTGTTTTATTGTAAATGCGCCAGGATTTTCCACCGGTCATATTTAAGAGTGATACAGGATTTAGTTTTTCTTGTTTTAACAGCATTTTTGCCCGTTCTTCTGAAGCCTCTGGAAAATTAAAACCACTGGCAGGATTGATATAAAACCGGGAGGTTCTTGAAATTGGAGAAACATCGACATAACTGTTTGTAATGTAATTGAGATTAGCAGAAATCCACCAGAATTTAGGATCACGATATTCTATTCCACATGAAAAAGCCTGTTGCGGCATACCGGATTGTTTGTAATTTTTGAGTAAGGATTTACCAAAATCAAATGTGTTTTCCGTATCTGCAACCGCTGCATTGGCATCATTGGTAATCAAAACATTTGGATTGCTGCTATAGGTGTAACTTCCGTAAGCAGTTGAGAAAATACTTTTAAGAGTAGATGAAACCTGATACTCAAAGCTTAATTCAGCACCGATGTTTTTCTTGTCTAAATTGGTCAGTGTCTGACTCACAAAAGCATCTGTATTGTCATAGCCGGCTCCGTCATCAAAAATTCCTTCGGCATAAAAGAAGGATGTTTTTGTGGTATTTTTTATCAATGCATAATAACCTGAAATACGCATTTTTAGTTTTGGGGAATGGTAAACATAATTGAGATCAGCACTACTTATAGTTTCGTTTTCGATTCCGTTTACAATTGAATTGTTTAGTCTCGAATTAGAAAAAGTATTTCGGAGAGAAGGCGCTTTGGTTTGATGCATTCCACTAAAAAACAGCCATTGTTTTCCTGAAATTTTATAGTTAAGTCCGCCTTTGAATCCGAAATTTTCAAAATTTACTTTTTCACTTTTGCCGAATGAATTGTCCGGATAAATGCCGTTTTGGTATAAACCTTCTCTTTGGTATTTAGAAGTTGAAAAAGAATTTCCTAAGTAAAAATCAACTTTTCTGTACACAAATCGAAACTGCGTAAAAGCTTCTGCCGTTGTAGCATAAAAATTAAAATTATAGCCATAAGTATCACCGGTTTTTACCTCACGATCCGGGTTTTTTAGATCCGATTGAGATTGGTCTCCTTTATAAAATAAATCAATATCCTCAAAATATTCACCGCCTAATAAATCCAGAAGATTCTGAAAATTATGTGATTTTAGATTCTTAAAAAGTATTCCTCCGCTAAAAAAAATGTTTTCTGTAAGCTGTGTAGTAAGGTTTGAGTTAAACGCTAAAGTTTTGTCGTCGGTTCTGTCTTCATAAAGAACATAATGGCTTTTTGAAGGTTCATATCCTGTAATGATTCCTTCAGAATTTGCTACAGCTTTTTGATTGGCTTTGTACATTGCATCCCAGTTAATCTGCGAATTTTCTAAAAACAAGGTTTTATTTATTGCCGCATTTTCGTAATCAGGAGTAAATTCTCCCGAAAATTCTCCATTGTCGGCAGCATAAAGTGAACTAAAATAACTGGGCAATTTCCTGTAATAAGTTGGGTCAGGACTGTCTGCATTTTGATAATCAATATTGCTGTTACCGATTTTTCCGAACTGATACATAATTGCTGAGGTTAGATTGGTTCGGTCATTGATTTTAAAATAATGATTGAGCATCAGCAATGGTTCTTCGACATTTTTTACTCTTGCACTTCTTTTTTTACCATTTTGATAGCCCCAATAAGAATTGTATTTCTCAGATTTTAGATTAATAACTTCATTAGTATTTGGCGAGTTTTTTCCGCGGGCATTTGGGGTGTAAAAACCCGTAAAGTTTAAAGAATGTTTTGGGTTTAATTTTTTCTCGACACTTATAAAAAAAGAGTTTGCATTATAATTCGTTCCTTCAAAATAGCCTTCGCCGGCCCAGCGTTTTCCAACAGAAAAGACATACGCCCAACCGGAGGTTTTCATTCCTGAAGCATAGGTAACCATGGTTCTCCAGTTATAATTTGTATTGGTTCCCGAGAAAGATATTCGGGTTCCTTTTCTATAAGCAGATGCCTGTGTAAAAATTTGCTGAGTACCTAAAATACCTCCAAAAGTATAGTCGGAAGGAGCTGCACCTATTGAAAAGTCCTGATTTCTGAGTACATCATTCAATCCTCCCCAGTTATTCCATTGTGGTCTGCCGTCAAAAATTTTATTCATTTTCATGCCATTAAGCATCATGGTTGCGTTTTCACTGTCTAATCCACGAACGCTGAATCTCGCCTGACCCCAGTTGAATGCTGCTGCCTGTAAAAATACATCTCTCGAAGATTGTAAAAGTCCGGACGTAGTTTCAGAAGAGGTATTATCTTCGTTTAAATCGCTTTCTAAAAGCGAAATAATAGTTGTCTGTAAATTTTCTGTTTGATCTTCTTCTAATACTAAGATTCCGAGATTTACTTTTTGCCCAAAATTGGAATTAACTTTTAGTAGTAAATCTTTATAACCCTGAGTGTGTACTAAAAGTAATTGCTCACCAGGAAGATCTGAATGCAGTTCAAATGTTCCCTCTTTTTTGGTGAGTTGCATCAATGTTGAATTTTGAATACTGACTACGGTGTTTTCTAATGGACTTTGAGTTTTAGAATCGATAACCAGCCCTGAAAAAATAGTTTTTTCCTGAGCAGAAGCAATTTTGAAAGTTATAAATAAAGTAAGAACCAATAATTTTTTATGCATGAAACCAAATTTGTTAAAAAAAACCCTTTTCCTGTAAAAGGAAAAGGGTGTAAATAGTTTTTTGACTGAAACTTTGAATTTTCAGAAATTTTAGTCAAAAAAATCAAATTGAGTTTGGAAATATAAATGATTGAAAATAAGAGAATTAGTGGTATTAAAATTTTTCAAACATTAATAACTTTAAAGTTAGGTGTGAATTATATTACAAAGATACTACAAAAAAGCTTTTTATTTGTTTTTTCCTGTTAAAAATTACTTGTATGCAGAATTATCGTCCTATAAAATTTGAGAAATGATTTAGATTATGCTGATACTTTTATTTTAGAAACCATAAAAGCAATCAAAACACCAAAGATTCCAATAAAGGCAAAAGAAAATTTAAGCCCGAAGGTTTCTGCAACATACCCAATAACAGGAGGGCCCATAAGAAATCCAAGGAAACTGACACTCGAAACTATCGTTAAGGCTTCGCCTGCTGACACAGTAGGGTTTTTACCTGCAAGGCTGTAAACGGTAGGGACTATAGTAGAAACACCCAGACCAACAATCATAAAAGCAATTGTACAAGGTATAATGTACGGAAAGAAGACAGCCGTAAAAAGACCCAAAGAAATCATGCAGCCACTAATTTGCATGACGCGTTTTCGGCCAAATTTATTATTCATGGCATCTCCGATAAAGCGTCCGCTGGCCATCATAATCATAAAAGAAGTGTAACCTAAAATTACTAAAGCACCCGGAGCTTTTACGATATCTTTAAAATAAATTCCGCTCCAGTCAAACATAACGCCTTCGCTTGCCATGCTGCAAAAACCAATTATTCCGAGCCATAATAAGGAGCTATCCGGTTTGGTAAATAATTTTTTACCTTCTTTAGCAGGTTTGATTTTTTCTTTTGCTTTAACCAAAAATTTAAAATTGAAAGCAACCATCAACAAAACAACAATTCCTACAATTATAAAATGATGGTAAGGAGTTAAATGAAGTGATAGCATACCCAGCCCTACCAAAGCGCCTGTAAATCCGGCAAAACTCCACATACCGTGAAAGGATGACATGATGTTTTTTTTGAAAAGTGTTTCAGTATAAACTCCCTGAGTGTTCACGGCGATATTAGCTAAGTTTCCAAATATACCAAAGGTGAATAATCCCAAGGAAAGCTGAAGCGCACTTGCCGCCAGACCTAAATTGGTCAGACTGAAAACATACATGATTAAGGAGAAAATCAAAATGCGGTGACTTCCAAATTTAGTTACCATTTTGCCCGAAAAAGGCATGATAATCAATTGTCCGACCGGAAGTGCAAAAAGAACAGAACCTAATTCTCCCTCGCTTAAATGCAAAGCCGTTTTAATATCCGGAATTCTGCTTGCCCAGGTGGCAAAACTTAAACCCATTCCAAAATAAAACATTCCAACAGCAAAACGAATTCTATTCAAATAGGAAGCTTTTGCCTCACGATAGACTTTTTTGATTTTTCCTTTGGTTTGGAATAAGGCTAATGGATTGAAATCTATCACAGAAATACATTTTAAATTTGTATATACAAAGGTAAGGAATTCCTATTTTAAAGCGAAAGAACAACCAATTGTTTATTAAATATACAACGTTATTGTTTATAAATTGTGAATTTAAACCCTTAGTGCTCCCCGAAAACCTCTTGCAGCATAATACGATTCAGCTCCGTTGTGATACACAAAAATAGTTTCATAACGATAATCGCAAAAAAGCGCACCGCCAAGTTTTCTAATTTCAGGAGGCGTTTTTATCCAGCTGGAACTTTTTTGGTCAAATTTTCCAAGCTTTTGTAATTCCCTGTATTGTTCTTCGGATAAAAGTTCAATGCTCATAGCGGCAGCCATGTCAATAACATTGTTTTTTGGTTTGAATTCTTTTCTTGATTCTTGTGCTTCACTGTCAAAACAAACACTTCTGCGTCCTTTTGGGCTTTCTGCAGAACAGTCAAAAAAAATGTATTCGTATGTTTTTTCGTCAAAGCTTACAACATCCGGTTCGCCTCCGGTTTTCTCCATTTCATTAAGAGACCACAATTTTTCAGGATTAGATTCCAGTTTTATCTGCACTTTGTCCCAATCCATATTTTGGTGACGGTTTATGTTTTTCTCAAAACGGGTTTTTAGAGTTTTAAGCAGCTGATCACGTTCTTCCGGTAACAATTCTTTTTTGTTTTTCATGACAAAAAGGTCTTTTAGCAAGTTAGTTTTAATTGAAATTCAGTTGTCAGGCTAAGCGGAGTCGAAGCCCTTTTAAGATCAAAACCTTCAATTCTGTTAAGTGAGGCAATAATTTCTATATAATTTATTGTAAATTAATAATTTTTTTCTGCACATTACTCGCAATCGCGGCTTCGATAACTTGCATTACTTTTACACCGTCCTGAGCCGTAACAGGTTCCGGTTTATTATTTACAATCGCATTATAGACACCATCAAAATATTCAAAATAATTGCCCTGAAGTGTTTTGATTTTTTCACGGATTGGTTTCCCATCAATTTCGGTGTGCAAGAGTCCTTCAAAACCGTCTAATTCTGTTCCCCAGGAGTCACGGTTTGGTTTTTTACCTATTTTGAGTTCGTCTTCCTGAACATCGCCACGCTGTTTTAAAAAAGAACCTTTTTTACCGTGAATGGTATAAGCAGGGTGTGCTTCTCTCACAAAAAAACCAGCTTTTAAACGTACCCTGAAATCTTCATAAAGCAATAACAAATCAATCCAGTCATCTACAACTGAGTTTTCTCTGGTATAACGAATATCTGCAAAAACTGATTTTGGAGAACCAAACAGACAAACGGCCTGATCAATTAAATGAGGCCCTAAATCTTTCAGGATTCCGGCTCCGTCATTCACAGTTTCTTTGTGTGCTTTCGGACTTAATATCGGATTGTATCTGTCAAAATGAAATTCGGCTTCAACCAAATCTCCCAAAATTCCGTCGTTAATTACTTTCTGGATCGTTTTAAAATCGCTGTCCCATCTTCTGTTTTGAAAAACGGCCAGTTTTAACCCTTTCTCTTTGGCAATTTGAGCCAGTTCTTCAGCCTCAGCTACGGTTGTGGTAAATGCTTTTTCGACAACAGCATGTTTTCCTGCCAAAAGCACTTTTTTAGCATATTCAAAATGAGTTCCGACTGGTGTATTTACGATAACCAAATCTACATCGTCTGCCAATAATTCATCAATTGAAGGATAACTTTTTACAGTTGGATAATCTTCCTGAATCAGTTTTTTACTTCTTTCCCATGAACCTAATAATTCAAAACCGGGATGAAGATCTAAAAAAGGAGCGTGAAAAACTTTTCCCGACATTCCGTATGATAATAGTGCTGTTTTTATTTTTTGCATTGTTATATGTTTTTTTCTGCTACGTATCCACGAATTTTTTTAAAAATTATAATTCGTAAAGCGTGGCTAATAAATTTATAGTTTAGCTCTTTCGTATTGTTTTGGCCATTGAATATTGTCGTTTAATGCAGCGGCGAAATCTAATGGCAGGTTTGGATTTCTTAGTGATTCTCTGGCAAACAAAATTAAATCGGCCTGACTGTTATTTAAAATTTCTTCAGCTTGTTTGGCTTCGGTAATCAAACCAACTGCTCCGGTTAAAATATCGGCTTCTTTTTTTACTTTTTCTGCAAAAGAAACCTGATAACCCGGGGCAATAGCAATTTTTTGATATGAAACCAGTCCTCCTGACGAAACATCAATCAAATCTACTCCTTTTTGTTTTAAGATTTTAGAAAGGGCAGATGATTCTTCCGGATTCCAGCCGTTTTCTGCCCAATCTGTCGCTGAAATTCTTACAAACAAAGGCAAATCTGAAGGCCATTCTGACTGAACGGCTTCAACGATTTCAAGAGTAAAACGGCTTCTGTTTTCGAAACTTCCGCCATATTCATCTGTTCTCACATTCGTTAAAGGCGATAAAAATTGGTGCAGCAAATAGCCATGTGCTGCGTGGATTTCGACAACCTGATAACCGGCTTCAACGGCTCTTTTAGCAGCGTTTTTAAAATCAGAAATCACTTTTTGAATTCCGGTTTTATCTAAAGCTTCCGGAAGAAATGGCTCATTTTCGTGATAGGGTATTGCGCTTGGAGCGACAGTTTGCCATCCTATATTTGATTCCTCTAACTTTTTATTTCCCAACCATGGAGCCGAAACACTGGCTTTTCGTCCTGCATGAGCGAGTTGAATTCCCGGGATCGAATTTTGAGAAACTATAAATTCATTTATTTCTTTTAGTTTTTCGATGTGTTCGTCTTTCCAGATTCCCAAATCTGCCGGAGAAATCCTGGCTTCGGGAGAAACGGCTGTGGCTTCCTGAATAATCAAACCTGCGCCACCGCTGGCCCGACTTCCTAAGTGAACCAGATGCCAATTGTTTGCAAATCCGTCTACTGCAGAATATTGGCACATTGGCGAAATAACGATTCGGTTTTTGAACGTAATATTTTTTATAGTAAGTGGTGAGAATAATAATGAAGCCATATCTGTAACTTTTAATGGTTTTAAGCTACCAATTGAATACGATAGCGATTAAAAAGTAAAGTTAAAGCATCTTTGTAAAAGTAGAAATTCAAATGTTTATTAATTAACAAACATTTAAAACCTTATGTATTATATTGCGCTGTCAAATTAAAATAGAAACGTTACTTTTGTGCGTTAAATTAAGAACTAAAAATACAAAATGGATATAGTTATCAAGCTCTCTCAATTTCTATTGAGTTTATCATTACTTATTATTCTTCACGAATTAGGGCATTTTATTCCTGCAAAATTATTTAAAACCAGAGTCGAAAAATTTTATTTATTTTTTGATGTAAAATTTTCTTTGTTTAAAAAACAAATAGGCGAAACCGTTTACGGAATTGGATGGCTTCCGCTTGGTGGGTATGTAAAAATCTCCGGAATGATCGACGAAAGTATGGACAAAGAGCAAATGGCCCTGCCTCCTCAACCATGGGAATTTCGTTCGAAACCGGCCTGGCAGCGTTTGATTATTATGTTGGGTGGTGTTACGGTAAACTTTATTCTTGCTTTTATTATATATATAGGTATGGCATTTGTTTATGGTGATACGTATGTGGCTAATGCAGATTTGAAAGATGGAATCTGGGTAACGAATCCGGCAATTGAAAAAGCGGGTATTCAAACAGGTGATAAAATTATTGCTGTTAATGGTAAAAGAATCGATCGTTACGATGATATAGCTAAAAACCTATATACGGCTAGTGAAGTTACTGTAGAAAGAAACAACGAAACAAAAACGATTAAGTTTCCTATTAACATCATCAATAAGATCAGTAACTCTGGAGCCAAACGCACATTAGTAGAAATGAGAATTCCTTTTGTAGTTAGTGGATTCCAAAAAGGTTCTCCTAATGCTAAAAATTTACAACCAGCTGATATTATAACTCATTTAAATGGTGTTCCTGTAAAATATGCTGATGAAGTTGTTTTACAATTCAAAAATTTTAGTGGAAAAACTGTTCCTGTAACAATAAAAAGGAATGATAAAATCATTCAGACAACTTTAAAATTCAACAATAAATCTCAAGTAGGAATAATTTATCCTCATAGATTGCCTTATTCTAATTTGGAAAAATTGAATCTTTATAAAATTAATCGTGAGCAATATACCTTTGCACAATCTATTCCAATTGGAATTAGTACAGGAGCAAACGGATTGGTTGAATATGCAGGTCAACTTAAAACTATATTCAATCCTAAAACAGAAGCTTATAAAGAAGTAGGTGGTTTTGCTTCAATTTTTAATGTTTTTCCAGACACTTGGAGCTGGGAAGCTTTCTGGTCAATCACTGCTTTATTGTCGATTATGCTTGGAGTAATGAATTTATTGCCAATTCCGGCCCTTGACGGAGGTCACGTGATGTTTTTATTGTACGAAATTGTTAGTGGCAAAAAACCAAGTGATAAATTCCTTGAAAACGCCCAAATGGTTGGTTTCGTTATACTTATCGCACTGCTTTTGTTTGCCAACGGGAACGATATTTACAAGGCAATTATGAAGTAGAAAAAATATTTTTTAAAAAGAGTTAAAATATTTTTGAGAAACTAAAAAATCAATTATATTTGCACTCGCTAAAAAGAGCAACAACTTCCTCCTTAGCTCAGTTGGTTAGAGCATCTGACTGTTAATCAGAGGGTCCTTGGTTCGAGCCCAAGAGGGGGAGCAAACTTTTTTTAGCAAACATATTTACCTTTAAGGTGATTCCTCCTTAGCTCAGTTGGTTAGAGCATCTGACTGTTAATCAGAGGGTCCTTGGTTCGAGCCCAAGAGGGGGAGCTTATTAAAAGACTATCATAAAATGATAGTCTTTTTTTTGTCTAATGGTTTTTTACTTTTTGTAAATTTAGTAATTATCGATTTATCTCTTATTCTTTTGAATTGGTTCTGTAATTTTTAGCTTTATCTTTTGAAAAAATTGTATTTTTGATTACGATTGTATTGCACAACAATCAAAGCATGTAAAACGGTATGGCATAAAAGAGAATCTTATTGTTTTACGCTACAAATAATTTATCAGAAATTTTAAATATCTTTGAATTATGAGCACACTAACAAAACCAAATCATATAGGACGAAAAATAAGCCGAATTCGTGAACTTCGAGATATGAAACAGGAAGCATTAGCTCAGGCTTTAGGCATGAGTCAACAGACTGTTTCTGCTATTGAAAACAGTGAAACAATCGAGGAAGAAAAACTTAAAGCAATTGCTGAAGCTTTAGGTGTGTCTGTTGAAGGAATTAAAAATTTCTCGGAAGAAGCGGTTTTAAATATTATTGGAAACACCTTAAACGACGGTAGTTTTATTAATGGAAATGCATATAGTTGTAATTTCAATCCGCTTGATAAAGTTGTAGAGCTTTACGAACGTTTGGTTCAGGCTGAAAAGGATAAGGTTGAGTATTTGGAGAAATTATTGAAAGGGAAGTAGAGATTTCTTTTGAAAAACATATTTATTATAATGAAAAGAGGCTGGCTCACTTTTGAGATAGCCTCCTTTTTTTTGTTTATACAGATTCTAATTTTTGGATACTGCGACTGCTGTATTTTTACTTTCAAACAATTTAATCATCTCCTCAGCTTTTTCCGGTTGATTGATTGCTTTCAGGGATTTTGCACATCGTAAATAATACACAGGTTCTGAATTTTCTTCAAGACTAAATAGTTCTGAATAGTATTTAGCAGCTGCTTCAAAATCATTTTCAAAATAAAATTTATCTGCGACCTTTTTAAGCATGTCTGCTGATTTGTATCCTTTGTCTACAACATTAGTGTATATGTTTAAGACATTAATGCTTACGGAGTCTTTACTGTATGCAGGAACGGTTGTCTTAATGTTTATCGGCTGAATGGTTTTGTCGGTTTTGACAGTTATTATTTTTGAGGATGCAACAGGTTCGGTAGCTTTAACATGTGCTTTTCGGTATATAGCTGTTACCGTTCTGGTGTTATTGGGGCCTAAATCGTAAGTGTTGACCATGTCGAGTTTTGAGACTTCGTATGTCGTGATTCTTTTTTTTCCGACAGCGAGATTGATTACTTCTTCGACACAATACGATTCTATAACAAGATCTTCGTCGGATTTGTCGTCAAACTTTAAGGGTGCTTTTCGAATATCGGCATTGGTGATTACCTCATTTACCTGACCAAAACTATTCAAAGAAAAAACACCTGCAATTACTATAAGATGTATCGCATTAGCTTTCATGATAATTAAATAAAAGTTGAGAACAGCAGTGAAATTACATATAAAGATACTGATTATGTGTTGTTTGTGATTTGTTTTGACGTTCAATTGCTCTGAAAAACGTTTAAGTGCAGCCTGAGACCGTTAAATATTGTCATAATTAATCTCCTAAATCAATTTTTTGCTATAATTCAGTTAAAAAGAAAGAAAAATATTGTTATATTTTAGAAAAAAAAGCTAAATTTGATATAGTTTTTGATCAAAAACTTAAAATACCACAAAATTTTAACGGCGCAATAACTGCCAATTGTTGTTGTATATAGTTCATCGTTTAGTTTTTAGCCTAAAGCTTTTTACTATTTGAAAAAATTAATCTTACTCATGCTTTTTTGCATGATGTGTTTGATTTAATTATATAAACGAAATAGAAATAACTAAGGGAATACTACAAAATCCTTAAAACAAGGGAACAATAGGTTAAAAGTTAAAGTAAATCAAACCAACATGACTAAAATCAATGACACATTAACAAGAGATACTAGTTTTACCTTTAAGTTAGCGGAAACACAGACAGAGAAAAATGAAATATATAATTCAAGGTATGAAATTGCCAAAGAAAAATTTCCTTACTTGTTTAATACCAGCAAATATGGTCATATAGCAAAAGATGGCTATGACGATCATTCTTTTCTCTTTTATTGCAAAGACAAGTCAATAATTGGCAGTTGTAGAGCCTCTCCTATAATAAATGGCAAATGGGAATTTAGTGACGCTCTTCCTGAACACTTAAATTTTGTTTTTAACGATCAATCCACATTGCAACTAAACAGGGTATATATTGATGAAAATCATAGAAATAAAGAATTACACGCTTTGTTATTTTACAATTTCAGCTGTTGGGGCATTAATAATACTTCTTATACTAGATATTTCGCAATCTGTAATGCAGGATTAGTGAGAATGTATAAAAGACTTGGGGCAGAATTATTGCTGGAGCAAGGTTTCGAGTTAAAAGACAGATCGTCACACAACTACTATTTAGTAGGCGGTCAGATTGAAGATATAATTAATACAATTGAACATAAACATTAACCAAAAAATTTATAAATATGTCAGTACAAAAAATTGAAGAAAACGTATCGGTTTCCCGATTCATCGAGCTAAAACAAAAAAGAGACAGCGAATGGGCTAATTTATTGGAAAATTCAAATTGGGCTAATTTTATTTTAAACGGAGATTTTGATGCCCGATTTTATGGTATATATCTAATCGAAACCTACCATTATGTAATGCACAATCCAAAACACCAGGCTCTTGTGGGTGCACATATGAAAGAAAAAATATTTAAATATATAAAATTTTGCTTTGAACATGCGGAAGAAGAAACTGGACATGAAATGATGGCCATGCACGACTTACTGAGTTTGGGTTTAGAGAAAGAAAGCTTTCTGGTTCCAAGCCCACATCCTAATACCGAAGTATTCATTGGATACTTGTATTGGATTTCTACAAATGGAAACCCTTTGCAAAGGCTAGGATATAGTTTTTGGGCGGAAGATTCATATCAGTATATAGGACAATTAATGGAAAAGGTAAAAACAACTTTGAATTTGCAAAAAAGCCAGATGACTTTTCTGATTTCACATGCAACGATTGACGAAAAACATGCTGAGGAAATAGATGAAATGATAAGCGAATTCTGCAAAACAGATGATGATTGGTATGTTGTTGAAAAAGTTTTGAAAACATCTCTTCGACTTCAGTCTGAAATGCTAGATAGTGTTTTGGATGAGTATTTAAACCTAAAAAAAGGAGGAAAAAGTAGGTATCATTTATTGAATGACCTGATAAAATAATGAAAAGTAAATATTTTAATACACTAAACTATACATTAGGTGATGAGGATACAAGTCTTGAATTAAGCTTGTGTCCTCAAAACAGCAAAAATGTCTTTTCTATTGCAGGCAGTGGCGGACGTATTCTGCCTCTTTTTGCAAAAGAACCGGTATGTATAAATTGTGTTGATATATTAAAAGAGCAATTATATATTACAGAATTGAGAATTGAAACCGTAAAAGCATTGACTCACGAAGAGTTTTGTAACTTTTGGGGATATTCTGTAACTGACATTACTCCAACAGAAAGACAGGAAATTTTTAATCGTATCACAATCTCAAGTGAAGCCAGGCTTTTTCTTTGGGCCTTCTTTCAACAAAATAAGTGGAGTAAGATAATATACATGGGGAAATTTGAAAAAATGCTTATTCAATTATCTAAAATAAATAATCTTATAACAGGAAAGAAGGGGCAAAAAATCTTTTTTTCAAAATCCCTTGAAGAGCAGAAATTCTATTACCTTAATTTCTTCCCTCATCTGCGCTGGAAAATCGTTTTATTGCTACTTGGAAATTCTGCAGTTTTAAATTCTATCCTGTATAAAGGTGATTTCCCTAAAAAAAAACATTAAAGGCTCTACTTATAAAAATTTTGCTCGAATATTTTTGAATATTTTTGAAACGATAAGCATAAGAGGCAGTTTTTTTGCTCAAATGGTTTTCTGGGGTAACATAAAATTTAAAGAAGGTTATCTTATTGAAGCAGATCCTGAACTATTCCAACAAATAAAGCAAGGTGCTAATAAAACTACTGTCAAATATATACAGGGCAATATTTTTGAAGTTATAAAAAACAGTCATGAAAATGCAACTTTTCTTTCTCTCTCTGATGTTCCGTCTTTTCTCAAAGGAAAAACAGAAGAGACCTATCTGCAAGAAATTAGCCCTAAAATTGAACAAGGGAGCTTAATTGTAGTTCGTGGAAACCTTCGAGTAACAAAACCATTTTCTGATGATTATTTTATTTTAAGTGATCAATACGATGAGTTAATAAAAAAAGAAACTACTCAATTATGGAACATACAGATATACAAAAAGAATTAAATGCTTTAGATATAGTGCTAAAAGTTATAAGCGATGACCAGATTCATGAAATTGCAGACTTACTGACTGTATCTATGCTGAACAATAATGCATATTCGTACGTTTTTAACAGCAAAAAAACAAGAGCAACTAAATTGAAGCTATTGCTAACCTGTATGGTGAGATTGTATTCAAGACATAATGGGACTTTTGCCATATATCATAATTCAAAAATAGTAGGTACATTTACGTTTTTACCTTCAAGTTATTTAAGACCTAATCTTATTGATTTAATAAAGAGTAGAATTATTTTTATCCCTTTTCTGATTGATTTTGGAGAGTTAAAAAGATTATTGAAGATTTCAAAAATAAACATTACTTTCTTAAAAAAAATAGAACCCCATTTATCATTTTGGCATTGTTGCATGCTGGCAGTAAAATTGGAAGGTCAACAATTTCGTATCGGTAAAAAATCAATAGAAATTTTTCTTCAACAAAATGATATTAGCAATAAGTGTATTGTACTTACAACACAGGGAGATAAAAATATTAAATTTTTTAGTCAGTTCGGATTTTCTATAAAACACAAATATGTCATAAATAATTTTGAAAACATCATAATGCAAAAAAATGAACTTATATGAGTTGATCATAAAAAAAATAGGGTTTAATAATTTCTTTATTAAAATTATTTTACAACCTATATGTTTATTGCTCAAAATGAATCGTTTTGAAAGTCTTTTAGATGAGGCTAAAACCTATAAGAATATAAAATTTATTGATTTTGTGTTTTATAAGTTTAACATTAAAAACCAGGCTGTTTTTCTAAATGATGATATCTTTTTGTCGAACAAGCCATTCATAATTGTAGCAAATCACCCTACAGGATTATTAGATGGGCTATCCATCATTCATGTTTTGTTGAAGCGTAATAAAAAAGTAAAAATTGTTGTCAATTATTTGCTTAAAGAATTTGCCCAAATTCACGAGGCTCTTGGAGAGAATTTCATTTATGTTAACCCTTTTGATCACAGTAAAAAAAAGCATTTAAGTTATCTGGGATTAAAGGAAATAATTAAAAGTTTATCAAATAATGAAGTAGTTGTTTTTTTTCCGGCTGGAGATATATCAAAAATACAAGGAAGAAAATTTAACATTGCAGATAATGAATGGAATGACACTTGTATAAAATTTATTAACAAATCAAAAACAACTGTGGTTCCTGTATTTATTGATTCGAAAAATTCATCTGTTTTCTATCTTTTAAATACTTTAAGTAATAAAATTGGTTTGTTATTTATTTTTAGAGAATTTTTTAATAAATGTAACACTAATGTTCGGTTGGTTTTTGGTAATGAAGTTGAAAATCAAATGTTTGAAAACCATGAGGAAATGAAGAAAAAGTTAAAAGACAGCGTGTATCAATTAAAAAAAGACAGTTATGCTTAAAGCAAACGAAAAATATCCAATCCCAAATAAAATAAACATTGTGCTTTCCATTTTGTTTGTGAGTGCAATCCATTATCTTTTATTCATTGGAGGAAAAAATGAAGTTCTGGACTTGAAATTTTTAATTATCTGTTTGCTTTTTGGGCTTTTTCTTATTCCTGTTTATTCCATTATTCATGAAGCTGAACATAATATAGCATTAAATGATAAAAAGATGAACTATTATTTAGGCGTTATGCTTTCTATTGTGTTTGGATCTTCCTTTACCTTTATTCAGAAAGCGCATTTAAATCATCATAAAAACAATCGAACAGACTATGAGCTAATTGATTTGTATTATGACCATCGTAAAAGATGGTTTAAAAAAATAAGCTTTTTTATGATTAACATAGGGTTTAAATGGATTAGTATTCTCATTGCTACTTTTGTTTTCGCTCTTTTGCCAAGGGTGATAATAAATTTACTTATTCAAAATAAAAACGATATATCAGAATTGGTGAACGGTACTAATTCTAACAGTCAAAGGTATATTAAAATTAGAATTGAAAGTGTGATAACAATTTGTTATCATGTTGGTATAATAATTTTTCTAAACTTGAATATAGTGCCGTATTTACTTATGTATCTATTTCATGCATTTATATGGTCTTCTCAAAATTATGTTAGTCATGCCTTCTCTCATAGATCTGTCGTTCATGGTGCTCACAATCATAAAATGAATCCATTATTTAGGTTGTTTTATCTTAATTTCAATCTCCATCTGGCACATCATGAAAACCCTTCTGTTCCATGGCTGCATTTAAATAAATTTGTTAAACCGCATAACAATATTTCTTATTTCAGGGCTTATATGAGGTTATGGAAAGGGCCAAAACTAATTTTGCCAGATGATCCCATTGAATACAAACAAATGGTAAAGTGACTTACCCTCAACCATGTCAAAATATAGATTGAAAGATTGTTTTAAAATCGTTACTATTAAAAAAACATTCAAAAACTCGAATTCAAAATATCAAAACTTACCGGGTTCGATTGGTTTGTATGAGAGAGTTGTCAAAATAATTAGCCAGACACTAAATAATTCTTCAATTCAAAGAATTGAGTTATCTGATGAAATTGAATATCTGCAATTCTAGTATTAAATTAGAAAACATGCATTTTAGTAGAGTTAGCAAGTGCTTGCAGGAAATTAAAAACGGTCAAACCGTTAAAAAAACAGTTTGACCGTTAATGTACCCGGAGCCGGAGTCGAACCGGCACGGTTTCCCACAGGTGTTTGAGACCAGCGCGTCTACCAATTCCGCCATCCGGGCTTAGCAGACGAAAAAACAATCAAAAATGATTATTTTAACGCAATAGAATAAGTAATTATGAGACCATAACTGTGCTTATTCCTTTAACACGGTGCAAATGTAAAAAATAAAATTAAATGTGCTACTAAAAATACTTAAAATTTTCCTTTCAGTCTCCAATAAATTTTCTAAATTTGCACCTCGTTAAAACGAAGCACACACAACTAACTACACCCGAGGCATTTATGCAGGTCTTGCTTTATTGAAAATGATAAAGCCGAATCGTGCAGAGCGCAGCGGAGCAAAAACAACAAATTAAATGTCGCACCTAGAACCAGAAGCTAAAATTTTTGCTTGTTCACAAAGTGTTTATCTTGCAGAAAAAATTGCCGAACAATACGGGATTCCGTTAGGTAAAGTAACGATGTCAACGTATAGTGATGGAGAATTTCAGCCATCTTACGAAGAATCAATCAGAGGATTACGTGTTTTTATCGTATGTTCTACTTTTCCAACTGCTGATAATTTGATGGAATTGTTACTAATGATTGATGCGGCAAAACGTGCGTCAGCAAGACACATTACAGCTGTTATGCCTTATTTTGGTTGGGCAAGACAGGACAGAAAAGACAAACCAAGAGTTCCGATTGGAGCAAAATTAGTAGCTAATTTATTAGATGCTGCCGGAGCAACAAGAGTAATGACAATGGATTTGCACGCAGATCAAATTCAGGGGTTTTTCGAAAAGCCGGTAGATCATTTATTTGCATCAACCATCTTTTTACCTTATGTAGAAAGTTTAGGATTAGAAAATTTAACCATTGCATCTCCGGATATGGGAGGTTCAAAAAGAGCATATGCTTACTCTAAGTTTTTAGAATCAGATGTAGTAATCTGTTACAAACAAAGAAAAGCAGCCAACGTTATCGACACTATGGAACTGATTGGTGAAGTAAAAGGACGTAACGTAATATTAGTAGACGACATGATCGATACTGGTGGAACATTAGCGAAAGCCGCAGATTTAATGATCGAAAAAGGAGCATTAAGCGTTAGAGCAATTTGTACACACGCTATTCTTTCAGGAGGAGCCTACGAAAAAATTGAGAATTCTAAGTTAAGCGAATTAATTGTAACAGATTCTATTCCTTTAAAGAGACATTCAGATAAAATAAGAGTAGTGAGTTGTGCACCTCTTTTTGCCGAAGTTATGCACATGGTGCACCACAACAATTCCATCAGTGGAAAATTTATAATGTAAAAGGCTATACGCTTTAGGCTTTAAGCCATAAGCTATTTCACGATTACAAAAGCCTAAGGCCTATTGCCTAAAGCTTAAAGCAATGTATATTTATTAATAACTATATTTTTTTACAATGAAATCGATTACAATTAAAGGATCAGAAAGAGAAAGCGTGGGCAAAGTGTCAACTAAAGCCTTACGTAATGCTGGAGCGGTTCCTTGCGTGTTATACGGAGGAAATCAGGCAGTACACTTCTCAGCAGACGCTGCAGCGTTCAAAAACTTGGTTTACACTCCAAATGCACACACAGTTGTGATTGAGCTTGGAAAAGGAAAATCATTCAATGCAATTTTGCAGGATATCCAGGTTCACCCGGTATCAGACAAAATTTTACACATCGACTTCTTCCAATTATTTGATGATAAAGAAATCACAATGGAAGTTCCTGTGAAAATCGTTGGTACATCAAAAGGTGTTCTTGCAGGTGGTGTTTTACGTTTAAACACTCGTAAATTAAAAGTAAAAGCTTTACCTAAAAATCTTCCTGATTTTGTTGAAGCTGACATTACGCCACTTGAAATGGGTAACAAATTATATGTTACTAAAGTTGGTTCTCCAGAATATAAAGTAATGCACCCGGATAACACAGTTGTAGCTCAGGTAAGAATTTCTCGTGCTGCTATGAAAGCTGCTCAGGAAGCTGCAAAAGCTGCAAAAGCTCCTGCAAAAGGAAAGAAAAAATAATTTTTTTCAACTTCATACAAAAGCATCAATCGAAAGGTTGGTGTTTTTTTTTGCTTATAAGTTTCTGTGCTGAGATACTAAGATTTTTTCCCAGGTTTGTTTTAGAAGCAGAAAATATTCGTTTTTATAAGACGTGACGTTCCTGCCATTCGCTAAATCTTTTCCTGGCTAAAGGAGCCAGAAAAAGGATATCGCTCCTGTCAGGGCTATCAAGACAATATCTTTTTCATAAGTTTCTAAGATGATGAGATTTCGGGAAAAACTTTTTTTGTCAAGGCCTTATAGAATTTTTAGAATTCAATAAATCTGCTCCATCTGCAAAATCTTCGAGAAACCTTTTAAGCTGACTCTGTGATTAAAACACAACCAGCAGAAATTATCTAATTGACACATTTTCTAATTCCCTAATTAACCTTACTTTTGCAAACATGATAAAATGGATAAACAGCCTGTTTTCATCAACATCAAAAGAAGAGAACACAGAAGATAATATGAAACCGGAGGTTCACGAACACCAAAAAAACAATATAAAAAGCGTGAGTAAAAAATATTTAATTGTCGGATTAGGGAATATCGGAGCTGAATACGTAAACACAAGACACAATATAGGATTTAAAGTACTGGATTTTTTAGCCAGAAAAGAAAGCCTTTCCTTCGAAACTGTAAAATTGGGTTCGTTGGCCGAATATAAATTTAAGGGAAGATCCTTTTTGCTGCTTAAGCCAAATACCTACATGAACCTTAGCGGGAAAGCCGTAAAATACTGGATGGATAAAGAAAATATTCCTCTTGAAAATGTTCTGGTCATTACAGATGATTTAAACTTATCTTTCGGAACCATCCGAATAAAACCAAAAGGAAGCGACGGAGGTCATAACGGACTTAAAAACATTAATTTAGTTTTAAACACCCAACAATATACCCGTTTTAGATTCGGAATTAGCGATCAGTTCAAAAAGGGACAACAGGTTGACTACGTTTTAGGAGACTGGGACGAAGAAGAAAAAGCAAAATTACCTGAAAGGCTCGAAGTCGCTTCAGAAATTATCAAATCTTTTGGTACAGCCGGATTAGAAAACACAATGACAACTTTTAACGGGAAGTAAAGGTTTTACATAGATTTTAGTGTAAAAACAACAATTATCAATTAACTAAATTCAATTATAACGAAATAGAATTTTCTATTCCAAAGTTAAATGTATAAATTTGAATAAATTATTATAAATCATAAAATCATATATCATGGCTTTTGAATTACCACAATTACCTTATGCATATGACGCATTAGAACCACATATTGATGCGCGTACAATGGAAATCCACCATTCTAAACATCATAATGCATATACAACAAATCTTAACGCTGCAATTGCAGGTACAGATTTAGAAGGAAAAACAATAGAAAATATCTTAATCAATTTAGATAAATCTAACGCAGCAGTTCGTAATAACGGTGGAGGTTTTTACAACCACAATTTATTCTGGACTGTTATGTCTCCAAACGGTGGCGGATTACCAACAGGTGATTTGTTAGCTGCAATTGAGGCATCTTTTGGAACTTTCGAAGAGTTTAAAGCAAAATTTGCTAAAGCCGGTGCAACGCAATTCGGTTCAGGATGGGCTTGGTTAACAGTTCAAAAAGGAGGAAAATTAGAAGTTGTAGGTACTCCAAATCAGGACAACCCATTAATGCCGGAAGTTGCTGGTAATGGTGGAACTCCAATCTTAGGAATGGACGTTTGGGAACATGCTTACTACTTAAACTACCAAAACAGAAGACCAGATTATATTGAAGCTTTCTTTAGTGTAATTAACTGGACAGAAGTTGCAAGAAGATTTGCTTTAGACAAATAAAAGAATAAAGTAAATAACATAAAAATAGACGGATAATCAAAAAGATTGTTCGTCTATTTTTTTATTTATGTTTCTGGAAATTGTTCTTATGCTTAATTTGGGAGAATTTATTAAATAAAAAAGGCGGAATCTCTTCCGCCTTTTTTGCCCCAAATTTACCATATACTTAACCTACTTAATTTTATGGTAGGTCAAATGTATGGTACTATATTATTTATTTCAAATATTTCTGATTAAATGCAATTATATCCGATTAACTGATTGGTTTCTAAAAATTTAAGTTTACTCCAATAAAAAAGGTGAAATTTCTTTCACCTTTTTTGCCCCAAATCTACCATAAACTTAACCTACTAATGTTATGGTTCTTCAAAGATATATTAGCATTGCAATTTTCCCAAAAATATAGGATGAAATGCAAAAAAATCCGATGAAATGCATTTTTTAACTTTTTATTTAGTATGCTCTTGCGTTTTTTCCTTCATAAAAGTTAATAAATGCTCTATTTACAACACGATTTCCACCTGGAGTTGGATACTCTCCGGTAAAATACCAATCGCCAAGATTTTTCGGACAGGCAATGTGTAAGTCTTCTACTTTTTGGAAGATAATTTTTACTTCGGCATTGATTTCAGGAGAGCTTAACATCTCGGCAATTCTGTCTGAAACTTCTTCGGGGGTAAATTGATCATAAATTGCTGTTACATAATTTACAACATCAGTATCTGCAAAATTTTCCTGGCTTTTGCATTTTGCATATACTTCGTCAATGATATGATATAAATTTCTTTCCTTCAATAAATCTAAAGCTGCTCTAAAAGCAACAAGACCTTCCAGTTTTGCCATATCAATTCCGTAACAATCCGGGTAACGAATTTGTGGAGCAGAAGAAACAATCACAATACGTTTTGGTTTTAAACGGTCCATCATTTTAATGATGCTCATTTTTAATGTTGTACCGCGAACAATACTATCGTCGATAATGACCAAATTATCTTCTGGCTTAATCACTCCGTATGTAACATCGTATACGTGAGCTACTAAATCGTCACGGCTGCTGTCTTCTGTAATAAAGGTTCTGAGTTTAGCATCTTTAATGGCAACTTTCTCTGTACGTATTTTTACAGCTAAAAGCTCCTGAAGTGTTTCAGCGGTTAATGTATTTCTGTTTTCTAATATATAATTGTTTTTTCTTTGGTTTAAGAAATCCTGAGCTGCTTCAACCAATCCATAAAAAGAGGTTTCAGCCGTATTTGGAATATAAGAGAAAACAGTGTTATCTGTATCGCTGTCAATGGCTTTAAGAACTGCAGGCAAAATTAATTTTCCTAAATTTTTACGTTCCTGATAAATTTCAGCATCGCTTCCTCTTGAAAAGTAGATTCTTTCGAAAGAACAAGCCTTTTTAACGGTTGGTTCCAGAATTTGATTCATGGTAACTTTTCCGCTTTTCTTTATAATTAAGGCATTTCCGGGTTCAATTTCCTTAACGCTTTCAAAAGGAACATTAAATACAGTTTGAATAACAGGTCTTTCTGAAGCTACAACCACAACTTCGTCATCCTGATAGAAATAGGCCGGACGAATACCTGCCGGATCTCTAAAAACAAATGCGTCTCCATGTCCTAATAAACCGGCCATTGCGTAACCGCCATCTAAATTTTTAGCTGAGCGAGTTAGTATTTTTGCAAGATCAAGGCGTTCTGCAATTACCGGAGAAGCTTCTCTTTTTGAATAACCCTCTGCTTTACAGTCCTGATACAATTGCATTACTTCTTTATCTAAAAAGTGACCAATTTTTTCCATTACAGTAACGGTATCAGCCATTTCTTTTGGATGTTGTCCAAGTTCAACCAAATTTTGAAAGAGTTCTTTAACATTTGTCATATTAAAGTTTCCTGCCAAAATCAGATTACGGTGCATCCAGTTACTCTGACGTAAAAAAGGGTGAACGCTTTCGATGCTGTTTTTGCCGAAAGTTCCGTAACGTACATGTCCTAAAAACAATTCTCCTATATAAGGTATGTTTGCTTTTAGCTCTTTTATGTTATCATTAAGTTCAGGATTTGCTTTTAACTCCTCACTGATGCGCTCATTGATTTGCTTAAAAACATCCTGAATTGGCTGCGAATGATTTGAGCGGACTCTGCTTATGTAACGTTCGCCGGGTTCTACATCTAATTTAATGCTTGCAAAACCGGCACCATCCTGACCGCGGTTGTGCTGTTTCTCCATCATTAAATACATCTTCTGAATTCCGTAAAAAGCAGTTCCGTATTTTTCTTTGTAATATTCAAGCGGTTTAAGAAGTCTGACTAAGGCTATACCACATTCGTGTTTTAAAGCGTCGCTCATTGTTTTTGTATTTGTGTTGTTGTAAGTTGTGTGTATTAACGTAATAAAAAAGCCCCGTTTTACCGAGGCTAGTAAGCATTATATTTCTATGTCAAACTGAGTTAACGACTTAAATTGTTGTAATCGAATGGCTACTTCGGCTTTACTTAATGTTTCCATCCTCTCAGTTCCAAATTTCTCTACGCAGAAAGAAGCTAAATTTGAGCCGTAAATAATTGCATTTTTCATGTTTCCAAATGAAATGTTTTCACTTTGTGCAATAAATCCTGAAAATCCGCCTGCGAAAGTGTCTCCCGCTCCGGTTGGATCAAAAACTTCTTCTAACGGCAAAGCTGGCGCAAAGAATACTTCTCTGTTGTGGAATAAAAGCGCACCGTGTTCTCCTTTTTTGATCACAACGTATTTTGGTCCCATTTCCTGAATTTTAGCAGCCGCTTTTACTAATGAATATTCACCAGAAAGCTGTCTTGCTTCTTCGTCATTGATTGTAATAACGTCAACACGTTTGATAACCTCCAGTAATTCAGTAAGAGCACAGTCCATCCAAAAGTTCATGGTGTCTAAAACCACTAATTTTGGTTTTTTCTCCATTTGATCCAAAACACTGCTTTGTACTAACGGGTGTAAGTTTCCTAACATTACCACATCAGCATTTTTATAGTTTTGAGGAACTTTTGGCTGAAAATCAGCTAAAACATTTAACTCTGTTACCAAAGTGTCTCTTGAATTAAGATCGTTGTGGTATAAACCGCTCCAGAAAAAGGTTTTTCCGCCTTTTACAATTTCGATACCGGAGATATCTATATTTTTTGAAGTCAGTAAATCTAAATGTTCCTGAGGAAAATCGTCGCCAACTACAGAAACTATGGCCGATTGCAGGTTGAAAAATGAGGCCGATAAACCAATATATGTTGCAGCACCACCTAATATTTTATCTGTTTTTCCGAAAGGAGTTTCAATCGCGTCGAAAGCAACTGTTCCAACAATCAATAATTTATTCATTTTATGAATTTCGAATTAAGGTGCAAAGATACTTCATAAGTTACAATATTGCAACGGTTTGTAATCTCAAAATTTTCATAAAAAAAAGGAAACGATTTCGGAGTAAAATCCTTGTAAATGAGCTTTTTAAAAAGTTATTTTTCGAGAGCTTAAAATAGGTTTTCCGAATTTAAAATGCAACTTCTATTTTGAAAAAATCTTTTCATTAGATTTGTTTAACTATGAAATCTCAATGATGAAGAAAATTGTCTTTTTATTACTGTTTTGCTTTTTGTTTTCATGCGAAAATAAAAAGCCTCATTTTTCAGAGGGAATGATTGAAATATTAGCAAATCATGGCGAAATAAGAAATAACAGCGAAGCATTACCACCTCCGCCTATTTTTTTTCAGATGTGTATCTTTTAACAAATAGTGGAGAAGTTATTGTTTTAGATGAGAATGAATTGTTTTTCTTTTATAAAAGAGCGTATTCTACACACTTCAAATCATTCGAAGAATTCTTAAGCGCTGTTTTGAATAATGGGTTTGTTTATAGATAAAAAAATACTCAAATATCCAAATTATCCCAAACGATTTAAATTAAAAATCGAGATTGAAAAAGAATATTCTCTTTTAGGATTTGATAATTTCTTAAAGAAATATTCAAAAGAAACCAAATCAAAAAGATTGGCTATTAACAAAGCGGTTATAAAAGATGGAGAATACACAACTATAGCATTTCTTTTATTTAAAAACAGATACGATATAAGTTCCGATTGTTATTTAGGAATTGATTATTTGAGAAAAAGAGAAGATTCGTTTATAAATCTATAACTGATATTTCTTATCAAAATAATTTTTCAATAATCCAATCTGAATCAAAATCATAAAAGGAACTATTAGAATAGCATATAATATATTTCTGGAAAAATGAATTGACGAAAATAGGGATGAAGCTTTATCAGAATATAAATCAACTATTTTAAAACTAGAAATATTATTGCCTGCATATACAGAATAAATGGTCAAAGTAATTAAGCAAATGCCAATAAAAATCCATGTTGATTTGGATATTAAGGGGCTGTAAGCTTTAATTTTACTTTTTTCAACAACTGAGACCTGTGACATTATTTTTGAAGTAAAGTCAATTGAAGGCGACTCCAAAGTGGTTTCAGCCATCATTCTATCAATAAGATTTTCTATGTTTTTATCGTTCTCTTTCATAATATCCTATTATTTCTGGTTCTAATTGTTTTTTCAAAATTACAGCTAATTTCTGTCGGCTTCTAAATAATTTTACCTTGACATTATTAGCATTAATATTCATTATTTTTCCGATTTCCTCTAAATTCTGATCTTCAAAATAAAATAAAGTTAGCAGAAAATTCTCTTCACGTGGTAATAAATTTAGACAATTCTGAATGGTCTGCTTTCGTTCTTTATCTTCCAAAGCACTTAAAGCGTTGTCCATCGTTTTAATTAAGTGTGCCGAAAATTCATCTATCGAAATATTGTTTTCATCCTTTTTGCTTTTCTTCAAACGGTCTAAACAGGTGTTATATGCTATTTTGTAAATCCAGGTCGAAAATTTAGAATCGCCTTTAAATTTACTCAGTGAATTATATATTTTGATAAATGTGTCCTGAGCAACTTCTTCTGCTTCTTCTCTGTTTTTAACCATTTTAAGAGCCAATGTAAAAATCATATCCTTATAGCGATCCACCAGGACGGCAAAAGAACTTGTTTCGCCCTGCAGAATTTTATCAATATAATGTTGATCATTTAATACATTCATGTTATATAAGACGACAGTATGTTTATTTAGGTTACAGGATTTTAAATAATTCCAAAAATAATTTAAACAGTATTATTAAGCTGAGACAAAGTTGTGGGCTAAAATAATTATACCATCAAAATTAGTTGGGAATCAGTATTTTTTGGGATTTGAAATTTGAAATAAATTTTTTTTCTAATTTGTTGTAACCTAAATTTAAAATTCCTCGTCATATGGATATCAATCAATTAAAAAATATAGTATTATGAATGTAGAAATTTTAATCCCAATTAGTCTTTTTCTTATGATTTTCGGAATTGTGTATCTTATATATTCGACACGTAACAGAGAAAGATTAGCACTTATTGAAAAAGGCGTTGATGCCAGTATTTTTTTAGAAGGTAAAGGAAAAGGTGTTCCGGCATGGAAGATATTTGTTGTAAATATAGCTTTCTTATTGATAGGAAGTGGTGTTGGTATTTTCCTGGCTTTGTTAATCACCACTTATACTTCTCTGGAAGATGATGCTGTGTATCCTTCAATTATTTTTATCATGGCCGGAGTTGGTTTACTGACAGGATTTGGTACGGCTAAGGATTTAGATAAAGAGGACAAGTAAATATTTTAAGCTTAGTTGAATATAACGTATCAAAAAGTTTACTTTTTGATACGTTATTTATTTTAATTTAGAATCTGTTGTTTCATAAAAAGAATCTATAGAAAGTTTAGGCTGCATGGATGCCATAACGGCCAATTGGTCGCAGCGTTCATTTTGAGGATGGTTGTTGTGTCCTTTTATCCATTTAAAACCGACCTGATGTTTTCTGTAGATAATTAAAAAGCGTTTCCAGAGATCAGCGTTTTTTCTTCCGGCAAAACCTTTTTTCTCCCAGCCTAAAACCCACTTTTTTTCTACAGAATCTACCACATATTTAGAGTCTGAAATCACAAGGACTTTCATATTTGGCTTTTTCAGTTTTTCTAAACCAACAATTACAGCCAAAAGTTCCATTCGGTTATTTGTTGTTAAGCGAAAACCTTCATAAAACTCTTTTTTATGGGGTGTTCCAACTAATTCCATAACGACTCCATAGCCGCCATTACCGGGATTTCCTTTTGCAGCGCCGTCTGTATATATGTGTACTTCGTGAGTCATTGTTTTGTATTGCAGATTTCAGATTGATTAAACTAATCTAAAATTGATTTTTTGTATTGTAATTATTTTGGATTGGTATTTATTCGCTTAATAACCTTTGAATAATCTCAGGAAAATGTTTTTGTTCTAATTCATGGATTTTCTCTGCGACTGTTTCAGGAGTATCCTGGTCGGTCAGGGCAACATTTGCCTGAAAAATAATGGCACCTTCGTCATAATGTTCGTTTACATAATGAATAGAAATTCCTGTTTCTTTTTCCTTATTATTGACTATAGCCCTGTGTATGTGTATTCCGTACATACCTTTCCCTCCATAATTAGGTAAGAGTGCAGGGTGAATATTGATAATTTTATTTGGATACAGTTCAATTATGTTTTCAGGGAATTTCAATAAAAATCCAGCCAGAACGATCAGATCCGGATCGATTTCCTGTATTTTTTGTAATACATTTCGTTCTAAAAGTTCATTTTTTGAGAAGATTTCGACAGGAATTTGATGATTTTTTGCTCTTTCAATAACTTTTGCATTTGGATTATTTGTAAAGACTGAAACAACCTCTGCAATTTTGGTTTCTTTAAAGTGTTTTATAATATTTTCTGCATTACTGCCTGAACCTGAGGCAAAAAGAACAATTTTTTTCATAATCAAATTTATTTTGAGAATGCAAAAAACGGAATAAAAAATCAAAATAAATAGTATTAAAAGACCTTTCTTGAAATTAATTTTATAAATTAGTAACACATTTATTAACTAAATAGTTGTTTTAAAATAAAGTTTTTTATTTTTGCCAACAAATTAAATTCTAAAATTAAAGATTATGTCAGACATTGCATCAAGAGTAAAAGCGATTATCGTAGACAAATTAGGTGTTGACGAAA
>CAUPQW010000020.1:0-81615 GCA_963513545.1 uncultured Flavobacterium sp.
AAGGAAAGAGAAAAAAAATGCTCTTCCTCTTAGCAAGACTTGTTTATTTTTCTTAAACCCAGGGTATAAATTATTTACAAAAAATAAATGTTTTTTACGAATTTTTATTTGTTGATATCATAGTAATCAGCGGGTTTGGGACTAAACTAAGCCATTCCTCGGATTTGCCAAATCTCCCAAATACAAAACCAACTTTCCATTAAGCCTATTGTCCAAATCCGTTGTAGTAGCTGTTATATGCTGTTATTTTTTCCATTCTTAGCCATAGCTATTATTCGGATTCGATTGAATACTTTTTATTTCTTCTTTTCCAATTGTAAATAGGCAGGAATATAAAAGTTAATATAGCGGTCATTACTGCGGCATATCCAAACCACTCTTTAATAAGTTCTTGTTTCCCATATTCTGTATAGTAAGTTGTTGAACCAAAATCGTAAAAGAATTTAAAAACAGCTAGTCCAATAAGAAAAACTGGTAATCCTATTATTAATGAAGGCACTACTTTAATGTCAATGCCAAAAACTAATTTGTAAGCCCTTATAAAAAACAGGAAAATAAGGAATATAAAAATAAGATTTGTATATATAGCCAAATAGCTAATAAAGTTTATCAACCATAAATTGAAAGAAAGGACAAGTCCACAAATTAGTCCATAAATAATTATGAATCCGTATATTCTTTTCAGCCTTATTTTGTTTTCGGTTGTCATAATTACAATAATTTAAAAGTCTTCTTGTGTTTAACTGAGGTAGTGTTCTATAATAGCATATAATGTCCCGCGGCTTCGCGAGGTTTGGTACTAAATTAATCCCATTCTTCGGATTTGCCAAATCATCCCAAATACAAAACCATTTTTCCATTAAGCCTATTGCCCAAATCCGTTGTAGTGGCTGTTAACTGCAGTTGTTTTTTGCGTCATATATTCTTCAATCTCTTTTAAATCGTAAAGTTTCAAATCAAACCATTCTCCTCGAACTCGCTTTTCTTTGTACTTTTCGTGTAATTCTTTTTCTACTTTTTTATCACATTTCCATAAAGCAATCATATCGACTTTTGGTTCTTGAGAATGTAAAGTCTTTTCGCGATATTTTGGATTTTTGCTTGTTCCAATTTTCACATATCCAGTATCACTATTTACCATCAAATAAACATATTCACAATCAGGAATAATTTCCAATAAATGTATATCGTTAAAAAAATCTCGGTAAAAATCTTTTTGCTCAATTAGAATTACGTTTTTGATTCCACGCTCGGAAAACCCATACATTACAGCATTTTTGTTTTTGTATGGTTTCAATTCTATTGATGTCGTAGTGAAAAAACCAAGTTTTTCTAAAAACCCTCTGAGTTTGCTTTGAAATGTATTAAAAGCAATTAATGCATTAACGTCATTGTATTTTTGGGCTAACATTGCAGTGAATCGAATTAACAACTGAAAATAGTTTTCATCATTTAGATGTAGTTGAATTAAATCGCCAGTTAATTCTTTGTCATTATTTACATAGAACATTTCAAGTATAATTCCAACTTCCTCATCAAATAATCTAACACCATAACAATGTGTGTGAATCCGTGTAATCACATTGTGTATTGGTCCATTATCGTCTTTGTCAAATCTAAAAATATCTTCTTTCGAAAGAGAATATGTTATTTGATCAAATTGATTTATTAGTTCTTCCGGTGTTCTCATACAATTGTAGTTAACGTTCTGGCGCTACACGAGCTTTGGGATTAAATTAAGACCATTTTTCGGATTTGCCAAATTTTCCAAGTACAAAACCATCTTTAAATTCAGCCTAATACCCAAATCTCGTGTAACGGCTGTTAGCGGTAGTGCTTACTCTACTTCCTTCAAAGTTGTAGGTTTAAAAATTTTATCTTCATACTTCCCTTGCTTTTCATTGTACCATTGGCATATTAAGTCACCTTCATTGTGCCCAGCCTGTTTATACGCAAATACTGCCATTTTGTTAGTTTCTTCACCAATAATTGATGTCACAGTCATTACTGGTCCACCTGAGATTAATTCTACTTTGCTACCGACTTTCATTTTATTATTATTATAGGTTATTAATTCTTTGTTCAATTAAGTTCAATTCTCCTTCTGTAATTCTTGCATCTATTTCTTGTATTCTTATTCTATCTTCAAAGGGAATTGTTTCCGGTGGAAGTTGTCTTAAAATTCTTTCTATAAAGTCATCGCTTACTTTTTGTTTATAGTATACCGCTTTTAACTTTAAGAAAAGTTCTTTGATAATTTCTTTTTCGTCTGTTGTCATTTTATTAATTTTATTCTTTTCAGTTTCTTCGTCTTTTTTTTCGCATTACCGCTAACTTGTATATATGTCTGACAATATCCGACTTATCTATCTTAAATTAGGTAGCTATGTCTGACAAATGTCAGTTTTAGTAGTTTCAAAAATAGGATATTTATTTCATAAATCATCAAACGAGCTTATTTGTTGGATGTTTTTCGTGCTCCAATCTGGTGCAATTTTTACAAAAAAAATCAATGGTTTGCATTAAAAGAGATAGCTGGTCAAATCCAGCATCATCACAATAAGCTAAAAAGGCTCAACTATTTAGCTGAGCCTTTTATCTTTTAATTTCTTACAAAAAAGTTATTTTTCGAAATTACATATGTTTTCTATTTGTTAATAAGTCTTTCCAGCTTAACCACCATTTCATCTTTCTCTTTCAACATCCTTTCATACAAGGCAATCTTTTCTTCATGCAGTTTTAAAACTTCTTTTATAGGACTAAATATTGGATGAATATTAATCGCAGAAGCTCCATTTTGAAAATCTGAAAATGTATTAGAAATAATATTCACCGCTTGCTCCTCATCAAAATTCTGAAAAGCTTCAACAGGAATTTTTAGTGAATTCGAGATTTGTTTCAGTATATCATTTTCGATTACATCTTTTTGCTCCAGCAGAGAAATTTTCTTTTGATTCCAGTCATCTCCAAGATCAAAAGCCAATACTTCCTGTTTGATGCCAAGCATTTCCCTGAAGCGTTTTACGTTTCTTCCCTGATGTATTTTCTGTTCCATAATGAGTATTAATTTTCTGAAGGCTCAAAGACAAAGCCGTTTGGATTAAAAATTCTGAATTTCAAAGATAAAAAAATATCCTGTAAATTTCCGTTTGTCTGATATTATATCCGGATTTCGAATAGATTATCTCTTTAAAGAATTGAACTTTCAATATGGTAAAAATGTTTCGAGGATTGTCCTGGGGCTACTAAAACAAAAAGCTTCAGATATCTCTGAAGCTTTTGTTACATTATATTAAATTACTAAAATGCTACCATTTCTTTTACCTCTTTATAATCAATTTTACCATTTTGAGATAAAGGCAGTTCATTTATTTTCTTCACTTTTATAGTTGCCGGATGAAGTTTAACCTGTTCAGAAAGTATCTTTTTGATTTCAAGTTCATTAAGATCATCATATAAATATGCTACAATCAGGCTTTTATCATCTTCTCCCAGGCAAAGAAACTTAGTTCCTGTAAAACTATTCTGCAGGATCTGCTCAATTTCATCTAAACTGATCCTTGTGCCAAAAAGCTTTATAAAGCGCTGACTTCTTCCGGTGATGTAAAAGAATCCATCTTTATCTTTTTTGGCAATGTCTCCTGTATGCAACACTTCTAAAGGAGAATACTCCAATAAATCTTCTTTTACAGTTGCGTAACCGCCCGATACGTTTGGGCCAGAATACAAAAGTTCTCCGGAGACCGGATCAATTTCCATTTTTCCACCCTTAATGGGTTTCCCAATCGAACCTGCTTTCTCAATAAGATATTGAGGTTCTAAATAGGACATTCTTGCCGTAGCTTCTGTTTGCCCATACATCGTATAAAAGGAAAGGTCATTTTTTAAAGCATAATTTCCAAACTCACTTAATGCTGACGGATTCAGTCTGCCACCTGCCTGACTTAAGTATCGCAAAGAAGGATATTCTTTTTTCAAAAAACCAATTCGTTGCAGCATTTCATATACATAGGGTACACCTGCCAAAGAGGTATATTGATATCGCTCCCATTCTTCCCAAAATTCCTTTTGCATAATGGTTGTATCAGAACATACTATCGTACCTCCTGATATAGAATTAGTAGTAAATACCGAGAATCCATAAGAATAAAACAAAGGCAGGTTTAACGGGCAGACATCGAAATTTTTAACCGGCAGGTAATCCAGAATAGACAAGGCATTGCTTACTATATTTTGTTCTGACAATTTCACAAATTTTGGTGAACCTGTACTTCCGGAAGTACTGAGCAACAATTTGATTGAAGGATTTACCACAGTTTTCACTGCTTTGTCCTGAACAAAACAAGTATGGGCTGCCCCTAATGCTTTAGCCGAATAGGCATCAATTTTTATTCGGGTTGCATCATAAATGTAATAGGGGCTATAATGCTGTTCGAGATATTCTTTATGAATGACATTCAAAGACGGGCTAAGCAATGCAATGGTAAAATCTGATCTTATAAAGTTTAAGAGCAATTCAACCGACTGAATCTGATTGTCCAGATAAAGAAAAGCCAGTCCTCCTCCACCGATAATATCCAAAGATTCATGGAAATCCAAAACTGAATTGGCTTTGTCTTTTACAGAATCTATATAAAGCAAGTTTTTATTTCCGAGTATTAATTCGTAAAGTTGTTTTGTTTCTGACATATCGATTGTTTAAAAAGCAATTTGAAACTTCCCCAGAACTTCTTTGATATTTTTAAAACTGTTCATTTCAAGAATATCTTCGGTTTCAACTACGATATCAAAAGAATTTTCGATCTCTTTTACCAGAAATAAATGTGACATAGAGTCCCATTCTACAATTTCCAGATAACTTAAATCTTCATGTACATCATCAATAGAAATAGAAAGCCCCTCTGAAAAAGCTTGTTTTAGTTTATGTAAATTATTCATAATTATTTTAGGTATAAAATTTTATTGTTATTAAAAATTAAATCAGTTTTTTACAACTCAACCGTTTTCCATTTTCCGGTTCTGAAAACAAGGATACAGCTGGTTGCTAATACAATTTCTGAAATCAGAATTGCTGTAAATATCCCTTTTGGTCCCCATTCATAATAAATTCCAAGCAAATACGACAAGGGAAGCTGAATGATAAAAAACATTAGAATGTAAAGCATCGTTACTGTATTGACATTTCCGGCTGCATTTAACGAGCGGGAAATTACCATCGTATAACCAAAGAAAAAGTAAGCAATTGCCATGTACTGCAAATAAGTGGATGCATAGAACAGAATTTCGTCTTCGTGCGTGAAAAAGCTGGCCAGAGATCCGGCATAAAACAACAGGAAGATAGCAATCAGTCCAAGGAAACACATATTAAACACTCCTGTTTTCCATACAGAAGCTTCTGCTCTTTCCGGCTGTTTTGCTCCTAAGTTCTGTCCGGTTAGGACTCCGGCAGCATTTGCAATTCCGTATGCCGGCAAGACACTAAACATGATGATACGATTGGCGATGATATAACCTGCCAATACATTTTCGCCCAGTTTTGCAACAATCACAATCATTAAAAATCTGCTCGAAGAAGGCACCAGGTTTTGGATCATTCCTGCGGTAGCCAGTTTTAAGATACGTTTCATTAAGGCAGGAACCATTAACAACTCCTGCCTTCCTATACTAATTCTGGTATTTTTTTTAAAAAGGTACCACAACTGATACGCTACACTTGAAATATTTGCAATAACCATCGCTACGGCTGCTCCCAATAAACCCAGCTTAGGAAATGGCCCCAGGCCAAAAATCAGTACCGCACACAGTACCCCATTCAAAACATTAGAAAATGCAAGTGTCCGCATCGCCATCGACGCATCCCCGGAACCGCGAAAAACGCCATTAATCATAATTCGCATAATCATAAAAATCAACCCTGCGAACATGGTTTTAGAAAATACATTTCCATAATTTACCAAATGATCCGATCCTCCGGCAAAATGCATAATATCCTGACTGAAAACCACTGCCAGAGAACTGCATATGAGAGAAAGGAAAATTCCTAAATAAATAACCTGCATTGCAGTTTGTCCGGCATCACGGTGCTTTTGCTCTCCTATTCTTCTTGAAATCAGTGCTGTTGCTGCAATGCTCAAACCCATTGCTATAGATTGAATAAGAATAATTACAGAATTGGTAATTCCTACGACAGTAATGGCATTTTCGCCAAGACTGCTTACAAAAAGAAGGTCTACCAATACGAATAAGGATTCCATACTAAGTTCCAGCATGGTAGGAACTGACAATAAAAAGGTGGCCCTGTTTACATTTCCTGATGTGAAATTTTTTTCTGTACCCTGCAAAGCAATTCTGAACAGGGCAAATATTGAACGAATTTTTATTAACACAATTAGTTGTTTTACAAAGGAAGATTAAAATTTATTTTTTGTTCTGCAAGGATATCTTCAGCGCTAAAAGACTGAAATGCAATTTTCTTTTCTACCAAATACACTTCTCTGCCTGAAATCTGATTAATGATTTGCGAATTTCGGTAAGCTCCCATTCCCAGATCCGGTGTTGAAATTCCATGAGTGTGCAACTCTGCATTCTGAACAAAAATCTCTTCTTCTGAATGATCAATAGTATAATTTCTACGAACATCATAATTGCCATCAGCCAGCCTTCTAATCCTGTTCAGGATTCCATTTAGAAAATCAGGTTCTACATATTTATAACCGGTTGCCAGAATCACATAATCTGTTTCTATTTCAAAAGGTTTGTTTTCTTCTACCTGTGAAAGGCTCAAGAGATACGACTGATCTTCACTTCTGCTGATATCAATTAGTTTACTATTCGCCATTAAGGCCACCTTTAAATTCGGATCATCAAGTTCCATAGCATACAGGCTGTTGTGAATCTGGTTGATGAGTTCATAGTTTATACCCTTAAATAAAATATTCTGTTTAGCCAGCACACTCTTTCTTTGATCTTCAGGTAATGTATGGAAATAATCAATGTACTCCGGCGAAGTCAGTTCGAGTGTAAGCTTTGTATGATTTTCTAAAGGAAAAAAACGTTCAGAGCGGGTAAACCAATTGAGTCGCAATCCCTTTTTAACTTCGGGCAATAAGTCCTGAAATACTTCTGCAGCACTTTGGCCCGAGCCAATAATTGTTACTGATTTATCTCCATTGAGCTGGTCTTTATGATACAGGTATTTAGAGGTATGGATCACTCTGTCAAAACGTTTTTGTGCAATTTCTGCCGGAACATATGGATTTGTTCCTGTACCTAATACCAGTTTACGCGTATGCCAGATACTGTAATTATCCGATTTGGTATCTCTTACAGTAACGGTATAAATACCATCCTCATAATCTACGGCCATTACCTTTTTTCCAAAAAAACAATTGTCTAACTGTGCTGTCACCCAACGGCAATAATTATTGTATTCTTTTCTGAAAACAAAAAAACTTTCCCTGATGTAAAATTTATAAATTTTACCTGTTTCTTTCATATAATTCAGGAAACTGTAAGGACTGGTAGGATCTGCCATCGTTACAAGATCTGCCATAAAAGGAACCTGAAGCGTGACTTCATCCAGCATCAGTCCGGGATGCCAATTGAATTCATCTGACTGGTCAAAGAAAACAGTTTCTAATTCATCTACAGGTTTTACTAGTGCTGCTAAGCCTAAATTAAATGGACCGATACCAATACCAATTAGGTCGTATATTTTGTGTTCTTTCATTTTATATTTTTTAAAAATTTGTATTGATTAGCTCCTTACTTTCAGGAAATTTTTCGAGATACCATTCTCTGATGCAGAAATTCAAATAGGCTTTTTTATGGGGCATTTCGATAATATGCTGCAACTTAAAGCCTACATGAACCTTATTCATTAAAGCTGCCAAAGACTCGACAGATCCTTCTCCAACCATTCTGTTTACCTGAGGATGGCTAAACATCCATTCTACAATACTTCTGGTTATGAGTGCCGGAAATTTCTTTGTCTTGTCTGTTGTAGCAATAAAGAGATGAGTGCCATAATCTGAAGGCAGCACTTCATAATAATCTCCCAGTACATCATTAGTAGCCCAGTAAATTTCAAAATTGAATATCGCTTCTCCGTTAATTTCGCCGATGTAACTATGCGAAAACCTGCCAGGCAAAAGTGTCCTGTAAAACAATTCAAGTTCAGCAATTGGCCAGTCCATTTTCCATATCGTTTTGGCATGATCTTTATGAAACCACTCGAAAACCATCTCCAGATCGCGATCCAGGTCAAAAGGCCGAAAACTAATTTGAACTTTTTCCTGTTCAAAATATTTACTAAATACTTCTCTCTTAATTTGAGGAAGAAGTAAATCGGGAGAGAAAAAAGCATAATGCAGCATATTTTGAACCAGTCGGTCATATGCTGCAAAATGACTAAAGAAAGTTCCCTTTATTTTACTCTTTCTCTGATCAGGAATGGCTTTAAACTCCTCTCCTTTTTGACGGAACTGATCGTAAATATAGTTAAGCGAAAGATGTTCTTCCATTAATTCCTTCTGCCCCAATATCCCAACAATCACAAATAAATCTTCCAGTTGGCTCTGTACATTTTCAGAAATATCAAAATTTTCAAGATGTTTTTGCAAATAACTGGTAATAGATGAAGGAAGGTGATCCAATAAAAGATCAGAAAAATAAACTTCTTTCATTATATACTCCTGAGCAGTTTGTTCAAGAACTGCAATTGCTTGTTTTACTCCTGATTCGATATCAATCGATTGCCATTCGGGATAATTTTTCGTTCCTTCTTTAAATGCCAGTTCAAAAAAAGAAGACAGGTCTAATTCTTTCACCTCATCATTGCGTCTGTTTCTTTGAATCAGCTTCGGTTTAAAAAGATGATTTCCCGTTGGACTGTAATAAACTAAAGGAACATATACCTCTATTTCTTCTGTACTAAAATCAATTCTGAGATGGATGTCAGAACCTGAATTTTCTAAAGCATGTTTTACAACCTGATCATATTTTGGGAGTCCCATATACGGACTCCAGTTAGTAAACTCCCGGCAATAAAAACGCAGTAAAATAGAGAAAGTCAAATCTTTATTTTCAGCATTGATTGGGTTAGTTATTAAGGTAGGCTGCTCCATATGTTTTGATCAGATTTAAAATTTTATGAATATCCTGAAGAGTTGTTAGCGGATTTAAGATGGTAAATTTCAAATAGTAATTTCCATCTACCTTTGTACTTGCGACGAGTACTTCGCCTGTATGAAACATTTTCTTTTTAATAAATTCATTCAGGGCACAGACATTCCCGGGAGAAACCCCGATAGATTTATAGCGGAATACCAAAATACTGATATCAGAATCGCTTAATAATTCCAGCATCGGATCAGCTTTAATTACAGATGCAGCTTCTTTAGCAGTAGCAATTACCGTATCAATATATTCTCCTAATTTTCCCCTTCCCATCAACCTTAACGTGAACCAGAGTTTTAGTGCATCAAATCTTCTGGTACTTTGCGTAATTGATTTATTGATCTGGGCAGGATAAGCTTCATAATTTTCCTCTTTAGGGTTTAAATAATCCGCATGATGCCTGATAATTTCAAGCAATTTTTTATCTCTTACAATAAAAGCACTGCTGCTGATTGGCTGAAAGAAAGATTTGTGATAATCAATAGTTACAGAATGCGCTAATTCTATTCCGTTTAACAGGTATTTATGTTTATCCGTTAACAGCAATCCGCATCCATATGCTGCATCGACATGCATCCAAAGCTTGTGTTTTTCAGCTAAAAAACCGATTTTGTTTAATGGGTCTACATTACCAAAATCTGTTGTTCCGGCAGTAGCTATAATTGCTATTGGAATATTTCCTGATTCAAGTTCCTTCTGGATTGCCAGCTCCAGTGCATCTATATCCATTCTGAATCTACTGTCTGTTTTTACCTGTACTATACTACGTTCTCCCAGCCCCATTAATGACGCATTTTTCTGGTTGCTGAAATGAGATTTATCAGAAACAAAAATTCTAAATTTGTTATATTCTGCAGGATTCCCATCCAATTTGATATTATGCCCAAGACGATCCAGGGCAAAGTAATCTCTGGCAAGCAAAAGCCCCATCAGGTTACTTTGAGAACCGCCGCCTGTAAAAACGCCATCAGCCTCCGGACCAAAGCCAATTTGTTCAGCAGTCCAGTCTATTAACCGACGCTCCATTAGTGTTCCGCCCGCACTTTGATCCCAGGTATCCTGCGAGGAATTAATTGCACTAATCAATACTTCGGCAGCCAATGCCGGAATAACTACCGGACAATTTAAATGTGCAATGTAGCTTGGCAAATGAAAGGCTGTCGCATGATCTACATAAAGTTCTTTTACTTCAGCAAACATTTCGTCATAGCTGTTTAAAGGAGTATCGAATTTTATTTGCTTAAACTGCGCTCCTAACTCTGCAGGTGTAATGCCACTAAATGGTTTTTGTTGATTTTCTAAAAAACTCATAACCAATTCTTTTGCCTGATCTACTGCATCACGGTAAGCATCTGCCGTTTTTTCATAAAAAATATCCTGAAAAGGGGTTGTTTCAATAATAGCAGAGAACTCTTCTCTTTCTGTTGAGTTTGTATAAGATATGTTTTCCATAGTTTTAAAATGATTTGATTTTAGACATTTAAGACTGGTTTGTTAAATAAACCAGGAAACTTTTTTATCAATTGATGTTCTTCTTTTTGTTACAGAAAGTGCTGGGGTATCAGGATATCCAATAAAAAAAAGCCCTAAAGACTGTTCATGATCTTCTAAACCAAAAGTCCTGACATATTCTACAGCACTACCGCCAGTTGCCCAATAAGACCCTAAATTGTAGGAGGTGGCACTAATAGCCATGTTTTGTACTGCACAGGATACTGCCGCCAATTCCTCCCATTCCGGAATATTGACACTCCTGCTTTTCGAAAGAATAACTCCAATCATGCAAGCAGCATTAAGGGGGTATTCTTTTAAATAATTGTACTTAGCTGCTTTTTTTTGAGCATCAGGAATGTCTTCGTACAGATGCTTGTAATAATCAGCCATAAAGTCTCCGTATTTACGCAGTTGACTGCCAGAAAGAACAATAAATCTCCAGGGTTCTGTCATTTTATGCGTAGGTGCCCAGGTTGCGTTGATCAGAATCTCTTTCAATACCTCATCGGGAAGATTTTCTCCTGTATAAGAATCAGCATAAATACTTTTCCTAAAACGGATTATTCGGGTTACAGCTTCAGAATCAGAACTAATTTTAGTTTTTTCCATAATTATCAAAAAGATTTAAATAACACCAACAGATTTCTTAAGTGCGAAAATATTTATAAAAAACTTTGTTATTTAAAATTATTATAAATAGCTTTGTGCGGCGAGCAAGTTATTTATATTTAGAATAAATAAGAATAGCAAATATATGTAGTCTTTTTCATAAAACAAAATATATTTTAATGCGATTTTTTACTAAATAAAAAGTTAACCTATTTAATTAACCTTAAATATTTACCTAAAGTGTAAATAGCTTTAATTAATCTATCAAATTATGATAACTAAAATCACCCCATCAAAACCACCAACAAAGCCACTCATTGTTGATGTATCGCCAGTTGAACGCGCTATAATAAAAAGTTCTGCTTTGTATCTTCAAAATGAGTATGGAGATTATGAGTCTCCGGATTATATCTCAAATCTCCATCTAAATGCCTATCATTTACTACCCGAAAGAATTGCAAGTTTGCTTAGTAATCTTAGTACAGACTTTTCTGAGGAACAATATGGCGCTATCGTTTTTAGAGGATTAGTCGATGTTGATCAGGAAGCTTTAGGTCCAACACCTACCTCGTGGAAAGAAACGGATAAGAGTAAACTGAACTTATACGGTTTTATTTCTTCATTGCTTCATGGTGCTGTTCCCTCAAAACCGGTTCAATATTATGTTCAGCGAAAAGGAGGAGGAAGTTTGCACGCCATTATTCCGGAAGAAAACATGTCCTTTTCTCAAACTGGCGCAGGCTCCAGAACCGATTTATTTGTACATACCGAAGATGCTTTTTTATATAATCCTGCTGATTTTCTTAGTTTTTTATACCTGCGAAATGAAGAACAGGTAAATTCAACTTTATACTCTGTACGATCACACGGAGAAACAGATGAATTAATGGAGGAACTTTTCAAAGAGATATATAAATGTCCAAAAGATGCCAATTTTGAAATCGAAGACGCTTTAGCATCAGAGCTAACGACCTCTGTTTTGTACGGAAACAGGTTAAGGCCCTTTATCCGTTTTGATGCAGCAGAACAAATTTATAATGAACAAGCGGGCCAAAGTCCTGAAGCTTTAGAAATTCTAAAAAAATTCTGGGAGAAAGCCAAAACCCTTATTTATGATGAATTCATTCCTAATGCAGGTGATCTTGTTTTTGTAAACAATCATTTATGTGCACATGGCAGAACTGCTTTCAGAGCCGGTATCAGAGAAGTAAACGGAGAAAGTGTCAAGTGCGAAAGACGCCAAATGCTGCGTATGATGAGTAAAAGCAGTCTGATTCACGTTCAGGATGTTGCTCACCCCGAGAATCCTTATCTGATTATGGAAGATCACTATGGAAAAGTCAATCTTATCAATTAAAACATCACCAAATGAAAAAACAATCTGAAATACAAGAATATAAAAACAATCAGCTGAATCCCGAACTTGCCATATCGCATCTTCAGCCTGAAATCTGGGAAAAAGTAAACAGACTCCAGGTTAGAAAAATGCTATGTGAATTTTCACATGAATTGCTACTAAGTCCTCAATTGAAAAGAATTCATGGCATATGGGGACTTTACAGCCTTACCACTTCTAATGGACAAACAGAATATCAATTTCTGGCCAGAATACTAGCATTAGACCATTGGCATATTGATAACAATTCTATTACCAAAATCACAAACAAACAAACTGAACCACTGGATGCAATTGCTTTTTTGCTTGAATTTACCAAAGAATTAGGGTTTACGGATTTAAACCTTCCTACCTATCTGGAAGAGGTAATAAGCTGTTTGTATGGCAGTGCTTATATGCACACCAACAGCCAGCTCACATCTAAAGATTTAACCAAAGCAAGTTACGCAGATGTGGAACATGCCATGATTGCCGGGCACCCCTGTTTTATTGCCAACAGCGCCAGAATAGGTTTTGATGCCGTAGATTATCAAAATTACAGTCCGGAAGCAGCTGCTCCGCTTTCGCTGGTATGGGTTGCGGGCCATAAAAATCATACGGAATTTACCAGTATAGACCCTCTTACTTATCGTGAGGTAATGCAACAGGAATTAGATTCAGAAACTAAAGCATCATTTGATTTAGTTCTAAATGAAAAAGGGCTTAATCCGGAACAATATATCTATTTTCCTATTCATCCATGGCAATGGCATAATAAACTGGTTTACTTATTTGCTCCTGATATCGCTGCATCAAAATTGGTATGTCTGGGAAATAGTAAAGATCAATACATGCCGCAACAATCTGTTCGTACCTTTTTTAATGTAAGCCATACCCGCAGATTTTATGTAAAATCGGCTTTATCGATCCTGAATATGGGCTTTATGAGAGGGCTATCTCCTTATTTTATGCGAACAACTCCTCCAATAAATGAATGGGTTGCGAACACAGTTGAGAATGATGCTTACCTGCAGAAAAAAGGCTTTACCCTATTGAAAGAAATTGCAACTGTAGGCTATACGAATGGATATATTGAAGAGGCCATAAAAGTTGACTCTCCATATAAAAAAATGCTGTCTACACTTTGGAGAGAAAGCCCAATGGACAAAATAGCTCCAGGAGAGCGTATAATGACAATGGCATCTCTGCTTCATATAGATACAAAAGGAACGTCTCTTTTATCAGAATTAATAAAGGATTCACCTTTAGACACAAAAGAATGGCTGAATAGTTATTTACAATGTTACCTAAGTCCGCTTTTACATTGTTTTTATTATCATGATATGCGTTTTATGCCACATGGAGAAAACCTGATTTTAGTATTCCGGGATAATGTACCGGTTAGAGCAATTATGAAGGATATTGGAGAAGAAGTAGCCGTTGTAAATCAGCAAAAGGAATTGCCTGAAATTGTAAAAAGAATTATCATCCCGGTACCTGAAGACCTTAAAATTTTATCCATTTTCACTCAGATATTTGACTCTTTCTTTCGTTACCTGAATCATGTACTGGTAGAACACATCAATTTACCAGAGGAAGATTTTTGGAGCCTGGTAGCAGAATGCATTACCGAATACCAGTCTGAATATCCTGAACTGGAAGATAAATTCAAAAAGTATGATTTGTTTGCTACAGAGATTATTAAAACCTGTTCTAACAGACTGCAAATGCAAAACAGCCAAAAGATGATTGATGGAAGTGATCCGTTCAGGAATCAAAAATTTGCAGGCTTTTTAAAAAATCCTCTTTCTGTTTATCAGGCAAAATTAATCTAGCTATCCTTAATAACTATCATATACTATAAACAATGAATATAGATACTCAGGTTTCACCAATAGAAGCCTCAACACATTTAGAAAAATCAGTTTGGAATAAAATAAACCGTTTACATATCAGAAAAATACTTGCCGAATTCTCTCATGAACGTCTTGTATTTCCTAAACTAATTGAAAACAAAGACGGCTGGGGCATTTATCAGCTTAGCAGTTCAGATGAGAGAAATATTTATCAATTTAATGCAAAAATACTGGCTCTGAACCATTGGTATATTGATACGGAATCTATTGAAAAATTTGTTGATGGAATACCTGCTGCATTAGATTCGCTCAGTTTTATCATTGAATTTAAGATGGAACTGGGAATCCCAGAGGCCTCATTACCCGTTTACATGGAAGAGGTATGCAGTACATTAGCCGGAAGTGCCTACATGAATTATTATGGCAAGCCAAACTCAAAAGAGCTGTTAAAAGCAGACTATCAGCAAACGGAGTCTTCAATGACCGGCCATCCGCGTTTCATTGCCAATAACGGAAGAATTGGCTTTGATTCCAGCGATTACAGGCAATACGCTCCTGAAACAGCTGAACCATTTTCACTAGTATGGCTTGCCGGCCACCGCTCAACTGCTGTGTTTACTGCTGTCCCAAATCTGGATTATCAAAAAGTAATGCTGCAGGAACTGGGAGAACAAACCTTAAAAAACTTTAATAATCAACTTATTCAAAAAGGTTTGAATCCTGAAGATTATTTTTTTATTCCGGTTCATCCATGGCAATGGTTTAATAAATTATCCAATATATTCTCTGCAGATATTGCTACTAACCGATTGGTCTGTTTAGGCTATAATGAAGATAAATACCAGCCTCAACAATCAATCCGTACTTTTTATAATATTAGCAATCCTGAAAAGTTTTATGTTAAAACAGCCCTTTCTGTCCTTAATATGGGTTATGTACGTGGTTTGTCTCCTAAATTTATGTTGACCAACCCGCCTATCAACGAATGGATCTATAATTTGGTAGAGGAAGATAATTACCTCAAATCAAAAGGTTTTATCATTCTAAGGGAAATAGCAAGCGTAAGTTTTGCGCATCAATACTATGAAACTGCGATTGCAAACGATACTCCTTACAAAAAAATGCTTGCCTGTTTATGGAGAGAAAGCCCTGCCGAAAAAATTAGTGGTAATCAGCGTTTAATTACTATGGCCGCATTGTTACATATCGACAATGAAGGCAAAGCTTACCTTCCTGAACTAATAAAAGCATCTGACCTATCAATTTCAAATTGGCTAAAACAATACTTCAGCTGTTATCTGAGTCCTTTACTTCATTGCTTTTATAAGTGGGATATGGTCTTTATGCCTCATGGAGAAAACCTAATCCTAATCCTGGAAGATCATAAAGTAGTGAATGCTATTATGAAAGATATTGGAGAGGAAGTTTCTTTACTAAACACCTCTTTACAGGTTCCGGAAGCAGCGTTAAGACTTAAGGTTGATGTTCCCGAAGACCGTAAAACACTGCCTTTATTTACACAGGTATTTGATTCAATATTCAGGTTTATATCGGCAATACTTGTAGAACATGCTGATTTTCCTGAAGATCAATTCTGGAAACTGGTAGCAGAATGCATCCAGGATTACCAATCTGAAAATCCTGAATTCAGTGAATCTTTTCAGAAATTTGATCTTTTTGTGAACGAATTCAGTCCGGATGCATTAAATAAATTACAACTGAATAATAACAGACAATTACGAAATCGTGCCAATCCTTTTCAGGATCTGCCCTACATAGGAATTGTAGAAAATCCAATAACCCCTTTTGCTATTAATTAAATACTAAAAGCTACAATTGGTGCAAAGTCTATTTTATTCTTGCTTTCCTCAGTAACCTGAAGCAGCCTGAATACAAAAGAATCTTTCAGAAAAACTAATGCCTTTATTTATGGCATTAGTTTTTTTTTGAAGGGAACATAATATTGTATTTCACAACTTCTAAATAAAATGTTTTAATCTTATTAAGAATAAATAAAAATAATATATGCTTTTTCAATTCTGTTATGTATTTTTGCAGAAATTTAACAACCTATATATGAATTATTTTACATCACTAAACAAGTGTCTTCTTACATTGTTATGTTCGACTTTGCTTTTGTTATTTTCCATACATACACAAGCACAAAATCAATCAGGAATTATTAAAGGGCAAATTTTGACTGAAGACGGGAAAAATGTCCAATTCGGTACTGTTAATATCAATGGAAAATATAGTATAAAAGCAAATAAGGAAGGTGCGTACAAATTTGAAAACCTTATAGCAGGATCTTATACCCTTACAGCAAACATTACAGGTTTAGCATCAGAAACAAGGACGGTAAATCTGAATCCAGGAGAAGAATTAGTTTTGGATTTTACATTTGCCGCTAATGCAGAATCGCTTAATGAGGTTCTTGTGGTTGGAAATAAATATGCCATTACTTCCAGAAAGAACAGCGAATATATCTCAAGGCTTCCAATCAAAAATCTTGAAAACTCACAAGTTTACAGTGTGGTTGACAAAGAATTGATTAAAGAGCAAATGGCTTTGACACTTGAAGAATCCTTTAGAAATGTTCCGGGAGCTGCACCTGCAAAAACGGGAGCGGGAATGCCATCTTTTTTTTCAAGAGGTTTTCAGACCAGTGAGAATTTCCGTAATGGAATGGCAACCTATCTGCGTACAGGTATTGATCTGGCTTCTGTTGAGCGTGTAGAAACTTATAAAGGACCAAGTTCGACGCTTTTTGGAGCGCAAATGGCCTCATTTGGAGGACTCGTTAATTATGTCAGCAAAAAACCGTATGACCATTTTGGCGGAGAGTTAGGCTACACGACAGGAAGCTGGGACCTAAATCGTATGACATTAGACCTGAATACTCCTATTAAAGACGCCGAGGGCCTTTTAGTTAGACTTAATGTAGCCCGTCAGACCGAAAACACTTTTCAGGATCAGGGAAACAATGCCACATTGCTTATTGCGCCGAGTATCACTTATCAGGTATCAGATCGCTTAAAATTTACTCTAAATGCAGATTTCTTTAGTACCAAAGGAGTAGTTGCCGGAGGATGGACTACCGCTGCTAACTTAGGGATAAAGAGTTTCGAGGATCTTAATCTGGATTATCGTCAGTCACTTAATGATAATTCTTTGGTCAGCGAGCAGCGTTCTACTAACATATTACTGGATGCAGAATACAAGATCTCTGACCAATGGACTTCACAGTCGAGATATGCTTATGGTGGCGGATCGTACGATGATCTTTATATTTTTGACTTTATCTGGCAGAACGATAACACTGTTGACCGTATACTTAGAGCATTTACTGATGAAAAAACAGCCAGAAGAAACTTTCAGCAAAATTTTACAGGAGATTTTAAAATTGGTAATCTACGTAACCGACTTGTCGTAGGTGTTGATTATTTATCCAGCTACAGACTAACCCGATATGACGGACTTGGTTATGGAGCTAAAGTATTTGAACCAGCAAAACTGGATAATCTTCCAGGTACACCTGTAATTCGTTTAGAAGACGTTCTATCAGTTTTAGCTGATAGAAATACCGGACAAAATAAAACAAAAGAAACAACCTACAGCGCTTATGCCTCTGATGTTTTAAACGTAACTGATCAACTTTTAATAATGGCAAGTTTACGTGTTGATCGTTATATTGGCGATGGAACAACAAATACACTTACCCGTGCCACTACAGGTAATTACAACCAGACGGCATTTTCTCCTAAGTTGGGTTTTGTCTACCAGATTTTGAAAGATAAAGTATCCGTTTTCAGCAATTATCTGAATGGTTTTAAAAACGTAGGAAACAGAATTCAGCCAAATGGAGAAGTATCTGTTTTTAAACCTCAGCAAGCTACACAGCTTGAAGGTGGTGTAAAGGTTGATTTATCAGATAAATTTAATGCAACTATCAGTTATTATGAGATTGATGTAACAAATAGTACCATGAATCAGGTGATAAATGGTGTCAACTTTTTTGTACAGGACGGAACTCAAAAAAGCAAGGGATTAGAAGTAGAAATTATTGGAAGGCCATTTTCCGGATTCAACTACGTAGCCAGCTATGGTTATAACGAGAATGAATTTACCAAATCAAATCCAAACATATTAGGAAAAAGAGCACCCGGTACTCCTAAAAATGTAGTAAATCTTTGGGCAAGTTACACCATTATCAATGGAAAAGCACAAGGATTAGGACTTGGAGTAGGCAATTCGTATGTTTCGGATGCATTCTTAGACAGTGCAAACAATTTTACACTTTCTTCTTATAATCTTCTTGATGCAACTCTTTTTTACAACCGTCCGAGGTATAGAATTGGTATCAAAGCCAATAATATTCTGGATGAAAAATATTGGGTAAGTGACGGTTTTTATGCACGTCCGCAAAAGCCAAGCAATTTTATGATCAATTTTACTTATAAATTTTAATTTATAAATGACCAATCAGAGCACTTTCAAAACCTATAGGACATTACTTGGTATAGTTATGGCTTTTGCTATTCTTGATCATACCCGTTTGTTTTTCCATTACTGGAACACCAACCCGTCAGATCTGGATCATACCACGTGGCCCTTATTTTTTACCCGATTTATATCTCATTATTTTGCCCCGGCAGTTTTTTTTATAACTGGCATGGAATTATTTCATATTATGGGTAAAAAAACAAAGACACAAAACGTATGGTATCTATTCAGTTTAGGAAGTGCTCTGATTCTCATTGAAATATTTATAAACAATTTCCTGTATACCTTTGATATCTATTATCGCACTATTGGCGTTTTCATTATTGGGTCATTAGGTTTATGCATATTCTGTATGGCAGGTTTTCAATACTGCAGCAGAACTTTTATTTTAGTAATCAGTTTGTCCATTATCGCAGGTCATCACTTACTGGATTCAATTCAATTTGAAGGACATTCAATGAAGGCTGTCTTATGGTATTTGCTGCATCAGCAAAAATATATCCCACTCGGGCAAAATATGTATATTATAAATTACACAATCTTGCCGTGGGTTGGGATAATATTATCAGGTTATTTCTTTGGATCTTATTACAGACCAGAAAGCTCTGCCGTAATTCGTAAAAAAATATTGTTATACTCCGGCTGGATTTCTATATGTCTGTTTTTTTTACTCCGAAGCATTAATGATTATGGAGAATCAAATCCCTGGAAAATCGAAGTTTCAACTGCCAAAACCATTTTATCATTCTTCAATCTAACAAAATATCCGGCATCACTGGATTACATCTTGATTACATTAGGTCCTGTTTTCCTGTTTCTGGCATATGCAGAAAACCTTAAAAACAAAATTACAGATTTCTTTTTTACTTTAGGAAATTACCCGTTGTTTACTTACCTCTTCAGTACATTTATAATTCATTTGGCTGCTATGCTTTCTTTATATTTTCAAGGCAAACCATTACAAATGATGATCATAACCTCTGCCTCATATAATAGTGAAAGTCCATTGAACCATTATGGGTACTCCCTGACTACGGTATATATTTTATCGTCTGCTTTTATTTTGATTTGTTATTTTACAATTAAACGAATTAAACCAGTCAATTAAAAAATGAACCTATAATCAAACCACAAAACCAATTCAAACGTATATATAAAAAACGATAATCTTTAATGTAAAATTCAATTCACTGGAAACGTTTTTGGAAAAACATTGAATCTTATGTTATTTATGATTATCGTTTTTTATTCTTTATTCAAAATGAGTTACAAAAAAGTACAAACTGTAACTGAATATAAAAAATAACAATAAATTTCTTATTGACGCATAATAACCAAAAATGATATTTATATTTACTTATAAATTGAAATTAATTAAATTGGATTTTTTAAATAAAGCGTACAGTTATAATTTTGAAGGAATTACTAATGAAGTTTACCAGTTTCGATTCATTAGTACAGGAATACGGGAAATAACCAAAATTGTTTCTATTTCGCCTATAAATAAAGACCTGAATTGGTACAGCGTAGGTTTTGGAAACTTAGAGAATTATGAAGATATAATCACTGTTAATGATCTTGCCGAAATTAACAATAATGATTATGATGAAGTCTTAGCCACAGTGTTTATGTGCATTCTTCATTTTTTCATCTCCAATCCTGATCATACTATTTTATTTTTTGGAAATACACTGCACAAACATCGTTTGTACAAACAAAAGATTTCATCTAACATTATTATTCTAAAACAATATTTGGAGATTTCAGGAGGCAAAACAGAAGAGCAAATAAAGGTTATAGAAAAAAAACAAACCATTACCCGAAAAGGAAAAGAACACGAAAGGACTATTCGTGAAAAAGACCTGACATCACTCAGTAAGAGTGTTGAAATAAAAAGCATTGAAAAATACAACGCAGCCAAAACATCTGATTATCAATTTGTTTTGTTTAAGTTAAAAAAAGACCTATGATTATTGAAATAATAAAAAAATAGTATATTTGTAACATCATGGAAGTAAAACAATTAAGAGATCTAGTAGAAAAACAAATAGAAAAATCTACTAACTTTTGGGCTGGTCGTCCTAAAATGACTATCCAGGAGTTAGAAGCCGTAGAGAAATTTGCCAAAGAAAAAGGCAGGCTTTTCGAAAAAGTTTTTGATTCTCCTGAAAAAATAGAAAAAATAAACAAAATGCAAAATAGCGCATTATAATTGATATTTTAATTCAAAAAAATTAACCATCTAAGAAATTAGGTGGTTTTTTTATGTCTTATTTTCCTCGATAGAATACTCTTTTTTTTGTATCTCATTGACCTTCTTGGTAAATATTTTAACTCTTCTCTACTCCTCTTTACTAAACTAATTTACTAACAATTGATATGATACAATTGAAGATTCGATTACATTGATACCTGTATAATTTTGTAAAGCATATCGAAAATTATATAAAAAAAAGTCTGTATTTGTTTGTCAATTTGTAAAAAACGAATGACATCATGAAAACTTTTTTACGCAATAATGGTTTAGGTATCTGTTTTTTAGTATTATTTATTGGAACATTATTCGGACAGATAGTATTTGGTTTTAAAGAACACAATAAAGAACTCATAGAAGAAGGCAGTGCTGCCATTCAGCTTTCGACCTATCTTGTTTCAGGTCATTTTCTTCAATCTACCTTCGAAAATTGGGAAAGCGAATTTCTACAAATGGCCTTGTTTGTCGTATTTACTATTTTTTTAATGCAGAAAGGATCTTCTGAGTCCAAAGATCCCGATAAAGACGAAGAAGTCGACAGGCAACCCTCACCTACCCGAAAAGACGCGCCATGGCCTGTAAAAAAAGGCGGATGGATTCTTGAAGTTTACAAACATTCCCTGACTATTGTTTTGTTTTTATTGTTTACTGCCTCATTTATAGCTCATTTTTATGGGAGCCTTAAAGATGAAAATGAACAATTGGCATTAAAAGGAATGCCTTTAGAATCCGGTGCTGATTATATTGGGGATTCCAGGTTTTGGTTTGAATCTTTTCAGAACTGGCAAAGCGAGTTTCTATCTGTTTTTGCTATTGTTATGCTTTCTATCTATTTACGCCAAATTGGATCTTCACAATCAAAACCCGTAGATGCTCCTCACATGGAAACTGGAGAATAACGATTGAGCAAACTTTTACAATAAACCTGTTATAATAAACAACACTTTTTAAGTAATGGTAATTGTACAACGTTTCAAATTAATCATATAAATACATCATTGCTATATAATTTACATTTGAAATAAGTGGAAATTTTACTTTATAACTTACTCACTATAAGACATTAAGAATTAAAAATTCAAGTCATACCTGCAAACTTTCAAACATTAATCAAAAGATTTATTACATGAAAAATTTTCAAGACGAAAAACAACGTGATTTGTCCATAAACAAATCAGACGGAACCAACAAGTTCCTGACCACAGATCAGGGTGTTCGCATCAATGATGATAATAATTCACTGAAAGCAGGCGAACGCGGACCTTCTTTACTGGAAGATTTTATTTTAAGAGAAAAAATTACCCATTTTGACCATGAACGTATCCCGGAACGTGTAGTACATGCACGTGGTTCAGGAGCGCATGGTTTTTTTGAAGTAACAAATCCTATCCCAGAATTAACAAAAGCCGGGTTCTTACAGGAAGCTGGACAAAAAACTCCTGTTTTTGCCCGATTTTCTACAGTTGCCGGTTCACGTGGATCTACAGATCTTGCCAGAGATGTTAGGGGATTTGCGGTTAAATTTTATACCCAGGAAGGAGTTTATGACCTGGTTGGAAACAATATTCCTGTTTTTTTTATTCAGGATGCTTCAAAATTCCCGGATCTTGTTCATGCAGTAAAACCTGAGCCACATAACGAAATGCCACAAGCAGCCTCTGCCCATGATACTTTTTGGGATTTTATCTCTCTTATGCCGGAATCTATGCACATGATTATGTGGACGATGTCTGATCGTGCAATTCCAAGAAGCTATCGTATGATGGAAGGTTTTGGTGTTCACACATTCAGATTAATTAACGAAGCTAATGAATCTACTTTTGTGAAATTTCACTGGAAACCAAAATTAGGCACTCACGCCGTAGTCTGGGATGAGGCACAAAAAATTTCAGGTAAGAATCCGGATTTTCACAGAGAAGATTTATGGCAAGCTATAGAAATGGGTAATTTTCCTGAATGGGAGTTAGGTGTACAAATAATACCTTCAGAGGATGAAGACAAATATGAATTTGATTTGCTTGATCCGACAAAAATTGTTCCGGAAGAATTAGTTCCGGTTACTATAATTGGAAGAATGACATTGAACAAAAATCCCGATAATTTCTTTGCAGAAACAGAACAGATTGCTTTTCACCCAGGGCATGTTGTTCCGGGTATTGATTTCTCTAACGACCCATTACTACAAGGAAGATTGTTCTCTTATACAGATACGCAGCTTACCCGATTAGGCGGGCCAAATTTTCATGAAATTCCAATTAACAGAAGTATTGCACCTGTTCACAATAATCAACGTGATGGATTTATGCGCCAGGAAGTAAACAAAGGCCGGGTAAGTTATCATCCAAATTCACTTGGTGGAGGATGTCCTTATCAGGCGCAAATTGCCGAAGGCGGGTTCTCCAGTTTTAATGAACGTATTGAAGCGCATAAAATAAGAGAAAGAAGTGAAAGCTTTGCTGATCATTTTGGACAGGCAAAATTATTCTTTAACAGCCAGACTGATGTAGAAAAAAGCCATATTGTAAGGGCATTACGCTTTGAACTTGGCAAAGTAGAAACTACTGCAATCAGAGTTAGAATGTTGGGACTTCTTTCGCAGGTAGATGCTCAATTGGCAGAAAAAGTGGCATTAGGACTTGGGGCTTCTGTACCCCCTACACTTGAATTTCCAATTAATAAAGGGGTTTCGCCAGAAAATGAAGGTGGAAATCAGGAGCCTAAAACAGTTGAATCATCTGTGAGTTCATCTGAAGCATTGAGTATGGTTAAAAATCCGACCAATTCGCCTACAATCGAGTCTCGAAAAGTGGCTATCCTTTGTTCTGATGGGGTTTCTGAAGCTGCAGTTTTAAATATGAAAAGTGCTCTTAAAAAACAAGGAGCTAAAGGATGTGTTATTGCACCACATTTAGGATCTGTGCTTACTGATTCTGATGGAGCACTTGCCGCTGAATATAGTTTCCTTACGGCATCGTCAGTTTTATTTGATGCGGTTTATGTTCCGCACGGAATAGGGCTGAATGTCTTGGCAGAAAATGATGACGCTCTTGAATACCTTAATGATGCTTATAAACATTGCAAGATTATAGGTGCTGATGGAGAAGCTTCTGAATTGCTTAGCGGAACAGCTTTTGCTTCAAAATTAACCAATACCGATTTTGGAATTATTATAACCAGCGATGTTGGATCTGAAGCATTTGCACAGGAATTTATTGCTGCAATGGGTATGCATCGTTTCTGGGATCGTGAACCAAACTTATATATTTAATTAAAAAAAATAAACATGAAAAATTCAGAAAAACAAGGTCAGACAAATGCGGCTCAACCAAAGGCAAATCAAATAAAAGATATAAAAAATAATGCAAAAATCAATATTGTTGAGCCAGCTTCAGATGCAGCAACAGAATTAAAAGAACTTTTTGTTGATAGCTTAAAAGATATTTACTGGGCTGAAAACGCACTGGTTGGTGCGCTTCCTAAAATGGCTGCTAATGCCAGTTCTCCGGGTCTTGCAAGTGCCATTTTAGAGCATCTTGACATTACTGAGCTTCAGGTGGACAGACTAAAACAAGTTTTTGATCTTTTAGGTGAAAAAGCCGAAGCAAAAAAATGTGAGGCCATGGCCGGGTTACTTAAAGAAGGTGACAGTATTCTTGAAGAAACGACCCCTGGACCTGTTAGAGATGCGGGTATTATTGCTGCTTCCCAAAAAATTGAGCATTATGAAATTGCAACATATGGAACCTTAGTTGCTTTTGCAAAAACTCTTGGAGAAAATGATGCCGCAAAACTATTAACACAAACATTAGCAGAAGAAAAAGAAGCTGACTGCATACTGAACGACGTTGCTTTGAATGTAGTAAATATTGTAGCAGCCGAATAATATTATCTTTTTAAGTATTTTCATTTTTACCAGAAAAACATCTGTACCACGCAGATGTTTTTTGTATTATTATACTATTTAAATTTTCATTTTCTATGTATAAAACGGCTTTACATCCGCTGGTAGATGATTCCAGCCGAATATTAATCCTGGGAACAATGCCCGGAGACCAATCTATTGCTAAACAACAATATTATGGAAATAAAGGAAATCATTTCTGGCGAATCCTATTTACTGTTTTTAACGAAAACTACAGCGAATCATATGATGATCGCAAAGCATTTTTGAAAAAGCATAAAATTGCATTATGGAACGTTCTCGCATCCTGCATCAGAGAAGGGAGTAGTGATTCGAAAATTAGTAATGAAGCTATAAATGATTTTACAAATTTTCATATTCAATACCCAAATATTAAAAATGTATTTTTTGAAAGCAAATCAGCAGCTAAATTTTACCATAAATACCTTCAGTCTCAAACAGATATATCGTATCACATTTTACCATCAACCAGTGGTTTAAATGCAGGATTATCGTTTAGTCAAAAAGTCGAAATGTGGACAATTTTAGCAGTAACAGCAGATACTTTCGATTCAATATAATTAGCAAAATGAAATTTTCAATAAAATGAAATTTATAAAAGGTGAAATTCTAAAAATTTTGTTTAGAATTTCACCTTTATTACTATTATTGCCATGGGTCCAATACAACCTTAACACAACCGTCTTCTCTCTTTTTAAAAATATCATAGGCATGTGAAATCTCAGACAAAGGCAATCTGTGGGTAATAATGTCATCCAGTTTTACTTTTCCCTGAATTACATATTCCAATAATTTGTCTATATGTTTATGTGCAGGCGCCTGACCTCCTTTTAGTACGATTCCCTTATCAAAAAACTGACCAATGGGAAAATTATCATAATTTACCGGATAAACTCCCAAAACCGAAACAATACCGCTTCTCCTCACAGCGCTCATACAGGCTTCTAAAACTTTTGTAGATCCTTTTTCAAAATTAATCGTAGCTTTTACACGATCAGCAAAATTCCTGTCCGGTTCAAAACCTACAGCATCGATACAAACATCTGCCCCCCGCCCTTGGGTAAGTGACCGAATCTGTTCGACAACGTCTTTCGCACCATCTTCCCAAAGTATAGTTGTTGCACCTGTTGTTGCTTTTGCTTTGTCAAGGCGGTATTGTAAGGTGTCGACAATAATTACTTGTCCGGCTCCCCTAAGCCATGCGCTTTTGGCCGCCATAAGACCCACAGGACCTGATCCGAAAATCGCGACGGTTTCACCTCCTTTTACCTCTCCCCAATCAACTCCGGTATATCCGGTAGGAAAAATATCTGTCAGAAAAAGTACCTGCTCATCTGTCAAATCTTCGGGAACCATTCTTGGTCCGTAATTCGCATATGGAACCCGAACATATTGCGACTGTCCTCCGTCATATCCTCCATATAAATCGGTATAGCCAAAAAGAGCGCCGCCCTTTTCTGTCAGTATCCCTCCTTCTGGCCCGTAATTCTCAGGATTACTGTGTTCACAATTTCCGGGTGCATCATGATCGCAGAAAAAACAATTTCCGCAGGCAATAGGAAAAGGAACTACAACACGATCACCTCTTTTTAGATGGGTAACTGCAGATCCCGTTTCTTCCACAACTCCCATAAATTCATGTCCCAGAACCATTGGTCTTGGCTGTGGAAATCCTCCTGAATAGATATGAAGATCAGATCCGCAAATTGCGGTTGAGGTAACTTTTAAGATAATATCATCTTTTTCAATTAGTCTGGGATCATCTACTGTGTCATATTGTATTGATCCGGGTCCGTGTATAACAGCTGCTTTCATACTTCAATTTTTAAATTTATAAAAACCTAATTAACTCATATTAAAACCTTTATACTTATAACTTTTAATCGAATACTTACATAAAAGACACAATGGCAATCCTATAACCTTCAAGATTAAAATTGTAAGCATACCACTTTTACCATTCTTAGATTTAACTGATTCATTTTTCAAAAATTCATTAATAAAAATTTCACGTTATGGATAGTTCGAATACTTTAAAAAGTTCCAGCATTACTTCTGGTGATAATGTCTCCTTTTGGATTGATTCCACATCAATTATTTCCTTTAGTAAACCCAACCGGGACATACAAACTGAAGTGCTGATTATTGGTGGCGGAATTGCAGGTCTTACCACTGCTTATAAATTACTGAAGGCCGGCAAAAAAGTAGTACTGGCAGAAGATGGTTTTATTGGCAGCGGCGAAACCGGACGCACAACAGCACATTTAACCTGCTCACTTGATGACAGATATTATTTTTTGGAAGATACTTTTGGGGAAGAGAATACAAAATTAGCCGCCGAAAGCCATGCAGGAGCAATTGATGAAATTGAAAAAATTGTTAATGAACTCAATATCGATTGCTCATTTAAAAGAGTTAATGGTTATTTATTTCTTGATCCCACTGATGACGAAGAAAGTCTTGATAAAGAATTTCAGGCCACGCAAAAAGCAGGATTACGAACTACTTTACTGCAAGGAATTCCTGCTCTGGCAAATAGTGACACACAACGTTGTCTGGCATTTGGCAATCAGGCTCAGTTTCATGTGTTACATTATCTAAAAGGATTAACTGAAGCTATTATTTCGCTTGGAGGAATTATTTATACAGAAGCACACGCAGAAAATATTACTAAAAAGGGAGCACAAGTAAATGGCTTTACATTTTCTGCTGACCATATCGTGGTTGCAACCAATACACCAATCAATGATACTTTAACCATGCATACTAAACAGCATGCCTACAGAACATATGTAATTGCAGGTAAGATTGTAAAGGGGCTGCTTCCCTACTCGCTTTGGTGGGATACCGGAAATCAGAAATCAAAATGGGTTTCTCAGCCTTATCATTATGTACGTCTGGAAAATTATGACGATAAGTACGACTTGTTAATTTCAGGTGGAGAAGATCATAAAACAGGTCAGGCAGATGAAGAAGATATTTCTCAGGCTGAAAGATATGACAGACTTGAAGCCTGGACCCGAAACTATTTTCCTATGCTCGAAAACGACCTTTCTTACAGATGGTCCGGACAAGTAATGGAACCTGTAGATTCTTTGGGTTTTATGGGCAAGAATCCCGGAGATGACAATATTTATATTATCACGGGCGATTCCGGAAATGGCATGACACATACTACAATTGGAGCCATGATTATCTGCGATAGTATTATGGGAATCAAAAATAAATGGGAAGAACTATACAGTCCTTCAAGAATAACCCTTAAAACTGCAGGAGATTTTGTTAAGGAAGCCGGCAATATGGCCGCACAATACCTGGATTGGATAACCGAATCTGATCTGAAAAACACGGCAGATCTGCCAGCCGGAGAAGGCGCTATACTTTCCTCCGGATTAAAGAAAATTGCAGTCTATCGGGATTATGACAATACCTTAAAAGCATTTTCAGCTGTATGTCCGCATCTGGGATGTATAGTGCAATGGAATGCAGATGAAAAATCTTTTGACTGCCCTTGCCATGGTTCCCGGTTTGATACAGAAGGAACGGTAATGAATGGCCCTTCTGAGACAGATTTACCTAAAATTCATATCAAATAATATAAGATGAAAGCGATTATACTTTTGGCTACCCTAAAAAATAAAGAGCGTTCAAACACTGAAACGCTTGTAGAATTTCTTGGAAAATATCTAAACAAACAAAACATTGACTTTGAAGTAATAAAACTCGCCAGCCACAATATAATTCCCGGAACATTTACAAAAATGGATATTCCGGATGACTGGCCTGACATTTATAATAAAATTCTTGAAGCGCAAATTGTATTGTTTGCTACACCTATTTGGTGGAATAATCATTCCTCTGAACTTCAAAAATGTATTGAAAGACTCGATGAGGTTTACGATATTATTCTTAAAGGCGAAGATTCTCCGCTTGATGGAAAAATTGGAGGGGTGATTGTAACAGGCGATTCAGACGGAGTGGAACATATTACAGGAAATATTGCCAATTTTTTCTGTAGTATCGGAATTACTGTTCCACCTTATACGTCGCTTGGCGTTATTTGGGAAGGTCATGCTAAGGACTCAAAAAAGACCAAAGCCCAGCTTCTAAAATATTACAAAGATAATTATGCCCAGGATGCAGAAGCCATGGCAGAATCTTTAAAAAAGGCAGCTAAGTAACTAAATTATATCTTGTTTGATTTTTTAAATCAACTATATTATATCATGCATTTTTGAATCTCAAAATTCATAACTGTAAATTATGTAACTATTATCGTTTTATTTGTAAGAAATTATTGTGATACACGTATATTTTTGTAAATATTCAATTAATTTTATTTTAATTGAAAATTACACTTTTAACCTACAAAAATTACAAATTAAATTATCGGCTATGATAGAAAATTTAAAAAATGCGCAAAAGAATATACTTAAGAGAATAACTTTATCAAATCAGGATACAGCCCAATATTATGATATGATTGTATTTTGTCATTTAAGATGGCATTTTGTTTATCAGCGTCCTCAACACATCATTAGCCGTATTTCTAAAACAATGAAAACTTTATTCATTGAAGAACCCCTATACAACAATGAAAGTAAAGAATCCGGAAATCTTATTATTATCAATGATATGCTGCATGTTTTACAGCCTAATGTAAAAGACATTGAATCGATTGCTGCAATCATTCCTGAATATGTAAAAAATAAAGATATCCCTGTTGGATGGTTTTATTCGGCTATTTTTTGTCCTTTATCAGAATGTATTGATTTTGAAACTATCGTTTATGATTGCATGGAGGAACTTTCCTTGTTGAAAGGTTCCACAAAAAATGTAATAAATCAGGAAAAATATCTGATATCTAATGCTGACATTATTTTTACGAGTGGAAAATCATTATATGAATTAAAAAAACAGTGGCACACAAATGTACATTGTTTTCCCAGTTCAGTCGATGAACCCCATTTTGCAAAGGCCTTAAACGGAATCAAAGTTGCTGATGATGTTGCCAATTTACAATCACCTATTGTAGGGTATTATGGTGTCATCGATGAACGTATCGATTTTGCATTGCTTCATGAAACGGCTCTTAAACTACCCAATGTTTCTTTTGTAATGATTGGACCTTTATCCAAAATTGAGAAAAATGATCTCCCGCAAGAAGACAACATTCATTATTTAGGAATGAAATCTTACAACGAATTACCTCATTATCTAAAAGCATTTGATATTGCTATGATACCTTTTGCAGTAAACGATACAACAAAATATATTAGTCCTACAAAGACCCTGGAATATATGTCGGCAGGTAAACCTATTATTTCTACAAAAATTACAGATATAGTACACGATTATGGTATTTGCCTGAGCATGGTGGAATCTGCAGATGAATTTTATGAAGCCATTAAGTTTGCACTTGATAAAACAGATCGCTTTTCAATGGAACTGGAATACCACAAAATCCTCAAAAAAACATCATGGGATATTACTGCGGTTAAAATGAAATCAATTATTAAAACTTTTGCAAATGGAACTGACAAAAACAATTACTGGAATCACATTTAGCGCATTCGACTTATTACATGCAGGCCATGTAAGAATGCTTGAAGAAGCAAAACAACATTGTGATTATCTAATTGTAGGATTGCAAACAGATCCGACTTTGGACAGACCCGAAAAAAACAAACCAACACAATCTGTAGTCGAACGTTATATACAACTTAAAGGTTGTAAATTTGTAGATGAAATTATTCCGTATGCCACAGAGCAGGATCTTCAGGACATCCTTCAGGCATTTCCTATTGATGTAAGGATTCTGGGAGACGAATACAAAGATAAAAATTTCACAGGGCGCGACTATTGCGAACAGAAGGAAATTAAACTCGTTTTCAACACACGCAATCATCGCTTTTCCAGCAGTGGACTTAGAAAAGAAGTATACGAATGTGAATGTTTAAAATTAGTATAAGATGATACATCCAGATACAGAAATACGTTTTATCAACAAAGAAAAAGGATATGGCGTAGTAGCAACAAAACTAATTCCAAAAGGCACTATTACCTGGGTTCAGGACGATTTAGACCAGATCTTTTCCCGGGATAAGGCAGCTAATCTGAATCCTTTTATAAAAAAATACCTCGATACTTACTCTTTTATCAATAAATATGGAGAAATGGTATTGTGCTGGGATAACGGAAAATTTGTGAACCATAGTTTTAAACCAAGCTGTTTTAGTACACCATATGATTTTGAGATTGCTATCAGGGATATTTTCCCAGGTGAAGAACTGACAGATGACTACGGTTATCTTAATGTAGAAAAACCTTTTGATGTAATTGACGAAGGTACTGACAGAAAAAAAGTTTTCCCTAATGATATTGTTACCTTTCATAAAGAATGGGATGATCTTATTAAGGAAAATGCTCCAAAAGTTTTGGAAGTTGAACAGTTATTACTTGATTTAATTCCTAAAGAAACCTGGAATGAATTCGTAAATGCGGTTCATAATCCCGACCAAATGAAATCGATACTCGAATGTCATTATCCACATGATATTCAAATAAACAGCGAAACGTAATTTTTTATGATTTGTTAAAAATCAACTCTTCAAAGATTAATAATTAAGACTAAAAATTATTTTTATGCCTTCAGAAATAGTTATTAAGTGCAGTAAAGCAATTGCCGAAAAAGGATGGAATATCGCTTTTGCCGAAAGTGCCTCCGCCGGCAGAATGAGTGCAGAGTTTTCGATGACAGAAGATTCCGGAAAAATTTTGCGGGGAGGAATTGTTTGTTATGAAGTATTTGTGAAAGAACAGCTATTAAACGTTCCGCACAGTGTTATTGAAAAGCATACACCTGAATCTGCAGAAGTCACGCAAATACTGGCGCAGCAGGCATCCAAAATATTCAATTCCAAAATAACAGTCGCCATTACAGGTCTTACAACTCCGGGCGGAAGTGAAACTGTAGAAAAACCAGTAGGAACTATTTTTATTTACATTATCACTCCAGATAAAAAAATCAACCATCGGGAAGTTTTTAACGGATCACCGGAAGAAATCATATTACAGGCAATTGATAAAACGGCCGAACTTATTATTGAAAATTTATAGCAACTTTTAAACAAAAAAAAGCTGGAAACTAAATTTAGTTTCCAGCTTTTTTTTTGGCTGTTGAATGATCTTATTGTTCATCTTCCTCAGAAGCTTCAAAATTGATATTATTGTAAGCAGCTTCAGTTAAGAGTGTGTCAGCTTCTTTTTCTTCTTCTAAGGTTTGCTGCAATAATGACAATGCTTCTTCCTCGCCTAAGGTTTGCGCAAATGCTGCTAATGTCCCGTAAGTCGCTATTTCGTAATGCTCGATTTTTTGAGAGGCTGCCACAATTCCGGCATCTCTTACAGGTCCTTGCTGAGTTTCTTCCATAATACTTTCGCCTTCTTTTATCAGCCCTTCCATAGCATCGCATTTTTTAGCAGTAGCTTTTTCACCTACGCTTTCAAAAACCTGTTCTAATCGTGCCACTTGTCCTTTTGTTACTTCAAGATGGTCATTTATTGCCGTAATTAGATTTTCTGAGGTAGAATTTTTAGCCATTTTAGGTAAAGCTTTCACTAACGCTTTTTCTGCCCAGTAAATATCTTTTAGCGATTCAACAAATAATTCTCTCAGACCCTCAGCAGCAGATGATTTTGCTTTTACAGCTGTTCCTTTTGATTTTGTTTGTGCTGTGGCACCTTTCTTTTTGGCAGCAGCAGTTTCGGTGTTTTTTGTCGTTTTCATACTATTTTTTATTAATTATATATCTCAAAAATAAGATACATAAGCAGCAGTATTTTATAAAATTCTTATTTCTATTTATATGATTATCAGGTTTTAATAATATAATATAAGACCTGTAGTTCAAGATTGATATTGTATAAAGCACAATGTAAATTGTATAAATATTTTTGAACACCTCATCATAAATTTGAAACAAACCGATTGTGACTTTAGAAAAAACAAATTATGATACAAATACTTGATGCACCAGATAATGTAGTCGCTTTTAGGGCAATTGGAGAAATAACCAAACATGATTACAAAAAAATCATAGCGCCAGCAGTAGAACAATTAGTAAAACAAATCAACGAAATCAATTTTTTATTTCTGATTGATACTGAAATTAAAGATTTTACAACAGGCGCCTGGATGGAAGATGCGATGCTTGGACTTAAAAATTTAGGAAAATGGAACAGGGCAGCGATTGTTACCGATTCTGAAAATGCTATTTCATTTACAAACGGGTTCAGTTATATAGTACCGGGAGAATTTAGGGGTTATAAAAAAGAGTCGTTTGATGAAGCCATGAATTGCGTTAGCAATACGGCAAAAGATAATGATTGATAAAAATGGATAAAAATAAAAATAGGATCAATGAACACATGGCAAACGAAAGAACTTTTTTGTCATGGATTCGAACCGGAATCGGAATTATGGTATTTGGTTTCGTAATCGTTAAATTTTCTTCGTTTGTGAATCAGCTGCCGGCTAGTTTTTTTCAGGATTCCACTATCCCAAAAAACGGTTTCACCATCTTTATCGGAATTGCTCTGGTTTTTACCGGAGCCCTTACCATACTCTTATCTTACTTCAAGTACAAACAAACCCATAAACTGCTCCAAAAAGGAGAATATTTATACTCGACATTATTACTTACTATTCTAACTGTGGTTATTTTTCTTATGAGTATCATCATCATTGCCTATTTGATTATAGCAGCCTATCCTCTTACTTTTCAATTGACAGATTAAGGATCAAATGTTGTAAATCTTAATTAATAATCTGAAAATTATATAATTAGAACTGAATGTTGTGTAAGTTTTTGGATACCAGCACCTGTACATTTACCATTATACAAATCTTAAAAAGTTAAAATTATGGCCACTTCAAATCAAAAAAACAGCAGCACGGGTAGTGCAAAATCAACAGATAAAAAATCTGACACTAAAAAAGCCGACAATGCAGATAAAAAAGAAACTGCTTCTAAAAGCACTTCAAAATCTGCTACAGACGATAAGGCTTCAACTAAGAAAAAATAATTTTAAATCAAAGTATTATGAACATAGAAGAACGAGAAAATTACGGCCAGGATGGCCAGTCTTTTCAAAATGACAGCCAATACAGAGATAACGATTCAGTTTCTAATGTATTTGACGATTCAGTCAATGACGACGAAGAAGGAATTTATAATCAGGAAGAAAATCCTGATGAGGATTATAGAGATTCTGATGATATAGATCCGGATGATTACGAAGAAGAAGACCCTCCGGAGGAAGAGGATTTAGATGAGGATAACGAATTAGAAGACGATGATGACGATTTTAATGAAACTAATATAGATAATGACATTAATGAAACTGATTCTGCCAATAGCCCTCGGGAATTTTAAATTTAAAAAATAAAATATCGTTTAAATCATTTTCAAGCGATATTTTATTTTTAATACTTACTATGAATGACCTTTCAGGGGAGGCAAAATTGTGTAATTAATTATGGAAATAGTATAAAATAAAATTTTCACAAAACACTTATTTTTAACACATTAAACAGATACTACAGTTTAAAAATAAGATTCATAAAAAAACAGAATTATGGAAGCAAACACATTTACACCGACACAAATACAGAAAAAATCAAAACTTAAAACCAATGTGTCCACACTCGAAAGAATTGCAATGATTACAAGCGGAACATACCTTTTGTATAAAGGCTTATCTGAAGAAAAGAAAAATATTGTAAAAATCGGTTCAGGAGGCACAATGCTTTTAAGAGGTTTATCAGGATACTGTCCTATATATGATGCTGTTGATCATCTAAAAAACGATAAAGCATCAAATGTAAATATTCGAATTAACAGTATAATCAATAAACCAATAAGTGAAGTTTATTCTTTTTGGAGAGATTTTGAAAATTTACCAAAGTTTATGAGTCATCTGGAATCAGTACGTCCGTTAAGTTACACTACTTCTAAATGGACGGCTAAAGGTCCTGGTGGAATTGGAAAATTAAGCTGGATTGCTGAAATTATAAAAGATGAAAAAGACCGTCTTATCAGCTGGAATTCTCTACCGGAGTCTTCTGTCAAAAATGCCGGTAAAGTTGTTTTCAGACCAAGTGGAGAAGGTACTGAGATAATTGTTACTATTTCTTATCATGCCCCACTGGGAATTGCTGGAGAAGGTGCAGCAAAACTTCTTAACCCTTATTTTGAAAAAATCGTAAAAGACGATCTTATAAATTTTAAAACTTATTTAGAGTCTAATTGATTCTAATATTGTGTGCTTACTGAGTTTAAGTAGAAAAGCCTGTAATGATTTGGAACATTACAGGCTTTTCTTGTAAACAGAAAAAATGAATTATTTACCTGTACTGGTAGAATCCGTTCTTACTGATGTATTCCCTTTTTGTGTTGTACCCGCTGATCCTGAACCTGTTGAACCTTCTCCGGTAGCTCCTGTAGTGCCGGCTCCATTCGCACCTGTTCCCTCTCCATCTTCTAAATCTGAATTAATAGAATCTGACGGTGGCGGCCCTACGCTATCAACAGTAATTTGTGTCGAATCAGTCTCATTTGAATATTCTCCACTATTAGCATCACTTTTTTTACACGATAGCAATAAAACCGCAGTAATGAACAGAAATGCAATTTTTGATTTGAATACCTTTTTCATACCATTTTTTTTAAAGTTCTATAATTTCAAATATAAAATCGGCATCAGCCAAATTTTTATATAATTTTAATTATATTTTACACAATTAAAAAACAAAACACTAACAATCAGATACTTATTTACAAATAGATTTAAATCACATTTTATAAACATGGGTATTATATAACAAAATAGAAAAATTATATAAATTCATTTTTTAACTTCCTTATATTTTTATCAGAATTATTTTACCTGCTAATTTTAATGACTATGAAAAAACTGAATTTTGTAATTATTGTAAACGCTATTTTTTTTTCACTTATAAATACCAATTGTTCTTCTCATTGTGATGATGAAGATTACACCAGAGATCAAAAAGAGGCTGTACTGCAGCAAAAGGATTCACTAAAAGTGCTAATAGATTAATTGCACTCCATTTTCAAAATTACTAAAGACTTTTTAACCCCAAATAACTCCGTTATCTATGAAAAAATTCTACCCTTCTATAACACATATATAATTGCTTGTCTGTATTTAAGCAGTCCATAAAACTGCATAAATAGTCTAGTTGAAATCTACATTTTTTCTCCTTAGAACATAATTTTAAATAATTATGAAAAAATAACTTTCAATCAAAGCAATTATGAGATATAAAAACATTTTACAGATTGATGACGATTATGATGATTGCGATTTCTTTTTAGAAGCACTCGAAGAAGTATCTGCTGCTGCCTACACAGCAATTCATAATCCTGTTCAGGCATTACAAAAACTGGTTTGTAAAGAAATACATCCGGATCTGATTTTTCTAGATATTAATATGCCGGTAATGAACGGAATGGAACTATTAATAGAAATGAATAAAAAAGAGGTTATAAAAAACATACCTGTAATCATATTTTCTACCTCTATCCCTTCAGACATCGAAAATAAACTGCAGGGATTGGGTGCAGTGGGCTATTATATTAAACCAAACGATTTTGGCACTATGAAAACAATTTTGAGGAACATTGTTTAATATTTTTTTGCCAGTAATTAGACAATGTAAGACTAGTTTATTCAAAATTTAACTTTTAAATCGGTTATTTTTTTGCATAAAAAGTACTTTATCTCAATCTTATATTTTTTAAACATGCGCCTTACATAATTCCCATGTGAGAGTAAAAAGCTTAGTTTTATAGTAAAACACTGACTATCTTTGAGAAAAGATCTCCCTCATGAAAGTCCCCACAAGCTTAGAAACCGAACATAAAATCACAAATTTTCCAATTGTTGGTATAGGAGCATCTGCCGGCGGACTGGATGCCTTTAAAAAATTAATCTCAGCAATATCCGCAGATTCAGGCATGGCATATGTGCTTGTACAGCACTTGTCACCAGACCATCCAAGCAGCCTTACAGAAATCCTGTCACAGTATTCACAAATTCCTGTACACGAAATTATCAGCAATATAAATCTTGCCCCTAATAATATCTATGTTATTCCGGAGAACAACCTTCTCATAGCAGAAGCTGGTACTTTAAAACTTAAACACAGAACACGGGGCGAAAGACGAAATAATACCATTGACATCTTTTTTGAATCTCTTGCAGATGTTCATAGAACTTTTGCCATTGGCATTATACTTTCAGGAACCGGTTTTGATGGCACATTGGGATTCAAAAAAATAAAGGAACTGGGAGGCGCAACTATAGCTCAGGACCCTGAAACGGCCGCTTTTAAAGGAATGCCTCAAAGCGCTATTGAAACTGATGCAGCCGATTATATTCTGGCACCCGAAAAAATTCCGTCTCAGTTACTGGAAATTCATAAAAGCTATATTATCAACTATGGTTATACCGAAGAAGAACATATTCCAAAAAATGATGAAGAAATTTTCTTTCAGATTATTAATCTTATTCTTTTAAGAACCGGTAACGATTTCAGACATTATAAATATCCTACTATAAGACGTCGTATTGCCAGAAGAATGGTCACTACAGAAAGAAACACAATTGAAGATTATTATAACTTTTTGCGAAATAACAAAAATGAGCAGGATTTATTATTTAATGATTTTTTAATTCCGGTAACATATTTCTTCAGAGACCAGGAAGCTTTTGAAAGTTTGCCCAACATTGTTTACCCATCCCTAATCAAAAATATAACCAATAACAACCTAAGAATCTGGGTTGCCGGATGCTCTACGGGTGAAGAAGCATATTCTATAGCAATCAGCCTTCATGAATATCTGCTGCAAACGAATAATACAGAAATAAAAGTTCAGATTTTCGCATCGGATATATCTGAAAAAAGCATCACTAAAGCAAGATCCGGAACTTATTCTTATCAGGAAGTACAGCAAATATCAGCAGAGAGGCTTCATAATTATTTTACGAGAAGCGACGGTAACTACCATATCAACAAAGTAATTCGGGACATGTGCATTTTTGCAGTTCATAATTTTGTGAAAGATCCTGCTTTTGCGAGAATAGATCTGGTTACCTGCCGTAATGTGCTTATCTATTTTGATTCTTATCTGCAAAATAAAGCTCTGGGAATTTTTCATTATTCACTAAAAGATAATGGATTACTGTTTCTTGGAAAATCAGAATCAGTTACTAATTCCCATGATTTATTTGAAAACATCGAAAAATACGGAAAAATCTATACCCGCAAGTTTATAGCAGACAAATATGTGACAAAACTATATAAACCAACACAAAACAATCTGCCGCAAAACAATATAACAGCTCAAATAAAAACTACATCTGAAAACGATTTCAGAAAAATTGCATCTGAGATTTTATTTACAAAGTACACACCCATTAGTGTTGTAATTGATCAGAATCAGGAAATTGTACATTTTCATGGCGATACAAGTCCATTTTTGCTTCCTTCTCCCGGAAAGCCTAATTTCAATATCTTAAAAATGGCCCGAGAAGGTCTTTGTTTCGAATTAAATAATGCAATCTCAAAAGTAAGAGAAGAAAAATTAAATATAAAAAAAGAAAATATTCAGATTAAAAATCAACCTTATCTCGTTTCATTTGAAATGTTTTTACTCCCAAATGACGATGAACGTATTATGGTTATTTTTCATAAGATAATTGTGCCCGAAGCAGATCCTGAAAAAAAATTACAGGAAAAAAATTCAGATCAAAAGCGTATTGATGAACTTGAAAATGAATTATCACAATTACACAGCGATATAAAAAAGATAACTGAAGAGCAGAAAATCGTCTTTGAAGAATTACAGACTACTAATGAAGAATTATTGAGCAGTGGAGAAGAATTGCAGGCACTGAATGAAGAACTGGAAAACTCGACTGAGGAACTTCAGTCAAACAATGAAGAATTGGTATGTGTCAATGATGAGCTTATCGATCGTCAGAAACAGCTTATTTCCCTTAGAAATTATTCTGAATCAATTGTTAAAACCATTCACGAGCCATTACTAATTGTAAGCAAGGACTTTATTATCAAAAGTGCTAATCCGGCATTTTATAAATACTTTAATACAAGCGAAAAAACTACAGAGGCTTATAGTCTTTTTGAAATTGGAAATTGTCAATGGGATATTCCTGAATTTAGGAAACAATTAATGAAAATAGACGCGCAATTTTCGATAGAAAATTTACAAGTAGACACTATCTGCCCTGATATTGGCAAAAAAACAATAATAGTAAATGCACGCCTTATACTCGATTCAACACCGGAAGGAATGATTCTTTTGGCTCTCGAAGATATTACAGATTTAGTAGTTACAAATGAATTATTAACGAATAAAAACATCAAATTACAAACACAAAATGAACAACTAGAGGCTTTTACTTCTGCAGCCAGCCATGATTTACAGGAACCACTCCGAAAAATTCATATGTTTTGCAAAAGAATTTTTGAAAACGAAGAAGGCTTAAGCGAATCAGGAAAACATAATCTCGAACGTGTTCTTTTTTCGGTAACCAATATGAGCCGTTTAATTACCGATCTTATTGAGTACTCAAGAATAAACTTTGTAAAAAAAGAGTATAAAAAAACAGATCTGAATGTTGTTTTGAAAAAAACAGTGGCAGATATTAAAGAGAATATTTTAGAAAAAAAAGCCGTAATAACTATTTTTCCTTCTCCTCAGTTAAATATCATTCCCTATCAGATTCAGCAGCTTTTTACAAATTTGATTCTGAATGCTATTAAATATTCCAAAGAAGACATAACACCCGAAATTAAAATTGAAACAGCAAACCCTTCATCTTATGAAATACTTGAAATTGGTGGAAAAACAGACATTAATTACGTGAAAATTTGTATCAGTGATAATGGGATTGGCTTTAGTCAGGAATATGCATCTAAAATTTTTGAACCTTTCTTTAGATTGCATAATAACGATAAATACCACGGAAGCGGTCTGGGATTAACGCTGGTTAAAAAAATTGTTGACAACCATGAAGGATTTATAAAAGTATCCAGCAAAATAAACCAGGGAACGACAGTGTACGTTTATTTACCATTATAAAAAAACACCATAAAAAAGGTGTCTTTTTCTCTTATTTATCGATACAGCCAATTTTTACCTGAGTTTTTTTATAGGGAGCAATTGATTTCGATTTGATCCAATACTCAATTATTGTCTTTATGATTTGTTTGAATTCAGAATAATCATAAGGTTTCACAAAGTAGCTTTGCGTAGGTATTGAGTATGGATCTATTACATATGTCTGATTAAAAGATGTTGTAAAAAACAGATAAGGGCAATGAAACAACTCACCTACATTATCAAGTTTTGCTTCTACCACCTTATCATTCATAATATTCAATAAAACAATATCAGAAAAAATAAGAAACGGCTTTAATTTATTTCGCAGCATATAATGATAAGCAATTTCCGGATCATTAAAATAGAGTACCTGATTTGGATAATTCAATTCAGAAAAAACCTCTATAAATAACTTCCTGTCTTCCTGTTTATTTTCTATAATTACTATGGGTCCTTTTTTATTCATAAGCCATAATTTAAATCTTAAAATTACATGAGTATGGATGATTAGTTATGGTTATACTTGCAAACAGTAAATTTACAATACAAACATTTTAAATTTCAGACAAAAAAACTTACAAAATCCACATTCTAGAATTATATAATTTTCATTCTGGTTTTTCATTTAGATGTTTGAGAAAATCTAAATTAATTTTAATATCCTGCTTTGTTATAAAGGAAAGCTTATACAGAACTGATAATTATATAACTGCTGCTGTAAATTCTGTAAATAAAGTTTAGTCCTTACAATTAACTTTGAGTTTTTCGCCTATCGAATGACAGAATACTTTAATTATAATCACTTTTAAATTATTTTATATGACAACACAGAACAAAGAAAACTACGGTCGGGATGTTCGTAGTTTTCATCATCCGGAAGATGATATGAAAGCTTCTTCAGATATAAATAATTATCCGGATCCGGAAAACAAAAGCTATGTGGATCAATATGAGAAGGATGAAGAAGAGATTGTTAATCAGGATGATGACGTAATTAATAATGAAGATGACGATGAGTTAAACAATCATTTTAGCAACCTGCAAAAAAATGATGACCAGAGAAATAATCCCGATGCTAATTTTTATGCAGATGAATGGGATAGCCAGGCAGATGTAAAGGATATTGACGATGATCTTGAAGAAGATTATGACGAAAATGACCGTTATGTAAATAAGATTGCCGCAGATAATCAAAAAAAGGATCTGCTTGACCTGGAATACGACATTGATGAGGATCTTGAAGAAACGGATCCTGTAAACAATCCCAGAAGTTTTAAATATTAGATTATAAAAAAATAGGCTGTCTCAAAAAGGCAGCCTATTTTTTTGGTATCAGATTAAAACATTTACTTTAATATGGTATGTATATATTAAATGTGGCTCCTTTCATAGGTTCGCCTGTAGCATTTATAAAGCCATCATGGTTTTCAATTATTTTCTTGACAATTGCAAGCCCAATTCCGGTTCCCTCATACAAATCCCGGCCATGCAATTTCTGAAAAACTCCAAATATTTTTTCGCTATGCTCCGGTTCAAATCCTATTCCATTATCACCAAAGCTAATATGACAATATTTTACATTAGGCAATAACTGCATGTCTTTTATAACTGAACTGTCAACAAAACGGCTTTTAATAGTAATTTCCAATGGAACTTCTGATTGTGAAAACTTAATTGCATTATGAATCAGATTTTCCATTAATTGAACAAACTGAAACGGAATTATCTTGACATTATCATGAAAATCAGTAATTATAACAGCATTTTTTTCTGTTAAATTTTCATATAAAGCTGCTTTTACATCAGCAATAATGGCATTCAAATCTACTGTTTCAAACCTTCTGTCATCAAGAGTCGCACGTGAAAAAGTTAGAAGACTGTTTATCAGTTCGCGCATTCTGTTTGCAGCATACAGAATCCTGTTGAATTTCGCTTTACCATCTTCTGATAAATTTGGATATTCGTTGGATAAGATAAGATTAGCAAAAGTTTGAATTTTTCGGAGTGGTTCCTGAAGATCATGACTTGATATATACGTAAAGGCATCAAGTTCCATATTTTTCTTTTTGAGTTCTTCAGCATGTTTTGTTATAGCTTCGTTTTGTGAAGCAAGCTGGGCGTTGGTCTTTAAAATAATAGCATTCAGAGCATGTGTTTCTTCTTCTTTCTTTTTTAATTCCTGATTTTTTCGGAACAATTCGGTAAAAACCATGACTTTCGCCTGTAAAATTTCAGGCGAAAGCGGTTTAATCATATAATCTACTGCACCGGACTGATAGCCTTTGAATATATACTCGTTTGTATTCATATTCGCAGTCAGAAAAATAATAGGAACATGTTTGAGTTTATCACTTTGGCGAATTAATTCTGCTGTTTCAAAACCATCCATCAACGGCATTTGCACATCCATAAGTATAATAGCAAAATCCTGATTTTTCAACAGAATCCGCAGGGCATCTTTTCCGGATGTTGCTTCAACAAAGTGATAACCTCGATCAGCCAGGATGACTTGTAAAGAAAGCAGGTTTTCCTTTTTGTCATCCACTATTAAGATTTTAATTGCGCTGTCTCCCATTTTATTTTGCATTGAATCTAAAATTTATTTAAGCCATACACGCATCAATGAAGACAGTTGTTCTACATTTACCGGTTTGGTCATATAATCTGATGCACCGGATTCTATGCAACGCTGTCTGTCTCCTTTCATCGCTTTTGCTGTTACTGCAATAATAGTAAGATCTTTATGTTTCGAATCTTTACGAATGCGTTTCATGGTTTCATAACCATCCATTTCAGGCATCATAATATCCATCAGGACAATATCAATTCCTTTATTTTCATTGAGAATATCGATGGCTTCCTGACCGCTTTCTGCACTGATAACATCCAATCCGTAACGTTCTAAAGCTGTAGTCAGAGCAAAAAGGTTACGCACATCATCATCAACAAGTAATACTTTTTTGCCCGGCAGCACATCTTCTTTCAAATAAAAGGACTCTATGGTTGCTTTCATGGCTTCAGGCAGTTCTTTATGCACACGATGCATAAACAAAGCGGTCTGATCTACTAATTCATCCAGAGATGAGGCACTTTTTGTAATGATGCTATGAGCAAATCTGTTTAGTTTTATCTTTTGTTTCTTAGTTACATCACCCGCAGAATGTATAATAATAGCTGTTTCCTGTCCGGCAATATTATTCTCCAGATCGGTAATTATATCGAGCCCGTCTGCATCGGGCAATACTAAATCTAAAATAATACAATCAAATGATTTTTCCTGTAAAAGCGCAACAGCTTCTTTAGCTGTTTTGGCACTAAAAACGGTAATATCATTTCCGGCGACAGCATTCAATATCCTGTCTAATTCTGTCTGATTATCATCGACTACTAATAAGTTTTTTACTTTTTTATTTTTAAAATCATGGATATCATTAAAAAGATAATTTAGGGAATCATTCTTGACCGGTTTAAGGAAAAAGTTTCTGGCACCACGCTTAAGCCCTTTATTTCTCTCATCCTCACCGGAGATAATATAAACAGGAATATGACGCAGATTAAAATCTGTTTTTAACCTGTCCAATATTTTCCATCCGCTCGTATCGGGCATATTAAGATCCATTGTAATGGCATGAGGGCGAAACTGATTAATAAAATCTATAACATCATTCCCTTTAGTTGTAACAATAGCTTTAATACCATGAATGTGTGCCTGCTCCAGCATAATTTTGGCAAAAATGAGATTATCCTCAGCGATCAGCAATACTTTATCATCAGGCTTAATATCTGTTCTGTCATCACCTACTTCATCTACGAAAAACAAATCAATATCAGAACGATTAAATTTTTCTGAAGGTAGTGATTTAATACGCCCTTTTGAATCATTTTCTTCATTTACATCGATATTTTCTACCTCAGCAACATGAACATATTTCAGCGGTAGAAATAATGTAAATTTACTTCCCACGTTCGTTTCACTTTCAAGCTCGATACTTCCTCCTAATAAATCTGAAAGTCCGCGGCTTATCGATAATCCTAATCCTGTACCACCATATTTACGGCTTGTTGAACCTTCTGCTTGCTGGAAAGCTTCAAAAATGATGTTTTGTTTTTCCTTCGAGATACCAATACCGGTATCTGAAATTTCAAATGCTACAACATCTTCTGCATTTTCAAGACTTAGATTATTGGTTTTCCAGTTGTTATTGGCTTTGTAAATTTTAAGTTTTACTTCTCCTTTTTCGGTAAATTTGAAAGAGTTTGAAAGCAGGTTTTTCAAAATCTGATTTAACCTTTGCGAATCCGTTTCCATCAGTTCCGGAAGCTCTTCATCCATAATAATATTAAAACGAAGATGTTTGGCTTCTGAAATTGGGTTGAAAGTAGAAGCAACAAATTGGCTAATTTCATCAAAACTGATTGGGTTGTAATCAACAGAAATATAACCCGATTCAATTTTAGAAAGATCCAGAATATCATTAATTAATTGAATAAGGTCATCACCGCAGGCATTTATGGTTTTTGCAAACTGAATTTGTTTTTCGGATAAATTACCATCTCTGTTTGCAATTAACTCATTTGCCAAAATCTGTAAACTGTTCAGCGGTGTTCTTAACTCATGCGACATATTCGCTAAAAATTCCGACTTGTATTTGGATGTCAGCGTCAACTGATCTGCTTTTTCTTCCAATGCTTTTCTCGCCACCTCAACTTCCTGGTTTTTAAGCTCTACTTCTTCTTTTTGATTCGCCAGTAAGAATGCTTTTTCTTCCAGTTCCTCATTTGTATTTTTTAATACTTCCTGCTGGCTTTTAAGCTCTCCTGCCAACGATTGTGACTGTACCAATAATTCTTCGGTTCTGGAATTCGATTCGATCGTATTCAATACAATACCAATACTTTCTGTCAATCCTTCAAGGAAATCCAAATGCGTTTCGCTAAAGGTATCCAGAGAAGCCAGTTCGATAACCGCTTTTAATTGCCCTTCAAATAGTACCGGTAAAATAATAACGTCTTTGGGTTTTGCATCTCCAAGTCCCGAATTGATTTTGATATAATCTTTAGGAACATTGCTCAGAATAATTCTTTCTTTTTCGACTGCAACCTGACCAATAAGTCCTTCCCCCATTGCGTACTGCATTGGAGAATTTTTCCTTTTGATATAAGCATAAGAAGCAATCAGATTCAGTTTAGAATCATCAAAATTCTCATCTTCCTGTAAAATATAAAATAATCCGTGTTGTGCTGTTACAACCGTTGCCAGCTCAGAAAGGATTTTTTTGGTAACCGAATTCAATTCTTTTTGTCCCTGAAGCATTTGGGTAAATTTAGCCAAATTCGATTTTAGCCAGTCTTGTTCCTGATTACGCAATGTGGTCGCTTTTAGGTTCGAAATCATCTGGTTGATCGTATCTTTCAAAGCTTCAACTTCTCCTTTTGCTTCAACACCAATGGTTCGGGTTAAATCTCCTTGTGTTACCGCAGAAGCCACCTCAGAAATGGCACGTACCTGCGTTGTTAAATTTGCGGCAAGCTGATTTACGTTTTCTGTTAAGTTTTTCCAGGTTCCTGATGCACCCGGTACGTTTGCCTGACCTCCCAGTTTTCCTTCGGCCCCAACCTCACGGGCAACCGTAGTTACCTGATCTGAGAAGGTGGCCAGCGTATCAATCATTTCGTTGATTGTATCTGTTAATTGTGCAACTTCTCCTTTTGCATCAATCGATAATTTTTGTTTTAAGTTTCCTTTTGCTACTGAGGTTACAACCTTCGCAATTCCACGTACCTGAGATGTTAAGTTGGATGCCATTAAGTTAACTGAATCTGTTAAATCTTTCCACGTTCCGGCAACCCCTTTTACTTCAGATTGTCCTCCCAGTTTTCCTTCAGTACCCACCTCACGAGCCACACGGGTTACCTCTGATGAAAACGAATTAAGCTGTTCCACCATCGTGTTGAAGGTGTTTTTCAAGTCCAGAATTTCTCCTTTTACGTCTACAGTAATTTGTTTCGAAAGGTCGCCATTTGCTACCGCTTTTGTTACATCGGCAATATTACGTACCTGAGCGGTTAAGTTCCCTGCCATCTGATTCACCGAATCGGTCAAATCTTTCCACGTTCCCGCAACTCCGGGCACGAAAGCTTGTCCGCCCAGTTTTCCTTCGGTTCCTACCTCTCTTGATACCCTTGTTACCTCCGAAGCAAAACTTCGAAGCTGATCCACCATTGTATTTACGGTTTCTTTCAATTGAAGAATCTCTCCACGAACGTCAGCCGTAATTTTTTTGGACATATCCCCATTTGCTACCGCAATAGTTACCTCAGCAATATTACGTACCTGAGTGGTTAAGTTACCCGCCATCTGATTCACCGAATCGGTCAAATCTTTCCACGTTCCGGCAACTCCGGGTACATTTGCCTGACCTCCCAGTTTTCCTTCGGTTCCAACCTCACGTGCTACACGGGTTACTTCTGATGCAAATTCCCTTAACTGATCCACCATCGTGTTTAGGGTCTCTTTTAACTGAAGAATTTCTCCACGAACGTCAACCGTAATTTTTCGGGACATATCTCCGTTGGCAACGGCAATCGCTACATCTGCAATATTACGTACCTGAGCGGTAAGGTTACCCGCCATCTGGTTCACAGAATCTGTTAAATCTTTCCAGGTTCCGGCAACTCCGGGTACATTCGCCTGTCCTCCTAATTTCCCTTCGGTTCCTACCTCTCTGGACACCCTTGTTACCTCCGAAGCAAAACTTCGAAGCTGATCCACCATCGTATTAATTGTATTTTTAAGCTCTAAGATTTCTCCTTTTGTATCTACGGTAATCTGAAGGGATAAATCGCCTTTTGCTACCGCCGTAGTTACCTCGGCAATATTACGTACCTGCCCCGTTAAATTGGATGCCATCTGGTTTACCGAGTCCGTCAAATCTTTCCAGGTTCCACCAACACCTTCTACCTGCGCCTGACCTCCCAGTTTTCCTTCGGTTCCAACTTCACGCGCCACACGGGTTACCTCTGATGCAAAAGAGTTCAGCTGCCCCACCATGGTATTAATCGTATTTTTAAGCTCTAGAATTTCTCCTTTTGTATCTACGGTAATTTGACGTGATAAATCTCCTTTTGCTACCGCCGTGGTTACCTCTGCAATATTACGTACCTGACCCGTTAAGTTAGATGCCATCTGATTCACCGAGTCCGTCAAATCTTTCCAGGTTCCTCCTACACCTTTTACTTTCGCCTGTCCTCCCAGTTTTCCTTCGGTTCCTACCTCAAGTGCCACACGCGTTACCTCAGAAGAAAAAGAATTCAGCTGATCCACCATCGTATTGATGGTTTTCTTCAGCTCCAGAATTTCTCCTTCGGCAACTGCTGTAATCTTTTTCGAAAGGTCACCATTTGCCACCGCCGTTGTTACTTCGGCAATATTACGTACCTGACCGGTAAGATTCGATGCCATCTGATTCACCGAATCAGTCAAATCTTTCCAGGTTCCACCAACCCCTTTTACCTTGGCCTGGCCTCCCAGTTTACCTTCTGAACCTACCTCACGTGCCACACGGGTTACCTCGGCACCAAAGGAGTTCAGCTGATCCACCATGGTATTGATCGTATTTTTGAGTTCCAGAATCTCTCCTGCAACGTTTACTGTAATTTTTTTAGATAAATCGCCTTTTGCCACCGCAGTTGTTACCTCGGCAATATTACGCACCTGACCGGTTAAGTTGGATGCCATCTGATTTACTGAATCAGTCAGATCTTTCCAAACCCCACCAACACCACGCACTCTCGCCTGCCCTCCCAGTTTTCCTTCAGAACCTACCTCTACTGCCACACGGGTAACTTCTGATGAAAAGGAATTCAGCTGATCCACCATCGTGTTAATGGTATTTTTAAGTTCAAGGATTTCTCCTTTTACGTCAACGGTAATCTTTTTCGAAAGATCACCTTTTGCCACCGCCGTGGTTACATCAGCAATATTACGTACCTGACCTGTTAAGTTCGATGCCATCTGGTTTACGGAATCTGTTAAATCTTTCCAGGTTCCTCCAACTCCTTTTACCTGTGCCTGACCGCCCAGTTTTCCTTCGGTTCCTACCTCGCGTGCCACACGGGTTACTTCTGATGAAAACGAGTTTAACTGATCCACCATGGTATTGATGGTGTTTTTAAGTTCAAGGATTTCTCCTTTTACGTCAACGGTAATTTTTTTAGACAAATCTCCTTTTGCTACCGCTGTGGTTACATCGGCAATATTACGCACCTGCCCCGTTAAGTTACTTGCCATTTTATTTACCGAGTCAGTCAAATCTTTCCAGACACCACCAACACCGCGAACTTTTGCCTGACCTCCCAGTTTACCTTCTGTACCTACCTCACGCGCCACACGGGTTACCTCCATCGAAAACAGATTCAGCTGTTTTACCATTCCGTTTACCTCTTTTGCAATTCTTAAGAATTCTCCCTGAAGCGGGTTTCCTTCAATCGAAAGTGGCATTTCCTGTGATAAATTCCCTTTTGCCACCGATGTAATTACGTGGGCAATCTCAATAGTTGGATGTACCAGATCTGAAATCAATGTATTAACAGAATCAACACAGGAACTCCATGAACCTCTTGCACCATCAAGGGCTACCCTATTAGTCAGTTTTCCTTGTTTACCAATACTTTTACCAACCTTTTGAAATTCAAATACCATACGTTCGTTAAGGTCGATGATTTCGTTTAAAGTTTCACAAATCGATCTTTTAGTTCCATTTTGATCGGTTGGGAAACGCTGAGTGAAATTACCATTTTTAACCTTAAGTAAAATTTTCAAAAACTCTGCATCTGTCAAAATAGATTCCTCTATATCAGCTTTTTTTGTTTTAGTTTTTAATGGCTTTTCACCAGAAACAACCGGAAGTACTAATACATTTTCAGGGTTTTCTGTATTATTATTTTTAGTCTTTTTCATATTTTCATTTCTTTATAATAGAATGATTTAAAAAATGCGGATAATAGAATTAAGGTAATTAGGTTTTAATAATGAAGAGGTATTATCATAAAAAAACAAGTATTATATATTCTCATCAAGTAATATTTTCCTTAAATGAAATTGTACAAAAGCATCCATAGAATCTGATCTTTTTGAATTATCTGTATAATTTAAAGGTTTAATAATATAGCCTGATATACCTAATTGTTCTGCTTCAAACCTGTCGTCTCCTTCGGAAGAAGTTGTCATTATAAAAACTTTTAAATTCTTAAGTTTTGTATCTTCTCTTATAATTTTCAAAAACTCTATTCCGTTCATTCTGGGCATATTAATATCCAAAAGAATAACATCCGGAATCAATCCTAAATTTGTATCCCTAAGAATTTTTAATGCTTCAATACCATTATAAGCTGTATGCAGTACATATTCACTTTCTATTTTTTTTAAAGACCGCTCTACACTTATAATATCGAGTTCATCATCTTCTATTAATAAAATTGTTGGTTTTTTCATGAATTGTGGTAATATGTTATTTTTAGGAATATATAATTAACTTTTGTTTTTAGTGAAATCATTTGAACTTCGTTTCTCATAAGGCGTAAAAAGTTTTAAGACTGTGCTCATTTCATGATATTAACTATTTCTCCAGGTAAAGATAAATTCAGAACCTTCTCCCAATGTCGATTTAACTATGATATTTTCTTGCTGATCGTCAATTATTTTTTTTACAATTGCCAAACCTACTCCGGTACTTTCCTGCTCATCTTGCTCGCGAAGTGTCTGAAATATTTCGAATATCTTTTGATGATATTCTACCGCAATTCCAATCCCATTATCTTTAACTGAAAATTCATAAAAGTTAGGGAATATTTTGCATTTAATCTGAATTATTCCTTTTTTATCATTTGGAGTATATTTTATGGCATTACTTATCAAATTAGCAAAAACCTGTTCCAGTTTAATTCGTTGTGTAAACAAATCCGGAAGATTACCAATTTCAAGTGTAAAAGCCCTGGGAACAATAGAATCTGCAATCTCCTGGACCAAAGCATTAGTATTTATCTTTTCGGGGGGAGTCTTTAGATTTAATCTGGCATAATCAAGTAATCCATTAATAAGTGCTTCCATACGGCGGGTTCTTTGCGGAATTATCGACAAATATCTTTTAAGTTCCGGCGAAAGCTCACCTCCATAATCTTCCTCAATCCAGGTAATTACATTATGAATTCCCCTGATGGGTGCTTTTAAATCATGAGAAACTACATAAGCAAATTTATTTAGTTCAGCATTTCTGTTTTTCAGTTCACGGATATTTTTATCTAATTTTTCAGACATCATATTGAGTGAAACAACTAATGCTGATAGTTCATCGTTACGGGTATCTTTAACACTGGTGAAATTACCTTTTGAAATATTTTTAGCAAGACTTACCATCGAATTAATTCGTTTAGTGGTAACTACTATAATAAATGCTGTACTAACCATTCCTATTACAACTGTCAATGTGAGGAAAATAAGAGAAAATGTACGGGCATTTTTTAAAGAAATGAGTAATCTATCTGTATGATGTTTCCTCATTTTATATTCTATTTTATCAAATCTTGAAAATTTATAGGCAATAGCATCGTTGATTTTTTTACCTACGTGTTTTTTTAAGGAATTCTCAAAAAGGTTTTTATAAGAATCTGGGACCTTTTCGCGTGAATATATTATTTGAGCTGAATATTCCAGCCAATTGTTATGCATGTTCCGGATTGAATCTAATATTATGCGCTGTTTGTTATTATTGCCAATCCGAAGCTGTTGCTCTTTTAATAATTCCGGTACATTTTTCAGTCCTTTAAAATACGAATTTAAAAAAGCCTTGTCATCTGTAAGTAAATACCCCCTAAAGGCGCTCTGCATTTCAATAATTGCTTTGTGGGTTTTATTCGAATTTCGTATGATTTCTTCGGATCGGGCAAGAAATCGTGAATTTAGTTGTACTTTTTTGGATAATAAATAATTCGTGTAAGAATCCGCAACGGATAATAAAATTATCAGCGTAAACGCTAAAAGTATTTGATTAGATAATTTCATTATTAAAGTTTAAGCATCCTTTGTCAATATGGAATTTATAACCCAATAAAAATACTAAAAAACATATAGTTAAGCGCATATTTTAATTGATATAATACTCCTATAAAATAAAAAGAGTACTATTTTCATTTAAAAAAATATCTTAATTCGTTATTCTTTACTTTTATAGGATATAAATATTTATGCAGACATTTAGTATCTAGATAACTTTCAAAAAATTAACCGCTATGCAAAAATTAACCAAAGAAGACATCGCTCAGGAAGTATTTGATTTATATGATGACTATGCTCACAATAAAATTGAACGAAGGCAGTTTATCGAAAAATTATCCATTTTTGCCGTAGGAGCAATCACGCTTCCGTCTCTTTTAAGTTTTATAACCCCTAATTATGTTGATAGTATTTTAATTCCGATTAGCGATCCGAGATTAAAAACCCAATACATCAACTATGATTCCCCAAAAGGGGGAGGAAGCATTAAAGGCCAATTGTCACAGCCTTTGGAAACCCAAAAAAAGTTACCCGGAATCATTGTTGTTCATGAAAACAGAGGATTAAACCCTTATATAGAAGATGTTGGAAGAAGAGCTGCAATAGAAGGGTTTATTACATTAGCACCCGATGCATTATCGCCATTAGGCGGATATCCCGGCAATGATGATACGGGTCGTGAACTTCAAAAAAAACGAACACGTGAAGAAATGCTTGAAGATTTCATTGCTGCTTATGAATACCTTAAATCACATAAAGACTGCAACGGCCATGTTGGTGTTGTCGGATTTTGTTTTGGCGGATGGATTTCGAATATGATGGCGGTAAAAATACCTTCTTTATCAGCTGCAGTTCCCTATTACGGCGGACAGCCCACTAAAGATGAAGCTGAAAAAATAAAGACACCGCTTCTTTTGCATTACGCAGGACTGGATACCCGTGTCAACGAAGGCTGGACTGCTTTTGAAGAAATTCTTAATAAAAATAAAGTTGAACATACAGCCCATTTATATCAGGGAGTTAACCATGGTTTTCATAACAATACAACACCAAGATATGATGAAGCAGCAGCAACTTTATCATGGAAAAGAACTATTGACTTTTTTAAAGAAAAACTGATAAAAAAATAAAACCAAAAATAGAGTAATTATTGCTTAATGAGTAAGCTTTGCATGCATTAGGGTAATAAACGAATCCTTATCTGACCTGATTTCCTGAGCTAATTTTTTAGTATCAATTGTAATCTGGTCAGATAAATTTTCATCACTCCATAAAATAATTTCAACCAATACAGGCAAAAATAATATTCCTTTATCTGTCACGGAATAAATATTTGTTTTTTTATTATGAGGTAATTTACCTTTGCTGATGATTCCTAATTTTTCTAAATTGGAAAGCCTGTCTGACAAAATATTAGTGGCAATTTTTTCTGGAGAATCTGCAAATTCCGTAAACGTTTTTTTTCCGAAAAACATTATATCTCTTAAAACTAATAATGACCACTTATCTCCAATTATATCAAGCGCTGAACTTATCGGACAGGAAGATCTGAAGTTTATATTATTCATTTTATTACTTGTTTTTTAAAAGTTATATAGTATTTTTACTTGCTTTTTAAAAGCAAAAATACAGCTATTATTTAACCTAAACAAAGAGATAGAATAAATCTGAAACTAATAAAAAGATAATATTTAATTATGCATGCAAAATCAAAAATCGTAATTGTAGGCGGCGGCATTGGAGGATTGACGACAGCTCTCGCATTACACAAAAAGGGATTCACAAATATTGAAGTATTAGAAAGAAGAACAGAAACACAATCTGTGGGAGCCGGATTTGTATTATGGTCAAACGCAGGCTGGGTACTTGATCAGCTTGGGATATTGAATGAGATATCTGAATTTGGCGGAAGGTTAAAAAAAATGAAACGCCTTACTAACAATGGAGAGAATTTAGGCGAAATAAATATTCATCAAATTGATACTGCCATTGGCCATCCAAGCTACGCTGTCAGTAAAGCTCAATTTCAACTTTACCTTCAAAAGAAAGTAACCGAAAAGGGCATATCATTACAAAACAATAAAACAATTACAGCAATAAAAGAACATGAAACTACAAAAAAAGCTTTTCTGAAACTTGATGATAATACTGTAATTGAGTCCGAAATCATAATTTGTGCTGACGGCAGAATGAATTCAGCAGGCCGAAAATATGTACAAGGAAAAAATCAGCCAGTTTATCAAAATTACATAAACTGGGTCGGAATTCTGGAAAGCAACGATTCTTTACCAATAACAAACGATGTACTCGATTATTGGGGCTGCGGAGAAAGATTTGGAATTGTCCCTGTCAATAAAAACAAATTATACTGGGCTGGCTGTAAAACGCTTCCTGCCAACTGGATGAATACAGAAAGTACAGACAAAAAAGAGTTATTAAAAATTTTCGAAAACTGGCCTCCCGCTATTAAAAATATTATAGAAAAAACACAGGATAAAAATATAAAGCGAATACCTGTTTATGATCAGGATCCAAATCCTGACTGGTTTAGAAACAATGTATGTTTATTAGGCGATGCGGCTCACGCATCATTGCCCACCTCAGGTCAGGGAGCATGTCAGGCTATAGAAGATGCCTGGCATCTGGCAAATCAATTAGTTCATTTTGATACTTTGAAAGAATCATTTGAAGCTTATAGAAATATCCGTTTTGAAAAAACAGCTGCTATAACAATATCCGGAAGAAATTTAGCAGAATCTCTTTTTAGCACAGATGAAGAATATTGTCAGGAACGAAACAACAAAGCAAAATTAACTGATTATAAAAAAAGCGCTAATGAGATAAGCAGTTTTTGGTCAAAAGGTTTAATTTGAACTAAATTGAAAAAGATTCTCAATTTTTCTTGCATAATCAGATTTATCTAAAACTACAATTATCTGATTATGAAATACAAAATCGCAATTGAACGGACTACCTTCAATGAATTAAATTAATAATACCTGATTTTTATAACAATTTTCAAAAAAAGAGTTAATTTAGTGCGACAGCTTTGCCAATGTTTTTAAACATGTCAAAGCTGTTATTTTCTGGTATAATGCCATAAAAAGAGTTTAAACTTTTACAGCAAAATAATAAATTAATAATACGCAAAATGAGATTAGAAGATTTTGATAATGATGAGGACAAAGTAATTCAGGATCGTTTAAAACAAAAAACGTGGAATGAAATCAGGACCAATGACAGTTGGGCAATTTTTAAAATCATGGCCGAATTTGTTAACGGATACGAAAGCATGGGGCGTATTGGACCATGTGTCTCTATTTTTGGATCAGCAAGGACAAAACCGGAAGACAAATATTATTTACTGGCCGAAAAAATTGCTTATAAAATTAGTAAAGCCGGTTATGGCGTTATCACAGGCGGTGGACCCGGAATTATGGAAGCAGGAAACAAAGGGGCGCATTTAGGCGGAGGAACATCTGTAGGTTTAAATATCGAACTGCCTTTTGAACAGCATTTCAATCCTTACATTGATCATGACAAAAACCTGAATTTTGATTACTTTTTTGTTCGAAAAGTAATGTTTGTAAAATATTCACAGGGATTTGTAGTGATGCCCGGAGGATTTGGAACTCTTGACGAAATGTTTGAAGCCATTACCCTGATCCAGACAAAAAAAATTGGTAAGTTTCCCATCATATTAGTCGGAGTTGAATTTTGGTCAGGATTAATCGACTGGGTAAAAACGGTTCTGGTTGAAAAAATGCATACCGTTAGCCCTGATGATTTGAACTTATTCAAAATCGTAGACACAGAAGATGAAGTAGTTGAAGTTCTTGATAAATTCTACAAGAAATACGACTTAAGTCCAAATTTCTAATTTTTTTAAACCCATATTAATGATCGAAGGAAATATAAATTCCTTCTTTTTCAACGCAACTTATCACTTATATGGTGAAATTTTCATAACTTTTGTAAAAAATAAGAGCTGTTTTTAAAACAGCTTTTTTTACACTATTTTTACAATAAAACCAAAACTGTCATAAGCCCGTAACTTAAGTTATATATCTAAATTTTAAGCCAGCATTGAAACCATTTTTTAAAATCATTCTTTTCGTTATTGTTTTGTTGTCTTCCTTAAAACAATTCGCTCAGCATCAGTCTAAGATGGAGGTGGCGGTGAATCCTGAACTTAAAACACTTCACGTAAAACAGGATATTACTTATTATAATACTTCGGGCGATTCTTTGAATTCTATTGTTTTAAATGACTGGAATAATGCTTTCTCTGATAAAAATACGCCTCTGGCATTACGTTTTTCTGATGAATTTTATAAAGGCTTTCATTTGGCAAAACCTGAAGAACGTGGAAACACAACCATACTTGATCTCACAGATTCCCAATTTATGGCTTTAGAATGGCAAAGAACCAGTGAAAATCCGGATTTTATTGTAATCAAACTGAAAAACAAATTACCTCCTAACAGTAAAATTGATTTACATCTTACTTATATTTCTAAAATTCCAAGTGATAAATTTACTCGTTACGGCTATACCCAAAACGGCGGAATGAATCTAAGAAACTGGTTTTTGAGCCCTGCCCGTTTTGAAAATCATAATTTTATAAAATATCATAACTATAACCTTGATGATATTGCAAACGCTGCAACTGATTACGAATTAGCAATTAAAGTTCCAAATCAGTACACTATTACCACCGATCTGGATTCAGTTTCAAAGGATTCGTCTTCCTCTTCGTTCAGCACTTATCTTTTTTCAGGAAACAGCAGAACCGATTTTAATTTATTTATTGAAAAACAAAATACTTTTAATAGTTTTAGCAATGGTGAACTTGAAGTTCTTTCAAATTTAAAAAACAAAAGACTGAACGAGATACAAAAAGCAGTAATCATTAACAGGGTAATCAGTTTTGCAAATAATTTTATTGGAAAATACCCGCATAAAAAAATCACAGTTTCCCAGGCAGATTATGACCGAAATCCTTTTTACGGGTTGAATCAGCTGCCCTCCTTTATAAGTCCTTTTTCGGATGAATTCATGTTTGAAATTACCTTTTTAAAAACCTTTTTAAACAATTATCTTCAGTACAGTCTTCTTCTCGATCCGAGGAAAGACAACTGGATTTATGACGGAATCCAGATTTATACGATGATGAAATTCATGGAAGAAAACCACATGGATCAAAAGATGCTGGGCAGGCTATCTGAAATGAAACTCTTTAAAAGCTACAACATTACCAATCTCACTTTTAATGAGCAATACAGTTACTACTACATGCTCATGGCTCGAAAAAACCTGGATCAGCCATTGGGAGATCCAAAAAATACACTCATTAAATTCAATGAGCAGATTGCCAGTAAATACCGTGCGGGTTTAAGCCTGAGTTATCTCGATAATTATTTAAATCATAATATAGTGCCCGAAAGTGTTAAGGAGTTCTATAACCTAAACAAAACACAACAGGTAAACCGTTATGATTTTGAAAAAATACTGACCAAAAACAGCTCAAAAAAGATTGACTGGTTTTTTGAAACCATCATCGGTTCACGTGAAATTATCGACTATAAATTTACCGATGTTTCCAGAACCCAGGACAGTATTCGGTTTTCTGTAAAAAACAAAACAGACGTTTTTGTCCCGATTCCGGTTTACGGCCTCAAAAAAAACAAAATAGTATTTAAACAATGGATTGAGCCAAAAAACAATGACTCCATTTATATTTTCGAAAGAAAAAATGCAGATAAAATTGTTTTGAATTACGACAATGAAGTTCCGGAATACAATCAGCGGGACAACTGGAAATCACTGAAAAGTATAGTACTTACAAATCGTCCAATCAAATTTAATTTTGCCAAAGATTTAGAAGATCCATACTACAATCAGATATTATATGTACCAACGGTTGGTTATAACTATTATGACGGTTTTGCACCCGGAATCCGTTTTCATAACAAAACTATATTAGACAAACCGTTTACATTTGATATCAATCCTGCTTATTCACTTAAGACCGGAACCCTCTCAGGATCATCCGCTTTTTCATTAAATCATTATTATCGTGACAGTAAACTTTACAATATCAGGTATTCTATAAGTCAAAATTATTTTCATTATGCTCCGGATGCGACCTATTTCAGGCTTAATCCAATGGTACAATTTCGAATTCGGGAAGAAGATTTCAGAGACAACAGAAAACAATTTATTATCGCCAGACAGGTAATTGTAAATCGGCAGGCGAGTGCCTATGTAACAGACAATTCAAGTCCTAATTATTCTGTTTTTAATCTTCGGTACATGAATACTAAAACCGAATTGATTAATCATTTTAACTTCATGACAGATGCACAGTTTTCAGGAGATTTTGGAAAACTGGGCGGAGAAATTGAATACAGAAGGCTTTTTGAAAACAACCGCAAATTAAATTTGAGGTTATTTGTCGGAAGCTTTTTATACAACACTACAAATTCAGATTATTTCAGTTTTGGTCTGGATCGTCCAACGGACTACTTATTCGATTATAATTTTTACGGAAGATCTGAAAGTACAGGCTTTTTCAGTCAGCAATATATAATTGCCGAAGGCGGGTTTAAATCTATGATTGAACCCAGATACGCTAATCAATGGATGACAACGCTAAACGCAAGTTATTCTATATGGAACTGGATAGAAGCCTATGGCGATGTGGGTTTCATGAAAAGCAAACACCAAAATGAACATTTTGTGTATGATAGCGGTATCCGTTTGAATCTCGTACCAGACTATTTTGAAGTTTATTTTCCGGTCTATTCTAATAATGGCTGGGAAATTTCACAAAATAATTACAACGAAAAAATAAGATTTGTCATCACATTATCTCCTAAAACATTAATTAATCTTTTTACCCGAAAATGGTTTTAATTAATAATTTTTAAACAAAAACATAAATTATTATCAAACTTAGATAGTTTTAGATAATAATAAATCAAAAAAAATACGTAGTTTTCTGAATTTAAGTATAAATAATTAAATTATATTTATTTTAATGAATTATGATTATTGGTAGATTTTGAGTAATTTCGCTGCCTAAACATGACCATTCCAGATTATGATTACAGAAAAAAGCAATACTACATTAACCTTCGAGGATTTTAAAACTGAAGTATTAAATGACTATAAAATTGCAGTTACCAGTCGGGAATGCAGTCTTTTAGGGCGTAAAGAAGTATTGACAGGAAAAGCCAAATTTGGAATATTTGGTGACGGTAAAGAGGTCCCGCAGCTTGCCATGGCAAAAGCTTTTAAAAACGGTGATTTTCGTTCAGGATACTACCGCGACCAGACTTTTATGATGGCCATTGGTGAATTTACTCCTAAACAATTTTTTGCAGGATTATATGGTCATACCGATATAGACTTTGACCCAATGTCTGCCGGAAGACAAATGGGCGGGCACTTTGTAACACACAGTTTAAACGAAGACGGCTCCTGGAAAGACTTAACCAAACAAAAAAATTCAAGTGCAGATATATCTCCTACAGCTGCACAAATGCCAAGATTATTGGGATTAGCTCAGGCTTCAAAAATTTACAGAGAAGTTGACGGAATCAAAATCAAAGATAAATTTTCTGTAAACGGAAATGAGGTGGCATGGGGAACTATCGGAAACGCAAGTACCTCTGAAGGTTTGTTTTTTGAAACCATAAATGCTGCCGGAGTTTTACAAGTTCCGATGGTAATGAGTGTTTGGGATGACGAATACGGAATTTCCGTACACGCTAAACATCAGACAACCAAAGAAAACATCTCTGAAATCCTAAAAGGATATCAGCGCGATGAAGATTCAGAAGGATATGAAATTTTAAGGGTAAGAGGATGGGATTATGCCGAACTGGTTTCTACTTATGAAAGAGCCGGTGCCATTGCACGCGAGCAGCATATTCCGGTTTTAATTCACGTGAATGAACTGACACAACCACAAGGCCACTCCACTTCTGGCTCACATGAACGCTATAAAAATGGAGAAAGGTTAGGTTGGGAAAAAAATTACGACTGTATTCGCCAGATGCGATTATGGATGATTGCCATTAATATTGCATCTCCTGAAGAATTAGAAGAGATGGAATCTGAAATTAAAAAAGAAGTTCTTGAAGCTAAAAAGGAAGCGTGGAACCAATTCATCAATCCTATTATTGAAGATCAAAAAAACCTTCTGGCTTTATTAGAACAAATTTCAGCTGCCAGCATTAATCATAAAGATAAAATTCAAAAATACATTTCTGAATTAAAAGCAATCAAAGCGCCTTTAAAAAAAGAAATGCTTGTCATTGCACGAAAAATATTGCGATTCATTGAAGTTCCGGACAGTAAAGCATTATTATCAAACTGGATCACCAATTATATTGCAATTACACAGCCAAAATTCAGCAGCAATTTATATTCTGAATCCCAACAAAACGTATTTTCTGTTCAAAAGATACTTCCGGAATATCCTGAAAACACCAAACCGGATTTAGACGGGCGAATGATTATTCGTGATAATTTCGACGCCTTATTCACCAAATACCCTGAATTATTAATTTTTGGTGAAGATGTTGGAAATATTGGCGATGTAAACCAGGGCTTAGAAGGAATGCAGGAGAAATATGGTGAACTTCGTGTTGCCGATGTAGGGATTCGTGAAGCGACTATAATTGGTCAGGGAATTGGTATGGCCTTAAGGGGTTTACGACCAATTGCTGAAATTCAGTATCTGGATTATTTATTGTACGCTATTCAAATCATGAGTGATGATTTGGCAACGCTGCAATACAGAACTGTTGGAAAACAAAAAGCACCATTAATCATCAGAACCCGAGGACACCGTCTGGAAGGTATCTGGCATTCCGGCTCTCCAATGGGAATGATCATCAACGCTATTCGCGGCATCCACGTTTTGGTTCCAAGAAACATGACTCAGGCTGCAGGTTTTTATAACACTCTTTTAGAATGTGACGAACCAGCTTTAGTGATCGAATGTTTAAATGGCTACCGTTTAAAAGAAAAAACACCTTTAAATTTTGGTGAATTCAAAACGCCAATCGGGGTTATTGAAACTCTAAAAGAAGGTTCAGATATTACACTTGTTTCCTATGGATCAACATTAAGATTGGTAGAACAAGCTGCCAGAGAGTTACTAGAATTAGGAATTGACTGTGAAGTTATTGACATTCAGTCATTAATACCTTTTGACGTCAACAAGGATATTGTAAAAAGTATCGCCAAAACAAATCGTCTGTTGGTAATTGACGAAGATGTTCCGGGTGGAGCTTCAGCCTTTATTTTACAGCAAATTCTGGAAGAACAGGATGCTTACAAATATCTTGACAGCAAACCGCAGACTCTTGCTGCAAAAGCACACAGACCTGCCTATGGAACTGATGGTGATTATTTCTCGAAACCTTCTGCCGAAGATATTTTTGAAAAGGTTTATGAGATGATGAATGAAGTTAATCCTTCTAAATTTCCAAGCTTATACTAAGATTTAGAATATTTCAGATATAAAAAAGCTCCAAAATTTTGGAGCTTTTTTTGTTGTTACGCAAGTTTGTCATTTCGACGAAGGAGAAATCTCCGTAAGTAGCTCGTCAAAGATTGAGGATTTAGATTGTAGAGTTACTTGAGAAGATTTCTCCTTCGTCGAAATGACAAGATTGTACAATAATAGGATTTGATTCATTTTTGAAATTTACAGAAGCTATTTACCTACTATTTTCATCCTCAAAAAATCGGATAAAAAGGATACCGCTTCTATCGGAACTATGGCACTTGTTCTCACAAGAAATTTATTTTTTCAACCTAACGTCTGTATATCTAAAATCTCTATCTGTCAATGAAGTATTTCTGAGCAAATCCTTCCTCATAGCCAAAACAATATTACCAATAGCTTTTCTACCTTTATCTACATCTGGTGTTTTACCATCTTGGTCAATAATTAATTGAACCAATTCATTTACAGCGATAACAACTTCATCAGAAGAATAAATCCAAGATTTATATTGTTCATCAAAAAATTTCAATTTTGTTTCAGAATTTGCCGTTTCACCTACAAATCCTTTTAAAAGAATCAAGAGATTAGAATATTTTTCTTCCCTAAATTTAATTATTGCTTCCTCTTTCTTAGATTTGGAAGCAAAATAAAATGTGATATAACCCCCAAAAATAGCAGACAAGAAAGGAATGATTATTGAAATAGCTATTGTCATTTTATTTAGTTTAAAATAATTAATTTTTACTTAGAAGCCAAAATACCCCTCGCCTTTTCCAAATCCTCAGCCGTATCAATCCCGATTCCAACATGAGTTGTTTCGACCATTTTAATTTTTTTTCCGAATTCCAAATAACGAAGCTGTTCCAGTTTTTCAGAAGCTTCCAATGATTTCATCGGTAAATTGTAAAAATCTAACAAAGCCTGTTTTCTAAAAGCATAAATTCCGATATGCTGAAAATAACGTACACCAGCATCTTTATCTCTTGGATACGGAATTACAGATCTTGAAAAATACAGAGCAAACTGTGACTGGTCTACCACCACTTTTACATTATTAGGATTGTTGATTTCGTCCTCATCAGTGATTTCACGCATTAACGAAGCCAGATCAATCTTTTTATCTTCATCATTTTTAAATACCGACAAAACCTGTTGTAAAGGTCCTACTTCTGTAAAAGGTTCATCACCTTGCACATTCACCACGATATCAACATCAAGATTTGCAACAGCTTCTGCAATTCGGTCACTTCCTGATTCATGCTCTTTGATACTCATAATGGCTTTTCCACCATTCGAAACAATTTCATCAAATATCAAATCAGAATCGGTTACGACAAATACATCGTCAAACAATTTTGTAGCAACAGCCGCTTCATATGTTCTTAAAATTACCGTTTTACCACCAAGGTCCTGCATTAGTTTTGCAGGGAAACGTGTTGATGCATATCGTGCCGGAATTACAGCTATTATTTTCATTCGAATATTTTTAAATTTTTATTTTTTCTTTTGCGAATCTCTATGAAATCTTTGTGCGACTTTGTGTAATAACTCTTTCACAGAAATTCATCAAATTCCACAGAGCATCACAGAGTTTTTTTACATGATTTTTATGGAAGTCATACTCAAAGAACCGGCTAATAACTTATCGTTAAACAAATCCAATTCATCCGTTTTGTCTTTTAATCCTAAAGTATAGAGCAAAGGTAAATAATGATCCGGAGTTGGAATTGCCAGCTGAACCGCTTTACTCATTTTTTCGAAATCAATCAAGGGTTGAAAATTTCCGTCTAACAGATAATTATTCACCGTTTCTCTTGCTTCTATTGCCCAGTCGAAACCGTAATTATCTTTATCGAAATTCCTGAAATCAACCAATCTCAAGTTGTGAACGATATTTCCGCTCCCAATAATCAAAACGCCTTTATAACGAAGTGATTGTAATTTCTTTGCCAGTTCAAAATGATATTGCCCTGATTTGGTATAATCAATACTCAACTGAATTACCGGAACATCAGCATTTGGATACAAATGTTTAATTACGCTCCAAGCTCCATGATCTAAACCCCAGTGCTCGTCTAAATCGACCAAAACCGGATCCAATATTTTTTGGGTTTCCAAAGCCAGTTCAGGACTTCCTTTTGCAGGATACTGCACATCAAAAAGCGCCTGCGGAAAACCTCCAAAATCATGAATTGTTCTTGGCATCTGCATCGAAGTCACTTTTGTACCGTTGGTAAACCAATGTGCCGAAACACACAATATTGCATTGGGCTGCGGCAACGTTTTGGCCAGATTACGAAAACCGGTCACAAACTGATTTTCTTCAATAGCATTCATCGGGCTTCCATGTCCAAGAAACAAAACCGGCATTTTATCTGTATTCGAAAACGTTGACGAAATCGAATGTAAATCGTTTAGTGTTGTCATTGTTTTAGTTTTAAATCACTTAACAAATGATTATAGCTTTTCAGGTTATTAGAATTACTATCATAAACTTTAATTACCAAAGTTGAATCAGCATTTACTATTGAAAACGAATCTCCTGAATGCCCAGGAAATCTTTCCTTAACCTTAGCTTCAATCATCCTTTTCATGTATGAAATTATAGATTCTTTATCAGATTCTGTAAGTTTTATTGTTTTTTGAACAACTATTGTTTGCAAATTAAGCCCTTTTGAATCCCGCTTATCACAATCAATACTGGTTTTGGTATAATTCAGGAAATAATCTTTATAATTACTTTCTTTAGAAAATATTTTCAAGTCTTCTTGGTGACCTCCCCATTCTCCACATTCACTAAAAGAAGCACTAATTTTAAAATTGGCATCTACGCCAGAAGCTCCTAAATAAATTGGATCAAAAAAATCTACGGTCTTATTCTTTAAAACAGCTTTTTTTTCTTGATGTTTTTCACAACAACTTAAACTTATTAATAAAATGATTAATGTGATTCTTTTCATTTTACAACTGAAATAAAATTCGTGAATTCGTGGTTAATAAAACTATTCTTCAAAACTCTCATCTTTAAATCCTATCAAATATAGCTTATTTTTGGCACGTGTCATAGCGGTATAAAGCCATCTGATGTAGTCACGATCTATTCCGTTAGGGAGATATGGCTGTTCTATAAAAACAGTATTCCACTGTCCTCCCTGAGATTTGTGACAGGTTATGGCGTAAGAGAATTTAACTTGTAAACCATTAAAATATTCATTTTCTTTTACTTTCTGGAATTTCTTGTATTTCGTGGTTTCATCTTCATAATCTTTCATCACTTCTTCATACAAACGGTTTGACTCTTCATACGTTAAAGACGGAGATTCACTTTTTATAGTATCCAACAGTAAAACCGTTTCAAAAGGTTTCTGATCCGGATAATCGACCATTCTGATTTTGACTTTTGCAAAAGTAAATCCGTATAATTCTTTGATTCCGAAGAGTTCCAAAACTTCAATAATATCTCCATTCGCAATAAATCCGGCTTCATCGGTTTCCTTTAGCCAGAAGTAATTGTTCTTTACTACCATCAAAAAATCCCCAACCGAAAGTTCGCTTTCTTTAAACAATATTCTGGTCCTGATCTGTTCATTGTACTGGTTTGCCCTTTTATTCGACCGTACGATAAAGGCCGTATCTTCAATACTGTAATTGCTGTATGCGGTATTAATTGCATCCTGAATATCGTAACCGTCTGTCAGTCTTACAATATCTTTGAACTTCTTGACATTAAACCTGAATTCAGTAATAAACGATTCTTTCAATAGTTCACGCAATTCGGTAGCATTATACAAAATCCCTGAATTTTCTTCCTGACGCATTACTTCATCCAGTTCAATATGCTCAATTTCTTTATCATAATGAACTCCCAAAGTCTGAATATCAAGTGCCGGGCTAATGTCTAAATTTACCGGAGGCAGCTGAGCTGTATCTCCTAAAAGAATCATTTTGCAGTTGGTTCCGGAATACACATAATTAATCAAATCATCCAAAAGAGAACCGCTATCCAGTGTACTGTCTGAAATCATCGATGCCTCATCGACAATAAAAATGGTATTTTTATGCTTATTGACCTGTTTGGTAAAAGCCACTCCTCCACCCGATGATTTTTTAGGAAAATATATTTTCTTGTGAATCGTAAATGCAGCTGTATTTGAATAATTTGCAATTACTTTTGCCGCACGACCCGTTGGCGCCAGCAAAACAAACTTTTTATTGATATCGCCAAGATTATTTACGATAGTCGAAATCACGGTTGTTTTACCCGTTCCGGCGTAACCTTTTAGTACAAAAATGGTATCGTTTTGAGGTTCGGTTAAAAAAATGGCAATTTTCTGAAAAAAAATATCCTGTTTGTAAGTGGGTGCAAAAGGAAATCTTTTTTGCAAAACGCCATAAAACAATGCTGAATTCATAAGGTAAAATTGAAATACAAAGTACGTTCTTTTAAATGGCAATGGCAATGTCAAAAATCAATGTCAATGTCAAAAATCAATGTCAATATCAATTACAATAGCAATATCAAAATTCAATGACATCTCCAAGAAACAACTCTGAAAGCATTGATAGTTTGAAAATTATACAAACATCAAGTTTGAAATTAAATTTAATAATTGTAGATATTTAATTTTTACGGAAAAACATTAGAATTAATTTAGATTTTTGACATTGAATTTTAATATTGCATTTTGATTTTTGACATTGACATTGATTTTTGACATTGATATTGTTATTTATTTTATTTGTAAGTTTGTGATCGAATTAAATTTTTCCCTGAAACTGCAACAGGTAAGGATCGTAAATAAAATTATGGCATTTCAAAACACCAATATTACATCAAAACTTTATAAAAAACTTTCTATTCAGGTTTCCCTGACTGGTTTTTCTTTTTGTTGTTTCGATACATTGAATAATACTATTACTACGTTTAATGAAGTTCAATTTAACACTTCAAAAAAGACAATTACAATAGAAGAATCTTATGCAGAAGCTTTTAAAAAATTTCCGGAACTAAAGGATTCTTATGACGAAATTATGGTCATTCATAATAACAATCTTTCGACTTTTGTCCCTTCCGCACTTTTTGATGAGGATTATATGGGGAGTTATTTACAATACACGACAAAAGTTTTTGAAACCGATTTTTTTACTTACGATAAAATTTCAAATTACGAAATGAATGCTGTATACATTCCGTATGTAAACATCAATAACTTCCTGATTGACAATGTTGGATCGTTTGATTACAAACATGTGAACAGTATTTTGGTTGAAAAAATTCTTGAAGCTTCAAAAAATAATGATAACAAAAAAATGATCGTCAATTTTAATCCCGATTATTTTGAAATTATTGTAGTTCAAAATCAAAAACTACTGTTATTCAATTCTTTTGAATATCAAACCCCGGAAGATTTTATTTATTATTTACTTTTTACAGCCGAGCAATTGAGTTTAAATCCGGAAGTTTTTCCTCTCGAATTATTGGGTACAATTCATAAAAATGACCCATTTTATGCTATTGCTTATAAGTACATTCGAAATGTATCCTTTTTGGATGTAAGCCCTTTGCAACAAAAAAACAGCTTCACAACTGCCGAGAATCAAAAACATTATATCTTATTTCAATCATGAGAATCATTTCTGGAAAATACAAAGGACGCCGCATTTTTCCGCCAAAAAACCTTCCTGTAAGACCAACGACTGACATGAGTAAAGAAGCATTATTTAATGTTTTGAATAATCATTTTAGTTTTGATGGCTTAAAAGTTTTAGACTTATTTGCAGGAACGGGCAATATCAGTTATGAATTTGCTTCACGCGGAAGCGCCCCAATTACATCTGTTGATGGCGATTTTGGGTGCGTAAAATTCATTAAACAGATTTCTTCAGAATATGATTTTGATATTGCAGCAACCAAAAGTGATGTTTATAAATTTCTGGATAACTGCAAAACTTCCTATGATATTGTTTTTGCCGATCCACCTTATGGATTAGATCAGGCTGCTTTTGAAAAAATTGTTCTGACAGTTTTCGAAAGAGAATTACTTCATGAAGACGGAATGATGATTATTGAACATTCTAAGTATACGAAAATGGATCATTTGAGTAATTTTTCTTTTCAGAAAAGTTATGGCGGTTCCTTTTTTAGTTTCTTTGAATTGAATTCAACTGATGACGATGAAGAACTTCCGGGCAATTTATCAGCAAAAGACACAGAAGATGATGAAGGATAATTTGTATGTTTTTAGGATAATGAAAATAAATTAGTTGCTTTATAATTACCCCAAAACTAAACATACAAAACAGACTACTTAAGTCTTTTTACTCCAAAATAATATTTAAATTCTACTCCATAAACCCCCATATTATCTGTAGGTTCTTTTCCTGGATTTAATTTATCAAAAGAGTTAGAAACGCGAATAGTATTATAACATACGTTGATTGCTAAAGAATTTGAATACCAGGTGTCAAAATTAATAACAACTCCTGCACCCAATCCAAAATTATGGGATGAAACGGATAAACTTCTTTCGGTTATTGGAGAACCTATTGTATTATTACCACTAGTTTCTCTGACATTAATTAATGAGTACATGTACTTTGGAAGTATTTGTATATAATCACCGGAGGGATCTTCATGATCACCCAAAAGTATTTTAGGACAGAAACTAAAATTTACAGTAGAGAATGATCTGTCATTAGCACTTATAACATTTCCTAAATCAATTGAATCTACGTTATCTTTATACTTGCCATACATATAATTCACTTCTATTTCCGGTGATAAAAAACCGGCGACTTTATATTCTAAACCTGCTGAAAGACTTAATGCAGTAGATGATTGTAAATCTTTTTCAAACGAATACAAATGAACAAAACCTCCTATTCCAACAAAAGGACGCAATTCTTGTGCGGTGGTATTTAAGGCTGTAAGTAAAACAAAATAAATAAAAATGTTTCTTTTCATCTGGACTTTAAAATTAATCGCAGCAAAAATAAGATTTAAACGATACGAATAATAAAACCTAAAAGATTTTCTCAGGAATTATCCTAAAATCATATAAGGTTCTAAAACAATTGTATAACAACAATTAGCAATTCTAAGATAAATTTGTAGTAAACCTTAAAACATATTATCATGAACCTAAAAAGATTTTTCGGAGGGTTGCTTACCATTCTTGGTATTGTAGGCCTGATTTATACAGCTGTTATATTTGCCGGTACATCTGGCGAAACAAGAGATATCAAGTCACTAATTATTTACGGCATACTTGGAATTGTATTTTTTATGTCAGGAATCAGCCTGGTACGTACAACAAAAGACGAATCATAGTCTTTTTTACGAAAAAGCTAAAACAAAATTATTTCTCGCAGATATAAACGATGTTTTATCTACTCAATCAGCATAATCTGCGAGAAACAATAAATGACAGCCAATTTTTTAAAGTACTGCTTCTACAGTAGTTTCCAGATTCAGATCTGTAAAATCACGTTCGGTTTTTGAGATAATAATCGTCGCCACGGTATTTCCAATTAAATTTGTAATCGCCCTGGCTTCACTCATAAATTTATCCACTCCAAGTAAAAATGCCAGACCTTCTACAGGAATTTTATGAATTGCCGTTAAAGTCGAAGCCAAAACTATAAATCCGCTTCCGGTAACACCCGCTGCCCCTTTGGAAGTAATCATCAAAATTCCGATAACGGTCAGAATCTCGAAGAAACTCAAATGCACATCGTACAACTGAGCGAGGAAAATAACCGACATCGACAAATAAATCGAAGTACCATCTAAATTAAAAGAATACCCTGTCGGAATAACCAAACCAACTACCGATTTACTGCAGCCCATACGTTCCAGCTTCATCATAATACTTGGCAGTGCAGCTTCAGATGATGACGTCCCCAAAACCAATAGGAGTTCTTCTTTAATATATTTTAAAATCGAAAGAATACTGATTTTATAATACTTCAGAATGCTTCCCAAAATCAAAAACACAAACAAAGCCATCGTCAAATAAACACAAAGCATCAATTTACCAAGCGGAATCAATGTCTCGAGGCCAAATTTACCAATTGTATACGCCATTCCGCCAAAAGCACCAATTGGAGCCAAATACATCACATATTTCAAACCTGTAAATACGACATTCGAAACCCGTTCAAGAATCAGGATTGTCTGTTCTCTTTTTTGATAAAAATTTAGTGCTATTCCACAAACAATTGCAGCCAGTAAGACCTGCAAAGTAAAATTCGAAAGAAAAAACTGCAGCCATGAAAAATTTTCTGCTGCACCTTTTGTATACTGACTTGCATCGCCAATCGCTAACCCCGATTTATCAATTTTTCCAGGCTGAAAAAAATAAGCAATCGTTACACCAATTGCCAGGGCAACTGTCGAAACCACTTCAAAATAGGCCAGAGCCTTCACACCTATTCGCCCTACTTTCTTTAAGTTTCCCATTCCTGAAATTCCCAAAACGATTGTTAAAAATATAATCGGGCCAATAAATACCTTGATAAGATCAATAAATCCTTTACCGATTTTCTCCATTTTTATACCATTATCCGGCGAAAAATGTCCTAATAAAATACCCGCAATAATAGCGACTAAAACCCAGAAAGTGAGATTCGTAACAACAGCCCGAAAAAAAGATTTCTTATTTTTTGAAGATGAAGGTTTTGGAGTTGATATATTCATGAAAGTAAGTTAGTTACTCACAAATATATAAAAAATGCAGACCTGTAAGCCGGATTCTGTTCTTGTTTCATCGAAATGAAACAATACCTTATCATTTATCTAGATCCCGCATTACTGCGAGACTCAAGCTACCTACCCTTCAACAACGGACGAGAAGCCCTTAAATGCTGATATACTTGGTATTTCACCGCATAGAGTTTACCTGGTTTCACTACAGCATTACCTGTACATACTTTCTGTTGCACTTGTCCTTGCGCCATTTCTAACGCCGACGGGTGTTACCCGCTATGCTTCTCTGTGGTGTCCGGACTTTCCTCCCTCCGCAAAAGCGAACGACGATAAGGCGGTCTGCGGCGCAAAAGTAGCGATTTATAAACTAACAATAATAATTTTAGATTTTAGATTTCCTTTTAATTCGCAATGTTTTAATTTTAAATTGGTTATCTTTAAAATCCTTAATTTTAAATTCATTTATTATGGCTAAAATGTATCATTACGCAACTGTTTCAAAAGCTTTAGATCAATTGAATGAAAAAGGATTCACCTGTGATTTTAATCGAAATGCAGACATGATTAAAAAGAATCCTGAGAAATTTGAAATTGTTCATGTGTATCGATACGAAGGGGAGTCAGACCCGGGCGATGAGGCAGTTGTATACGGAATTAAATCGAATTCGGGCAAAAAGGGCGTTTATGTAGCAGGTTTTTCCGCGCACTCAGATCAGGAAACTGCAAAATTTCTATTCGATTTGAGTATAAAAGGAAGGTGATTTTTCAGGAGCTGTCTCCTGCTGTCTACTGTATCTTTTTTGCCTCCCGATAGCTATCGGGACGGGCACAAAAGGATGTCGTTCCCATCAGGGCTAGGTCTTTAGGTTTCAAAAGAAAATTATGGTTTTTAAAATCAAAGAAACAACAACATTTTATAACCTATGTCATTTCTTTAAACGTAATCTAAACATGTGCTTTTAAAGAAATGACATAAAAAACTAACCTTCGCAAACTTTGCATAAATTTTAAACAGGCTCTTTTAATCATGCTGCGAAACATCATTATACTGCCAAAGCACATTTATAATTTTCCATTCGCCATTGGTTTTCACAATATGCATATAATCAATCCAGGTATCTGCAAGTAATTTTACCGATGCCGTTTTAGCCGAAACATCCAGTAACTTAATTTCCTTTCTTGGATTTTTTGGAAACTTATCTCCTTTTACATTATAAGTTTCAGCAAGTATCACCATATTTTCAGCAAAAAACTCTGAAACAAAATCTTTCTTTGCTGCCTTATTTCTAAAAACCGATCTTTTAACCATTCTGGGATGCAAAGCGCCTTCCATCAATTTTGGATTTGGATTATGCTGTGCCTCAATATAAGCTAAAGCTACACGTTTAATATCTAATGTATCCTGAGCGGTTTGGGCCTGGATTTTAAAGAAACAACACACAACAGCTGGTATTAACAGATATTTTTTCATCTATATTTTTTAAAATTTATTTTTTTTCAAAATCATAATTAATTCCTCCAACTGCACTGTTGGCATTTTTACCACTGACTCTATTTTCGATTCCTCAGAAGCAATAACCAAAACTGATTCATTATCCTCTTCATATCCGGCCTGTACAGAAAAATAGTTTGGATTTGAAATTAAAGTTTCCTTTTTTCCATCTTTAAACCAGCCATAGTTGGCTTCGTAAATGATTTTATTTTCTGTTATTTGAAAAGTTTCTTCTCCATACGTATTCCATAAAGAAATTCGTAATGTATAAAATCCTATAAGAGAAAATATTCCTATTGCTATAAAATAACCAAAATGTAATCCGCTGCCGCCGGCAATACCAGAAATTACTCCTAATACAGGAAAAACAAAAAAAGAAAAAGCTAACCCAAACATTACTGCCCGAACTAAGATTGGAGATTTTTTTACTTTTAGATTGAGAGTGTTGTTTTGAATGTAATATTGCTGCATAAAAATAAGTTTTAATTTTTTCAAATTAATTTAATTAATACGAAAATAGCACTTTTTAAGTCAAAATAAAGTGACGAAAAATGATTATTATTGCAGTAAAATTTTCATTTATGAAATTAAAATACATTTTCATTCTCACATTCTTTTTCATTTATTGTAATTCTTTTTCTTGTGATTGCAAACCAATTGACAGAGAAAACATGGTAGAAACAGGATTAAAATATGAAATTGTATTTTACGGAGAAGTTATAAAAGTAGATTCAATAAAAAGAACTTATACTTTTAGAATTATAGAACTCTTTAAAGGAAAATATAATTCTCAGTTCATCACACAAAAATATTCTGGCAATTGCTCTGTTATTCCATCTGTAAAACAACTTTGGATTGTTTATGCTTATTTTAATAATGATAAAACTATTGAAGTGAGTAGTTGTTCTCCAAGTACAGGACTTAAACCCTATGGGAGTGATTCCATGCCTCCTCCACCAGAAATAAAAATCTCTCAAAAGATAGATGATCAAATAAGAACATTATCTTTTTATGCTTGGGATTTGAAATTTGAAAATCGAAATTTACAAGATTGGTTTTATCAATTAGAAAAACTTAGAATCTATAAATCTTTAGAAAATCAAAAAACGGAAAAACAAAAAACAGAACAAAAAATAGAAACTTACAGTCAATATATAATCATTTCTTTGATTGTCAACATCATATTATTTCTAGTTTTAATCTTCGTTATTTTAAAGAAAAAGAATTTATCCAAATAAGTAAAATCGACTTTAAACAACGGAACAAAAATCATATATTTGCTATCGAATAAAACAGAATATGGAACAATTTGTAGTATCGGCCCGTAAATACCGCCCGCAGACCTTTAAGGATGTTGTGGGGCAAAAAGCCATTACAAACACTTTGCTAAATGCCATTGAAAGCAATCACCTTGCTTCGGCTCTTTTGTTCACCGGACCGCGTGGAGTTGGTAAAACTACCTGTGCCCGTATCCTGGCCAGAAAAATAAACCAGCCCGGATATGATGATCCAAACGAAGATTTTGCTTTTAACGTTTTTGAGTTAGATGCTGCTTCAAACAACTCGGTTGATGATATTCGAAGCCTTATCGATCAGGTTAGAATCCCGCCCCAGACCGGGCAATACAAAGTCTACATTATTGACGAGGTTCATATGTTGTCTTCGGCGGCTTTTAACGCCTTCCTGAAAACATTAGAAGAACCGCCAAAACATGCTATTTTTATTTTAGCAACAACAGAAAAACATAAAATCATTCCGACGATTTTATCACGTTGCCAGATTTTTGATTTCAAAAGGATTACGGTAAAAGATGCTAAAGAACATTTAGCTGATGTTGCTGCCAGTCAGGGGATCAATTTTGAAGACGATGCTTTGCACATTATCGCTCAAAAGGCTGATGGCGCAATGCGTGATGCTTTATCAATTTTTGACCGTGTCGTTTCTTACTGCGGTACAAACCTGACAAGACAAGCTGTAACCGAAAACCTAAATGTTTTAGATTACGAAACCTATATCTCAATTACCGACTTACTTTTAGAGAATAAAATCCCGGAACTTTTGCTTGCTTACAACGACATCCTTTCTAAAGGTTTTGACGGACATCATTTTATTGCAGGGCTTGCTTCTCACTTTAGAGATTTACTGGTGAGTAAAACACCTTCAACCATAGCTTTACTGGAAGTTGGGGAACAGGCACAACAAATGTACGGAGTTCAGTCTCAAAAATGTTCTCAGGATTTTTTACTTAAAGGAATTGACATTGCCAACGATTGTGACTTAAAATATAAATTAAGCCAAAATCAGCGTCTTTTGGTCGAATTATGTTTGATGCAATTGGCCTCTATCAACTTTGATGGAGAAAAAAAAAAGTTGAGCAATTCATAATTCCGCCCGTTTATTTTAAAAATGGAGGATATTCAATAGTCGAAAGTCCAAAGTCCAAAGTCCAAAGTCGTCCTGCTGAAACTGAAATTCCTATACCTAAAGTTGAAAATTCAGAAGTTGTAACTCCTCAAGAAGTAGAAACAGCTGAAATTCCACCATCACAAACTCCTGTCGATGCAAAACCTGAAGTTAGCAGTGAACCTAAAGTTTCTGCTTTTTCTCTGGCAAGTATCCGCAAGAAAAAAGAGCTTGAGGCACAAAGTAAATCCTATATAAAACCTTCTTCAGTTCTGCTTACAGAAGAATTTTCTGAAACTGATATGCTTTTGCACTGGAACAAATATGCTCAGCGTTTGGGTGAAAAAGGTTTCAAAATCATGGAATCGTTATTACTAATTAACGATCCAAAATTAAACGGAACAGTAATCACACTTGAATTGCCTAATGAAGGTTCTAAATTAGATTTTGAAAGCCAGATTAATGGACTTTTAGGACATTTAAAAGGACATTTACATAATCACGACATCACAATTGAAGTAATTGTAAATGAAAGTGTAGAAACCAAAAGAAACTTAAACGACCAGGACCGATACAATCGTTTATTAGAAATCAACCCAAACATTGAACTTTTACGTTCAACCTTTGGATTAGATTTACCTGGTTAGTCCATTTTTTTTATAATGTATTGCTTTTTTTTCAATAACACCTATTCATTTCTTAATCCGTAGGTGTAGACTTTTTGTAACCATTTTTCTCTTTGCTCTTTATCAGCAGTTTTTATAATGCCGATATACCTAACTATTACCGGTTTTATACCACAAAACTGCAGTATGCATTTCTTTAACTGATTGACACTTGGTCTTGCATAAACAAATCGGTAATACCATCCGGGCTGATCTAAAGTAGTAATGATATGAGCAGTCTTTCCTTTTAAGAGCTTATCCCACCAAACTGAATTTTCCCGATATTGAAATGCCATTCCGGGTAAAAATAAGCGATCGATAAATCCTTTTGTAATTGCCGGCAAACCTCCCCACCAAACTGGATGAATCCAGACCAAATGATCTGCATTTTGAATTTTTTTCCAGGCATCTAATAAATCAGGTTCTAATTCTGTTCGTTTTTGATAGCCAAATTGCAGGTTGGGATTAAAATTTAGAGATGCAATTGTAATGGTTTCTACATTTGCACCAGAAGCAAGTGCTCCTTTTTGGTACTGCTCTGCTATAGCAAAATTAAAACTGTAGGGATTTGGATGTCCGTTTATAATTAGTATTTTTTTCATGTTAGTCTTTTTTCAAAAATACTAACGCACTTATTAAATCTTCAGGACAAATGTCTATAAAATTGCCTTGCGAACCCGGCTTAAATGTCTTGGTGTGATTCCTAAATAAGAAGCCAAAAATTGAAGTGGAATTAACTGCAGGTATTTTTGATGATTCTTATAAAGTTCTTCATATCGCTGTGCAGCAGATAATTTCTGAAAAGAAATCATTCTTTTATTTAGATTTACAAACTCTGTTTCGGTCAATTTTCTACCTGTTTCCTGCCAATTAGAACCCGACTCGTAGAGGGTTTCCAAAGCTTTACGATCCAGAACCTGTAATTCTGTATCGGTTAAAGCCTGAATATTTTCTTCTGCTTTTTCTTTGGTTATAAAACTGGCAAACGATGCCATAAATTCATTTTCAAAAGCAAAACAATTTGTAATTTCATCTCCTTTATGATTAACAAAAAAAGAACGAAGAATTCCTTTTTTAATGAAAACAATTTCGTTGCAAACCTGATTCTCCGTCAATAGAAAATCACCTTTTCTGAGTGTCCTAAACGTAATTAAATGGTCTAAAAAATTTAATTCTTCTGAAGAAAAATTCTGGATTGACTGAAAAATAGTTTTCATCAAATTTTAATTATTTTTTTGATGTAAAAACTTTTTCGATTCTTTTATCCGGAACCAGCCATAATAAAGCTACCGACAAATAAGCGGCGCCTGAGAACCATTCACTGTAAAAAGAACAAAGAATACCAATGAGATATAAAACAGCAGAAGCAATTCCTTTTAAATCATTGCCTATCGCCTTTGCCAGAACCGAATTTTTTCCTTCGTTCATAATTATGACTCTCTGCAAAACAAAATAAGCTACTGCAGATAAAAACAAAACTGCTCCGTACAAAGTCATAGATGCCTGCGCAAATTTGTGTTCACCCATCCATCCTGTGGCCACCGGAATTAAGGAAAGCCAAAATAATAAATGCATATTTGCCCAAAGAATTTTTGCGTTTACTTTAGACAAACTATGCAGCAAATAATGATGGTTATTCCAGTAAATTCCCACGTAAATAAAGCTTAGAATATAACTCAAAAATTTTGGGATAAGCGGTTTTAAATCAGCAAACTCATGACCGTGAGGTACTTTGATCTCTAAAACCATAATGGTGATAATAATAGCTAATACACCATCGCTAAAGGCCTCAAGTCTAGTCTTGTTCATTTATAAATACTGTTTCTAAGAATTATGATTTTACCACAGATTCCTATTATTACAAAATCTGTGGCGAGTTTTTTTTAATTTAAATTTTACCGTAATACATTGCTTTTACGATTCCGTCAGAAAGTCCAATTTTTGGAACATAAATCTGGCGAGCTCCACTCCACTTCATCGCATTCAGATAAATACGTGTTGCATGAATAATTACGTCCGCACGGTCAGAATTCAGACCTAATTCGGCAATTCTTTGCTCGTAAGTCAACGAATTTAAAAAGGCATATTGTGAATTGATATAAATGTATGAAAGCGGTTTTTCCTGTTGTTTTCCGGACATTTTAAATAACTTATTGATATTTCCTCCTGAACCAATAAGGGTAACTTCTTCATAATCTTTGGTATTTGCTTTGATCCATTTTTCAATCTCATCCCAAACCACATCATGAACCATATTGTTCAGCAAACGAACTGTTCCTGCCTTAAATGATCTCGAATTAATCATTTTTCCATCAGAGAACAGCGTAAATTCGGTACTTCCGCCCCCTACATCCACAAAAAGATAAGTTTGGTCAGTTCTAAGCAAATGATGCAAATCTGTCGAAGCAATAATCGCCGCTTCTTTTTTTCCATCTATAATTTCAATTTTTATATCTGCTTTTTTCTTAATCAACTCTACAACTTCCTTAGCATTATAAGCCTCTCGCATTGCTGAAGTTGCAAAAGCCATATATCTTTCTACTTTATGAACTTTCATTAAAAGGTTAAATGCTTTCATGGCATCAACCATTCTGTCTATATTTTCTGCCGAAATTTCACCAACTGTAAAGGCATCCTGCCCTAGACGTATCGGCACACGAACAAGTGAACTTTTATTAAACTGAGGCTCTTTGCCTTCTTGTTCTACAACATTCGATATCAGGAGCCTCATGGCATTCGAACCGATATCTATTGCTGCATATTTTTTTATTTTAATCATGCTCACTTATGATTTGAAATTTAAATTTTATGTCGTTAAGTTTGTTTTCTGAATAGCTTCTTCAGCTATTTCTATTTTATTTTGGTAATACTTATATGTTTCCAGTTGTGCCCTAAAAGGAGCATGATGATTTCGGGCCTTATATTTATTGTCTAATTTATAAGAATGATATCTCACTTTTACATTCCCTTTCCAAGCAATATTAAAATTATCTATCAGTTCTTTTTTAATAGACAAATCATAAATTGGACACGTAACTTCTACTCTTCCATCGAGATTTCTTGTCATAAAATCGGCAGATGATATGTATACTTCGTTTAATCCGGCATTTCCAAAAATATAAACCCTTGTATGTTCGAGGTAATTATCAACGATGCTGATTGCCTCAATATTCTCGCTCATTCCGGGAATGCCGGGGATCAAAGAACAAATTCCTCTTACCTGAAGCTGAATTTTTACTCCTGCATTACTTGCTTCATATAATTTATCGATCATTTTAAAATCAGACAAACTATTCATTTTCAGCTTTATATGTGTTTTTCTACCTGCCAAAGCATGTAAGATCTCACGGTCTATAAGCTTAACAAACTTGCTTCGTGTATAATGAGGTGAAACAATTAAATGTTTGTAACGATGAACCCTGTAATTGATGTCAAAAAATTCGAATATTTTCGAAATATCCTTCAAAATTCCCTGATTACAGGTAAAAAGAGTTACATCTGTATAAATTTTAGCGGTAGCTTCATTAAAATTACCTGTAGAAATAAAGCCGTAACGACGTGTTTTTTCGTCTTCAACTCTTTCGATTACACAAATTTTGCTGTGTACTTTTAAGCCTTTAATTCCAAAAATAAGCTCAATACCTTCTGTTTGCATTTGTTCTGCATATGAGATATTGCTGGCTTCATCAAAACGTGCCTGAAGTTCGATTTGAACGGTCACTTTTTTACCATTCTTGGCTGCATTTATCAAGGAACTGATAATTTGAGAATTTTTTGCCAAACGATATAAAGTGATTTTTATGCTGGTAACTTTTGGATCTAATGCTGCTTCCCGCAAAAACTTTGTCAGGTAAGAAAATGACTGATATGGAGCGTGTAACATATAGTCTTTCTTACTGATTTTCTCCAGAATACTTCCTCCTAAACTTAAACCCGGAATGGGTAATGGTTCATTTGGTTTATAAAGTAAATCGTATCTTCCTAAATTGGGAAAATTCATATAATCACGACGATTGTGATATCTTCCACCCGGAATTATACTATCTGTTTCTACGATTTTCATTTTATCCAAAAAGAAACGTAAAGTATCTTCTTCAATTTGACTGTCGTAAATAAAACGAACCGGCTCACCAATTCGCCTGTCTTTAACAGAAGTTGCAATTTTCTCAAGCATGCTCTTACTCAAATCACTGTCTATGTCTAACTGAGCATCACGTGTGATTTTGATCATGTGTGCCGAAACACTTTTATAATCGAATATATTAAAAATATTTTTGAGGTTATGTCGAATAACATCATCAATTAAAATGACATAATGCTTATCATCATCTGAAGGCAATACAACGAACCTGTTAATTGTCTTTGGTATTTCGATTACGGCATAACGAATTTCGTTATTTTTATTCATTTCTAATCGAACTGCCAAATATCCTAAAGTATCTTTAAGAACAGGGAATTCGGCTAAATCATTCAAAATAATCGTTACTAATTCAGGGCTTAATTTTTGAACAAAAAAGTCTTTCAAATAATTTTCCTGCTCTTTTGTAATTTCATCCTCGGTAATGATAAAAATATTTTCAGCCTCCAGTTCCGCTTCTATATTACTTAGAATACGTAAACTTTCAGATTGCTGCTGAATTACGATTTCAGTAATATCCTTAATTAACTGATGAGCAGAAATACCTCCTAAATATTTTTCGCCGGAAATACCTGAAAGGCTCAATCTGCGGATTGCAGCGTATCGAACTCTGAAAAACTCATCTAAATTGTTTGAAAAAATTCCAACAAAACGCAATCTGTCTAAAAGAGGAACCGTATTATCTCCTGCTTCCTGAAGTACTCTTGCATTAAATGCTAACCAGCTTTTTTCTCTGTCGATATATTTCTGTTCGTGCACGTTATTTATTTTAAATCTTTGGGGAAAATTGTTTTATGGGTTATGCCTTTATTTATAGAATCCCAGCTTTCTGAATCGAATTGTAATGATACAAAACCCGAAGTTGGAACATTATCTATAAAAACATCTCCAAATTTATTAACAAAATTTGTAATAGCCTCGTTATGTCCAAAAAGAATAACGCTTTCTAAACTATTATCACATGATTTAATAACTTTTTCAAGAAGTCTGTCGTCAAAAGTGTACAATTCATCTCTGAATAAAATACTTTCTATTGGATAAGATAAATTCTGTGCAAAAATTATTGCCGTTTCTGAAGCTCTTGCTGCAGTACTGCTCCATATAATATAAGTTTTTGGGAGATATTTTGAAATAGCTGCTGAAACGCTATGGGCATCTAAAATCCCTCGTTTCATTAATGGTCTGTCAAAATCCTTTAAAGGAGCTTCCCAACTTGATTTTGCATGACGTATTAAGATTAAATTTTTCATAAATAAGGATATTTTAAAAGTAGATACCAATAGAATTATTCAATTTCTAATTTACAAAAGAAATTTCAAAAGGTTACGTTTTTTTTATTCTGTTAACATTTTGGATAAATTTTATACGGACATGAAGCAGAATGATTTATTTGGGTTCAAAAAAAAGTGTTGTTCATCTGTTAAAATTATCCCTTTATCGATTTTATAAAAACACAAGGTTTTAATTTATAAATACCTAATTATCAATTAATTAAATCAAAAATAAAGTTTAAAAACAGGAATAAAAAAAACACAAAAACCATTTTATTCTTGTTATAATTCTTTTAAAAAAGACAATTTACGTGAGTTATTTAACAAAAAAAACGCACTTAAACGTTTTTTCAGGTTAGTTACAGATAAAAAAAACATAATTAAACCAATGTATATAATTTTGATTCATATAATTTCTGTTAAAAATTTGAGATAATCGTAACACCAAATTATTTCAAATCACTTGATCTAAAATGTCTTTTAACTGAATAACCCCAAAAATTCATTAAAAGATAAGAAGTCCAAAAACATTTTAATCCTAACTTAATAAAATTAGAGATTATGGAAATCATTACTTATTTTTTTAAAAATGTTAATATTAAAGGCGTTTTTACTGCGTTACTTTTAATATTTATTACAAATGGCTATTCTCAAAATACATTTGACGGAGATTACTGCCCAGGCCCCAATACAGTTGGTGATGAGTATGCAACTGGCACTGTTTATAGCACACTATTATTAGCTAGTCCTTCTTCAACGTGTCAAATTGGAACGATTCACGCTAAAGTTGACACTCAAAATCAAGTATTAAGATTAGGTATGGACATTGGTAATGGTGGTTCAGCACTTTTTAGATTGTACTTAGATACCAATAATAATCCTTTAACCGGATTAACATCAGATTCATTTGGAGGAACTATTAGTGTAGCCGGTGCTGAATATATCTTAGAGATTAATTCTAACGGAAATGGTTTTACTTTATATACAGGAAATGGAAATGTTAAAACTCAAACTAACGTTATCCCTCCAGGTCTTGCTGCGCAGGCTGGTAACGCCAATTGTAATTCTGGTGCTACATTTTTAGAGTTTAATATTCCTTTTGGAAGTTTGGGGATTAATATTTGTGATCCAAATAACCCTGGTATAATCAATATTACAAAATTAGCATCTGTTAGCGGTAACTCTCCTAATTCAAGCCAATGTATTAATACTCCGCTTACTTTTGGAATTCCACTAAAAGGAACAGTTGGACCAAACGCGACTATTTGTTCAGGGGCTAGCAGCGCTTTAACAATAACCGGTCTAAATGCTAATTCTACTGTAAGTAAGTGGCAATCATCTGTTGCTCCATTTTCAGTGTGGGTAGATATCCCTAATACTGCAGGTTTAACAGCTTATAATACAGGTAATTTAACAGAAACTACTTTATTCAGAGCAATATTTTCTAATTCAGGTTTATGCTCTGGAAATGAGATTGCTACAAGTCAAGCAACTATAACAGTAAATGCTCCTACTGGTTGCTCTATTGCTGGTACTTCTGGTCCTGTATGTTTGTCTTCTTCTAATGTTTATACAGCTCCAGCCAATATGACTACTTATGCGTGGTCTTTGCCTTCAGCAACTGCAAATGGTGCTACAATCACATCTGCTGCAAATGCACAAAACGTAACTGTTTTAGCTGGTTCTACTTGTAATACAACGTTTAAATTATTATTAACTACTACTTTAAATGGATGCAGTTCTACTTGTGAAAAAGTAGTTACTGTTAACGACACAACTGTACCAACATGGACAACGACTGCAGCTTCTCTAAATGTAACTTTACAATGTAGTGATCTTTCTGGTTTAGCAACTGCTCAGGCAGCAGCGCCAATAGCTACCGATAATTGTGGAGGAACTGTAACGTATACCAAAACAAGCGGAAGTTTTATGGCAGGTTCCTGTATCAACTCCGGAAC
>CAUPQW010000021.1:0-69885 GCA_963513545.1 uncultured Flavobacterium sp.
CGAAAACGTAGCGGCCGGAACAACAGTCGGCGTTTTATCTTCTGTTGATGTGGATGCTGCAAATACTTTCACTTACACTTTGGTAGCTGGTGCAGGAAGTACTGACAACAGCGCTTTCACCATCAGCGGAGCCAACCTGCAGATCAACGCAAGTCCGGATTTCGAAACTAAATCTTCTTATGCTATACGTCTAAGAACTGCCGATCAGGGTGGACTTTCTTTTGAAAAAACTTTTACTATTAATGTAAACAACCTGAACGAAGCTCCAACTGACCTGCAACTTAGTGATACGGCAATCAACGAAAATGTGACTGCAGGATCAACTGTAGGGACACTTTCTTCGGTAGATGCTGATGCTTCAAATACTTTCACATATTCTTTAGTAACAGGTCCTGGAAGTACTGATAATGCAGCTTTCACTATCAGCGGTGTAAACCTTCAGATCAATGCAAGCCCGGATTTTGAAACTAAATCTTCTTATGCAATTAGAATAAGAACCGCCAATCAGGGTGGGCTTTCTTTTGAAAAAACTTTTACTATTACTATTAATGATTTATGTGAATTAAATAATACAGTAGCTCAGACAAATGGTGTTTTAACCGCTAATCAGACTGGAGCAACATACCAATGGATTCAATGTCCAGCTATTCTATTAGTTGGAGAAAACGGGCAATCGTACACTCCAACAGCTATTGGTTCATATGCGGTTGTTGTAACAATCGGAGCATGTAGTACGCTATCATCATGCATACCTGTAACATCTTTAGCTAATCCTAATGTAGAAGAAAAATCTAAATTTGTAATATACCCCAATCCAAACAATGGTATTGTAAACATACAAACTGATCATGATGCTGATTTAAATATTATAAATCAATTGGGACAAACTATTAAAACAGCAAAAGTTAATTCTGATATAGTTAACACAATTAATCTTGAAAGCCAGGCTGATGGAGTTTATTTCATAACAGAAAAGAAAGGGAGTAAATTGATTACTCACAAATTGATTCTGAAAAAATAATTCAAAAAGGTTTTATAAATTCTTTAAATTAGAAAGGGAAAAATCAAATGATTTTTCCCTTTCTTTTTATAGTAAATTATTTTTAGTTTTAATCCAATCTTAAAACGGTACATCGCTATCATCATCGTCATCATTCAGATTACTTCCAAAAGCTTCATTTGCAGATGGTAGATTTTTAGTTATATACTGGTTATCATCATGATTCATTTTTGATGGCAAATCATCATAACTTCCCGAAAAATCATCAAGATTATCGAATTTTCCAAGGTGACCTATAAATTTTAGACGAACGTTTTCAATACCACCATTACGGTGTTTTGCAATCATAATTTCTGCCTGACCAGCAGTTGGGGAAGCCTCATCATCATCCCACTCGTCAATTTTGTAATATTCAGGTCGATATAAAAACGAAACGATATCGGCATCCTGCTCAATTGCTCCGGATTCACGAAGATCCGATAGTAAAGGTCGTTTACTGGATCCACGTGTTTCTACAGCACGCGATAACTGAGAAAGTGCAATTACCGGAACATTAAGTTCTTTTGCCAAAGCTTTTAAGTTTCGGGAAATAGTAGAGATTTCCTGCTCACGATTTCCTCCTCCTTTATTATTTCCTCCAGCAGTCATTAACTGTAAATAATCGACAATGATAATTTTAATACCGTGTTGCGAAGCTAAACGACGGCATTTTGCTCTTAAATCGAAAATAGAAAGCGATGGGGTATCATCAATAAATAAAGGAGCTTTTTCTAAGTCCTTTACTTTGGTACTCAACATGGTCCATTCGTGAGGTTCTAGTTTACCAGTACGTAATTTCTCTGATGACAATCCTGTTTCAGACGAAATTAACCTGGTAATCAACTGAACAGATGCCATTTCCAGAGAGAACAAGGCTACTGCGTGTCCAAATTGAATAGCAATATTTCTCGCCATAGAAAGTACAAACGCCGTTTTTCCCATCGCAGGTCTTGCTGCAATAATAATTAAATCACTGGGCTGCCATCCGGAAGTGAGTTTATCTAAATTCGTAAAACCGGTTTCCACACCACTTAATCCCTCTTTTTTAGAAATTTCTTCAATTTTCTTTTTAGCTTGTAAAACTAAACTTTGGGCAGTTTCAGAACTACGTTTGATATTTCCCTGAGTTACTTCATATAGTTTTGATTCGGCCTGGTCTAATAAATCGAAAACATCCGTAGTTTCATCATACGATGCCTCAATAATTTCAGATGAAATTCGAATTAAACTTCTTTGGATAAACTTTTGAAGAATGATACGGGAGTGAAATTCGATGTGTGCCGAAGACGCAATTTTTTGTGTAAGCTGTATTAAATAAAAATCACCACCAACTAATTCTAATTTGCCATTCTTTTTTAACTGACTTGATACCGTAAGTAAATCAATTGGCTGCGTTTCGGTAAAAAGCTGTATAATGGCTTCAAAAATATGTTTGTGAGCCTCTTTGTAAAAAGCATCCGGCTGTAAAATATCAATTACATCATCAACCCCTTTTTTATCAATCATCATAGCACCCAGCACAGCTTCTTCTAAATCAAGAACTTGTGGTGGCAATTTTCCTTTCTCCAGATTAATAATAGTGGCTTTATCTACCTTTACAGGGTTTATATTTTTGAAATTTTCCATACAGCGAAATTAGCGAAATTTAAAAAAACATTACTATTGAGTTATAAGTAATAATTGTTTATAAATAAGTATTTTTTGTTCATAACCAAAAAAAAAATCCGAAACTGTAAGGTTTCGGATTTTAAATCAATTTATATAAATTTATTCCTTATACTCACCCATATTACTGTACTTGTCCATTCTTTGGGCAATTAAGTCGACTGTTGATAAATCTTTCAATTCGTTATATCCTTTCGTAATATATTCAGCTACGGTTTTAAAAGTAGTTTCTCTGTCATAATGTGCTCCGCCAAGTGGTTCCGGAATAACATCATCAACTAATTTTTGTTTTTTCATATCAGATGAAGTCAATTTTAAAGCATCAGCAGCACGTTCTTTGTACTCCCAGCTTTTCCATAAAATTGAAGAACATGATTCTGGAGAAATTACAGAATACCAGGTATTTTCTAACATATAAACTTTATCTCCAACACCTATTCCTAAAGCTCCACCTGAAGCTCCTTCTCCAACAATAATCGTAATAATTGGCACTTTAAGGCGAACCATTTCGAAAATATTCCTTGCGATTGCTTCTCCCTGCCCTCTTTCTTCAGCTTCTAGTCCAGGATATGCACCCGGTGTATCTACTAAAGTTAAAACCGGGATTCCGAATTTCTCTGCCATTTTCATCAAACGCAAAGCTTTGCGGTATCCTTCGGGATTTGCCATACCAAAATTACGGTACTGACGTGTTTTTGTATTAAAGCCTTTTTGTTGACCCACAATCATAAATGACTGACCGTTTATTTTTCCAAGACCTCCCACCATAGCTTTATCATCCTTAAAGTTTCTGTCTCCATGAAGCTCTAAAAAAGTCTCGCCGCAAATGGCTCTGATATAATCTAAAGTATAAGGTCTGTTTGGATGCCTTGACAATTGTACTCGCTGCCAGGCTGTAAGGTTTTTGTATATATCTTTCTTAGTTTGTTCTAATTTCTTGTTGATTTCTTTACAAGTTGGCGTAACATCAACGTCAGATTCTTTTCCAATTATAACACACTTTTCTAATTGTTCTTCAAGTTCTTTTATTGGAAGCTCAAAATCTAAATATTCCATGGATTTTTGAATTTTGTTTTTAAATCGAACCGCAAATATAAAAATATTATATCATTGGTATAAATAATTTGTATTTAAATAGAATAATGCAAAATAAATATAAGGTAAATATTACACTTTTTCTTTGTTTTTATAATGTTTGAAAACGCCGTTTAAAATAACTGTAATTACAATTATCAGAGCGCCAATATAAAATTCAGTACTCATTTTTTCTTTTCCTCCCAAAATAAAATAGGCAAGCATAATTCCGTAAACAGGTTCTAGATTAGTCGTTAACATTACTGTATAAGGTGTTAATTTCTGCATCACTTTTACCGATGCTGTAAAAGCATAAGCAGTACAAACCGAAGCTAAAATAAGTAACAGTCCCCAATTGTTTAATGACATGGTAAAAAAATCAGCTGTGAATTTTTCCTGCACTAAAAAGTAAATAGATATAAAGAAAACTCCTGCACCAAATTCATAAAATGTAATAACAGAAGGCTCATGATCAGAAATCAATTTTCCATTCATTAAAGTAAATAAAACCCCTAAAATAATCGAAGCCAAAGCGTAATACATTCCATTCAGATATTTCACTTCAACCTGCATAATTAAAGCTAAGCCTCCAATGATTATTAATCCAAAAAAAACTTCATACCACAATATTTTCCTTCCATAAAAAAGAGGTTCTAACAATGATGCAAAAAAAGCGCCCAGAGAGAATATTGACAATGTTATCGAAACATTAGAAACGTGAATTGCTTTAAAAAAGAAAATCCAATGTAGTGCTATTAATAATCCGACAAAAATTAATTTAGCGAAAGACTTTCCTGATATGACAAAAGACTGTTTTTTATAAACTATAAAAACAGCCAGAAAAACTCCGGCAAGCAGCATTCTGTACCAAACCAAATTTTCTGCATCAATAGTTATTAAAGCACCTAAAATTGCAGTAAAGCCCCATATAAAAACAATTAAATGAAGATTTAAATAACTTTTTAAATTATCGTTTCGCATTACGTAATAAGTAAACTGCCAAAATTCCAAATACAATATTCGGAAACCAAACAGCTAATAAAGGTGAAAATGTAGATTTTTCGGCAAGTGTACCAAATATTTTATCAAAAAATACAAATGAAAATGCAATTGCAATTCCAATTGCAAGATTAGTTCCCATTCCGCCACGGCGTTTCATTGACGAAACTGCAACTGCAATAATGGTCAGAATAAAAGCTGAAACCGGTACACTGTATTTTTTATAAAGCACTACTAAATAAGTATTGATGTTTCCGGAACCTCTTTTTCTTTCCTTTTCAATAAAATCGATTAATTTTCCGAGTGAAAGTGTTTCGGCAATGTAAACCACCGGGGTTAAATCTGCCAGTTCAAACTTAAAATGGACTTTTTTGTCTGGAGATTTTTCAATTTTATCATTCAATTCGCCAAGAGTTCTCTTGGTATAATCATACAAAATATAGGTTTTCTTTTTAGGATCCCAGGTAATTCGGCTTGCAGTAATTTTATAAGTCAGTTTGTCCTTTTCAAAATGTTCCAATGAAAAATTAAAAGCTGTTTTAGTCTCCTCATTAAAACTATTTACAAAAATAAAATCGTTGTCATTTATTTGTCTGTAAACATTCGTGTTTTCACCACGCATCAGTTGTTTTCCATTCCCTTTTAGATACGTATACCTAAAATTATTAAACCCTTCACTTGCTGCCGGAACTATAAAGAAACCCATTAAAAGAACAAAAACCGAAACAATAGAAGCCCCAATAATGTAAGGTCTTAAAAAACGTGTAAATGAAATTCCCGAACTTAAAACTGCAATAATCTCTGTATTATTGGCCAGTTTAGAAGTAAACCAGATTACCGATAAAAACAAAAATATCGGAAACAAGGAGTTCGCAAAATAAACCGTAAAATTGTAATAATAAATCGCAATTTCGGTAAACGGAATTTTGTTCTCCAGCATTTTATTCACCTTTTCAGAAACGTCAATTACAATCCCAATCGGAATAAATAAAAGAATCATCACCGAAAAAGTGGCTAAATATCTTTTTAAAATATACTTATCTATTATCGTTAACATAGTAAAGTTTAATCGTTTATTTGTTTAATCGTTTAACCGAATAATCGATTAAACAAATAAACATATTTTTACAGTCTTTGACTCATATTTTTAACCATCATTTCTTTCCATGGTCTAAAATCTCCTGCTAAGATATGTCTTCTGGCTTCACGAACCAACCACATATAAAAACCAAGATTATGAATCGTTGCAATTTGTTTTCCTAAATATTCGTTGGCTGCAAACAAATGACGTAAGTATGCTTTTGTATATTCTGTATCTACAAAAGTATGCCCCATTTCATCAATTGGAGAAAAGTCAGCTTCCCATTTTTTATTTTTGATATTGATCGTTCCGTTTGCAGTAAACAACATTCCGTTTCTCGCATTACGCGTTGGCATCACACAATCAAACATATCAATTCCTAACGCAATATTTTCCAAAATATTAATTGGCGTTCCAACTCCCATTAAATAACGTGGTTTATCTTCCGGAAGAATTTCGCAAACCACTTCTGTCATCGCATACATTTCCTCAGCAGGCTCCCCTACTGACAATCCTCCGATTGCATTTCCCTGCTGACCTGAATTAGCAATATATTCAGCAGATTGACGACGCAGATCTTTATACGTACTTCCCTGAACAATAGGAAAAAACGTTTGTTCGTATCCGTATTTATAAGGAACTTTATCTAAATGGTTAATACAACGATCCAGCCATCGGTGTGTCATGTGCATAGATCGCTGTGCGTATCTGTAATCACAAGGATACGGTGTACATTCATCAAAAGCCATAATAATATCGGCTCCAATGGTACGCTGAATTTCCATTACATTCTCCGGAGTAAAAAAGTGATATGAACCATCAATGTGTGATTTAAACTTTACTCCTTCTTCCTTAATTTTTCTGTTATTCGAAAGAGAATACACCTGATATCCACCTGAATCAGTCAAAATATTACGATCCCAATTCATGAACTTATGCAATCCGCCCGCTTTTTCCAAAATCTCTGTTTGTGGACGCAAGTACAGATGGTATGTGTTTCCGAGAATAATATCCGGATTAATATCGTCTTTCAATTCACGTTGGTGCACGCCTTTTACAGAAGCAACTGTTCCAACAGGCATAAAGATAGGCGTTTCAATTACGCCATGATCTGTAGTAATACTCCCCGCTCTTGCTTTAGACTGCGGATCTTTTTGTAATAAATCAAACTTCATCTGTTTCTTTTTTCAGAGCGCAAAGATAGATTAATTTGAGGGAATTTTTATTAATTAGAAAATTTGTCAATTAGAAAATCAGATAATGTTTTTCAAGGACTTGAAACATCAAACGTTAAACATTGGATTTTGAGATTTTGTGCCTAGAATTTTAAATTTATTTTGGGCGTTCCCTACGGTCGGGCTATCCGTTGTATTCCCGTTTAACAAAAACTACGGCTAAAAAGCCTTGTTTTTCTAAATCGGGAGATGTCGCTGCTATCCCTAACGCAAGACCAAGATTTAATTATTACCAACAATAATCAAATGTAAAACTTGCAACAATCACAATAGTAAAATATAACGATGTAAATGGTTTCCTTTTATAATTTTATAAGAAATAATTTTCAACTAAACATTAGAAATCATGATAAACTCAGAAGAAAAAATAGATCAAATCAAGGATGCTCAAATTGAAAAAAACATCGAAAGAAATCTGGAAAACTTAGATTATCCCGCAACCGACGACATTTACAATCAGGAAGAAAACCTCGAAGATATTGATCCCGAAGGTATATCAGGAGAAAGAATCGTTATAAACCAGGAAGATCACGAGTGGAAACAAAACAGTGATAAAATTGGAAATGATTTAGACATTCCGGGTTCAGAACTTGATGACCAGCAGGAAGAAATTGGTTCTGAAGATGAAGAAAACAATTTTTATAGCGAAGGCGACACAAAATAACAATATAATAATTTTATTTAAAACAAAGCTCCATTATGGAGCTTTGTTGTTTTAATTTTCGTAAAAAAACAATGAAATACAGATCTCTAATTTAAAAACCCTAAAACATTTAAATGTTTTTTTTCAAGATCAACAAAAAAACAACCTGAATTTAACAATTATGACAAACTAAAGCAAAAAATCATTTGTCTTACCGCAAAATAAAATTTACTTTTGCACCAGTTTAACTTTTACATATAAAATGAAGCCTAACACACAACAATTAAGCGATTTAACTATCCAAGTAAGAAGAGATATTCTTCGAATGGTACATGCTGTCAACTCAGGACACCCAGGAGGTTCATTAGGTTGTACTGAATTTTTGGTAACCTTATACCAAAACATTATGGACCGCAAAGAAGGTTTTGATATGGACGGAATTGGAGAAGATTTATTTTTCCTTTCAAACGGTCATATTTCTCCAGTATTCTATAGCGTTTTAGCTCGTAGCGGATATTTTCCGGTTTCAGAATTAGCTACTTTCAGATTACTAAACTCTCGTTTACAAGGACATCCAACAACACATGAAGGATTACCTGGAGTACGTATTGCTTCTGGTTCATTAGGCCAAGGTTTATCTGTAGCTTTGGGAGCGGCTCAGGCAAAAAAATTAAATGGCGATAATCATATTGTATACACTTTACATGGTGATGGTGAATTACAGGAAGGTCAAAACTGGGAAGCAATCATGTATGCATCTGCTAAAAAAGTAGACAATCTTATTGCTACAATCGACCTTAACGGTAAACAAATCGACGGAACAACTGATGAAGTTTTAGCTATGGGAAGCATACGTGCTAAGTTTGAAGCTTTTGACTGGAATGTTATCGATATTACAGCTGGTAACAGCATTGATGCTATTTTAGCAGGAATGGCTGAAGCTAAAGCTAAGACAGGAAAAGGAAAACCGGTTTGTGTTTTATTACACACCGAAATGGGTAACGGAGTTGATTTTATGATGCATACTCACGCATGGCATGGTAAAGCACCAAACAATGATCAGTTGGCAGCTGCATTGGCTCAAAATTATTCTGCAGATCAAATCGATTATTAAAAAAAAGCTTTAAGCTTTAAGCAATAAGCTTTATGCCTATTGCCTACAGCCTACTGCGTACAGCAATAAAACAAAATGAAAAAATATACAAATACAGGAAGCAAAGATACCCGTTCAGGTTTTGGAGCGGGAATGACTGAATTAGGTCAAAAAAATGAAAATGTTGTTGCATTATGTGCAGATTTAATTGGATCATTAAAATTTGATGAATTCAAAAAAAATCACCCGGAGCGTTTTTTCCAAATCGGAATTGCAGAAGCTAACATGATCGGAATCGCTGCAGGTTTAACTATTGGAGGAAAAATTCCTTTTACAGGAACTTTCGCTAACTTCTCTACAGGAAGAGTTTATGATCAAATTCGTCAGTCTGTTGCTTACTCTGATAAAAACGTAAAAATCTGTGCTTCTCACGCTGGTTTAACTCTTGGAGAAGACGGAGCAACTCACCAGATCTTAGAAGATATAGGATTAATGAAAATGTTACCTGGAATGACTGTAATCAACACTTGCGATTACAATCAGACAAAAGCTGCAACGTTAGCATTAGCTGATCACCACGGTCCGGCTTATTTGCGTTTTGGGCGTCCGGTTGTTCCTAACTTCACTCCTGCTGACGAACCTTTCGTAATTGGAAAAGCAATTTTATTAAACGAAGGAACTGATGTAACAATCGTTGCAACAGGACACTTAGTTTGGGAAGCAATAGTTGCTGCTGAAGCTCTTGAAGCAAAAGGGATTTCTGCAGAAGTAATCAACATTCACACAATTAAACCTCTTGATGAAGAAGCTATTCTAAAATCAATTGCAAAAACTAAATGTGTTGTAACTGCAGAAGAACACAACATTCTTGGAGGCCTTGGAGAAAGTATTTCAAGAGTACTAGCTTTAAACACTCCTGCTCCACAAGAATTTGTAGCTGTAAACGATAGTTTTGGTGAATCAGGAACTCCTGAGCAATTAATGGAGAAATACAAACTAAACAATCAGGCAATTGTTGAAGCTGTAGAAAAAGTTATCAAAAGAAAATAATTTCAATTTTCTTAATCATAAAAAAAACCTCGAAATCTAAATTTCGAGGTTTTTTTATATATATTTTTTTGACTTTTAGTTCTTTTTATAAGGATAAGAATTATCTAAATGTATTCTTAATCTTCCTGAAGCAATGTAATCCTCCTCTGTAAACTTTCTAGGATTACTCGAAGACTCAGGCAATTTAGAATTAGTAAGCTCTCCTGTAGGTCTTCGAGGAATTCCTTTTGGCTCACTATCTAAACTTTCATTTACATTTGGAGTCATTGGATCGTCTACAATCGTAAACGCTTCAAACGGATAATACCTACTTGGACCAAAACTACCTCCAACCTCAGCAGTTGGTTTTGCAATCTCTACAATGGTTCTATATCCATCACCATCATCATCTATATCAATAAAATCAGGAATACCATCTTTATCCGTATCATCTAAATTTACCGAGGCATTAGGATACAATGTTGTATTACGATAATCATATACATAACCATCACCATTAATATCTTCCTGATAATCAAAAACTCCGTCACCAACATATGCATTTACGCCATTTACCAGACCAAGCTCATGATCCATTCTTTCCAGATCATATAATTTGAAACTAAAAATTAATGGCGAATAAGGCGGAATAACTACAGTTCCTCTTGAATTCCCAGTATAATATCCTAATCCTGATGGAATAAACAATACCCCTGCACCAAAATTTTCATATTTTACAGTTCCATCCGCCTGTATAGTACTGGTTCCGGTTTTAAACTGAGGAAAGATTTCACTCCATCCCATAACACTACCATACAAATCAAGGGAAGCCTGAGGAAATTTGATTTCCTGAAAAAGCGTTGTTGTTAAATGAGCCGGTACTATTGGCGCTGTAGTAGTTGCCTCAACACGAGTCATATACTCTCCCTTGTAAGCAGCTAAAACACCATCGGTATTCATAGGCGAAGTACCCGTACCTTCTCTCAATACCAAATAATACATTTTGTACGCAACACCATTTAAACTAATATTTCTTGTTAAAAGTTTTGGAAAAGAAGCACTATTAAGGTACGACATGATAGAAGGCTGAGTTGCGGGATCAGTAATTTTAGATATTGCAACATCCTGATCTTCCTGGTTACCTGGACTATCAACAACTGTAATATAATATGTGTTTAAATACTCTTCAATATTAGCATTATCTGTATTATATTGTTCCGTATAATCTCTCAACGGAACCGGCTTTACATCATCATCATCGTCGTTTTTATTACAGGAAACCAAAATAACACCTGTAATCAGTAAAATAAAAAAATATTTAAATTTATTCATTATTGTTAATTTTTTAGGTGCGCAAGATACAATATTGATTTATTTTTGTAAAGAATTTAACTCCGATTTTAGAAAAATTATGCGAATAGATAAATACCTGTGGTGCGTAAGATATTACAAAACACGAAACATGGTTACTGAGGCATGCAAAAAGAACCACATTACAGTTAATGGTCAGGTAGCAAAACCCTCAAAAGAAGTTTTTCCTACAGATAGAATTACGTTTAGAAAGGATCAGATTACACAAATTATAACTGTGTTAGATATTCCTGAAAGCCGTGTAGGTGCAAAATTAGTTGATATTTACAGAAAGAACGAAACTCCTCCTGAGGCTTATGCTCATTTAGAGTTATTAAAACTCTCCAAAGAACATTATCGCAAAAGCGGCACAGGCAGACCAACCAAAAAAGATCGTAGAGATATTGATGATTATGGAGATGAAATACATGAAGAAGATCAGGGTGAGATTTAAATTTCAAAACTTAAGAAAATCCCAATATTGAAATTTCCAAATCCCAAAACTTAAAAATTCGATGCCAAATTCCAAAATTTTAAAAAAAAGTCTCGTATACATTTCAAAATTGGAATTTGGATTTTTTATATTGGAATTTAAATTAGTTATATATTAGCAAAAAAAATAAATCATGAGCAAAAACATCATCTTAACCAATCAGGAAATTGAACATAAAATAAAACGTATTGCCTATCAGATTTACGAGACTTTTGTTGATGAAGAAGAAGTTGTAATTGCTGGAATTGCTTCTAACGGATCTATTTTTGCCGAAAAAATTGCTTTAGCTTTAGGCACTATCTCTACCCTTAAAATCTCTTTGTGCGAAGTTATTGTAGACAAACAAAATCCTCACTTACCAATACAAACTTCTCTTACTGTCACACAATATGAAAATAAAGGTTTGGTATTGGTTGATGATGTCTTAAATTCGGGAACTACATTAATTTACGCTGTTCGTCATTTCCTGAATGTCCCTTTAAAGAAATTCAAAACCGCGGTACTTGTTGACAGAAATCACAAAAAATACCCGGTAAAAGCCGATTTTAAAGGAATTTCTCTTTCAACATCTTTATTAGAACATGTACAGGTTGTTTTTGGCGAAAACGGAAACGATTATGCTTTTTTAAGCTAATATTTCCAAAATGTCCTGAACTGTTTCTTCAACGGTTTTATCATCGACAGAAACTTTATGCTGCGCGTGGTTGTAATAAAAGCTTCTGTCGAACAAATGTTTCGCAATAAACTCTTTCATCTCCTCCTCGTTCATATTGGCAATTAACGGGCGTTTGCTTTTGTTATGCACCAATCTACTATATAAAGTATCAATCGATGCTTTTAAATAAACAGAAACAACATCATCCCGTTTTAATAATTCATGGTTATTGGCATAACATGGTGTTCCGCCTCCCAAACCAATTATATTATTTTCTGAAGACTGAAGTAATTCTACAAACATTTCGTGTTCTAATTTTCGAAAATATACTTCTCCGTGCTGTTCGAAAATTTCATTTATGGATAAATTTGCTCTTTTTTCGATGCATTTGTCTAAATCTAAAAATGGAATATTGGTGATTTTTGATAAATTTTGGGCAATTGTAGACTTTCCGCAACCCATATAACCTAATAAGATGATTTTTTTCATTGTAATAAAACCTTATAAACTAAGGTGTTGTAAAATTTGATTAAAAAAAGACAAATTTATAATAAATTTGCTTGCAATTAATAAAATAAACTCCTTATATTTGCACCCGCATTCAAGGAATTAAATGACTCGATAGCTCAGTCGGTAGAGCACATCACTTTTAATGATGGGGTCCTGGGTTCGAGCCCCAGTCGGGTCACAAATTTTGTGATAAACAAATTAAATTTCTTGAAAGCAATGACTCGATAGCTCAGTCGGTAGAGCACATCACTTTTAATGATGGGGTCCTGGGTTCGAGCCCCAGTCGGGTCACAAAAGGTCGAGTATTCATTTACTTGACCTTTTTTATTTTTAGGCCATGTGGAGAAACGGTAGACTCGCCATCTTGAGGGGGTGGTGCTCGCAAGGGCGTGAGGGTTCAAATCCCTCCATGGTCACCATAAATTTTGAAAGCCTGAGAATGTTGATTCTCAGGCTTTTTTATGATTAAAAAATATTTTTATTTTTTTTAGAATCAGTTGCAAAATTTGGCCATCAAGTAAACATTCTTGCTCCTCAACGTTATTTTATTTGCATATTCAATGTTCACATATAAAATCAGAGTATCTTTACCCGCGATAGTGATAAAGAATATGCAGATGATTGACCATCTCTCCTTTTCATAATTCCAAATTCTTATTTCAAGTCACAAAATTATAACAACAAAATCCTACGAATAACATTTACCTATTGCAGGCTTTTGATTCGTTTTCGCATTCAACCTTAATAAAGCTATAAACAATTATGACATTAATATCCAAAGAAAAATTTTCCGAAGCTACCGGCCTTTCTAAAATTCCTGTCCCCGGATTATCCTCTTATTTAATGAAAGCAATGAAAATTGACAATTTAAATACTATTGTAAAAGAAGGCGGGAATCTTGAAGGTGCAGATTTTGCTAATTATGTCTTAACGAAAATTGGAGTAAAAGTCCAATTTGATAATACTGAATTACTAAATATTCCTCGTGAAGGAGCTTTTATAGTTGTTGCAAATCACCCTTATGGAGGTATAGAATCATTAGCCTTATTAAGTACAATGGCAAAAATACGTCCAGACACAATGTATATGGGGAATTTTTTGTTAAAGGAAATCCCAAATCTTGAAAAATGCATTATTGCTGTAAATCCATTTGAAAATGTGCAAAATTCTGCGAGTATTACGGGATTAAAAATGACACTCAAAGCTTTATCAGAAGGTATTCCAGTTGCAATATTTCCTGCTGGAGAAGTTTCTTCTTACAGTTTTAAGACGAATGAAATCACAGATCCCGAGTGGCATCCTGTGGTAGGGAAAATTATATGTAAAGCAGACGTTCCTATTTTACCCATATATTTTCATGGAAATAATGGTTTTTTCTTCAGTATGTTAAAATCAATTCACCCGATGTTGCAAACTTCAAAACTGATTTCAGAACTATTTAACAAGCAAGGACATACTCTAAAAATGACTATAGGACAAGCCATTTTTTTAACCAGAGTTAAAGGTAAAGTTTCTGACCCTCTGATGTTAAAAAACCTTAGAAGCAAGCTGTACGCTCTCAAAAATCAACTACACAATTAAGAGATTCAAGTTTATTTAGCTTATAACAAACATTGAAAATCAAATACTTTTCTTTTCAAACCTGTGCTAAGTCACTTAACCTTGAAATTTACCAATAAAGATTCGGATTTTTTGCCACCAAGGTCACAATTTCAAAAGCGCATTCCTTTTATACATAAGGATCTGCGCTTTTTTACATCCTATTTCTAGACATCTGCCGACAATTTTTACACAAAAACAAATAAAAACATATATTATTTCTTTCCTCTATTCTTTTGATTTATTTATGTAAATCAAAATATGCTAAAAAAATAAATTAGAATTGACCTTTAAGTTTTATTTCTTCTGTGAATTAAAGAATTTTATAGATGCTATCAGATAACAAAAGACCTACCATTAATACCGCAAGTTTTTTTATTAAAGTTTAAAATCAAAAAATGATTATTCGTAATCTTTTTTTGATTAAAAAAAAATCATACTTTTACGCCCGAAAATAACCGAATTATACTACATGAAGAAACTTTACTTCTTACAATTACTTTTTATTTTAATCATTTCTACTGCTGCCCATAGTTATAATCGTAACGATAGAAATAATTTTACAGCACCAGTGGTAGATTTCAGCTTTACTAATGATGGTGCCTGCTCAGGAACTCCTGTTACGTTTACCCCAATAGTAGCCGGCAGCACTCCCTTTTCTTATAAATGGGATTTTGGAGACGGAAAAACTTCTACTGAAATGAATCCAAGTCATAGCTTTACAGCTGTTGGATGCGGAACCCAAAATTTTAATGTAAAACTAACCGTTACTGACGCTAATGGTCAGACAGGTTCGATTACAAAATCTATTTCTGTAAAACAGAAACCTGATTTGAAGTTTACTGACCTGAATGCTCCGGGTTCTAATAAACCTTTTGAAAGATGCGGGGATAATAACTCAAATCCAAAATACACTATTAATGTAGGAAACAGTTCCAGTTCTGTTTCTTGTATTACATCCTATAATGTCGACTGGGGAGATGGCAGTACAGATACAAATGTTACTTTTCCAAAAAGTCACCAATACCAGAAATTAGGTTCTTTTAATATGGTGATTACAGCAGTTGGAAATAATAGCTGTAATAATTCTGTAACTTATGTAGTTAAAAATTCTAATAACCCAATTGGTGCACTTATCGCTCCGGGAAATACAACGAATTTATGTGTTCCGGTAGAACCAATGCAATTTGCTATTGGTTCCTGGGCTCTTAATCCTTCTGACACTAATTATTATATTAATTATGGTGATGGCTCTACTCAAACTTATACGCAGTCTCAACTGGAAGCTTCTTCTTATTATAATAGTCTAAATCCTCAGGCTTCACAAAATTACCCTATCCCACATGAGTTTAAAAGTGCCAACTGCCCGTCAGGAAACACTGTTACCTTAACTATAACAACATCCTGTGGAAGCACCTATCTTACTGCAGGACCCATTATTATTTTAGATGTACCCGTAATCAGTTTTAGCATACCATCTGTTGCATGTGTAAATTCTGGTGTCTATTTCAATAATTCAACCTATGCCGGTTATACTAATGGCTGTAGTACTGTAAATGTTTACACTTGGGATTTTGGGGATGGAACAACTTCAAGAGAGGTTAACCCATATCACTCCTATGCAGCACCGGGAAGATATAAAGTTACCTTGAACGCTACAACGCCATGTGGTGTAGGAATCACTCCTGCTGCACAATACATATGTGTTGAGCCTGTATTGCAGCCACAATTTACTTTTAGTAATGCGTGTGCTTCAGAAACAGTTCAGATAACCAATACTACCGATACAAATTTAAGCTGTGGAGCTTCAAGCTTCTATTGGGAAGTTATAAGTTATTATGAAGCCTTTTGCGGTAAGGAAACATCTCCCGGATCAGGAAGAGGATCGTGGAATTTTGCAAACGGAACAAATTCATCCTCTAAAGATCCGGCTTTTAATTTTACAACTCCGGGAGTTTATACTGTTCGATTAAGAACAATCAATTCTTGCGGAATTTATAATTATAACACACAGCAAATTCAGGTAAAAAAGAAACCTGTTATTTCTCTAAAGCCAATCTCAGATTTTTGTAAATCGGCAACGATTTATCCTGAAGGAAAAGTAGAAGAAACATGTTCCCCTCCATCAGAAATCACTTATTCCTGGAGTTTTCCCGGAGGTACACCCTCAACTTCTACAGCACTCAATCCGGGAGCTATTAATTATACTGCAACCGGTAATTATGTTGCAACTTTTAGGGTAACAAATAGCTGTGGAACAACAGAAGTATCCAGAAACTTTTCTGTAGATATGGTTCTTTCGCCTGTTATAACACCAAAAATAGCAAAAATATGCAGTGGAAATACTTTTCAAATTATACCTGTCAGTAACGGAACAACAGATAATGTACCATCGGGAACTACTTATGTGTGGTCTAATCCGGTAGTTTCTCCGCCGGGTGCAATAAGTGGTGCCAGTGCGCAATCTAGCCCAAGAGCAAGTATAAGTCAAACCTTAATAAACAATACTGCCAGTCCGGCAACAGTAACCTATACTGTATCTCCAATATCTGCTTCATGTCCTGGACCTGATTTTACAGTTACAGTTACAGTAGAGCCAATAATAAAAGTAGTTCAAACTATAAAAAATGGCAAGTGTTATGGATCTAATGACGGGTCTATCAGCTTAATTGTAAGCGGAGGAACGCCTTATACTACAGGGAAACCTTACATAATATCCTGGACAAGCCCTAACGGATTTACTAGCTCAGATCAGGATATCTCTAATTTAAAAGCTGGTTTGTATTTTTTATCTATTACAGATAATGGAGGCTGTCCTTTTAATACGTCATATAATGTATCAGAGCCGGGAGAGTTTAGAATTGCAGGCGAAGGTAAAAATGATATAACCTGTTTTGGATTAAAAAACGGTACCATCAATACCTCTGTAACAGGAGGAACACCTCCATATAATTTTGTATGGACAAAAGATGGAAATCCTTATCCCGGGAATTCCGGGAACCTGAATAATCTGGACAAAGGAGTTTATCAGGTAAAAATAACAGAAGCCAATAATTGTGGCGAACTTACAGGAACCAGTTTTACCATTATCGAGCCTCCATTACTGGAAGTAAAATGGGAAAGCCAGGTAGATGTTTTATGCTACGGATATAATACCGGTGAAATTAATGTGAGTTCGTCAGGAGGAAGACCTGTACATCGTTACAGCTGGACTGGACCAAACGGATTTAGAAGTAATCTTCAAAATTTAAAGAACCTTTATGCCGGAACTTATAATTTAACGGTTACAGACAATTCCGGATGTACCGTTCCGTTGAAGGTTGAAATACTTCAAAATCCTGAAATAAAATTAAATGCCTCTGTTACTCATTTAACTTGTTACAGCGTTAGGGATGGAGTTATAAAAATTAATTCTATCACAGGAGGAGTACCTTTTGCAACCGGCGATCCTTACATTATAAAATGGAGCAATTTAGGAACAGGCATGGAGCAATCTAATTTGTCTGCAGGAAACTATTTAATTACCATTACAGATGCATTGGGATGTCCGAAAGATTTCCCAATAGTGATTAACAATGCGCCGGTATTTATGATCAATCCGGACTTTCAAAATATTTCGTGTCATGGAGCAAATGATGCGCACATCCGCCTTAATCTTGTTGGTGGACAGGCACCGCTTAAATTAGAATGGAGTGATGGTTCTACTGCCGGAATTGAAAGAAACAATCTTGGCCCGGGAAGTTATAAAGTAAAAATTACCGACGCCAAATTATGTGTAATAGAAGCAGAATATATTGTTGTTGATCCGCTTGAATTAGAAATAAGAGGAGATGTCTCAAACCCGCTTGATTGTGTTAAAGCAAATACCGGTGTTATAGATCTTATTGTTACAGGAGGTACAGCTCCTTATACTTATGCATGGTCTAATGGTGCACGAACTGAAGACTTAAGCCAGCTTACTCCCGACAATTATACTGTTACGGTAACAGATTCAAGGGGTTGTAAAAAATCAGATACTTTTAAAATTATCCGATTTGAACAGCTTACACCAACAATTGAAGTCTTAACTGATTTTAATTGCGATACCCGATTTGTAGATCAGACATTCGTAGGACATGTTAAAGGGGGGATTCCGCCATATACTTTAAAATGGTCAGACGGTGTTGTTTCCGGTGTTAATGGTGAAATAATGAAAACCGATAATAAAGGATTAATCATTTTTACCGTTACCGATAGTTTTGGATGTACTATGGATGTGTCTCACAATGTCAACAAACCTGTTTTGGGTGTACCCAACTTTACTACCAGTTCTTACGGGAAAGAGATGTTTGACCTTTATGCTATTTACGACCCTGTTAAATTTATAAATTTAGCCACAGGAGATTTCACAAGTACATCTTGGGATTTTGGAGACGGCAATTTTTCTACAGAAACAAGTCCGGAGCATATTTACACCAGAGAAGGCACCTACACCATCAAACAAGTCGTTAATTATCCTTTTGGCTGCCAGTATTCTTATGAAGCCAATATTCTTGTAGAAAAAGGATATAAGCTGATTATGCCAAACGCTTTTACCCCAAATAATGATGGAATCAACGATTCATTTGCACCTGTCTTTCAGGGATTGAACAATGTGACCCTTGATATTTATGACACATGGGGTGGTATTATTTATACCGAAACCGGAGTAAATATTCATGGATGGCGAGGAAAAATTAAAGACCTGGATGCTGAAAACGGTAATTACTTTTTTAGGATAACGGCTAAAACTTTCTACAACCACACCATAACCGAAAAAGGATCACTAACATTAATTAAATAAAAGCAACAGATTAAAAATGAGATTAAAATTACTAGTTGTTATACTGATAACATGTTGTTTTTATACCAAAACAAGAGCACAGGATCCTATTTTTACACAATATTTTTTAGTTCCCGAAACCTTAAATCCTGGTTTTACCGGCTTTATGGAAACTACCTATGCCGGAATCATTCATCGTGAACAATGGCCTGAATTAGATTTAAGTGTCGATACAGACTATGCATTTGTTAATACCTGGAGTGATAACCTTAATAGCGGAATTGGCTTGAACATTTTAAACCAAAGAGAAAATGCTTCCAAATATAATTTTACACAAATCAATGCCAATTATGCCTACAGGGTAAGAATAAACGATACCTGGACATTCAGACCGGGTATAGAAGCAGGATTTGGTTTAAAATCATTTGCTTTTGGTAATTTATTACTGGAAGATCAGATTAATATAGGAGGTTCAAACAACGCAACTTCTATCGATCCCCTTCTGGCTAATGATAAAGTTACTTTTTTTGATGTATCTGCAGGTATGGTTTTTAACACCGATGATCTCTGGATTGGACTTTCGATGAAACACCTCAACAGACCTAATATCGCTCTGAGTACTAACGGGAACCTGCCATTGAATACTTTTTTCTCGCTAAGCAGCGGGTATGAATTTCTAGTGGCTGATTATATTGATGTATTGTTTCTTCCGTATGAAACCAAAATGTTTGTTACATCAAATTATATGCAGCAAGGGCGATATAACCGACTGGATATGGGAGCTTCTATTTTATTCGAAAAAATGTTTTTCGGAACAACTTTCGTTACCAATCCTGCTAAAAATGGAATGAATAATGAATTACTGACTTCTGTTAATTTTTTCACCGGACTGCAATACGAAAATTTACGATTAGGGCTTTCATATGATTTGAATACCACTAAAATAGGAAGAACAGGAGGTGTTTATGAACTTTCATTAACCTATCAGTTCAATATGGCACGTAAATGTTTTGGCTGCCCAAATTATTCAGGAAACTAAGATTAACTGAACAACTCTTTAATTAAAAAAGAACCCTCTCAGAATCTGAGAGGGTTCTTTTTTAACTCTAAACATTAAATTATTATTTTCAAATATTATAATCAAAGGAGTAAATTCTTTTCTTTTTATTCTAAGCAGGCTCCCATAATTCAATTTTATTACCTTCGGCATCCATGATATGCACAAATTTCCCATAGTCATATGTTGAAATATCATCCAGTATGGTTACTCCGTTTTCTTTCAGTTGATTTACTAATCCTTCAATATTCTGAACGCGGTAATTGATCATAAAATCTTTTTTAGATGGAGAAAAATATGCATCTCCTTTTTTGAAAGGGCTCCATTGAAGAGTGTTTATTTCCTCAGGCCTTTCAATGTTTCTGGATTCAAACCCTGATGTGCCCCATTCGCTGATTTCAAATCCTAAATTTTTAGCATACCAGTCTTTTGTTTCCTGTGGATTGTCTGAAAAAAAGAAAATACCCCCAATTCCTGTCACCTTAGGTGTTACATCACGTGAAACTGAGTTCTCTGAGTGATTTTTTTTATCTTCCATAGTTATCGCTTTTAGTTAATTAGCTAATTTCGGAATCTTTCTGAAAATTTCCCATTATATTTTTTAACTCTTTTAAGTCACTTGCAAGCGGATTTAACACAATTTCTTTATTTAATTCTATAACAATTTCTGACTCTATCCGACAAAAAACACGACTATTTTCCTTGTAGAAATGAAACTTCAAATTATCTAAATTTGGATTAGAAGTATACAATATATTTTCTAAATAATAATTTTCAGAATCATACCTTATCGATAACCTGAACAATGTGGGATCTCTTGGAAAATCTACACTAACCACCTTTTGATTTTCAAAAAGAGTAAAAAATGTAACATTCCAGATTCCTTGTGAAAATCGAATCCGCAAATCGTTATTATATTCTCCACATACTATAACTTTCATGTTTCTTTTTATACATTTTTACAAAAAACTTTCGGTGGTCTAAGACTTAACCCCCGTTCATGTTTAGCAACAGGAATTTGATTATTAACGATTACTTTGTCTGATTAAAAGAAAATTAGCAACCCACTGAAAACCTATAAATCCAAACAGAAAAATTACTGACACCATATTAAATATATCTCCTGTCATAAAAGTTAACGCTATTGCAACAAGACCTATAACCGCCATAACAATAGTATACACCAATAGTGAATATTTGTATTTTGTGGGCGAAAACATCACACTGCAAGGCAGCATCATCGTACATCCAAAAACGGCTACTGATAAAAATCTTTCATCCGGTAAAACAAAATAAAACAAGAGACCAACAGCAAATATGGCTAAACCTAAAGCAACAAAATTAGAACTTTGTTTTTGCTCATTACTGAGCAGTAATTGTCCGTATTTATTGAAACGGAGAAATAAATTTCCGATTGGCGTGATAACCCAGGTGGAATAGGCAAACAAAGCCAAAACAATTATTAGAGGGTTTAAATACGGCTGAAGACTGACATTATTATCTGCTAAATTTCTAAGCAATTTAACTCCAAAATAAAACCCAATTATAACTCCCCATTGATATTTGGCTGTTAAATTACCCATCCAAAATGAATATTTTAAGTAACCTCTATATACAGGATTAGAAGCTTTTATGGCTTCAAGCATTCCTGATTGTGCATAGGGAAAATTAGGATCGCTTTTCAATGCTTCGTTAAAGTGCTTCAGTGCCTTTTTATTATCTCCTTTTTCTAATAGACTCCAACCATAATTGGCATGCGTATAGGCATTATTAGGGTCTTCTCTTAAAGCACCTTCTATCGTATTAAATGATTCTTCACTTCTGTCTAATTTTAGTAAAGCGGTACTTCTGGTGTTTAGTCCCAATAAGTTTTCAGAATCAATCTCTAAAGCTTTATTGGCAAATTCCAAGGCCTCTTCATATTGTTTGCGAGCTAACTTAATGTTTGCCATAAAAGCAAAATAATCTGCATCATAAGGATCTAACGTTATTGCCTGCAAGATGTTTTTTTCTGCATCATTATAGTCGTCCTGCTGAATCGCAATTCTCGACTTTACATAAAACAAATGAGGCTCATCTGGTACTAAACCAATTGCGTTTTCGATTATGGTTTTGGCTGTATCAAATTTGTCCTGTTGCAAATTAACTTCTGCCAGCAATGACAAAAAGTAAATATTATTGACATCGCCAGAAATTAAATCTTTCAATACTTTTTCAGCCTCTGCGTATTTTTTCTGTTGAATTAAAATAGTAACCTTTGCTATTCTATGATCTTCTGACATGTTATTTTTTAATTTTTAAATACGTTAGAATATCATCATACAATCCTGAATCATTTGCGAACATGGCAAAATTTTTCGCAGTCATAAACCACTCCTGTGTACTGGCTTTGTGTTTTTTGATTGCATTTTGTAAATCCTTTGTACTAATTGGTTTTGGAATACCATCCTCAAAAGAAGATTCTAATTTTTCTTCTATAGCAATATCAATAATGGCTTCAATATCTGCTCCTGAAAAATTTTCTGTCTTTTTTGAAATGCTGTTATAATCAATTGCTTCTGTCGGCTTATTGGTTAGTTTAAGCTTTAGAATTGATTCTCTCGAAGCTTCATCCGGTGGCGGAACAAAAACGATTCTGTCAAAACGGCCAGGTCTTCTGAAAGCGGGGTCTAAATTCCACGGCGTATTTGTTGCTCCAAGTACCAATATGCCTTCATTATTATTATCTATTCCATCTAACTCTTGCAGAAACTGATTAATTAAGTGGCGTCCACTTGATTGTTTCATGTCGCTTCTGCTTGCGCCCAGAGCGTCAATTTCGTCTATAAATAAGACGCAAGGTGTATTTTGTCGGGCTAGTTCAAATATATCATGCAGATTTTTTTCGCTGCTGCCGATCCACATATCCAAAATATCATTCAGTCCAACACTTATAAACTTTGCATTTACCTGTCCGGCTGTTGCTTTTGCTATATATGTTTTTCCACAGCCCGGTGGTCCGTAAAGTAAAATGCCTCCTCCTATTTTCTTTCCGTATGCTTTATAAAGTTCAGGATGCTGCAATGGCTTGATAATTTTTAGCTCGATTTCTTTTTTTACAAATTCCATTCCGCCAACATCAGCAAAATTAACTGTTGGTCTTTCCAGAAATCTGCTGTCTATTTCCTCATCTGATTCAATTACTTCGTTGCTTCCCTTTAATCTAAGTTGATTATCTAACTCTTCATCAAAAAATTTAGGATCAATCGCCAGTGCGCTTTTATAGGTTTCAACTGCCTTGCTAATTGAATTTTCTTTTAAAAGCCCTTTGGCATACAATGCAAAAACGTTTACATCCTGAGTCCCTTTCTCCATGACTTCTTCCAAAATCACATTACAAGCTGAGTAACTTCCCTTTTTAAAGAAAGTAGTTGCAAGTCCTAATTTTGCTTTAATATCGTTTGTACTCCTTAAAAGTGTAAGATATTCTGTTTCTGCTTCTTCCAGCCTGTTTAAAGTTAGTAAAGTCTCGGCTAAGAGAAATCGTAATGGCGCGTTTTCAGGAGAATGCTTTAATGCCTCTTTTAAACTGTCAATTGTATTATCGTTCATATTAGTAAATATTACTGTATCATCTTTTTGAATTCTCTAATTTCAAACCTATTATCGGCCGAACGAAAATACAAATTAAAATGATAATTCCGTTAAACCCTAATAGATGTAGCACCCAAAATTTCCTTCAAACTAAAGCAAAAAAAAACGGAAATAACTTTATCAGCTATTTCCGTTTTTAATTCCAATTCTAAAGAATCAGATTTCCTTCTTAGGTCATTATCTGGTATAAACTGTGATAATACCAGTAGCTTTGTCTTTTAATTTCAGCTCTTTATTAGTAAGATTCATGATATCGCTGGTTGTACTGGTAGTACCAATAGTAATCGTTAAATCATTATGAGATCTTACGTAGGTTCCTGTTGTTTCAGTTTTATTACAACTCTCGCCGCTATAATCCCCTATAACTGCTACATTACTCAGTTTTAGTTCTAAATAATCTTTACTACATCCACTTGCATTTTGTGGAGCATTAACTAAAACTTCATTCCCGTTCGAATCTGCTGTTCCCACTTTGCTTAGTTCATATTTTCCCTGAATTGGTACTATTGTTTCTCCTTCATTATCTTCATTACTGCAAGATGTTGCTGCGAATAATCCAAAACTTAGTGCTAATACGTATAAAAAATTTCTCGTTTTCATGTTTGTTTGTTTTTAAAAATTATGTTTGATTTATACTTACGAAATTACATTCGATGTAATTCAAATCTGTTTCATAATTTTCAAAATAACTTACATAATTGCCGTTTATATACTAAAATCGTAATTTTATGTTAAATACCTAAAGAATAAAACAAAAAAACTCCTGAACTAAATTCTCAGGAGATTGTGTTTATGAGTTAATTTTAAACCTGATTATTTCCAACTGTCTTTAAGCTGTGACAAGTTCTCTGCTTCGTAACTCCTGCTTAAGATTCACAATATTTTTAAATCAACATTTAATTTCTCATTATTTTTTTGTCTAGCGACCAGAAACCGCCACCGTTTATGAAAAGAAACACACTTCCTAAAAGCATTGCCCAGTCCGTTCTGCTTTCGTGCATCATTTTCCAAAATCCGTCATTGATTAAGATTTCTGTTTTTGTTGTTGCGATTGCAACAAACATAATTGCAATAAGGGGAATAGTAGCGAGTCTTGTAATTAAGCCCAATAAAATTAATACGCCACAAATTATCTCAAAAAGACCAACAAAACTTCCTAAAAATTCAGGCGAAGGGAGTCCAATTTTTGCAAATCGTCCGCTTCCTAAACTATCAGCGAATAGAAATTTTTGAATGCCCTCTGAAAGAAATACAGTTCCAACCATTAGTCGGATTAAAATAGTTGCTTTTGAATTATCGGTTTTGAATATTTTATGTTTCATTATATAGTTTTTTCATTATTTCCACTGTTATTTCTGCAAACTCAGTGAGATGTTATTTCACATATTTCTCAAGAATATACCGGGTTACTGGTTTTAATGGTTTATTATTTTCAGGATGCATTCCGTGTGAATTAAAAAAATCAACTCCGTTTGCTGTCTTCGCGTACCAAATAATTGCTACTCCATTTTTATCAAAACAAGTTGTGGTGTCGCAAATAGTAATTTTTTTTAGATTAAAAACTGCTTCATCAAAAGGCTCAATTTTATTATAATTACCTATTCCTTTCACTTCTAAATCACAACTAACTTTTTCATAGTGATCTGTAGACCATTGCATACATTGTTTTCGTTGTGCAAAAAACATACAGGCAGAAAACAAAATTATAAAAAGTAACAATAAAATTTGGTTTGATTTTTTTGAAAGTATTTCTGCCATCTTACGTATAATACCAGTTGGCTTAACAGCTTCGTAAGCAAATATTTGTGATGTCGTTACTTTTCTTACTTCAAGACTATCGGATTTTTTTTCAATAATAATTTCTTCAGAGAGTATAGTATCACTTTCTAAATCTAAATTCTCAGAACTATCTGCATTTGTATCTTTTTCATTTAAAGAAAACCTTCTAAACCTGTTGTAGGGTCTTAAATTAAAATCTACTAAGATTGCAGCTAATTCTATTATATCAACAGTTGGAGATTCTGTTTCATTTCTCAAAAAATCACCAATAGATCTAAATTTTCCAGTTTTCTTTTTCAATTCATTTTTCTTCGTAAGCGCAAAGGAAAATTCAAAAAAGGTTTCAAAATTTTTTAGATCATCTGGGTTCTCATTTACCTTAAATCTTTCCCAGCACAGTTCTCTGAGTTTTGCCCGGGAAGGGTTTTCCAAAAATCGATAATTCTCACCCGATTTTTCTTTTTGATACTGCTTAATAATAGCTTTTTTATATTCTTCAAGTATAATTTTTGGCATAGGCATTCAGGATTTTCAAGGAATTTTCAGGAACTCCCAGGAATAAAAAAAATATTCAGGAACTCCCGGAATTCCGTATCAATTCACGTTTACAATGGTTGTTACTTTGTCTCAGAATCAAGTTAACGTTTTGATCTGCAGGTTAAAACAAATGTACAAAACTAGTTCAATTATAAGTGCGGAAAACCGTAAAACGGACTTTATCCGGGAAGTATAAATAAAATTTTATAGTTCTACGCACTTCACTTCCCAACCAAAATTTGGTATTGCCAAACAAGATCCGGACAGAATCCGGACAGCAATACCTATATCAATTTTTAATTCACAAAATCATGAAAAAATTATTTTTATTGGGAACGTTTGCCCTATTGACAACTACATTATTCTCCTGCACTGCCGACGAATATGAAACTCAAACAAAAAAAGAAATAGCTCCAACTTATGCTGATGGACCTGGAGATTTACCTATAAAAGTTCCGCCACCACCAACAAAATAATGGTATACTAAAATCTTAATCATAATTAATTTCGGGGAACGTAAGTTTATACTGCGATCCCCGTTTTTATATTACAATCTTATCTATTTATCCTTTCCTGTAAAAAATAATGACTCTTATAGCCAAAGAAGGAAATCGTTCAAAAAAAGCATTACTAACTTTCAAAAGAAAAGTTTTAACAGTAGATATAATTAATATCATCATAAATTAACAGCAAAATATGTTTTTCTTTTCTATTAACAAAATGAACAGCTTTTCTATAAATTGTAACTAAGAATATTTTATTTTAAATTTTAAAAAGCTCTGAAAGCATGAAAAAATTATTTTTATTGGGAACATTTGCCCTATTGACAACTACATTATTCTCTTGCACTGCCGACGAATATGAAACTAATACAAAAAAAGCAGTAGTACCAACTTATGCCGATGGCCCAGATGATGATCCTATTAAAGTACCACCGCCGCCACCAAAATAATAATAGATTAAATTATAAAATATACAATTAATCATTAATTTCGGGGAAAGTAAGTTTTATGCTACGATCCCCGTTTTTTTGTTTGCTTCTGTGTGCATTTCTACTTTCCTGCAAAGAAGAAATAACTAAACCTGTTAAGAACGAATCTGTTAAAAAGGGAGCAGTATTACTTCGAAATGAAGGAGTAACAAACTTTCAGGATAAAAAGTTCAATTCTGCTTTTTATAATTTTAATAAATCAAAGATTGCATTTGAAACAATAAAAGATAGTGCCAACATTGTTTATAATCTTATCCAAATGGCTTCGATACAGCAAATAAACGGAGATTATTATGGCAGCAAAGAAACCCTGACAGAAGCATTACCTTATATTAAAAACAAAAATATTTACAGTGCTTCAATCAATAACTTTTTCGGAATTGCTGATAAAGAACTTTCTCTTTATCATGATGCTATTTATTATTATAAAGAAGCTATAAAAGATTGTACTGATGAAATATCAAAACAATCTCCTTTAAATAATATTGCTGTAGTTTATATTCAACAAAAAGAATATGATAAAGCAATTCATATTTTAGAATTTATATTAAACAAAAAAATTATTGATGAAGATCCAGCCAGCAAATCACGTGTAACAGATAATTTAGGTTTTGCTTATTTTAAAAAAGGATGGAGTAAAAAAGGACTCCTGTTGATGCAACAAAGTTTGGAATCAAAAAATATGATAGATGATCCTTATGGATATATTGAAAGCAATTTACACCTCTCTGAATATTATTTAAAAATCGACATTAAAAAATCAATTCACTATGCTCAATATGCATATCAAACGGCTACAAAATTCAATAGTATCGATGAACGTTTGAAAGCTTTATCTTTTTTAATAGCTAATGGCTCAGGAACAAAGTATGCACAAAAATATATCACACTAAACGATAGCATAATTAAAATAAGAAACAATTATAAAAACAAATTTGCCAAAATAAAATACGATTCTAAAAAAGAGAAAGATGAAAATCAAAGACTTCGTTTAGAGAAAGCTGAGAATTTACTGGCACTTCAGAAAGCTAAATACCAAAAGATATTTTTTATAATTGGAATTGTTTTCTTATTCTGTTTACTGGCTTATCTTAAAAAACGGTATGAAAACCGAAACCGAATAGACAAAATAAAAACAGCATACGATACCGAAACCAGAATTGCAAAGGATATCCATGACGAACTGGCTAATGATGTTTTTCAAGCTATCACTTACACCCAAACCCAATCTTTAACTTTCGGGAACAATAAAGAAACCTTATTGCAAAAACTTGATCATATTTATTCCCGGGTTCGTGGAATCTCCAGAGAAAATAGTAACGTAGATACCGGACCAAATTATGCAGTAAATTTAAAAGAAATGCTTTCAACTTATAATAGCAGCTACACTCGTGTTATTATTAGAAACATTCAAAAAATAAACTGGGAGGGAATGGAAGATGAAAAAAAAGTTACCATCCATAGAGTAATTCAGGAATTAATGGTCAACATGAAAAAGCACAGCGAAGCTGTTTCAGTTGTTATTCAGTTTGAAAGCAATTCAAATTTTATATCTATTAATTATAGTGATAACGGAAAAGGCTGTGAAAAATCAAAAATCATAAAAAATGGTTTGCAAAATATGGAAAACCGTATTCTGGCCACAAAAGGAACGATTACTTTTGATACTGAACCCAATAAAGGTTTCAAAGTACAAATAACAATGCCTAAATAAAAGCCTATGTTTAAAAAAGTAATAATAGCTGAAGATCTTGATGCAATGAATTTAGGAATTCAGGAAGTTTTAAAAAATTTAAATATTGTCGACTTTCAACATTCAAAATATTGTGACGAAGCGTTTCTAAAAATACGCAGGGCCATTCAGGACAATGAACCTTACGATTTATTAATCAGCGATCTTTCATTCAAGACTGATCATCGTGAAGTAAAAATTGCCAATGGAGACGAACTCATTCAAAAAGTACGTGAATTACAGCCTGATATTAAAATCATAGCGTATTCTGTAGAAGATAAAAGTTTTAGGATTAAATCGCTTTTTGACAACGCAGGAATTGATGCTTTTGTTCTAAAAGGTTTAAACAGTATTGAAGAATTAAAGAAAGCAATTAGCATCATTTCGTCCTCAGATCAAAAATTTATTTCGCCGGAAGTTGCTTCTGCCATGCAGGAGAAAAATAACAACGAAATAGATGATGTAGATATTCAAATCTTAAAACATTTATCTGCAGGTACTTCTCAGGATGAAATCATAGAAATTTTTAAAAATTCAGATATTAAGCCTAACAGCAAAAGTGCTATCGAAAAAAGACTATCCAAACTCAAAGATTTTTTTAAGGCAAACAATACCGTTCATCTGGTTTCGATTACTAAAGATATGGGGATAATTTAATTACTCATTATTATATTTTTTTAAGCTCCTTCTGGGGCTTTTTTTATTGCTAAAATTTAATTTTTTCCGGATTATGGTTTTCCGTAAAATACTGGTTTTAAATCATTTTACCTTTGAATTATTAATTTAAACCAAAACCAATGGAAATAAATATTCAACTTAAATCATTAGCAGATAAAATCAATCAGTTAAAAAACAAAATTGAGACCGAAGAATCTACAAAGCATGCTTTTGTATTGCCATTTATACATGTTCTCGGATACGATGCTTTTAATCCACTCGAAGTTGTACCTGAATTTACAGCCGATTTAGGTCTTAAAAAAGGAGAAAAAGTAGATTATGCTATTTTTCAAAACGGAGAACCTATTATAATTGTGGAATGCAAAAGCTGGAAAGAAAAACTAACGATTCATAATTCACAGCTATTCCGCTATTTTCATGTAACCAAAACCCGATTTGCACTTTTAACCAACGGCATCCATTATCAGTTTTTTACTGATTTGGATGATCAGAATAAAATGGACGAAAAACCATTTTTAGAATTTGATATTACTAATTTAAAAGAAAATACAATCAACGAAATAGCGAAGTTTCATAAAGCCAATTTCGATGTAGATAATATTGTAAGCAATGCCAGTTCTTTAAAATATATCAAAGAAATTAAGAAACAAATCAATGCCGAATTAGAAAGTCCTTCGAATGATTTCACTAAACTTTTTGCAGGTAAAGTGTACACCGGAAGATTAACCGAAAAAGTGGTGGATGAATTTAAAGATTTAGTTCAGAAATCGATCAGTCAATACATAAACGACAGGATTAATGACCGACTGAATGCTGCACTTACAAAAGAAACAATTAAGCAGCAGGATGAAGAAATACTGCCAATTGAAGAAGAAGGCAAAATCATTACCACTGAAGAAGAACTAGAAGCATACCGAATCGTAGTCGCTATTTTGAGAAGAAAGATTCCAATTAAGAGAATTGTTCATAGAGACACACAATCCTATTTTGGAATCCTGCTGGATGATAATAACCGTAAACCGCTTTGCAGACTACATCTTAATGGAGGGAAAAAATACATCAGCCTTTTTAATGATAACAAAACAGAATCAAAGACAGCTATTTTGTCTATCGATGACATTTACCATTTTGAAAAAGAATTATTAGAAACTCTCGAAATTTACGACAGTCCAATTCAGGCATAAATAATCCGTAAAGAACTCAAATTATAACACTTATAAAGTTAAAACTGAATTACACCAAGATCAATACATAAATAATTATAATTTAAAAAAAAGAAAATGATAAACGATTTAAAAAAATTCTTAAACGAGGAACAAGATCCAAAAGCAGTTGAAAAAATATTAGGAAAAGTAACTGGCCTTCTCACTTCCGGAGAACAAATAGAATATATTGGGGTTCAAAAGAAAATCGCAATTAATCTTTCGCCTGATTGCATTGCTTTAACTAATAAAAGAATAATTTTCTGCAGACCTAAAAATTTAGGTTTGTCAATGGACTTTCAAGACTATGCCTGGAAAGATATATTAGATTGCCATATGAAAGAAGGAATAATGGGAGCAACTTTTACGATGAAAACTATAAAAGGAAACATAAACATGCTTGATTACTTACCAAAAGCACAGGCAAGAAAATTATATCAATTTGCTCAGCAAAAAGAAGAAGAAATGATTATTTACAGACGTGAACATGATTTGGAAAACAAAAGAGCAATTGCCGGAGGTGGAATTACTGTAAATGCAAGTTTACCTACTACACAAAGTACTGAACAAAAAGAAGATCCTCTTGAAATACTTCAAAAATTAAAAAAATTATTAGACAGTGAAATTATCTCGCAGTCAGAATTTGATACTAAAAAAACCGAAATATTATCCAAAATGTAAATTATGAAAAGTAAAATTACTGCAACAGTCTTAACACTCTTTTTTGGAGGAATTGGAATCCATAAATTCTATTTAGGACAATCTGTCCAGGGAATACTCTATCTTATATTTTGTTGGACATTTATCCCTTCAATATTGGCATTTTTTCAGTTTTTTGGGCTATTACTTATGTCTGAGCATTCTTTTAACATAAAATACAATAATGGTTTTTAAAAAGAAGGCTTAATTACTGGCATATAATGAGTATGCAAACAAAAACACAGATTTTCTACACTTTACATTTAAAAATACTAATACAAAACGCCTATGCTAAAAAATTACACTATTTTATTTTTACTAATACTAATACTTTCCTGTAAAAAAGCCGATGCTCCGCCTCCACCACAAATTAATTCCTTTTACAAAAAAGTAATTACCGCTGACGACCGCAAAACGATTACACCCGAAGAAGCCAAAACATATCATGTTGATAAAACCTATCAATATGAATACAGAACAGGATATTCCCAACATTATGAATACAATTATGATGTAAAAGGAATAAACGCAAAAGGCGATTCGGTTTTTGGGAATATAAATGTCGAAGGAAAATGCGGCGCCGGAATTTTAATGAACGACAGCATCGCAGATATTGAAATCAACACCGAATGGATCTCTTACGGAAAGTTAAAAGCGACTGATCAAAAAGGAAATGAATATCAATTAATTGTCAAATAAATAATCCCCAAATGAAATATACCCTACTCCTGCTGTTTATTTGTTTTTCTTCTTTTTGCCCTCCGTCAACACAAGTATTTATATGCGGACCAACCGGTGCAAAAAAATATCATTATAAAGAAAACTGCCGAGGGTTAACGGCTTGTCGACATGTATTAACCAAAGTTTCTGAATCTCAGGCACAGGGATATGGATTAACGCTTTGCGGTTGGGAAGATTAAATTTAAAATAATAAATTATAACATTATGAACAAACCAAACAACATTGATGAAAAAACTCTTTATAAACCAGTTATAGTCTTATTCGTTATAGGGTTAATCATTTTTCTTAGTTCTAATAAATCTGTATTCTCCGATTCAAATGACCCTTCATTATTTATCCTGGGATGGTTTATATCTGGGATAATAGCAATTATTGTTTATGTTTTTATTATCAGGTGGACTTTTAAAGTAAATGAAATAGTAAATAACCAAGAAAAAACAAATCAATTATTAGAGAATATTTACAACATATTATCAAAATCTGAAAAATCTTTTCTGGAAGAAAGCGATGTTAATGATCCTGATAATCTGAAAAAAATAATAGACAATCTAAAATAACAAAATGCTGCCTATCTTGAACTTGATTAATCAATCATTCAAATTCATAAAGCAAAAACAACGGCAAATAATTCTAAAATTATTTTTGCTCTTTATTTATAGTAATAGTCAGCTTGTTTTTCTTTTGTTCAATGTTTACAATTTGCCCTTTCCTGAAACCCAGTTTTTCTAACCATTTGCCTTCTAACCTGATTTCAGGTATAGTTGTACCGCCATAAGTTCTGGCCTGATATTTCGTATGAATTTTGAGTTTTCTGAATTTGCCTATCATCTTGTGTTCGTTATTCCGAACACAAGATAAGTATAAATTTTGGATATTCGCTATAGTGAACACGAAAGAAGAAAAATATTTCAAGAATTTAGGCGAAAAAATTAAGCAATTGAGAGAGAAAAAAAATCTTGATCAAAAAGCTTTTGCCTTTGATTGTGAGATCAGCCGTACTCAACTTCATATGATCGAAAATGGTAAAACAAACCCACGATTACTGACATTAATAAAAATTACCAACGCTTTGGAGATTTCTTTATCAAAATTGGTAGATTTGTCTTAGTTAGAGTCGCGTTGCAAACCCCTTTCCTGAAGCCCAATTTTTCTAACCATTTGCCTTCTAACCTAATTTCAGGTATAGTTGTACCGCCATAAGTTCTGGCCTGATATTTCGTATGAATTTTGAGTTTTCTTGAATTCATTTTGTCAACTTTTTATATGACAAAATTGTCAGCAAATTAGCTGACATTTGGTTTGTGACGCGAGATAAACTAAAAAAGAAAATAGGTCAACGGATTATTGATTTCCGTGAACAAAAAGGCTGGAGTCAATCTGACCTCGCCAGAGCATGCGATAAAGACCGCCAGGCAATTGAAAAACTGGAAAACGGAAAAGTCAACCCAACACTTTATACTTTACTGGAAATCGCTAATGCTTTGGAGATTTCATTATCAAAGTTGGTAGATTTGTCTTAGTTAGAATCGCGTTGCAAACGCTACTTTTATTATCTTAATCTGATGCTCCTTCAATGTCATTAAGTATAAGAAATTTAGATTGAGGATTAACGATTTTTGATATCAGATTTGATGCAGCTAAATAATTAGATTGTCGATTTGCGAGTTTTTTTTATATCAAAAATCATTTTATCTTTTAATCCTTAATTTAATAGCATTAATCACACTCCGCCAAACTTCACAGTGATCTATGAAAAATGAAAATCAGCGGTAGCTGTTTTAATTTATAGGACATACCCAATTTCCCAAATGTGTCCAAAAGGATCTTTTATTTTACCAATTCGCCATTCTTCTTCTGTAGTCATAGGACATATTGCTGTGGCACCAAATTTTAAGGCCTGATCAAACAACTCATCTGCATCTCGGGTTGTTAAAATTAATCTGACAGGATTATTGTGTTCTGCATTAGGACTCAGGTTTCCAAATTCAGGCTCTTCATCCCCAATGAAAAAGGAAGCATTTTCAATGACTAATTCAGCACTTAATTTTCCGTTTGGCAATTCATATTTTGTTTTTACCGATGCACTGAATGCAGAAACATAAAAATCAAGAGCTTTTTTTCCATCATTTACAGTCAGAAAAGGTTTTATAGTTATTGTAGTATTTAGTGTCATTTTATAATAAATTTAATTGTTGTCTATTATTTTTCACAAAATTTGGTACTGAATCCGGTGCTCGTTTGCAACTCGGCTCTTTACCACAATGGCTCAATTGAAACATTATAAAAAACAGCATTGTCTTCTTCGTAATTTCTATAACTGATGTTTACATAATCACTTTCCTGAAAAACAATCTGAGCCTCTACAGACAAATCTGCCTAATAACCACTGACCACTGTTATTATTATAAAAATTGGAACTAAACTGTCTATTACATTATACTTGTCAGAAAATCGTTTTTCTTGTTTCAGATATTTCGTTTATTATAACATAATCTGGTGCTCGTTTGCAACGAGTACCTACTTACTTCAAACACAAATTGAAGCGTTTGCAACGCGACTTCTTTACCATAATGGTTCAATTGCAACATTACAAAACACAGCATTATCTTCTTCGTAATTTCTATAACTGCTGTTTACATAATCACGTTCCTGAAAAACAATCTGAGCCTCTACAGGATTATAATGTATGTATTTTATTCTCTGTTCTATTTTTTCTAATGTATCCAATATAACCGGATGAAATCCATCTTGCCAAAGTTTATAGTTTTTTGCTCTTCCTTTTGTGACTGCTTCAAAACTAAATTTTCGCAAAAGCCATTCACGCCTGCTTTCCGGATGCTCTTTTATGGCTTCGATTAATTTTTTTGAGGTAAATTTTTTAAAATCACGCACAATGTTTTGCAATTCACCATCGGGTGCAGTTACAATTAAATGAATGTGACTGCTCATATACACATAAGCGTGAACACTTAGCTCCTTTTCTTTGATACAATAATTTAATGATTCGTCTAAAATGTCACAATAAACAGGTCTTATAAATAAATCTACCCAGTCAACTACTGTTATTGTTATAAAAGTGGGAACTGTACTGTCTATTACTTTGTACTTTTCTGACATTGTTTATTGTTTCAGATATATTTTTTTCGTTTGTTATGACTGTTTTATTAGTTAGCCGCGTTACAAACGCTACCACCATCCTTTTAATTTATGTAGGTACTCGTTGCAAACGAGCACCAGATTAAAACTGTACTGTCTATTACTTTATACTTTTCTGACATTGTTTATTGTTTCAGATATATTTTTTTCGTTTGTATGACTGATGTCTTAGTTAACCGCGTTGCAAACGCTACCACAATTCTTTTAATTTATGTGGGTACTCGTTGCAAACGAGCACCAGATTAAGCCTGATTAAAACAATCTGGTGCTCGTTTGCAATGAGTACCTGTTTACTTTAAAACACTAATCGAAGCGTTTGCAACGCTATTCGTTTACCACAATGGCTCAACTGCAACATTACAAAAAACAGTATATCTTCTTCGTAATTTCTATAATTGCTGTTTATATAATCACATACATTAAACACAACTTGAGCCTCTGCAGGATTATAATGTATTACTTCTGCATTAACTCTTCTGTATCCAGCCTTTCATTTTCCTTATCAACTTTAGATTTAATAAAACTAAATATTAAACATGCAAATACAAATAAGATAAAAAAATAAGACAAAAAAGTTGAAAAACTTCTTTTAGCTTCAGAGCCAGCAATTTTAAGTTGTATTTTTTGCATCTCCGTAGCGCCAATACTATTATGCCTTAAATTTTGATCAACCTGAAAATTATACAGATTGGTTATAATATTATTTAAATACCAAAAGCAAAATCCAAAAAAGATAATACAACAAATTTTTATAATAAACAGATAACTGAGCTTTCGATATTTCATATTAATGATTGAATTACATAACAGCCATAAAAACAACTACAATTCCATATACTAAAGTGGACTTTGTATCATAAGAACACCTGAAATTTATTTCAGCTAATATAACAATCTTATTATTACAAAAAAAAATCAGTACTCAAATCACAAACAAAAAAACCTCCCGAAAATTTTACTTCCCGGGAGGTTCAGTCCTACAATCTATTAATATAAAAAAATGATGCTATTTCCAGCCACCGCCTAAGTTCCTGTAAACATGAACTGTTGCGTTTAATTGCTCTTTTTTGGTATCTATCAATTCCAGTTTTGCTTCTAAGGCATCACGCTGTGTCATCAAAACTTCAAAATAATCTACTCTGGCGGATTTAAACAAATCATTAGAAACATCGATCGATTTATTTAAGGCATCTACCTGCTGAGATTTTAAATCGTATCCTTTTTGCAGGTTATCTATTTTTGAAAGCTGATTGGAAACTTCCAGATAGGCATTCAAAATTGTACGATCATAATTATACAAGGCCTGAAGCTGTCTTGCATTGGCACTTGAAAACTCTGCTTTGATGGCATTTCTGTTGATCAGCGGTGCAGCCAGATCTCCAGCTAATGAATACAAAATAGACTCCGGAAATGTAAACAAATACGAAGGATTAAAGGCCTGTACACCCACCGCGGCTGAAATATCCAGTGATGGATAGAATTCGGCACGGGCTACTTTTACATCCAGTTTTGCTGCTGTCAGTTCTAATTCTGCTTGTTTTACATCGGGACGGTTTTGCAGTAATTGCGAAGGAATCCCGGAATTTACGGTAGCCGGCACCAAATCGGTAAAATTGGTTTTTTCCCTTTTGATTTCCTGCGGATAACGCCCTAACAAGAAGTTGATTCGGTTCTCAGCTTCTTTTATCTTTTGAAGAATGTCGAATTCCATACTTTTCGAAGTCAAAACCTCAGCCTGAAATTTTTGAACAGCCAATTCTGTTGCTCTTGCCGCTTCTTTCTGAACTTTTACAATTTCCAAAGCGTTGGTTTGCAGCTGAATGTTCTGTTTTACAATATCCAGTTGGCTATCCAAAGCTAACAGCTCATAATAATTGTCAGCGATTTCGGCAATAAGATTAGTTACTACAAAATTCTTTCCTTCAACCGTGGCTAAATATCGGGTTACAGCTGCTTTTTTAGAATTGCGCAGTTTTTTCCAGATATCTACTTCCCAGTTGGCATAAGCAGCAATCGTAAAATCACCAAGCGGATCCGGGGTTTCTTTGCCGGGTTTAATTTCTGTAGTCGCATCTCCGGCACCCTGACTGGTATAACGGCCCACTTTTTCAACTCCGGCTCCGGCACGCACACCAACTGTTGGCAGGTAAGCCCCTTTTCTGATACGGATATCGTTTTTGGCTATTTCAATTTCCTGAAGCGTAATATTTAGCTCCTGATTGTTTTTCAGGGCGACATCAATTAAATCTGTCAGGTTTTTATCTTTAAAAAAGTCCTTCCACGCAATAGCTGACGTTGAGGTTGTGTCCTGGGTTTTGGCATAACCAAAAGATTCAGGAACCGGTTTGCTGGCAGTTGACACCTCCGGAGCGGGAGCCTTACAGCTTACTGCAGCAAGACAAATACTTGCTGCAATACTGTATTGATATAATTTAAATTTATACATGATTGTTATCAATTTCTTCAGTTAATGGATTTTCTTCTTCATGTTTCACCAATTTGTGTTTCTCGGCAATTTTACCAAAAATGTAATACAATCCCGGAATCACAAATACTCCGCAAATAGTTCCAATAAGCATTCCTCCTGCCGCTGCTGTACCAATGGTTCTGTTTCCAATTTTACCCGGACCGGTTGCAAAAGCAAGCGGTAATAATCCGGCGATAAACGCAAATGAAGTCATCAAAATAGGACGGAACCTGGCTTTTGAACCTTCCATTGCAGCTTCAAGAACTGATTTTCCTGCAGCATGCCTTTGAATAGCAAACTCTACAATCAGTACGGCATTTTTACCCAGCAATCCAATAAGCATTACCATGGCAACCTGAGCATAAATGTTATTTTCTAATCCGGTTAATTTCAACAGAAAGAAAGCTCCAAAAATACCCGCCGGCAACGAAAGAATTACTGATAATGGCAAAATGAAACTTTCGTATTGCGCTGCTAAAACCAAATAAACAAATCCTAAACAGATTAAGAATACCCAAATGGCCTGATTGCCCTGCGCTACCTCATCGGCAGAAATACCTGCCCAGTCGATATCATATCCTCTCGGTAGTTTTTTGGCCGCTACTTCCTGAATCACTTTGATAGCCGTTCCGGAACTATATCCCATAGCCGGACCACCACTGATCTCTGTAGAAGTGTACATATTGTGTCTTGTAATTTCTGAAAGTCCGTATACTTTTTCCAGTTTCATAAAAGCTGAAAAAGGAACCATTTCATCCCGGTCATTTTTTACATACAGTTTTAAAATATCATCCGGCTGAGCACGATATTCCGGTGCCGCCTGAACGATTACTTTATAGTTGATTCCGTATTTAATGAAACTGATTTCGTAGTTACTCCCTACAAGCGTTGATAAAGTGTTCATTGCATTTTCGATCGAAACGCCTTTTTGCTGTGCCAGATCATTATCGACTTTCATCATATACTGAGGAAAACTCGCACTAAAGAAACTGAAGACGTTTGTTAATTCAGGACGTTTGTTCAGTTCTTCGACAAATTCTTTATTGACTTCTTCCAGTTTTTTGAAATCACTTGTACCCGTTTTGTCCAGAAGACGAAGTTCAAATCCTCCGGCTGCTCCATATCCAGGAACTGCAGGTGGCTGGAAAAATTCGATATTGGCTCCCGGAATGTCTTTCGATTTTTCTTCGAGTTCCATCATAATTTCCTGAACAGATTCTTTACGATCGTTCCAGTCTCTTAAATTGATCAGACAGGTTCCTGCATTCGATCCGGTACCTTCTGTCAGAATTTCATAACCCGCCAGTGATGAAACTGATTTCACACCATCTATCCCTTCGGCTATTTTTTGCAATCTCTCTGCAATGTTATTTGTTCGCTCTAATGATGAACCCGGAGGTGTCTGGATAATGGCATAGAACATTCCCTGATCCTCGTTCGGAATAAATCCGGAAGGAACCGTGCTGCTGATTAACCAGGTTCCGGCACAAAATCCAAGAAGTGCAATAATGGTTACGGCTCTTCTGTTTACAATTTTTGCCAATACATTTTGGTATTTACCCTGAGCCAGGTTAAACTTATTGTTGAAACCATCAATGAATCTGTTTACCGGTGTTTTCTTTTTAGGCTTACCATGATTATTTTTCAGCATCATCGCACAAAGTGCAGGCGTTAAAGTTAAAGCCACAATACCCGAAAGTATAATTGCAGTTGCCATTGTAATCGAGAACTGTCTGTAGAAAACACCCACAGGACCTGACATAAACGCCACCGGAATAAATACTGCCGCCATTAAGAAAGTGATTGCAATAATAGCCCCCGCAATTTCGTGCATCGCTTTTTTTGTAGCTTTAAATGGCGACAGATGTTCTTCTTCCATCTTGGCGTGAACGGCTTCGATAACCACAATCGCATCATCGACGACGACTCCAATTGCCAGTACCAGTGCAAATAAAGTAATCAGGTTAAGCGAAATATCGAAAAATGTCATGAATACAAAAGTTCCAATCAGCGAAACCGGTACCGCAATTGCAGGGATAACCGTAGAACGCCAGTCTCCCAGGAAAAGGAATACTACTAAACCTACCAGAATAAAGGCTTCTATTAAAGTGTGAATTACCTTTTCGATAGAAGCATCAAGGAATTTAGAAACGTCATACGAGATTTCATAATCCATTCCTTTTGGAAATTTGGTTTTGATTTTTTCCAGTTTGGCTTTTACATCTTCAATAACCTGATTCGCATTACTTCCAAAAGATTGTTTCAATACGATTGCTGCAGATGGTTTTCCATTTAAATTGGAATAAATATCATACATCGAACTTCCAAATTCTACAGTGGCAATATCTTTTAAACGTAAAAGTTCTCCATTAGGATTAGATCTTACTACAATATTACCGTATTGCTCCTTAGTTGTAAAACGCCCTGAATACTTCAATACATATTCGAAAGCCTGAGAACGTTTACCGGAACTCTCTCCTGTTTTACCGGGCGAAGCTTCTAAACTCTGGCTTGATAATGCTTCCATTACCTCTTCGGCTGAAATTTTATACGCCAGCATTCGGTCAGGCTTTAACCAGATACGCATTGCATATTCACGTGTTCCTAAAATATCTCCCGAACCAACACCGTTTACCCTTTTCAATTCTGACAGTATATTGATATCTGCATAATTGTAAAGGAACTTCATGTCAGTATTTTTATCATTACTGTAAAGGTTCACATACATCAGCATACTTGGAACTTCACGGGTAATTTTTACCCCTTCCCTAACTACCAGCGGAGGAAGTTTATTGGTAACCGATGCCACACGATTCTGAACATTAATAGCTGCCTGATTTGGGTCTGTACCTAAATTGAAAACAACCTGAATACTGGCTTCTCCGTCATTTCCTGCATCCGAAGTCATATATTTCATTCCCGGAACACCGTTAAGGGCGCGTTCCAACGGAATAATAACCGATTTGATCATCAACTCACCATTCGATCCCGGATAATCTGCCGTGATATTAACCATCGGAGGAGAAATCGAAGGAAACTGGGTGATCGGTAAACTTACTACCGATAATATCCCTAAAAAGACAATTACCAACGATATAACGATCGACAGTACAGGCCTTTGTATAAATTTATTAAACATCTGTTTATTTTTTTAATGATTGGACTAAAGAGAAAGTTTAAAATTTGTTTCAGGTTTCAGGTTTGCTTCGTTAATTCACCTAAAAGCCTCGTGTCAGGTTTCCGTATAAAACTTGAAACCTGAAACTTGAAACGAAAAAAACAAAAAAACTACTCCGCTTTTAATCGTAAATTGTTGATCACCTTTTGAGGAGCTATATAACCGTAATTGATCTTATCATTTTCTTTTACTTTCTGAACACCTTCAAGCAAAATTTTATCATTTTCAGTTATTCCGCTGCTTATCACATACAAATCCGGAATTTCGCCTGTAATCGTAATTTCTTTTGAACTTACCTTATTGTTTTTGCCTACAACAAAAACATATTTTTTGTCCTGAACTTCGTAAGTCGCTTTTTGCGGAATTACAACAGCATTCTTCAAAGGAACCAGCATCTGAACTTTTCCGGTTTCTCCGTTTCTAAGCAGTTTCCCATTATTAGCAAACCTTGCTCTGAAAGCAATATTTCCGGTTTCATTATCAAATTCACTTTCAATAAGTTCTACTTTACCTTTGTATTTAAAAGATTCGCCATTAGCCAAAAGTAAGTTTACTTTATTTTCGGCACGGTCTTTCACATTGGTTTGATATTGAAGATATTCCGGCTCCGAAACGTTGAAATAAGCAAACATCTGACTGTTGTCTGAAAGGCTGGTTAACAATTCGCCTTCGTCAATAAGACTTCCTAATTTTAAAGGAATTCTATCAATCGTTCCGTCAAAAGGAGCTCTGATTTCTGTAAAAGACAAATGAAGTTTTGCCAGAGCAACCTCAGCTTTTGCAGATTGTAATTTGGCCAGCGCTACTGCCTGTTCGTTTTTAGAAACAATATTCTTATCGGCCAGTGTTTTGGCATTTAGCAATTCAATTTCAGCTGCTTTCTGCTCTGCCTGTGCTTTAAGCAGTTCCGCTTCATACATTTTTGGCATGATTCTGAACAATACCTGGCCGGCTTTTACAAACTGACCTTCATCAACATAAATATTTTGCAAAAACCCTTTTTCCTGGGCGCGGATTTCGATGTTTCGTACAGAGCGAATCTGCGAAACATATTCTTTAGTAAATGAAGTGTCAATTCTAACCGGATTGGTTACCGTGAATTTTTCCGCTTCCTCTTTTTCTTCTTTTTTAGACGTACAACTGGTTAGGCACACCAAGGCTATTAAGCCTGTTAATACAACAATTCTCTTCATGATTTAAGTATGGAAATTAAGCGATTGAATATCGGGAATGCAAAAATTCCCTTAAAAGTAAAAGCACCAGTAACCATAGTCAGAACAGAACTGTCCCATGAAAGAAGTAAAAAAATATACATCTATGAGATATGAATGCTCATAACTCAGGCAACTGATGTATAGTATTTATCAGATTCTTAAAACGCGCTGCGTAATATAAATAGGATTTGAATTGCCACAGAAGGGCACGAAAAATTTGAAGTGACTGTGATAATTAACCGTAATTTGATCCGAGAATGTCAAATACCAATTATCAAGCAGACTGTAATTTGCAGTAAAAACTTTATTTGTTAAACCGTTTTTAAGAGCATCACCTGAATATTCCTCATCCAGATCCAGGTCGGCTTCTTCTATAATAGAACTTCCCTGCTCCTGACTGGTATATTTAATATGGTGTTTGTGCCCGTAAGTATGACCAGAATTTTGGTGTGTACCCGCACTTAGATATTGCCCTCCGCCAAACAGAAGGAAATTCATAAATACCATAAATACAATTATTCTTTTCATATGGGTGCGAAAGTAAGCAAAGTATCAAAACAAAAAAAGAAATTTTAATAAGGTTTAACAACTAAAAACAACGAAAACGTTTTCTGATGCAGATATAAAATGCAACAATTTAATTTTCAGATTTTATTTGTAAATAATAGACGATGTTTTTGATTTATTTTAGGATTTAATTTTGATTTTACCGCTTTGCAGGCTTTCAATAACTAATATTGATTTTTTTAATCCATTCTTAGATGTCTTAGTCATATACTTCAGATAATGGTAACATTTAATAAACATCTGAAATAATTCCTATAATCATGGAATATATTTTAATACCAAATATTTCCTTATCCTTTAAAAATTAATTAATTGCCTCATACAGAAAATTTAATTTTTAATTTCCATTTTTTTAAGTAAAACACCTTCTCTTAGAAAATAAATATTTCTATATTCGTCACATATTAATTTAACCCCAAATTAGTTTTTATGAAACACGTATTACTCACTTTATTTTTTATGGCGACCTGTTCTGTATGGTCACAATCTGCAACTGCTTATTTTGACAAGGCAATGAAAAAAGCCGAAGCAGGAAACACTAAAGGCGCTATTGCAGACTACACGAAAGCAATCAGTATGAATTCAAAATTTGTTGAGGCTTATCAAAACAGAGGTGTTGCCAAATACAAGCTTAACGATTTACAAGGTGCTTTAGCCGATTTTAGCAAAACAATCGAATTAGACAACATGAACGCTGATGCCTTTACCGGAAGGGCTAACGTTAATTACAAATTATTAAAGTATCCTGAAACTATAAAGGATTGCTCTTATTCTATTATGTTAAATCCTAAAGATTATGTTGCTTATAACCTTAGAGCTTTAGCTTATAACAAATCAGGCGACAAAAAAAATTGCTGCAAAGATTTCTCTAAAGCCATTGAATTAGGCAGCCAGAGTGCAATAAAAAACAGAGCTACTTTTTGTAAATAATATAGTAGCTGAAAAATATTCCTGAGCAATCTGTAGAATTCAAATTTTACAGATTGCTTTTTTTGTAAAAAACGCATATCTCCAGCCTAAAGAGATAGTATTATATTTGCTCAAAATAAAATAAATGGCTCTCTTAAAAAAAATAAATAACAAAGCCCAAACAGATCAAAATTCGGGTTTCGGTACCAATGCGAACAGTTATGGCGGACGTTTTGTAAATAAAAACGGAACCCCGAATATCGAGAAAAGAGGTATGCATTTGTTACGTCGAATCAGCTGGTACCATACCATGATTGATATGCCCAACTGGAAGTTCATGCTCATTCTGTTTACATTTTACATCGTGATCAATTTTATTTTTGCCGTTCTTTATTACGCAATCGGAATTGAGCATCTTGATGGAATTGCACAATCTCAAAGTATATTAACACAATTTGGACAGGCATATTTCTTCAGTGCCCAAACTTTTACCACTGTTGGTTATGGACACATCAGTCCAACGGGATTTTTTACGAGTGCGCTTTCTGCTGCCGAAGCTTTGATTGGTCTTTTGAGTTTTGCTATTGCTACCGGTTTATTTTTTGGAAGATTCAGTAAGCCCACCGCATTTTTAAAGTTTTCGCACAATGCGTTAATTGCTCCTTACAAGGATCATAAAGGTTTAATGATTCGGCTTGTACCTTTTAAGAACACCAATTTTACAGATGCCAAAGCAAAAGTAACCCTTGGAATGACGGTAGAAGAGAACGGAATAATGACCAATAAATTTTACAATCTTGATTTAGAATTAGACAGAATTAACGCTCTTTCGTTAAGCTGGACATTAGTTCACCCCATTACAGAGAACAGCCCTGTCTATAATTTTACCGAAGAAGATTTCAAGAAAATTCATGGCGAAATTTTGGTATTCATTACCACTTTTGATGATATGTTCAGTAATACTGTCGCTGCCAGAACCTCATATACTTTTAATGAAATTATATATGGAGCCAGGTTTAAAACCATGTACAACCGAAGCAAAAATGGCTCAAAAACAATTTTGCATTTAGACTTGTTAAACAGCTTCGAACGAGTAACTTTCTAATATTTTATCATTTTAAACACGTTAGTAAGGTTATCTCAGTTTTTATTCTATTTTTGTTTATCCCAATACTAAAAAATGATAAACAATATAAAGACCGTTTTCAGCATAAAAGATCTTGAAAACTTATCCGGAATAAAAGCACATACCATTCGCATATGGGAAAAAAGATATAATGTTCTTGAACCCATGCGAACAGATACCAATATTCGACTATACAATCTAGCCAGTTTACAAAAGCTGCTAAATATTACATTACTTCACGAATATGGGTACAAAATATCTAAAATAGCCACTTTCCCTGAAGAAAAAATACCGCAGCTGGTTCGTGAAATTATTTCTATGAAAAATTCACAGAACTATGCCATCAATTCCTTTAAGATGTCTATGATGAATTTCGATCAGGAAATCTTTTTCAACACCTTTGACTGGTTAATTTCTGAAAAATCATTTCAGGAAGTTTTTAAGGAACATTTTCTTCCTCTCTTAAAAGAATTAGGGCTATTATGGCAATCTCAAACTATAAGCCCGGCAAATGAACATTTCATGAGCCATTTGATCAAACAAAAAATATTAATTTATACGGAAGGTCTTCAAATCCTGAAACCAACCAAAACAGATAAAGTTTTCGTACTCTCGTTACCAATGAATGAGATTCATCAAATAGGATTGCTGTATCTGCAATATGAAATTTTACTGCAAGGATATAAAACTATTTATTTAGGCGAAAGCATGCCTATCGAAAACCTGCAGGACCTTACCAAATATTTTAATACAATCACTTTTGTGACCTTCATGACTGTTCAGCCGGACCGAAACATAGTGAATCAGTATGTAAAAACAATGGAGCAAAAATTATTACTTAAAAGCAATGAAATTTGGCTTATCGGGAAAATGACAGAACATATTGACAAAAGAAACTTATCTGAAAGGACCTATGTTTTCGATTCTATGGAAGAAACAATTAATAAAATATAATTTTGTTTAAAGTTTTTGTATATTTGTTAAACAAATGAAAAAAACTATCTCCATAATAGGTTCCGGATTCTCTGCATTAGCCGCTTCATGCTACTTAGCAAAGCACGGACATGTCGTAACTGTTTACGAAAAAAACGATTCAATTGGTGGCCGGGCAAGACAATTCAAGAGCAACGGCTTTACCTTTGATATGGGACCAAGCTGGTATTGGATGCCGGATGTTTTTGAACGTTTCTTTAACGATTTCGATAAAAAACAATCTGATTATTATGAGCTTATAAAGTTAAATCCGGCATATCGGGTTTATTTCGGAATGGATGATTTTATTTCTATCCATGACAATCTTGAGGATATAAAATCGACTTTTGAAAATATTGAAAAAGGAAGTGGTCAAAAACTGCAAAGTTTTATCAATAGTGCCAAAAGCAATTATGATATCGCGATAAAAGATTTGGTATATCGCCCCGGAGTTTCTGCTCTGGAACTAATTACACCAAAAACGATTTTAAAACTTAACCAGTTTCTTAGCAACGTCAGTTCTGATATTCGAAAAGAATTCAAAAATGAAAGATTAATTCAGATTCTGGAATTCCCGGTTTTGTTTCTGGGCGCTAAACCTTCGAAGACGCCTTCATTTTACAATTTTATGAATTATGCCGATTTTGGTTTGGGAACCTGGCATCCTAAGACCGGAATGTTTGATGTGGTTCGTGGTATCGAAAAATTAGCCTTGGAATTAGGGGTAACAATAAAAACGAACTCTCCTGTTGAAAAAATAATTGTTGAAGACAAAACGGCAACCGGAATCATAATTGACGGAAAAAAAATTAAATCTGACATCATTTTAAGCGGTGCCGATTATCACCATACCGAAACTTTACTCGAAGAACAGCATCGTGCTTATTCTGAAACATATTGGGAAAGCAGAGTTTTTGCTCCTTCATCTCTTTTGTTTTTTGTTGGTTTCGATAAAAAAATAGAAAACATTACGCACCACGCTTTATTTTTCGATGTCGATTTTAACCAGCATGCAGCTGATATTTATGACGATCCAAAATGGCCTGATGCGCCTTTATTCTACGCTAATTTTCCATCAAAAACAGATAAAACTGCTGCACCTGAAGGAATGGAAACCGGGTTTTTCCTAATTCCGCTAGCACCGGGAATAAATGACAGTCAATCACTTAGAGAAGAATATTTTGCAAAAATAATCAATCGATTTGAGCAGCTTACACAACAAAAAATTAAAAATAACATTATATTTAAGAAATCATTCTGCAAAAACGATTTTGTAACAGATTACCATGCTTACAAAGGAAATGCATACGGAATGGCAAATACCTTATTACAAACTGCTTTTTTGAGGCCAAAACTAAAAAGTAAAAAAGTTCGTAACTTATATTTTACAGGACAATTAACTGTTCCTGGACCAGGTGTTCCGCCTGCTTTAATTTCAGGAAAATTAGTTGCTGAGTTAATTCAAAAATCACTTAGATCTTAAAAAATGAAAGCACTATTCGACGCCGTTTCTTTTAAATGCAGTAAGCTAATTACACAAAATTACAGCACCTCGTTTTCGCTGGCAGTTAAAATGTTATCGCCCAGCATTCGTGATGCCATATACAGCGTTTACGGATTCGTACGCTTTGCTGACGAAATTGTAGACTCATTTCACGATTATGAGAAAGAGTATCTTATTGACGATTTCGAAAAAGAATATTATAAGGCTATGCAATTAGGCATCAGCCTTAATCCTATTATCAATTCTTTTCAGCATACTGTAAAACAATACAATATAACAGACGATTTAGTACAGGCATTTTTAAGAAGCATGAAATTAGATCTTATAAAATCGACTTACAATACTCAGGCCGAATACGAAGATTACATTTACGGTTCTGCAGATGTAGTGGGCTTAATGTGTCTGAGGATTTTTGTAAAAGGAAACAATCAAAAGTACGAGCAGTTGAAAAACGAAGCCATGCGTTTGGGATCTGCTTTTCAGAAAGTAAATTTTCTGAGGGATCTAAAAGATGACAATTTAGTTTTAAATCGAAATTATTTCCCGGGGATCAACTTAAATTCATTTGATGAGAATACAAAAAAACTGATCATCAACGAAATCGAAGAAGATTTTAAAGTTGCCTATCAGGGCATTGTGAAACTTCCAATAGAAGCTAAATTTGGCGTTTATACCGCCTACATTTATTACAAAAAACTGTTGAAAAAACTAAAAAACACACCTTGTTCAGAGATTGGAAATTCAAGAATCCGGGTTTCAAATTATACTAAAGCCGGACTTTTGGCCCAATCTTTTGTAACTTACAAGCTCAAATTAGTCTAAAATTCATTTCAAAAAATAAAGCAAAAATGATTTCTTTTTTAATCTTTTTAGGTGTTTTTCTGTTCATGGAATGTGTTACCTGGCTTACGCATAAATACATCATGCACGGCTTGATGTGGTATTTTCATGCAGATCATCATCAGCCAAAATACGAACATACTTTTGAACGCAACGATATCTTTTTTGTCATTTTTGCTATTCCAAGCATAATGTTGTTTTATTTTGGTGTTCAGGGCGGATTCAATTACCTGTTTTTTGTCGCCTGCGGTATTACCACATATGGATTCTGCTATTTTATGATTCATGATGTGCTAATTCATCAGCGTTTTAAATGGTTCAAAAACACCAAAAACAAATATCTGATCGGATTACGAAAAGCACATAAAATTCATCACAAACATTTAGGAAAAGATGATGGAGAATGCTTCGGAATGTTATTTGTCCCTTTCAAATATTATAAAATGTAGTATAATTTGGGCGTTCCCCAAGGGTCGGGTTTTCCGTTCCCGCTTTTTTGTGACAGGCAGAACTTAAGGATAGCGACAAACCATATGAATGCCTGCCACAAAAAGAGCTCCACTACAACCCCTAACGCATGCGTCAATCAAGAACTTTCTGTAATACAAGTCTATGAAAATATATAAAATAGAAACCGTTCAACATCTTAATGCCACTATTGAAGAATGCTGGGATTTTTTTTCGAGTCCAAAAAACCTTCAGACCATTACACCTAATGATATGAGCTTCGAAATCCAGGATTTTGATGGAAAGCGCATGTATCCCGGACAAATCATAACTTATACGTTAAAACCTTTGTTCGGAATTAAAATCAATTGGGTAACCATCATTACCGTTTCTCATGAAAATCAATATTTCATAGACGAACAGCGTTTTGGACCTTACGCTTTATGGCACCATAAACACTTTTTTGAACCGGCAGAAAATGGCGGAACAAAAATGACAGACATTGTACATTATGCCATCCCTTTTGGATTTCTGGGACGAATTATAAATAAATTAGTTGTAAATAAAAAGATCAAGGGCATCTTTGATTTTCGTCGTACCAAAATCGAGGAATTGTTCAATTCAAAATTATAATTGCAAATTTTAAGTTTAAACACATAAAAACATAGATTCTCTTTGTAGTTAAAGGCGTTTCACTTTTATGAAAACACATAACTATGTGTTGAGAGATGTGTTTCTCTTTTACACCCTCTTAAAAATCAAAATCTATGTGTCTATGTGTTAAAAAATAATCAGTGAAAACTCATACAATGGCAAAACAAAAAGTTACTTTTTTCTGGTTCCGACGCGACTTGCGTTTAGAAGATAATACAGGTTTATTTCATGCCTTACAGTCTGATTTACCTGTGATTCCGCTTTTTATTTTTGATGATGACATTCTGGATAATCTTCCAAAAAATGATGCGAGAGTGAGTTTCATTTACGATTCACTTGAAAAAATAAACGAACAACTACAAACAATCGATTCTTCTATCCTGATCAAACAGGGAAAAACAATTGAGGTTTGGAAATCACTTTTAACCGAATTTGACATTCAGCAGGTTTTCTTTAACAAAGATTATGAGCCTTTTGCAATCAAACGTGATTTAGAAATTCAAAAATTATTAAAACAAAATAGCATCGAATCATTTTCATTCAAAGATCATGTCATTTTTGAGGAAAAAGAGATCACAAAAGCCGACGGGCTTCCGTACACAGTTTATACACCATACAAAAATAAATGGCTGGAAAAATACCATTTATCAGATTCGGTACCCGAATATGATACTAAACCATACTTTTTAAATTTTGCTAAAAATCAGTTTCAATTTCCGGATTTCTCAGCAATTGGTTTTGAAAGAAGTGTTATAAAAGTACAGCCTCATAACTTAACCCAAATTGCCAATTACAAAGAAACACGGGATTTTCCCGCTTTAGACAGCACCTCTTATCTTTCGCCGCATTTGCGTTTTGGCACCGTGAGTATTCGAAAATTGGTGAATTGGGCAAACAGAAAAAATCAGACTTTTTTGAGTGAATTGATCTGGAGAGAATTTTTTATTCAGATTCTGTTTAGCTTTCCAAAATGTGTCAATCATAATTTCAAACCGGCTTATGATGGAATCCAATGGCGTAATAACGAAGACGATTTTAAGCGCTGGTGTACCGGAACTACCGGATATCCGATGGTTGATGCCGGAATGCGTCAGTTAAACGAAACCGGATATATGCACAATCGCGTTCGTATGGTCGTCGCAAGTTTTTTATGCAAACATTTATTAATTAACTGGCAATGGGGCGAAGCTTATTTTGCCGAGAAATTACTGGATTTCGAATTAGCCTCCAACGTAGGCAATTGGCAATGGGCTGCCGGAACAGGTTGTGATGCCGCTCCTTATTTCAGGGTTTTTAATCCAGAAATCCAACAAAAGAAATTTGACGAAAAAGGAACCTACATCCGCAAATGGATTCCTGAATTTGATTTGGGCTACAACGAACCGATGGTCGATCATCCTTTTGCGAGAGATCGTGCGATTGCGACTTATAAGGCGGGGATTTTGAAATAAAATTCCAAATTCAAATTCTTTAATGTCTAAAGTTCAGGTTTCGCAATTCGAGTTTTAGATGTGTACTTAATTTATTTTTGTAAAATCAGTTAATAAAACACCTTTAAATATTCATGCCCCCCTTCTTTAAATTTGACTGTCGTTTGAACATTATATTTAATCCTAATATTGTCAGACCCAAATCTACTAGCCAGAATTCATACATAATTCACAAAAAAGGTTATTGAGTTTAATACCCCAAAAGAAAAATGATAAAATAATCAGAATAAAGATTAAGGCTTCAATCGTGATTTTTTTAGGATAATATTTTATTAGATAATAACCCGTCAGGAATATAGAAACAGAATAAAAAATTGTCCCTAAAAGTGCCGATGAATAATGACTATTAGCCATATTCTGGGCATCAGGCAAAAGAAAAAAATAAACGATTAAATTTATCACTAAAAACATAATCGATAATATATATTTTCTACTCATTTTTAAGTTTTGTTAATTAATTTTTGACTGGCAGTTAAAGAATAGTTTTTCAGACTTGCAGCTAAAATCTCTTACATGAAGGGGTAGAGATTTTGAAACAAAATATTTTGACTAAACGAAAATACGAATTAAAACGATAATTCAACTAAAACCCAAATATAGCGAATGCTCTGTTATGTTTGATGTTGTAATCTCTTAATAAGCGCTTTAAGGCTTTCAAAAACAAATTCTGCTTTCTTGTCTGTTACAATATAATACCCTATAAATGAAGCATAATAACAGGCAAATAGCAAAGCAAATATGTTTTTCAACTCTGCTTCTTTGCCTGCGTTCTCAAAATACTTTCTGTAAAAACTATGGAACAAGAATAATTTTTCCCACAGCATTTTTAGTCTGAATAATCTCGTGTGCTTTTGCCATATCTGCCAACGGAAATAAATGTGAAATATGTGTCTTGATTTCACCCGCAGACAAAAGTTCTGCAATATTTTCAATGTCTTTTAGATAACTGTCATTTGGCGTAACATTTACCCGCTGAACGATTATGTTTTTTTCTGCTTTTGCCTTATCTATAAATTGTTGGTCAGGGTAAACGACAATACTTGACAAAATTCCTCCATTTTTGATTGTTTTCAATGAACGGGCCAAATGAGTATCCTCTGTACTGTTCACATCTGCTTCTACCCAAACTGCATCGTGAACGATATCGGCATCATTGATAAAATCTTCAACTTTCTGTGTTTTATAATCAAAGAATTCGTCTGCACCAAGACCTAAAACAAAATCTTTATTATCACCAGAGGCAACGCCAATGACATACGCTCCAAAATGCTTTGCAATTTGTACAGCATAATGCCCTACACCTCCTGAAGCTCCGTAAATAATTATCTTGTCGTCTTTTTTTACTTTGGCAAATTTGACTAATGATGCCCACGCTGTCAAAGCAGCCATTGTTGCGCCAGCAGCAGCTTCAAAGCTTACATTGGCCGGCTTAATAACCAATTCCTCTTCTGGTGCAGCCACAAACTCTGCATATGCATTTGCCTGACCGATAAAATTAAAATTTCCGAAAACTTCATCGCCTGTTTTAAATTTTGTCACAGCACTGCCAACCTCAGTTACAATACCTGCAACATCCCATCCTAAAATAATATTTTCTTCATCGCCTTTAAGCGCATAAATCATTTCTAACGCAGCCTGATTTCTACGGACAAATGCATCTACAGGATTAATGGCTATTGCTTTCACCTGAACTAATACTTCATTGTCTTTGATTTTTGGTAAAGGGACTTCGGCCAGGATTAAGTTTTCAGGACTTCCTATTTCTTTTAAAACTATTGCTTTCATTGTTTTTTATGTTTTTAAATGATTTGTCAAAATTAGAATTGGTTTGAGATTTTTATTTTGTTCATAATGTCAAATTTGCTTTGCTAAGATTGTCAAAATAGTAGAAAATGAAGTTTTGATAATGACATTTTAAACAATGTTTTTTTGACATTTTGAACAAAAGCCAAACGCGGTTTCTTCGTTAGTTTTGTAGTAAAATTAAAAACCGGCTATTGTTTAGTTAAAAAGGATAGTCAATTAGTAATAAATAATTAAACATATTTAAAATGTCAGAAAAATCAATTTTGAGACTCACTATGTCTGCAACGGTAAATGCTGTTGAATGGAAACAATTAGAACAGCTAATGGCAGCAGCAAGAATAGCAGTGCCAAAAGAAGGAGATGGGATTTTAATTCACGAATGCCACTACAATCCTGAGACATTAGAGATTCTTTTTTTGGAATCTTATGCTAATGAAAACGAATTGATGAAACATGCTCAAGCATTTGCTCCTGTGATGAATGATCATAAAGTAGATTGGAAAATTAACAGAATAGAACTGCTTGGCAACTATTCGGACGAGATTTTCGGTATGATGAAAGGAATGGCAAACGGTGCAGAAGTAAATCTTTACAGAAAGGTATTTAAAAACAAATAATTATAATTCTGAAGGAGAATAACCGAACTGTTTCTTGAAGGCAAAAGAAAAATGGGAGAGATTTTCAAAACCGATTTCCAAATAAATATCTCCCGCTTTCCTGCCTTTTTTGGAAAGTTGAAAATGTGCTAATTCCAGACGCTTCTTTGTCAGCCAACGTTGTGGTGTTACTTTAAAAGCTTTCTTAAAATCCCTGATAAATGTTGAAAGACTACGGCCCGAGAGATAAGCAAATTTTTCAAGCGGCATATTAAACTTATAGTGCTTCTCCATAAAATCTACCAGATTGATTTTTCCCGGTTCAGAGAAATCCGCTAAAACACTGTCAATATTTGGTTCAATAAACCTGAGAATAGATATGGCCTCTTCAAATTTAAGTTGCGCAATATTTTCGGGAAGATTTTGCTCTAATTCAAAATAAGGAAGTATAGATGAAAAGAAACTTTTTAACAAAGGCTGGTCACCCAAAATCCTAACAGAAGAATCTGGTGCTACTGAAAAATTTGGTTTTTCTTTTGTATAAAATGATTTCAGTCTCTCTACCGTCAATCCAAAAACAACAGCCTTGTAAGGTTTGCCGTCTTTTGGTTGTTTTATAACAGCAGATATTTGATTCCTTGGAAAAAGCAGCACACTTTCCGCTCCGAATGTATATGATTTATCTGCCTGTATGATTTTCATTTCGCCGGAAATAATCAGTACAAAAGAATGAAAGTCAAGACTAAGGTCATCTTTGTAAATATCTTCTTCTGTAACCGTCCAAACAAGATTCGTGAATTTATTTAAGTTTTGTTTTGCCATGGCTATATAAATCAATAAACTATAAGTTTTGAGGTGTCGGTTAAAGTAGTAACGTTACCTAAAGGGGGGTTGGGACTAAATTAAGGCCATTCTTCGGATTTGCAAAATCTTCCAAATACAAACCAATTTTTCCATTAAGCGAAATGCCCAAATTGCTTGTAGCGTGTGTTAGCCGTTCGGTTTTATTCTGTTAAAAAAGTATAGCCTTGGTCTTGTCTATAATTTTTTACATCATAACTTTTGGTTTTTTCGTTATAATTTAATTGATAAATTCTCCCATTCCTTCCGTCTAGATAACAATTATAATTAATTATGAATTCTTTTGGATGCCATTCTTTTTTCATCTTTTCATAATTTTTTCGAAGTCTTACAAATACAGAATCAGAAATTTCATTTGGCAAATTTGAATTTAGATTTCTGTTTTTATAAATAAGTAAACTATCTTTTTCTTCTAAATTTTTGGTAATCAACAACGATTTTAAAATTTCATTTACTACCTCATACTTTACGTTTTTATCTTTCAAAGGATTTTTTGGATTAGGAAATATGTTCAAAGCATTATTTAATTCAACTCTGAAAGTTGATTTTATTTTATCAACGTTTTTTATTGGTTTATCGAATGGAAATTCCCAATAATCTTTGTATTTGTTACTAAAGAATGGAATTACTGAACACTCTTTTTTTGAGTTAATCAAAACAATTAATTGCTGATTATCTTTTATACTGTCTGGTTCAGAAAATAATTGAATTTCAAAATCAAATTCTCCATTCTTTACACTTTTTATAAGTTTGTAATCATTTCCGAATGTTTTCTTGGCAGTTTCTAATTGAGGAAATTTTTCAATTACTTTTTGAATTGATTTTTCAACTTTTGTATCGTTCTTTTCAGAACAACCAATTGTTATGAGGATGAAAAATAAATAAAAATAATAATTGTGATTTCTCATTTTGTTCGTTTTTTTCTGCGTTCTGCTAAACTGACAGCTAACGTTCTGGCGCTTGGCGAGGTTGGGGAATAAAGATGCGAGATTTTTCGGTTAAACACAAATTTTCCAAATACAAACCAACTTTCCATTAAGCCCAAAACCCCAATCTCGCCAAACGGCTGTTAGCAGCTGGTTTTTCTATTTAATATCTTCTTCTATTATAAATTTAGTTTGGTCTAAATTGGTGTAAAAATATTTTTCAAATGTTTGTTTTGCATTATTAAGTAAAGGATTTAAAATAGTATAGTTAGCTTTATATTTTACACTTAATACTTTTTTAGGATTCTTTTCATATTTTTCATATTGAGATTTCCAACTTTCAACATATACTTTTTCTTTTATAGCTTGGTTTCTTTTTTCTTTATCTTCATAATTTAAATACGAGTTTCCTCCTTTGGCTCGTAATAATATTAATTCTTGATATGAGTTTACAAGATTGTCAAGGTCGTTAATGACAAAGTCAAATGATAAAGTGTCTTTTTGGTTATTAGATACTGGGTAATAATCGGTAAGTTTATTTTTAAAATAAGTCATACTATCTTTAGAAGTAATTTCTTTTGTTTTAGATATTGATTTTACCTCAAAGTCTAAATCTTCTATGTTAAAGTTTATTTTGCTTACTTTTTCTTTTTGATATTCATACAACATTTCTTCTTCTTTATTTTTAGAACAAGACATCGTAATTATTGCACAAATTAATAGTGTAGAAATTTTTTTCATTATTGGAATTTTTAAATTATTTAGATTTTTTAATGTTCGTGAGTCGAAACTTGCGCCCAACGTTCTGGCGCTACAAGCAGTTTGGGATTAAATCAGCATTATCTTTCGGATTTGCCAAATCTCCCAAATACAAACCAATTTTCCCATTAAGCCAAATGTCCAAATGTCCAAATTGCTTGTAGCGTGTGTTAGGCGTAGAATTTTTTCTGTATTATAATTTATTATTCGAATTTTTCTTAATCACTACCTTCTTTTTTAAATCATTTGTTTTTTCAATTGGTTTAGGATTATCAACTTTATCATCTTTTAATATATCATCATTAGCCTTTAATTTTGTTTCTTTTTTATTAATTGTTATGTTATTTGGGTTATTGTCATTTTTTAATTGTGAAGATGTCTCAAGATTTGTTGTCTTAACCAAATTATTTAAATCATTTTTAGTTTTCAATGCTTCAGCTAATGTAGAGCCAGTTGGATTATTCCAATGAGTTAAGTCATTTGTGGTTTTCAGTAATTCAGCTATTGTAGAGCCAGTTGGATTAATCCAATGAGTTAAATCATTTGTGGTTTTTAGTAATTCAGCTATTGTAGAGCCAGTTGGATTACTCCAGTGAGTTAAATCATTTGTATTTTTTAGTAATTCAGCTATTGTAGAGCCAGTTGGATTACTCCAGTGAGTTAAATCATTTGTATTTTTTAGTAAATCAGCTATTTTAGTGCCAGAGGTATTATGCCATTGAGTAGAAGTTAAATAATCACTTATTTTTATAAGATTTTCGTCAGACTTTCTAACTTCTTTAACTTCGCTGATTGATTCTTCTTTTATTTTTGAAACTAGTTTTTTCTCTTTCGCATAATGTAAAAAATTATCTGCGTTATATATTAATATCCTAACACCAGTTAAGTCATAAAACTCTTTTATTAGCTCTTCTCTTGGTCTGATAGTTTTCCCATTTTCAATAGTCCACCAATCTTCTTTTCTATCATCGGTTATGAAAATTATTTCTTTTTTTTCCTTTTTGGTTAAATTTATTATTTCTTTCCAAATAATTAAATCGCCATAAATATGCTGGTCTCCTTTTTTTCTTTTAGTTTCTAGATCTTTATAGCCAGGTGGAATTTGTTGCTCATAGCGATCTTTACCCTCTATATAAATCTTTTTTAATTCAACAGTTGTAAACTGAGTTCCAACTTTATTTTCATACAACTCTGTTAATTGTAATAAAATTTCATCTTTTGATTTAAAATCTGGATGATTATTCTTTTGTTTTGCTAACTCAGAATCAATTTTTTTTTGAAATTCATCAAGTGTCTTTTTTAGATTTTCAGCGTGTATAGATGGATGACGTAAATATTGATTTATAGTATTTGTTATAGTTTTATCACAAGTCTCCTTTATCGATGTTAAAAGTGTATCATATGATTTATCTAAAGATTCGATTACATTATGTCTATTTGAATGATATTCATAACCAACTTGGTATGGCATAAATAATTTTTCTTTAAGTTTTGTAATTACCATTAAGAAGTCTTTTCTTGTAGAGTCTGAGTATCTATAAAGATTAAGTAAAGTATTAGCGTCAAAAACAAAAACTCCATTATTCCACGATTTGTCAATTTCAATTTGAGTAGGTTCGTAAAAACCATAAAATTCTTTTTTCATAACATTTTTATTTCAATTCTGTATAGCTTTAATTTTACGCCTAACGTTCTGGCACTACAGCGGGTTTGGGACTAAATTAAGCCCATTCTTCGGATTTGCAAATCATCCCAAATACAAAACCATTTTCCCATTAAGCCAATTGCCCAAATACGTTGTAGTAGCTGTTATGTGCCGTTTTTATTTATCTACTAACCATTTTATTTACGTTTTTATAAATATCCCAGTTTGTAATTAATTTAAAAGACTTAAGTGAAGTTTGATAACTTTAATTTATTTAATCTTGCAGTTTAAATGGTTGCCATTTGTCTTTTGCTGTTTTCCTTTCAGCACCAACTTTTATAGGCATCTCATATAAATCATTTATAGTTTGGTCGAGTTGTGTAACTTGTTTTAAGGAAATAATTTTTGCATTCTCTTCAGTATGGTCGTCTTGTCCGCATAAAAACTGCCAATCAGCTTCACCATCATGCGCTACATATAAAATTGGTCTTTCTTTACTTAACACATGATTACAAACAATGCAACCCGTATTTTCGGAGTCTTTGAATTTGTAATTGTTTTTTGTTGATTCGTTTTTCTTTTGTCCAAATAAGTTAAACATAGAGATTATCATTAAAAAGGTTAACAGATGTACTTTTTTCATTTCTATTAGTTGGTTGTTGTTGTAAAATGGCACATAACTCGTATATATGTCTCACAATATCCGACCTATCTACCTGAAATTAGGTGGCTATGTCTGACAACTACATAAAATAGTTATTTACGAATATATAAATAAATATCTACAAATTATGAGATGCAATTCTGTTGATGACTCTTATGAAACCTCAAGCCCTAGCCCAGATGGGAACGACATCCTTTTGTGGCGGTCCCGATAGCTATCGGGAGCAAACAAAAGATACAGTGTACAGCTGGATTAAGCTCCTGAAACTACTTAATGAGTTTATTCAGCATTCCGTTGAAGATAAAGCCGTGAAAAGGCAGTACGGAATACCAGTATAATTTTCCTAAAAATCCTTTGGGTTTAAAAGTCGCCGCCTGATATAACGTATTGTGAATGATTTTGAATTCGAGCCATGCTTCGCCGGGCAGTTTCATCTCGGCATATAAAATCAGTTTTCCTTCTTTTTTATTGGCATACAGTACACGCCAAAAATCGAGTGCATCGCCGGCATAAATGTTATGTTTATTGGTTCTGCCACGACGGGAACCAACACCTCCAAACAGCTTATCGATAAAACCTCGCAAACTCCAGAGCCAATCACCATAATACCAGCCGGTTTCACCTCCTATTGACCAAATTCGATTAATGGTATACTCACGATCCAGAATTTCTTTTTTTCGCCGGTCAATGTAACAGTCTTTTTTAGGCACTTTTATATGTGACGAAAGACTGTGGCTGAACCTGCCGCTGATGAGTGAATCCTTCCAGCTTGACGCTACTTTATCTTCATCAACTTTTAACAAGGCTCTTGAAAGTGCTTCTTTGTAACTGATTGGCTGAACGCCTAAAAGTTCGTTGATGCGATGATCGCTGCAAACAACTTCAACTTTCATGCTGCTAACTAAGGCTGTTGCCAGTTTATAAGATGTCGAGGTTACAAAATACAGCCAGTATGATGACAGTTTGGGCGTCATTACCGGAATGGTAAAAATATATCTTTTTAGATTTTTTGCTTCGGCGAAAGCCAGTAACATTTCCTTGTAGGTTAGAATATCCGGGCCTCCAATATCAAAACTTTGATTATAGGTAAGCGGATTTAAAAGTGATTTCGAAAGGAATTCCAATACATCATTGATGGCGATAGGCTGGCATTTTGTATTGAGCCATTTGGGTGTAATCATGACGGGAAGTTTATTGACCAGATCGCGGATAATTTCGAAAGAAGCGCTTCCTGATCCTACTATAATTCCGGCTCTTAAAGTGGTCAACGGAACTTTTGATTTTGCTAAAATACTTTCGACATTTTTTCGTGAAGAAAGATGTTTTGAGAGCGATTTATCATTTACAATTCCGCTTAAATATAAAATTTGCTGTGCCTGGGTTTGATTGATCCTTTCCGAAAAATTCGCTGCCGAAATGCTTTCTAATTCGTCATAATTGGTATCAGAACCCGACATTGAATGGATAAGATAAAATGCCGCATCAATAGCTGTCGGAATATTTACTAAAGTTTCCTTGTCTAAAAAATCGACTTCGATAACCTGTATTTTTTCCTGAAAATCTTCCGGTATGTAAAATCTGTTTTTATCCCTTACACAGCAAATTACCTTGTGTCCATGCGTTACCAAAATAGGCAAAATGCGTTTCCCTATGTAACCTGTAGCACCTGTTAAGAGAATTTTCATGAGCCGTTAAATTTTAAAAGTCACCAGCCCATAATCCATTTCAAAAATCTGACCTGAAATAGAATTTGCTTTTTCTGAAATCAGGAAATCAACCATGTTCGCTACTTCATCAGGTTTTAAATAACTTTTCATGGGATGGCGTTCTATCATATTTTCTTTCATACGATCGTTTCGCAGTATGGAAGCTGAAAGTGAAGTTTCGGTGATTGTGGGTGCAATTGCATTGACACGTATTGTGGGAGCCAATTCCGCTCCAAGTGATTTTACCAGACCTTCAACACCTGCTTTTGCAGTTGCGATACTGGCGTGAAAAGGCATTCCTAATTTTACGGCAACAGTACTAAACAAAACTATTGAAGGCTGATTTCCTTTTTTTAAAGCAGGCAAATATTTCTGAATCACTTTTACGGCACCAATGACATTGATTTCAAAGTCAGTTCTGAAATCATCAACACTCAGACCTGATATAGGTTTTAAAGTAATCGATCCCGGACAATAAATCAAAGTGTCTATAGTTCCGATATCAGGAAGTTCATCCTGCAAAACATCCAAACCAAAATGAGTCAGGTTGGTATGGACAAAATCAGGTTCTGTCCGACTGATGTTGAAAACTCTGTTAACTTCTGATTGCTGCTGCAAAACTGCATTCCCAATACCTTTACTTCCGCCGATGATTAGAATATTCCTCATCTTTTCGAAATTTTATTATGAGTTATATGTCTTTGTCTGGAACATTTAAAACGCCCTTCTTTAAAATCCCTCAATTTTTCATGCTTCGTTTTCCTTCCCTGAACACGTTCCCTCCACATTTTAAAACTTGAAGCTTTCATTTCGATTCGCATTAAATCAATAACTTCCTGTTCTTTTAAACCAAATTGCATAAAGATAGCTTCAAAAGTTGTTCTGTCTTCCCATGCCATTTCTATGATTCTGTCTTTTTCCAGATCGGTCATTTCTTCTTTTGTTATTTGTATTTTCGAAATTCTTCAACTACAATTTTTGCCTTTAAATCAAACATTAGATTATACAACCCGAAAAATGTACGGTTCATGTAAATAAAATGCTTCGATCCTCGGTTTCCGTTCATTTTTTTCAGGTTGGTATCTTCTGAAAAACGTTTTCCTAATTCGGCAATAGCAGTGAAGAATTTTTCATCGGCAAAATCGAAAGTTTCGTTTTGAAAAGGTTTTGTAAATAAAGACAGTAAATCATGAAACATTGCTGTAAAATATTCAATTTCTGCAGGTGAATCGTCCTGACGAAGAATCTCTAATTCGAATAATTTTTCGTTAAAACGGTTTTTATCGGTAATGATATTTTTATTGATTAATTCAAAATACGGAATATAAAAATCATTCGGAATTTGTTTCATACAGCCAAAATCCAACGCTATCAGTCGGTTTTGATCGTCTACCAAAAAGTTTCCGGGATGTGGATCAGCGTGTACTTTACGTAAAACATGGATTTGGTACATGTAAAAATCCCAAAGCGCCTGTCCTATTTTATCTCCGGTTTCACGGTCAAAATCTTTGGCCGTAAACTCCGAAAGGTGAATTCCGGTCATCCAGTCCATCGTAATGATTTTCTCTGATGAAAATTCAGGATAGTAATTTGGAAAAAGAATGTTTTCGATTTTACTGCAGGCTTTCACCACTTCTTCGCTTTGTTTTAATTCCAGTAGATAATTGGTTTCTTCAATCAGTTTGTCTTCAACTTCCTTAAAATATTTATCAGAATCTTTTCCCTGCAGGTTAAACATTCGGATGGCAATTGGTTTAACCAAAGCCAGATCTGAGGAAATACTGTTGGCAACACCCGGATATTGGATTTTTACAGCTAGTTTTTTATCGTCTTTAACAGCCAAATGCACTTGGCCGATACTAGCCGCATTTACAGAATTGGCATTGAATTCATCAAAGATTTCATAAGGCGTTTTGCCAAAATTACTTTTGAATGTTTTTAAAACCAATGGCGCAGAAAGCGGCGGTACAGAAAATTGCGATAACGAAAATTTTTCTACATACGCCTGTGGCAGAAAGTTTTTGTCCATGCTCAGCATCTGGGCAACTTTAAGGGCACTTCCTTTTAAGCTTTTTAATCCGTCGTAAATGTCTTCGGCATTATTTTCATTGAGTTTATCGCGGGTCAAATCTGGATTGACTATTTTTTCAGCATAATGTTTTACGTAGTTTACGCCTATTTTAGCCCCTGTCTGCACCAATTTTCCTGCTCGTTCTATTTTTGACGTTGGGATATAATCTATTGTTTTCATTATTTGCTGTATATTTTTTCTTTGAACAGAAATTTTCCTAAATCAATTAGGTGATTCATGGGTGCAACATTCATTAATTCGAAGGAAGCATTTACGGACTTTTCGATAAAAATATCTGTTTTTTCAAAAGCCGCAGATTCATCATCTTTCCAGAACTTTATCGTCAGCATCAATTGCAGCCAGGCACTTTCCTGAATGGCTTTTTCCTGAAATTTTTGAAGTTTTTCCAGTTCCAGTCTATAATCATCAGTCAGGATTTCAGAAACGTATTCTTTAAAACTATCTCTAAGTGAGGTAAGCTGTACCAAATTTTTCAACGGATTTCTGTCCAGTTTTAGGGATTGCAGCACGTAACTTCTGTTGGCTGTCAATATTTCGAAAAATGTGAAGTAAAAACTCAACATTTTATTTTTCATATCATATTCTAAATAATCAGTGTTTTTGTTGAGTAAATCAATTGTATTGACAAGAAACAATCTGAAAATTTCTTTTTCCAAACCTTCAAGGGTTCCAAAAAAAGCATAAAATTCAGCTTCTGTAAAATCATTTTCTTTGGCAAAATGATAAACTGATTTTGGTTTTTGTCCGTTTTCTAAAACCTGATTCATGTATTTTGAAACGATGTCATCTCTTGTAATATTGTTTTTTGTAGTTGCCATTTCTTAAAATTTAGAATTTGCCTTAAAGGTAAGCAATGTTTAAGTATCTTTACTTATCGTTAAACAGAATGCACTGTTAAATATATTATAAACTATCATGGCTAAAAATATTTTATTAACCGGAGGAACCGGATTTATTGGAAAATACCTTACCGATCTACTGATTGCTAATGGTTTTTCTGTATCTATTTTAAGCAGAAGTGACAGAAATAACACTGATTTTATCAAATATTACAAATGGGATTTGGAACATAATTTGATTGATGAAAATGCGATTCTTAAGGCTGATTACATTATCCATTTAGCCGGGGAAGGAATTGTCGAAAAAAGATGGACAGCCAAACGCAAAAAAAACATTCTGGAAAGCCGTACACAACCCATAGAACTTATATATTCTGTTTTAGAAAAAAACAATAAATTACTGAAAGGTTTTGTTTCGGCCTCAGCAGTTGGAATTTATGGAGCTGAAACTTCTAATGAAATTTGTACGGAAAACAGCCCTCCTGCCAATGATTTTTTAGGCTTAACTTGTCAAAAATGGGAACATGCTGTTGATAAAATTGAATCTTTAGGAATTAGAACCGTAAAAATCAGAACAGGAATTGTATTAGGAAGAAATGAAGGTTTTTTAAAAAAACTTACACCAGGTTTTAAAATCGGATTTGGAACAGTATTAGGAACCGGAAAGCAATATTTGCCTTGGATTCACATCGAAGATTTATGCATTATTTATTTAAAAGCCATTCAGGATGAGCAAATAAATGGTGCTTATAATGCAACTGTTTTAGACAATACTACAAACGCAATATTATCTAAAACACTTGCCAATTTGTATGGATATTCGATTTGGCTTCCTAAAATCCCTGCCTTTATCCTTAAACTATTTTTAGGCGAAATGAGTGTTGCCGTTCTAAACGGTCAAAGAGTTTCATCAGAAAAAATTAAAAAAGCAGGTGTTCATTTCCTTTATGAAGATTTAAAAACAGCGCTTTCTAATTGTTTGCCTTAAAAATTATTTTTTTATTTTAGAGTCAGTAGATTTTGTTCATCACCTCCAATAACTCCGTTTAATTGAGTTTTTGCAATTTTTGCAATTTTTGAAGCTATTCTGTCCGGAATATCAATATCAAAATCAGCAGTAGAAATTGGAAAATCTGATGTAATTCGTATTCCTCCATTTGCTTTTTTTAGCATTGCCTTTACCACTATTTCTTTAGATTTTCCACGAATCATTAATCTACCTTTTATTACGTATTCTTTTTCAATTTCATCAATGTCTTTTAAGTCAAATTTTTCGATTTTTCCTTTAAAAAAAGCTTTAGGGTACCGGTTGCTTTCGATATAATTTTCATTAAAATGCTCTTCCATCAAATCCAGTTTAAAATGAAAATCTCTCATAATAACAGTACATAAAAAAGTACTTGTTTTGGGCTCCAAAATAATCAAAACCGAACTGTTTACCGCTTTTATTTCTTCAAAAAATGGCACTGAAGCTTCAAAATTTATTATTGCTTTACTGGTAGTTATTTTTTCCTGAGCAATAATAGAATGAGTGGTAAATAGTAGAATAAATAAAATAGTTTTTTTCATAATCGTCTGCAATTAAACAATTATGTCATTCGGTTTTATTTAAAGAAAGAAAAGCTGAAATGAATCAGATTAAAAAAAATCGAATGGCGTACTCCGTGAATTATAGTAACCGAATGGCTACACTTAAAGTTACGAAAATTTCAGAGATGCGGTTGGTTATTTGATGCTAAATATTTGTGAATTTTTTACTATTATCTTCTGCCTTTTATTAGAGCATAAATTGCATTTATAAAGAATAAAACCTGAGTGATGATTATTATAAATGAAGTTATAAATATTCCCCAATTTATTCTTTCGTAGAAATTATTAGGGTTCAAAAAAAACGGTATTCCTTCAGGCTTTATTATACGAATCCCTTGAAAAAACAGCACTAAAAGAAATACTCCTTTAATTGTGAATAATGTATGTGTAATCACAATCCATTTTATTAAACTAAAATTTAATTTTATCAAAATAAAATATATTATTGCAAGAAAACCATAGAACAATGACAGCAGGATTCCTAAATCAAAATATCTGATAATTAAATAAGTATCATGAATATTAACATCTAAAGTTTCATTTGGAATTATAAAACTAAATAGCAGGAATACAGGAATTAAAACGGCAAATAGAAAATATGGTTTCCCTGAAATAAAGTTTATCATAAATACTATCCAATTTCCAACAACACATTATATTTATCTAAACTAGCCAAATCTTCGATAGAGTTCACTTTTGCTTCTTTGGCATGTTCTTCTATTTCTTTTTTGGTTTCAATTTGTTTGATACATTTTCTAAAACGGCGTACTTCATCCAAATTGGTTAAAATTAGTCCCGGAACCTGAACACTTTTACCTTCCTTATCTTTCGCAACCATCGTGAAATAGGATGAATTGCAATGTTTGACAACCCCGGTCTGAATGTTCTCTGCCTCAACACGAATACCTACAATCATCGAGCTGCGACCTACATAATTTACAGAAGCTTTCATTGTTACCAGTTCTCCAACTTCAATAGGTTTTAAAAAGTTTACGGTATCAACCGAAGCGGTTACACAATAATTGCCGCAAAATTTGGAAGCACAAGCAAAAGCAATCTGATCTAATAATTGTAAAACATATCCTCCATGAATTTTACCGCTAAAGTTGGTATGCGACGGCAGCATTAATTCTGAAATACTAATTTTTGATGAAGAAACGGGTTTGAAATCTGTAGTCATTAATAATCTGTTTTTGGTTTGTTTATTTAAGTGGTAGTTTAATTTAATAATTGATTTTCATCAGTATTGGCAGCTCTGGCAATGATATTTTCAGGAAGTGATTTTTTTGCTTTGGCACCCATTTTTTTTAATTTTTCGACACTCGAAATCAGGTTTCCTTTTCCGTCAACAAGTTTATTCATTGCATTTTCATATTCGGTTTTGGTGTCTTTGATTTTGTTTCCAATTTTTACTAAATCCGTAACAAAGCCTTCAAATTTATCATACAATGCTCCGGCCTGACGTGCAATTTCAAAAGCATTTTCCTGTTGCTTCTGGTTGGCCCACATACTGTCTATCGTTCGTAAAGTTGCCAATAAGGTAGTTGGTGTTACAATAACAATGTTTTTCTCAAAAGCTTTATTGTACAAATTAGAATCCTGATTTAAAGCAATGGCAAAAGCGGGTTCAATAGGAATAAAAAGCAAAACAAAATCCGGACTTTCAATTTGATACAAATCATGATAATTCTTACTCCCTAATTGCTCAACATGTCGTTTGATGGAGTTGACATGTTCTTTTAAAAGATCAGCTTTAAGAAATTCCTCTTCTTCATTAATCCATTTTTCATAAGCGGTTAGCGACACTTTTGAGTCGACAATCATTTTTTTTCCGTCGGGCAGATTAATTACTACATCAGGAAAAACCCGATTTCCTTCAGTATTGGTAAAACTTTGCTGAACTTCATATTCTCTTCCTTTTTCCAGTCCTGATTTTTCCAGAACACGTTCTAAAACCAGTTCGCCCCAATTACCTTGCATTTTGCTGTCTCCTTTCAGCGCCTTGGTCAAATTTAAAGTCTCTTTGCTCATCTGAATATTCATTTCGCTCAAACCTAAAATCTGCTGACGCAAAGCTGCGTGGTAATCGATGCTTTCTTTATGGGTTTGCTCAACTTTTTGCTCAAAACCCTGAATTTTATCCTGCAGAGGCAACAGGATATTTTTCATATTTACCGAATTCTGCTCAGTAAATTTTGCTGATTTTTCTTCGAGGATTTTATTGGCTAAATTTTCGAATTCTTTAGTAAATTTTTCCTGCAGTGCTGTTATTTCTGCTTTTTGTTCTTTGTGGCGTTCCCATAAATTTTCAAAATCAACTTCTTTTTTTGAGAGCTGAATTGCGAAACTATCTTTCTCATTTCGAATATTTTCTTTCTCTGAATGGATTAAATGAAGCTGTTTTTCAAAACTGTTCTTTTCGTTTTGAAATTGTTCTTTCTGCAATAGAAATTGTGAATTTGCTCCATTAAGTTTTTCATTCAAACTTACTTTCTCTGATTCAAATTTAGCCGAAGACAAAACTCTCCCTAAGTAAATGCCCAGGAATAAAGCCAAAACGAAAACCACCAAAAACGGAACAAAATCCAACATAAACACGTAAATTTTTAAGTAAAAGTACGCAATAATACGTAGTTCTTATTCTTTACAATTAATATTTCACGAATTAGTATCTAATCTAAATTAAATAAACAATTCAGTCATCTAAAAAATTTCAACGCAACCATTTTAAAACAATTACATCTACTAAATATAAACCTAATAATAAAATTCATGAAAAAGTTAATGTTAAGCTTATTTATAGCTTTTGGATTCAGTGCGTGTTCACTGAATGATGATTTACCTCAAGATACGTGTGGAACATATACTAACGTTTCATTTACCGGCTTTCCTCTTTCCTGCAACTATACAATTAAAGAGGTGTTACCCAATCCTGCAGCTATAATTGTAAATAGCCAGGAAAAACTGAATCAGTATTTTACACAACATGCTAATTCATGTACTGTTGCCAGTGATCCAAATATTAATTTCACTAATAACTTTTTGATTGGACTTTATTCTGGTCAAAAATCAACCAGTGGTTATGGTATAAAAATCACTTCAATTGTAGAAAACAACTGTCAAATCGTTGTTAATTTTTATGAGCACGGACCGCAAGCCGGAGAGGCCACTACTCCAACTGCAACCTATCCTGCTGATTATGTTTTGATTCCTAAAACGACAAAACCTATTTATTTTAACAAAACTACAGAAAACAAAGACAATATTGTAATTGGAACTTTTGGCAGTGTTAATGATTTTTTCCAACTAAATGATTACAATATTCTTAAATATCTAAATGTAGCTACCGGAATTTATGAATTTGGTCAATATAAAAATACTGCTACAATAAAAAGGGGTGAATACACGTTGTTCCTGAAAAGTGTCCCAACTGAAATCTTAAACTTAAAAGGCCAAACCAAAACCTACGGATCTCCAGACCCGGCAAATCAGGGTGGTGTTTATTTTGAATTACACCAAGGTGCCAGTACAACAAAAATCTATATCGACAACACTGATACAGCAGATCAAAGTACAGAAGTAAAAGCTTTCAAGAAGGCAATTAAAGACAAAATTGTACTCTTAAAAATTTAAACAAATCATGACAAAAAAACTATTCCTTTTTATTGTACTTATCATTTTTACAACTGCTTATTCATTTGAAGTTAACATAACTAAAACCAATCCCATTATTGATACCTGGGTCTGGAAAAAAACGATTGGCGGAGAAAATAATCCATATGTTTCTACTCCTAAAACAATAGGATTCAATAAAAAAATAGTTTTTACCAATGATGGAAAAATCATCACTTACAAAGATGATGTTGAGATTCGCAACAGTACGTATGAAATCAAAAAAGGGATCAGTTTTTTTGACCAGTCAGAAAAGGACCTGATCTCTTTTGAAGGCAAAACATACATTATAGAAAACCTTGATAATCAAAACTTAACAATCATAAGTAATGACTCTGATGGTACACGTACTATCTATAAAAAATAGGTTAAGAGTCTAAAAAAAGTTATTTTTGCCTAAACCAAACAACCCCTCTTTTTGAAAGACGATTTAGACATATACATTAAACAATGCATACAGAATGACAGAGCAGGACAACTGAAAATTTATCAGTTGTTCTCGCCTGTTTTATATGGTATTTGCTTAAAGTATATGAAAAATGAAGACGATGCTAAAGATGTTTTTCAGGAAGCCTTTATAATTGTTTTTCAAAAAATCCATCAGTACAAATTTGAAGGCAGTTTTGAAGGTTGGTTAAAACGAATTTTTATCAATAAACTAATCGAAACATTAAATAAGAAAAAAAAAGAAAGTTTCTTTTTGGATGTTTTTGATCCTGATACCGATTTTATAGAAGAAGAGGAATTAGAAATTATTCCGATAGCACAAGAAAAATTACTCGAATATATCCGGGACTTACCAGATCAGTATCGCATGGTTTTTAACTTATATGTTTTTGAAAAAATGAAACATAGAGAGATTGCAGAACAACTCAAAATTTCAGAAGGTACTTCTAAATCAAATTTAAACAGGGCCAAAAGAATTTTACAAAAACGAATTTTGAGTATTAAAAATTTTAAAACAGCATGAAAAAGCAGAAAATAGAAGATATTTTTTCATCAATGGAAAATTTTTCGAGTGTCCCACCACCCGAATTATGGAATAAAATTGAGGAAGAACTTGATAAACCTAAAAAGAAAAAAAGAGCAATTCTTTGGTGGTCTGCTGCTGCATGCCTTTTACTAGGGTTATTGCTTCCTTCTGTTTTACGTTTTAATTCTGATTCAGGAATTGAAACAATAAATAAAGAATCGATAGAAAAAAATGTTGTTCTTGACGAAAACAAACAAAACACAGAGAGTAACAAAAAAATAGGTACTGAAGAAAATAATGCAGAAAAAAAGGCTGATGTGGTTGAAAATTCATCTTTAGAAAATACAGTAAAAGAATCTAATAATCCTCAAAACAACAATCCATATAGAACAACAATTACTCCTAAAAATTTCAGAAATAAAATCAATTCCGGTATTTCTGACCAGAAAGAATCAAACAATGCAATAAAAAATACAAATCAGACTGTAGCCGAAAAAACATTTACAGCAGGAAAACAAAACTCTTTCAATTCTTCTTCAAATAATCAGGCTTTACAATCTGAAAAAAGAAATGAAAATCAGGCTGTAGCTGAAAAAACATTTACAGCAGGAAAACAAAACTCTTTCAATTCTTCTTCAAATAATAAAGCTTTACAAACTGAAAAAAGAAATGAAAATCAAGCTGTGGCTGAAAAAACATTTACAGCAGGAAAACAAAACTCTTTCAATTCTTCTTCAAACAATCAGGCTTTACAAGCTGAAAAAAGAAATGAGAATCAGGCTGTAGCTGAAAAAACATTTACAGCAGGAAAACAAAATTCGTTCAATTCTTCTTCTAATAATCAAACGTTACAAACTGAAAAGAGAAATGAAAATCAGGCCGTAGCTGAAAAAACATTTACAGCAGGAAAACAAAA
>CAUPQW010000022.1:0-61856 GCA_963513545.1 uncultured Flavobacterium sp.
TAAAAATCAAACTGAGTATTTAAAGGTTAATGAAGATGGTAACAGTAACGTTTTTATGCATTTGCCAAAACCAAATTCCAGAATTGTTATTGGTGGTTATGGTGATTATTTACCTGAACATAAATTTGTAGTTAGAGGCAGCTCGAAAATAGAAGGTAATATTCTAACAGATGCAAATATAGGCATCGGAACCTCAAACTTCACCGATGGTTCAGATACTTACAGGCTTTCGGTAAAAGGAAAAGTAAGGGCAGAAGAAGTAAAAGTGTACAACACCTGGGCAGATTATGTTTTTGCAAAAAACTATAATTTGAAACCGCTTGCCTTAGTAGAGGAATTCATAACTCAAAATGGTCATTTACCTAATGTGCCTTCTGCAAAGGAAATTACTGAAAAAGGATTGGAACTTGGAGAAATGGCAAAAATTCAACAGGAAAAAATCGAAGAACTTACACTTTACATCATTGCTCAAAACAAAAGAATTGAGGCTTTGGAGCGAAAAATAAACGCTAAAAAATAAACATAAGTTTAAAATATAAATTATGAAAAAAATATATTTAATCGTTACACTCTTATTTTCTGTAATGATGCCAGTTATTGCACAAAACCCTAATAACCATTGGCAATTAGGCGCTACTGATGTTAATTTTACAACTAATCTGCCAATAACAGCAGTTTCTGGAAATGCGAATCAATACGGTAAAGCGTCTATTAGCGATGATAATGGTAATTTATTATTTTATACAGACGGAAAAACGGTATGGAATAAAAATCATAGTGTAATGACAAATGGGGGTAATTTAGGTTATTCCGGAGTATTAAATACGATTATAGTGCCAAACTTAGCTAATCCGAATCAGTTTTATATTTTTAGAAGTGAAGAAAAACTGTGTCTTTGTTTGTACAGAATGCCCATGTACTATTTGTATTCTATAGTTGAATTTAATAGTTTAAATCCACTTGGGATACTTCTTCCATTTAACTCCAATCCATTGGTTGGAAGTCTGGAAAATCAATATTCCAAAGTTTTATCTGACTCATTAGGAATAGTTGAGAATGCTCTTAGTTTTGGAGCTTTAACCTCAACTAAGAATAATAATGATACTGCCTTTTGGGTAATCGTTCAAAATAAAAATAAATTATTAAGTTATAAAATTGATTCGTCAGGATTAAATACAGTACCAGTTGAATCTACTTTTACAAATGCTCAAATTTATCAACCGGGTACTGAAAATTCAGGAGTAGTTAGTGGTCTTGAAGAAACTAAATTTAAAATAGCTCCAAACAATTCATTTTTGATTGGATTGCAATATAGCAAAGCAAATAATCAATATGATCCTGACAGTAATTTTTTGAATTTTAGAAATTTTTTCTATAAAACTAATTTTAATTCGACTACCGGTGTTTTTTCAGGCTATGAAAGTTTTAGTCCTGGTATAGTTGTTAATAACTTTGAAATATCGGCTCAGTCTAACAATTTGTATTTTGTGAGAAATAAGTTTGCTTTTTCTGGGCCCTCATATGTAACGGATGTTGTTGATGGAGAAATTTGTGTAAAAGATTTGACTAATAGCTCAAATCCCATAAGAATATTGAATGAGTATGGCAGTACAATAGCAACCTCAAAATTTAGTTATTTGCAAAGAGATAAATATGATAATTTATTTATTTCTTCTATTTTCACAACTTCGAGCAGAAATTTATATTTGCACAAAATAGAGAATCAAAATTCATACTCAGGTTCTTCGGCTGCATTAAATGCAATTTCGCTTAATGGAAATTCAATTTCAGTACTTCCTGAACTTATCCCCTCCTTAATTCTTCCATGTGTTGATAATGTTGTGATTACAGCAAATGTAACATCGGGTACAGATAAAAAACAGGCATCCAATACAATTAAGGCATCCAATACTATTAATAGTGATGCAAATGCAATTTATCATGCAGGAACTTCAGTAACTTTGACTTCGGGGTTTAATGCTAAATCAGGTTCTACTTTTAGGGCTTATATAGCAGGATGTACCAATACTTTTACACAGAAGAAAACATCTTCAAATGAAGAAGTTATCATATCAGAGCGCCCTGAAAACCCTTTAAAGCTTTATCCTAATCCTAATGCCGGAATATTTACAATTGATTTTGGATTTGATAACAAAAAAGAAATTGAAATAGGTATTTACGATATTCTGGGTAAACAAATCTATCATTCAGTTGCTAAAAACTCAACTATTGATGTGAGTTTGCCAAATATTCCTTCAGGAGTATACATTATAAAACTTGCAGGATCTGGTTATAGTGATACTGTTAAGTTTGTAAAAGAATAGACTATCTGGATATCTTATTTTAGATGTTTTTTATAAAACTTAGTTTAAAAAGAAATCAGAACAGAAATTATTCCTGTTCTGATTTCTTTTTTACCTTTATATTTGATTTTTATTATACTATTAGACTAACCATTTTTCCAGATTTCCAAATACTGCTCGGCAATCCTGATATAATGATGTTCTTTTTCGATAAAAGACCGGGCTCGTTTTCCAATAGCTGCTATCTCATGGGGATTTTCTATTAAAAAAGATAATTCAGCAACCAAATAATCCGTATTTGGGATAGCGTTTATGCAAACATTTTCAGTCAAATTGTAGTATTCCATAAATTCATTTTCAGCTCCGGTAAAAACTACTTTTCCTTTTGCCATGGCTTCCAGTGCATTATAACCTTGGTCATAGGTAAATGCCTGGTCTAAAAGGATGTGCGATTTATTGTATGAATTTATATATTCTGCATAAGGAAGGTTTTCAGATCTGATGATTTCTATTTTACCCTTATATTTAAGTTCTATTTTTCCTAAGGCATTTTCAAAATAATTAATACCTTTTTGATAATAAGAATACCTGTTTATACCTAAAAAGATGATTATTTTATCTTGAAAAAACAACTGCTTAAAAACTAGTTTTTCACAATTTATTGGGTAGGGAATCAGCTTTTTAAATTTTGCATGCGATTTATTTGCCTCTATATAATCTAAATCGGTAACGATTAATCCGTTACAGTTTTTAAAAACAAAATCATGTATCTTTTTATAATTCGCAGTTAAGTACTCCGGGATGTATTCATAATATTTGTGCAGTTCCTGATTTTGCAAATAGGGCTGAATTAAAGATTTTTTATCCTTATTAGATAAGTCATATTGTACGGTCAGGTAATCTACGCCGCAAGATAATATGAAAATCTTTTTATTGCTACGGAAAATTTTTTTTATCAGAAAGAGTTCAAATCTTTTTGTGGTTTTCACAGGGCGTTCATTAATAAACTGAACAACGTCATAATTTTTAAATTTCTTGAGTAAAAAGTAAAATCGTAACCCATGTTCAAGATTTGCTATGTCAAATTTTGATAATTTAAAAATAGCCTGTCTGATATAATTAATTAATTTTAATCTGCAAAAAGTGTAATCAATAGAATAATCAACAGGAAAATTTCTGAAACCATTACTATTAGAAACAATTTTTACAACATGGCCATGCTTTATTAATCCTTCTTTTAAAGAATTATGTAAACGACTATATTCTCCAATGAGTAAAATTTTCATGTGTTTAAAAAGATTAGCGAGTTTTACAGGATTGGATTTTGCAGTAGAAAGAACATTTTAAAGTAATTAATTATTGTATTTTCGTTGTAAATTTAGGTATTCAAAAATAATATGCAAGCCAAAAAATATAAAATAGCTTTAATAGGTTATCGATTAAATATTGGAGGATTGGAAAAAGTAATGTCTACTTTATCTGTTTACTTTGATAAAGCTGGTATGGACGTTCATAATATTGTTTTTGTTGATGATATTGGCTATCCTTATTCCGGAACTTTGTTAAATATTGGGAGGATGAAGTCTGAAAAAAATACAGTTTTAGGTAAACTAAAACTGCTTTTGTTTTTTAATAAGTATATAAAAGAGAATAGATTTGATTTTATTATAGATTTCAGATATCGTGTAAAACCTTTGCAGGAATATATTTTGTCTAAATTTATATTTAATGATAAAACAATTTATACTGTTCATAATTCACATTTACAAACCTATTTGCCAAATTCCAGATTTCTGACAAGACAAATTTGCAAAAGGAAACATAGTGTTGTTTGTGTTTCAAAAGGGATTCAGAAATTAGTAGATGAAAAATTTCAACTTCATAACAGTGTTTTGATCTACAATCCCGTCGATCTGGATAAAATTAAAATTTTAGCGAACGAAGTTATTTCGGTAAAACAATCTTATATTATAGCGGCAGGGAGGTTTGATGCTAATAATGTGAAACAATTTGACGAACTTATAATTGCCTATTCAAACTCCGTTTTACCACATAAAAAGATTTCGCTTGTTATATTAGGAGAGGGAGAACTTAAGGATTTTTACAAAGAGACCGCTACTAAAAGAAATGTTGCAGACAAAGTCTTTTTTGAAGGATTTCAGAGTAATCCTTATTCCTATTTCAAAAATGCATTATTTTATGTTTTATGTAGTAAATATGAAGGTTTTGGAATGACTTTAATAGAGTCTTTGGCTTGTGAAACTCCGGTTGTTTCATTCGATTGTGTTTCAGGTCCAAATGAAATCATAAAGGACAAAGAAAATGGTTTGCTGGTTGAAAATCAGAATTTTGAAAAGCTTACTGATGCAATGAATTTGTTAACAGAAAATTCTGTTTTGTATCAGCATTGTAAAAATAATTCTTTAAAAAGTGCAGAACGTTTTTCAATCGAAAAAATAGGGAAGCAATGGCAGGATTTAATGGGAATTACCATATATTCGTAAAATGAATGTACAAATTATAGCGATACCTAAAATCGAAGAGCGAAGAGGGAATCTCTCAGTAATTGAAAATGATACAGTCCCTTTTGATATAAAAAGAGTTTATTATCTGTATGATGTGCCAAGTGGAGCAGAACGCGGTGGGCATGCTCATAAAAATCTTCAGCAATTCTTAGTTGCTCTTAGTGGCAGCTTTGATGTCGTTTTAAATGACGGAAAGGAAGAAAGAAAAGTTACCTTAAACAAACCTTATCAAGGTTTGTTAATCAATTCAGGGATTTGGAGGGAACTTCAGAATTTTTCATCGGGATCTGTTTGTTTGGTAGTCGCATCAGAGGTTTATGTAGAAGAAGATTATATTAGGGATTTTGATGAATTTATAAACTATTTTACTCGTAAATAGAAAAATTAAAGCCGATTTTTTTTAATCGGTTTTTTAATTTAAGAAAAAAACGTAAAAGAAAGGAAGGTAAATGCAATAAAAGCCGAATTTTTAAACCAAGACTTTTCTTTTCAATATCTTGTAAATAAAATTTCATTTTGTCTTTATGACCAAATATATAATAACGGAGACCATATTCTATTCTATATAAATCAAGAAATTTTTTAAGCGAAGAATTTTTTTGTTCGGCAATTTTAAATTGTTCAAAATCCATTAATTTCATTGAGCTTATATTATTTTTAGCCAAACTGTCAGGAATGTGAAAGTTGTATATCGCAGTAATTTTATTAGTAATGGCAACATTATAGGTTATTCCAATTTTTGTCCACAATTCCAAGTCCTGCCCATTTGTTACTCCTGGAGTAAAACCTCCAATTTCATCTAAAACCTTTTTTGGAATACTTAAACTTGAGGTCCAGGAAATTCTGAAAGGACTGTTAGAAAAAAAATAATCTGTCACAATTCCTCTAAAAGAATTTTCTATTCCATTAAAATGAGGAGTTTGAAAGTGGTTTTCAGTTGTTTTAATTTTATACCGTGAACAATACATTCCACAGTCAGGGAAATTATGATATAAATTGGCTAATTCTTCCAGATGATTTGAAAACCAACAATCATCTGCATCCAGAAAAGCAATAAGCTTTCCATTGGATTTTTCAATTCCAATATTACGGGCTATTGAGACCCCTTGTTTTTTTTGGCTATAAAATTGAATTCTGTTGTCGTCAAATCCAAGTATAATAGCTTCACTGTCATCAGTGGAACCATCGTTGATAATAATGATTTCATAATCATTAAAAGTTTGACTAAAAACACTTTTTAGAGTGTCTTCAATGTGGTTGGCTTTGTTGTATACTGGAACTACAATAGAAAAAAACGGCATTTGTTATTTTTTTAAAGAACAAATATATCCAATTCTATATAGGTTGAACAAAAAGAGAGAAGGGTTTTTAGAGATGAGCTGTTTATGTATTATTTTATTGAATAGTATATAAAACAGAGCTAAAACTGAACTTAAATAGTATTTTTTTAAAAAATGATACAAGTTTAATATTTTAACAAAATCCGGATCTATCTTATTGGACAAGTCTAACGAGATTAAATTATCTAAGCCATTCTTTATTTTAGAAATAAAAATTTTGCTTTCGTCAATATCTCCATGTTCAATAGGGTTATTTATGTGTTTTGCTTTGAGTTTTAAGAGACTTACTTCATAAGCAAAAAGAGTGTCTTCATGACCGTATTTAGTGAGATTGGAATCAAATTTTATTGTATTAAAACGACTTTTCTTAATTAATGTATTATTGAACATTAATGTTTTATATAGTGAGGAATTTCTTTGCTGGGCAGTTTTGTCCTCGACCATTCTTCCGTATTTCCAGCGTAATTTTTGTTTCGAACAATTAACGGTTTCAGGATGTAGCCGTCCTCCGTAAATAACATCAAAATCCTCAATTGCATTAAGGTAATTTTTAATATAATTAGGGTTAATGATTACCGAATCTCCATCAATAAAAAGCAGATTTTCGTAATTTGCAGTAGAAGCAAGCAGGTTTCTGTTTGAGCTTAGACCTATGTTTTTATCTAATGGAATAAAAGAAGAATTCTTTAATAAATTGATTTGAGTATTTGCTTCATTCGTTTGAGAGTTTGACCCGTCATCAATTACAATAATTTCAAAAATAATCCCTGATTCCATAGATTGTTTGTGTAATTCTAAAACCAGATTATAAACATTGTAATTATAGGTCGGAATAAGAATAGACAGCATTAATGAAAACTATTTAGTGATATATTTGTAAAGCAATAAAACATTCAAAAATATGGAATTTATAAATAGAATTGAGCTTGCTGAAATTATTTATAAAAAGGTTAATGATGAAAAAGTTCATCTTTCAAAGCAGTTTACAGAATCAAAAGAAGCGATAGGCTATTTTTTTCTGGACAATTTGCTTCCTGAAGAAATGGCAGCTGACTTGCATAAAGTTTTTCCTAAACAGGACCAAATGGTTCTGAAAAAGAGTATTAAGGAAGATAAATTTGTTGCGGTTCAAATGAATTTATATAATCCTGTTTTAGAAGAAATTATTTATGCTTTTCAGGATAGAAGAATTGTAGAGCTAATAGGTGAAATTTGTCAAATTAAAGATCCAATTCCGGATGAATTTCTTTATGCCGGGGGCCTTTCTATGATGGGAAACAAACAATTCCTAAATCCGCATTTAGATAATTCACATGATAAAGACCGTGAACGCTGGCGTGTATTGAATTTACTATATTATGTAACTCCCAACTGGAAAGAAGAATATGGAGGTAATCTTGAATTGTGGCCTAATGGTTTGCAAAAAAATCAAATTACAATTCATAGTAAATTCAATAGATTGGCGGTAATGGTTACTCATAATAAATCGTTACATTCCGTTTCACCGGTTGTATATGATGGATTTAGATGTTGCATTTCGAATTATTATTTTTCAAAAAACCCGGTTTTAGCAACGGATAAATTTCACGTAACTTCTTTTAGAGCAAGACCTGAACACAAGTTTACCGATATACTTTTGAAAATGGATACTTTCTTAAGAATGAATATTAGGAAAATATTCAAAAAAGGTATTAAAGAAAATCCACATGTTTACAAGAAATAATTTAAACAGATCGTTGTACAACTTCAAAAATTCGCTCATCCTCACATTTCAGTGTTTTAGATGGGAATTTCATCAGTAATGCATAATCGTGAGTTGCCATGATAATGGTTTTTCCGTTGGCGTTGATTTTTTTCAATACTTCTAAAACTTCAGAACTTGTTTGAGGATCAAGGTTTCCTGTTGGTTCATCGGCAAGGATAAATTCAGGATCGTTTAACAAAGCTCTTGCAATGGCAACTCTTTGTTGTTCACCTCCGGAAAGCTGATGTGGCATTTTGTTCAGGAAATCTTTCATACCAACCTTATCCAGAACTTCGTCGATTTTATGCTGCATAGCTTCTTTTTCTACCCAGCCTGTTGCTTTAAGTACAAATAACATATTGTCTTTTACAGTTCTGTCCGGAAGTAATTTGAAATCCTGAAACACGATTCCTATTTTACGTCTCAAATACGGAATCTCACTTTCCTTTAAAGCAGCCAAATCAAATTCAACAATATGTCCTTCACCTTCAGAAAGGGGTAAATCACCATACAAAGTTTTCATGAAACTACTTTTTCCGGATCCTGTCTTTCCAATTATGTAGATAAATTCTCCATGTTCAACTTCTAAATTGATATGTGATAAAATTTTTCTTCCTTCCTGAAATATAGTGACATCTTTAAGAGATAGTACGGTTTCTGACATAATAAAATTGATTTGAATGTAAAAGTAATAAGTTAGCGGTTGGATTCAAAATAAATTTCAATCATTTAAACAGAAAAAAAATATTAGTAGCCTGTGCACCTCATATTACTTTATCGGTAAACTATCTTATTCTAAACGAATTGGTTTGGATAATTTATAATCAGTATTTTGGGGCTTGTAAAGCTGAAAAAATTAAAAACTTAAAACTTTTGTTCATAATAAAAGCTTAAAACGTTTCGTTATAAACGGTATAAAATGATACATTTGAATACTAAATATAATAAAAATGCGTAAAATTTCCTGGTTCTTTATAATACCATTCGTCCTTTTTTCGGCTATGGTTTCGGCACAAAAATCAGCTATATATACCTACGACTTAAAGGATTTTGATAAAGCACTGGCTTTATATAATGACAAACAATATGCTTCGGCACAGCATATTTTTGAATCTGTAAAAAATCAGGCCGCAACAGAAGAAATTAAATCAGATTGTGCTTATTATATTGCCAATTGCGCGATAAGAACAAATCAGTCAAATGCTGACGAATTAATGGAAAAATTTGTTGAAGATTATCCAACAAGTACCAAACAAAATCAGGCTTACATTGAGGTTGCTCATTATTTCTTCGAACAGGGAGATTATCCAAAGGCACTACAATGGTTTGACAAGGTTGACGAAAGTTACATGAGTAAATCTGATTTGGATAAGTTTAATTTTCAAAAAGGATATAGTTATTTCAACGCCAAAAAGAAAAAAGAAGCCACAACGTATTTTAACAAAGTAGTAAATTCAGAAGAGTTTGGTTCGCAAGCCAAATATTATTTAGGGTTTATGGCTTATGAAGGCGATGATTACAAAGAAGCGACCAAGTATTTTGATGAGGTTTCCGGCGAAGAAAAATATAAGGAAAAGCTTTCGTATTTTCAGGCTGATATGAATTTTAAACTGGGTAATTTTCAAAAAGCAATTGAATTAGGACAAGCTGCAATGGCTAAATCAAATGCTGTTGAAAAATCAGAATTAAATAAAATTATAGGAGAAAGCTATTTCAATTTAAAACAATATGGTAAAGCAATTCCGTTTTTAGAGCAATATGCAGGCCGAAAAGGAAAATGGAATAATACCGATTTCTACCAATTAGGTTATGCTTATTACGAACAAAAAGAATACGAAAAAGCGATTTCACAATTCAATAAAATTATTGAAGGAAAAGATTTTGTTGCGCAGAATGCCTATTATCATTTAGGCTTGGCTTATCTTAACACAGGTAAAAAACAAGAAGCTTTGAATGCGTTTAAAAATGCTTCTGAAATGGATTTTAACGCCCAAATTCAGGAAGATGCTGCTTTGAATTATGCTAAATTAAGTTACGAAATTGGGAATGCATACCAGACTGTTCCGGGAATTTTGCTTGATTTCTTAAAAAAATACCCAAACAATTCTAGCCGTTCTGAAGTAGAAAAACTATTGGTCGATTCTTATATTTCGACTAAAAATTACAAAGAAGCTTTGGTGTTACTGGAGAAAAACAGAACTCCGGAAAATAAATTGGCCTATCAAAAAGTACTTTTTTACAGAGGTTTAGAATTATACAACGAATCTAATTATGCTGAGGCTTTAAAAATGTTCAATGGTGCTGTTAAAGAACAAAAGAACCCAGAATTTACGGCTCGTGCCACTTTCTGGAAAGCAGAATCTGAATACGTAACGGATGATTTTAGAAATGCATTATTGAGCTACAAACAATTCGCAGGTTTAGCCGCTGCAAAAACAACCGACGAATATAAAAACATCAATTATAACATTGGGTACACGTATTTTAAACTGAAAGAGTATGATCAGGCAGGAAATTCATTTCAGGCTCAAATTGATAATGCTCCGGGTGATAAAGTTCGTCTGAACGATTCATATTTGCGTTTGGGAGATTGCCGGTTTGTAACTTCTAAATATGCCCAGGCAATGGAAGCTTACGGAAAAGCAATCAATGCAAAAGGTGTGGATGCTGATTATGCACAATTTCAAAAAGCGATTTCTTATGGATTTATGTCCAGAAATGATAAGAAAATTGATGAGCTCAATAATTTTCTTCAGATGTATAAAAAATCAGAATATCGTGATGATGTTTTGTTTGAATTGGCAAACACGTATGTAGCAGACAAAAAGAATGACCAGGCTATTAAAACTTACGATCAGCTTATTTCAGAATATAAAAACGGTTTGTTTACTTCAAAATCAATTTTGAGACAAGGGTTGATTTATTACAATTCAGATCGCGACGAACAAGCTTTGACAAAATTCAAAAAAGTAGCAGCCGAATTCCCAAAAACTCCTGAAGCATTGGAAGCAGTTTCGACAGCTAGATTAATCTATGTTGATTCCGGAAAAGTAGATGAATATGCTACGTGGGTTAGAACGCTGGATTTTGTTTCGGTAACAGATGCAGAATTGGATAATGATACTTATGATGCTGCTTTCAAGCAATACAGTCAAAGTAACAATAAACAGGCAATCATTGGTTTTACAGGGTATGTGAGTAAATTTCCATCAGGCTTACATTCTTTGGAAGCTAATTTTTATCTGGCACAATTACTTTATGCAGAAGGTTCAGAAACGAAGTCAGTTGCAAACTATCAATATGTAACCGCGCAGCCAAGAAATGAATTTACTGAGCAGTCACTAAATAAACTGGCTCAGATTTTTCTAAAAGCAAAAGATTGTGATAAGGCGATTCCGGTTTTAGTTCGCTTAAGCGAAGAATCTGATTCGGCTCAGAATCAAAACTTTGCTCAGGCTAATTTGATGAAATGTTACTATGATAAAAAAGATTATAATAATTCGGTTGTGTACGCTGATAAAGTTTTGCAAAATGCAAAAGCAGACATCAATGTAAAAGCAGATGCACAAATCATTGTTGCACGAGCAGCAATGCAAACTGGTGATGAGGACAAAGCAAAAGCTGCTTACGCAAAATTGTCAGCAACATCAAAAGGAGAATTAGCAGCTGAGGCTTTGTATTATGATGCTTACTTTAAAACGAAAGAAGGAAAATTTGATGCTTCGAATGTATCCGTTCAGAAATTAGCAAAAAACTATTCTGCATATAAATATTACGGAGCGAAGAGCTTAGTTTTAATGGCGAAAAATTTCTACGGTTTAAAAGACAGTTATCAGGCAACTTATATTTTGGATAATGTAATAAATAATTTTACAGATTATCCGGATGTGGTTGAAGAAGCAAAAAGAGAGTTAACCGCAATCAAATTAGAAGAGTCTAAAACCAATTCATCAATTACAAAATAGTTTTATAAGTAAAAAGTAAGATGTTATCTGTAAAAGGAACATAAAGGAAATTACATTTTACATCTCACAAATCACATTTTATAAGTTATGAGTTTACCTTTTTATATAGTTGATGTTTTTACAGATAAAAAATATGCCGGGAATCAATTGGCTGTTTTTTTAGATGCCGGAAATTTAAGTTCAGAAGAAATGCAAAAAATTGCCCGCGAAATTAATTTTGCAGAAAGTACTTTTGTTACCAAGCTTGATAAAGAAAATAATAAAGCAGAAATTAAAATATTTACACCTGCTCATGAAATGCAGTTTGCGGGTCATCCAATAATTGGAACTTCATGGGTTTTGATGAATAAAATATTTGAAAATTCGCCTGAAAATATAAAGTTAAATGTCCCGATTGGACCAATAGCTATTAACCAATCTCAGGATTTGATTTGGTTAAAAGCTGCGCAGCCGAAATTTTGGGATGTATTTTCGAAAGAAGATTTTACATTGTTCAGTAATTTAAAAGTCAGCGATTTTGAGAATCAATTTCCAATTCAGGAAGTTACAACAGGAAGTGCTTTTATTATGGTTGGATTAAGCAGTAAAAGAGCCCTGGAAAATTTGGTTTTAGATAAAGATAAAACCGATAAATGGCTGAAAAACAATTGTAAAACAGCTCACCAAGGGTTGTATTTTTATTATTTGGAAGGTTCAGAACTATTTAGCAGAATGTTGTATATCGAACACAATCAGTTAGTTGAAGATGCGGCTACAGGAAGCGCGAGTACATGTTTACAGGCTTATCTTTTAAAAAATCACAAACCTGAATTAGAATTAATCAATTATCAGGGAGATTATATCGGCCGCCCTTCTCAAATTCATTTTAAAGGAAAATTAACCGAAAATGATTTTGATATTAAAATAGGAGGAAAGGCCCAGTTTATTGCTAAAGGTGAATGGGAAGCCTGATAATTTAGAAAATTTAAGAATTAGAAAATTAGATAATTGTGAAAGTGAAAATGAAAAGTGAAATGTTACCTGAAAACTGTTTTTACAGTTTACATTTTACACATCACAGTTTACATTTCACAAAAAAGTATAAAATATGAAAATTAATTTCCAGAATAAAACCATCATTTTGATTTTGCTGTTTGTTTTTCAGCTTTCATTTGCCCAAAAGAAAAATGAAAACATTGGAACAGAAACGGTAAATGTGGTAAAACCGTATTCACCAACGATATCAGATGCTAATAAAGTAAAGGAAACTCCTTCGCTGGACGATGAAGGGAATCAGCCAAAAGAAACTATTAAATATAGTATTTTATCAGTTCCTGTAGCTTCTACTTTTACACCTTCAAAAGGAAAAGCTGCCAATGTAGAAAAGTCAAAACAGGAACGTCTGTTTAATAATTATGCAACTGTTGGATTAGGGAATTACAGCACACTGAACGCTGAATTATTTGTGAATCAGGATTTGGGAAATAACGATTTTGTATCTGGAATGTTACGTCATCATTCGTCACAAGGCGGAATTAAAGATGTGCTTTTGAATGATGAATTTTATGACACGGCATTAAATATTGGTTATGGTCAAAACAACAGAGATATGTCATGGAATGTGGAGTTAGGATATCAAAATCAGATTTACAACTGGTACGGACTTCCAAAAGATTTTGGTGCGTCTTTGCTTCCTCAGGATCGTTTTGATTTAATAAACAAAATAAACCCGGGACATACATATAATACAATTTCGCTGGGAGGAAATTTTGAATTCAATGAAAGTGTTTTTAGCAAAATAGCAACAAAATTCACACACTTTTCAGACAATCTGTCTTCTTCAGAAAATCGTTTTTACTTAAAACCTACTTTTAAAGTTGATGTAATGGATCATTCAATTAATACGAATGTAGTTATTGACCATGTAAGCGGAAGTTTCGAAAATAATTATTTTAAAACAAATACAGATCCTGTAAAATATAGTCTGACCAATTTTGGAATTGAGCCAAGTTTTGTAGTAAATGAAAACGACTGGACTTTAGAGTTAGGCGCAGGATTATATTATGCACTGGATTCTGAAAATAGCGGAAACAAATTTTATATCTACCCAAAAGTAAATGCTTCATACAAGCTGGTTGGTGATTTAATGATTTTCTACACAGGAGTAAATGGAACTTTAACCCAGAATTCATATGCTGATTTTGTAACCGAAAATCCGTTTTTATCACCAACATTAAATATGACGCCATCAAGTACTCAATACAATGTTTTTGCAGGTTTGAAAGGAAAATTAGCGAACAATGTAAGCTATAATCTGACAGGTTCTTATCTGAATGAAAAAAACAAGGCTTTGTTTAAAAGCAATGATTACACAGAAGATTTTTCAAACGAGAGTTATGCTTACGGAAACTCTTTTGGAGTGGTTTATGAAGACATCAGAACATTTCGTTTCTATGCAGAATTAAAAGCAGATTTCTCTGAAAATGTTACTTTTGGAATCAACGGAACTTTTAACAGTTACAAAACTGATGCGCCAGCAGAAGCCTGGAACTTGCCAACAATAAAATTGGGGTCTAATTTGGATGTAAATATTACCAAACAATGGTATGCTGGATTGAATGTTTTTTATATAGGAGAGCGTAAGGATATGCAGGCAAATCTTGATTTAGTTACGGATCCGGCTGTAGTTACCTTAAAAAGCTATTTTGATGCCAATGCACATTTAGGATACAAATTCAGCGAACGTTTGACTTTCTTCTTAAAACTAAATAATATTGGAAATCAGGCTTATGAAAAATGGCTAAATTATCCGGTACAAGGATTCCAGGTATTGGGCGGTGCGAATTACAAATTTGATTTTTAAGAGAATTCATTATATAAAAAAAATAGCTTCCTGATCTGGAAGCTATTTTTTTGAATTTAAAAGTTATTATTCCGTAAAAGGAATCGCTACTCTTACTTTATCCCAGCCTAGGTTTAAAACAATTCCTTTGTCTGCTTTTGTAAAAACCATTGAGAAAGCTTCCAAAGAGTCAGTTCCTTCAGTTACCGGTACTTTTAATCTTGCTACATCATTTTCGGCTTTGTAATTATAAGAACCCCAAACATTCAGATCTTTGCTGATGATAACAGTGTAAGAATCTTTTTCAGGAATAGTGAATAAAGTGTATGTTCCTGCTTTAATTTTAGTATCGCCTAATTTTACATCTTTGTAAAAAGTGATTTCTGCAGCTTCATTTGCTCCTGTTCTCCAAACTTTTCCATTTGGAGCCAGTTCACTTACACTTCGCCCTTTTAACTGAGGTCTGCTGTAGGTAATTTTAGCAATTTTAGCACTTACTTTATAGTCATTTGGATAAGATGCCGCATCCATTGGACTTTTGTCTAAATCAGGAAATTTTTGAGCATTCACATTTGATGATAAAAGCATTGTAACTGCAAAAGCAATTGTCGTGATAATTGTTGATTTTTTCATATTGATAGTTAAAATTAATGAGTGTTAAAATTATAGATTGTTTGCTGAAAAATCTAAAACATCTTGTTAATTTTTGTTAATGAATATAATATTAGAATTAAAAATAAACTATAGGTTTATAAAGTTTTAGCTAAAACCTTTGCATCTTTGTAATTGAGAACCTTAGTGCCTTATAACAATGACTTTCAAACAAAAAATACATTCTCACTATTTACAAATGGTTCAGGACAGGATAGATGTTTTCAGGGATATGATTTCAAACCTGACCGAAGATTCTAAAAACGATGCTAAAGGTTCTGCCGGAGACAAACATGAAACCGCTTTGTCGATGATGCATATCGAGCAGGAAAAACTGACCAATAAATTAAAAGAAGCAATTGCCCAGAAAGCGGTTTTGGATAAAATTGATTCCACGAAAACAACAGAAAATATTATTTCAGGAAGTTTGGTAAAAGCCAACGGAATTTATTTGTACCTGAGTGTTGCGCTTCCTAAAATTGCAATTGAAGGTATAAATGTTATAGCGCTTTCTCCGCAATCTCCTTTGGGGGCTCATTTGATGGGGAGTAAAGTTGGGTTTACTTTTGAGATTAATAAAACATATTATACAATTGAAAGTGTTGAATAAGTAATTAAAAAAAGAAATTTATGAAAAAGCTTTTTGGATTTATATTTTTTATTTGCATGAACCTAAATGCTCAAAATACTGAATTTAAAGTATATGACAATGGTCTTATTTACTCAGAAAAATCGGTTTCTAAACTCAAACATATAGTTGATTCTTTAAATTTGAAGTTTAAGGTGTGCGAATTCAATAAAACATTTCTTTCTTGCGCTCAAACAAAAGCTAATTTTGTGAGATTAGAGAAAAAGGATGCTTTAAGCGCTAAAAAAGATCTGGAAAATAATATTTCTTATTTAGAGTTTAAGGCCAAATATCACAAAGCTCATTTTGAAGAGAATTTAGTAGTTTTAAAATCTCACTACACAAATTATGATAAGGCAGAAAGTGTAGATTTCTCCAGTTTACAATTAGGTAAAACTCAAAATGAAGTAATTACGGCAAATCAGAAAAATATAGATTCATATAAAAATAATTTTAAAGGGAAATGGGTTTTTGAATTTCAGGAAAAAACAGAATATTCAAAAGAATCATTAAGTGCTTTTTATTTTATTGAAGAATTCAAAACAAAGCCAATTTCAGATAAATATGCGAGATTGATTCAATATTCAGATTGTTTGGTAGATACAACAGCACAAATTTTTTATGATGAGGCAAAGGACTCAGGTGTTCGATATATTGATACTTTACCTGATAAGATTCAAAAGTTTAAAAAACATGTTGGAAAGATTTTAAACAGACCAGACTTTAGTAATGAGAAATTTGAAATCATTTTTGGGTTTAATAAAATGGATTTTGATGGAAAATCAAAAAAAATGACTAAAAAAGACATTGCTGATAAAGAACTTGTTCAAAAAGAATATGAAATTTATCGAAAAAAGTTGGGAGAATGGGAATCATTACGTCTTACCAGATTAGATTCTTTGAAAGATGCAGATCCAAATTTTTCAATAATGCTTAATGACGCCTTAGCAGAAGCTAAAATAAATAAATCCTCGGATGATGAATTTGAGGAGTGTGTTGGACGTTATGTGAGTAAAGAAGAAGAACTTGAATTAAAAAGAAACAGAAGAGTAATTGGTGGCTGTAGTATGGATAGTAGTCCCAGGATACACGCCTTGAATATAGCAATGTTATCTGCGGAAACTATTAAATGGGAAATTTTTTTACGTTCTCATCTTAATATAATGAATGATCGTTTTGATAGAGCAAGTGATGGGAGTTATGCTCAAAAAGAAAGAAATACATATATAAAAGAGATAGAAATTTTAGATATAAATGTGCTCGATTTGATACTGGGGATATCTTTAAGAATAGAAAATCCATCTAAAAATCATTATTTTTCCAGTATTAATAGAGTGGGGCGTGCACTTTCTGAAAGTTCAAATCCGGAATTGGTTGAAAAAAGTATTTTGGATATGATTTCTGATAATGACTTGGATGATTATAATAGAATATTGATGTATTATTTATTTGATAATTATAATTACAATTTGGTTGATGAAAAAGCCAAAAATCTAAATAAATCCAAGTTACAAGTGGCTGTTGCCACTATGCCGGATTATATTTCTTCCAGAATAATCATTGAAAATTAAAATTTTCAAGTTTAAAGCTTTTTTTTATATCAAAATTTTACATTTAGTATGTAAATTGATTTTTTTGATTGATATTTGTAACTGATATTGCTATTTGTGTTTTTCAATTGTAACTAATATTTCATCTTTGCCCTATCAAAATAAAATTAAAAGTTTAAAATATAAAATTATGTGTGGAATTGTATGTGCCTTTGATCTTAAACAAAAAGCCGAAGCGTTAAGACCTCAAGTATTAGAAATGTCTAAAATTATTCGTCACCGCGGACCGGACTGGAGCGGAATTTTCAGCAATGATAAAGCAATTCTTTCTCACGAGCGTTTGGCAATTGTAGATCCGGCTTCAGGAAAACAGCCTTTATTTACCGAAGATAAAAAATTAGTTTTAGCTGCAAATGGTGAAATTTACAACCACAGAGAATTGCGTAAACAATTTGAAGGAAAATATAACTTTCAGACAGAAAGTGACTGTGAAGTTATTTTAGCACTTTATAAAGAAAAAGGACCTCATTTTGTAGACGAAATGAACGGAATCTTTGGATTTGCAATTTATGATGTAGAAAAAGATGAGTATTTTATTGCTCGTGACCATATGGGTATTATTCCATTGTATATTGGATGGGATCAGGATGGGACTTTTTATGTAGCTTCAGAATTGAAAGCTTTAGAAGGATATTGTACAAAAATCGAATTATTTCCTCCAGGACATTATATGACAAGCAAAGACGGTGAATTTGTACAATGGTACAAAAGAGACTGGACAGAATATGATGCTGTAAAAGACAACGAAACAAGTATTCCTGCTATTAAAGAAGCTTTAGAAGCAGCGGTTCACAGACAATTAATGAGTGATGTTCCTTACGGAGTTTTACTTTCGGGAGGTTTAGATTCTTCTATTACTTCGGCTGTAGCTAAAAAATTCGCTCAAAAACGTATTGAATCAGATGATACTACAGATGCATGGTACCCACAGTTGCACTCTTTCTCAGTTGGATTGGAAGGTTCTCCTGATTTAGCAGCTGCTCAGGTTGTCGCAAAACATATTGGGACAATTCACCACGAAATTAAATTTACAATTCAGGAAGGTTTAGATGCTGTTCGTGATGTGATTTACAACCTTGAAACGTATGATGTGACTACGGTAAGAGCTTCGACTCCAATGTGGTTAATGGCCAGAGTTATCAAATCTATGGGGATCAAAATGGTCCTTTCTGGTGAAGGTGCGGATGAGTTATTTGGAGGATATTTATATTTCCACAAAGCGCCAAACGCAAGAGAATTTCACGAAGAAAACGTTCGTAAATTAGGTAAACTTCACATGTACGATTGTTTGCGTGCAAACAAAAGTTTAGCAGCCTGGGGAATAGAAGGTCGTGTTCCGTTTTTAGATAAAGAATTTATGGATGTTGCCATGCGCATCAACCCTCAGGATAAAATGATCAACAAAGAACATCCAATGGAAAAATGGGTTGTTCGTAAAGCTTTCGAAGATATGTTGCCGGAAAGTGTAGCATGGAGACAAAAAGAACAGTTTTCTGATGGAGTAGGCTATAGCTGGATTGATACTTTGAAAGAAGTGGTAGCAGAAGCAGTTTCAGATGAACAATTGGCAAATGCGAGATATAAATTTCCATTACAAACACCAACTTCAAAAGAAGAATACTACTATCGTTCAATTTTTACAGAACATTTTCCAAGTGATGCAGCGGCATTATGCGTGCCTCAGGAAGCAAGTGTGGCTTGTAGTACAAAAATTGCTTTGGAGTGGGATGAGGCTTTTAAAAACATGAATGACCCATCTGGAAGAGCGGTTGCAAGTGTGCACGATGATGCTTATCAAAAATAATAAAGTTTAATTTAGAACTTAATATTACAGAAAACGTTCTCTCTGAGGGCGTTTTCTTAGTTTATAAAACTTGTTTAAAACGTTTTTTTGCGAGTTTAATTATTTGCAGGTTAAATGTTTATTTGAATTTTTTATATTTGGCTTTCGCTGAAAGAAGAAATTTTGCAGAATCAAGTCAGGAATAAATACATAATTAAAACAGAATAGTATGGGTGGGATATTAGCCGTTATAGGTAAAGGAAAAGACCCGCAACTCGTAAAAGAACTTTCTAAAAGAATGTCGCATCGAGGGGTTGATGATAGTGATTTGCATATTATGGAAAATGGAAGCATTCTGGCCAGTGAACGGATGTCTATTATGGATTTGCATTCAGGTAAACAACCAATTCAGGGGTCAAAAAGTGCATGGATGGTTCATAATGGAGAAATTTATAACCATCAGGAATTAAGAGAAGGAATTTTAAAATATCATACATTTAAAACAAAATCTGATTCGGAAGTAATAGTTCATTTATACGAAGAATTTGGTTATGATTTTTGTAATTTACTGGATGGGGATTTCGCATTTGTAGTTGTTGATGGCGATGATTATATTGCCGGAAGAGATCCTGTAGGTGTCAAGCCTTTGTATTATGGATTAGACGAAAGAGGAAGAATTTATTTTTCTTCCGAAATGAAATCAATTGCGGATCAGTGCAAGTCCTTTTCTACTTTTCCTCCAGGTCATTATTATACAGCAAAAACGGGTTTTGTGAAATATTATGAACCTGAATATGAGGAATACGAAAATGCAAATCAACCCCTTGATTTAGATTTGATAAGAGAATCCTTGATTGAATCTACCCGTAAACGTTTAATGGGTAATGTGAATGTTGGAGTATTGCTTTCAGGAGGTTTAGATTCATCTTTGACTTCGGCTATTGCATCGCGATTATTAGCTGGAAGCAAAGAAAAATTACATTCATTCTCTATAGGTTTAGATGCTGATGCTCCGGATAATATTGCGGCAAGAAAAGCAGCGGAATTTCTTAGAACAGAACACCATGAAATTCATTTTACTGTTGAGCAGGGAGTTGAAATTCTAGAGAAATTAATTTATCACATTGAAACGTATGATATTATTTCAGTTCGTTCGGGTGTGCCAATGTATTTGCTGGCAAAAGCTGTAAAAGAAAATGGTATAAAAGTGATACTTTCGGGAGAAGGTGCAGATGAGGTTTTTGGAGGTCATTTGTATTTTAGAAATGCACCGTCTTCAGAAGAATTTCAAAAGGAAACGATCGAAAGGGTTCAAAAGCTGTTTACAGCTGATATATTAAGAGCTGATAAATCGACAATGGCGCATAGTTTAGAACTCAGAGTTCCATTTTTAGATAAAGATTTCCTGGATGTTGCAATCCGAATTAAAACAGAGGAAAAACAGCCGAAAACATATGAAGCTGTTGAAAAATATATTTTAAGGAAAGCTTTTGATACACCCGAAGATCCCTACTTGCCATTAGAAATTTTATGGAGACAAAAAGAACAATTTTCAGACGGAGTGGGTTATAATTGGGTAGATCAGTTAATTGAATATTGTGCTTCTCAGGTTTCAGATGAACAATTGGCTGGTGCGAGTGTGGAATTTCCGTATAATTCGCCAACAACAAAAGAGGCGTATTTGTACAGGTCTATTTTTCATAAATATTATCCGCAGGTCAGTGCAGCACAAACAGTAAGGAAATGGATTCCGAAATGGCAGGACAACCTTGATCCAAGCGGGAGAGCTAATGCTGCACATCTAAAGGCAGATACTGAAATCGCAAAAGCCGGTGTGACGGTTTAAGAATTAAACTTATTTTTAATTTTCAAATTTGAATTTGAAAATTAATTTAAAAAACTGAAATGACATTTAATGCTTATTTCGGTTTTTTTTATGCTATTCCTATTTTAGAATCTGTAATTTAAGAAATTGTAATTTAAAGTTAGCTTTTAGATTTATATTTTGATTTTTCAGACAATTGTGTTAATAACTTAGGGCTTTAAATGGTATTTTTAAGAGGTATATAAATTGCGTTTTTATATATTTGCGTGTTAAGACAATAATTACATTTTTTTAGAATAAATTATATGAGCGAAGAAATCAAGAAGAACAATTATTCAGCAGATAGTATTCAGGCATTAGAAGGAATGGAGCACGTAAGAATGCGTCCATCGATGTATATTGGAGATGTAGGGGTTCGAGGGCTGCACCATTTGGTTTATGAGGTTGTTGATAACTCTATTGATGAGGCGATGGGAGGGCATTGTGATACTATTGGTGTTGCAATAAACGAAGATGGTTCTGTAACTGTTGAAGACAACGGTCGTGGTATTCCGGTTGATTTACATAAAAAAGAAGGCGTTTCTGCACTTGAGGTTGTAATGACTAAAATTGGTGCAGGAGGTAAATTTGATAAAGATTCTTATAAAGTTTCCGGAGGTTTACATGGTGTTGGAGTTTCAGTTGTAAATGCACTTTCAGTTCATATGAAATCGACTGTTTTTAGAGAAGGTAAAATCTATGAGCAGGAATATGAGAGAGGAAAATCATTATATCCGGTAAAACAAATAGGAGAAACAGATAAAAGAGGTACACGTCAGACTTTTTATCCTGATAATACTATTTTTACTCAGACTACAGAGTTCTCTTATGATACATTATCGGCACGTATGCGTGAACTTTCTTTCCTGAATAAAGGAATTACAATCACTTTTACCGATAAAAGAGAAGTGGATGAAAAAGGAGAATTCAGAAGTGAAGTTTTTCATTCAACAGAAGGACTAAAAGAATATATTCGTTATTTAGACGGAAACCGTGAGCCGATTGTTTCTCACGTAATCAGCATGGATCACGAAAAAGGTGAAATTCCGGTTGAAGTCGCCCTGATTTACAATACAAGTTATACGGAGAATATTTTTTCTTACGTAAATAATATCAACACACACGAAGGAGGGACGCATTTACAAGGTTTTAGAAGTGGTTTAACAAGAACCCTTAAAAAATATGCCGATGCTTCCGGGATGTTGGATAAATTGAAATTCGAGATTGCGGGAGATGACTTCCGTGAAGGATTAACAGCTATTATTTCTGTAAAAGTTGCTGAGCCACAATTCGAAGGGCAAACAAAAACTAAGTTAGGAAACAGAGAAGTAGTTTCTCCGGTTTCTCAGGCTGTAGGAGAAATGCTGGAAAATTATTTGGAAGAAAATCCAAATGATGCCCGTATCATTATCCAAAAAGTAATTTTGGCTGCGCAAGCCCGTCACGCTGCGAAAAAAGCACGTGAAATGGTGCAGCGTAAAACCGTTATGGGTGGTGGTGGATTGCCAGGAAAACTTTCAGATTGTTCTGAGCAGGATCCTGCAAGATGTGAAGTTTATCTTGTCGAGGGAGACTCGGCAGGTGGGACGGCCAAGCAAGGTCGTGATCGTGCTTTTCAGGCGATTTTACCATTACGAGGTAAGATTTTGAATGTTGAAAAAGCAATGCACCATAAAGTGTTCGAAAACGAAGAGATTAGAAATATTTTTACTGCGCTTGGTGTTACTGTGGGAACAGAAGAAGATAGTAAAGCATTGAACCTTTCAAAACTGCGTTACCATAAGGTAATTATCATGTGTGATGCTGATGTCGACGGTAGTCACATTTCTACCTTAATATTAACGTTCTTCTTCCGTTTTATGAAAGAATTGATTGAAGAAGGTCATGTTTACATTGCAGCTCCGCCTTTATACTTGGTTAAAAAAGGAAATAAAAAAGAGTATGCATGGAATGACGTTCAGCGTGATCAGGCTAATGAAAGAATGGGTGGAAGTGCAGCGATTCAACGTTATAAAGGTCTTGGAGAGATGAATGCAGAGCAATTATGGGAAACTACAATGGATCCTGATTTCAGAACTCTTCGTCAGGTGAATATTGATAGTTTAGCTGAAGCTGACAGGGTTTTCTCAATGTTAATGGGTGATGAAGTACCGCCACGTAGAGAATTCATCGAAAAAAATGCAGTTTATGCCAACATTGATGCCTAATAAAATTTAGTTGTCAATTCGTTTAATTGTTTAAATTTACTAAACGATTAAACGAATTTTTGATTATAAATAAGCGAATTAACTAATAACCAATAAAGTATAAAATATGAAAGTTACCATTGTAGGAGCAGGAAATGTTGGAGCCACTTGTGCGGATGTTATTTCTTATAGAGGAATTGCAAGCGAAGTTGTATTGTTGGATATTAAAGAAGGTTTTGCCGAAGGTAAGGCGTTGGATATTATGCAATGTGCCACAAATACAGGTTTTAATACCAAAGTATCTGGGGTGACCAATGATTATTCTAAAACTGCCGGAAGTGATGTAGTTGTAATTACATCAGGAATTCCAAGAAAACCGGGAATGACTCGTGAGGAATTAATTGGTATTAATGCAGGAATTGTAAAAACAGTTGCCGAGAATGTATTAAAGCATTCACCTAATACCATAATAGTTGTAGTTTCTAATCCAATGGATACTATGACCTATTTAGCTTTAAAGTCAACCGGATTGCCTAAGAATAGAATAATTGGTATGGGCGGAGCATTAGATAGTTCACGTTTCAGAACCTATCTTTCTTTAGCTTTAGATAAGCCGGCAAATGATATTTCAGCAATGGTAATTGGAGGCCATGGTGACACCACTATGATTCCGTTAACTCGTCTCGCTTCCTATAATGGGATACCGGTAACGGAATTCCTTTCAGAAGAAGTACTGCAAAAAGTTGCAGCTGATACGATGGTAGGAGGAGCTACGCTTACGGGGCTTTTAGGAACATCGGCTTGGTACGCTCCTGGTGCTTCAGTTGCTTTTTTGGTAGATAGTATTTTGAATGATCAAAAGAAAATGATAGCATGCTCTGTTTTTGTAGATGGAGAATACGGGCAAAAAGATATATGTATTGGAGTACCGTGTATAATTGGTAAAAATGGAGTTGAAGAAATTTTAGACATTCAATTAAATGAGAATGAAAGAGCGCTGTTTGCGAAGAGTGCAGATGCGGTTAGGAGTATGAATGATGCTTTAAAGTCGATTTTAATATAAAGATTTTCGAAAAAAAAGAAAAAGGCTGCACTTTTGCAGTCTTTTTTTTGAGATTAATTAATAAATAAATTGGTTAATCTTTTCGAGAATTATATATTTGCTCGGTTTAAAAAAAATGTGGTAATTCGTGATTTAGTTTTTTAGTTTTTAAAAATCATGTCAGGGCTTATTTTATGGGACTTTAAAACAAAATAAACAATAAAACATAATTAATTTTTAGTAATAATGCAGAATAAAGGACTTATTAAATTTTTCGCAATTCTATTTGCATTGGTGAGTATTTACCAACTTTCTTTCACTTTTGTGGCTAATAATGTCAAAAGTGAAGCTAAGGCTTTAGCAGGAAACAATCCTGACAAAGAATTAAAATATTTGGATTCTATTGGTAAAGAAAAAGTATTGAATCTTGGTTTTACTGATTTTACTTATAATGAAGTAAAAAACAAACAATTAAATAAAGGTCTTGACTTAGAAGGAGGAATCAATGTGATTCTTCAGATTTCTATAAAAGATGTTTTGAAAGGATTGGCTAACAATTCTAAAAACCCTGTATTTAATAAATCATTAGCTGATGCAAGTGCAAATTTAGAAGGAAACAAAACCTATTTAAATAAGTTTTTTGAAGCTTTTGAAGCGAATTCAAACGGAACTACAAAATTAGCTTCACCAGATATTTTTGCAAACAGAAGTTTACAGGGTGAAGGTGGTATCGATTTTCAAATGTCTGATGCGCAAGCTCAAAAAGTAATTAAAAGAAAAGTTGATGAATCTGTTGAAAGTGCTTTTAAAGTACTAAGAGAGCGTATCGATAAATTCGGTGTTACTCAGCCAAACGTTCAAAAATTAGGTGAAACCGGAAGAATCTTAGTAGAACTTCCAGGTGCAAAAGATGTTGACAGAATTAAAAAATTATTAGGAGGAAAAGCTCAATTAGAGTTTTGGGAAACTTTTAAAATTGAAGAAATCGGAAACTTTTTAGTAGCTTCTAACGAGGCATTAAAAAAGACTGAAATCAAAAAAACAGAAACTAAAGCTGTTGTTAAAGATTCATTGAATGCTTTATTGACTGATGCTAAAGATTCAGTTGATACTAAAAAAGGAAACAATCCATTATTTGACAAAATGATTGGTCAGGGTGGTGGACCGGTCTTAGGTTATTTTGCGCCAAAAGATACTGCAATTGTTAACGAGTATTTTAAAAGGCCGGAAATTAGAGTTTTATTGGCTGCTGACCAACACAATGCAAAATTTGTGTGGAGCAAACCAACTACTACAAAAGATGCTAAAGGAAAAGATATTGAAGCTGTAGAATTATATGCTTTAAAAGGAAACAGAGATAACGCTCCTGCTATGAGCGGAGGTGTTGTTACGGATGCAAAAGATACTTTTGACCAATTAGGAAAACCAGCTGTTTCTATGCAAATGAACAGTCAGGGAGCTAAAATCTGGGAAGAATTGACAGGAAGAGCTTTTTCTCAAAAAAGCTATATTGCTATTGTTTTGGATAATGTAGTTTATTCTGCACCAGGAGTAACAAGCGGACCAATTGCTGGAGGAAGATCTGAAATTACAGGTTCTTTTGATGTAGCTGAAACTAAAGATTTAGCAAACGTATTAAATGCAGGTAAATTACCAGCTTCTGCAGATATTATTCAATCGACTGTTGTTGGACCATCTTTAGGACAGGCAGCAATTGATGCGGGAACAATTTCATCTATATTAGGATTTTTATTAGTTTGCGGATGGATGGTATTCTATTATGGTAAAGCAGGTTTGTATGCTAACCTTGCGTTATTGTTAAACTTACTTTTCTTATTCGGAATTATGGCAAGTTTTGGTTTTGTATTAACATTACCAGGTATTGCAGGTATCGTATTGACATTGGGTACTGCGGTAGATGCGAACATTATTATATTTGAAAGAGCAAAAGAAGAATTGCGTGAAGGTAAATCATTATCTGAAGCAGTTGCTGCTTCTTACGGATGGCATGGTGCAATGCGTTCTATCATTGATGCAAACGTTACGCACGTTTTAACTGGAGCGATCTTATTTATCTTTGGAACAGGACCAATCAAAGGTTTTGCTTTAACATTACTTATTGGTATTGTAACGTCATTGTTTACGTCAATCTTTATTGCAAGAATTTTTATTGACAGAAACATTGCCGGAAAAGGTGATTTAACTTTCTCTACAAATATTACTAAAAACTGGTTTACTAATTTCCACTTTGATTTTATTAAAATCAAAAAATTCACTTATATTTTCTCTTCAATTGTAGTGGTAGTAAGTTTAATTTCTATCTTCTTCGTGAATGGATTAGATGAAGGTGTTGATTTTGTTGGTGGAAGAACATTTCAGGTGAAATTTGAAAAACCTGTAGATGCTACAGTTGTTTCAGATGAATTGTCTGCAGCTTTTGGAACTCCGGTTGAAGCTAAAATTTTAGGTGATGATGATCAATTGAAAATCACTACAAAATACAAAATCAAAGAAGATGGAGTAGCTGTTGATGAGGAAGTGAATCAAATATTATATAAATCATTGGCTAAATATTTCCCTAATGTGACTTATGATAAATTTACTAATACTTTTGACGGTAAAAAAGTTGGAGTTTTACAATCTTCTAAAGTTGGAGCTTCTATCTCTGAAGATATTAAAACAAACTCATATTGGGCGGTTCTTGGAGCGATGGCAGCAATTTTCCTTTACTTGATGGTTTCTTTCCGTAAATGGCAATATTCATTAGGTGCGATTGCAGCTGTAGCGCATGACGTAATCTTTGTATTAGGGATCTACTCTTTATGTTATAAGTTCATGCCTTTCCACATGGAAATGGATCAACACTTTATCGCTGCGATTCTTACCGTTATTGGTTACTCTATGAATGATACTGTAATTGTATTTGACAGAGTTAGAGAGTTTATTGTTGGAAACCGTAAAGGTAGCTTTGAAGATATCGTAAACGCTTCTATTAATACTACATTATCAAGAACATTGAATACTTCATTAATGATGATTATTGTGTTGTTAACGATGTTTATCTTTGGTGGAGAGTCAATTAGAGGATTTATCTTTGCAATGTTAGTAGGTATTGTGGTAGGAACTTACTCTTCGTTATTTATCGCTACACCGGTATTGGTTGATACGATTTCTAAAGATGAGAAACATACAATCGAAGACAAACATAATACTAAAGAATAATTACAAGTTTTAAATTATAGAAAGATCCAACGAAAGTTGGATCTTTTTTTTTTCGTAATTTTTTTATAAGAGAAAAAATGGATCGTACTAAAAAAAAAAATAAGAATCAATAATTCTGATTTCTTAGTAAAGAAGTTAGTAACTGCTTGTTTATGTATTTGCGTTAGAGTTTATTTGTATCAAAAGATTTTTTAAAAGGTTTGATGCTTTGTACATACTTACAGTCAGGTTTTTTTGAAAAGGAAATTTCTAATTTAGCCCTGATGGGAGCGGTATCCTTTTTTTGGTTTCTTTAACCGGAAAAAGATATAGCGAACAGCAGGACAGAAAGTTGTTATATGTGATGATTTCTGCTTTTAAAGATAAAGATTAAGACGGTTACTAATAATTAATTGGATATTGAAGAATGTTACGTTAGGTATGAAACAAAAAATGCCCAATACACTAAAAAACGTATTGGGCATATTTTAATTGAATTATTTGTTTAAGATGTCGCTATAGGGTTTCTTTGTGCTCTAATGATGAAGAAAAGTCCAATAATTATAAATGGAATACTTAACCATTGTCCGGTTGAGAAATAACCTAATGCACTTTCAAAACCGCCTTGGCTTTCTTTTACAAATTCTACTATAAACCTTACCACAAATAAAAGAACTAAAAATAAGCCAAATAAGTAGCCTGATTTAAGTCTTGCATTTGTTTTCCAATACAAAAAGAATAAAATCGTAAATACAAAAATGTAGCAGAAAGCTTCATATAATTGTGTTGGGTGTTTCGCCGGAACCTGAGCTAACAAATCAGCAAATTTAGGGTCTGTTGCAATAGCAGTATAAGCTTCTTTTGGATCACCAATTTTAGTTGCATTAACAGCTTCATTTTTACTGAACTGGTCATGGAGAAAGCGAATGCCAAATGTAGAAGTTGTTTCATTTCCGATAATTTCAGAGTTCATAAAGTTTCCGATACGTACAAAGATAGCACCACTGGCTACCGGAATCACTACGCGGTCTAAAATCCATAATAAAGGACGTTTTAAAATCATTTTGCTATAATAATACATAGCAATAACAATTGAAATAGCAGCACCATGACTTGCTAGTCCCTGAAATCCTGTAAATTCGAATTTGGGTTCAAATCTAAATGGCAGGAAGATTTCAAGTAAATGATTTCTAAAGTATTCCCAGTCATAAAATAAAACATGACCCAAGCGGGCGCCAATCAAAGTTGCTAAAACGGTCCAGACAAATAATGAATCCAGTTTGTCAATTGATTCGTTTTCGCGTTCGAAAATCTTTTTCATCAGGAACCAACCTAAACCAAAAGCAATTACGAACATTAAGCTGTAGTAGCGAATCATAAAAAATCCTAAATCGATTCCTTCTGAAGGATTCCAAACGATGTTTAAAGCGTGTGTCATGTAGTATTATAATTTTTAGATACAGTAAAAATAAATATTTAAAGCGGAGTAAGTCTTTATTAAAAGTTAATGTTTATGCGAACATTTCTTTTCAGGAACCGGATCATAGCCTGTTTTTCCCCAAGGATGACAGCTTAAAATACGTTTTATTCCCAAGTATCCGCCATAAAATAATCCATGTTTTTGTAAAGCTTCAATCATATAACTTGAACATGTTGGTTCAAATCGGCATGACGCTGGTGTAAATGGCGAAATAGCATTTTGATAAAAGCGTACTAATAAAACAAATGGAGTTATGACTTTCATGATTTATTAGAAATGAATTGGTTTATATCGAAAAGCTGGTACCTTCTTTTCCGTCTTTCAATTGAATGCCTAAAGTAATTAACTGATCTCTAATTTGGTCAGAAAGAGCGAAGTTTTTATCAGCCCTTGCCTGATTTCTCATTCCGATAAGCATGTTTACCACGCCTTCTAATTTGTCGTTATTACTGTCGGCAGCCTTTTCATCACTTAAGCCTAAAACATCAAAAACGAAAGCATTAATTGACGTTGAAAATGATTTTAAATCTTCAGTTGAAATGGTCTCTTTACCTTCTTTAAGTAAATTAATATAACGAACTCCTTCAAATAATTGTGCAATTAAAATAGGAGTGTTAAAATCATCATTCATTGCATCGTAGCACAATTGTTTCCATTTAGTGAAATCAATAGAGCTTAAATTGTCTGCAGAAATTGCTGGTAAAGCATCAAGTGCTTCCATTAATCTTTTGTATCCTTTTTCGGAAGCAGTTATGGCATCATCAGAAAAATCTAAAATACTGCGGTAATGTGCCTGTAACATAAAAAATCTCGTTACAGATGCAGAAAACGGTTTGCTTAAAACGGTATTTTCTCCACTTAAAATTTCTCCCGGTAAGATATTATTTCCGGTAGATTTTGCCATTTTTTTACCGTTTAGTGTAAGCATGTTGGCATGCATCCAGTAATTTACCGGAGATTGACCTGTACAGGCTTCGTTTTGGGCAATTTCACATTCGTGGTGTGGAAACTTTAAATCCATTCCGCCACCGTGAATATCAAAGTGATTTCCAAGATATTTGGTGCTCATTGCAGTACATTCAAGATGCCAGCCAGGAAAACCATCGCTCCATGGAGAAGGCCACCTCATGATATGTTCAGGCTCTGCTTTTTTCCAAAGTGCAAAATCCTGTGGATTTCTTTTGTCGGACTGACCATCAAGGTCACGGGTGTTGGCTAGCATATCTTCGATATTTCTACCGCTTAAAATTCCGTAATTGTTGGTTTCGTTATATTTGACAACATCAAAATAAACTGATCCGTTGGCTACATAACCAATTCCGGTATCAATTATTTTTTTGATGATTTCGATTTGTTCAATAATGTGTCCCGTTGCAGTTGGCTCAATACTTGGAGGTAAAAAATTGAATGCTTTTAGAATATCATGAAAATCAACAGTATATCGCTGAACGACCTCCATTGGCTCTAATTGCTCTAAACGTGCTTTTTTTGCAATTTTATCTTCACCTTCATCAACATCATCAACGATGTGTCCTACATCTGTAATGTTTCGGACATAACGTACTTTATAATCCAAATGTAGAAAATACCTAAAAATTACGTCAAATGACATAAAAGTCCTCACATTTCCTAAGTGTACATTGCTGTAAACAGTAGGTCCGCAAACATACATTCCAACATTTCCTTCATGGATTGGTTTGAAATTTTCTTTTTCACCCGAAAGTGAGTTGTATATTTTTAATGGCTGACTGCTATATAGTGGCATAATTTTTTTAGTTGATTTTTTAGGAGCTATTCCTGCTGTCCGCTGTATCTTTTATGGTGAACCCCACCATAAAAGGATGTCGCTTCCATCAGGGCTAGACCATAAATATAATAGAAATATTGTAAAAAGTTAGAATTGTGTATCTAACTTAATATAATCCAAAAATTCTCTTTTCGTTTGCGGATCTTTGAATTTCCCACCGAATTCAGATGTTACTGTACTGCTTTCGATATCTTTAATTCCTCTTGAATTCACGCAAAGGTGTTTTGCATCAATAACACAGGCAACATCTTCAGTACCTAAAGCTTTTTGAAGTTCTTGTACAATCTGCATCGTTAAACGTTCCTGAACCTGAGGTCTTTTTGCATAATATTCTACAATTCGGTTCATTTTAGATAATCCGATAACTCTTCCGCTGGATATATAAGCAACGTGAGCACGTCCGATAATTGGTAATAAGTGGTGTTCGCATGTAGAATAAACAGTAATGTTTTTTTCTACTAACATTTCACCATATTTGTAATTATTGTCAAAAGTAGATGCTTTTGGTTGTTTTGCAGGATTAAGGCCTCCAAAAATTTCTTTTACAAACATTTTTGCAACTCTGTTTGGAGTTCCTTTTATGCTGTCGTCGGTCAAATCCATTCCAAGTGTCTGCAGAATGTTTTCGACATCTTTTTTTATTTTTTCTATTTTTTCTTCGTCAGTGATATCAAAAGCATCCTCTCTTAATGGGTTTTTTGCATTGCTGCTGAAGTGACTGTCACCAATTTCGTCTAAAAAATCTTCGTTATTTATCATTAAAAACTACTATTATAATGTGGTATATCTTTTTAAGGCGGTAAAGGTAATTAATAAATAGGAAACCTTTTCTATCGTTTTTACTATTTAATTGCTCCTTTTAGGATATAATCTAAATTAAAATCAAATGTATGTTTATTAAAAACACAAAAGACAATAACTTAGTCAGTTATTGTCTTTTGCAAGTTTATAATTAGCTCTTATTATTTTTTATTGTAAACGATAAGTGCTTCTTTTAATATGTTAACGGCGGTAATTAAATCTTCTTTGTTTAATACATAAGCAATTCGGACCTGATTTAATCCCATTCCCGGAGTTGAATAAAAACCGGCAGCAGGTGCAACCATTACAGTTTGTCCGTTTAAATCATAACTTTCCAAAAGCCATTGGGCAAAATCTTCAGAGTTTTGTATTGGTAATTGTGCAATACAATAAAATGCTCCTTTAGGTTTGGTTACGATTACGCCATCAATTTTGTTTAGTTCAGTAATCAAAGTATCACGACGGCTTTTATATTCTGAAATTACTTCATCAAAATAACTTTGAGGAGTATCTATTGCAGCTTCACAAGCAATTTGTTCAATTGTGGGCGGACTCAAGCGTGCCTGAGCAAATTTCATTACCGTTGCTAAAACCTGTTTGTTTTTTGTTACCAAACAGCCAATTCTGGCACCACACATACTGTAACGTTTTGAAACAGAATCGACCATGATTACATTTTGCTGTACATCATCTAAATTCATTACAGAAAAATGTTCATCATCTCCATCATATAAAAACTCGCGATAAACTTCATCAGCAATTAAATACAAATCATGCTTTTTTATTAAGCCTGCTAATTGTTTAATTTCTGCTTCAGTATATAAATAACCGGTTGGATTTCCGGGATTGCAAATTAAGATTGCTTTTGTTTTTGTTGTAATCAGTTTTTCAACTTCATCAATACTAGGCAATGCAAAAGCACTCTCGATTGTAGAAACAAGAGGTACTACAGTTGCGCTTGTAGAAGATGCAAAGGCATGGTAATTAGCATAAAAAGGTTCCGGAATAATGATTTCATCACCAGGATCTGTAATTGTGGCCAGTGCAAAAAGTAAGGCTTCAGAACCACCAGTAGTTACAATGATGTCTTCTGCATTAACATTTACATTTTGGCGTTGGTAAAATTTCGCTAATTTTTTTCTATAACTTTCATATCCCGCTGAAGGGCTGTATTCAATAAGAGTTAAATCAATATTTTTTACCGCCTCGATGGCCACTTCGGGTGTCTTGATATCCGGTTGACCAATGTTTAAATGATACACTTTTTTACCTTGCTTTTTAGCACTATCTGCATAAGGAGCAAGCTTGCGTATCGGAGATTCGGGCATGTTTTTGCCTTTGTGTGAAATTGTTGGCATGAGTTTTATTATTGAAGTGCAAATTTGCATTTTTTTTTCGAATTTAACGCCAACAATACAGGTACTTATAAAAATGTAACAATAATCAATATTTTTAGTAATTTTATAATAAAAAATTGTCAATGAAAAAATATATTCTATTATTTTTTGGATTTTTGGCATCTTTTGCACTAAAAGCTCAGGATGATTTTTTAATGGAAAAGCACAAAAAGAAAGTTGTAATTCCTTTTAAGCTGATTAATAACCTGGTTTTTATCCCAATAAAAGTTAATGGTATTGAACTGAATTTTTTATTAGATTCGGGTGTCGATGAAACAATTTTATTCAGCATGGAGGATAAAAAAGAGGTTAGTTTTAAAAATATTGAAAAAATTAAACTTCGGGGCCTTGGCAGCGAGGAGGAAATAGAAGGATTAAAATCAACTAACAATATTCTGGAAACACATGGTTTAAAATCCGAAAACCATTTAGTTTATATTATTTTAGATCAGGGGTTTAATTTATCTTCCCATATTGGAATACCTGTTAACGGAATAATTGGATACAAGTTTTTTAAAAATAATATTGTAGAGATTAATTATCAAAAGAAAAGAATTTTTGTTCACCAAAACAATGAAAAAATAAGGATTGCTTTAAATAAAAAATTTAAAGCAATTCCCATTACAATTGAAAGATCAAAGCCTTATTTGATGGCATCTGCAATAGTGAAAAATGTAAATATTCCCGCAAAATTACTTGTGGATATTGGAAATAGTGATTCATTCTGGGTTTTTGAAAATGATAAAATAAAGCTGCCTGAAAAGAATTTTCCTGATTTTTTGGGAAAAGGATTTAGTGGCGACATTGAGGGGCACAGGGCAAAAATAGATGAATTTTCACTGGCTGATTTTGATTTTAAAAATCCTATTGTTTCTTTTCCAGACTCCAGTTCCATAAAAAATGTAAAAATGGTTGCCAATCGAATAGGTTCTGTTGGTGGTGAAGTTTTAAAGCGGTTTACAATTGTGATGGATTATGCAGATAAAAAAATGTATCTTAAAAAAAATAACAAATTCAACGAACCATTTAGTTACAATAAAAGTGGAATTACAATCCAGCATAATGGTTTGCAGTGGGTTCAGGAAACGGTACACTTAGAAACTGTTAGAGTAAGTACTTCAAATGATGAAAATTATAATGGCAATAATAACAATGATTTTAGATATAAATTTCAATTAAAGCCTATTTATGAAATTGTAAATGTGCGTAAAAAGTCAGCGGCCGAAAAATGCGGTTTGCTAAAAGGAGATATAATTATCAGTATAAATGGAAACAAACCTTATAAATATACCTTACAACAAATTAATAATCTTTTAAAATCAGAAGATGATATTTGGATTAATTTAGAAGTCGAACGAAATAGTGTATTGTTAAAGTTTCGGTTTAGACTTGAAGATGAACTGTAGCTTTTTTCTTAAATTAAAGTGCTTTTCGATTGGTAATTAGGTTATTAGCCTTGCGTTTGACTGTTTCTATACTTTTTATTAAATAATTTAAGTAATTTTAACAAAAATACATTGAAAATTTATGGTTAAGAAATACTTTTCCTTAATTGCATTTAGCTCTTATCTACTTATTTTTCTTTTACTTCCTACTAAAAGTTTTGCACAATGTGCGGGTCTGGACTCATCGACTCCTTTTGAAGTTTGTGACATACCCAATGTTAGTAGTCAGACAATAGATTTGTTTCCTTTATTAGGGGTTACTGCAGTTCCCGGAGGTACATGGTCAGATGATGATAATTCAGGAGGTTTAAATGAAACCACAGGAGTTTTAAATGCGCAGGTAATTCCTGTTAGTGGTACTTATCACTATACTTATACAGTTACAGGAGTCAATGGATGTACAGATAATTCAGCAACTATCGAAGTTATTATTGGCGGATATGCAGGTGTTGCAGAAAGAGCTTCGGCCTGTAGTGATGATCGTTCATTTAATCTTTTTCAGATATTCAATGCGAATAGTTATTTGAGTCCGCAATCTCGTGGAAATTGGTATGATGTAAATGGAACTCCTGTGAATAGTATTGTTGATGCAGAAGTTTTAGGTGTTGGGAATCATCAATTTACATATTCTATTGCCGCTATTGGAAATTGTCCGGCTGTTTCTTCAACAGGATTTGTAACTGTTTTTAGATCCCCGGAGCCGGGAAAGCCTTCACAATTAATATTATGTGAAGACAGTGATTTTTCGGTATATTCTAATCTTGACTTAAATGACTGGGTTGTTGGTGAAGATATGGGAGGAACCTGGACTGATAATAACGGTACAGGCCAAATTACCTTTATAAAAGATCATAATATTGATGTTCAATATATCTTTAATAATTATGGAATAGGAACTTATACTTTTACGTATACTGTTTTACCAACAAGTCCGGTATGTAGGGTAGAAACAGCTGATGTAAGAATTAAAATTGAAAAGAAATACGATTTTACGGGTGCAACTTTAGAAGTAAGGAAAGATATTTGCGAGTCTGACATTCAAACTGCAACTTATTCGGGCATATTAAACCAGGGAATTCAGAATATTCCGAATGGTCAATATTATATAGATTATACAGTTTCAGGACCAAATGGAGGTTCACATACAGTATTGTCAACATTTAATAATGGAGTTTTAATTTTTCCTATAAGCAGGAATTATTTTAGGCAGTCGGGCAGTTTTACCGTAACCATTACAAAAATAAATGAATTTAGCAGTGAAGGCGGCTGTGTAAATATCATTAATAATTTATCAGACGTTTTACATGTTTATAAAACACCGGTTTTAAACGGGGCCAATTTAACACTGGCTGTGACCTGTCAGAATAAAAGTTCTCAGGCATTAATATCAAATGCCTCGGGATTAGAAGACGGCGCATATACTATTTTATATAATGTTTCGGGAACCAATACAGCAACGGCTCAAACGGCAACGGTTAATGTTATAAATGGAAGTGGAAGTTTTACGATTCCTTCAAATTTAAATTCAAATAGCGGTAACGCAATTATTACGATTACTAATATTACCAACGCGGCCACTCCATATTGTACAAATACTGCTAATTTAAACGGAAATTTAATCATTAATAAATTACCCGAAGTAACCAACTTGAAAATTGGTGTTTCAGATGATTGTTTTAATAAAACTTTTTCAGCTTCAGTTACCGGTTTAGGAACACTTACAAATGTTACAATTACATATTTATTATCCGGTAGTAATTCAGCAGTACAGACTGTAACTTTAGCTGTTATTGATGGAAAAGCTAATTTTACTATTCCGGCTATTTTACTTCCAAATACTGGTTCTACGACGATTTCGATTACCAACCTGGTAAATAATGATACTACTTGCGATGTAAATTTGACAACAGTTTATGATACATTTGTAATAAATGCTATTCCGGCTGCTCCCGTTTCGGGTAATCGTCCTTTTTGTAAAGTTGATCGGGCTACGATTGCAAATTTAGTTCCAAATGGCCCTCAGTATAAATGGTATAATTCATCAGCTCTGACTACACCTTTGCCTAATACTTATGTTTTAAAATCCGAGGATTATTGGGTAACAGAAACTTCAACAGCAGGCTGTACTTCATCATCAACTATGATTACAGTTACAGTAAGTGATTCGCCAGCACCAATCTTAGATACTGATGGACAAAATTTCTGCGGTTTAGAAAATCCTGTTATTTTAAATTTATCTAATAACACAAATGTGGCATCGACAGTAGTCTGGTACGATGCTGTAAGCAATGGTAATTTGTTAACCCCGTCAACTCTACTTATAGATAATAAAACGTATTATGGTTTCGGCTTATCAACATCTACAAATTGTATTTCAGAAGATCATTTAGAAGTTAAGGTTTCCCTGAGTCATTGTGATGAAACCGAATATGAAACTTTTTTTGTACCTGATGGATTCTCACCAAACGGAGATAATGTAAACGACACTTTTACGATTCTTAAAATTGATTTCTTATATCCAAATTACACTCTCGAAATTTATAATCGATATGGCAATATTTTGTTTAAAGGAAATAAAAATAAACCGGATTGGGATGGAAAAAATTCTGAAGGAGCCGGCTTTGGTGATGGGATAGTGCCAAATGGAGTCTATTTTTATGTTATTCATTTCAATAAAGATAATAAACCGCCTCAGCAAGGTCGTCTTTATTTAAATAGATAATCTTCATTTACATTTAATATATTTCAAATGAAAAAAATAATACTTCTTATAAGTTTCCTTTTTTATATCACATCAGCTTCAGCTCAGCAAGATCCTGAGTACACCCATTATATGTACAATATGAGTGTGGTAAATCCGGCATATGCCACTGGTACGTCTGCAATGATAAATTTAGGAGGATTATATAGAACACAATGGGTAGGAGCTGTTGGAGCACCAAAAACATTTACTTTTTTTGGGCATACTGCTTTAAGCGAAAAGATTGAAGTTGGCGCCTCATTAATTTCAGATGATATTGGGGATGGTGCAAAAAAAGAGAATAATTTCTATGTTGATTTTGCTTATGTACTTCAATTAGAAGGAAAAAACAGGCTTTCTTTAGGGGTAAAAGCCGGATTTACTTCTTTGCAAACCAATTTTAACGGATTTCGTTTTACGGATCCTGCAACAGATTTGGCTTTCGCCGAAAATATAAACGTAACAAAACCAAATATTGGAGCAGGAGCCTATTATTTTACTGATAAATATTATATCGGATTATCTGTCCCAAATTTATTGAGTTCAAAACACATTGAAGAAAAATCAGGAATTAACGCTTATGGTTCCGAAAATATACATGCTTTTTTAACGGCCGGATATGTTTTTCAAATTAACGATCAGTTTAAATTAAAACCGGCATTTATGTCAAAGTTTGTGCCGGGAGCTCCGGTTACAGTAGATCTTACTGCCAATGTTTTATACAATGATAAGTTTGAATTGGGTGCTGCTTATAGAATTAATGATGCTGTAAGTGCTTTGATGAATATAAATGTTACACCGTCCCTAAGGATTGGATATGCTTATGATTATACCGTTTCAAATTTAGGACAGTTTAATTCGGGAACGCACGAGATTATGCTGTTATTTGATTTGGATTTATTAGGAAAAGGATATGATAAATCACCAAGATTCTTTTAAAATGAAAAATATGAAAAGATTATTTGTTATTATATTCGTATTTTCTATACAGTTTATAAATGCCCAAGATCAGGATTTAGCTAGGGCCAAACGTTTTTTTGACAGAACATATTATCCTGAAGCCATTGTTTTATATGAGAAATTAGCCGAAGAAAAACCTTCACAGGAGGTAATTAAAAATCTTGCAGATTCGTATTATTACACAAATGATTTGATAAAAGCACAGCGTTATTACAGACTTTTAATTAAAAACTACGATAAGGATTTAGATAGAAATTATTATTTCAGATACGCACAAACCCTGAAAGCTACAGAAAATAAAGAAGAAGCAACCGAAGCTTTAAAAACATATTTCTCAAAATCTGAAAATAGTGAAGATTTGGCGAATTTTGAAAAAGAAGCTAAAACTTTAGAAAATGTTTCAGCAATTGGAAATCGTTTCGAAATTAAAAATTTAGCTATAAATACACCAAATTCCGAGTTTGGAGCAGTAAAATATAATGACAGTCTGATTTTTGCGGGAGTTAAACTAAAACCGGGATTATTTGATAAAAAGTATAAATGGGATAATGCGACCTATTTGAATCTTGTAGCTGTACCAATCAAAAATATCAATTCACCAGATCAGATTACGCATTATTTTTCGAATGAATTAAAAACCGGAATGCATGAGTCGAATGCTGTTTTTACAAAAGACGGCAAAACAATTTATTTTACACGTAATAATTCTAAAAACGGAAGCAAAAGAAAAAATGAAGAAAAAATTTCAAACCTTCAGATTTTTAAAGCCGAATTGGTTAACGGAAAATGGACAAATATAGTTTCGCTTCCTTTTAACAGTGAAAATTATTCGGTAGAGCATCCTGCGCTAAGTGCTGATGAAAAAGTACTGTATTTTGCTTCTGATATGCCCGGAACATTAGGGTCTTTTGATATTTATTCCGTAAATATAAATCAGGGCGCTTTTGATACTCCAAAAAATTTAGGCCCAATTATCAATACAGACAAAAGAGAACAGTTTCCGTTTGTATCAAAAGATGATAAGCTCTATTTTTCATCCGAAGGACATTTAGGATACGGATCTCTTGATATTTTTGTTTCTGAAATTCAAGGAAAAGAATACGGAAAACCTGTAAATGTTGGGATGCCTGTTAACTCTAATTTAGATGACTTTTCGTTTTATTTTGATTCAGATACAAAAGAAGGCTTTTTTGCATCAAACAGAAAAGGTGGAAAAGGAAGCGACGATATTTATCAGTTAAAAGAAATTAAGGACTTAATTGTTGAAGATTGTAAACAATTCATTACCGGAATCATAACAGACGCTGATACAAAATTAGCTTTAGAAAACGCAATTGTGGAACTTCAGGATACGAATAAAAAGCAATTGAATTTAGTAAAAACAACTGCTGATGGGAAATTTAGTTTTACTGTACCTTGTGAAGCTTATTATACAGTTTTGGCTTCCAAAGAAAGTTATACGAGCAACTCAAAATCGTTAACTTCGGGTAAAACCAGAAATGTAAATAATGATGCTTCAATGGCATTAAAATCTTTAGAAGTTGTCAAACAAGAAGAAAAACAGATTGCAGAAAATAAAAGGAAACAGGAACTTATTATAGAAGAAGAAAATAAGAAAAAAGAAGCTGTAGCAATAATTGCTTTAAAAGAAGCAGAGAAAAAAGCTAAAGCAGATAAAATCGTTGCAGAAGAGGTTAAGAAAAAAGAGAAAGTAGATCAGATTTTAGCCAAGGAAAAAGATGTTGTAAGAGATAAAGACAGGCTTATTATTAAAACAGACCCTATTTATTTTGATTATAATATGTGGTATATCCGAAAAGAATCAAAAGTGGTTTTGGGTAGGGTTGTAGAGCTAATGAAGAAATATCCAGGAATGGCAATCGAAATTGGATCACATACCGATTCGAGAGGGAATGCTAAATTTAATGAAGATTTATCTCAAAAAAGGGCCAGTTCAACCAGGGAATTTATAATACAATCTGGTATTGAGGCTAAAAGAGTAACAGCTAAAGGTTACGGGGAATCTGTGCCCATTATAAAGTGTAAAACCGATGATGCCTGTTCAGAAGAAGAACACGAATTGAACCGAAGATCTGAATTTGTAATTAAAAATTTATAGATTTTGAATAATAAATTTAACTAAGAAGCCTTTTCATTGGCTTCTTTTTTATTATTTTTATAAAGATAATCATGAAATTAAAAATATTCAATTATGAGAAACCTAGTTTTATCTTGCCTGATTTTGCCTTTAATTGCATTACAAAGCTGTAAAAACGATGAAAAACAAAAAGCAGCTGAAGCAGCAAAAGCCGATGGAGAAAAGATTGTAAGTACACAATGCTATCAGGCAACTTATGAAAATGATATCATTGATTTAAAACTGAATACTTTAAAAAACGGAAAGATTAATGGTAACATGATAATGAAAGTTGTGGATACTCCGGAAAGAACGGGAGAAATTACAGGTGAATTTCATGGAGATACTTTATTTGCAGATTACACTTTTCATGATGCCACAAATAAAAATAATAAATTCAAAAACCCAATGGCATTTTTAAGAAAGGATAAACAACTTATTTTAGGAAACGGAACAATGCAGACTACAATGGGCGTAACGTATCTGGTAAAAGACAAACCGATTGACTTTGAACGTGTAAAATATAAATTTGTTAGCATTGACTGCGTTGATAAATAAAAAATTAAGAGAACAAAAATCCATAAAAAAAACCGTTTCAAACTAATGAAACGGTTTTACTATTTTTCGTTGAAATTATTTTTATAAAACTTCACCTTTAATCTTAAGAGCTACTCTTCCGTCAGGGTAATTTACAGCATTGGTTTCAACGGTAATCGTTTTACGGATTGGTCCTGCAGTCATGTTGTATTTTACGTCAATTTTCCCTTTTTTGCCAGGTAAAATAGCTGCGCTTGGTTTTGTAACGACTATCGTGCTTAGTGTTGATTGGGCAGAAATTATCGTTAAGGGAGCATCACCTGTATTTGTAAATTCAAAAGATCTGACAGCATTGTCACTTTTTGAAATTTTTCCGTAATCAATAGTGTTGTCCTGAGCTGAAAATTCAATTTTAGGACCGTTTTGTGAATAACCCGCCACGCTAAACAGTACGATTACAATAAATTTAATAACATTTTTCATTTTGAAACTGTTTTTAAGATATGAGTAAATATACTTTCTTTTAATTAATACACAAATTATTAATTCGTTTTTTATAGTGTACTTAATTATTTACTTTTGCTGTCAATTACAATTACAAAAATTGAACCAGTTTTTTTGTTTAACTGTTTAATCGTTTATTTGTTTAATCGTTGAGATTGATTATAAATGATTTTTTTAAACAGAAAATAAGAAAACAAATCAATTTGAAATTCGATGATCAAAACCGATTAAACGGTTAAACAAATTAACGATTAAACAACCCTAGTAAATGACAATTCCAGCACAATTTGACGCTAAGACGATTGAGAGTAAATGGTATGATTACTGGATGAAAAATAACTATTTTCATTCAGAACCAGATCATAGAACACCGTACACCATTGTAATTCCGCCGCCAAACGTCACTGGAGTCCTTCACATGGGACATATGTTGAATAATACGATTCAGGATGTTTTAATTCGTCGTGCTCGTCTTAAAGGATTCAACGCTTGCTGGGTTCCGGGAACGGATCACGCATCGATTGCTACTGAAGCAAAAGTAGTAGCGAAATTAAAAGCAGAAGGAATCAATAAAAACGATTTGACCCGCGAAGAATTCCTAAAACACGCCTGGGAATGGACTGATAAATACGGAGGAACCATCTTAGAGCAGCTTAAGAAATTAGGCGCTTCATGCGATTGGGAACGTACTAAATTTACAATGGACCCTGATATGTCTGCTTCTGTAATTAAATCGTTTGTTGATTTATATAACAAAGGATTAATTTACAGAGGATACCGAATGGTAAACTGGGATCCGGAAGCGAAAACAACTCTTTCTGACGAAGAAGTTATTTATGAAGAACAACAAGGAAAATTATTTTTCTTAAAATATAAAATCGAAGGTTCGGAAGATTTTCTGACCATTGCTACAACACGTCCGGAAACTATTTTTGGAGATACTGCCATCTGTATCAATCCGAACGATGAGCGTTTTACACATTTAAAAGGTAAAAAAGCGATCGTTCCAATTTGCGGAAGAGTAATCCCGATTATCGAAGACGAATATGTAGATGTAGAATTCGGAACAGGATGTTTGAAAGTAACGCCTGCGCACGACATGAACGATAAAACGCTGGGTGAAAAACACAACCTTGAAATCGTTGATATATTTAATGAAGATGCGACTTTAAATAGTTTCGGATTACATTATCAAGGAAAAGACCGTTTTGTAGTTCGTACAGAAATTGCAAAAGAACTGGAAGAAATTGGAGCTTTGGCGAAGACCGAAATCCATTTAAATAAAGTGGGAACTTCAGAAAGAACCAAAGCCGTAATCGAGCCAAGATTATCAGACCAATGGTTCCTGAAAATGGAAGATTTAGTAAAACCGGCAATTAAATCAGTTTTAGAAACAGGAGATGTCAAATTGCATCCAAAGCGTTTCGAAAACACGTATGCGCACTGGTTAAACAACATCCGTGATTGGAATATTTCCCGTCAGTTATGGTGGGGACAACAAATTCCGGCATATTATTATGGAGACGGAAAAGAAGATTTTGTTGTTGCTGAAAACATTGAAGACGCTTTAGCATTAGCAAAAGAAAAAACCAACAACCAACAACTAACAACCGACAACCTAAAACAAGACGTTGACGCCTTAGATACCTGGTTCTCATCCTGGTTATGGCCAATGTCAGTTTTTGGAGGTATAATGGATCCTGAAAGTGCAGACTTCAAATATTATTATCCAACAAATGACTTAGTAACTGGTCCGGATATTTTATTTTTCTGGGTGGCAAGAATGATCATCGCAGGTTACGAATATGCAGGAGAAAAACCATTTACAAATGTATATTTAACTGGTTTAGTTCGGGATAAGCAACGCCGTAAAATGTCTAAGTCTCTAGGAAATTCTCCCGATCCTTTAGATTTAATTGATGCTTTTGGTGCAGATGGTGTTCGTGTTGGATTGCTTTTAAGTGCTTCTGCAGGAAACGATATTATGTTTGATGAAGAATTATGTAATCAGGGAAAAGGGTTTTCAAACAAAATCTGGAATGCGTTTAAATTGATTAAAGGTTGGGAAGTTTCAGAAACTATTCCACAGCCGGAATCATCAAAAGTGGCAATCGAATGGTACGAAGCAAAATTGCAGCAGACTTTAGTAGATATTGAAGATAATTTTGAGAAATACAGAATTTCAGATTCATTAATGGCCATTTATAAATTGGTTTGGGATGATTTCTGTTCCTGGTTCTTAGAAATGATCAAACCGGCTTATCAACAGCCAATTGACAGCGTAACTTTCGCTAAAGCGATCGAAATGTTAGAAAGCAATTTGAAGTTATTGCATCCGTTTATGCCTTTCTTAACTGAGGAAATTTGGCAGTTAATCGCAGAAAGAACGCCTGAAGAAGCTTTAATCGTTTCAACCTGGCCAGAATTGAAACCTTTCAATGCGAGCTTAATTGCTGATTTTGATAATACAATCGAAGTAATTTCTGGAATTAGAACAATCAGAAAAGATAAAAATATTCCGTTTAAAGATGCTATCGAATTAAAAGCAATCAACAGCGAGAATATCTCAACCTATTTTGATACAATCGTAACGAAATTAGGTAATATTTCAGCTTTCGAATATGTTTCTGCTAAGGTGGACGGTGCATTATCTTTCCGTGTAAAATCAAATGAATATTTCATTCCGATTTCAGGAGGAAATATTGATGTTGAAGCTGAAATCAAAAAGCTAACAGAAGAGTTGAATTATACTAAAGGATTTCTGAAATCTGTAGAAGCAAAACTTTCAAACGAGAAATTCGTAAACGGAGCTCCTGAAAAAGTTTTAAATATAGAAAAACAAAAACAAGCTGATGCTTTGGCAAAAATTGCTACAATCGAGCAGAGTCTGGCTGGCTTGAAGTAAGAAACTAATTTTTAAACCCCGACAGAATTTTAAACTCTGGTCGGGGTTTTATAATTTTTCGAAATGCTTATTTCTTATTAAGCTCTTCTATTTTTTGTTCCCAATGTGTTTCAAGGGCACCGTAATCAATTGGATTTGCGGGTTTTTGATTGGCTAACCTGCCCGATTCAAATGCCCTTACAAGAATGGTTTCTATCAGGTAATCTTCACCAACTTCAAAGGGTTTATATTCTCTCTTTAAACTAATATCAAACATATTAGCCGTAGCATTTGATACAAATGCCTTGAAACCGCTTTTCAAAGTTTTTACCAATTCGTATGTTGTTATTCCGGTCTGTCGATTGATAAGTTTTACTAAAATTTGACCTTGCTTTCGCGAAAGTTTTTTTAACCTCGCCTCAAACTCATTATTGAGGTAGTCTTCAACGATTTTAAAATATTTTTTCTTCTCACGGCTGGTTTTCAAACGTGCCATTCCATTGTTTAACGCTGTTAGTCGGTCTGCTGCCAATCTTGCATAAGGATAAACTTTGTAAACTCTGTTTTGAAGAATAAGGAATTGTTTTTGTGCTTCCGGATCCAGCTTCTCTTTTGAAATGATAATTTCAGGCAACTCAATAGTATCACCCAAAATTGAATCATTCTCTCTAAGCGTGTAGCCCATTTCACTCTCTTTAGGCGTAATTTGTGCTTTCGCAGCAAAAGAAATTAAAAGAAAACATAAAATATAAGTTGTAAATCTCATGGAATATATATTTAAGTGTAAAATTATACATTATATACACAACTGTAATACCAAATTTATAAATTAGCAAAAAAATATTTTTATGAGCACACAATCTATCTTAAAAGATACCTCAATTGCTTTCCTGGAAAGCTACCTAAATAACGCTTCGCCGACAGGTTATGAAAGCGAAGGACAAAAAATCTGGATGAATTATCTGGAGCCTTATGTGGATACTTTTATTACGGATACTTACGGAACGGCCGTTGGTGTTATCAATCCGGATGCCCCATTTAAGGTGGTGATTGAAGGCCATGCAGATGAAATCTCCTGGTATGTAAATTATATTACAGATGACGGTTTGTTATATGTAATTCGAAATGGAGGTTCTGATCACCAGATTGCGCCTTCAAAAAGAGTAAATATCCATACAAAAAAAGGAATTGTAAAAGGAATTTTCGGATGGCCAGCAATTCACACCCGTTTACGTGACAAGGAAGAAATTCCTAAATTAAGTAATATTTTTATTGATTTAGGATGTGAAACAAAGGAGCAGGTTTTAGAAATGGGAGTTCATGTTGGTTGTGTAATTACCTATCCGGATGAATTTATGATCTTAAATGAAAATAAATTTGTTTGTCGTGCCATTGACAACAGAATGGGAGGTTTTATGATTGCCGAAGTAGCACGCTTGCTGAAGGAAAATAACAAAACACTTCCGTTTGGTTTGTACATTGTGAATTCGGTTCAGGAAGAAATTGGTCTTCGTGGTGCGGAAATGATTTCACAGCGAATTAAACCCAATGTCGCTATTGTGACGGATGTTTGCCATGATACTACAACACCAATGATTGATAAAAAAGTAGAAGGTGATCTTAAAATTGGTAAAGGACCGGTTATCGCTTATGCTCCGGCTGTACAAAACAACTTAAGAGAATTAATCGTCAATACTGCCGAAGAGAAAAACATCTCTTTTCAGCGTCATGCTACTTCCAGGGCTACAGGTACGGATACTGATGCGTTCGCTTATAGCAATGGAGGCGTGGCTTCGGCATTGATTTCACTGCCACTGCGTTACATGCACACGACTGTAGAAATGGTTCACAAAGAAGATGTTGAAAATGTAATTAAGCTGATTTATGAATCATTGTTGAAAATTGAAAACAATGAAACTTTTTCTTATTTCAAATAATATTAAGGAGCTAATCCCGCTGTCCCTTATATCTTTTATGGCTCCCGATAGCTATCGGGACGCCATAAAAGGATGCCAGTCCCATTGGGGCTAAAACACCAGTAAAATAAAAACGACCTTCTGCTCAGGAAGGTCGTTTCAATTACTAACTCAAACTCTTATAAATTTTTAGAGTTTTTTTATTTCAAATCTTTCAAAATAGCAACTGCTTCTGCAGCATTAGATAATTGTGCATATTTTAAAGCGGTAAATCCTTTTTCATTTTTAACGCCAGGTTTTGCTCCCTGTGCCAATAAAATTTTAATGATTTCAACTTTGTTGTAACGTGCAGCTGTCATTAAAGGGGTCATATCTTCTGAAATTTGATTTACATCAGCGCCGTATTCAATAAATTTCAAAACGATTTGAAGATCTCCTTTTAAAATTGCCACATTTAGGGGTGAGGCATCATAAGCTGAAGTTATAACTTTTTTGTCTGCATTAAAAGACTTGAAATTTGAAGCTAAAGAAACATTTGTAAAAGCTACTAAAGCTACTCCTAAGTAAACGATTGATTTTTTCATAACGATTGTTGTTTTTTGATTGATTAATGATGATGATTTTTTAATTCTGATGTAAAAGTAATCTAATTTTTGTATTATGTATTACAAGGTACTATGTTTTAACTAATTCTTAACATTTATTTAATAAGTTGCCCTTGTACGCTTTTTAAAATGTTAAATTACATCTTTCCTATATAGACGATGAATAAGCCAATATGTTACAGTTATATTTAAAAAAATGAAAAAAAATCCTATCAAAAAAAGAGATATTATAAATCTTTTTTAACTTTACTACTCTTCAAACTAATAAAATCTTTTATTAACCACATTAAATACAAAGCCATGTTAATCATTAAAAGAATTTTAATTGCGCTTATTTTAATTGTATCAATAGTATTAATTACAGCCTATTTTATGCCAAGAGAGTATGCTGTTACAAAAGAAATTACGATTAATAGACGAGCTGATTCTGTTTTTAATTATATCAGATATTTTAAAAATCAAAATGAATTTAGTGTCTGGTCTAAAATTGATCCGAAAATGAAATTGACTTATAAGGGAACAGATGGAACTGTCGGAGCAATTTCGGCATGGGAAAGCGAGGTAAAGGATGTTGGTATTGGTGAACAGGAAGTAACAAAAATTATAGAAGGGAAACGAATAGATTTTGCACTGCGTTTTAAGAAACCAATGGAGGATACTGCCGTCGCATTTATGTCAACCGAAACTGTTTCCAATGATGAGACTAAAGTAAAATGGGGAATCAGTGGTGTAATGCCCTATCCAATAAATATTATGCTTCCAATGATGAAAATGGATCAAATGATTGGAAATGATTTACAAAAAGGGCTTGTAAATTTGAAAGCAAAAATGGAAAACTAAATTTTTAGCCACAGATTGTGAATCATATTAATTGATTTAATCTGTGGCTGAAATTTTTATTTCAGTTTAAAATTCCTGCGATAAACATTCTTTAAATCTTTTTCAAACAGAGTGTAAGAATCTTTGTAAAACTTTAGAAAATCAGGAACGCTTATTTGTCCGGGAAAAGGGGCGTAGTAATGTGTTGGACTCACAGCATCGTTTCTCCAGACTAAAACATAAGCCAGTTCTAACTTCTCAGATTGTAATGTTTTTAATAAAGTCTCAGTCCACCATGTTGCATTTGGAATCGATTCTAAACCTGTTTCGGTAAAAGCGGCCAGTTTTTTCTTTTTGATTGCAACGTCTGAGATTATTTTCAATTTCTTTTTTGCAGCTTCCAGGTCGTATTTTCCGTCACGTCCAAAATCACCGTAATCATCCATTCCAAACAGATCTACAAAATCATCTCCCGGGTATCGCTCCAAATATTCTTCTCCAGAGTTAAATCGGTTATCGGGTGAAAAAGCATAAATGAAATTATGAACATCCAAAGTATCTCTTAAATACGAAACCGTAAACTGCCAGACTGCAATGAAATCTTCACGAGAGGTATATTTTTTTCCCCACCAGAACCAGTCCCCGTCAAACTCATGATAAGGTCTGAAAATCATGGGAGCTAACTTGCCATCTTTTGCTTTTACGGACTTAGCAAAATCAGCGATTGTTTTTAAAATTTCTTTATATTCTTCATGATGTGAACCTCCTGGCTTAATTAAGGAAATTGAAGCAGTCGAGATTCCGTCTTTCCAGTAAAAACCTCCTTCAGATGCCGGATTATTAAAATGCCAGGCAACAGTGGTAATCCCGCCACGATCATAAGTGTCCACAACATTTTGCCTTAAAATTTCTTTCTCATTTTTAATCTTCTCATTTGATTGTCCTGAAAAACCGCTAAAATCGATTCCCACAACAGCAGGATGGGAGCCTGTAACTGATTTCACATCTGATTTGTTAGTTTCGCCTGACCACCCATGTCCGTATTCCAGTGCATGCTGATGTCCAAAAAGAATATGCTCTTTTGAAATGGTTTTAAGATTCTGATATAAATTTCGAGTTTCTTCTGTCGCCTTTTTATCAATCTGAGCAAAAAGAAAATGCCCTGCTGTCATAAATAAGAACAGCAAGGCAATTTTTTTATTAGTAATAATGTTCATGGTTTAAATAGTTAGTTTAAACCCTAAAATTACTCTTTAGCAGTAAGGTAATCTAATACGTTTTTATCAATACGTTGGTCAATATTATCAATATCAGCCTTTACGAATTTCTCACCTAAAATATTCTCGTATAATTCAATATATCTTTCAGAAACTGATTCAATGTAAGCATCTGTCATTTCAGGTATTTGTTGACCTTCCTGTCCTTGAAAACCATTTTCTATCAACCACCGGCGTACAAACTCTTTTGATAATTGTTTTTGCTCTTCTCCTTTATCTTGTCTTTCCTGATATCCGTCAGCATAAAAATAACGAGAAGAATCCGGTGTGTGGATTTCATCAATTAAAACGATAACTCCTTCTTTTGTTTTTCCGAATTCGTATTTGGTGTCAACCAAAATTAAACCACGATCTGCAGCAATTTCAGTTCCTCTTTGAAATAAATCACGTGTAAATTTCTCTAAAACAATATAGTCTTCTTCAGTAACAATTCCTTTCGCTAGAATATCTTCACGAGAAATATCCTCGTCATGAGAGCCATTATCAGCTTTTGTAGTTGGTGTTATAATTGGTTCAGGGAATTTATCATTTTCTTTTAAACCTTCTGACATTGTTACTCCGCAAATTTGTCTTTTACCTGCAGCATATTCACGAGCAGCATGTCCTGAAAGATATCCACGAATTACCATTTCAACTTTAAAAGGCTCACACAAATGTCCAACTGCAACATTTGGATCCGGAGTTGCAATTAGCCAATTCGGTACAATGTCTTCCGTCAATTCCATGAATTTTGTGGCAATCTGATTTAGTATTTGTCCTTTGTATGGAATTCCCTTTGGCAAAACCACATCAAAAGCCGAAAGTCTGTCGGTTGCAACCATCACCAAAAGTTCGTCGTTAATATTATAAACTTCTCTAACTTTTCCGCGATAAACTGATTTTTGATTCGGGAAATTGAAATTTGTAGTTGTGATTGTATTGCTCATTATCCTTAGTTGTATTGTTTTTATAAATGCAAATTTAAAACTATTTAAAAGAGCAAACAAAGAAAAAAGTATGTTCTTAAAAAAGCGTTGTGATATGATACTATTGCTTTAAAAGTGTCGAATTAAACAAATTTAAGATTCGGCTGTATTCATCAATCCATGAATATGTTTCTTTGAATCCGTGTGCTTCAACAGGGAAAGAAGCAAGGCTCCAATTCTTTTTCTCCAATTCAATAAAACGTTGAGACAAACGAACGATGTCTTTATATTCTACGTTATCATCTACCATTCCGTGAAGCATTAATAAATTACCTTTTAAATTGTCTGCATAATAAATAGGAGAACTTTTTTTATATGCTTCGGGATCAGTTTCAGGGAAATTTAAAATATTACTGGTATATCCGTGATTATAATGTGCCCAGTCTGTTACTGAACGCAATGCAGCACCCGAAACAAATTCACCGGGTGTTGTCAGCATTCCCATTAAAGTAATAAAGCCACCATATGATCCTCCATAAATTCCTACTCTGTTAGTGTCAATACCATATTTTTCTACCAAATATTTCTTACCGTCAATATGATCTGATAAGTCTTTTCCTCCCATAAAGCGATAAATTCCGGTTCTGAAATCACGTCCGTAACCGTCACTTCCGCGATAATCAATATCCAAAACGGTGTACCCCAAATCGGTTAGCAGATTATGGAACATATATTCTCTGTAATAATTGCTCCAGAAATTATGCGCATTTTGAAGATAACCTGCACCATGAACGAAAATGATAGCTGCTTTATTGGCAATTTCTGCTTTAGGGGTATATAATCTTGCGTTTACCGGAGTTCCGTCCTGTGCTTTAAATGTGATAACTTCAGGCTCTCTCCATTGGTACTTTTTAAAATTCTCAGAGATTGAAGAAGAAATTTGATGTAAACTGGTATTCTTTTTATTGTCGGCAATGTAAAAATCCCAGGGTATGTTTTTATACGAATAACGAACTAAAAGTGATTTTTCGTCTGGAGAAACTACTACCTCATTTGCACCATCTTTTGTCAAAATTGGCTGCAACAAACCATCATTAACAGCTAATTTATAGAAGTTTCTGTTTCCCGGATGTGTTGTATTTGTTGTTAGATAAAATGTTTTTTTATCTTTTGATAAAGTTACATTCCGTACTTCCCAATTACCTTTTGTTAATTGTGTTTTCTTTTTGGTTTTTAAATTATAAGTGTATAAATGAGAATATCCGGAAACTTCAGATTGAAAATAAATGGTTTCATTATCTGCTAAAAAATCCAATATGCCTGAAGAAAAAGAATAGGATGGAATCCCCGGACCGGCAATCCATGCTTCATCATGCTGATATTCGATCTCTTCAAAAGTTCCTTTATCTAAGTTTAAATTCACTAGCCATCTGTCTTTATTATCCTGGCTTCTAATCTCAACAACCGCCAGCGATCCATCCTGATTATACACTGGTGACTGGGCAACAATTAATTTATCTTCTTTAGGTTTGTCCTTTAATTTAGTATACGATTCATAATACATTGGAGTATCCTGAATATGACTTAAACTTGAAAAATTTACATAATAAACGGAATCTTTTGCGACAGAATAAATAGCAAATCTGTTTTTTACAAAATTATTGGTTGAAACTTTTTCTTTTGTTTCCGGTGTTTGGTTATAACCGTCAGAAGTTATAAAGACCTCCATTTTTTCTTGTTTGGTTTCTGAGTTTTCAATTAAAATGAAAGTAGCAAAGTTTCCGTTTGGATTAATCTGCAGGCTATATAAATTATCTTTACCATAAAAGTATTCTTTTGCAAAATCCGATTTAAGAGTTTTTTCTCTAGCAAGATTCCATTCCTTTTTAGCTGTGGCATCTCTTATAAACTGAAACAGTTCTTTTTGCTGTGTACTTAAAAAAGATTCTTTTTCAGGTTTTGTTTCTTTTTTATTGCCTTTATTCAAATTTGTAATTTGCAAAAGTGTTCCTTCTTTGGTGTTGTATTTAAAAAGATTGTCTTTTTGTTCAAAAAACAATATTCCTGCCTGAGATCCTAACTGTAAATTAGATATTGGAACAGATTGCTGAATTAATTTTTTAATTGATTTTGAATGAATAGAATAGGAATACAAAGATCCTTTATCAAGGTAATAAACGATATCTGAGCCAGGTTTGGTTTTAAAATCAAGTTGAGAAAAAGCAGCTTCTTTAGGAGTAACAATTTCTGGCTTTGTCATGCCTTTTTGCCAAAAGTATGTACTGGCTCCCAATTCATCTTTTGGATTCCATTCAAAGTAAACTTTTTTACCATCCAATGACCAACGTCCGTTTGTTGGTTGGTTTCCAATAAAAGACTCGCCTTTCATTATTTCTTCCAATTTCAGTTTTTGGCTTTGTCCTGAAATCAGGAAAAATAAAAAGATAGGGATGAAAATATTTTTTGTCATTATATTATTTTTTGAGAAAACAAAAATACATTACGAAAGTATTAAAAAAATGTTTTTTTTGCGAAATTCTTTGCAATACATCAGTTTAATAAAAAAATCCCTGAATAAGTATTTCAGGGATTCTGTATTTTGATAAAAACTTATATTTTAAACTAACCTCCAATAAGTTCTTTGTCCAGTATTTTCGAAGCAATATATCTTGCGACTCCGTCTTCAGCATTCGTTTTTATGACTTCCAGATCTGGGAGGGTTTCTTTTAATAATATAGGTGCATTTCCCATAATTAAACCTTTTCCTGACGCTGATAACATTTGAACATCGTTAAAACCATCACCAAACGAAATAGCTTCCTTTAAAGTAAAACCTTTTTTTTCCAGGACTCTTTCAATCGCTACGGCTTTATTAATAGACTTATCCATAAATTCCAGACAAGTTGGGAGGCTAAATGCGTGATGCAAATGTTCTGATGAATTTACGAGAATAGCATCTTTTAATTTTACTAATTTTTCATGATCATCACAAGAAAAGAAAATTTTAATGGCTCCAAAATCATCTAGGGCTTTGTAATCAACCAACTCAGGATGATATTTCAATTCGGCCTGAAAAGCATTTAGTTTTTCGCTGACTTTATTTGTCTGCCAAACATTTTCTTTAAATAAAACAACGGTAATCTCAGGATCGATATCAACATTTAAAGCTGCTTTAACAATATCACTATCTAAATTGAACGAAAAAAGTTCTTCTTTTTCAGGTGAATGAATTCTGGCTCCGTTTGAACTTACCAGATAAACCGGAACTTCAAGTGTTTCAATAATTGCCATGGCATCAAGATGATGACGGCCTGTAGCAACAACGATAAGATAATTTTGATTGTGAAGTTCCTGAAAAATTGATTTGGTATAATCAGATATTCTGTGTTGAGGGTTGAGTAAGGTTCCGTCAAGGTCACTTACAACAACTTTTATGTTTTTAAGTTTTGTCATATTAATAATCAAACATTTATGATGTGCAAATTTACGACTTTAAGCCCGAAAGACCAAAGTTTGAAACGTTTGAAAGGCTGAAATGAGGTAAAGTTTATTATTAATTTAACGATTTGCTTAAAATTTATGTTGATAGATTAAAACTCTAATCGTTAATCTTACCTTTTAATTTTTTGAGTTCTTGCATAAGCTATTTTCAAAGTATCAGGACAATTAGAACTGGCTTTTAATTTATAAACTAAAGAATCATTTTTAATATAAAACATTTCTTTATTGAAAATTGCAAAAGAAGCATCGTCTTTAGGATTACAGTTTGGAATTGTCAATAAATCTTTCCCTTTGTATTTTCCAAAAGAAATACATTCAACAAATGGAAACATTCTGTAACATGTATCACTGGTTGTACTGTTTAACTCTATTGAATCGCCAATTATTTTCCAATTACCTTTAGATTTTACTTTCCAATCACAGCCTGCGCTTCTATAATAAAAAGAACTATCTTTCTTTATTATAATACTTGATTTTCCCGGAACAATATATTCTGTATCATGCCAGGTTCCGACAAATTTACTAACAGGGATTTCTGATTTTCTACATGAAATCAAACAGATAACTGATAAGAAAGTTAATATTCTAGTTTTCATTTAATTTCTATTTTAGAATTTTCTCAAAAAAAATAAAAAATATTCGTTTTATACCTTTTTCAAATGAAAGATATAAAACGAATATCAATAAATATCAAAATACATTTCACGATTTACATTTGATATATTCATAAAAATTAATCGTGATTTTCAATTTGTTTATAAGCGTCAATTACCTTTTTAACCAGTCTGTGACGAACGATATCTTTATCATCCAGATAAATAATTCCTATTCCGTCCACATCTTTCAGAACCAAAATAGCTTCTTTCAGACCAGAAATAGTTCTGCGTGGCAAATCGACCTGTCCAGGATCACCCGTAATCATGAATTTTGCATTTTTTCCCATACGTGTCAAAAACATTTTCATTTGTGAATGGGTTGTATTTTGCGCTTCGTCCAGAATTACAAAAGCATTATCTAAAGTACGTCCACGCATAAAAGCCAATGGTGCAATCTGAATAATTCCTTTTAAAATGTAGTCTTCAAGCTTTTCGTTTGGCAGCATATCTCGCAAAGCATCATAAAGAGGCTGCATGTATGGATCCAGTTTTTCTTTCATATCGCCGGGTAAAAAACCAAGATTTTCTCCTGCTTCTACCGCTGGTCGGGTAAGTATGATCCTTTTAACTTCTTTTTCTTTAAGTGCTTTTACGGCCATCGCTACACCTGTATAGGTTTTACCCGTACCTGCCGGCCCAACAGCAAATACCATATCATTTTTTTTAATGGTATCCACCAACAATTGTTGGTTTGGTGTCATGGCTTTTATAATCTTACCGCCAACTCCATGAACCAGTATTTTGTCATGGTCTAATGATTTTCTTTCATCCTGGCTATCACTCATTATTACGCGCTCAATTACATTATCATCAATGTTGTTGTATCGTGTAAAATGGAGCATGAGCCTTTGAAATCTCTTTTCGAATTCATCTAAAACTTCTTTTTCGCCAAATGCTTTCAAAGTCGTTCCTCTTGCTACTATTTTAAGCTTTGGGTAGTACTTTTTAATGATTTCAAGATGAGTGTCTTGAGCGCCCCAGAAGTCTTTTGGAGCGATGTCTATGAGCTCGATTATTCTTTCGTTCAAATGAGGTAGTTTTAAATTAAAAATAAATCTGTTTTATAATAGGTGGCTGTCGGGTCTGTTTATATCTTTAAATGCAATTTGTTTTTTCTTCTTTCAATTTGCATTAAGTATTATTAGCTTTGCATTTCTCAAATTTAATGAAAATTAGATTTAAATACTATCAATAGTTATAAACAAAAAGATGTCAATAATTACCCTTACTACCGATTATGGCTTGAAAGACCACTTTGTTGGTTCTTTAAAGGGTAAAATTATTTCTGAATATTCAGAGGCTCAGGTAATTGATATTTCGCATGACATTGATCCATTCAATACTGCCGAAGCAAGTTACGTTATCAGTGCGTCGTATTTAAGTTTTCCAAAAGGAACCGTTCACTTAATTGGAGTCGATATTGAGCGTAATAAAGAGAATCAGCATATTGCCATGCAATGGAACGATCATTACTTTATTTGTGCTGATAACGGAATTTTAAGTATGCTTACGCAGAAAATTGTCCCGCAGAAAATTGTAGAAATCAATATTCACGATCGTTTTCCAAGTGAGTTTAGCGATTTGGATATTTTTATTCAGGTTGCCTGTCATATTGCAAAAGGCGGTTTGTTGAATGTTATCGGAAAAGAAATTCCGGAGATTAAAGAAGTAACAGAACTACAGGCCATTGTTTCTGCCGATGGAAATTCACTAAAAGGATATGTAATTTATATCGATCATTTTGGAAATGTCGTAACCAATATTTCTAAAAAACAATTCATGGAAGTTTCACGAGGACGTCCCTACGAAATTGAAATGAAACCCAAAAACATAAAAACCATTCTGCCAAATTATTCAGCTATTGCAACTTCAGACAAATACCCAATCAAAACGTATGAAGGCGAAAAACTGGCTATTTTTAATGAAGCTGGTTTCCTGGAAATTGCTATTTTTAGAAGTAATCCTTCAAAAGTGGGTTCTGCAAACAGTTTACTTGGGTTGAATTATCGTGATGTGATTACGGTTAAGTTTTTAAACCAGCAATAATAAAAAAATGGATAATATCAAGAAAAAATATATAATAGATAACCTAAAGTGGCCCGTGTATCATTTTGATTATTATGGCCATTACATCATTTTATTTTTACCACTAATGATGATATTTGCAGGTTTCAGCAAAATTGATAAGACCGATTTTGACCCCATGTTGATTGTGGCGGGGATAATTTTTATGGGATATATTATCTATAGAATTGAATCTGAAAGAAAATTTAAAGAATTAATCTTTAAAAAAGATTTGTCTACCAGAGAAATTGGAAAATTACTCGAAAAAAACCAATGGCAAGTAATAAATGAATATGATGGAACTATTCAGCTTAGAACAGGTAATTCTTCTTCTAGTTGGGGAGAAACAGTTACAATTGTTAGGATAACCAAAGAAAAAATACTGATTAATACTCAGCCTAATGGAAGAGCGGCATTTACCTTTTTTAAGGATGTACTCAATTATAATATGGTAAAAAAGGTATTAACATAATAGAAATATAATCTGCAAAATTGTTTTTTTAGAAGAAATAAATTTTTAATAAAAAGAACAATCAAATTTTGGTACTTTTGCGCGTTTGTAATGCTTTTGGATGTTGATGCCAAAATAAATAAACAAATCAACGATTAAACGAATAAACGTTTTTACATGAAATCAATTATTTTACGGGAAATAAAATCCTTTTTTGGTTCTCCGGTTGGCTATTTGGTCATTGCTGTTTTCTTAATCAGTAACGGACTTTTTTTATGGATTTTTGAAGGAGACTACAATATCCTGAATACGGGTTACGCCGATCTGACGCCATTTTTTACTTTAGCACCATGGATTCTGATTTTCCTTATCCCTGCTGTTACTATGAGAAGTTTTTCGGATGAAAAAAAACAAGGAACTCTTGAATTGCTTTTGACAAAACCATTGTCAATTTGGGAGATTGTAAACGGTAAGTTTCTTGGGGCTCTTTTTTTGATTATCATGGCAATAGTTCCAACATTCATTTATGTAAAAGTAATTTCGGGTTTAGGCTCTCCGGAAGGTAATATTGATATGGGAAGCACAATTGGTTCATATTTTGGATTGTTGTTTTTGATTGCTTCATATTCGGCTATAGGAATTTTTACTTCCACACTTTCAGAAAATCAAATTGTAGCTTTTATCGTTTCTGTTTTTTTATGTTTTTTCTTTTATTTTGGATTTGAAGGTTTGGCATCGCTGATTCCTGGTTTTTCTGGCTTCATATCTTCACTGGGTATGCAGGATCATTTTAAAAGTATGAGTAGGGGAGTAATTGACACTCGCGATGTAATTTACTTTTTAAGTATTACTGTTTTGTTTTTATCTTTTACAGTTTATCAATTAAAATCTTTTAAAGCCTAATGAAAGCATCTGCTCAAATAAATATTAAAACATTATGTATAACCATTTTTATTTTGGTTGTTCTGAATGTGTTAGCAACTTTGTTTTTTTACCGATTTGATTTAACTAAAGACAAGCGATACACTTTATCTGAAACTTCGTTGCAAATTATAAAACAGGTTAAAAATCCGCTATCGATTAAAATTTACATGCAGGGAGAACTTCCTGCAGATTTCAGACGTTTGCAGCAGGAGACTAAGCAATTACTGGAAGAATTTCAGGCCTATAATCCTAATATTGTCTTCGAATTTGTAAATCCTATGGAAAACGAAGATGAGAGTATGGATTTAATAAAGTCATTGTATCAAAAAGGTCTTACTCCAATAAATATAACTGTTGACGATAAAGGAAAACAATCTCAGGCAATGGTTTTTCCGTGGGCAATTGCAGTTTACAATAATAAGGAGATAAATATCCCTCTGTTAAAAAATAGAATGGGGGCTTCTACAACTCAAAAAGTTATTGGATCCATCCAGCATCTTGAATATTCTATTGCCGATGCGGTCAATAAGATTACTAAAGAAAGACAAAAGAAGATTGCGATCTTAAAAGGAAATGGAGAAATGCGCGAAATTCATCTTGACAAAATGTTGCGACAAATCCATGAAAGCTATTACATTGGACCTTTTACCTTAGATTCCGTTGCTAAAGATCCTAACGGAACCTTAAATGCGTTAAAAAAATATGATTTGGCAATTATAGCTAAACCTACAGAAACTTTTTCTGATGAGGAAAAAGAGGTTTTAGACCAGTTTATAATCAATGGCGGAAAAACATTATGGCTGATAGATCAGGTCGTAGCGGATATGGATAGTCTTTACAATCAGGCGGGTGCAACTCTGGCATACCCAAGAGAGCTTAATCTGAATGATATGTTTTTTAAATATGGATTCAGAATCAATCCGGATTTAGTAAAAGACGAACAGGGAAGTCCAATTAAATTAGCAACCGGGGAGCAGGGAAGTGCTACGCAATATCAGGATTTTATCTGGAAATTTGCTCCAATCGTTTCCCCTGAAAGCAAGCATCCTATTGTGAAAAATTTAGGTGGAATCAAGCTTGATTTTACTAGTCCAATCGATACTCTTAAAAACGGAATTAAAAAAACAGTTTTATTACAGTCGTCACCTTATTCTAAAAAAATCGGAGCACCGGTTGAAATTAATTTAGAGATTGTCACAGAGCAGACTTCGCCTAAAGATTATCTTAATAAAGGTAATTTAGTGCTTTCTGTTTTATTAGAAGGAAGTTTTCATTCCGCTTTTGAAAACCGCGTTTTGCCTTTCAGAGACAATTCATTTTCGACAAGCGGAAAACCGACTAAAATGATTGTTGTAGCGGATGGAGACATAGCCCGGAATCAATTAGATAAAAACATGCAGCCTGTCGAATTAGGTTACGACCAGCGCTCCGGAAACTTGTACGACAACAAAGATTTTATAATGAATTGTATCAATTATTTATTAGATGATACCGGACTTATTAACATTAGAAGTAAGGATTTAGATTTGCCGTTATTGGATAAAGAGAAAGTTTATGAAAACTACACGCAGACACAATTCTTAACTATCGGACTTCCAATCCTGATTTTGTTGATTTTCGGACTAGCATTTACCTATATTCGAAAAAGAAAATACAGTAAATAGATGTTAATAAAAAAATTGTAAAACTAAGATTGTTTACGATATATTTGTAATCCCTTATTTTAGGTTAAAATTTCTAAAATAGGATCAAAAATTTAAAACAGACAGATGAAATTTATAGTATCGAGTTCGTACTTATTAAAGCAATTACAAGTTTTAGGTAGTGTAATTAACAGCAACAATACGCTGCCTATTTTAGACAACTTCTTATTTGAACTAAATAATAATGAGTTGACAGTTTCGGCATCAGATCTTGAAACCACAATGTCGGCCACATTATCAATCGATTCTAAAAGTAAAGGAAGTGTAGCGGTGCCTGCAAAACTTTTACTTGAAATTTTAAAAACATTTCCAGAACAGCCTTTAACTTTTACAGTTGAAGATAATAATACAGTTGAAATTAGTTCAAATTCAGGAAAATATGCATTGGCGTATGCTGCAGGAGAAGAATTTCCAAAATCAGTAAATCTAGAAGATCCATCGGTAACTTTGGTTCCTGCAGATGTATTGGCAACTGCGGTAAGTAAAACTATTTTTGCAGCTGGTAATGATGATTTACGTCCGGTAATGTCCGGAGTTTTCTTCCAGTTTTCTCCAGAAGGATTGACTTTTGTGGCTACTGATGCTCATAAATTGGTAAAATATGCCCGCACAGATGTAAAAGCATCTCAGGTTGCTGATTTTATCATGCCAAAGAAACCTTTAAATATCTTGAAAAGTATTTTAGGAAGTTCTGATGCCGAAGTAAAAATTGAGTATAACGATTCAAATGCGACTTTCTCATTTGATAACTATATATTAATGTGTCGTTTGATTGATGGAAAATACCCAAATTATGAAGCTGTAATTCCAAAAGAAAATCCAAACAAATTAATGATCGATCGTTCCTTGTTTTTAAGTTCCGTTCGTCGTGTTGCAATTTTCTCAAATAAAACAACACATCAAATCCGTTTAAAAATTGCTGGAGCCGAATTAAATGTTTCTGCGGAAGATATTGATTACTCAAATAAGGCAGAAGAAAGATTGACTTGTGATTATCAGGGTGATGATCTTCAAATTGGTTTCAATTCACGTTTTTTAACAGAAATGCTAACTAACTTACAATCGGATATGATCATGCTGGAGATGTCATTGCCGAACAGAGCCGGAATTTTAACACCAGTTGATGGCTTGGAAGAAGGGGAAACTGTTACAATGTTGGTAATGCCTGTGATGTTAAATAGTTAACATCAATACTTGTTTTTGTTACAGGGATTTTTTTTAGTTTCAAATTAAAGACATATCATTGTAAAAAAAAAATATCGCTATTAACCAACCATTTTTTATACCTGGAAACCGCAATTCTAAAAAGAGTTGCGGTTTTTTTATTTATTACGAATAAAGCTTGATATTGAGAAAACCTGAATGTTACTCTTATTGTTTTCTTAATGAAAAAAAAATCTGGCGGAATTTAATTATTTTTGTAAGATGAAAATAGAAATTTGGTCGGATATTATGTGTCCGTTTTGTTATATAGGAAAAAGACAATTGGAAAAAGCTTTGACAGAATTTCCAAATGATCAGTTTGAGATAGAATGGAAGAGTTTTCAACTCGATCCATCTATTACGCCTCAATCAGGCAAAGATGTTTATACTTTTTTGGCAGAGCGCAAAGGTATTTCGCTTGATCAATCAAAAGAAATGCATAAAGATGTTGTTGAACGTGCTAAAAGTGTTGGTTTAGACTATCATTTTGAAAAAGCAGTTATTTCAAATTCATTAACAGCTCATAGGATTATACATTTAGCTAAGAGCAGAAAATTGGGTGATGAAATGGAAGAGATTTTCTTTCGGGCCTATTTTACAGAAGGTGAGGATTTAAATGATGCTTCGGCTTTAATGAAATTAGGGATTCATGCGGGGCTAGATGAAAATGAAGTTCGTAAAGTAATAGAAAATGAAAGTATGTTTTTGAATAATGTGCAAAAAGATATAGCTGAAGCACAGCAAATCGGAGTGCAGGGTGTTCCGTTCTTTGTTTTTGATAGAAAATATGCCATTTCTGGTGCCCAACCTGTTGAGGCTTTTATACAAACAATTAATGAAGTTAGGAAATAACCTTAGATATTTATAAAAAAAACAAGCCCGTCAGGTATTAATGCTGACGGGCTTGTTTTTTTTCATGTATACATATATATGAGAGGGGTTTTGATATAAATATATAAGTATAGAATGCCAGTCTGCTCGAAGTCGAAGCATTATTAGTTTTAAGATTTGAGTTATGTATTTTAATAATGTAATAATAGTAGCTTATTCCCGCTCTATGCTACAATCTTTTCAGGCCTAACCCCAAAACAAAAGGATTTTCCCTTCCATCGGAGCCAGGTCAGATGTTTTCAGAAGGATTTATCGATAAAACTTAGTGCATCTGCGTCTTTGGGATATTATAAATGGCATAAACCTCTTTCTTGTCTCTTGAAAGATCAAGTTAAAATCGCAATTAAGACTGAAAAATTGGTAAAAACCAATACCGGAACAAACCGAAAAACATCAAAATGGCGCCTAAAGAAAGAAAAACCCTACGATAAACTAAAATTTTTAGAATTGTAAAACTGCTGTTACCAGAGAGTTAAGAGAAAGTGTGAAAAAGAATAAAAAAAACATGCAGAGAATGCTTGTTTAACTGGATAAAGGTGCTACTTTTGCACCCGCAACAGCGAAGGCGTTCATGGAAATACTGACA
>CAUPQW010000023.1:0-58292 GCA_963513545.1 uncultured Flavobacterium sp.
ACAAGCTGTATGAGATAAGTATATTAACTCACCATTTTTTGGAAGCCTAAAAATTTTGAATTAATCATTTTGCCCTTTCAATATCTTTAAATGATCTACAAAACGGTTCGAGAATTGTCCTGTTAGGGCTACTAAGACAAAGCTTCAGAGAAATCTGGAGCTTTTTTTTGTTTAAATTTATACATTTTGTACAGCTTTTTTGCAAGCAAACGACCAAAAATCACATACATTTCTTCTTGATTCAGATTACGGGTGCGAAATCAGGAGACATCCACGCAGCACTTCTTAAAAATTTATCTTTTGCCAGAACTCTTCGCAGATCGGGGTTTAGGACTAAATTATCGTTATTTTTCCGTTTAACTAAATTCTCACAAATAGAGGCCAATTTTTAAATTAAGCCAAATGCCCAAATCTATTGTAGTAAGTGTTAGCGGTAGTTATTTTATTAGCAATTTATATTTTAATTTAGCATCATTATCTTCCGGCTCTTTTTCAATATATAACTTTAGATATTCAATCGCTTGTTTTTTTTGACCTGAAAACCTATATGCCTCACTTATATAATAATTACTATAGGTTGACTTTGGAAAAAGGAGAATATTTAACTTAAATAAATCTATTGTCTGAGTAGTCTTTTTTTCGAACAATAGCTTATAACCATATCTTTCAATAAGATTTTCTCTTAATGAATATTTCTTTGAATTTTGTTCTATTTCCTTAATGCCAGCTTCATAACCTTTATCGCATACAGTATTAATTATATCTTTAGTGTAAAAAAAGTTGTCAATTGATGGTGCTGAACCCACTAATTGTTTTTTAATTAGATTACTCACTTCCCAATAATTTTCGACTTCCCCATTTATCAGAATAACAACAGTGTAGCCCAAATCCGGATAAATCATTAGTTCACAAGCAATACCATCATGACCACCAGTATGTCCAATAATGCGGTGCCCGTTTATTGTGTTCTCTTCAAACCCATATCCATACATTCCTTCTCTATACTTCACTTTACCTGATGTACAAAGAATTGTATACTCTTTGCTCAATAAAATATTGTTTTGTAAAGCATTGGCGAAACTCAACAAATCATCAACTGTTGAATAGCCACCACCAGCAGGAGTTCCCTTGGCTAGATTGGAGAAAATATTATTTTTCCATTGCCCAGGTTCTTCCAATGACATCGTATAGCCGGTAGCTAAATTTGGAATAGCATTAGCCAATTCATAAGCATCAGTATTAATCATTTTTACAGGTTTATATATGTGTTCTTTTACGAAATCAAAATAATTCTGACCCGACACCTTTTCGATGATTAATCCTAAAACTATATATCCGGAATTGCTGTACAAGAATTCACTACCTGGAACAAAGGCTAGTTTTTTATTAACAAACAATGGAAGGTAATCAGAAACTGCTTTGAAGTTTACTTTTGCAAGCTTGTCGTATTCCTCCCAAAAACTGGTCATTCCTGAAGTATGCGTTAATAATTGATGGATGGTCACAGAGTCGGCAACAGTTTTATTGGGATAATCCAAAAGATATTTGCCTACTTTATCCTGAAGCGAAATTTTGCCAGATTCCACCAATTGCATAATAGCCATTGCGGTAAACATCTTGTTTATAGAAGCTAAGTTGAACTTCGTGTCCGGTTTATTTTTAATACTGTCCGGCAAATTGGCAAAACCAAATGCTTCTCTATATATTGGTTTGCCATTTTTTGCAATAAGAACGACTCCACTTAAGTTATTTTCTTTTTCAAGATTTTTTAAGTGAGACCTTATCGGAGAAACTATACTTTTCAAATTTTGTGATTGGATCACGATAGGTTGTAAGAGAGCTGTGAAGAAGATAGAGGTAATAAAATATATTTGACGTGTTGTCATATGGGTATCCTTTTATGATTAAAGTGACAAAAGTACTTTAATCATAAAAGGAAAAATTGTACAAATGTAAACCTATCTATAAAAACAGCCAGTGAATTTGTTTTTTTTCCAGCACAGTCGTTTTTTTAAAAAAGACTTTAGGAGATAACCCAGTCACTGATTTGAATTCTCTTGTCATATGGGACTGGTCAAAATAATCAACACCATATGCAATATCCGTTAAGTTGTTTCTTGTTTTATGTGATGCGTATTTATTAACGGCATTTCTAAATCGTAGTATCTTTTTGAATTGAGATGGTGTTTTACAGATATGTCTGTCAAAGTGTATGTTTAATGTTGTACGTGAAATAGCATTTTTTTTACATAGTTCTGTAATTGTTAAAGCGTCATTTTCTTCGCACATCATTTCAGACAAAATAGTTTCAAGGAAATGATGCTCAAAGCCAATTAATTTGGACAACCAATAACTTTCAACAGCTTCAATTTTTTCGGTATCATTTTGCAAAGAAAGAATTTCAATCATAGCTTTTCTATAATCTTCAAAAGGTAAAAATTCAGAAAAGTCTGAACTGTTGTAATGGTTTAATTCCTGCCCCAAAAATGAATTTATAGCTAACGGTTTAAAATAGATCGTAATTTCGTTTATTTTTCCTTCGTATTGAACGTAGACCGGCTTGTTGAAATTAGATACCAAATTGGTTTCCAAATTATTGTCATCGCATTGCCCGATTATTAATTCATTCCCTTTATTAATAGTTTTTGATTTTTCGCTTATTGATACAATGGTAAAAATAGATGGGAAGGTTATGTATTTGGCAGGTTTTTCTTCAGATGTATGTGTGAGTATATAAATACACTCTATGTATTTTTTAAGTAAAGGATTTAAAGGAGAATAAACTTTTATTTTCATAGATCATAATTGGGAGTTAGGGAACTAACTAACTGTTTGTATACATATTTGACTAAAATTGGATCACCAGCTGTCAACGAGACTTTTAATTTGTTATATATTAACAAGCCTTTTGTCTTTTGCCGTTGGTCCACTAATTAACGCTAACTTATTTTATAAATTTGGCTATGCAAACAAAAAGAAGAGAAAAAGTTAAGATGTACATTTTAAAATATTGTAATAATCAAAGATAATCTGATTAGCTATTTGAATGCTTCCCGCTACAAGTAAAAATCAAAGCCTGAGATATCTAGATTTCTCAGGCTTTTTTTGTGGTTTCGATAAATTTCCTTCGATTTATTGAAAATTTTAAACGTCCGTATTTTCGAGGAAATTTGGTTCGAGTCTGGTTAGGTTATTCTAAAGGGATTAAATCATTAACTTATCGATTTTTTATTCAATCTCTTTTAAAAAATTAAAATGTATTAGATCTAATTGTCTATGATAATGAGATATCATCAACCTGCAAACTTTCATTGCAAATATTACATTCAATGGTTTATTTACTTTATTCCTATTTGATTTGAAACCATTCTTCTACATCTTTTGCTATACTTTCCTCTTTTATTAAACTTTCAAATTCATTTGTTGAAATATTATGAAAATAATCTTTTGCCCACTTTTTATAATTCAAAGCAACTTCCTCTATGGCATTGCAAATGAACTCTAGCTCTTCATTTGTTGTTATTGGATGAAGCGATAAACGTACCCAGCCTGGTTTGTTGGCCTGATTTTTCAGAAGCAATTCATTGGTAATCGTTCTTGATCTTTTTTCGTCAATATTGAACAAATAATGTGCATACGTACTCGCACATGACCAACCGCCGCGAACCTGAATCCCGAAACGGTCATTTAGAAGCCGAACAATTAAATTGTAGTGAATGTTTTCAATTACAAAAGAAACACAGCCTATCCGATTACTTATAAGATCTCCCAAAATTGACAGTCCTTTTATTTTTTGAAGTTTGGAATAACAAAGATTCAACAGCTCTTTTTCTCTGTCTTTGATATTTTGGACTCCCATTTTTTCCTTTAGTTCCAAAGCCAGGGCTGTTCTAACTACCTGTAGAAAACCAGGCGTCCCGCCATCTTCCCTTACTTCTATACCATCGCTGTAACTGTATTCACCCAATGGATTTGTCCATCTCGTATTTCCACCACCAGGATTATCCGGAAAATCAGATTTATATAGTTTTTCGTCAAAAACCAAAATACCGCAAGTTCCGGGTCCGCCCAAAAATTTATGAGGCGAAAAGAAAATGGCATCCAACTTTTCATCCGGATCATTAGGGTGCATATCGATTTTTACATAAGGAGCTGAAGCTGCAAAATCTACAAAGCACAATCCGCCGTTTTGATGCATGATTTTAGCCAGTTCCTGATACGGCGTGATGATTCCGGTGACGTTTGAACAAGCCGTAAATGAACCGATTTTTAACCTTCTGTCGGCATATTTTTTTATTGTTTCAGCAAGTATTTTCGGATCTACCAAATTATTTTCATCAGCTGGCAAAATCACAACATCTGCATTGGTTTCATACCACGGCACCTGGTTCGAATGATGCTCCATGTGCGTAATAAAAACTACCGGTTTGTCATTTTTATTTTTGTGATTTTTTCTTAAACCTATAATACGCTGCAGTTTTGACAATGCGGCTGTCATTCCGGTTCCTGTAGTTACCAAGATATCAGATTCACCTGCATTCACTGCTTTTTTAATGACGTTTCTTGCGTATTGATACGCAGAAGTTGAAGTCTTCCCCGTCTGACTTGAAAGTGAATGCGTATTAGCAATCATCGGACCTATTTTATTGAGCATAATGTCTTCTATCGGAACATATAACCTTCCGCTGGCCACCCAGTCTGCATAAAGCAGTTTTTGTTTTCCATATACCGATTCAAAACTGTGATTTACACCTAATGTATTTTCTCTGAATTTAGAAAAGTAACATTCTAATTCAATTGGTTTTGTTGTTTCAATAGCATTCATTTCCCTATCATTTTAAAATTAACTAATTATTTTTGGTTGAACCTTTCAAAGAATTCATACGTTCGAAGCAATTGATCAATTCGCTGACGATTGTCTCCGCTTCTGGTCAATTCGTGATTTGCCCCGGGCTGTCTTACATATTCTACAGGTTTACCCAGAACCTTCAGACTTTTGTAAAGCATTTGACTTTGCGTAACTCCTGTACGGTTGTCATTATCACCATGAAAAATCAAAAACGGGGTATTGATGTTTTCTACGTAATTAATTGGTGATTCCCGTTGCAAAATTGCTTTGGTTTTTTCTTCCCACGGATAACCTCCAAAATATCTCGGAACCATTCTCCAAACATTTGCCTCTCCAAAAAAAGTATTGAAATCATAAACCCCACGCTGGCTGGATGCTGCCTTAAATCTTTGATCATGGCTTATAATCCACGTTGTTAAATAGCCCGCGTAAGACCCTCCGGTAATGAAAAGTCGACTTTGATCGGCCCAGCCTTGTGCAACGGTTTTGTCTAATGCGGTTAACACATCACTTGCAGGTCCGGCTCCCCAATCATTGATATTTGATCTCAAGAATTTTTCGCCATATCCGGAAGAACCTCTTGGATTACTATACACTACTCCATAGCCCTGAGCTGTAAAAAATTGATATTCAAGCCACATACTTCCATCGCCCGGGCCAAACATAGAAGCCGGGCCTCCGTGAATTTCAGTCAATAGCGGATATTTTTTTCCTTGTTCGAACTCAGTTGGTTTCATTACCCAGTATTCAATCTGAAGGCCTTTTTCATTGATAAAAGTGCCTTTTTCAGGAAGACTGATGGCTTTGTTTTTTAACCAGTTGGTATTAAAATCAGATACTAATCTTGGCTCTTTTAATTTCCGGTCAGAAACATATAATTCTGATGGATTTTTGACATCTGTTTTAGCAAAAACCACTACTCCATTATTGATATCATAATCGGTAATTCCCTGATCAAATGACGTAAGTGTCTGAACTTTTAAAGTGTTTAAAGGCACTGTGCAAATCGCTGATCCTCCATTACTTGATGAAGTAAAATAAAGTTGTTTTTCATCTTTAGAAAATCGAACATTATTGTTATTTCGATCGTACTCAATTGTTTGGCTTTTCGCCGAAGGATTCTCTAAGTTGAAAATTTTCAGCACCGGAACCGATAAATTATTGATGATACTTTCCTGATATGCCAGTTGTTTTCCTGAAGGAGAAACGGCTAAAAGCTGGAATACCAGATTTTCAGCACCTAATAATTCGGTTACATTTGTTCCGTCGGTATTGATCGTATAAATTTTAGTTTCCAAAACTCTGTCCGGATGTCTTTTTTCATTGATATTTCCGGTAAATGCAATTTTATTGTTACCTACGAAAGACGGATTTGAATACGAATAAAATCCTTTTGTAATGGCGCGTTCTTTTGACCCCGGTTTTGCATCAATAATGAAAATGTGCGAAAAACGAAGCTCACTGCTAATTCCGGTTTCGGTTTGAAACTGTAATTTGTCTACTACTTTTGCTTTTTTGTCTTTTTCGTTGTTGTCCAAGTAAGCTCTAATGGCTTCGATATTTCCGTTTGGATCTGCTTTTGTTTTGTTGATTTTCAGATTTTCATTCGCAGCAAATCCGGGTTTTTCAAAACTCCAAATTGGTAATTCTTTCTTCGGATTTAGAACAGAATCTTTTACTAATTCATTGATTTGAAGTGAAGCCGTAAACAAAAGCTGTTTTCCGTCCGGACTCCATTTTGGGTTTCCTGCTCCGTATTTTGATTCGGTTAACTGAATGGCTTCTCCGCCTTCATCAACGGTAAAAAGAAATATTTGAGATTTTCCTTTGATGCTTCTCGTAAAAGCAATCTGTCTGCCATCCGGACTAAAAACCGGTGAACCTGAGCTTTCTTTTCCGAAAGTTAATTGTCTTGGCGTACTGTTTTTTGAAGTTTTAGTAATCCAAAGCTGTGTATCATAATCATAATCCAAAGGATTTTCGGTGCTTTTAATGATACTCTTTACGGTAAAAACCGCATTCTGACCGTCTTTACTTAATTCTACATCACCAACCGTCCTGATTTTTAAAAGGTCTGTCACCTGAATTAACTCTTTTTTCTGCTGGCTGAAACAACAGACAGATGCGATCAGCGCCAGAACGATGCAAATTTTATTTTTGATTTTGTTCATCTCAATATTCTTTTAGTTTTTAGTGCTTTCTAAGATCAGTTTCATAAATTCTTCTCCCGAAACTTCGCCTTTCTTTGTAATAAAATCTTTTGGTGTGTTGTCTCCAATTTCAAAAACCAAAGCTTCAGTTTTATAGGTTTCAAACAAATAACTGAACAAGGTAAATGTTGGCGGTTTAAAATATAAAGGCTTTACATGAGGCGTATACCCTGGAATTCCGTCTTTGACTTTGTTTAACCAATTGGGTACAAAACCCGGAATATTTCCTTTCAGATTTGGATCTACGGTATAATAAATATCATCATGAGTCGAATGAAAATCGATCGAAAACAATAATTTATTATCGTCTTTAATTTCGTTTTTCAGAAAATCACGAACCGCTCTTGTTTCGGGCTGGTTGAAATCATTATAATCCCGGTTCAAATCAATTCCGCCTGAATTATGTCTCCAAAAACCGCCATCAACGCCATCGGGATTCAGAAGAGGAATGACGTACACTTCAAATTTCTTTCTGAACTTTTTTGCCAATGGCGTATCGGCAGTTAAACTTTCAACAAAAGCCTCCAGGGCATAATGTCCCGTAACTTCTGGTGGATGATTTCTTCCCGAAATCAGGATTTTATTTTTGGAAGAAGGATTTCCGATACTGAAAACCGGGATTTTTCGACCTTCGGCAGTTAAACCAATAAAAGCTTCGGCAGTATTATTTTTATTTTTTAAAACCGAAATCCATTCGCTGATATCTTTTGAAGTTTTGAGTTCCTGAGCCGCAATCCAGGTAGTATCTTTACTGACTTTTACTTTCAAAACATAATTGGAGTCTTTTTCTTTTTTTACAAACGTTCCGTTTTCAGAGGCTTTCCATTTTTTTCCATCTGAACTTATTTTGGCATTGTATCGGTGTTTTACATTCTGGGGATAATCAAAACGAATTTGGATTTCCTTATCTGTTTTTGACCAGACTTTAAAAGCATACCATGGACTTCCATTAATTGGGGAGTTCTCAGGCGTAATCAAAACACTAAATATATTATCATCAATCTTAACAACACCGTTTAATCGCGCTCCGGCAAAATCATTTCCGAAGAAAACCTCATCTCCGGTTTTGTCAAAAACTCCTTTCCATTGTTTCTGCACCGGACGTGTAACCGTTGAAACTGCGGTAATCGGATCTTGTCCTTTAAAAGTACTTTTAACCTGTGCATTGGCTGTAATTGCCAATAATGCAGCTGCTGAAAAAAATAATTTCGTTTTCATTTTTTCTTAACATTATGTATTTATTATCAAACAAATACGATTATTTCAAACACATAGAAGCATAGCTTTTCTTTGTCTACAGAGGCGTTTCGCTCATTTCAAAACACATAGTTATGTGTGAAAAACTAGTTTTTTTAAGACACCTTCTAATTCACTTATAAAATCTATGTTTCTATGTGTTTAATAAATTTTACAATAGCAATTTTAAACCTGCAAGCTTTAAAAACCTCGCAGGTTAGTAGAATTTTATTTTTTATCCAAAAGTGTTTTCAAAGTCGTTTGCAATTCTTCTCCGCGAAGGTTTCTTGCTACAATAATTCCTTTTGAATCAACCAAATAATTAGCAGGAATCGCTCTAACTCCGTATAATTTTGCGATTTCACTGTTCCAGTAGATCAATTCTGAAACTTGCAACCAATTCAAATTATCATCCTGAATACCTTTAACCCAGTTTTCTTTCTTTTTGTCCAAAGAAATTCCGAATACATTAAATCCTTTATCGTGATATTCTTTGTAAGCTGCTACGATATTTGGATTTTCTTTTCGGCATGGACCACACCATGATGCCCAGAAGTCTACCAAAGTATATCCTTTTAGATTTTCTGAAAGACGAACTGGTTTTCCGTCCGGATCGTTGGCTGTAAAATCAGGGGCTTTTTTACCCACCGCCAATCCGTTTAAAACTGTAACCAGTTCTTTTAATTCTTTCACGTAAGTGCTGTTTTGCTGGCTTTTATCAAGCAATGCAATGTTTTGCGTAATTTGATCCGGAGTTAATCTGTACGACCAGTTTCTGTACAATACATAAGCTGAAACAATAGAAGCCGGATGTTCTGTAATCCATTTGCTAATTTCTATGTCTCTGGTTTTTCTGTACGTATCGAATAATTGCTGAGATTCAGAACCTTCAACAACTGAAGTACTGTAATTTTTAACCGGGCTTAATTTTACCGTAATTGGTGTTTTTTCAAGGAAAATATATAACGGAATATTTGCTGTATTTACGCTTAAACCGTACAGTTCAGGAAGTTTTACTTTTGTTTTAAAACTAAAATTTCCGTCGACCACTTTTGATGAATCTATAGTTGTGAACATTTTGTTGTGGAACTTTTGCAGATAGACATAGTTAGCTACAGTGTCTGTAACAGTTCCTTTTAGCTGTAAATTATTTTCTTGTGCATGAGTGTTTGCTATTCCTAAAAATAAGGCAAAACCTAATAGTATCTTTTTCATTGTATTTGATTTTAAGTGAAACTTTGTCAATGTTGGTTATTTAGTACAATTTATTAACCGCCAATTCGGTATTAGCCGGCGGAAAAATATAATTAACAGCAGAAGAAGGAACAGCGGATGTTTGCAGCTTATTGTCTCCTTTAGCCGGGAGTGTTTGCAGGTTTCTAAGTAAATCTGGTCCACGGAAACCTTCTCCCAATAATTCGATTCGACGTTCTTTCCAAATGGCTTCAATTAATTGGTTTGGATCTGAAGTTACAGATGAAGCAAACGTATACGAAGCATCAGAACGCTGATGAACAGCGGTTAAAAGATTAGCTGCAAGTGTCAGATTACTGGTTTTGGCAGCGGCTTCAGCATAATTCAACAATACTTCTGAATATCGTATAACCGGGATATAATCTAAAAACGGCGATGGTTTTGCATACTTTTTAAAGTATTGTTTTCCTGACACTGTTCTCGTTAAGTCACGTCGCTTATCAGTCGATCTCCATTGAGCATCGCCCAAAATACCTGTTGGATTTAAATAATATTCCAAATTGGTATTGTAGATATAAGCGATAGAAGACTGACCGGTCTGGGAATCCAAAGAACTCATCGGAATACTAAAAATAGATTCAACCGTTGCATAATTCGAAGAAAATATAACCGTAATATCCGGCTGTAAAGCGTGTTTTACATCACTGGCAGTTGTAGAAAATGGTGCTTGTGTCTGTGGTACCAATTTTTTTGCTTCTTCAATTACTTTTGCCCAATTATTCTGCGTAAGATAAACTCTTGTTTTTATGGCGATTGCTGTGCTTACATGTGCTCTTGTTGTATTTAAATCTGCAGTCGAATAACTTTGTGGCAGTGCTGCTTCGGCATCGTCTAAATCTTTTAAGATCTGCGTATAAATTTCAGCAACAGCACTTCTTGCCAGATCATTATTGGCAGGACCCGTTTCTGCTTTTAAACGAAGCGGAACGCCTTTTGATGCGCCGGCATCTTTATTATAAGGCTGTCCGAAATTGATAACCAAAGTATAATAGGCCAAAGCTCTTACTAATTTAGCTTCTCCTATATATTCTTTCGCTTTTTGCTCCGTAATGACACCTTGATTTACCGCTAAGCCTTCGATCAGAATATTGGCATTATTGATGGCTGAATACGCTTGCCCCCAAAGATTGTTGACATCATTTGAACCAGAGCTATACGAGTTGTTCCAGCTTTCGTAACCTGTAAAATTATTTGCCGTAATATTGATAAAATCTTCTCCTTTCTGATCCTGATATAAAAGGATACGGCCGCCGTACAAACTGGCACCTTTAAATGCTTTGTAAATTCCGTTTACCAAACCTTCGATTCTTGCCGGAGTTTTAAAAATGTCTTTATCTGAAACGGTGGTTTCCGGCGCTATGTTCAGATCTTCGTTGTTTTCACAAGAAGTAAACAATATTCCGGTGAGCAGTAATACAGCTGCAATTGATTTTCTGTGTGATTTTAAATATATCTTCATTGTATTTTTTATTAGTTATTAGAAACCGACGTTAAGACCAAATGTGAACGTTCTTCCTTGTCCAACAGAGTTTTTTTCGACTCCCATAGATGTTGTTGAAGCTCCGTTTGAAGAAGTCTCAGGGTCAGATCCTGTATAAGAAGTAATCAGGAAAAGATTGGTTGCCTGCAAATACAATCTAACGGATGATAATTCTGCTTTTTCAAGGATATTTCCTGGAAGCGAAAAACCAATTGTTAATTGTTGCAATCTCAGGAAATCGGCTTTTTCTGCATTATCAGAAATAGCATATCCGCTTGATCCGTTTGAGATCACATCGTTATAAACCAATCTCGGAATATTGGTTACCTGTCCAGGTGTTGTCCAACGGTTTAAAACAGCTGTTGAGTTGTTATAAAAACGCTGATCTAAAAGTGTTCCTCTTGTATTGTTCATCACTTTATTACCACCAGAATACGTGAAACCTACTGTAAAATCAAATGCTTTATATTGTAGATTATTTGTTAAACCTCCATACCAAACCGGTAGTGCGTTACCCAAAACCTGATAATCTGAGACTGTAATTGCGGCAGCCGTTGTTCCGTCTAAATAGGTCCAGTTGCTTTGTCCAGAAGGAACTGCAGCACTGTATTGCACTTTTTCTCCATTTTTGTTAATGAAGATTCTGCGTCCGTTATCCGGATTTACACCTCCTGTTACAGCACCATAAAGACTTCCCGCGGAATAACCCACTCTTGTAATATTATTTGCTTCTGTTGTTACCTGCGTATAACCAATAATGTCTGTGTTTCCTTCGGCAAGAGCCGTAACTTTGTTCTTCACATGTGTATAGTTGAAAGAAGCTTTCCATTGAAAATCTTCAGAATTTGCTATTGTTGCGTTCAATCCAAGCTCAATACCTCTGTTATACATTGCCCCAACGTTTGAAAGAATAGCATCTCCCGGAATTCCTTTTGAAGGTGATTGTGGCGTACTTAAAATCAGGCCGTTTACATCATTATTGAAATAATCTGCTGTCAATTGTAATCTGTCTTTAAAGAAGCCTGCTTCAAAACCAATGTTTGTCTGGTCGCTGGTTTCCCATCCCAAGTCTTCATTCCCTGCCTGAGAAATTGCCCAGGTTGCAGCTGTTCCGTAAATTGATGCTCCATACAAATTTTGTGAGGCATATGCTGATGACAGGTTTCCGTTACCCACTCTTCCCCAGCTTCCTTTTAGTTTAAGCGAGCTTATGTAATCTGTAATTTTGCTGTTTTTAAAGAAGGACTCTTCACTTACAGACCATCCACCAGATATTCCTCCAAAGTTTCCGTATTTACTGTTTACGCCCAGAGCTGAATTTCCATCTTTTCTGAAATTTCCGGTAATGAAATATTTCCCAGCGTAATCATAGGATAATCTAAAGAAAGAAGACTGAAAAAGTCTTTCGGACAAACCGTTTCCAGATGAACGGATTGTACCCCAGGTTCCCTGATAATTTTCAAAAAAAGGATCTGAAACATTAGTTTGATTAGCTCCCCAGGATGAATTTTCGAATTTCTGAACATCATATCCAGCCAATGCAGCAATATGATGGTTTTCACCAAAACGCCTGTCAAAAGAAAGGCTATTTGTAAAATTGTAATTATTTCTTAGAATAGAAATATTAGTTGAAGACCCGCCTGTTGCAAAAGCAGAAGAACCAAGATTTGGACTTAAATATGAGATATTTTCTGCTCTTAATCTGTCGATTCCGTAATTACTGTCAAATTTAAATCCATCAAAAAAGGTAATCGTTGCGTGAACATTTCCAACAAAATGATCATTAGAACTTGTATACTTACTGTTATCAAACAAAGCTCCGGGGTGCCATAAACTATTTGTAAACAAATTATTTCCAGGGCTTGCAGTACCTGTGGGACTTAAATTATAGGTACCTTCATTATTATAAACAGCAACGTTTGGAGGGAGTGCAAAAGCCAAACGTGCAGCACCAATCAACAATAAGCCACTGCTGCTTAATGAGCCCGTATTTTGCGCCTGATTAAAGGTGTTATTATAAGATAGGTTACCTCCTAATTTCAGCCATCTGTTTACATCATGATCGATATTAAACCTAGCTCCTTTTCTCTCGAATTCATTATCCTTTGTAATTCCTTCTTGTTTAGAATAATTTGTTGAGAAAAAATATCTGGTTTTATCTGTTCCTCCCGAAATACTGATATTATGATTTTGAGAAACAGCATCACGGTACACCTGATCTTTCCAGCTTGTATTAACACGTGAACCATCGGCATTAAAAGACGGGAAAAAAAGTGCTGATGCTACAGCAGCATTATTTTCGTTGCCACTTAATATTTTGCTGTTAAGTACCGCTTCATTTTTTATGTCTTCGTATTGTGTATTATTTAAAAGATCTGGTAAACGGGTAGCTCTGGTAATTCCAACCCAGCTATCGTAGGTAACTTTAGTTTTACCTGCTTTTCCTTTTTTAGTTGTCACTAAAATAACTCCACCTGCGGCACGAGAACCGTAAATTGAGGTTGATGCCGCATCTTTTAAAACATCAATAGATTCAATATCTGCCGGGTTAATATCTGAAAGTGGGTTATTGGCAACCGAATTTGTTGTGGATACATCGCCTGAATTTACAGGAATACCATCAATAACAATTAAAGGAGATGTGCTTAAGGAAATTGAATTTACCCCACGAATTCTGATTACCGGAGCATCATTTAATACGCCACTCGGATTCGAAACATTTACACCTGCAGCCTTACCTATTAAGGCCTGTTCAAAACTTTGAACCGGAATATCTTTAATAGTTTTGGATGTAATTCTTGCTGCTGAACCTGTAAATTCTTTTTTGCTTTGCGTACCATAACCAACCACAAGTACTTCTTTTAAAGCCGTATTAGAAGGTATAAGTCTAATGTCATTAAAGGAAGAACCTGCATTTTTCTCAAGCTGTTCATAGCCAATATAACTGATTGACAACACCTTATCTTCTTTTGTTATTGATAGAGAAAATTTTCCATTGCTGTCAGCGACAGCTGATTTACCACTTTGTGTCGCAATAATTGTAGCTCCTGGTAAAGGCTCTCCGTTATCAGAACCTCTGACGGTTCCGCTTATCGTTCGATCCTGTGCGCTTAGCCTTCCAGGAAGTATATTGAGCATAATAAATAAAACTAGTAAGATTTTTTTCATTGAATTTTGGTTTTAAAAATTTGGATATAGAAATCCCCAGACCGATATGAAATGGCCTATTAATAATGCTGATAAAACAGGAAAAGGGTTTAAAAAAGACTAACGACTTAGCATTCGGAAAACTTTGGAATGGTTTTCCTTTAAGGGCAATTTAATTTGTTTGGAATTAACATTTAAAAATAATAGCTCAGTTTTCATTTTTAATTATAAAAGATTTTAATAGTAATGAGCTTATTCAGATTTTCTAATGAAATCTTTCTTATCTGTCCACCGTAGCGGAAGGATTTAGCACCTTATTTGGTAACAGGTTGCTAAGACATCATCGGGCCTATTCCCTCAGTCTTTCTGGATAAGTCATGTAGAAATTTTCTACAATGCAAATATATATACTAATTCTATATAATTAGTAGAATTTAAAATTATTTTTTAAAATATTTGTTTTGCAAAACCAAAAAAAATATTAATTAATTTTATAACAAACACTTATTAAGTTTAAAAAGATTTGAATACTTTTAATTTTATGCAGAATATTCATATTTATTCCTGAAAAGAAATTTATTTCTCTAGTATTCTTTTCATAAAAATAGTAACCAAATATTCAAAAATTGTCCCATAAGTGCTACTAAGACAAAACTTGAAGAAATTTAAAGTTTTTTTTAAAACATTCAATAGATGCTATATAATACATATTTGTTTTTCGTCGAAACAGGAACATGATAGCAAACAATTAGAAGGACAAGTAAAAGAATGTACTACAGAGAAATACCCATCAAATTTTTGATGGGTATTTGTTTTTTATTACCTGTCTTATTCCTTGAAAAAACTGAGATTAAGCTATAAATGTGTTGGCTTTGGTATTAAGATATTCCCTGTTTTTTACTCTAATGGCCAGACCCTTCATTTTCTTCTTTCACCTCTACATTTATTAAGTCAAAAAGTTTTTGTAACTACATTTTAAAGGTTCATCGAATCTAAAACTTAACGTGTTCAATAATTACTATCAGTTCACCGAATACATTAAAAGCTTTTACCGGAAATGCGTAAGAGGAAAAGCACCGGATTATGCAAAGACCTCTCTCTCCTATAGTAACAGCGATAGATAGAAGCGATGCTTTTTTAAAGGCCTCCTGCAGAAAAGTATAGGGATGTCTAACTTTCAAAAGCACAAAGTATCTTTTATTGATTTTACCACTACCAATTTTCTGATGCGAACAGATTACTTTTATTTTCCGGAGTCCTTTCAAATACTCATTATTAAAAGAGAATAAGCTCAGTTTTTTATTCTACATGACTATATTTTAGTACAAAATAACATGGTGATGTACCCAATACAAATAATAAAAGGCACCTGCTTAGAGATGCCTTTATAAATTAAGTGTGATAGTTATAGTTATGCAACAACTACGTTTACTGCATTTGGACCTTTACGACCTTCTTCTACGTCATATCTTACTTCATCGTTTTGACGAATGGTTTCTGACAAACCTGAAACATGAACAAAAACTTCATCACCTCCATTATTAGGAGTTATGAATCCGAAACCTTTTTCTTCATTGAAAAATTTTACTGTACCTTCTTGCATTTTAATGTATTTAATTATTCAAATATAGCTTTATTTAATTAGAACTAATTGAAATTGAGATTTTTATTTTCCAGACCAATTATTATACAGTCTAATCGCTTTATATTATCATTAGAATTGTGATTTTTCAAAAAATTTAATATAAGACTTTTAAGAAATCTCACAGTATATCAGATATCAAAACAAAATCTGTATGTACCAAAATCCTTCTTTTTGAAAATATAGTTGATTCTTTTATTTACCCATTGCAGTGTATCTAAGTAAGAATTTAAAAATTGTTTTATTAGATAGACATTTCTTCCTAAAAAAATAAGGATAATATAGTATACTTTGTTGACATTTAGGTATATGCCGTAAAACTTTACTCTCTAATTTGTAATACAGCTTTCAGAATACTTTTTAAATCTTCAAAATTGTAGGGCTTTGAAATAAAATAGTCTGTTCCGGTGGTTAATGAGAGCTGTTCGGCAGCTTCCTTAGAATAAGTAGAATATAAAATGATAGGGATACCTCTAAATCGTTCTTCCTTCCTGATTTGTGTTATAAAATCCAGTCCGTTCATATCGGGCATATTATAATCCAAAAAGATAACATCTGGCAGCACTTCAGACTTTTGGAGCTTTACAAGAGCTTGCGTTGGATTTTTCTCATCCTCACATAGTATACCTTTCCCGAGTGAGTTCACTGCTTCTATAAAGATTTCTCTATCGTCATCGTCATCATCTATTAAAAGTATATTTTGGTACTGCATAACATTCCTTTTTGACTGGCAATCATTGTGATCTGACCAATAGTTAATTTTCTACTTTTTATCTCCAGATTCAATAATTACTTCTATATAAATATATTATATAAAAAGAGCTATAATCTAGCCTATTGCAGTAAAATTAGGCTATAATTTATGTCTCAACTTATACAAACCGTGACAATTGTTATAAAATATAGACCTAATAAGAATTTAGTAGTCGTTGAACATTTCAATTTCTTTGCTCTAGAATGAAAATTTTGTTGCTTGTTAAAATCAGACCAAACATATCTATTAAAAAAAATCCTTAAATTAGTTACATTATCTGTCCTCAAACTGATTTTTACACAAGTTGTCAACTAATTTAAATTATCATGAATAAAAAAGGAGCTATAATCGTTATAGAAGACGACCCGGATGACCAAGCTATATTTAGTGACGTTTTTAAAGAACTTAACTATAATAATAAAATTATTTTTTTTAATGACGGACAAGAAGCACTTGATCATTTGCGATCAACGTTTGATGAGCCTTTTATAGTTTTCTCTGATATTAACATGCCAAAACTGAGTGGAATAGAGCTGCGAAAGCAAATATTTGAGAATGAAAACATACGCTAAAAACCATACCCTATCTATTCTTTACAACCAGTGCAGACCAGCGGGATGTTATTGAAGCATATTCAAAATCGATTCAGGGTTTCTTTGTTAAGCCATCAGACTTTCATGAATTAAAAAATACAATCAGAATAATTGTAGAATACTGGCAGAAATGTGTATCACCTATTTATGTAGCTTAGAAAAAAATATGATCATCTATTTAAACTCTTCAAATAGTTCATATAGACTGAGATATTAAAGAAATAAAAACAAAATCTAAGCTTAACAATAATTTAAAGACGGTTAGTAGTATATATTTTCGAAAGTTTATTGCCAATTTGAGTTTTATAACTACAGATAAAAAATTAATAAAAGCGAGCAATGCAGCATTAATTCCTAATGAACTTATTAGTGCTCTTTGAGAAGTTTATCACACAAATATTAGAACGTTAACCTTAAGGGTGAAGCTTGTCTAGATAAAACACGCCGTTAGAAAAAAAGCCATCACTAATCCTCTCGTGATATATTGTTTTCAGAAATAAAAAATATATTTTTTAAAGGATTTATTAGAGCTTTCGTCCAATAGAGAACGAAGACTTTTTTTAAAATGAGAATAAAGCCCTTAAAAGAACTAGGTTTTTGTATATAAAGGTCTGCTCCCTTATTTAATGTATCCTCTATATCTTTAGGGTTATTGGAAGTCGATAGCATAACTGCAGGGATGTCTTTAAGATCCTTATCGTTCTTTATTTCTGCTAGTGCCTCCTTACCATCTTTAACCGGCATATTTATATCTATAAAAATAATATCAGGTTTGGGTTCGGATTCATTTTTCAGGGTATCAACTAGTTCTTCGCCGTTTTGTACCGTAATTATTTCTGAGGGAACTTTTGTTGCATCTAGTGCTTCAATAAATAATTCCTGATCATCATTATCATCCTCAGCCAATATAATTTTTAATGGCTCTTTTTCTTTTAAGTCTTTATTATTTTCGGCTGAATTCTCAGAACTTATCATATGAAAGTAGTTTTACCATCCAAAAGTACGGTATAAATACATAATAAGATTTCGATAAAGCAACAATCTTCAAATCAACAATAAATTTTGCATATGAAAACAAATCTTTGCTTGATCTATTTAATTCTGTAAGTAACTATATAACTTTCAATTTGTAAGTTTTAGATATAAAAGTGCTTCAGACAGTTCGATATTTCTGTCTTTCCACTACTAAGTAAACCTTCAGAGAAATCCGGAGCTTTTTTATTTTTTACATTTAGTTTTTAGAAAGCAATTAAATATTACTTAACAAATTCATTTGTAAAAGATTAATCCTTATTTTTAATCAGTATTTAACCTCAAAACTAACCGTATACCCCAAAAATGAAAAAAATCTTCCTTTTATTGTTAATGGTTACTTTATATTCCTTTAGCACTACTGAAGAAACAATAATTGTTTCAGGTAAAATCACAAATACAGAAAATAAAACAATTAGAATTAAAGGAGAATTACTTGACAAAGAAATCAAGCTAAAACCAGATGGTAGTTTCTCAGAAAAGGTGGCATTGGAATTTGATCAAATTTATAAAATCGAAACTACTAAAAACAGTATTCCTATATATCTATCTAAAGATTCTAAATTGGTACTATACGCTGATGATGCAAACTTGGCTTCAACTTTAAAATTTACCGGCAAAGGAAACATAGAGAATCAATATCTTGCTAAAAAACAGCTAATCACCTCTGCAACTCCAGATGATGAACTTTATAAACTTGATGAAAATGAATTCCTGAAAAGACTTCAGGAAATAAAAACTTCAGTTAATAGTTTGTATACCAAAACAAAATTTACTGATGCCGCCTTCAAAGAAAAAGAAGCCAGAAACATTTATCATTTGGAACAAAAGCATTTATTATTCTATAAAAAATTTCATTATTACTATGCCAAATTGGATAGTTTTAACGTTTCTGAAACATATCCAAAGTTTGATGAAGCAATGAATTTGGACAATAATTCTGACTTTCTATTTTCAAATCAATATCAGGATATTGTTGTGCTCAAATTCTATGAAAATGTTAAAGCAGAGGAAGGTAATCCAAACATTTCGGCTAAAAATGCAATTCCGCAAATTAAAGCTTTAAAAAGTCAAAGCATAAAAAATCGTTTAATTGAAAACTTATCTTACGATATAAACATTGAGAATCAGAGTTATGACATAGTATATCAGGAATTTTTATTGATTACAAACGATCCAATATTAAAACAAAAACTTACAGCTAATTATAACGCAGCAAATGCTTTAAAGCCAGGAAACCCAGCTCCGGGCTTTAATTATGAAAATCAAAAAGGAGGAAAAACTTCTTTAGAAAATCTGAAAGGAAAATATGTTTACATTGATCTATGGGCAACATGGTGCAGCCCGTGTCGTGAGCAAATTCCATTTCTTCAAAAAGTGGAAGAACAATATAAAGGAAAAAATATTGAGTTTGTCAGTATTTCAATTGATGCAATAAAGAATCAGCCCAAATGGAATAAATTTGTTATAGAAAAGCAATTAGGGGGAATTCAATTATTGGCAGAAAATGAATGGGAATCAAAAATCATAAAAGATTACAGTGTTCAGGGAGTTCCCACATTTATCCTTCTTGATCCTAACGGTAATATTGTCACTGTACGCGCACCAAAACCATCTGATCCTAAACTTATTGAGCTATTAAACAATTTGGGAATCTAATTCTGCCCCTGTTGTGGGCATCTCGCTTATGCCACGATTTTTATTTCAGCCCCAACTTCGGGTTCCTGAGCGGATTACCTTTTGTAAGGAACACTACTCAAAGTTAGTTACTTAATTTGATGCAGCTTTGAAAGTATTATTATAAACTTTGCAAAGCTATATTTTTATTTTCCTTGTAATTTTCCTTTCAATTTCCGGTAATATTTTATTATTTAAAAGGTCATTCATGCTTTCTTCAATATTTGGAAAATTTGGAGGACTCAGTATGTTTTTCTTTTTAATATTGCTAATATTCCCAACATTAAAATTTGAAACTACTTCATTTGTTTCTAAATTTATAAAATCATTACTTAGAAATATATTAGTTCTTTTGTCTCCATTAATATATCCTGCTTTTTCAAATTCTATTCCAAATTGGCCATTAACAATAAGCAAATAGTCCAAATTGTATTTCATTTTTATATTCTTCAAATAATCACTTGTATATTCTTGTTTTTCATAAACGTAATTTGGGTAATTCCCTCCACTAATTGTATCTTCTATTTGAGTAACTTCAACATTTAATGAATCTAAATTTTTTAAATATGCTTTAATTATTCTTTCAGTTGGGTTTCCTTTTCCCGTTTCTAAAAACTTATAAGCGCTATAAAACATATCCTTTTTGTCTACGTTTGATTTTTCAATCGTATTTGACATTGCTTGTCTGGTTATTCTGTACGGACCATTTATATTAAAAATTAAACCTATTTTTTTCTTTTCAAAATTTTGCGAATAGCCAAAATTAAAAATCGCAACCATACTTACAAAAAGAAAGATTTTTTTTAGTTTCATTTTTTATTTAATTAATGTTTAATTGAAGTTTTTCAGCAATTATTTGTAACTCTTTTGACACTTCCCGGTGTTAAAAATGAGTATTTTTCGGAAACCTAAAAGTAATGCCATCTACTTGCTTACAGACCTAAAATATAAATAACTCAGGAATGATAGCTATTAACGGCGAATATAAGAATATTATTACTACCGTTTAGAAACTTTTTTGAAATTGAGATATAGATTTATATTATCCAATATTAATAATACTTCATCACCCCCAGCAGTTCGAAACTCATTTTTTTGAGATAGTAAAATTTTTAGGAAATCGAAGCAATTAATTGTCTTGAATCAATCATCCAGTTGCATATAATATTTAAATAATTCTTCTTTAGGGAAATTAATAAAAAACCCTATCAGAAATTTTCTGACAGGGTTTAACGAAAAGTACTTAAGTTTATAAAAACTTATTCTTTTATAATAGTTTTATTTATTATACCCTTATCGGTCAATATCTTAACTATATAAGTACCCGCACTGGCATTCATATTCACTTTTACAGTTGTATCCGTAATTTCGTTTATTGTGTAAATTTGTTGTCCAAGCATATTGAATATCGAAATCTGTTTGGCTTTTCCAATAGTGCCAAAATCTATATAAAATTCATTTTTGAATGGTACAGGGTATATTTTCACTTCAGTCTTAATCTCTTCAACAGCCATATCAAGCGTACTCTCAGAAGCAGTATTTTTGGATGTACTGCTACAACTAACTGCAGTAGGATTAATCCCTTCTACTTCTATCTTATCAATGTTAGCCAAACCTGATGCTGTAGTCGCTTCTAATCTTATGGTATGAGTACCCGAAGAAAGCGCTATTGTAACTAAAGAACTTGAATTTTCAGCCCAGGTTGTCCAATTGGTTGTAGCATTAAAAGCTGCTGTAGCCAGAGTAACGCCGTCTACAATTATTTTAGCGCCTCTTGAAGTAGTGCCTCCATTAGAATATCTCCATCGAAGGATATAATTTCCGGAAGCAGTATTCACAGACCATTCAATTCCTGCACCGACTGCATTATTTGCATTGGCAAAACCTGTACCCTGATATCCTGCATTATTACTGTCTATTGTGCCTTCGACAAAACAAAAACCTGTTTCATTTTCATTGATAGAAATTTCAGTATTTGCTGTAACCGAATCTGTATAGTTAGCAGTTCCGTTTTGATTTTGACTGGAAGTAATCGCTGCTACTAATCCATTAATATACACTTCCAGATTAGTATATACCGAGTTTAATGTATAGGCTGTTCCGTCTGAAATATTGTTACTATTTAGACCATTGGCATTTTCCCAGCTATCCGGCATTCCGTCATTATCCGTATCCGTAGGTGCTGTAATAGAATTGTAGTTTGGCCAGCCTCCAACATCAGATTGTGTATCAATGAGACCTTTAGTACTACCGTTTGATCCTGTATAAGTAAAGGTTCCATTAGTTGCTTCAGATACTATTCTGCTGTCCACGGCATCACGCTTAAAGCTTGCTCCTACGTATGCTAATACTCTGTTGTAGGCATTTGCCGCAGAATGTGTGGTCATTTCACCAAAACTATATTCAGTATTTACACGAAGCTCCGTTTTGCTTTTTGAAGATGGATTAGGATCTACCCCATTCCAGTTATCGCCTGAAGTGGTCGAATTTGCAGTAGTATAATTTCCATTGACATAAAAACTGCCCCACACACCTGCAGGCTGTGAATTAGAACCATCATCCGGACTTGGAGAAATAATTCGGTCGTTTACTCCTGAACCCGTTGCAGGACCTGCTTTGTAATAATTATTAGTAAAGTTGTATGATCCTCCTTCAGCAGCATAAGCACTATTTCCACCCCAGTTATAAACAACATTATTTCTAAAATCAACCATCTCAAGATTAGGAAGTGCCGAGTATCTGCTTCCACAAAAACGTGCATTACGACTATCATGATGAGCCAGCATGTTGTGATGAAATGAGGCTTTTTTTCCGCCCCAAATTCCACCATAACCATGAGTTCCTTTGTCGTGAACAGACACACGCAAACTTTCAGACATCATACACCACTGCATAGTAAAGTTTTCATTGTCGTAAAATGAAGCACATTCGTCTGTACTCCAGCTCATAGAACAGTGGTCAATAATAATGTTTTTATGATTTCTTCCACCAATGGCATCACCTTCATGCTGCGCCTGGTCTCCCATACGAAAACGAAGATATCGAATGATAACATTATCAGCGTTTACATTTACTGAATAATTTTTCAGACAAATTCCATCACCCGGAGCAGTCTGACCAGCTATGGTGATATCTCCATTGTTAATTCTCAAGTCTGAATTTAGTGCAATGATTCCGGATACTTTAAACAGTACTGTTCTCACTCCTGTTGCTGTAACGGCTGCCCTTAAACTTCCTGCACCTGAATCATTTAGATTCGTAACATAAATTACCTGTCCGCTACGACCACCGCTGGTGTAACGTCCAAAACCTTCGGCACCCGGAAATGCCGGTGAAGTAACCGCTAGAGCCGCAGTAGCCTTTTGAGTCGATGCTGTAACTGTTAAAGTTCCTGATTTTGTAGTATTTGGAGTCCCACCAACTGTGGTAATTGTATAGTTAAAAGTGCCACTCACAGTTGGTTTTCCACTAAAGGTTATAGTTTTAGCAGAATTATCTATAGCCGCATTGATTCCGGATGGTAATCCTGATACTGTTACTGTGGTAGCATTTTCCCAGTTATAATAAAAGCCAGTAATAGCAGTATTTATTGCTACAGTTTGACTAGAACCTCCAGCTCCGTGCTTTATTAATGTAGCTCCTAATGTAACAGAATTAATAATTGTATCAGGATTCCAGTTATCGGTAACCTGTGGGTTGGCATTATTTGCTTTTAAAACATTTAATTTTGTATAAGAGGCAGCTTGAGCAGCACTTAATTTTTTTGCCCATAAAACTCTTGAAGACGGAACATAACCAGCACCTGAGTTACTGTATTCTGCAAAACGTGCTGTAGCCTGATTGGCAGCATTACCCCAGTCATTCCATCCTACTGCCTTAATAGCGTTAGTCATACTGGTGTTCATATAGGTAACCGATGCATATCCTCCCCATGGACGGCCAAGATCCGTAATATTACTTCCTGAACCTGTAATCTGACAATTATTGAATACAAAGCCATATGCCAAATGTGATGCCGTATTAGCTGCAGTTAAAGAGCTTCCTCCTTTAGTGTAAAGCTGGCAGTTTTGAAAATAAGCGATGGCTCCTCCAAAAATAAAGTCTGTAGTACCTTCAAAATAGCAATTTTCATGATAAGATCTTCCGCTGTGGGGATAATAGGTATCCTGATCTCCTAAAAAACGGCAGTTTTTAAAAACAGCTTTGTCTGCAGTAGAACGAACAGCTACGGCTTGCCCTACAGGTCCTGATGAATTGGCAAATGTAAGGTTCAATGCGTAAAATCCTGCTCCATTGATAAATGTACTGGCTGAATTAGAGGTTCCATACGCAGCTCCTGTAGCCGGATTAATTTTGGAAGCATAATTATTATAGGTTAAAATAGTTCCGGTGGAGCTTTGCCCTATAAACGTCAGATTGGTTTTATTTGAAGGAACCGTAATTACTTCATAATAAGTGCCATTTTTAATATAAATTTTAGTTCTGACCGAAGTATTAGATGGAGCAGCATTCACGGCTGCCTGTACAGTGGTATAATTACCTGTTCCATCCTTTGCAACTACGATATCGTAGGTCTGTGCTTTCAGTTGCATCGAAAAGAAAGCTAAAAAAGCTAATAGTAAAATTTTTTGTTTCATACTTTTTGGTTTTGGTTAGATAGTAGTTTTTATATATCAAGTACTTTTCTTGTTAAACCAAAACTATAAAAACCATATGCAAATACAGTAGACATATCACTATTAAATAAGGGACAAAAAAATAAATATTTGTAAATCAAACCATTATAACATCTGTAAAGTTTTTTAAAACTTAAATTTCTGCACTGACGTTATTTACTATAGAAAGCTAAAAATGGTTTCCAGATCAGGGACTCAAAACAAACAAAACCATTTATGTTACGCACGATCATCCTTATCAATATCTGGGAATGAGAGATTCTTTTGCAGATGTAAATGTTTATGCACTTGCAGAATTATTACTTCTTGGACTAAAAATGGCCCAAAAGAATTGAACGAAAAACAGTACCTCATGGGAGATTTAATTGCCGAAAAGCTATCACTTCCCACTTACACTTACATGCAACCTGATTAGATTTTTTTATTTAATTGATTAAATTGAATCTTTATCTCTTTTAGACAAATTTCGCCTATATCTCTTTTTGAAGAGATATAACATTTATACTTTTCGTTAATTTTTATTTCCTTTAAAATATATTTTTCATCATTTATTTCGGTTGTGTTTTCAAAAATTTCAAATGATGTGAGCGGAATTGTTAGTCCATGTCCATGTGCTTTTATAACCGACTCTTTTTGAGTCCAATAATCAAAGAAAGCCTCTTTTTTATCATACGAAAAAATAATATTTTTCCATTCCTTTTTGGTCATTTGTAATTTGAAATTATTTATTTCAATATCAGAAATTTTTTCAATATCGATACCTACTTCATCTTTATCACATAAAGCACAAACAACAATTTCTCCTGAATGAGAAATATTAAACTTAACCAAATTACTCTCAAAATACGGTTTATTATACTTTGTATTTTTTATCATTCTATCTTTAGGACTATTCCCAAAAATTTCTTCAACCCCCATAAATAATAAAACTCTTCCTAGAAGTGACAATTGTGCATCCTGCCACCTTCTATATCTTCTAATTTTATTTTGAAAATCAACTGAAAACTCTGGTAAATTATTTTCTAGCAATCTTTCGTGATTTTCTTCAGACACATATGAATAATAGATATAAATCAAATCATTGACGGTATTTTATAAATGTTTTTTAATTTAAATTTTAATCCTGTATGAATTAAATCTTTACTATGTTTTTAAAATATTCTGTAAAAAATTCAATATGATCAAAAATGAAAAAATGATTTCCATTCATTTGCATTATTGTTACTTTTTCTGTGGTTTCTTCTTCCCAACCCTTTATTTTTTCAATTGTAGTATCTTTTGAACCATAAAAAACGTCTATAGGAACAGTTAGTTTTTCTCTTTTTGTATATCGATAATTTTCTACAGCTGATAAGTCTGCTTTTAAAATAGGGGTATAAAAATCGATTAATTCTGGAAAATTCATCAATTCATCAGGAATCCCTCCAAATTTAATAATTTCTTCCCAAAATAATTTATTAGGTAAATGAGAAATTAATATTTCTCTTTTTATTGATGGTGCATCCATACCACTAATGATTAGTTTTAATGGTTTTTTAATTCTTAGCTCTTCTATTCTCTGACATACTAAATATCCGATCAAAGCTCCCATACTATGCCCATAAATAACATAATCATTATTTATTGATAATCTAATAATTTCTTGTGTAATTAAATCAAGTAATTCTTCCTCTTCTAATTTCAGTCCTTTAACTCCTCCGTTAATGAAGAAAAACTCTATAATATTCCCAAATAGTTTATTATAAGAATATTTATTGCCTCCTGCGAATGGAAAACAAATAATCCTTACCTGAGAAGATTCTTCATTTGGTAATAGTTCAAAACTCATATATCAAGTCTTAATTTGGGGCCTTTTTTATTAAATCCATTATTTTCATAAAAAGAAATCGTCCTTGGCCAATTTTTTTCTGTTGGAGCTCCAACTTCTAGTTTATTCCATTTCTTTTCAATGCAGAATTCCTTAACCTTTTTTATCATGACATTTCCTAAACCTTTTGATCGATAATTTGGAACAACATAAAACTCTGTAATTGTTCCAAATTCACCTAAATTATAAATAGCATATGATGATACAACTGTTACAATTCCTATTGGAGTTGATAAATTTTCTCTATCATAGGCTAAAAATGCATTAAAAATATTTCCATTTAGCAATGAATGATGTACCATTTCCGTATACTGTTCATTATCAAATTCAAACTTCTGTTCTAAAGTCAGATTCAACTCTTTTAGCAATGAAATTATTAGATTAGCGACATTCTGCGCATCTGAAAAAGTAGCTTTTTGAATTAAAAATTGATTTTCCATATGAAAATTTTATAATTATATTATTTTTTGTAGAATGATTTAACTTCAGAAAGTTTACTACAACTGAAATTAATCCATATTCTTAATACATATCTAAAACCTATTACTATATAGATCTGCTATGATATGCCAAAACATAATTTGTCTTTATTTAAGTTAAATAATATTCCAGCATTATAGCTCCCCATTGAGAAGGACCTTCACCATATAATATAACTTTCTCCCTATCTTTCAACATACCTGAATTACTGTAATCTTTTAGATTTATTAAGCAATCACTACCCAGACAATGTCCATATTTTGCAATACCGTCAAAAAAAAGTTGATTGTTTTCAAATCCGCAACTAGTTAATAAAACAGACAAAACCGAAGGTAGAAAATTACTTGATAAAACCTTAGCAATATCATTCTTAGTAACTTTATTATATGTTTTAAATAATTCATCAAATAATTCTAAATGACTTTTCATTCGCAATGCTAATTCGTCTTTTCTTAACAGCTTTCCCTGTAATAATAATGGGTGTGTTTTTTGAGAAGTGCATAAAATTTTCCACTTCTCAAAATCTGAATTTTTAGATACCAAGCAACAGGAAGCTGCGTCACTCATAACAGCAATTCCTGGCATTACAATTCTAGAAATTGGGGAAATTATAGATGCTAAATCTAATGAGACAATAAGTATATTACTGTAGATTTCCTGATTTACAAATGCATTGGCAATACTGATAGCCATATGCAAATTTGAACATTCTGAAAACCCTATTGATAAAGGGTAAGCATTTATTAAATTATTTTCGTTTAATAAAGCACCTAATTTCTTCATCTTACCTGGCAAATCTGAAAAAGAATCCGATGCAAAAATGACAAGATCTATTTGCAAGGGATCTATATTATTTTGTTTTAAATATTTTTTTAATAGAGATTCTGCAAATTCAAAAACTGATTCCTCATAAAACAAATAATTTTTAAAACCATTACCTTCATTATCTAGAATTTCGTACAATGATTCGTTTTCCAATACTTCAGGTAACGAGGAAATAGGAGCTTCTTCTCCTAATTCATAAAATATATTATGGATATATGCGCTCATTACTTTTTAATTTAATATTTCTTTTACAAAAGATTTAAAATTATTTATAAATTCATTAATATACGTATCCATAAATAACTCGTTATTGTATTCTAAAAAACATTCATAATAATCCTTATCATTAAAAATTGCAAGCGTGATGTTGAAACGGGCAGTCGATCTGTCAATTTCCTGTTTCTCTAAAGAGAAATTATTATAGTTTTCTTTACTTACTGGTATATTCTCGTATATAAATAATAAATCAAATAAAAGATTGTTTTTAGATTTGTGTTCTATATTTTCCATTAAAAATTCAAATGGAATATCTTTGTTTTCGAAAGCTTCAAGTATATTTTTCTTGTTTTCTCTCACAATTTCTTCAAATGTATGCTGTTCTTTGAAGTGAGCAATCAATGGTACATAATTCAACAAATAGCCTACAATTTCATCTGAATATTTTCTAGTTCTATTCGAGTTTATTGTTCCTATCAAAACTGTTCTCTCACTTGTGATATTGTAAATATAAGCCTGAATAAGTGAAGTGAGTACCATAAAAGGTGTAGCTGACCATTCTTTAGAAATATTCTCAATTTTTAGTTTAATATTTTGATCCAAATCGAATAAAATCCTACTGCCGTGATAAGAATGATCAATATCATCATTCTTTACCGAAAGAAATTCAGATTTTTTAATTTCCTTAAATTTATCTTTCCAATAGTGCAATTGATTTTTAGACTCTTTTGTCGTAATCCAATTATTTTGCCAATTTACAAAGCTTAAAAAATCATATTCTTTAGAAGGAAGAACTACAGGTTCTTTACTATTTAATATATTATAAATATTTAATATATCATCAATAAGAAGATTGTAAGACCAAGCATCAAAAAATAAATTATGTGTAATTATAGCTATAGAAAAATTGTTCTGCTCTTTTTCAAAAATTAAAAAATCAATGTTTGAGCTATCTTTATTAAGCCAGTTTTTTAGACCAATGTGCTTACTTACATAATTAACAATCTCAGAATCATCTTTTAAGGTGTTTTTTTGTATTAAATATTTTTCTTTATTCTCCACCTTTTGTTTCCATTCTCCATTCGAATCATGGAAAAATAAAATCTTAAAAGCTTCATGTAATCTAACTACAATTTTAATTGCTTCCTGCAGTAATTCAATCGAGACATCTCCTTTAATATTTAGCATTTGACTAACTACATTTACAGGTGTTTCTGGATACTTCAAAGTCATTTCTAAAATTCTTTTTTGTCCATAAGACAAAGCAACACCTTCAACTGAAACAGCTTTTTGTAATGGGTTAATTTCGTAACATTCAGTATATTTTGTTTTCAATTTATTTAACAATTGTCTCTTCATGTTTTCTGATAAAGACTCAATTTGAGAAGTAATTTGTTCCATAATTAAAAGTTCATATTTTTAAATTCATTTAATTTCTCTAAGCTTTTTAATACCAAATCTTCATCTAATCCAAAATCCAATAAACAAGCTATTTCAGTTACTCCAATTCCTTTCATCCTTTTTACTACTTGCATACACTTCTCAGGAGATCCCATCAGTGAACCTTTATTATAAAATTTTTCAAATCCATAATTTAAAATAGATTCTCTATCACTAGCACTCATATTATCAACATTTTTATCTGGATGAACAGATTTGTTAGATGTATCCACCACTTTAAAAAAAGTTTTTAAATAGGATATAAAGGGTTCTTTAACAATTTTTCTAACATCTTCTTCATCTTCTCCAATAAATGTATGGAGTAACATAGTTACTTTAACATTAGACCTGTCATGACCATATTCTTCTAAAGTATTGAAATAGATTTGTAATTTTGCTTCCAATTCTTCTGTTGACATGTCAATTAGTCCTGTTAAAATATTACATCCAAGTTCCCCTGCTTTTCTAAAAGTTTCTTCGCTTTTCGTACAAGTGAGCCATATTTCAAGTTCGTTACTTATCGGCCTAGGAAAAAGTTCTACTTCAGTATTTTCTCCTACACCATCTTTCATAAATAACGATTCTCCTCTCCAAAGTTTTCTTATTGTTTCTACATATTCGAATGAGATTTCTCTTCTGTTATTCCAATTGTCTGGTTGAAAAATAAAATCAATTGGACTAAATCCTGTTGCCAACGAGATTGAAACTCTGCCTTTAGAAAGATTATCCACAATAGACCATTCTTCAGCAATACGGACAGGGTGATGCAGCGGAGCAATAATACTGCCTGATCTTATTTGAATTCTTTTAGTTATCATACTAATTGCTGCAGAAATTACTGAAGGGTTTGGATATAATCCTCCAAACTTGTGAAAATGTCTTTCCGGGGTCCAGATAGCATTAAATCCATGCTTATCAGCAAATTTAGCTGACTCTAAAATTAAATTGTATTTATTGGATTCATCGCCAGAAAAGAAAATTAAACCAAATTCCATAATATTTTTTTATTTATTGTTCTTTAAGATAATTGTTCAATCAAAGCAGAAATTTCATTATTATCAAAGTATTTAGAAAATTCCAGAATTTGCTGATCAATATCTTTATATAAAATTTTTTCTTTAATCATTTTAACCAATATAGACGGGGTGGGATTGTCTAGAAAATTTGCCAAAGAGATATCTATTTCAAATCGATCCCGTACTTTAGACAACAGACTAACACTTATTAATGAATCGCCTCCCAATTCAAAAAAGTCTGCATCATCACTTATTTCAACATTACCAAGTATTTTCGTGAATAGTTCCATTACAAAAAACATTATTTCATTATCTCCATTATTTTCAGAAGTACTAATGTGAGAATAATCAATATCAACAGATAATTTTTCAGAACTTGAAATATATTTAACCCACTGATCTAATCTAAGTTGCAAATCCCAAGTAGAAACAATAATTTGACTTGGTCGAAACCTATTATTCATGATATGTTCAATTATTGCTAAACCTTCATCGTGCAGTACTGTTTTATCGTCCATCATCTTACCAATATTTGACAATGCTCTTTTTTCATCTTGATGGTGTTGCCAAACATCCCAATGAATCGCGGTCCAAACATTTTTTTGCTTAATATGATTAATCGAAGATGCAGCATAACCCATATAACTATTAGCACAAGCATAAGGAAGCAATCTTAATCCTCCTAAAGCAGAAGCTATAGATGACATTAGTATAACAAAATCGAGATTTCTATCTGTAAATAGTTGTTCTAAAACTAACTGCCCATAAACTTTTGATTGATAATGCCATTCAAAAGTTTCTTCGTTTGTGAGGGCTATTGTCCGATCCCATTTTTCACCTGGTAATCCGGCGCAATGAATAACTCCGTTAATATTTCCTTTATCAGCTTCAATTTTCTCAACAAGTTCCTTCATTTGAATTAATGAACTCACATCAATATTATACAGGGTAAAATCTGCATTTATAGCTTCTAAAGCTAAAATATTTTGAATATGTTTAATTTGTTTTTCTTCTTTCCCTTCTGAAATGATTCTTTCCCATTCTTTTTTTTCAGGTAGTTTATCTCTAAATACTATTATAAGTTTTGCATTATATTTTTGAGATAACATTTTACTAATACTTATTCCAATATCCCCTATTCCTCCAGTCACAAGATAAATGCCTCCTTGTTTAATGTTATTTAATACATCTTGTGAGTTTACAATTGGTTCTTCATATTTTTGAAAATCCTGCTTCCATATATTCGGCCAGCGAACAGCTAAGGAATTTATATTATTAGAGAATATATTTTCTATCAATAATTCAAAATTTGAAATATTCATATTTGTATATTCTATATCTAAAATACAACACGTGATATGAGGATATTCCTGAGAAATAACTTTAGAAACGGGTAAAATAGTGGATTTATTCGGATTATCATTTTCTGATCCAAGAATGATATATAAATCACTAGATATTATATCAAATTTTATCTGGGAAACGATGTTATAAAATCCTAAAGATTTAGCTAAAAATACGGCGGATAAACTACCCATCTTATGCCAATGATTTACATTTTCAAATAAATTATACTCATTTTTATCATCATCTTTTTCACCAACTAGCCAGGTATGAATAATGTGTTTTGGAATTCGACCGCTGTCTTTAAGATTCTTTATCAACACATTATAATCATTTTGTTGATCAGCTCTTATGAAAGCAACATCTTGTTCAACTGATAAAAAATCTGAGTGATATACGAGATATACATTACTAAAATCATTCTTTTGGAGGAAACCAATAATATTTTTTGAATGCTGAGTATCATTTGCAAATACAAGTAATGGTTCATCTAATACTAACTTTTTTTTATCGCTAAAATTATCTTTACTTTTCCAAGATGGTGTAAATAACCAGTCTTGCATATCCAGTTTTACATTCTGTGATATCTTTTTGTTATTATAACTATTATTTCTAAGAACTGAGTAGGTTTCTCTTTGGAATGGATAAGTTGGAAGAGATACCCTATTTTTATCCCCTTCCCATTGGAAATATGTTTCCCACTTTATATTAATGCCCTCAAGCCAAAGCCTTCCTAAAAGGTTTTTAAATTCTATATTTTCAAATTTGCCGCCTAATGTTTTCCCAATTGATGATAGTATAACTCTTCCACGTTCTTTATTTGGATTTCTCCTCACGTAATTTGAAAGCGTGCTTCCTGGTCCTACTTCAATAAATATATTATCTACATCATTTAACAATACATCAATTCCTTTAGAAAATTTAACCGTCGATACTATATGATCTCCCCAATATTGTGGATTTTGCGCATCGTTTGGATTTATCCAGTCACCTGAAACATTTGATACAAAAGGAATCGTTGGTGCGTTTAATTGAAATTGTCTTACATATTCTACAAAATCAATTACTATTGGTTGCATCATCTTAGAATGAAATGCATGCGAGCTATTAAGATATTTTGAAGGTATACCTTCATTCTGCAGAATTTCAAAAATTTCGTTAACACTGTTATCATCCCCGGAAATAACACAAACAGAAGCTTCATTAACTGCAGCTACATCTACTTTTTCACCTATGATTTTTTTTACTACTTCATATGTGGAAGAAATAGCTAACATTTTACCATTAGAGATCTGTTCCATCAGTTCTCCTCTTTTTGAAATAATCTTTAAAACGTCTTCAATAGAAAAAACTCCTGATATACATGCCGCTACATATTCTCCCAAACTATGACCTATTAACGCAGAAGGCTTTATTCCTATTTCAATCAAAACCATTGCTAATGAATATTCAAAAACAAAAAGGCTTAATTGTATGTGTTTAGTATCTTTATGATCTATTACTTGATTGTTTAATAATGGTTCTGCTAAATTTATACCTAAATTAGAGTCAATTATTTTTAAACAAAAATCATATGTTTTTTTAAATGTGGGATTACTTTTATATAAATCTTTTCCCATATTTTCATACTGTGAGCCTTGTCCGGGAAACATAAATACAAACGGTTTCTCACTGGGATGTCCATCCTTATATAAAATAGTGCTTGAATTACTATATAAATTTTCTTTTAATTGTTTCAAATTATCGGCGACAGTTACTAAACGGTAATCAAATGTTCTTCTGCCAAGGATATTTGTATACGAAATATCTGCCAAGTTGATATGAGTATTGGTTTCCAGAAATTCTGCTAAATTAATTCGTGCTTTACTTAAAGCTTCAGGTGTTTTTGCAGAAAGTGCAATTATAGATGAATTACTAACATCAGAAGTTGAAATTTCAGTGTTTAAATGTTCTTCCATTATTATATGAACATTCGTGCCCCCCATTCCCATAGAAGTCACACCTGCTCTTCTGGGAACTTGGTTTTCTGTTTCCCATTCCTTTAGCTTAGTATTAACATAGAATGGGCTATTTTCAAACTCACAATTTGGATTAAGAGAATCAAAATTTAACGTAGCAGGTATCTTTTTATTTTGCAACATCAATGTTGTCTTAATTAATCCTGCAATTCCTGCAGCAACACTTAAATGACCTATGTTTGTTTTAACAGATCCAATTGCAAATGGGACATCTCTTCCAATATCACCCGAAAATACATTATTAAGAGCTTTAAGTTCAATAGTATCACCCATTATGGTACCAGTTCCATGCGCCTCAATATAAGAAATTGAATTTCGATCTATCTGAGCTACTGCAACCGCTTCACTAATTACCCTTGTTAATCCATTTTCGCTTGGAGACACATATCCTATTTTGTCAGAACCATCATTATTCATTGCTGACCCTTTGATAATTGCTAAAATATTATCCCTGTCATTAATCGCATCCTCGTAACGTTTCAATATGACTACACCACAACCATTTCCGAAAATTGTTCCTGATGCATCGGCATCAAATGCTCTGCACTTTCCATCACTCGAAAGAATACTATCCTTTTCATATAAATATCCTACATTCATAGGAAATCGCAATGCTACTCCCCCTGCCAAAGCCATGTCACATTCTCCATTCAATATACTTTGTGATGCTAAGTGGACAGCAACTAAAGAACTGGAGCATGCTGTCTGAACACTTATACTTGGGCCAGTAAGATTAAGATGAAATGAAGTTCGTGTAGATAAATAATTAGAATCATTTCCCATTCTTCCCGAAATGTCAGAAATCAAGGCATCAATATCACCGTCATAGTTTTCCTTACTAGTATACACATTATTTAATAAATAGGTACTCATTAAGGAACTTGAAAAAACTCCAATATTTCCTTTATATTTTTCTGAATTATACCCTGCATCTTCCAGTGCTGTCCATGAAGTTTCTAAAAAAGTTCTCAATTGTGGATCCATTTTCTCAGCTTCCTTTTTACTCAGGTAAAAAAAAGAAGCATCAAAATCATATGGATTATTAATTACACTTGCAGCTTTAATATAATTTTTTTTCTTAATAGTAGCTAAGTCAATTCCTTCAGCAATGATCTGCTCCTCACTAATACTAGAAATGGAATCTTTGCTTTCGCATAAATTTTCCCAAAACTCCTGAATATTTTCTGCACCTGGGAAATTACATCCCAATCCAATTATTGCAACTTTATCTTCCATTATTTTTTCTCTTTATATTTAATCTTTTATTTGCTGTTTGTATTCCTTTTTCAAGATTTACATTTATATTAGAATCATTGTTATTCTCTGAAATAAATTTTGCCATTTTTTTTATTGTTGGTAGCCTATACATATCAATCATACTTACTGGCTTATTGATTTTTTTATTTAGTAAAATATTCACATTTACTAATCTCAAAGAATTCCCTCCCAAATAAAAAAACGGGTCGTCTATTCCTATACTTTCAATATCAAGTATTTCTTTCCAGATACTAAGTATTAATTTTTCCAATTCAGATGTAGCTTCAGAAAAAGAATTATTTAATCGAGGTCTTAAATTGTCTGGGTAAGACAAACGCTCTCTATCAATTTTATTATTTGCAGTAAGAGGTAATTTTTCAAGAAACATATATTTTTCTGGAATCATATGCATTGGCACCCTTTGCGTTAAATAATCCCTAATGTCATTAACTGTAAATTCAATACCTGTATTTAAAACTATATACGCTGTTAAAAAACTTATATCAAGTTTATCATTAAACGCTTTTACTATAGCATCATGAACGAAAGGGATTTCTCTTAAAATTGCTTCAATTTCACTAGTATTGACTCTAATTCCACTTATTTTTACCTGAAAATCATTCCTCCCTATTAATTCAATAGCTCCATCATCTAAAAGCTTTCCGATATCTCCTGTTCTATATTTTATTATGTCTGAATCAGATTCCTTGGTAAATTTGGCATCATAAACAGATTCATTTGTATTCCAGTATTTTGGAGCAATAAATTTGCTCCTAATTATAATCTCTCCAATGGCTTCAACATTATTCAATCTTTCTCCATTCTCGTTTTCCAAGTATACATCGGTGCGTTTTACTGGTTTTCCTAATGGAACAATATTACCTTTAAATGTTTCATTATTACTTATAAAATTCATCAAACCTGATGAACTTTCTGTCGAACCGTAAGCATTTACTAGAATCGTTTTGTTACTAAAATTAGTATTGAATAGGAGTACGTCCTTTTGATGGAGAGCATCCCCACCTAGTGCAATGCATTTAAGCCAATTCCACTTAATGTTTTTTGATTCTAATTCTTTACAAATACTTCTATAAATTGGTAATGTACTATGCCATATAGTAATTCTTTCATTTGTATACCAATTTATAATTTCATGAATACTATCTTCTTTTATTTTAACAGGATATAAACATGCACCGCTTAATATTGCTCCAAAAATATCCTGTGCTGCTGAATCCCAACTATAAGCAGACTGTAAGCTTAAATTATCATTACTGGTAATTTTTAAATTCTCAATCCATATCTCAATATGATGAAGTATATTATGATGTGTTTGGCACACCCCTTTTGGATTCCCTGTAGAGCCAGAAGTATATAATATATATGCCAAAGCATCATTATTAATTGGCAGATCTAAATTACTTGTTTCTTCAAAATAACAATCTTCAATAAAAATTAATGAATCTTTATTCCTGGTTATTTCGAGTCCTAGATTACTATTTTTTTTATTTGTCAGAAGAAACGAGGATTCTGAATTATCATACATAAATTTCAACCGTTCCAATGGGTACGATGAGTCTAAAGGAACATATGCGTTTCCTGATTTTAATACCGCAAGTATCCCTACTACCATATCTATTTCATGTCCAAAAAGTAATGATATATGTCCTTTTGTTGAACTCTTCTCGAAACTGATCATTTTTTTGGCTGCACTATTAGCTTTATTATTCAACTCAGTATATGTAGTAGTTTCTGAAATTGTTTTAATAGCAACAGAATTTGGTGTTTTTAGCACCTGTCTTTCAAAATTTGATACAATTGTTTTTTTTATATCCAGCATATATTATTCATATTTAAAGAGAATTCCTAATGAGCTTTTTGAGTCTGCAATTAATTTATATACTTCGCTGGCATGGTCAAAAGAATAGACTCCACTAATTAACTTTTTTAATTTAATTTGACCATCTGATATTGTCTTTACACTTCTTAATAAATTTTCTGTTACAGTATGTTCACCTGGAACTACTCTTATTTCAGTATTACCGTGGGCATAATCGTCATTCCGATAACCTTCTCCACATCTAGCTGCATATTTGATATCTATATTTCCCATATCTACCGAAAAAAAAATATCCGAATTAAATCTTCCAACGATAGTAATAGAACTTCTATGAACACCATTCCCAAAGCTATTCATTGCCTTAATATATTCTGCAAATATTTTATTCGAAATCTCACCACTGAAACAAAGAAAAATTTTAGTAAATTTTTTATAATCTCCTTTTAATGAAAATTCTTTTTCAGTAAGATGCAGCGTATTAATTCCAAAATAAGAAGCCACTTCCAATTTCTCCAATGAATAATCCATTATAGTAACATCAGAAGTAATTAGTTTACATGATTGAGCAATTAATTGTCCTACCAATCCAGATCCTATTATTAAAATATTATCTTGCACTAATATGTTCGCCCTATCTATTGCATGTAAAGCGGTTGCATTTAAATTAGCAAAAACTGCATTTTCAAAAGATAAATTATATGGTATTTTTACGCACAATTTGTAGGGAACACATATTACCTCACTATGTGTTGCATAGTTCCATCCCATGGCTATAACTCTATCACCTACCGAGAATTCCGCCACTCCTTTTCCTATTTCAGTAACATAACCCGATGCACAATACCCTAAAGACAAATTCGTATTGTTACTTGTACATAAATTGATATAATGAATTTCAGTTCCAGGGCTAATTAGAGTAATGGCATTCTTAATCTTTAACTGCCCTTCTTTACAAATCGGTTCTTTAGTTTCAATTATTTTTACCCCTAGTTTTCCTTCTACTACTACCTTTCTCATTCTTCTTCTATTTTATAGCCCAACTTTAACATGGTAAGAGTAAAATTTGGAAACGAAGTATTGATACATTCTGACTCCAAGATTCTTGATTCATCTTTTAAAGATGTTCCTACTACAACAGCCGACATTGCAATTCTATGGTCATAAAAACTTGGAATAGATCCTGCAATTAACCTTTGTTTTCCAAAAACTTTTATAGAATTATTATTGCGCTTTACAGAAGCTCCATAGCTCTCTAACATTTTAATAGTTGTTTCAATTCTATCAGTTTCTTTAAAAATTAATTCATCTAAATTTTTAAACTCAGATACTCCATTTATAAATAATGATAATGAAATGGCTAATGGAACTTCATCGATCATAGAATGAAAAAGATAGGAATCATCTAAATAAAGTGGTTTTTGTAAATTAGAAGGAAGTACTACTATATCGCCAATAGGTTCACCTTTATATTCTTTCACATTTTCAAACTCTATTTTTGCTCCTGATTTTTTAAGCAATTCAATAAATCCAATCCTGGTTAAATTTAGACACACTCCTTTAATATAAAGATTTGTTTCCCTTTGCTGCAAAACATGTGCAGCTATCAAATAAGCTATTCCTGAAGGATCAACGGGAATAGTGTGTTCATTATATTTGTTGTTTTTATTATACCGAAAAGACAAACTTTTATTTTCATGAACAGTAACACTATTCCCTATATAGGAGAGTAAGCGTTCAGTATGGTCTCTGGAAATAACCGGTCTTTCTATATCAACGTCAATTTTTGCTGCATAAGCCGCAAAAAGTACTCCCGAAACTGCTTGTGCACTTCCTATTTTTATTTTTACAGAACCGGAACGAATTTTAGAAGGGACAATTTTAATAGGTAGCTTTCCTTCTTGTTCTAAATATTCTATATTAGCTCCTAATTCAATTAATGGTTCTATTAGCCAATCCATTGGCCTGGATCTTAAAGTATTATCCCCATCAATTACTGCACTGATCTCCAATCCGACTAAAACTCCAATTAAAAAACGTGCAGCTGCGCTTGAAGAGCCTAAGTTTAAATAAGGAACCTCTGTTGTTTCTTTCTTTTTTAATTTTCCTACTATAATTTCGTTATTTTTCTTTTCAAAAGGGACATCAAGTTTTTTCAGAGCTTCTAACAATGGTAATATCGAATTACTATAATTAAGATTTTTTATAATTACAGGTTCTTCTTGTAAGGATGCAATTAGAAGTGCTCTTTGTGAAATTGATTTATCTGATGGTAATATCTCTCTTATATCAGAATCATCATAAGAATTTAAAAAGTTATTGATAATTATTTCCATTCTTTTATTTAGTTTTTGAATTGTATTGGTATTTTGATGAGTTCTTCATCTGTTATGTACTCCGAATTTTCCTTGAAATTTAAAATCGGAGCTAACGGAATGGGACTATTTCCCTGTTCATAAAAGATTCTTCTATTTTTCTTTCTTTCTAATCCAAGGTTCTTATTAATATCACCAAAATTAATTTCCCATAATGTTATAAAATTATTATCAACAGCATAATTAGTCAATTCAATTCCTATTTTAGTTCTTATAAATACGCGTCCATGTTTTTCTATATCATCCAATCCTAAGCTTGATTTAAAGATATTAGGATCCCCATCTGACACACTAACATCTGAAAGCCCTGACATCCAATCTGCACATGATAAACACCTGTGTGTCTTATTCTTTTTAAAACAATGAAGAGCCTTCCAAAAAGGAACTTCATAAGTCTCATCAGACAATGTTTGTATTACAATATTTCCAGGATATTTTCCTTCTCTATAATGTATACTTTTCACATCTTCTAATTCTAAACCAGCTATTTCTTTAATTATTTCTTCTGTACCTGCATATGTAGTGTTCGAAGAACAAGCCGTTTCAATTAAAAACTTAATTTTATTTTTGGCCCATTCCCCTATTTCCCCTTTAATTTGCTGCAATTTTCTTATGGCCTGAATATGACAAGCCAACCCTACAATTGCAATATTTTTTTCAGGATGATCTCTGTAAATTTTTTTTAATTTACCAAGATATGGTGATAGCTGATATGTAGATTGACAATAATTTAGTAACTTACTGGCATCCTGAACCAAAATAGGCGCAGAACGCCAAGGCTTAATCTCATCTCTCCCCATTACCAAAATATAATCTATCTGATATCTTTTCGTAGCAGCCTGTAAAAAGGTAGTAACACATCCTCCACTAGATGAACGGTTAAAAACTTCAGGATCATTCGATTTTCCTCCATAAAGTTTTTCTGTAATACCTAACCATCTTTCTTCATCTTTTCTTACTCTCCCAAATATTATTTTTTCATTTTCAGCAGTTTTAGCATCAAAACCAGGACAAACATCATAACACAAATTGCAATCTCCACAATTTAAATTCTCTATATTACTAGTAATAGGTTCAGCAAACACCTCATTAAATTTTATGTAGTCTTTAGGACATACTAAATCACACGCTCCGCAACCCGTACATAAATCTTTTTTTAAAATTTCATCGTTTAATTTGCTAAATGCCATTTTCTATATCTGATATTATTACATTAATACTTCTCAATGTTTCTTTTATTAAATATTTGAACTGACTTTTCTCTCTCAAAGTCATCAATACTGGTGGTGCTAATTTTACGATACTCTCATTAAATCCACCTGAAAAAAGGATTAATCCTTTATCTAATGCTTTCTTTTTAATTTGGCTTGCCAATAAAGGAAATGCATTACCATCGTGAGTTACACATGTAAATGAAAATAATGCTCCATGAGCTCTAATATTTGACATGAATTTATATTTTCTGGCTTCTTTTGATAAAAACTCATAAAATTCAGTTTCTAAAACCTGAGCTTTTTCCCATAAACGTTCTTTTTCAATAACTTCCAAGCTAGCATATGCAGCTGCACAGCAAATAGGGTTTCCGGAATATGTTGAAGTTTGAATACCATTAGGAAGAGAATTAATTATTTTTTTTTCTCCTACGATTAAAGATATAGGCATTCCATTTCCCAATGTTTTTCCAATCAGAATAAGATCTGGCTTAGCAATCAGGTGATCTGCATAAAAAAGTTGTCCGCACCTTCCAAGTCCAATATATATTTCATCAAAAATGACTATACAATTAAATGCATGAGCTGTATTAATTAAATCCTCTAAAAATTGTTTATTAAGAGACAATAATCCTTCCGTAACACGTATAGGTTCAATAACAATAGCAGCAGGACAATCATTTTTCAATGAAAGTTTTGTAAACTGTTTATTGATATTTTTTATATGAGATTTTTGTTCTTCATCACTAGCATCTGCATCCGGCAAATCAATACTTAAATAATTATTGTTTTTTAAATTAGAATACTTTTTAAAACTCTCTCTCCATGTTAAGGATAATGATCCAGATGTTTTACCATGATATGCATATTTGCAGTGTACAATAGTTTTTCTTCCTGTATATGCTCTTGCAACTTTTAATGCTGCTTCAACTGCTTCACTTCCAGTTACCGTAAACAATGCCGCTCCATCCTCATAATGACACATACTAACTATCTTTTGAGCCAATTTCTCTCTAATATCTGACCCCAATTTACATCCTGTGTGAGATAATTTACCGGCTTGTGATATAATTGCTCTGGTAACATAAGGATGTTGGTGTCCTAAACTAACCGCACCACTTCCAGACGTACCATCAAAATATGCTTTATTTTGTTTATCATATAACCATGCTCCTTTTCCTTTTACAAAAGTTTCAGTGTCAAATGTTCCTGTTGAAATTGCTTCCATTATATTTTTTTTATTAATTTAATCATGTCTTTATGTTTCAAAATAGAAAAGTGATCAGCTTCAATCTCATCAAATTTTATTTTATCAATGATTGTATACCATTTTTTAATATTAATATCAATATCAGAATTTGAACCTTTTACAATGATTGTTTCTGCATTAATTTTCTTGTCGTTTTTATAATTATCAACTGATAAATTAATTGTTCTCATCAAATTAATTTTTGAAAATAAAGTATCTAAATCTTCATTTATATCAATAAAAGGGAGGCCTGACATTTTTAATTTCAATTTATTTTTAACGACGCCCAAAACATCATTCTTTATTTTTAAATTATTAATAAAATATAACCACATCTCTTCCAAATTCATATATGGAATCATTAAATCATTCTCAAAATCATTCATCATTAGATGATTTTCAATCCATTTAGTTTCAGCTTCTTTGGTGAATCTTTTTTCTTCTTTTATGTTTGAAAGCCCTGCATCAATTAAAATTAATTTTTCTACATTCCTGTTTATCTTTTCTAACTGTCTGGTAATTTCAAATGCTATAATTGCCCCGGCACTCCACCCGGCAATGTAAATATTATTGCTGTCGCTAACCATAGCAAGTATTGCATCTACATACTTTTTTGCGATTTTTTCTACAGTAATATTTGTTGGATATTTTTTTGGTTTCTCATAAAAATTAAGTCCATATACATCAAAATCAGAAGATAAGTATGGCACAAGACTATTGTATGCATTTGTATCTCCGGAAACATCGTGAACTAAAAAAAACTTATTGCTTTTATTATTATTTCTAAAGTTGTAAATAGGAGAATATAAAGACTCTGTAGTTTTATTTTTTTTACTACTATTTACCATATCGGACAAAGCTTCAAATGTTGGGTTCTCAATAAATGTATTTAAGTTTATATCTACATTAAAAACTTTATTAACCCGGTTTAATAGTATTAATGCCTTCAATGAATCTCCTCCAATATCAAAAAAATCATCATTATCATTAAAATTTAAACCGCCTAAAATCTTACTCCAAATTAACTGCAAACTTTCATTCTCAATGTTATTTTCTCTGTCATCTGCATTTTTTGGTTTTGATTTATTTCTTTCGGTTTTTTGAGGAGTTACATTATCTTTATTATTATACTCACCAACAGTAATGTCAGAAATTAAAAGTTTTGGATTCTTGCATGACTCATTTATAACATGGATTAGATCATTTGATAAATATTCAACTGTAGTTAATTTTAATAAAAAATCATTATATTCAAAAGCCAGTTTTATAGAATCATTATTTTCAATAACTGAAATAGATAAATCTAAAATTGATGAGTTATTCTCTGTATTTATCTTTTCTATTTCTGTTTCAAATCTTTTCTCAATATTAGAATTGTCACAATTTTGATAGGAAACCAATACATCAAAAATAGGGTTTCTGTTTAATTCCCTTTTGTATTTAATTTCATCCAGAATTTCATCAAATTGTAAATTCTGATGTTCTAAAACTGTTAGTACATTATTTTTTACATTATTTATTTGTTCTGCAACTGAATTAAAAGCATTTACACTTATTTTTAATGGTAAAGTATTAACAAACAATCCTGCTACTCTTTTTTCAGGTATTTTATCTCTGCCTGAAACAGGTACGCCTAAGAAAATTTCGTCCGTTTTTTGAATTTTTGACATCCAAATAGAAATCATTGAAATTAGGATTTGAAATAGTGAAACATCCAGTTCAGCTGATTTTCTTTTAATTTCTCCTATAATTTCATTTTCTAAATCAAACTCATATTTTTTCCCATTAAATCTGCCTTTTGATTCTCGTTTATAATCGAGCGGAAACTCTTTTCTTTGATATTCTTTTAAGTATTTCTTCCAAAAAAGCCTCTCTTTATTATGCTCCAGAAAAAATACCTCTTTAATTGCATCTTTATATGTAACTGCTGATTTAATTGTTTTCTCTTCTGTATAATGTGAAATAAAATCTTCAAATATTATTTCAGCAGAAATAATATCAATCAAAATATGATGAAAATCTAACAAAATAAGATAATTATTATCCCCTTTATTGACAATCGCAACTCTAAATAATGGGTATTCATTTAAATTAAAGGGCCTGATAAAAGAATCAAGTATTTTATTTTCAGACTCGTCATCAAAAATGCTATAGTACTCAATATTTACATTGGAAGAAGATGTTGAAAATTGTTTTAAAATTGTATCCTCAATAATAAAATAAGTTCTCAGAATTTCATGCTGATAAATAGTTTTTTCGAGTGCCTTTTTAAATTTTTCAAAATTGATTTGCCCTTTTATATTATAAAACACAGGCATATTATATGCCGTTGATTTCTGATCTAAATTCTGCAGAAAATACATTCGCATTTGTGGAGGAGTTGCTAAATCAGAAATATCTGTTTTACTACTTGTTGAAAGTACCAAATCATTAGTCATATTATTTAATAAAATAAAATTGGTTAATGAATTTATAGTAGGATTATTAAAAAAATCAACTAGTTTAACAACTATCTTCAATTCGACTAAAATCCGATGGATTATAACCGAAGCCTTAAGACTATGTCCTCCTAATTCAAAAAAACTGTCTGCTGTTCCTATCCTTTCTATAAATAATACTTCCTGCCAGATCTTAATTAAATGATGTTCTATTTCATTCCTTGGCTTTACATACTCATTTTTAAGAATATCTTTACTTTCAATATCCGGTAACTCTTTTCGATTTATTTTTCCATTAGGGGTTAAGGGAAGAGAGTCAAGCTTTACATAAAAATTTGGAATCATATATCCTGGTAATTTCTTTACAAGGAAATTTCTTAATCCTAATTCATTTATATCTGAAGTTGATATCAGGTAAGCAACCAATACTTTTTCCTGGTTGACTTTCTTTGCTTCTACAACTACTTCCTTTAAAGTTTTTGAAAATTGCAATATAACACTCTCAATATCACCTAGCTCAATTCTATATCCTCTAATCTTAACCTGATTATCATTTCTGCCCAAAAACTTAATTTCACCATCCTCATTCCATTTTCCAACATCTCCCGTTTCATAAATCAAAACAGTTTCATTAAATGGATTTTTGATAAATTTTTCTTTAGTTAATGTTTCATTTCTATAATATCCACTCGCCAAACCATCCCCTGCAATATAAATCGCTCCAGATGTACCAATTGGCTTCGGGCTTAAAAATGAATCCAGTATATAAAACTGTGTATTGTCAATTGGTTTCCCTATGTTGGACGCATCTTTTGGATGTTCTATTCTTTTTATGCTGGACCAAATTGTAGTTTCTGTTGGTCCATACATGTTCCATACTTCTAAATTATAATCAATTAACTTTACAGCTAATGCTTCACTTAATAAATCGCCACCACACAATATTTTTAATCCTTTATCTCCCAGCCAGCCAGCATTAAACAACATTTGATAAAAACTTGGTGTTGCTTGAATTAAAGTTGGTTGTATCTCCTTTAATTTTTGAATAATGTTGCTAGGATCTGCTAAAATTTCCTGATTGGCAATATATAAAGTTGCTCCTGACAATAATGGCGTAAAAAACTCTAAAATTGAAATGTCAAATGAATAAGTTGTCACCGAAAAAAATATATCACCTGTTTTAATTCCTGGTTTTTTTTGGATACTTGTCAAAAAATTGAGCAAGGATTGATGCCGTATTTCAACCCCTTTGGGATTCCCAGTTGAACCTGATGTGTATATAATATAGGCTGTATCTTTAGGTAATATTTTGTTAGACCTGCGATCTTCAAATGCATTAATTCCTTCTAAAATATTTTCTAACGCTACTATTTCTACATCTTCAACTCCATCTAACTCATACTTTTTTTCACTTATAATAATTTTACTTCTGCTATTATTAATAATATAACTCAATCGTTCATTTGGAAATGTAGGGTCCAATGGAATATAGGGTCTGCCGGATTTTAATATTCCCAATAGAACCGCTATCATATTAGCAGATCTCCCTAATAAAACCGCAATTGGTGATATATCCCTTTCACCATAAGTTGCAATAAGATATTGCCCTATTTGGTTTGACAACTTGTTTATTTCAAAATAGGAATAGGACTGAAAATCATCTTTTACAGCTTCTTTTAATGGAGTTTTCTCTGCTTGTTCATCGAATAAATCTATTAAAGTTTTTTCTTTCGGATAGTCTACATATGTATCGTTAAATGTAGTCAGCAGCCGATCCCTTTCAGATTTAGTTAAATAATCAAATTCTTTTAACTTTTTATTCGGGGTAACTAAAATGACCTTAATCAAATTTTCAAAATGATTAACAGTTTCTGATATTCTTAAAGCATCGAAATAATTAAGATTGTAATCAAAGTCAATTTTTACATCTTCTGATTCATCAAATTCTCTAATATAAATTGCCAAAGCTACCTGCTCTGATTCATGAGTTAAAGGAATTACCTTTGTTTCGGTATTTTGAAAATTAGCAGTATAATTATGCTTTTCATAAGAAAGTGTAATATTGAATAATCTCTGTTTTTCAGTAAAAACTTCAAGGTCTTGAATTAGTTTACCTAACGGAAATCTTTGATGACGATAATCATCTCTTAATTGATTTTTAATATTGGTAATCAAATCTTTTAAAGAATAATCAAAATCAAAAGCAATTCTTAAAGGAGAAACTCCCATAAAGAGACCAGCAGTTTTCTTAAATTTGGATTTATTTCTATTTAAAACAGGCAAGCCAATTGCAAAATCATTATTTTGGTGTTTTCTTCCAAAATAAGTATATAAAATCCCCAAAATTAAATTAAACGTAGAGCATTTATATTCTAATGCTAAAGTATTTAATTGATTATAAACCTCTCTTTTAATAATCAATTCTTTGCGACTACTTTTATTAATTTTTATAGTGTCATCTATTTTTTCAAGCAGATTTTCAGGTAAAAACTGAAACTTTTGTCTCCAATATAATCTGTCTTCAGAAAATGAATCGGAATTTTGATATGAAGCATCGTCTTCTATGAAACAATTATAGCTAAAGGGATATATTGTCCTAACATTTCCAAATTCGAAAATCTCGTTATAATTCTGAACTAACCTCATGAACATCAAAGATATACCCCATCCATCGATTATAATATGATGATAAATCGATAATAAATAATGGTAATTATCTGTTACTTTAACTAAAGTAAAAATGTGCAAAGGATTTCCATCAAATAAAGCAAAAGGTGTTATAAATTCCTTTTGCATATACAATGTAGCTTCTTCAAATGGATTTTTAGAATGAGAAAAATCAACCAATCCTAATTTAGAAGTATTCTCATCCAATATTGTATTGCTTATATTTTCCGGATCTCCAGCTATAATAATTCTCATAGCATCGTGTTGTTTAATAAGCTCAGTGTAGGCTTTATTAAATATTTCAATATTTAGATTTCCCTTGATTTCAATTTTGCCCCCAATATTGTATATTGGTTCATTAGGATGTATAAGCTGATCTATGTATATATCCTGCTGCGGTAAGGTAAATTTCATATCCACAATGGTTTTATTATTTTCTTAATTCACATGCTTTCAAGCACTAAATCATTTATTTAATTAAAATTTCTTTTGTTTTTCAATTGTCATAAAATAATTCAAATCGGTTCATTAATTTTGCCGTTTTTAAACCGCAATGTTTTTTCAAAACTTTAACCTTTAATAAGGCAAATGTTTTGTTTCAGCTTTCAAAGTTATATACTGACAATCCAACCAAATTATATAACAAATAGTACATCTAACCATTAAAAACATTTAGCTTAAAATTGTAAATTCAATTTATTTGTGCGAAAATAACAGTAGCCTTACTATAAAAATTACGGATTTTTCATATAAAAATTACGGATTTTATTTTACTGCCTTGAAGAGCCTAATAATTGAGAATTCTTATTAAATCCAAAAAAAAATAAGTCAATAAAGAGATTCATTCTTTTGCAAAGGATGAGCTGAGTAATTGTACCATTTAGTTAAAAAATAATTGTTTTTGAATTAGTTTGTTATATCTGCTTATTTTAACCAAAAAAGAAATAGTTAAATAGAAGATTTTTCAAAAAAACAGTAGATTTGGACATTGACAGAAAATTACTGATAAAATATGTATTATGAGATTTTAATTGTTGATGACCATCCCATGATTGTTGACGGCTATATTAACCTATTATCTGAAAGTGGCTTTCTAAAAAAAAAACCAAATTTTATAAAAAGTTATAATTGTGAAGATGCATATAACAAAATTTTTTTAAGTTTAAAACGACAAGTCAATATTAGTTTGGCTTTATTAGACATTAGACTTCCACCATATAAAGATTTTAATATTGATAGTGGCGTAGATTTGGCAGTACTCATCAGAGAAAAATTCACAAATTGTAAGATAATAATACTCACAATGCATAGTGATCCAATAACTATAAATCAAATCATAAAAAAGATAAATCCAGAAGGATTTTTTTCTAAAAGCGATGTTGATTCTGAATCATTTTCATCAAATTGCAAAAAAATAATTAACGGAGAGGTATTTAAAAGTCATACTATCATAGAATCACAAAGGGAACTATTTAAAAAAAATATAAATTGGGACATTCATGATAATGAAATTTTAATCTTAATTTCTAAAGGAGTCAAAACTATTAATCTTCCTAAGTATATTCCACTTTCAATGAGTGCTATAGAAAAACGAAAAGCGAATATAAAAGATCAGCTTTTAAAAGGAAAAGGAAGTGATAACGATCTTGTAGTAAAAGCTAAAAAATTAGGACTACTATAAATTTCAATAAAACAGTTTATGACGATTAGCTATTTTAAAAGATTTTAAACAATTATCTTCAAATTATCAAATAATAATAAGATACAAAACATTAAAACTACAACCCTAAAAAAATTGTAGTTTTTTTTAATTCATAACTCAACCATATGATTATATACACAACAATACTGTAAAAGACAAAACCACAGCATTAGCTGAAGATTATTATAATCCAGGAAGAAAATTAGACAATAATTTAGTTGTGATATTATTGCTGTTTTGATCCAATTAAAAAGGCAAATATTTTTTTGCAATTTGAGAAAAAGCATGCCATTTTACGTTTAGTAGATTATAAAAATCTAAAAAACGCAGTAGAAAACTTCAAAGAATATTCTTTCAAAAACAATAATTTTTAAAATAGTTTTTAAATTTATTTTAAAATCATCATTTAATAAAAAAACTTTGTTAACTCTTTTTATATAAAACAATCAATTATCAATCAAATAAATACAGCTTAAAAAACGTAGTTCATTTACGATTGATTATTTATAAATATGATATTTTGAGAACAATTAAAACAATAACTTTAAAAAATCATTTGGTCTATTTTAAAATTAATTGCATTTTTGCACCCGCATTAGCAAAACAGGCCCGTTCGTCTATCGGTTAGGACGCATGGTTTTCATCCATGTAAGAGCGGTTCGATTCCGCTACGGGCTACTAACAAGAAGCTTCAGAGAAATCTGGAGCTTTTTTATTTTAAATTATATCGCAAAAATTAATTTCCTACTGAAGATTCCCAATCCCTATCCCTTCGATGTGATTCTTCTGAATAATCTAAATTATTTTGGAAAGCAATAATTGTTGATAAACTATCCTTTTATTTTAAACATGATCTTTCAGTTGAACCGTTAATATTTATAATAAAATTGAAATCAAAAGGACAACAAATCTGTCACTGATGACAGCGCAAAACATAATACATTTTTTTTCATGGCTAAGGTTTTAGATTAAAAAAATATACAATTCAATACTCGAAGTTGAGAATACTATTTAATATCAGTATTGCCTCTGCTACTTGTTTACAATGAGTAACCTACTTAAAAATTGAAGACAATCGTAGCATTTATAACGCTTTAATTATTCTATAAATTTTTCAGTTTTCCAATCTGGATCAACATTATCTGAGTTGCAGTTTTAATGTTTTGTTTCTATCGTTGTGATGAGAGAAAACATTTCCGCGCTATCATTGTATCGTTGCGATGAGATATCCGCGCCATCCGGTTTACTTCTCAAAAGAACTCTTCGTAGAGCTGGGCAGCCCGTATGACAACTTATTCACTCTACGAAGAGCTGGTGTTTTAACTTAAACTTATCAAATTCATCAAAAAAAAGCTCTAAAGCTTCACATTCGTCCTCACTAAAAAAAAATATTATTGATGCCCAAGAATGTGATGATTCTATTTCATATTCTTTCTCTATATAATGTTGAAATTCTTGTAAAATTTTTAAATTTTCCAACTTCTCGATAGAGAATCCCATTATATATGCCTGCAAACAGAATATTGATTTTTTACCTATATACAATGCTGGTCTTACTTTAATTTTATCTATTAGTCCAAATAATGTTACCATTTTAAAAATCTGTTGTTTTTACATTTAAAGAATTAAAAGGAACGTCAAACTGTTAATCCAATCATTATACATAACACCTTCAGGTATCGTTGCGATGAGATATCCGCGCCATCTGGTAAACATTTCCGCGCTATCGGGGTAAGAGGCTTGGTTTAGGAAAGTTCATTTTATTTTCGTCTTTTTCATTTACTAACTCGCCATTTAAAAAATATTGAATCTTTGTTGATTCATTGCTTTTCACTATATATTTAGAGTTGAAATCCAATTGTTTAAAATAAATTAATTCTTTATAATTTTTCTTAACACTATTTAAAGATAAATATTTTGACAAATCAATATCATCGTAAATGTACTGATACAAATGTTTATTTTGATTATCTTTTTGATAGTGAGACCTTATCAGTTTGATTTTGTTATATCCATCTTGAATAAGTAATTTCTCCTTTAGAATGAAATCTGATTTTAAAAAATATCGAATACGAACTGACGATATTCCAATACAATTAGTACCACAACTTTCTTCTTCAACAACTATTTTCTCAATTTCTAATTGCTCTTTGCTCTTTTCACAACTTTGTAACATCTGAATTACAAACAAAACTATAATAATTTTTAATCTATACATTATTTGTCTTCTTTTCTAGATTTCAAAAAACTTTGTTTTGATATAGGTTTAATTTTTCTTTTATCTTTAACTCATTTATTGTATTCTTTTACATGGTTAACATACATATCGTACCCTCCATCAAAATCTTTTGATGTAGCATATTCAGGATTATTTAAACTCCTAGCCATTTCTTCAATATAACCACCATCGACATTATCAAGATACTCTTTATATATAATACTTAATTTGGAATATGTTCCGTCTACTTTCATTTCCTGATAGGTTTCGACCCAGACCTGAAAATGGTCTGTCCAAATATCTTCACCTAGACCTTTAAAATACTTTTCTTCATGTTTTGAATTCGCAGCTGCAGAATAGTAATCCCCATTGCCTATACCTTTTATAAATTTACCGTTAACTTGCGTATCTTCATGAAAATTTGCATTAATAACTATCGCACCTTTTCCTAAAGGAAGCAATGTATGTGCACCTGTTCCAGGTAATATAGGTTCATCCTCTTGATTTTTTCTATGATAATTGATATCAACTAAAATTTTTGCTTCTCCTCCAACTTCTCTATCATAAATTGTTTGGTAAACTTTACCTTGGGTGGCAAAACTAAATTGATTTATTGGCATTGATTTTGAAATCAAGAATCCTTCATCAATCTTTCCATTTTTATTAGCTTTATATGGTGTATATTTTGTGGCAATTCTTATCTCTGTGCCACCTTTCTTGATTTGTCCCAAGAAGCTACCATCAGCGGCAAAATACATTTCCAAACCATCAAGATCAACACAACTAATTGGAGAATTTCCTGCAAATTGGTAAGGTGAAAACCAAGCAAAAGCTTTAAATAAAGGGTCAATACTTAAAAATCGTCCAACTCTGGTATCTTGCATACGAGCTTCGTAATTTATGCTATTTCCTTCACCCTTTAACTCGTTGTCAAGTTCCTTACCATTAAACCCATAACGATACGATTCAGCGCTTCCGTGTCTTGATGGTACGATCATTCCAAAAGGATAGTAATCTGAGTAGTGGTTAAGACCAATAAATAAAAGAACTTCTGTGCAATTTAAAAACCTTAAAATTGCAGTTTTCAGCAATTTTCGACATTACAAATTTAAGAAAATTGGGGAACCAAAAACTATTTTTCAGTTCGTAAGGAAGAAAAACTGAAAATTATTTGATATTATTACAAAATGAATCCGTTATCCCGAATAATTATAATCATTCTGTTATCAATACATGTTGCCGGTGCCCAGTCCGGTAATTTTGTATTTTCGCCAATTAACGTTTTAGAAGGACTAAGTGATAATCAAATTCGTTATATATTACAGCTTTCTGATGGAAGAATGGTTTTTAAAACCAGCGGTAATTTAAACCTCTACGATGGAGAAAATTTTAAATATATACACCAGAACACTGCTCATGTTGCTCCTCTAAAAGGTTACGATGGGTTTTACAGAATTTATAAAGACAGGGATTCACTTCTATGGATTAAAGACACTCACAAATTGATGTGTTTAGACCTGCATACTGAAAAATATGTCCCGAACCCGGGATCTTATTTTAAAAATAAAGGATTAAAAAAAACTGTCGAAAATCTTTTCGTGGATTCAGACAGCAGGCTATGGCTGCTGAGCAGGAACAAACTTTATAAAAATAATTCCGATTATTTTATAGACACAGGAGCCAATGATGGCAATTTACAAGATTTGGCTTCCGTTAAGAATAACTTATACCTCTTTTACAGTACCGGAGCAGTAGTATGTTATGATCTGAAAACAAAAGAAAAACGCTACAGCAGTACCGCATACTCCACGGCAGAGCATGCTAATTTTAAGAATACCTCGATGGTAGTTGAAGGAAGCAAAGGTTTTTATCAATTACGAAACGGAATTAAAGGCGGTTTTTTCTTTTTTGATATCCAAAAACGCCGTTGGAAAAAAATACTGGAAACCAGCTATACTCTTAATACATTAGCAATCACTGCTGATCATAATGCTTACATTAGTTGCAAAACAGGAATCTGGATCATTAATAACCTAACCGGAGAAAAACAATACATTCCTACATTAAAAAAAGTAGATGGAAGCATCATCAATACTGAAATAAGCACTGTGTTTTATGACAGGCAGGGCGGTCTTTGGCTGGGTACTTTTAACCAGGGACTTCTTTATTATCATCCTTCCAGATATAAATTCAATTTGATAGGACGCTTCTATTTTGAGCCAAAGCATCCAAAAGACATAACCGTTGAATCATTTGCCGAGGATCAGAAAGGAAATATCTACATTCGATGCGGGGATGTGTTTTATCAATACCATTCCGTAGAAAACAAGGTAGTTCTTGTTCCTTCTGTTTCGGTTCCGAAAGAAGTATTAAAAAAATTCAATCAGGATAAAACTTATTATGGCAGTGTACACAGATCGCTTTATGATGTGCGTGGCTGGAAATGGACGGGAACACAAGACGGATTAAAACTTTTTATTCCAAACAAGAAAAAAGAAAAACTGTTTTATACCCAGGATGGTTTGTCTAATAATTTTGTACATGCCCTTTTGGAGGACCGAAACAAAAATATATGGGTAACGACCAGTTCCGGCATAACAAAACTGCAGATAAATGCTGTAAGCAGGAAAATTAGTTTTACCAATTTCACCTCCCGTGAAGGAACTTTAGAGGGAGAATATTCAGATGATGCAGCTTTTCAGGCAACTGACGGGACTTTGTATTTTGGCGGAATAAATGGTTTTAATACATTAAAAACGGACAATGAAGTGGATGAAAAGCTCCCCTTTCGTCCCGTTTTTACAAATCTGTTTATTCGTGGAGAGAAGGTCGAAACAGGAGTTAAATATGATGACCGTATTATTTTAGAACAGACTGCTCCGAATACTAAAAAGATTGAACTTTCTTATGAGCAGAACTTCCTGACTTTTGAGTTTTCTGCCCTAAATTATAAAAATCCCTCACAAACACGCTACCGTTACCAACTTGTGGGTATCGATAATGACTGGCGGGAAACTTCAGCGGGCAGGCAAAATGAAAATACCGGTACAGGCAGTAAACTCAAAAACTCTTACACCAATCTTCCACACGGAAGATATATACTTAAGGTAATGGCAGCCGGAAGCCGTGGACAATGGAGTCCTGTTTCAGAATTAGAAATTACCATTCATGCGCCATGGTGGAGAACTACTTCTGCCTACATTTTATTCACTTTATTTTTGACAGCATTAATTGGTACAGGAATTTACATCTATATTGCGAATACCCGCAAGAAACTGGAACAAAACTACAGAGAAGATCTGCTTCTGGTGCGAATAAAAAACCTTATTGACCAGTGTAATTATCTTGAAGCTGAAAAAGACACTTATCTGGCTCAGACAAATGTATTTCAGCCTTCACTTCAAAAAAATGAAAACAAAGCTGATGAAATATTCTTAGCAAAAGCTTTAGAACAGGTTGAAAAGAATCTGAGTACAGCTAATTATTCAGTAGAAGATCTAAGCCGGGACCTTTGTATGGACCGCACTGGACTTTACCGTAAGTTAATCGCGCTTTTAGATAAGCCGCCGTCTATGTTTATTAGAAATATACGTCTTCAGAAAGCTGCAGTGTTACTTCTTGAAGGAGAACTCAGTATTTCAGAAATTACAGAAAAAGTAGGATTCAGCAGTCCCAGTTATATGAGTAAATGTTTTCAGGAGATGTATGGTTGCAGACCATCAGAATATGCCGAAAAGATAAACAAATCAACCTGATTACTGTTTATTTCAACATGGCTGTTGTCGTTTTTACGGCTGTAAAAGTAATTTTGGACATATAAAAACCAAAACATTAAAGCCAATGAAATTTTTTAATTTTAAATCTAACCGTTTAATAGTAACATTTGTCCTCTATTTTATAATAGCAGGTGTTAATGCTCAGGCTATAGAGAAAACCACGCAGGGAGTAAAATTTACTTCACAAGGTATGGACATTCAGATCGAATTTTATTCTAATAATATTGTTAGGGTTTATAAAAGTCCAAGCGGGATTTCTTATAACAAAAAAAGTCTTTCTGTTGTAAAACTTCCAGAAAATGTACCCGTAAAGTTTAATGAAAAAGGAGAAATTACCCTATTAGAAAGTAATAATCTTAAGATTCAGATTAATACTGAAAGCGGAGGAATTTCTTTTTATGATACTTCGGGAAAACTGCTTCTTAAAGATAAGGATTACGGAACACAGTTTTCGCCTCTGGATGATGCCGGAACACCATCGTATACCGTTAAAGAAGGATTTTTGCTGGAAAAAGACGAAGCAGTATACGGAGTTGGACAAATCATGGATAATAAATTCAACCGCCGAAACTCTTCGCATAATATGCAGAATGAAAACATGTCAACCTATTCTCCGTATTTTATATCTGTAAAAGGATATGCCGTTTTTTGGGATAATTACTCCATTTCAAAGTTTAATGACAATCCACAGGAACTTTCTTTTGAAGGATTAGGACATTGCTCCGACTATTATTTTATGTATGGAAAAAATGCAGACGGTGTTATTGCACAAGTTCGTGATTTAACAGGGAAAGCACCTATGCTTCCTTTATGGGCCTATGGTTTTTTTCAAAGTAAAGAACGGTATCACACACAAGACGAAAGCCTGAATGTATTAAAGAAGTACCGCGAGCTTCAAATCCCTCTGGATGTGGTTATTCAGGACTGGCGTTACTGGCCCGAATATAACAAAAGTGACAGTTTATGGAATTCGCAAAGTTTTGACAAGGAGAGATTTCCTAATCCTAAGCAATGGGCAAATGAAATTCACAAGCTAAATGCAAAATTACTGATCGTTACCTGGCCGGGATTTGGTCCTAAAACAGAGCAGCGTAAAGAATTAGACAGTAAAAAAATGATTATCAATTTTGATACATGGCCTCCAAAAAGCGGTGCACGTCCTTATGATGTATACAATCCTGAAGCCTTAGATATTTACTGGCGTTACCTGAACAAAGGTATTTTTAGCTTTATTGAAAATGATGGCTGGTGGCTAGATTCAACAGAACCAGACCACATAGACAGGAAAGATTCTGATTATCTTCTGCCAACACATCTGGGTTCTTACCGCAGTGTAAAGAATGCCTACAGTCTTATGCATAATAAAGGAATTGCTCTTAATCAACGTAAAACAAATCAGGAAAAAAGGGTCGTTATCCTTACGCGTTCAGGATTTATCGGCCAGCAGTTTTATGGTTCTAATACCTGGAGTGGCGATGTAGTTTCTTCATGGGAAATGCTGCAGAAACAAATTCCCGCCGCGTTAAATTATACCTTAATGGGGATTCCAAACTGGAATAGTGATATCGGCGGTTTTTTTGCCGGTCATTGGAAAAAAGATGGAGGCAATAAAAACCCGGAGTTTCAGGAACTCTATGTCCGCTGGATGCAGTTTGGATCGTTTTGCCCAATGATGCGTTCTCATGGAACCGATCTTCCGCGCGAAATATGGAATTTTGGAGATCGCGGTACATGGTGTTTCGATGCACAGGAAAAGGCAATTAATTTGCGTTACAGCCTCTTACCTTATATCTACAGCACATCATGGGATGTCAGTCACAACAACGGAACATTTATGCGTCCGCTCGTTATGGATTTTGCCTCAGATGCAAAAACACACGATATAGGCAACGAATACCTCTTCGGGCGTTCTATTCTTGTCGCTCCTGTTACCCAATATAAGTCAAGAAAATGGCCTGTATATCTTCCTGCGGGAAGCAACTGGTACAATTTCTGGACCAATGAATACTTAACCGGAGGACAAACAGTTTCAACCGAAACTGAGGTAGATAAAATTCCGCTATATATTAAATCGGGTTCTATTGTGCCTTTTGGTCCCAAGGTTCAGTATGCAACCCAAAAAAAATGGGACAATCTTGAAATACGTATTTATCCCGGAGCAAATGGGGAATTTCTATTATACGAAGATGAAAATGACAATTACAATTATGAAAAGAACTTTTATTCTACTATCAAATTCAAATGGAGTGATGCATCAAAAACCCTTACTATAGAAAACAGAGAAGGTAATTTTCCTGGTATGATTAAATCTCGTAAGTTTAAAATTGTGATTGCCAATAAAAATCAGGGCTATGGTGATACTCCTGCTGAGATCGTTAAGAGTGTTTCTTATAATGGCAGTAAAATATCGGTTAAACTTTAAAAAAAAGTGAATTAAGGGTTTAGGTAATACCTGAATTACTTTTAATACTTGCCCGCCCTGATATGTTCAACGATAGAGCAAAAAAATTTCCGTGCCAATAAAGAGCATCAACAAAGAACAAAGGGGAAAAAAGAATAACAATTCTTTATTTCTCCTTTTACTTGTTTATAATAGTAAAGTAGTACTTAAAATGCTACCATTTCTTTTACCTCTTTGTAATCAATCTTACCATTTTGAGATAAAGGCAGCTCATTTATTTTCTTCACTTTTATAGTTGTCGGATTTTTTTATTATATTTTATTTGAGGTCGCAAAGTCAGAGACATTTGCCAGCACAAACTAAAAATTTATTTATTCATCAGAACACTTTTCGCAGCTGGATTTTCTATATAAAATTCTATCTTCTTTGTCGATGCTCTTTGTGAGCACAGAAAACATTTCTGCTATCGTTGACGAACATATCCGAGCGATCGGGGACTAGATTAACCCCATTCTTCGGATTTGCCAAATCATTCCAAATACAAACCCATTTTTCCATTAAGCCAAATGCCCAAATCCGTTGTAGCGTGTGTTGGTGGCAGTTAAAATTCAGATACTATTGTTCTAAAATTACCTTTCCCAAAATGCTCAATTGTTTCTCCATTGTTTTCTGTTTCAATCGATTTAAACTCTATTTTTCCATACAAACTGTCTCCAAGTTTGTAATTTACTTTGTCCAACGTAAGTTTTTGATAAACTATTTTATGTGTTGGTTCAACTAATCCTTCTATAATGATATCAGTATAACGGTAGGCTTCAGTATAGAATTTCTCGTTTTTGTATTTGATAATAAATCCACGTCCTGCGAAGCCATTGCTAAAACCAATATTAATTGATAATGTGTCAGAGGGAAAATAGTAAGCTCTACAATTATTGAACTTTGAATTTTCACTTTTATTTAAGTCAATTTTTTTGCCCCTAAAATAGGAGACATCACTTGTTCTTTTTTTTGATGAGTCTTGTTTTTCTGTTGCCGAAAAGATTTCTTTTTGTTTATCAAGTTGTTTGTAAATTAAATCTTTAGAGATATTATAATCTATTTTGACTTTGTCCCATTGATTTAAGTTTTTTTTCTCAGTATAGCTCGAAAGAATTAATACTGTTAATACAAAAAACAAACCACTATAAATTTTTGTTTTCAAATTCAATTTCATATGTTTATTTTTTCTCCCTTTCTGCGGATTAATTGCCACCAACGTTCTGGCACTACCTTTAGATTTGCATAATCAATTATTCGTAAATTTAAATTAACAACCAAACTGACAAAGTACACCATTGGTACTACAAAGTTTTTAGACTTATCCGCTGATTAGGACTTTGTCAGTTTATATTGAACAAGCATCAAA
>CAUPQW010000024.1:0-44033 GCA_963513545.1 uncultured Flavobacterium sp.
AAAACGTTTTAGAGAAATGCTTAACATAAAGCAGGAAGCATTGGCTTATGATCTGGGTAAAGACTGGAACCAAAAGAAAATTTCTATGCTGGAGCAAAAAGATGTAATTGAAGACAGTTTGCTAAAACAAATTTCAGCTGTGTTGAAAATTCCTGTTGAAGCTTTTCAGAATTTTGATGAAGAACAAGCGATAAATATTATTTCTAATACTTTTGGAGAACACGCTTTCAGTAATTCATTTAATTATGGAACAATTAATATTCATCCAATTGAAAAATTGATTTCACTTCACGAAGAAAAAATTGCATTGTACGAGCGTATGTTGAAAGAGAAAGATGAAATGATGGTGAGGCTTGAAAAATTGATTAATAAATAATTATTTGTCTGATCGCTAATTGCGTATCCTTCTTTCATTTTAAATCTTTTTACAAAAAAATATAAAATTTAACTTATTTTTAAACTATTTCTGAATTGACAGAAAAAGAGTCAGAGACTCTTGAGACGATTACAATTTATAACAACTAAAAAAATTGGTGCAGTCTAGAGACGTTTGTGCAGCTTTTCATAAGGAACTCTTTGGGGAGCGGGGAGTATCTTTTGGGAGAAAACCAACAAAGTGATTTATTCAAAGACCCTTTAATGTTGAAGAGATTTCAGGATATTGCAACGCTTCCCGAAAAAGACAGATAGTGTTTAGTAACTACAGTTGACCATTTTATAAAGTCCGCTAAAATAAGTTTGATGTAATAAAAAAAACCTCGCGATTTGCGAGGTTTCTTTTTTATATACTTTGTGGATTATCGTTGCGGGTGCAAAGTCAGAGACGTTTGCACAGCAGCTACACTTTGCGAAGCTGGGGAAATTATTAACCACCAACACATCTGTTTACCTTAAAGTTGGGACTTGTGAAATTATAGTTTTATTATAATCATACATTCCCTTTATGTCGTCTAAAGATGAAATTATTTTTGATGTATTTAGATTTGTATTTTTGAAATATTTAAGAATGTCTTTAAATTCATTATCAAAATTTTTAGTTGGAAAGAAAAGTAGTTTTTTATTTTTTAACACTGCTAAATACATTGAGCAATGGCTTGCAATCATTCCTACTTGATAAAATGTATCTCCATTTTTAGACAATTTGATAATTTGTCTTGAATATAAAGAGATTACATATTTATTTTCTCCATCAATAATTTCATTTTTTTCTGTCAGGAAATTTATTATAGAATCCTTATAAATTTCTAGCTTTTTGTCAATTAATTGAGAATACGACAATGTTGATAAAAATAAATGGAACACAACTATTATTATCAGATTTTTTCTTTTTTGTATCATTTTCGAGCATTATTAATTTCTTGTAAAATAATTGTTTCTGTTTCTTCTGGACATTCCTCCAAATTATTGTTAGCACCTTTAGTGTTCGCCATATTTTTATTTAAATTATCATCTAATGTATGCTCAATTTCATGTCCTGCATCGGCAGCTATCATGGCTTCCAAATCATTAGCTTTTGCTGCTTTTTCGTACTCTTTAGCTTGTATATTATCTCCCGTCGTTGTACGTCCACTTGCAACTTCAGTTATAAATTGTTTTAAATTTGCCTCATATAAAGTAATTGTTATACAATCGGAAGAATAATTACCAGACTTTTTGTCTAATGTCACAGCACCCGCACTTGTTCTACCCCACCTTGTTGGAGGTGTACTTTCTTTATCAATTATAAATTCAGTAGGATTATGAGAATTACTAACTTCATTCAATTTTCCAAGTCCTGTCTCTGAACGTGCTAAAGCATTCCCTACTCTTTGTGTATCTGCTGATGCGTTACTACTCCACGATAAACTACCATCACTGTTTACAGTATGAGTAACTTTTTTCCCATCTGTTCCAACTATCCATTGCGGTCCCATTCCATCAGGGTCTATAAATCTCATTGGATTATTAAAACAATAATTATATGGTGACCATCGTCTCATTTTCTCAGCAAGCGGGTCAATATTCATCCATCTGCCAATTGCTGGGTCATAATTCCTAGCATGATAGTCGTACATGTTCAGCCCCAGCTCGTCTTGTAGTTCTTTTCCATTGTATTTATACTTATTCTCTACACCAATTTTTACAGTATTATACCCTTCCTGTTTGAGTCCAAAAGCATAGTAATTGTTTTCTTCCTTGATGGCAAGGGTCTTGTCATAGCTCAAACGCACATTACCCAAGTGATCTTTGTACTGGAATATATATTTATAAGAACTTGCTTCAGGTTCTACGTAGCCTTCGGCGGTTGGGAAGAATTTCAGTGCGCTGTTCTCATACTGATACCCTGCCAGATAATCGGTGGTGGTTACGGTAGCGCCCTGTGTGACCACTTTTTGTACTTTCTGCCCTGTTGCATTGTAAAGATAGACAATGTTTCCTGTGGAGGCAAAAGTAATTTTGGCCGGCAGGTTTAAATGGTTGTAGGTGATGGCAGTGATGTTTTTGTTTGCATCAGTGATCATGTTGCCGTTGGCATCATAGGTGTAATCATCCCCTGTGTTGCTTCCGTCTGTAAAACCAACGGTTTTGTTGCTGCTGTCAGCAACTTTGGTAAGCTGGTTGGTCGAATTGGCAGAACCGTAACTGTAAACCAGATTGTCAATTGCTGTCGCTGTAGCATCTGATGTTCCGTTGCGCTGCAAACTCATAATGTTTCCATTCTTGTCATAGCTCAGCAATTCATTATAGGTATTGTTTGCCGTACTGTTTTTCTGCGAAACAGCATTTGTAAGCCTGTTAAGGTTGTCGTATTGATACCCATACCCACGTGTTGCAGCTCCCAGATCAGAGTTGGTTTTCCATGCTGTCTCGGCAATGTTCCCATTGTAGAGTGCCGACACCCCTGAAATGTTTGTAGGGGTGGTATTGTAGCTCAGCCTGAAAGCAAACAGATCTTTAGGATCAGTTCCCTGCTGCAGGTTGGCCATATTGTTGATTCCCGTCAGCCATCCACGGATGTTATAGGTATAATCTATTTTCTGGGTTGGAAGAGCCTGGGTATTCCCTGTTTTTTTAGAAACCAGCTGTCCTAATTGGTCGTAGGTATTGCTGGCAATTAGTTCAACCGGACCTGTATAGGTTCCTTTTATGATCTGATGGGTCTGGGTAAGGAGACGGTCCTGTGCAGAATACGTAAAAACATCTTTGGTGGTAAGCTCAACATCTGAGGCCGCTCTCTTATGTCCGGTTATGGAGTATTGCAATTGCCCTGAAAAACTATCGAGTTTGCTGTCTGTATAGGTATAACCTCCTAAATGGTTAGTGGTATAAATTCTAACTGGTCTTGCTTTGGCATCATAAAAAGTAGCCGTTGTTTCCCCAAGAGAGGCTGTAGAGGTGGTAGGAACCCTTGCCCACGAAGCCGTTGGAAGCCCTTTTATTTCATTGGCCGTTAAAGTGGTTTGTCCCTCTACACTGGCAGGTATTGCAATTGCGGGTGTAGATGGAAAAGTATAGTTGTCATAATAAGCAACGGTAAGGAGCTTAAAGCTGGTAGGTGCTACCGTATTGCTGTAATAGGCTGCAATGCCATCAAGGGTTCCGCTAGTGAGTTTGCTCTCGTTTAATACCGTCAGGGCTGCATCGTTCTGCGCTGCCTGCAAGGTTGCCCTTCCCGCAGCTGTTGCAGGTGTAGCATTCATCCAGCCGGTGTAGACCGGACGGTTGAAGGCATCGTATTTGGTAATGATCCAGCCTGTAGTGGTGATATCCGAGAAAGGGGAATTGGCAGGACCAGTAGCTACCGGCCTGTCGAGTTTATCATAGACGATAAACTCCCATTGTTTGCCGGGCAGTTTTTTCTCTATTAAGCGGTTGCGGTAATCGTATTTGTATCGGTAGCACAGGTTGTTCAATACGGTCTCTGTAATATCTCCCTCTGCTTTTGGAGGCAGAACATAGGTCAGGTTACCATAATCGTCATAGATATAATAGGTATCATGAGCTATGCTGTTATTGTAGGTTCTTTTAAGTATGACCTGACCTTGCTTGTTTTTAAATTCTTCTGTTGTATTGTTGCTTCCTGCAGTCCAGTTTTCATCTTTGGTGATGTTTTTATACAATTGCCCAACAGGATAATTTGAGGTGGAGCTCACCGTTGGTACATACACACCGTTGGCATCCAAAAGGGTGGTTACCGAGTATATTTTGATCAGATCGCCAGCTGTATTGGTTTGGTAATCCAGTTTGATCTCATGTCCATTGCCTAGTTTCCAGTCATTGCCCGGTGCCGCCTGCCTAAAGATCCTGTTCAGCGGGGAAGCCTCGAATTCTTTTTCTGAATACGGATTCAGGGTGTTGTCATATTCTGGGGTATAGTAAAAAGTCTGCTGGGCAGCTAAGGCTGTGGGCAGATCTATTTTGGTATGGCTGTTATTGGTTCTTAATAGGGGATAAGGCAGGTTTTCCTTTGCCTGGCGTCCAAAGGGGTCGTACTCAATAGGTGTGATGATGTCCTCGCCGTTTGCTCCCTGATGGATCGCGACGGTCTGCACAGGTCGTCCCAGTCCATCAAAATAGGTGATATTCTGTGTTACCTGATCTTTTGTCAGGGTATTGAACTCAGCGGCCTTTACCGCTTTTTTGGGAACTGCTGTATATATAAAATTATCATCGCTTAAGTTTTGGGCATTTACACCTAAACTTGTAAATGATAACAAAATCAATAGTAGTATGTGTTTTTTCATTTGAGTTATTTTATGTTTTTGGCACGAATAGAGTTATGTGATTCGTATGAATTGTTGTTTTCTAATTTTTAATTTATTTAATTCATACTTTTAGATACCTAAAGCATGTTGTCAGTACTACAATTTATTGTTATTACTTCTGAACCTGTTTTTGTAAATGTTGGAGAAGTTACAGAACTACCTGTTGTGCTAGGTCCATAATCATACAATGTCCCTCGTACGGAACTTGTAATGTTGATACTCTTATAATAGGTTGATGTCGCATAAACTGTTACAGAAAATGTATCTCCTGCCGCGAATGTTCCGCTTGATGTACCTGATGTAGATCTGGTTAAATAACTGGATCCGTTTTTTAATAAAGTACAGGATCCTGCTAATCTATTAAAATTCAAACTACAACTATTGCTTATGGGTGCCGAAGCTGTTGTCATAGACACGGCAGTACTTAAAGGACTGTCTCCTGCGGCATTGACAGCTTTCACCTGGATACTGTAAGCTGTTGAGGCTGTTAATCCGGATAGTGATCCTGTATTGGTAGAGGAGGTTATCCCGGTATCGGATCCATTTTTATATATTTTGTAACTGGTAGCCCCTGCAACTGCTGTCCACGAAAAATTTAGTGACGTAGCTGTAGCGCTCGTAAATGTTAATCCTGTAGGTGCAGCAGGTAGTGGAGTTGTACAGGTTCCGTTTGTATTGGCATTTGCCTGACCGTCGGTATTGAACTTGCTAAGTCCTAAAGCATCGGCATCAGCTTGTGAAACTGTAGAAGTTACAGCACCTTCGGCCTGATTGTACGTTACATTCGACCCTGATGTTCCTGCAGCACAATTGTTTTTTGTAAAAGAACCGCTTCTGGCCATGCTTTTATACGAAGTACTTCCTGCAAAGGCAATATCACAGTCAATCTGCTGTCCTTTATAATTATAGCAGTATTTCTGAAGGATATTAAGATTTTTGTCCTTAACAAACTGTAATCTGCCAAAAGTGTCATAAGTATAAGTCATCTTATCACCTTTAGGATCAGTAATAGTGCTAACTCCAACTAACGGGATATGAGTGTAGGTAGTCACCATCGCATTAGGCAAATTGGTTCTTAAAGAATTCAGGTCTGTTAGTAAGGCAGCTTCTGTTCCCGTATCTGATTTAGCCTGGAGGTTAGATATGTAGGAAACCACTTCGCTGTAGGCAGCATTTTCTATCTTAGCGATGGGCTGGGTTTTATTGTAACCCCAGATAATAGATACAGGAGTCCCACTTTCTTGTGTATATTGCAAAATGTTTCCTTTGTCATCGTATTGATTATAAGTAACTTTTTTATCTTTTAATGTATCAATAACATCTGCACCTTTATTGGCATACACATATTTTGGAAGCACTAAATTAGCGGTTGAGGCATCTTTTGCATATACAGTTTTCTGATCAGACAGTTTGTTTGCATTATAACTTTGTACCTCTAATGGAGTTCCAATCATATTTACCGCAATTAACTCATCTCGCAATGGCTCTGCTGCCATTTCCGAATCTGTAGGATAAAAATATTTGGTTTCCAGATTTTGTGATTGTGAATTGGTTGTGGTCTGACTTTTAAGATTACCAGTATCAACATTGTAACTATTAAATGTGCTTTCTAAAATTTGCTGACCATTGAAATATCTCGTTTTTTCTTCTTTTTCCAAGAAATAATTCCTTGCTTCATGTTTATATTTTTCTACTCTAAAATCACCTGAAAATCTGGGATAACCTACAGCGCAATTATTATTCTCCCAAATAAATGTCGTTTTCTTAACTTCTTTACATTCTAATGCGTAAATATATTTAGGGTTTTCTCTATAGGTTCCTCTTGCATAACTACTTTTATAATTTGTAATTGAATTATCAGCTTCATTTTTAACATGTGTACCAGATGATAAACCGGTCATTATATAAGAACTTTCATCATGAATATAAAAACTATCACCATAAAAGGAAAATATTGTTTTTCCATTATTTGAAATTCCATCGACATCAGATTTTTCAACTATTTTATATAAAACGGGACTATTTCTAAACATCGTTAAAGGATGGATACTGGAAAAATTATAATAATCTCTTCTGTAATATGTACCGTTACAATCAGTGTTATCCTCAATAAAATATCCTGAATAAAATTTTGGACTTTGAAGCATTATACCGCTACTCTTACCAGACTGATTATAATTATAGGTTGTCGTTATACATTTACCATCGAAGTCACAATTTTGGATCTGTTTTACTCTTATGCCTCCTACAATTTCGTTAAAAGATTCCGGAAGCTGATCTAAGGTTATTTTCAACGATGCGGAAGAACCTTGTGTAGATACAGCTTTGATATAGTATGTTCCCGCCTGACCAATACTTATTTTTTTGGTAGCTGTAAAATTTAACTCTCCTGGAATCCAATTTGCTTCCCGATACCAATACTGTTCTGCACTATATTTTGGATTAGAAATCTCCCCCTCTTTGTACAAAATAACACTCGTACTTCTGTCTTCATAGGGATTAATTTGGGTATGATTTGTTAAAGTTGAGAGTATGCTTATCTCTGCTGGAACGGTAGTTACTACAAAGGTTTTTTCCACAGTCATACTCTCATTTGCAGAGGTTGTTGCAGAAAACATTGTACTTGTAGTAGCATCAGATTTATACGGAAAATTATAACCACTTGATCCCGTATGAATTGTATTTGGTTCATATTCAATTAAAGAGTATCCTTTTGTCTGATAAGTTATTTTTTTTAAGGATCCTATTTTTGTACTAGCCAGATGGGGTTTTACACTGGGATTAGAAGTAATACTAATAGAGCCGTAGTTTACAGGCACTGCATTTTCGTTATAATATCCCCATAAATCTCTCTTTAAGTAATAATTTGTTGAATTCATACTGGGATATGGAATACTCATGTCGTATTCCATTTCATTTATAATTACACCATTGCATTTGACATTGAGTAAGTTTGTTCTTCTGTCTGTCCAGGGACTAAATTCGAAATCATAATTTTTAATGGTAGTGTTTAATTTGTTTTTTATTTGCAGATTACTAATAACAGCAATAGCAGGTTCTTGAGGGTTGTTGGTATAATGTAAATCAATAGAGTAGCTGTCTGTGGTGATTTTGGTTAATTTTGATGTTGCTAAATTTGAATAAGTAGTGTTGGTTTGTAAACTGAAATCATTATCCGGATTACCTAATTGATTGGTTGTTTTTGTAAAGCTTTGAGATTTGTAAGTCTCTGTATAGGAAGTAGAATTACTATATTCAAATTTAATTTTGTTTGTTGTAAATGGGAAGTTAATTTCTGTTATTAAAAAAGAACTATAGTAATCATCCTGGCTGGAATCGGTTACTTTACTGACGCCTTGAGGTAAGCTGAAAATATAATTGATTCCTTTATCATCAGTTAATGTAAATCCACTGTGAGCATAACCTGATATTTTATAATTCTCATTTTTCACAAAAATGGGGTTGTTATTTTTATCCAGGTAAAAACTGCAATTTATGTTTCCTATATTAATAGTATATTTATCAGGCTCACCATCGAATACTCCATCTGCTATAAAGTTTAAAAAATGATCTCTTGTTGCTCTTCCGGCAGGCGTTGTCTCATCATCATAAGGAGGAAGTTTATTAATATACTTATCTAAAAAGCCCTTGTCTTCAAAATGGTCTTCATCGTTTAAACCATTGATTGAATGCATAATTGCTCCACCAATATTTAAAGTCCATCCAACTCCAGCGTAGCCAGGTGTTTCATCTAAAAGAAGACCTGAATAATTATAAGATAGGTTGATTGGCATTGTAAAACTACCTTCTTTAATTTCAAATATGGGAATATTATAATTCATTTTCCCTGTTGCGAGATCAACGGGTATTTCACTTACCTTGTTCATTGAGGCCACCTGAGGAGTAGTTACTGTAATGTTAGGAATGTAATTATTAGATTGAGCATTCAGATTATAAGTACTTAGCAATAAGTAGAAAATTAAATATTTTAAATGTTTCATAGATTACTGGTTATTTTTTTATATGATTAAGAATTTAATTTGATTTTTAGTTTTAGTTCTATTTTTGTATTGCTAATATATTCCTAGGGCATTGAATCGGTACTACAATTTATTGTTATCACCTCTGAACCTGTTTTTGTAAATGTTGTTGAGGTTAAAGAACTGCCCGTCTGAATAAGTTTATTATACAATACTCCTCGAACAGAGCTTGAAATGACAATACCTTTATAATAGGCATTTGTTGCATTGACTCTCACATAAAATGTGTCTCCGGCTGTTAGTGTCCCGTTAGATGTTCCCGAATCATATAGTGTTAAATAAGCTGATCCGTTTTTATATAATGTACAACTCCCTGCAAATGCAGTGAAATTCAAAGTGCAGCTGTTTGTTCCGGCTGCTGCAGCTGTAGTCATAGATACGGCCGTACTTAAAGCGCTATTGCCTGAAGCATTAACAGCCAGCACCTGAATGCTGTAAGCTGTTGAGGCTGTTAATCCGGATAGTGAGCCTGTATTAGTAGAAGAGGTTATCCCGGTATCTGATCCATTTTTATAGATTTTGTAACTTGTTGCTCCTGCAACGGCTGTCCAGGAAAAGTTTAGTGAAGTTGCAGTAGAACTGGTAAATGTTAATCCGGTAGGTGTTGCCGGTGGTGGTATAGTACAGGTTCCATTTGTATTGGCATATGTCTGCCCATCGGTATTGAATTTATTAAGACCTAAAGTATCTGCATCAGTTTGTGAAACTGTAGAAGTAACAGCACCTGAATTTTGACTATACGTAACACTTGAACCAACTGCTCCTGAAGTACAATTATTTCTTGTAAAGGAGCCACTTCTGGCGATGCTGCTAAAAGTACAGTTGCCGTTTGTGTTAACATTTGCCTGTCCATCAGTATTGAATTTATTGAGTCCTAAAGCATCCGCATCAGCCTGTGAAATGGTCGAGGTTACAGCACCATCTGCCTGACTATAAGTTACATTTGATCCAACGGCTCCTGCAGCACAATTGTTTTTGGTAAAAGAACCGCTTCTGGCTATACTTTTATATACAGTACCTCCTGTAAAGGTAATATTACAGTCGATTTGCTGACCTTTGTAATTATAGCAGTATTTCTGAAGGATATTAAGATTTTTGTCCTTAACAAACTGTAATCTGCCAAAAGTGTCATAAGAATAAGTCATCTTATCACCTTTTGGATCAGTAATAGTGCTAACTCCAACTAATGGGATATGAGTGTAGGTAGTCACCATTGCATTAGGCAAATTGGTTCTTAAAGAATTCAGGTCTGTTAGTAAGGCAGCTTCTGTTCCCGTATCCGATTTAGTCTGGAGGTTAGATATATAGGAAGCCACTTCGCTGTAGGCAGCATTTTCTATCTTAGCAATGGGCTGTGTTTTATTGTATCCCCAGATAATGGATACGGGAGTCCCACTTTCTTGTGTATACTGTAAAATGTTTCCTTTGTCATCGTATTGATTAAAAGTGACTTTTTTATCTTTTAATGTATCAATAACATCTGCACCTTTATTTGCATAGACATATTTAGGAAGCAATAAATTAGCAGTTGAAGCGTCTTTTCCGTATACTGTTTTCTGTTCAGACAGCTTGTTTGTGTTATAACTTTTTACTGTCAAAGGTGTCCCTATTCTGTTTTTGCTGATCAGCTCATTAACAAATGGCTCTGCTGTCATTTCCGGATCTGTAGGATAAGAATATCTGGTTTCCAGAACTTCATTTTTTGAGTTGACCACTTTTTTACTTTTAAGCAAAGTAAGGTTTAAATCATAATCAAATGTTGTAGACTGCACTACAGAATCATTTGCATAATAACTAGTGTTTTCTTCTTCTTGCAACATATAATTTCTGGGCTGATACCTAAACCATGCAGCCTGAAAATCTAAAAGAGGTCTTGGATACTGCATTGCACATCCTGAACCGGAACTCCCCCCACCAGAAAAATTTGCTCTTGTTTCCTTAACAATTTTTGAGTTTAAAACATACAAAAATTTATCATTATTTGGAGGTATTAAGGAATTTATATAAGTATTTTCTTGTTTTTCAAGTTTGTTGTTATTTTCATCTTCAATTGTTTTTTTATCTAATAATCCTATTGAAAAATAGGCTTGTTCATCCTGAAGTGAATTTGGTACTCCCTCTCCATTATAATAAAAAATTGTTTTTCCGTTCCTAACCGACTGATTATTTTGATTTTTACCGGAATCTGTTTTTTCAACAATTTTGTAGAGTACCGGACTGCCCCTAAAATTAGATAACGGAAATATACTTGTAAAGTTATAAAAATCCCGTCTAATATAAATTGATGGGCTACACGCTAACGAATTCTGAATATGATATCCAGAATAAAACTTTGGACGCTGTAGCATAAGCCCTGTACTTCTGCCATCTTTCGTATAATTGTATGCGGTTGTAATACAAGAACCATTAAAGTCACAATTTTTGACATTCTTTACTCTTAGTCCTCCTACTGTTTGAGTGATAAAATCCGGAAGCTGTTTTGCAGATACGCTAATTCTAGCTCTTGATCCAATATCAGAAGTTGCTTTTAAACGGTAAGTTCCCGCCTTTTCAATTGTTATAGCTTCTGTACCTCCAAAACTTGTAGTTTGTGGAATCCAATTTCCTTCAGGAAGCCATGTTGTACTATATGTAAAAAGAGAATTTGCCTCAGTCTCGCCGTCTTTTAAAAACACTACTTTAGTGTATCTTTGATCCTGATATTCACTACCGCTAGGCATTTGAAAATCCGGCTGATTGGCAACATAATAGTTAATCTTTATTTCTGCAGGAACTTTGGCTATAACAATTGTTTTTTCATCAGTTGTTCCATCCTCTGCTGAAGTAGCTGCAGCTGTAGAAATCGTAGTAGTTTCATCTGCATCATAAGGAAAATTATAACCGCTTGAACCTAAATAAATAAAATTGGGCTCATATTCTATAGTAGAATATCCTTTAGTTTGATAGGTTATTTTTGTTAATGCTCCAATTTTTGTACTTGCAAAATCAGGTTTTAAATCAGGATTGTTATCAGGATCAATATTCCCGCCAACAGTTGCCAGTCTTCCATTTACGTTATAATACCCCCACAAATCTTTTTTTGCATAATCACTGTCTGAATTCATTACCGGATAGGGGGTACTCATATCATATTCCATTTCATTTATAACCTGCCCATTAAACGCAACGTTTAATAAGTTGGTCCTTTTTCCTGTCCATCCGGAATAACCAAAATCATAACTTTTGACAGTAGCAGCTGTTTTATCCTTAACAGATAAATTACTTACAACTGCAATTCCTGAGTCAGTAGGATTGTTATTATATTGTAATTCAATTGTATAATCATTTGTTATGATTTTTTTTAATTTATTTGTAGCTAAGATTGTATACGTTTTGTTAGTATTTAATAGACTACTTTGATTAGATACAGTTTGGGTGCTGTTTAGCGTTAAAGTCTGGCTTATGTTAATGTCATGATAAGTATCTGTAACTGTATCATATTCAAATATAATTTTATTGGTACTGGTCGGAAAATTAATTTCCCTCAATAAAAAGGATGAAATATAATCCGATGAACTCTCTCCTGAAGATTTAGAAGTATTTTGCAATATATCAAAAATATAATTGACTCCTTTTTCATCAGTCACTGTAAAACCGTTATGTGAATAACCGGTTACCTTATAATTGGAATTTTTTAAGAAAATGGCATTATTATCCTTGTCCAGATAAAAGCTGCAATTAAGATTTCCTGCATTGACGATATATTTATCGGGCTCTCCATCTAATACGCCGTTACTGATCGATTCTAAATATTGGGTAATTACTGTTCTTCCGGGTAAGGTAATCTGATCATCATAAGGAGCAAGCTTATTGATATATTTGTATACCGCTTGCTTATCATATTCATGTCCTAAATCGTCTAATCCGTTGATAGAGTGAAGTATGGATCCTCCAATATTAAATGTCCAGCCAACACCGGCATATCCTGGGGTTTCGTCTAGTATAAGTCCTGAATAATTATAAGATAAATTAATAGGCATCGTAAAATCACCTTCCTTTATTTCAAAAATGGGAATAGTATAATTCATTCTTCCTGTTGAAATATCGATTGGAATTTCTCCCACTTTACTTAAAGATGCAATTTGCGGAGGAGCAACTGTAATGTTTGGAATGTATTGTTTGACTTCGCCTTCTGACTGAGCTCTTGCTTGAAAAAATAATAATAACGTAAAAATTAGAAAGAATTTTGAAGATGATTTCATTTGGAATGTCTAGGGAGATTTAAAAAGAACAGAAGGTTTCGGTTATTTATTAATTTTATAAAGTGATAATCTCTGATATAAAGATTCCACAGTATTATTTTTATTCTATGAGATTTATTATTTCTTCTAAGGGATATAAACATAATTAATCCCACACCTTGTTATCAAATCAAAATTAATGGTAAAAAAATGTTGAGAACTGAATATCACTTCTGAAAATTAGATTATATAAAATGACTTAAAATCATTGGTTTTTAACCAAAAATTAACAAGATTAAAACGATACGAAGTAAATAAAAAAAGCATTCAATTGAAATAAAAAAGCAGGAAAATTATTCTAAATTTCACAATAAATGTAAGGGTTTGTTTTTGAGTGTTTTATATTGGTTGTTAAATGGTTTTAAGGAGTAATTATATACATTTAATTATTAAATCTGAGCATGAGAAAATATCAGATTTAAGATATTTTAAAAAATTTACTGCAAAAAAATCTCAAAAAAAATCAAAATAGACCTGAAGGTAGACGAGAATTGATGTTAGAAGGTTGAATAGTTAGTACAAAGTCGTAGCTAATTGACCAGCGCAGTGATGAATTGGAATCTGTGGAAGAAATACGTGAACGGATAAACCGGCTTTGAATTATTTTCCGGCTGATCGTCTAATATTTACCAGTGAATGCGGATTTGGGCATGTACCACTTGCGATTACACATGCTAAATTGAAACATCTGGTAGAGGCTTCTAAAACTTTATAAAAGATAATTGCAAGAGTTTTTCTGCGACTTAATATGCTGTTAAATTTTAAGGTTCGGGTATACATCCGGACCTTAATTTATTAGTGCAATAGTTTTTTTATTAGAACAAAGACTCTTGTTTCTTATAAATTATTCTGAAGACCAAGCCTCAGGTAAATCTGAAGTCTGGTCTTTGTAGCGGCAAGTATTCAGGTATCTAACTATTCAGAGTATTTTTATAAAAATGCTGTTCGAACGTCTCTGACTTCACATATTTTTTTATCTCTTAATAATTCCAAATATGATAAAAGTTTACCGACTTTAGAATTGACAGCTATAGGAGTGCCTTTTTTTAGACTAACATCCTAAAAATATTTTAAAATCCTTTTCAGATAACGTAAACGATTAATAAGATTAATTTTGAACTAAATATAATATCAAAATAATGTTCTAAAATATTAAATCAATATATTTGTTAAATAAAAGCTAATAAGTAATTAAATGTATGTCAGTCTATTATTGACAAATGAGTCAAAAAAAGTATAATTGGCAGACAACTAAAAGTACAATTGAGAAAATCGAAATATGAAAAAAAAAATATTCATTATAGTAGTGCTTCTTGCTGGCTCACTTCATGCCCAGATAGGAATAGGGACAACAACACCTAACGGAATATTAGATATAACTTCAAGTACACAGGGGCTCTTAGTGCCCAGAGTTGCCTTAACAGCATCAAACAGCGCATCTCCGGTTACAAATCCCACAAGTGGTTCTTTGGTTAACGGAACAATTGTATATAACACAGCTACAAATGGAAGTGGTACAACAACCGTTACACCCGGTTTTTATTATTGGGACAGTGCAAATTGGTTGCGTGTAAAAAGTGATATATATAACACGCCTGTTTATGGCTTGTTTACAAATTTATCAGGTCAGACAATAACTAATTCGGTAGGAAGCAAAGTTGCATTTGGAACTACTCTGGCTTCAGGAGGAGTATCAATAACCTATGATTCTACAAACCGGGTCTTTACACTTCCGGCAGGAAAAACCTATCGAATAGATTTTGCTGTAGGATGGATAAATATTATAGGTGGCACATTTATTCGATTCGCTTTATATAATGATACTACCAACACAAAAATATCTGCTGTTGCACATTGTGAGTCAGTAGCAAACACTGGACATCAAGCCGGATCAACTGCTTTTTCTCATTTTGTAACTGTAGGATCAACTCCATTAGTAATAGGTGTTAGAACCGTTTCAGGAAACTCTGCAAACACCATTTTAGGAGATGTAGAAGTAGGGCCTACAATTTCTATTCAATCAATTGATTAGAAATTTTTATGATATAGCTGAAAGTTTTTTTCAAAACAGTAGTATTTACTTGTTCTTGGTTGTGCAATAAATATAATGATGCTGAATTCTTATGATGATTTGGCTTTCATACCGGTTCTGAAAAAATGAAAGATTAAAATTGCTGTGAAGTTTTTTTAATACAACAAATGCAGAACGAGCGTCTTTCATGGATTAAATTAAGATTTTTTTAATTTTAATATAATCGTTAAGTTAGTATGTTCACCAAATAAATTAGGTAATCCAAGCTATAATTAAAATAAATCTATTAAAATTTTAATTGTACAAAGTATATAAAAACCTAGAATATAATTATCTATCGTATCTGATACCAGTTGGTACCATCACTTTGTACTTCAACACAGCTTGAAGCATTAATTGTAGTTACTGAACTTCCGTCTAACTTAATATAACTGCCTATGGTTTTTGCAGCAACTGCATTATTGACAATACTATAAATTCGGCTCGGTACCCCTGCCGCAAAGGGCAGCGTAATGGTAAATGCAGACGCAAGCGGAATGATTACTGTTTTATGGGTGTCATTTAATGTCAGGTCTGCTGAAATTATTGTAAGACTAGTGGCAATACTGCCATTGACCTGCAAAGTCGAAGTTGGTGCATTAGTAGCAATTCCAAAAACTCCCCCATTGGTAAACCTTCCATATTCGGTAAAAGCGGTATTATTGGTATATTTACCAAAAGCGAGATTTGCTGATCCTATATTTGATGTAAAGACACGCAATGCATCGGTCGAACCCGTCTGGGCAGCCGAAACTTTCTCTATACCAAATGCATCACCGGTAGCAGCATTATATAGTGTTGCCATTCCCATTTGTGTATCCTTGGCAAATCCCAAATAATTAAAAAATACTGCCCTTGCAGAACCTGTAAAAGTAAGGTTATTGGCTCCCTGAGTTACTATACGATCACCTGTAAGTGTACCATTACTATTATAAATATCGGTTGCTGTTACTGTTGATCCTAATGTCGTCTTCCATGCTCCGTTAGTATAAACAAAAAGCACGGCCTGGCCATTAAGAATAGTAGTACCTGCAAACGTTGCATTAAAACCGCCTGTGGTATTATTTGAAATGGTTAATATGTGGCCATTTATAGTTGGTACATATGCTGTTACCGCAACAGTGCCGGTAGCAGTGCCTGTAATATTGGCCAGTGAAGTTTCTGTATTAATATTGGCTGCATTAGAAGCTACACTAAAACTTACCTCTCTGTGGGTAACGCCTCCATTAACATCTAGCATTGTTTTAGGATCTGTGGTATTCATCCCAACTTGAGAAAAGGATAAATAAGGAATAAAAAACAGCAGCAGAATTTTACTTTTCATTTTAATTGTCTTTTAAGATTATGTAATACTTTAAAGCAAGTTTTTTTATATTAAGCAGTTATTTTAAACTTAATTTAGTTCGTAATAGAATCCTTTAAAACCTTCTGTCTCCTTCAAAATACCTTTCATTGACTAATGCAATTCAGGAATAACTCATTTCCTGATAACAGAAAAGAAAAAATGGGAATTAAAAGGAAATATATTCAATTCACATTTTGGCAATTATCAGAATCAGCATAGTTAATTATTGTATCTGATGCCAGTTGGTGCCATCACTCTGTACTTCTACACTGCTTGCTGCACCAATAGTAGTTGCTGTAGCCCCGGTTAAATCTGTATAACTGCCTATGGTTTTTGCACCAATAGTATTATTGACGATGGTATAAACTCTCCCGTTTCCTGTGTTAGCAGCTGGCAGCGTAACGGTAAAAGCAGACCCAAGCGGAATGATTGCTGTTTTATGGACTACCGTTAATGTTAAGTCTGCTGAAATAACCGTGATACTGGTGGCAATACTGCCATTTACATGCAAGGTAGAACTTGCTCCGCCACCAGTCCAGATACCAAAAAAACCGTTAGCATTAAATCGGGCATATTCATTAAAGGCGGTTGCAGTAGTATATTTGCCAAAAGCAAGATGTGCTGATACTGCGTTTGCCGTAAATAAACGCAATGCCGCAGTTGTGCCACTCTGGCCGGCTGAAACCTGTTCCATACCATACACATCGCCAGAAGATTCGGTATAAATTGCTGCAATCCCTTTTCGGGTATCTTTCGCAAAACCCATTCTGTTTAGGAATTCGGTTCTTCCTGTACCTGTAAAACTAAGACTACTAGCCCCTTGTGATACAGTACGATTACTTGTCAGCGTACCATCACTGTTGTATAGATTAGATGTTGAAATTGTTGATGATCCCATTGTAGTTTTCCATGCGCCATTGGTATAAACAAAACCTATGGACTGGGCATTGGGAATAGTTGTTCCAGCAAACGTTGCATTAAAACCACCTGTAGTATTATTAGAAATGATTAATATGTGACCATTGATAGTTGGAACAAATGCCGTTACTGTTACAGTACCTGTAGCAGTACCTGTAATATTGGCCAGCGAAGTATCCGTATTAATACTGGCCGCATTAGAAGCCACGGTAAAGCTTACCTCCCTGTGTGTAACTCCTCCATTGACATCTAATGTTGTTCTTGGATCGGTAGTATTTATTCCAATTTGGGCAAAGGATAAATAAGGAATAAAAAACAGAAGTAGAATTTTACTTTTCATTGTTAGTTATCTTTGATTATTAAATATTTTTAAAGCAGTTGTTTAGTAAGTGTATTGATTTTTTATAAAATTTAAGTGATGTATTGACTTTGTATTGATACCATCTTTAGATGAATGATATCCCTGGTTTTATTTACCTAAATTAGAAATGAAAATTTTCTGAATGGTTTTTGAGCCATCTATAGTAACTAATTCGATAATGTATATATTCATTCTAAACCCACTGGTTGAGAAAGAATAAAGAGGGTCTGTTCCAAGTTTTTTCTTTGCCAAAACTACTTTACCTGACATGTCATAGAGGGTAGCTGATTTTAAATTTATCTGTTTTTCATTAAAAATTGACAACAATTGCGTAGCGTTGTTTTGACTTATAATGACACCATTCTTATTCAAATTTTCTTCAGTACTTAATTTTTTTTCATCCTTAAAAACAATTTTAAATCTGTCATTGTATATTCCCTGAACAACTGTTGCTTCATACATATCGTTTTTTATATCATGATAAGAATCATCAAAAGCATCATGTATATAAATTTCCTGAGAAGGATTAAAATTGACAACTTCCGGAACATAGAATTTTATTGAACTGGTATTTGCAGCTTTTACTCCCAAAGGTATTTTTTTGGAAGCTTCAAAATTAATTCCCTGAATTACATAATTGGCATTGTTTAAAAAAAAGTATACATCGTTAGGTAAGTTGGTGTTCATACTTAAGGCATCTATTCCTTTGTCTATTCCGTCTGTGGCATCAGGCGAAAGTACTAATGCCATCTGTTTTGTAAATTGATTATTGAGTATCACATTCAATTTTAAATAAGATGCTTGTGATATTGATTCTTTTGTTGCCGAAGTTTTATGTGCAGGGCGTTCAAATTTAGTCTGAGAATTACCTTCTTTATAATAAGCTCTGTGTGAGTTTTTTAATGTAACGACTCCATTTGTTGCCCCATTCAGGAGAAATCCCTGGCCTATAGGTGAATATTTACGTTCAATCACAAGTCCTGAAGAGGTACCGGTTGTATTGAGAGAGCCATCACTGTTATAAGAATTAAAAGTAGCGGGAACATATACTCCGTTGGACACCAGGCTAATGGGTGCATAACTTCCATATCCTCCTCTATAGTCCAGAAGAACATGAGAATTTACTGTTCTGTCCTGTTCCCAAAAATATGCAATCCCTGTGCCTGCAGAATTATCAGAATCTAAAAGAAAGGCATTCAGATGCAAAGCAGACGGATACGGATTTCCGGTTAAAGTTGCATTATTGGTTCCCAGCGTTACGGTTATATTTCCATCATTAGGCTTGCCCCTAAAGTCATATCTTTGGGCTCCATTTCCACCTGGATTATTTTGTACACCATTACTCTCTGCATCAATAGAATCAGTTCCGCTTGTTCCTTTCATGGTAAAACCTTCTCCGGGTGCTATTGTGGTATTGTTTCCAACATAAATCCATTGGGAATAACTATTCGCATTTGTCAATTTATAAATCCACCGTGCTGCTATTGACAACGGATTTGCAATTCCATCTTTACTCGCTTGGGCCAATATTATAGCGGGGGTTGACGCGGTAGAGGAAGTGGGGCTGTTAAGCATCGTTACTCCAAAATTTTCATTCCCGGTAATTGCAGAAGCATTTCCAATAGGAGAACACCAATAATTATAATCAAAATTATCAGATGTACCCTCTTGATATACCGACATATTTCCCGTTCCCTTATTAGTAGAAGTGGCTGTTGTTCCTTGAACTAATTGTGACTGGTTTCTCAAATATAGCATTGAATTTGATTGCAAATCTATATCCTGATTTACATACAGCAATTCATTCTTTACGTACATATAACTGTTTGAGCCAAAATAAATTTGAGAAAAGGAAGTGAAACAAACAAGTAAGAAAAATATATTAATTATTTTTTTCATAATCTGATTTTTTTGTTATTTAATAATTCTCGTCAACTAATGTTCCGGACTACTTTCAGAGTTCACATTTTTATTGAATTTTCTATTGTGTTTTCTCACAGTATATATAGCTAAAAAAAGACCGGAAACCAATAATGCAGAACAAACATTATCAATTGGTGCCGGCACCGGAGGATCATCACCAGGTGGAGGAGGCCCCCCTTGTGAAGTAGCAATTAGTGGTATTAAGACACTAGTAATAAATAATAGAGTTTTTATTTTTTTAACAAACATAATTTTAGTAATTGTAAATGAAATTTATAGAAGATCAAACAAAAAACATAAACCAGATTTTTCAGGTATTCAGGAGATCATCTTAAAAGCAACATAACCAAATAGAAATATCATGAGATCTATAACTAGTCTGAGAAAGTATCTGTTTATCATTATTTAAATGTTATTAGATTTAAGTTATAAAATTTACATGATTGGAATCCTCATACTAACAAGAGGAACAATGTTAATTGGTGTTTCCCATTAACATCGTCTTGATTATTTTTAGTTCTATGTGGTATTAGTATATGAACTAGAAATAATAAACATGGGTACTATTATTTGCCAATACAAGATGCTGAATTTCAATAATATTCAGGAAAATAATAATAGATTAAGTCAAATATAATAATTTTTTTCTTAGAGTTGTAATATAATATTTTAGAGAGTAGTCTGATATTATAATTCTTTTACATTTAAATTTTTATCATATTTTCTCTAATTCGTTATTTCGACTTACGTAAGAATATTGCAATATTTTGTGTTTTTTAATGTTTTTCAAATAATCCACAAAGAAAGGGCTACAGATTTCTGAAGCTTTTTCTTTGTAGTTGAACCATCGAAATATATAACCAGTTTGTTAAAGATTTTGATTAAAAATCTTTGTCACTTTTACACCCGTTCTACGAAGTGTTCTCATAAAAAGCTGCGTATTTTATGCTTGATGAGCACTCCGTAGAGCGGGTGAGTAATAGATATAAGTTGAGGTCTTTTTTACTGGGAATTTTATAACATCTGTCTGAAATTAAATACTTTACACGCTCATCTCATTTGTAACTTTATGATGAAGTTAAAATATTCATATAAAAACATAAAGTTATGGCAGAAATTAAAATTGAGAAAAAGAGGCCAGTCTGGCCATGGATTGTTGCAGTGCTTTTGATCGCAGGGCTGGTATATTATGTCTTTTTAAGAGACGATCACGTGCAGAGCGAAACAACCATCGAGAACACCTCAGGTACAGATACTATTGCAGAGTAAGCCCGAAACCGGAAAAGTATAATGGATAAAATTAGAAAAGAAAATGGAGAATAAAGACAAAAATTTATACAGGCTCGACGAACTTACAGATTATAAAGTAGCTTCAAACTATTCTGATGTAAGAGGATGGAAAATAGTAGATGCCGACAATCGTACGATTGGCAAAATTGATAATTTGTGGGTCAATAAAGACATGCAGCGTGTGGTTTATCTGGATGTAAAAGTGGATAAAGAATTAATTGACGACAGCCGTCATGAGGTTCATGATACGATAGCAAATGACACTGGAAGAGAATTTATGTACAAAGAAGGAGACAGTCATCTAATTATACCAATTGGGTCTGTAAACATCAATAAAGACACAAAAATTGTCATGGCCAACAGTATATCGTATGATACTTTCAGAAGAACAGGAAGATATAATACACAGCACAATTTTGACAGAAACTACGAAAGAAGCGTATTAAGATCATACTATGCAGATGAAGTGTCCCGATCAGGAGCTGACAGTGATGATGATGCTTTTTACAACCGCAGGGAATTTGACGGACGCTAAGAAGTACATTTAAGATAGTTGCATCTTTAAAAGTAGATGCTAAATAGTTAAAGACCAGATGTTTTAAGGATGTTCTGGTCTTTTTTATTGGATAAAATGCTCATGAAGACTTGAATAGTTGGCGCAAAGTTAGTCCCGAAAGCTTTCTGGATTACGTAACGTGATTAATGCTTGATATACACTTTGTAGAGTAGGGAAGGAACTGGCGGGGCATAAATGGCTGGGTAAAACTGAGAAATATATTAAAGTAAATAGCTTTGAGCAGAACATATAAAAATTTGTTTTCTAAATAGTTAAATGCAATAAAAATCGATATCAACTAATATTAAAAGGTAAATAAATTATACAATATGTATAATTTATTTTGTACATTTGTCTAACGAATAATTTCAGATAATGAACGTAAAAATACTGAACGTTGAAACAGATGATTTAGTAAATGCTGAGATTTTAAATACGAAATCAGTAAAAGTTAATCTGCCTTCTATAACAGATGGATGGAGATTTAATTTTAAAAGGCATTCAAAAGAAACAGGTCATGAAACTTATATTTTAGTGAGTGAAGAAACCCCGGATGTAATTGAAGGTTGTCTGATTTTTGAAATGAAAAGTAAGATTGAACCTTACATGGCTTTTGTTGAAGTCGCACCACATAATAGAGGAGACAGCAGAAAATATGAAAAAATAGCAGGTTGTCTAATTGCATTTGCCTGCAGGCAGAGTTTTAAATATGGTAAAGATGATTATTTAGGATATTTAGCTTTCGATGTCTTAGAAGAAGAACAGGAAGACCAAATAAAACTAATGGCTGTTTATTCAACAAAATATTATGCTCTCAGATATGGAGACACAACAATGATTATTCCTCCTGTGGGCGGTGAAAAATTAATTACAGAGTTTTTAAATTAATGGATATGAAAAATAAAGAAATTCAAATTAGTGATATTTGGAATGACAAGAAAAAAGCTGATTTAAAAGAAATTATTAAATCACATTCTTCGACACAATCCAAAGAACAGATCGTAAAGAATCAATTGCTTTCTATTCAGTTTAAATTGGAAGATTATATTCAGAGTGAGAATGAAACACAGATTTTAAAAATACTCGATTTTGTTAAGATGTATTTGAAAGCGCTTAACCTTTCTAAAAAAACATTAGCAGCTCATTTTGAAATGCGAGATAGCAATCTTCATAAATATCTGTCAGGAGAAAGAAAATTAAATGCACAGCTTGCATTAAAACTTAGTACTTTTTCGCATACTAAACCAGATCAATGGTTTAGAGTTGAACTAAAAAATGAAATGATACAATTGAAGAAAGAAGAATCGGTAAATATTGAAGTTTATAAAAAATATGATTATCGTAATTTATTAGAAGCAGTTTAAATTTTTCCCCCGCTGAGTGAAGTGTTCAACTGAAAGGCTTTGCATTATATGATTTATGAACACGTCAGAGAGTGATGATGATGCTTTTTACAACCGCAGGGAATTTGACGGGCGCTAAGACGTACATTTAATAGTTGTATCTTTTAAAAATAGATACTTTTATAATGATGAAATAGTAAAGACCGGATATTTAAGTATGTCTGGTCTTTTTATCATAGAATGCGTAGCGTAATTATATACCTGATAAATACTTTGCAGAGTGGAATTAATAGATTAAATAATAACTTTACATTTTTCTAAGTTAATTATATAATGATGATCAATTTCAAAAAAATACAGGTATTAGTTTTATTTGCTTTCATTTCATACAGCTGCGCACAGCAGGTTGTTAAGCCGGATGATACCAGAATCAATTATACGGGGAGAGTAAATGTTTCAGCAGACTCAACTATGTTTTACTGGCCTGGAACTACAGCAGGGATAACCTTTAAAGGGTCAGGCGTTTCAGTAAAAATGAAGTCTTTTAAAGAGAAAGCATTTTTTTACGCCATAATCGATAAAGATGATAAAAAACCTTTTAAGTTTGAAACAGATAATACCCTTAGAACTATAAATATAGCCAGAGATCTTGGTCCGGGTATCCATACATTAGAAATATATAAACTATCAAATTCTACCTCAGTCAATGTATTTTATGGATTTGAACTTTATGGGCAAACAAAATTGTTGAAGAATCCCGACAATCGTACCAGAAAAATTGAATTCTACGGAAATTCAATTACAGCCGGACATGGTGTAGATGTCCCGGAAGGAGGAAGAGATTCGGGAATGCCGGAAGATTTCAATAATTATTATACGTATGCTGCTCTAACGGCAAGACATTATAATGCTAAACCGTTTATTATTGCCCGCAGCGGGATAGGAATTACGGTAAGCTGGTTTCCTGAAATTATGCCTGAAACATACGATCGTACTGCACCATTGGATCCTTTAAGTAAATGGGATTTTACAAAGTATACGCCGGATATTGTAGTGATTAATCTTTTTCAAAATGATTCCTGGATTGTAAACAGGCCGGAACATGAACAGTTTAAACGAAGATTTGGTACTGAGAAACCATCAGAAGCTTTTATAATTCAGTCCTATGCTGATTTTGTTCGTTCAGTTAGAAGCAAATATCCATCGGCGAGTATAATTTGCGCTTTGGGTAATATGGACGCTACCAGATCTGGTTCCGAATGGCCTGGTTATATCCGAAAAGCAGTTGATCAATTAAACGATAAAAAAATATATACCTTGGTTTTTCCCTATAAAGAAAGAGGCAATCATCCCAATAGAAAAGAACAGGAAGCAATGTCAAAACAGCTAATTGAATTTATTGATCGCAATATAAAATGGTAAAATATTAAACAATCGGCAATCGTATGTTCACGGGCAAAACACTCGCGCCCAATGTCATTAAGTTAAAGATTAAATGATAAAATGATTGCTGATTTTTGATTAACGATTTTTGATTTCAGATGTAAAAAACTCCTAAAATCAACAATCTAATATTTAGTCAAACCAAATCTGAAATCAAAAATCGTTAATACTCAATCTAAAATCTCTTAACTTAATAACATTGCACTCGTGCCAGCTTTTAGATTTTAATTTATAAATTTCGTTGCTGTTTATTGTTTTTTCAATCTTTTAAAATCCTCGATATATAAACCTTTGGCAGTATTTGTAGGGTTGAATGCAGCAAGATTGCCAATCGACAAAGAAGGATTGGTGGTTTTTGCTGTAGTTCGCATAGTTTGGCCTGTAATTAATTCGAGAGCTTTCTTCAAAGAAGGATCTTTTTCGTTTCCAAATTCAACCAGATTTAAGAAAGTGCTATATGGATTGATTTCGTAATCAGGTGTAATTTTCGCTGGATTTGCGTCTCTGTCTTTGTTATAATATGAAAAGGTAATGGGTTGCAATTGCCATTTGTGTTTAGTACTTCGATTGGCATAGGAGATATAATTATAAGCAGGAGAATCGTACAGTGTGTTGGATCCTACAAATTTACCTACAGTTTCTTCGCCTATTGTGACTACGTTAATATATTTTTTTAGACATTGTATGGTGAGCTCGCTGGCAGAAGCAGTTTGAAAACTTACCAGCACATATATTTTTGTCAAAGCAAGGCTGTTTATATTTTCTTCTCTCTGAAAAGTGGGCTCGTTATCAACCAGGTTAAAAATGTTTACTTTTTCGGAAAGATTTTCATAGCCGTCTTCACTATTGTGTTTGTTATTGAAATCTAAGTAAATATAAGGTTTATTGGTAAAACTGCCATTAATCATTTGTGCCAGAGCAACTGCAGTTTCTAATGAGCCGCCTCCATTGTATCTTAAATCTAAAACCAATTCGTTAATTCCATCCGATTTCATTTTAGCGAAAGCCGCATTGAGTTCATCGTTATAATCGGATTTAAAAGCATTAAAAACCAGATAACCAATGTTCTTTGCTCCATATACTTTCTTTTCGTAATAAGCAACAGGGTTTTCGTCGATTTCGGCTTTTGTTACAGTCACAGTTCCTGCTTTGTCTGTGGTTACCATACTACTGCTTGTAATTTGCACACTTGCTGCCAGAGTAATTGTGAATTGTGTGTTTTCTAGTTGGTCATAATTACTTGCAGTAAGCTGGCTTCCATTTATTTTTGTAATAACGTCGCCTCTTTTCAATCCCGCCAAAGCTGCTGGCGAGCCAGGGACAGTGTAGTTAATTAAGGCTACCATATTTGTATTGGATGCGTCTTTAGGATAAATTCCATAGCTAAAACCACCTTGTTTTTCGACTTCTGCAATTTTTGAAACATGCACTATCTCATTACTGTTTTCAATCCAGGAGAATCTATCTATAGTTCCTCTTTGATATAGGAGTGAATAAAAAAGCGCATCGGGAGTTTTTCCGTTAATAAAATTGTTATATGTTGTGGTAGAAGCGATTTTGCTGTCGGACAAATTGGCAACGTTGGGTTGCCAGTAGTACCAGGAATTCATAGCTTTCCAAACAAAGTTGTTAATCTCGTCTGGCTCGGTAGTTGTAGTTTCATTAGAATCAGAATCCTTGCTACAAGCTGTAAAGACCAATCCTACAAGTAATGTTTTAACAATATATTTTAATTTCATTATTTTTTCAATCGTTTGATTTAAGTTAAATTTGTAAGTAAAAAACGCTAAAAGTATGAAAAATAGTATTCCAAATGCCGTCTTTTTATTAATTTCTTTCGGGATTTTTTTTCTTTTTTCCTGTTCCGGACAACTTTTAGAGATTAAAAACCAAACGTATAAAAGTTATAACAGAAATAATGAGAGAGGATATGTAGTTAGTTTTGAATTAAATAACCCTGCCGTTGTTCCTAAATCGGTTGTAATTAATGGTATTGCTCAGAATATAGCAAAAGAAAACAAAATTGGAGATGCTTACCAGGTAAATGTGATTGCACAAACTACCATAATTCATAATTACCAGGTAAAATTAGATAAAAAAGAAAATGGAATTTATTTTGAAAAAAATTCCAAAATATTTTTTCAACCTGTAAAATTCAAATTAATCATTGACTAATTGAAAAATTACTTTTTTATAAATATAAGTAAATTCGCTGGCGCGAGCGTCTCGCTCGTGTACTCAATGCCGTCTAGTACTAAAAAAGTTTACATATTTAAGGACAAGACAGGGAGATAATTCTGACGACTATTTTCCAATAATTTTTCTTCTATGAGTTTGTCCCCACTCTGATAAATTGTTTATAATGATTTGTAATGTTTTACCATGTTCTGTAAGTTCATATTGAACACTTATGGGTTGTGTTTCCAAAACAGTTCGGTTGACTATTTTATTTACTTCCAATTCTTTCAGCTCTTTGCTCAACATTTTATTGGAAATACCAACAACATCATTTAAAATATCTGAAAATCTTCTCTTGTTATAATAACAAATTGAAGATATTATTGGTATTTTCCATTTACCACTTAGCACATCCATCGAATCTTGAATTGCTATTAAGTTTTTCTTATTCTCCTGTAAACATTGAACTTTTTCCATACTACTTGTTACTTTTAGGTTACTTGATTCCCTGAATGATACTATTACTTTTTGATACAAAGTTACAAAAGTATACTTTCACTTTCTAACTTTGCAACTCACAAATTAAAAAAGTAAAAAATGAGTAAATTAAAAAACAAAGTAGCAGTAGTTACAGGAGCATCAAAAGGAATAGGCGCATCGATAGCCAAATATCTTGCAAAAGAAGGTGCAAGTGTAGTGGTAAACTATGCATCAAGTAAAGAAGATGCAGAGCAAGTAGTTAAATCAATTACTGAGAATGGTGGTAATGCTATTGCAGTTCAAGGCGATGTATCCAAAAAAGCAGATGTGATAAGGTTATTTACAGAAACAAAAAATGCTTTTGGTTCATTAGATATTTTGGTGAACAATGCGGGTATCTATCAATTTGAGTCAATCGAGCATTTTACTGAAGATTCGTTTCACCAGCAATTTAATATTAATGTGTTGGGTTCATTGTTGACAATTCACGAATCTTTAAAACTATTTGGCAAAGCAGGCGGTAACATAATTAACATAAGTTCAGGTGCCAGTAATACGCCAATGCCAAACGGTGCTGCATATTCAGCAACAAAGGCTGCTTTAGATGCTATTACCATTTCATTATCCAAAGAATTTGCAGGAAAGAATATTCGTATCAACTCTGTTTTACCCGGAATTGTAGAAACAGAAGGTTATCATACCGTTGGAATGGCAGGAAGCGAAGCAGAAACTTTTATGATTTCCAAAACACCACTTGGAAGATCAGGTAAACCTGAAGACATTGCAAAAGTGGTAGCATTTCTTGCCTCTGATGATTCATACTGGATAAATGGGGAAAAAATTTCTGTAATGGGGGGACTTTACGGGATTTAAAAACAAAATTATTAGACACTAAAAGAAAATACTGCCTGTAACAAGGACTTTGTAATAGTGTGGCGACAGTGCTCAATTGAATATTTGTGCTTAATATTTAGCATTGGTGTTTAATTGAGGATTTGTGTTATGAAACACCCGATTGCCCGGATATGTACAACGATAGGCAGAAATTCTTTCCGTGCCCGTTCCTAATATATTAATAAAAACGGATGTAAAGGATTTAGTTAAAAACTGGATTTTATTAAATGTGTTAAGATATATTTTGCAGGCACGGATTACAAATTCGTACGATCGGGTTTATTTTCTTATGAACATATGAATAGGCAGCGCAAAGTCAGTCCCGAAAGCTTTCGGAATTGCGCAGCGTTAGAAAGCAACGTTTCGGAGAGCTGGGTAAAGAATTTCTAACATTTGCAAAAGTAAAAGAGATTTCAATCGAAATCTCTTTTATGACTTATAGTTTTGACAATATTAGTTTAATATTGTCCAGGACAAGTTCCGGCTCTTCAAGTTGAATAAAATGTCCGGATTTTATTGTCGTAATATGTTTAAAATCGGTAATTCCTTCCTTAAGTGATTCCTTAGAGGCGTACCATAATTGTCTATCGGCTGCGTCATGTTCTGCATCTGTTTTCATACTTGTTATGGCAATAACCGGAACGTCAGGCAAATTAGGCAGTGTTGCTGTATATTTAAAATCTTCAATTAATTGCAGTGTTTCTAAAGCTATGCCTGAATTTGCACCATTAGCCATTTTATAATTGTTGTAATAGGTGTTTATCTGTTCTTGTGAATAATGATTGTATTTTTCGTGAGAAGCATCAACAAACACTAATCCTGCAACTTTTTCAGGATTTTTTATGGCATAATCTCTAATAATCACACCTCCTAATGAATGTCCTGCGAGTACCACTTTTCTGCCATTTGCAAATTGATTTATCACAGTTTCAAGTTCACTTCTTAATTTATTAATATCTCTGGGTTCAGTATTAAAACCTGATTTTCCATAGCCGGCTCTATCGTATAATAAAACATCAGAATCCAGAAAATTAGATATTGTTATAATTTCTGAGGATTTTCCGGTGCTGTACCAGGAGGCATGATCATTGCCTAGACCTGATTCAAAAACAACCAAATAGTCTGATTTTTTTGATACTGTATATGCCATTAGTTTATGGGTTCCTAAGTCTACAGCAATTCCCGGATATTCTGCTTTACGATCATTATTATCGTCTGAGCATGAAATAGAACAGAGGACAGAAAAAATAATTATGAAAATAGATTTTAATCTAAATTTAATGATTTTGTTTAGCTTTAATTTTCGTGTTTCTTTTTTAAAGTTCATAGTAGTATTTTATTTTTTTAAATAAATCCGATACAAATATTAGTATCATTTACCACTTAAAAGTTCTGATTTATCAATCAGGACTACTTTAAAATAAACTATAATTTACAAATTCATTAATTGGTTAAAAATTAAATAAACTTAGAGAATTTGTGCTAAAGCGACGTTTACTTTTTTAAATTCTGATGGAGTTTGATTGGTGTTTTTCTTAAAAGTTGTATAAAAAACTGTTTTAGAATTGAAACCCACTTCAAAAGCAATTCCTATTAAATTCAAATGCTGCATTTTTGGATCCTGAATTAATTTTTTAGCTTCTTCGATCCGGTAACGATTAATAAATTGGTAAAAATTTTCTTCAAAACCTTTATTAATAATGTACGAAAGTTGATGAGATGAAATATCCAATTGTGAAGCCAATTTGAATAAACTCAATTCAGGGTTCAAAAAAGGCTTTTGATTGTTCATTACCTCAATTAAAACTGATTTCATTTCCTGTAAATTGATATCAGAAATTAGTTTTTTCTCATTGCTCCCTACATTGGAATTGTCCAGTATAATTACATCCATTTCTTTTTTTTCTTGTTGATTAAGACTTGGAATTTCTTTTTGTTTTAAAGAATAATAAGCAATAAAAAAAACGCCTGTAAGATAAAACAGACTGGCAAAATGATCAAATAAACTATTGGTTTTTGCCAATTTAAAGAAATTATCTATTAACCAAAGACCTGTTATAATGAGCACACAAACCACTGTTTTTTGTAACCATGCTAAGTTAATTGAAGCTATATTTGAAGTGTACAAAAATAAATTCTTTTGATAGAAAGTAATTTCTCTATAAGCTGCAATGCAATAGAGAATGACCTGTAGACAAAAAAATAAATTAAAAGCGGTTATAATTAAAACAGCATTCTTTTTATCGGCAGCAGTTGGAGCAGGTGTGTCAATCACCAGTGAAAGTAAAAGCAAAAGCAAAATTATAAAAGCAAATGCAAAATGAAAATTATCTTTGATTCGCCATTTTCTATTGGGTTGAATAAAATAAATTACACTAAAATAAAAAACAGGAGCAACTATAAAATCTGTTAAGCCAAGAAAATCATTTATGAGCATTCTTGTTTTCATAAACTCAGTTTTCTCTAATAAATCATTAAACTGAATCAGGAAAATACACAGAATAAAAAAGCCAAACCATCGATTAACCCGACTGTTTAGCTGATTAATATTTGCAAAGATTAAAAATGCCAGTAATAAAGTCGTTCCTGCAACAAAAAAGCTAATTAGTTGATCCATTAAAAGGCAATTTTTTAAGCGTGTATGTAAGTTTAAGTATTTTGAAAATGATAAAAATACTAAATATTTGCAGTAATGTTTTTTTATTTTCTCATGAACATATGAATAGGCAGCGCAAAGTCAGTCCCGAAAGCTTTCGGGATTGCGCAGCGTTAGAAAAGAACACTTTGGAGAGCTGGCTAATTTATTGAAAAGCAAATTGTAGTTTAACTCTATTATAGTTATTAAACTTCCAATGAAGAGGCATCAGTTAAATTCGCTTTCAATTCTTCAGGTAAATAAGGTCTTCCTCCAGTTGCAGGAATACAAGTTCCTGTAAATACTGCTGAGGCCATTATTTTTCCATTTTTTAGTATTGATTGTTTAAAATGCAGTCTTGGTAATCCCTGAGCATCTGTATATACAGTACAGGTCACATCAAAATTATCGTCTTTTTTGAGGGAGCGTATAAATTTGATCTTATACTCTGATAAAACCATAAATACACCATTTTCTGCCTGTTGAACAAAATCAAAACCTAGAATTTCCCTAATATAATCATGGCGGCATTCCTCCATATAAAATGGGTAATATAAGCCATCCATAATACCTTGTACATCTATATGTGTGTCTATAACAGTGTAATTTTTTGAGTATTCCATAGTATTGATTATAAATTTTTAAATTTTATAAAAAACGCAAATATTTTGGGATTATTGCGGTCTAAATTTGTCTTGTCCTGAAATAGGTTTACCTCTGCTGGCGCGAGCGTCTCGCTCGTGTACTCAATGCATAAAATCAATTTACAATAATTACCGTAAACAACATATTTCTGAATTCAAAACGTACGTTCACGAGCAAGACGCTCGCGCCAGCGGGGTGGAATTGTAGCCTGACTTTAAATCTGTTTTTGTGTGCATATCAAAAAAGCATCACTTCTTTTTAACCGTTATAGAAACAGGTAAAAGTACGTATTGTCAAGACTTTTTTTAGTCATACTTTTCCTCTATTGAAAGTCGGTTAATTCACTAAAGTGGGTTTTCATTTATCTTTGTTTTTTCGGAATTACAAGATAAACCGATACTTCCTTTCTACAAATTATTTATTATTCCAAAGCATACTCTAAGTGATGGCTAAAGAAGTTTTGTAGGTTGGGACAATTCATTTTTATACAAATATTACTTTAATAACATTAATTATGAGAAAAAATCATGCGAATTGGATGGGAGATTTAATGAATAATAATTCACCATTTATTAATCATCCTCTTAATTCAATTATTATTCCAGGTACTCACGATTCTGGAACAATGACTTTAGACACTCGTGCGAGAACACAAACTCTAAACATTAAAGAACAGCTTGAACATGGCGTTCGTTATTTTGATTTTCGGATTAAACTTAGTGGAAACAAATATTATTTTCATCATACGCTATGCTCAGATGACGTATTATGTGAAAAAAAAATTGATTTTGCAACCCCAAAAAGTGATTATGCATTACATCAAATTCGAAATTTCTTAATAGAGCAGCCTAATGAAATTATAATTTTAAAATTTCAGAACTTTTTAAATCTAACTATCGACGATGACTATGTTGATTTGGTAAATTTACTGGTCACTTATCTGGAATTTAATGACCCAAACTCAGTAATTTCTAAGTGTGGACTAGTACAATATAAAAACTCAGATACTATTCAATCTTTAAATAATGACGGAAAACGGGTATTTGTGTTTTTTGATGTTGAAAATGTTCCTATTGATGCTGTAAAATCAGCTTTTATATGGAGTAAAGTCAATAAATATAGTCCTCTTTTAAAAAAAGAAACTGGTTATGATTTATGGGATCCGTTTTGGGGTGATGACAGTTCATTATCGGTAAATGATACTGATGTTGAAAATGTTAATAATTTTTGGGAATGGCACAACAACAATATACAAACATGGGCAAACAATGGTTTTTATGTTTTGCAATCACATATGCAAACACTTCATGGTTCTGGAAATGGCAGTAACCCTATTTATTATAATATTGCAGAACAAGCGGCTGATGCAACCTATTATTTAGAAAATGATATAACAACCGAAGATTTTATATCTAATAATGCTCGTAACATTAATCATTATATTGATTTAATAAAAAAGGGTACAATAATTAATATAGTACAATTCGATTATATACAACATGGAGGGGTAATGGATGCAATAATTAATTACTATACTAATCCCACCAACAGAGCCCCACAGCCACTACATTTCCAAAAGCCAGTTTCTTTGAAATTAAACAACTTAAATCGTTATATTGGATATGGAAGCATGTCACACTCCTATCTTTATCCTCTAATTTCCGAAAATGAAGTTTTTCTTAAATTAGTTAATTTTAATAATAACATTAGCAGTTCTCCAATTCATGATGGAGATGAAATCTTAATCTGCACATCAGAGCAGGAGGCTGGTACAAAAAACCAAATTTCTGTTTATCAAACCAATGATTTATATTACTACAATGCTAATAGCGACCATGAAAAATGGATTATCTATAAAGACAAGAAAAAAAGCGTTATCAATGATGGAGATTACGTTTGGTTTGAAAATGCTGGTTGTAACATTTTAAGAGCATATGGTATTTATCTTACTACCCAAAAAATGACTAAACCTACGCGATGGATTATTAGTATCGGATAAGATAAAAAGATAGATGTTATTTATAAAGATTAAAGCAGCTTAAATTATATAGGCTGCTTTTTTATGGCTACTTTCACGTTAATTAATTTCTCTTCAGAAATTAATTTATACAAAATATAATTAATGCCCAATCATAATTTCACCCCGATCGCTCAGATATGTCGTCAACGATAGGCGGAAATTCTTTCAGTGCCCGTTCCTAATATTCATAAAAACAGATATAAAGTATATAGTTCAATACTGGATTTTATTAAATCTGTTAAGATATACTTTGTGGGTACGGATTACAAATCCTCGAGATCGGATAATTAATGTCTAAAAATTTGATATGTTCGTTAGGTTTGACTACTATTGTGTTAATTTAACGGTAAAAACAAAAATTAGATGGTCGAAATGAAAATAGGAAAGCACTGGCTATGTTACACTCCAGTATGGTTTATAGCTATAATAAGTATCATGTTGCTAATATTTGGAAATGGTAATGTGTATTTGTTTGGTTGGATTTTATTAGGATTCAATATACTAGGATATTTTACAATTAAAAGCTACAAATGGATAGTAAAAGACGGGGAAATCCTAATTGAATCGGGCGTGCTGCCATGGCAAAAAAGTTACATACGAATTCCAGTGGCAAGAGTATTGGGAATGACAGTAGACCGTGGTGGTTTTTTTGGTTGGTTTTTAAATTATGGAACGATTACTTTAAATGCATTGGACGGGTCATCATCCCCAATTATAGGAAAACATATGAAAGGTGCTGTTGCTTTCATGGAACATATTACGGGAGGCGATCATCCCGATCGCTCAGATATCCGCAACGATAGCGCGGAAATTCTTTCCGAGCCCGTTCCTAATGTTAATAAAAACTGATAGTATATAGTTAAAAACTGGATTTTATTAAATGTGTTAAGATATATTTTGCGGGCACGGATTACAAATCCGCGCGATCGGGTTATTTTTGAAATAATTTATCAAAAAATGGAGTGTGTCTTTTTTCTACTGCTTCAATTAATGTTCTAAAAGTAAATACTTCAAGGTGTAAATTCAACTTGTCAAACAGCTTGTAATAAGTACCAAATGGAGTTTTTCCAAATCCTTTGTCTATATTGTAATCAGCCAATTGGGGAGGAATAACGTCCATAATAAGATAACCGTATTTTGGTGTAGATTTATCTATAACAACATGATTGCCTTTGTAATTTTTCTTATCAGGAGAATAAATAAAATCATCAAAATACTTCATTAGTAGCTCTGAAAACTCCCACTGATAATCATTTTTCTTTTTTTGCCAAGCAACATCTCCAGGTCTTTTAAACTCAAAAATAACTAATGAACTTAATTCGCCTGCACTTTTGGGAGCAAAACTAAAATGATGATTAAACATATCTAAAGTTTCCGTTAGTGTTAAATCAGGCTCTTTAGAGCTTTTCTTTTGTGTAAATGAAGTTATTGATTTATCAGAAGCTACAAATTTATAAGTAGCAAATCTTTCATCTAACAGCCATAAATTATGGGTTTCATAATCTACATCTTCATTTGTTAATCCTGTTGGAAATATAAGGTTGTGAATGTCTTTTTCTAATTTATACGCACCGGTCTCATCCGCATCTAAAAATTTATTAAAAACGTCAATAACAGCCTTTCTTCGAAACATGTAATCCGCCAAATTATCGGAATCGTAAATTGCTTTTTCTTTTAATTCGTCTTTTATAACTTGTATGGTATCTTCATTAATATTTTTATTGATAATGAAATTCTGTATTTGGGTATCGATTTGCTTTCGCTCTTGATAGGCTATTCTATATAAATACTCTTCTTTCTTTTCATCAGAAATATTAGCTGGAATCTTATTTAATATTTCAGGTCTATTAATGTACCTGTTAAATTGTGGTGAACTGGTACGAATATAATCTACCAATTCTCGAGTGCTTTTTTCTTTATTTTCTTTTATATAATTTTCATATTCATCATAAAGAGTTTTTGCAACCTCTTCTTCAATCTCATCAAAAGATAGCTCACTATTTCCATTAAATAAGTTATTAGTGTCTTTTTCTTGGGGTATAGAAAAACCATTTCTTGTTGGGTAAACACCTTTATTTAGATACTCAGATACAACATACACATCTAATAAATATTGTTTGCCATGCTCATTGATAGGATATGCAAATAAAGTATCAACTGTTGATAAACTTTTTGGATTGCCTACAATCCTAGAGTTAGCACAGAAATAAATATAGTGATTTTTTCTACTGCTCTTTTTAATCTTTTTTGTTACAAAACATCTAAAATTATATTTTCCAATTGGAAACTCTTTTTCCGCATCTTTTGAAACATTAACGTATAAATCATTAAGATTTATTAATTTATTTTCGTTTGGCTCATAAATCTCAATAGTTGGCAAATCTTCACACAAATAGTAAATTAAACAATGTTGCATCAATTGCTCTGCAATATCTTCTAAACTTAATGCTGTATAATTACGTAACTCATCATTATTCCAGTTAAGAAGTTCAACAATAGTTTTGTTTTTATTATCCTTACTCTCTGTTAGATCTATTGGCTGTATTTCGTTTGGGCTATCAAAAGAGAATTCTCTAAATTTCCAATTTTTGTTTTCTTGGTAATTGCTTTTTATCAGAATTTTTTCAAACGTTGCTAAAACCGTAAATCTTCCAATTCCTTTACATCCAAATTCTTTTTTGTTTTTACTTGAATATGCTGTTTTGTAAGACGAATAATTTAAGTCTGTAAAACCTTCTCCGTTATCAATAACTTTTATCGAGGAAATTGTATTGTTATTGCTGAACAAATCAGTAGAAGTCGGTTTGTCGCCTCTAAAAATTTGAATTTGAATCTTTTTATCTTTAGTCTCTAAATCTTTAGCTTGCATTAAACTAATTATAGAATTAACGACTACTTCATATAATGGCAACAAAACATCACTTGGCTTTAAATCAATTTCACTTACGATATTAGCTACAGGTAAATCCATTATTTTTCTTTTTAAAAGTCTTGAAATTTACAATTTTTATTTTTACAATTTTTGTAAATGTAGAATTTTGAATGAAACAAAAACACACTACAGATCTATAGTAGTTTTAAAAAATTAAGAATACTGTCAAAACAAAAAAGAGACTTGAAAGCCTCTTTGTCGAATTAATATATTTTATAAATAATCATTTCCCAATCAATTTCTCAAGCCTCACCATCATTTCATCTTTCTCCTTCAACATACGCTCAAACAAAACAATCTTTTCCTCGTGAAGTTTTTTTAATTCTTCAATAGGATTAAAGTTGAAAGTAGAATTAGGATTCCCAATACAAGCATTATCTCCAAAAGTATTAGAAATAATATTTATCGCCTGCTCCTCATCAAAATTCTGAAAAGCTTCAACAGGAATTTTTAATACAGCTGAAATTTGTTTTAGCAAACTGTCTTCAATTACATCTTTTTGCTCCAGTATAGAAATTTTCTTTTGGTTCCAGTCTTTACCCAGATCATAAGCCAATGCTTCCTGCTTGATGTTAAGCATTTCTCTAAAACGTTTTACGTTTCTTCCCTGATGAATTTTCTGTTCCATAATGAGTATTAGTTTTCCAGAGGCTCAAAGATAAAGCCATCTGCATTAAAAAGTCTGAATTTCAAAGATAAAAAAATATCTGTAAAATATTCCTTTGTCAGATAGTATCTCCAAATCCGGAATAGTTTATCCTTTTGAAAGAGTAGAACTTCGCTTGTGAATTTAAATCTTCCCGCCATGAAAAAGAATAAAATGTACTTTGAAACTAATTTTTGGGCAGCCTATGAAGCAGAAAATCCACTTGAGGCTCTTTACTCTTTTTTTGACTTTGCCCATCTCGATTACTACAAGCAGATGTTGAGTGATGTGGTCATGCATTGCCACAGGAGCAAGATATACAAACAAGATAATCCATGCGAAATTTTTGTTTTCTACACTGCTGTATGCTCTTTTATCAAAGTGTGTTATTGCTTAAAGAGGAAAAGCATAAAATGGAAAGTGAAAGGTTCGGGCGATTATCAGTCCATAACGCAGCTGGCTTCTCTCAGTAAAGAAGAATACGCGAATCCTTTTTTGGTATTCCAAAGCGCATTTGAAGACAAAACTCCCGAAGAGTTTGTTTTTTTTCTCTATGAAATCGTCCAGATCTCATTGTCTCCCCATACAGAAGAGCTTGATTATGATCTCGTAACGTGCTATATCCATTTAATCAGAATGCTGGATGCCGGGCAGATTATGGGAGAACGAGGCATTGAAAAGATTAAAAAAGCAGAAGAAATTATCCCTGTAACCGAATAAAATCTCCCCTGGTTAACTTCAAAACACGACAGTAAGAAAACTTCAGAAAAGGGTACATTTTCAAAACTCGAAAATAGGTATCCGGAAAATAGAATCAGACAATTGGTTAACCAGTATAACATTATTGAGATGTTTTTTACAAGACAACACCTAACAGTATTTTATCTTATTGTAGATATCGAAAACAAAAGCACAGAAACTGTAGCGATTATGTAGGTAAAAAAGTAAAAGAACGCTTTGATGACTATAACAATAGGGTAAGATAAACTTTAGAATTAAAAACTGAATTTGTATATTGTTGTGCTAAAATTAAATATATCAGATATATACATTTTAAAAATAGCTGCCTTTAAACGTTTTTCGGTTCATTTTAATAGAAATAGTCCAGATTATGAAAAATTTAATAATGCTCTTCATCGCATTGCTGGCTTTTACAGCGTGCTCAAAACATCAGGGAGAAAAAAACATTGCGATTACCGGAATAGATTCCACATTGCGGCCTGGTGATGATTTTTTTAGATATGTAAATGGCAAATGGTATGATTCTGTATCAATACCTGCATCTCAATCCGGAGTTGGTGCCTACATGTTTCTGAATTACCCACAACGGATGCGCCTGCAGGGCATATTGGACAGTATTTCGCAAAGCAAGAATCCGTCAGGAAGTATAGCACAAAAGGTAGGAGACTTTTATGCATCGGGTATGGACACGGTAACCATCGATAAACGTGGTTATGCACCTGTCAAGCCCCTGCTAGCCAAAATTGAGGCAATTAGCGATGTATCGTCCTTACTGAATTTTGAAGTCAATCAGGTAAAGGCAGGCAATTCTTCTATAATAGGTTTTGGAGTATCACCCGATGATAAAAACAGTAGTATGAACATTGCCGTATTATATCAAACAGGTATCGGTTTGCCCGACAGGGATTATTATTTTAAATCAGATTCATCAACTGTTGCGATACAGGGGGCTTACAAAAAATATCTTGCTACATTATTTCAACAAACAGGCAGCAATGCCACAGAAGCTAAAAGGAATGCTGATTTGGTTTATAATATTGACAAACAGCTCGCCGTTTCGCATAAAACAAAAGTTCAGCTTCGGGATGTGCAGGCAAATTATAATAAAACGGCTGTGACAGATCTTGTAAAAAAACATCCCAACATAGGCTGGACTACTTTTTTAAATAATTTAGGTGCCAAAACCGATTCCATTAATGTAAGCCAGCCGGCTTATTATGATGCCCTTAATAAGCTTCTAAAAACCATCCCCATTGCGAATTGGAAAGTTTACCTTAAAGCAAATTCTCTGGAAAGATATGCAGATGATTTAAGCAAACCTTTTGCAGATGCCTCATTTGAGTATACCAAAGTACTTTCTGGTCAGGCTGTTCAAAAATCACGCGGCGAAAAAATGGCTAATGTAGTTGACACTTACTTAGGCGAAGCATTGGGAGAATTGTATGTAAAGAAATATTTTTCAGAAGATGCCAAAAAACGAATGTTAGACCTCGTGAATAATCTGCAAAAAGCGTACGGCAAAAGAATTGATAAATTGGAATGGATGAGTCAAAGTACGAAAGAAAAAGCTAAAGAAAAATTATTCGCCATTACTAAGAAAATAGGATATCCGGATAAATGGAAAGACTATAGTAATGTGCATATAGCCAGGAATACTTATTTTGAGAATATGGTTTCGGCCGCTGCAGCTGCATATCAATTTCAATTGGCAAAATTAGACAAGCCGGTCGATAAAACAGAATGGTATACCACAACTCCAACAGTTACGGCATATAATAATCCTACTGCAAATGAAATTGTTTTTCCTGCAGGTATTTTACAAGCTCCATATTTTGATAATAATGCAGATGATGCACTTAATTACGGAGGTATCGGAATGGTTATAGGTCACGAAATAACCCATACTTTTGATGATCAGGGGGCTCAATATGACAAGGATGGCAATTTGAAAAACTGGTGGACAAAAGAGGATTATGCACAGTTTAAATCAAGGATACAACAGGTTATCAATTTGTACAGTACCTATACAGTTTTAGGCGATCTGCACATTAATGGCGCAATGACAGTTGGTGAAAATACGGCAGATATTGCCGGAATAGCAGTTGCCTATGATGCTTTTAAAATGACCCAACAAGGACAAGGGAATACAAAAATTGACGGTTTTACTCCAGACCAGCGCTTCTTTATTTCTATAGCCAAAATATGGAGAGTAAAAATGAAAGATGAGTTCCTGCGTTTGTGGATTAATAATAATTCGCATTCGCCCCCAAATTGGCGTGTTAACGGCCCTCTAATGAATACGACACCTTTTTACGAAGCATTTAATGTACAACCTGGAGATAAAATGTTTTTACCTAAGAAAGACAGAATAACAATTTGGTAATAGCCTCGCTCTGCGAAGTGTTTTTTAGTTTTTTAGAAATTGTAAATTTTATAAAAAGGCTACTAACTTTTTACTTTTTAGCTTAAACAAAAAAAGCTTCAGAGAAATCTGAAGCTTTTTACTTGTAGCCCCGCCCGAACAAATGTCGAACTTTTTTGTAGAAGATTTAGAAAGGTTATTGAACATTTTTATCAATAAGAATGTATCTTAGAATCTCATTTTCTTAGTTTTAAACAAATAACTGATTCGTGGTTGATATAAATTTTAAACTCCAATTGTTGATGTGGAGAAAAAATATTTGATTAACAAAAAATGTGTCTGCAGAGCAATGAATCATCACTTTTGCCAAACCCATGTAATACACTTTTGTTCCTAATCTATAATATACAAGTTGGCATTTGTGCTATTACAGTATTTATTTGGTCAATGATAGCTTGCTCAATTGCGGTTCAGCAACCAAAAAGTGTATTGGCCGCTGTTAATCCAAAAAAGGCGGGCTATTATAAATCAAAAAGCATTCTTAAGATTAGAATGCTTTTTGTTTGATGTAATTTTGTCATTTGAATTTACTTGCCCCAGAAAATATCCTCAATATTCTGATCATCAGAAAATAACCAAATATCCGTAATCTTTCCTTTCTCTACTTTGAAGAGATCAATACCAGACATGTCAATCTTGCGGTCATCATTATTTCCACTAAAACGAACTGGCATTGCTACAAGATCACCATTTGCCATAATGTTTCCATTAGGATGTAAGGCAAAACTTCCTTTTGAAATTTCCATCATACCTCCGAGCATCTTACCAATTTCATCCGCTCCTTTTTTTAATCCTGAAAACTGATTAGCTCCCGGTTGATTCCATTTTACATCTGGAGAAAAATGAGAAAATGCGGTAGGAATATCTCCTTTTCCTAAGGCTTCCGCATATGCCAATATTACTTCTATTGCTGTCATGTTTTTATTATTTAATTTATTATAATACCGTTAATTATCTATTTTCTTTTTGACCGATAGTTTTTTTTAAAACATTGAGTTGTTGTTTGCAGATTTATCAGGCATTGGCATCATAGCATCCCAATGCTCAGCTAGCTTTCCGTTTTCGATACGATAAATATCAATAAATCTCCATTCTTTTCCTGCCATTTCATATCGTGAATGAAGGAAAACAATATCATTTTCTGCACAAACATGCTTAAAGCTGATCTTTTGTTTAGCTACCCCTTGAGAAATAAGGGTTTGTAAAAGAGATTTTACCCCGTCTGGACCATCGGCAATGGTAGGATTATGTTGTATAAACTCCTTACTCATGTATTCATCAACGCCCGTAACATCCAAGTCTCCAAAAATCCTTTGATATGCGGTTATAGCTATCTGTTTATTTTCTTCTTGTTGTGTCATAGTATCTTTTTTTGATTTTTATTATGCAAAATAAATAAATTACTTACTTTTGTACAAGTACTTACTTAAAGGTATAGTACTTACCTATAGGTTAGAAATATTGATTATCAAATGAAAAATAGTGAAAAAAATAATTAGAAATTCTGACGAAAACTGTCCCGTTAGAAAATCACTTGCAATATTAGGAGGCAAGTGGACATTGTTAATATTGTTTCAGATCAACGATAGAGTAATCCGATACGGCGAATTGAAGAGATGTATACCAGGTATTAGTGAAAAGGTGTTAATCCATGAATTAAATTCTTTGGTTGAAAGCAAGTTTGTTGTAAAAAAAGCTTATCCTGAAATCCCTCCAAGAGTTGAATACAGTTTGACACAATTGGGTTTAAATACTTTACCAATAATTGACCAGCTAGTATCATTCGGATTGGAAAATCTTAGCTAAAATAATGTGAGGCTAACTAAGATACTATAATCTGTCCAGTAAAATCGAAAAATTAAAACCAAACATTGCCACTCAACGCCATCACATGTTATTGTTTTGTCCCCTTTATCTTTAAAATCCTCCAGCTTGTCCGAGCATTAGGTAATACAGACGCTGGCACGCGATGCCTCTGGCTCGTGCACAGAAGCCTGATTAATAAACCCAAAAAACAACTCAATTACGAGTTGCTTTTTGGGTTTTACATAGTTTTGTATTTTATAAACTATGACAAACTGAACATATAAAGATAAACACAGCCATTCAAACTTATTTTAGCAAATTTTATAAAGTGATCCAGTGTAAATAAATATTCTCTGTCTTTTTGGGAAGTATTGAAATAGCTCCTCTGGCTCAAATACCTCTGGCATATTTAAAGAGAATCTTAGAAATAATAAAACCAAGTGATTACCTCTCTCTGCGAAGTGTTTTTGTAAAAAAATGTGCAAATGACTCTGTGGGTTTTGCACATTTTTTTTAGTTTTTTAGAAATTGCGGATGACATGTTTATTATTGGACACCAAAATTAAAGCCTGAAATCATTTAAACATCAAAAAAAAGTTCGCAGCTATATTAAGTTAAGTATAAAATAGCAATAGAATCTTTATTAAATAAAATTTCTATATTTGCATCAAATTTTTTGAAAATAATTTTCTGTTGCAAACAGAATGATTTTAATTAGGCTAGATCTTGAGGTAATTAAAATCAACATTTATAAGACATGAAAAAGAAATTTTTCTTAATTAATCTTTTGGCATCAATAATGGTATTGTCTTCAATGCTGTTTCAGACGATTCATGCTTATGAACATTATTTTACAGAAAAAAAAGAACAATACTGCCATCATAAAATTTCTGCCGGCGAGAAGCAAATAACACACAGTCATTCAGAAGACACAAAGTGCGCTATTTGTAGTTTCTGCTTTAGTATCAGTACAATATCCACTACATATAATTTGTCATTATATACAGAAAACTATGTCAGGTCTGCTGAATTGTTTTTTGTTGAAATGAATTCCACATTTTTCAAGGGCAGTCTTTTTGCCTTACGGGGACCTCCTGATCTATCCTAAATAGTACCTGTTTTTTTTCTTTAAAATACCTCAATGCCTTGTTATAAGCACAGTCATAGCTATGCTTTTTATCGAATGCTGTACTTTAAAATCTATTAAAAAACATTTATTTAAAATTTTCCTTATTGCCCTTGAGTCATCTTAAGGTGTTATGTTTTTGTAATTAGTAAAGCAATTCGTCTTTAAGAATTGAATGCTTGAGTGATACAGGAAAAGACACATTCCCAATAAACAGAAAAGCCGAACACTGTCTTAAAAAAAAGTAAGCAAAATAAAATCATATAAAATGAAAAATAAAAATTTAATTTTTGGATTATTAACCATAAGTGTATTAATGTTCTCATGTAATAAAAAACAAGAAGAAGAAGCTGTAAAGGCTAAAAAAGAAGTACAAAAAGTAACAGATGAACTGGGACTCGATTATGTAGAAGAAGGCGCAAACAGTATTATTACTTACGAAGAGGTAAACGCAGCACAGCAGGCCTGGTGTGATGCTTTGGTGAAAATTGGAAAGTTAAAAGAAGAAGGCGGTGATTACAGAGCATATGCAGAAAAAGTGTTATCTGATGAGTATAACTATGATAATGGAAAAGTGTTTTTCAAACCTACACTTGCATACGGCAACCAGACTTTTAGAAATACCAAAAAAGGAGCCTTATCGTATTTTATTGCAGGAGATCCTGAGTACCCACAAGACAAAGGATTTGCACTTAAGCCTTGGGTAAAAGCGCGTTATGATAATGCCGGGGCAAATAATGAAGGTATACAAATTTATGGTTCTGTAGCCATTACAATGGGTAATGTATGGGTAACTGACAAAGACGGAAATGAAGTAATGGTAGATAAAACCTGGGTTTTCAAAAAAGGAAAAGACGGAAAACTCAGGATCATTGTACACAAATCAGCATTGGCTAATACTCCACCAGCTAAATAATAAAACCTGCAGAAATGAAATTCAGAAAGTTAAGCTTTCTGGATTTCGTTTTTTTACGCCTGTCTTGTTCTGAAAAAAGTTTACAAGCTATTTCAGGTAGTCTAAAACAAAAAAGCTTCAGAGAAATCTGAAGCTTTTTGTCTTAGTAGCCCTAACAGGACAATTCTCGAACCGTTTTGTAGATCATTTAAAGATATTGAAAGGGCAAAATGATTAATTCAAAATTTTTAGGCTTCCAAAAAATGGTGAGTTAATATACTTATCTCATACAGCTTGT
>CAUPQW010000025.1:0-38746 GCA_963513545.1 uncultured Flavobacterium sp.
ATAACCAACAGATTTGTCGTAATTTCCACCGGAAATAATTTCGGCATTAGCATCTTTTTTAGCCTGATCAATAAAACCAGCCAGTTTATCAAACGAACTTTCAGAAATTACAGAAGAAACAAAATTAGCTGTGTCTTCGGGTGATCCCATTTTCATTGAAGCCAAATCAGCCACTAACAGTCGTTTTACTTCAGGCCAGATTGATTCAGGGATATATGCTCTTGAAGCGGCAGAACACTTTTGTCCCTGGTATTCGAAAGCCCCTCTTGAAAGTGCCGTAGCAACTTGAGCAGGAATTGCTGAGCGGTGTGCTACTACGAAATCTTTTCCTCCAGTTTCACCAACGATTCTAGGATATGTCTTATAATTGCTAATATTTTGACCTATTTTTCCCCAGAGATCATTAAATACACGAGTTGATCCGGTAAAGTGAACTCCTGCCAAATCACGGCTTGCAAGAACTGTTTCAGAAATCATTGCTGAATTACCATTTACCACATTGATTACACCATCCGGTAAACCCGCTTTTTTGAAAACTTCAACAATTACATTCGCAGAATAAACCTGTGTCGCACTTGGTTTCCAGATTACAACATTACCCATTAATGCCGGAGCAGCTGGTAAGTTACCCGCGATTGCTGTAAAGTTAAATGGGGTAATGGCATATATAAATCCTTCAAGAGGTCTGTGTTCTAATCTGTTCCAAACTCCTTCTGAAGAAACTGGTTGCTCTGCATAAATTTGAGTCATAAACTCTGCATTAAAGCGCAGGAAATCTATTAATTCACAAGCAGCATCTATTTCAGCCTGGTGCACTGTTTTTGCCTGAGCAATCATAGTTGCAGCATTTATCTTTGCACGGTAAGGTCCGGCAATTAGTTCAGCTGCTTTTAAAAATATTGATGCACGATGCTCCCAAGATAAATCAGACCATCTCTTTTTCGCTGCTAAAGCCGTAGCAATAGCTTTTTCAACGTGCTCTTTAGAAGCTTCATGATAATGGCCAACTATATGTTTGTGATCAAAAGGAGGCTTAATCGGTTTGGTATTTACTGTACGGATTTCCTCACCGCCAATGTATAAAGGAACATCTACGGTCTCATTGTACATTTTTTTGAAAGTGGCTAGAACCTCTTCTCGTTCAGTACTTCCAGGAGCATAGGACTTAACAGGTTCGTTAAAGGCTTTAGGGATGTTATAGATTCCTTTTGACATGATATTTAGGTTTGATGGTTAATAAACGGATACTCCACTGTCGACAGTGGACTTAATTGTATTGAAGTAAAATTATCGATCTATACTGAAAAGTACCAATCGTTAATGAAAGTCCACGAATTTTTATCTTCTGCTGATTGTATTACTATTGTATTCAAAATTATTATCTTATTTCCTTTAAAACTTTCAACACATTCTTAATACGTTTTACGGCTACCAATAATTGTTTAATTGTAATTAGTCTTTTGAAGCCAGATAACGTTCTGCATCAAGAGCTGCCATACAACCCGTACCTGCGGCAGTAATCGCCTGACGATATACATGATCTGCAGCATCTCCGGCAACGAAAACACCTGCTACATTTGTATTAGAAGTTCCAGAAATATTTACTATATAACCAGTTTCATCAAGAGTGATGTAATCTTTAAAGATGTCTGTATTTGGTTTGTGACCAATTGCTACGAAAAATCCGGTTGCAGGAATTTCGATAACTTCTCCAGTTGTTTTGTTTAATGATTTAATGGCATGCACTACGTTATTATCACCAAGAACTTCAACAGTATCGTGATTCATTAAAATCTCAATATTTTCTGTTCTGCGAACGCGTTCTTCCATAATTTTCGAAGCTCTGAATTTCTCGCTTCTTACCAACATCGTTACTTTTTTACAAAGTTTAGATAAGTAATGTGCTTCTTCACAAGCAGAATCTCCTGCTCCAACAATCACAACTTCCTGATTGCGGTAGAAAAATCCGTCGCAGACAGCGCAGGCGGAAACTCCGCCTCCCATATTTAAATAATGCTGCTCTGATGGTAATCCTAAATATTTAGCTGTAGCACCTGTAGAAATAATAACTGTTTCACAGTGCAATTCGATTGAATCGTTAATCCAAACTTTATGAATATCTCCAGAAAAATCAACCTTTGTAGCCCAGCCATCACGGATATCAGCACCAAAACGCTTTGCTTGCTCTTGCAAATGAACCATCATTTCTGGTCCTGTAACACCATCAACATAACCGGGGAAATTTTCTACTTCATTAGTCGTTGTCAATTGACCTCCAGGCTGCATACCTTGATATAAAACCGGATTCATGTTTGCTCTGGCTGCATAAATTGCTGCAGTATAACCTGCAGGGCCAGAACCTATAATAAGGCATTTAATTTTTTCGATTGTATGAGACATAACTGATCTTAAATTTTAGATTTAACTTTCATTTATAATTTATTGAATAGGATTAGATTATTAAAGAACCTGAATTCCCTTGTCTTCATATTTTAATTATCACTTTGCGGTAAGAAGTATCAGATTTGACCAATAACAATCCTGCCAGTCAGTAATAATATGGAAAAGCAGTCCAACAGCAACTATTCTGGTTTTCCGAAATAACAACAGTAGAAAATAAATGCATATGGCATAGTAAGAATGTAGCGGATGAAATCCAACACTGCATCGTGTCGGGTCAAAAATTGGCGTAGCAAGCAGGTGATCCAGGTCAATCAACATAGTAGCTATCATAATAAGCCAGGCACGTTTCCATTGTGGTTTAAAAAAAACAAATGCAATTATTCCAGGTGCTAAAAAATGCAGGCTGTAATGAAGAATGTTTTGTAATAATCGTAAAATTTCAATATCCATAAGTTTAAAAACACCTTTGCAGTGACATGCTTAATGAAGTAGGAAATAAATTTTCTCCCTTTCGTCAATTCAAAACTGACCTCATTATTATAGTGCCATTTTTTAAGTGTATCCCCTAACAGAAATTTTTATAAATCACATTTCAAATTTAAAATTGACGGCATTTGTTTCTTTCTTTTAAACTTGCAACATAATTTCATAATACATTTGGAAATTATACGCGATTTTTAATAAATAAAAAAAAGCAATTTGATAAAAATCTATATATTTGTCATTCAATAAAAAGAAATGAAAAAATTAATTAACAGCATTAGCATCATTAGCATTATTATCATTCGATAATTATGAAGGGCTGTTATATAAATTAAGAAACTATATTCAATTTAAAAACCTCCCTGTATCGGGAGGTTTTTTCGTTTAAAATCGATATGAAAAATTCATTAACAATTATTATTGCAATAATAATTATTCGTCTCTTATGACGGGTCAGGCTTATATTTTCTAAATACAAACCTTTCTCAGTCAAACGAGAAAGGTTTTTTTATTCAAAAAAGAGACAAAATTGATTTAAAAATAATCTAATACGACAATTGACCAGTTGAAGTAATTAACAACAAAATAAAAATGAAAGAGCAATACACACTAACAGTTTACACGGAGGATCAAATCGGTCTCATAAATAAAATAGCCATAATCTTTTTTAGGAAAAAAATTAATTTGAAAAGCCTTAATATTTCCTCGTGTGAAATTGATAAAATGTACCGCTTTACCATTGTAGTGAATGAAACATTTGAAATTGTTAAGAACTTAACGCTTCAAATAGAAAAAATTATAGATGTTTTTAGATGTTTTTGCAATACAGACCAAGAAATCATCCAGACACAGACAGCATTATATAAAATACCAACATCTAGTATCATCAAAGAAGATTATACAAATCGATTATTCAAACAATATAACGCAAAAATTATAGCAATTGAAAGAGATTATACCGTATTTGAAGTTACAGGACAAGAATCTGAAATCAATAATTTAACTTCAGAATTAGATCACTACGGACTTATTGAGTTCGTAAAAAGCTCCAGAATTGCCCTTATCAAATCTAGTGAAGGCTTTGCGAAAGAATTATCAGATATGTAAAAAATTAGTTCCAAAACCAACAATGATGAATTCTTAATTGATTAAGATTATTGCATAAAACAAAACAATCCTAATGGATATATTTAAAGAAATAAAGCCAGCAAGTAATTCGTTCTTTTAAAATAAGAGATACCTATAACAAAATTAACTCACTTACTTCTGCTGAAAAAGAACGTGGAATCATTTGTGCCAGTGCTGGAAATCATGCACAAGGAGTTGCCTATAGCTGCCATCTTTTAAAAATAATGGGCAAAATTTACATGCCTAAAAATATATCAAAGGAAAAAATAGTACAATTAGAATACAAATTAAAATTGCATCCAAAATGTTATTTATAGCTGATAATAATTTATATTTGGGAAAAAAATGAGATTTTTTTTACAGACTGACGTTGGAAGAAATTATAAAATACAATGCTGAAAAAGATGAGATAAACCTAATAACATTAAATATATTAGAAATGAAAAACTCAATATTATTACTTATTTGTTTTTTTTTACCTTTTTTATCTTTTTCACAAATAGGGATAAACAATGTCGACCCAAAAGCAACTCTTGATGTTACTGGCACACCAACTTTAATTACGGTTCCTGATGGAGTAATACCTCCTAGAATTACAAGAGTCGACCTTATTAATAAAACAGCTTATTCAACGAATCAACTTGGAGCTATACTTTTTGTAACAGATTTAAGTGGTTCTACAAATGCTGCAACATTAAATATTACAGAGGTGGGCTATTATTATTTTGATGGGACAAAATGGCAAAAAATTGCAGGTCCGAAAATTGCAGAATATGGTCAAATAATACAAGCTCTTTGGAGTTCTGATTTTAACGGTTATATAAAGTTAGATGGTAGAGCAAAAACAAGTTTAACTGCCAACCAACAAGCCAATGCCACTGCTTTGGGTATTGGGGCTAATTTGCCAATAGCTGATAATACACCTGAATATCTATACGCTAAGTTATCTTCAACAATAACTAATGTTGTTCAAACATTAACAAATTTTACGGCTACTGCCGGAAACATGGCGATAAACTCGGGAGTAGTTACACTAAAAGCTAATAAATTTTACGATATTGAGTGTATTATAGGCTCAATCGGGACTCCTGGATATTCCGCATATGCTTATTATGAATTGCAAAACGCTACAACTGGCGTAATTTTGCCATCTGCAAATACTGGATTTTTTGGAGATTCCCGTACAACTAATTATGGAGATCTTGGGGATGTAGCCACGAAAGCCTTAATAAAACCAGCAGTTGACACAGATATAAGAGTAAGAATAACTTCCTGTTCGGGAACTGGTAATATTGACTCTGCTAAAGCTTTTTTAAAAATTGTACAAATTGACTCTTTTGGTCAAAGCATTGGCACTACAAATACCAATACATTCATTTACTTAGGAAATTAAATATCACACTCTTTATTTATTCCGCTTTTCTCTCTCATGGATTCTTCATGTAATTCGAGTCGATGAGACTGGTGTATAAACCTGTCTGGTATTCATCCTCTATCATTTTTTCTCCAATTATATCATACCAGCCCTGAACTGGGATTTGTGACATCACTATTATAGTGGAGTGGATATCTTTTCGTTACAAAAATTAAGACGGTTGAGATTATCATTTTTCCAATTTTCAACATTTTTAGTTTTGTGACCAACAAAGAGATTAAACTTTACCATTAGTAACACCGCAGAGAAACGTGGAAGAGAATTTGCAGGAATCCCCCCAATTTATTCGACAATTAGAAACTCAGCAAAATCAAGGTCTTCAGGATTTAGATTCGAAACTTTTAGATTACCGAGCAAACCTAGATATCTTTATTAAAAATTTTCAGCCATCTTCAAAGGAGTTTTTAAAATATTACAAAAGCAATGAATAATCTTTCTATATTTCTATATAAGAGTAATTGTATTTTATTTGAAAACGCAATTGTAAAATGTAGTTAGCAATTCAATTCAGTATTTTTTGATTTATTATATTGTGAGATATGCCTGCAATAAATAATATTGCAGGCACTCACAACGCACTTAACTTAACTACTAACCTTATTTTTAATTACTGTATCCTGGATTCTGTACCAGATTACTGTTTGTTTGAATTGCTTGTAATGGAATTGGATAAAGATTTTTAGTGCCATTTGACGGATCATGTGAAAACCAGGCTCTTGTACTAAAAGCATTGAATCTTATTAAATCCTGTCTGCGTCTTCCTTCCTGACAGAATTCCCAGCCAAGTTCATCTAAAAATCTCCCGTATTTTAAATCTGCTGATCCTGTATGCGATGTTGAATAAGAATCTCTCCTGCCATAATCATAGTTGCTGCCCAAGGTTAGTTGCTGATCCGTTACCAAGGCAACACTTGTATCATCAAAATTTCTTTGACGAACCTGGGTCACGAGTGCTCCGGCGCCATTTTGGCCAGAACGCATCAAGGCCTCGGCTTTCATTAACAATATATCGGCATACCTGAAAACAGGAAAGTCATTTCCGAGACGGTTTTGAGCACCAATTTTGATTTCAAATTTACCCCAACGAAAACCATCATCTTTATCAGATTCATCAATAGAAGGAACTGAATTGGTGTAATTAATAGTAAGTGGATCACCATTACGGGCAAATTGGGGGCCCTGAATGTAATTTTGTTCCAGACGTTTATCTGCCGGATCAAATGAATTAATGAATTGTGGTGTTGCACAAACACCTCCCCATGGTGCGTAAGTCATACTATAAGTCTGTTGACTTTCCTGAGCAAGGGTCTGCATATGGAAGTCAAAGGCATTCCAATCGGCAACATACTTTTCATCCATCGGTAGCGCAAAGATAATTTCATTTGAATTTTGGTTTTCCGTAACAAAAATATTTTTCTGATTAGGCTCTAAAGAATAGAAGCCTGACGCAGTAACAATATTGCACTCCTCAATACATTTTGCCCACATAGACTGTCCTTTCCAGACTTCCGCATTCAAATACATTTTTGCAAGTAAAGTATGGGCAACCCACTGGTTCATTCGTCCATAGTAATAGCCTCTTGCCGTAGTAGAAAGCTGGTTGATGTTATCTGTGATCTCCTTTACGATAAAGTCAAAAACTTCTGCTCTTGTTGATTGTTTAGGAAGTGATGCGTCACGAAAATCAGTAACCAAAGGAACATTTCCATAAAGGTCAATTAATATATAATAGTAAGAGGCTCTAAGAACACGAAGTTCTGCTAATAGAGAATTTTTGGATTCTACTGATGGAAGTACGATAGAACCTTCCTGAATTTGAGTCAGGATTCTGTTTGTGGTATTGATTCCTTCAAAGGTACGGCTCCAGGGTTGGTACATCCCATCGTCGTTAGTAGTCCAGGTGTGCTGATGCCATCTTTTATAGATATAGCCATCCAACCAACCAATTCCGATACGCGCCGGAATAATATCCTGATCGGCAGATAATTCCTGTGTACGAACTACTCCATTCCATAAAAGCATCGTTTTACGCCATGGAATATAGGCCGCATTCACCAGAGCACTTATTTCTAAATCTGTTGCAGGATGAAAATTAGCCGAAGGAACACTTCCGTAACTTTCATCTGCCAAATCATCACAAGAGGTCATGCTTAATAGGAAAACTAAAAAAGCAGCTAATAATATTATTTTTGTTTTCATTGTCATTTTTTTTAGTTTAGAATCTTGCGGTTAACCCCAGAGCAAAGGTTCTGATTGTTGGAAATTTTTCACGTCTGTCTACTCCCGGATCTAAATTTGAGGTGCTTACTTCCGGATCTATACCTTCATATTTTGTGAAAGTAAAAGCGTTATTAACAGCCCCGTATACCCTTATGGATTTAAAGCTTTTGGAAATATTCCCAAATGTATATCCGAAAGTGATGTTGTCGATTTTCCAATAATCACCATCCTCGATATAATAGCTGTTGTACTCCGCAGCGACAGTAGGATTTAATTTTGTTTTTCCGAAAATCTTGTCGTTAACAGATGTCAGACGATTATCCCTGTACCCGTTTTGTGTTCCTTCAAAATTCATCCTTGCCTCATTAAGAACCTGAAAGTTAAATGCGCCTCTCATATTAACGGTAAAATCAAAATTTTTGTAGTGAAGTGTATTATTAAATCCGGCATACCATTTCGGAATTCCGTTTCCGATAATATGTCTGTCTTCAGGGGCATGTGTAAAATTGTCATAGCCGACTCTTTCTCCATTTCTGTTTTCATAGATCCATTTTCCGTCAGAATCGATATCCACGACTTTAAATCCGTAAAAGTTTCCTATTGATTGTCCTACCTGTACACGATGCGAACTGGTACCTTGGCCTTCATAAGCAACCCAACCAGTATCAAAATAATCGTTATCAGTTTTAAAAGTACTACCATTAAGACTTTTAAGTGTATTATCATTTGTAGAATAAGTAACAGAAGTAGTCCAGCTAAAATCCTTTGTTTCAACAGGTGTGGCATTAATAAGCACTTCTAGTCCACGGTTAACCATATTTCCTCCATTGGCCATAATGGTAGGATAAAGATTTGGAGGTACCGGTACTGTGTAATTGTAAAGCAGACCTTGTACATCTCTGCTGTATAGATCTACAGATCCTGATAAACGCCCTTTTAAGGTGCTAAAGTCAAGACCGAGATTAGTTTCTCTTTTCTCTTCCCATTTTAGATCAGGATTTGGATTGGATGCAGGAACAATCGTGCGGATCCATTGCCCGTTCACATTCGCATAGTCACCATATTGTAGCATTGCAACTCCAAGAAATCCTGCTGAAGGTTGAGAACCTGTTACACCATATCCAACACGCAGTTTCAGATCTTCAACAATTTTTTGATTTTGCATAAAAGGTTCTTTGGTCAATTTCCATCCCACTGAAACCGCTGGGAAAGTTCCCCATGCATTATCAGTTCCCCAAAGTTGACTTGCACCTTCAGTTCTTACACTTGCCATTAGAAGGTATTTATCATCATAAGCATACGTTGCTCTTGAGAAGAAACTGATAAGATTAGTTCTCCATTTTCCTGAACCCATAGTAGCGAAACCTTCCTGAAGGGCAGATCCTGAACCTATATTATGCCATCCGCCAAAGCTGTCATCCTGAATCTGCTTGTTATACATATTCCATGACTCACTACCATTTTCAATATAACTGTATCCTCCAAGGATGCTTATTTTGTGTTTATTAACCTTTTTTTCATAGGTTGCTGTAAGCTCCATCAATTTTTCTGTATCTGTGTAACCACCAATCCATGCTTGTACCCCCGCATTGTCACGGATATTGGCAATGTGATTTAATGATGTTGAATTTCCATTAGTACTTGGCTGACGACGGTAAGAAAAATTTGCATTAAGAGTTAAGTCCTTGATTGGGTTATATGTTAAAGTACTCGCATAACGCATTTCGGTTGTTTTTGTATTCCCGTCTGCTTCATTTAGCAATGCCAAAGGATTTTCATACCCGAGTTTATTTAGGTTTTCATGCCAGGAACCGTCCTCATTTTTGACAGGATCGGTTGGGTTACGGCGAAGGGCTTGATAATAAACCCAATTGCTAAAATTACCCTTGGTGTAGGACTCTCTTCCTAGGACAGAGAAACGAAGTTTTAATTTATCATCAAACATTTTATGGTTGACCTCTATACGTCCTCTAAAAGTTTTATTATTTGATTCTAAAAACACACCTTCCTGCGCATTGTAATTGATATTTGCAATATAACTGGTTTGAGATGTACCTCCCTGAAGAGAAAGATTATGAACATGCGTAAGAGGGCTTGAATCTGTAATCTGCTTTAACCAATCCACGTTTGCCCCGTTATCTGCTTCAGGATAAAGCAATCTGAATTGATCCGCATTAAGAAAGTCTAGTTTTCTTGAAATTTGTGCTGTACTGAGATAACCTGAATATTCTACATTGTTAATTTGTGCACCGCCTTTTGCTTTTTTGGTTGTGATTAAAATAACACCATTAGTTCCACGTACTCCATAAATAGCTGCTGCAGATCCATCTTTCAGAACGTCTATACTTTCAATATCTTCCGGTGCAACGGTGTTGAGCCATCCAGGAACACCATCAATAAGAACCAAAGGATCGGTGTAAGCTCCGGAGAGCGTATTGTTTCCTCTAAGTTTAATTGTAGTTGTTGCATTAGGATCACCACTTGCATTGGTAACACTTAAGCCGGCAACTTTGCCTGCAATCAATTGTCCGGCATCTCTGTTTTGACCTTGCGTAAATTTGTCCGCTTTTACACTCGCAACGGCACTGGTCACATCTCCGGCTTTTTGTTTTCCGTATCCAATCACAACAATTTCATTTAATTCGTTGGAATTTTCTTGAAGGGAAACATGAATAACGTTGTTTTTACCAACGATAATTTCTTCGTTTTTAAAACCAACGTAGCTGATCACAAGAGTTTCGCCTGGGCTGGCTTCAATGGAATAATTACCGTCAAAATCGGTAATAACTGTCTTTTGGGTACCTTTTACTAAAATAGTGGCTCCTGGTAATGGGAGTCCATCGGTTTTTGATGTAACGGTACCTGTGATCTGTTGTTGATAATAAGCGGGGATTAATTTGGTGTCTTTTGCACTGGCAGTATAGCTCGTGCCCAACATCATCCCCAGTAATAAAATGCTTGTTCGCTTTGCGAAGTAGCAATGGTTAATGAAAATCTTGGTCATAGTTAGTAAATGTTAATAAAAAAGTTAAAAAATGGATTAAATACTGCCTTAAGTAATTGTCTGAATTAAAAACTTTCAGGCAGCTGTCAGAAAAAAAATCACTAGGCCTCATCCTATGAAATAATTTTTCTTTTTTCCTTAAAATAAAAATGAAGCGAAAAATAACTTCTGGTAAAATTTCGTAAGTGAAGCAGAATAGTATTAAATTTTTCAAGTTTTATATTCTTTGCACTTTTAAATTTTATCACTTTCATTTTATTGAAATTCTAGTATAATTACACACTAATAAGTCGTAAAATCTGATAATAAATATTTTAACATGGTTGGAACATTTGTAAATCCTAATTTTTTTTTGACGTATATAGGGTTATTGGCTAGACTACTTTATAAAAACAGATTACATTAATTAGAAGAAAAAGCTTTTTTATTTTAAAGTTTTTTCTTCTAATTTTTTAAAGTTTTACTGAGGTTTGCTTACCAGTATAACTAATAGTTTTTACTTTTACAGCAGGAGTGTCTCCAAGAGCTTCGTTTTTGGAAGCAATGGCAATTTTGAATTTGCGGGATTTAATCATACCTGAAAAACTTCCTTCTCTGTTTTCGATGGTAAGAATCTTTGATGTATCATTCCATTTAAATTTAATGGTAGAATAGAGATTCTTTTCATAATTATAATTGTCATTTTCGTCCTCATATAATATAAATTCTCCATCAGCTCCCGGATAAATACGAATTTCAAGATTATCCCATTTTTTTTCGGTTGAGTACTGAACTTTTGGGCCGAAAGGCAGAATAGTGCCCGATTTAATATAAAGCGGAATTTTATCGACCTCGGTTTCGGTTGAAACAGTTTGTCCTCCGGTCAAATATTCATTGGTCCAGAAGTTGTACCAGTTACTTCCTTCTGGAAGATAGACAGGCCATTTTCTTGCTTTATATTGGGTGACTGGTGCAACAAGAATAGAACGTCCGAATAAATATTCGTTGCCAATATCGTGTGTTTTTTTATCTGTTGCAAAATCCATAATCAACGGACGCATGAGTGTTCCGTTATTATGACTGACATCCCATGATGTGCTGTAAATGTAGGGTAAGAGGCTGTAACGTAAATTAATTGATTTTTCCTGTGCATCGAAACACCAGCTGCCACGATCTCCAAAATTCCATATTTCTCGAGGAAGATCAGTTCCATGCGAGCGCATCATCGGACTAAACGTTCCAAATTGCATCCAGCGAACATAGAGTTCCTGAAACTCCGGATTTTTATTGCCCCCGTCTTTTTTCCAATGACCAGCAAAAAATCCTCCAATATCGCTGTTCCAGTTCGGAATACCCATTAAGGTATAGTTTAATGCAGCAGGAATTTGTTTCTCTAACATTTCCCAAGAAGAAACCACATCACCACTCCAGGTATTTGACCCATAACGTTGTTGTCCGATAAATCCCGAACGGGTGAGAATAACGGCTCTTTTCAAATCATTTGTTTTACGCTGATTTGTTGCAATTCCTTTGTTATGCATCAGACTGTATGCATTTTTCACACTACGGTATGAGCCCAAATGGGTAGGTAGAAGATAATCTGAATCTTTTCGGTCTATATGATCAGGTTCTGTTGAATCGAGCCACCAGCCGTCATTTCCAATAAAGTTGAAAATACCTTTGTTAAGATAACTCCAATAAATATCCAAGGCTTCAGGATTGAAAACATCATAAGGACGCGCACCGCTTTTTGGAGGCCATGTATCAAAATTAATGATCATGTTTTTACTATCAAATTCTTTACGCTGGTCTGTTTTAGGACCAAATCCGGGCCAGGTAACGATTAATAGTTTGGCATTTAGTTTGTGAATTTCATTTGCCCATTGTTTAGGGTTAGGAAATCGCTCTTTGTCAAAACTTTGTGAATTCCATAAACTATCGCTTTTGTTGTATTCCGGCCAGTAGCGCCAGTCCTGTATAACAACATCTAAAGGTATTTTTAAAGAGCGGTATTTCTTTAATACATTTAAGCTTTCGTCCTGTGTGTGATAACGTTCTTTACTTTGAAAAAAACCATAAGCCCATAATGGCAGCATTGGAGCTTTTCCGGTCAAATCGCGAACTTGTGCAATGACTCCGTCCGCATTTTTTCCATACATGAAATAATAGTCAGCACAGTGTCCGAGTCCTTCAAAAGAAAGTTCCTGTTGATTGTCGTTAAACTTTGAAATCGAATAATTATCCCAAAAAACAGCGTACCCTTTTACTGATATGAAATATGGAGAATAAGTAGACATATTTTCATTCTGCATATTATGTGCAGAATTTCGACGGTTGAATTTATTATCCATAATTTGTCCAACTCCGTAGACAGCTTCTTCCTTGTCAAGCAGAAAACCTTCTTTAACCGTATAAGATGCTGTACCTGCATCATCCAGAGGCGAAAACTGTGTTCCGTAATCTTTATCTTTAAGAAGAAGTTTTCCGGAAGTATCATAAAATGAGATTCCTCCGCTCTCCCTATTAACCTGAATTTGAAGATTATTGCTTTCTAATAAGGCAATTTCTCCTTTTTCATTAAACTTTACTTTTACATTTTCCGGCAGCTTTACTACAGACAGGCTTTTTTTATTATAAGTAACTTTGCTGGGTGTTTTGTAAACCCGAACAATATTATTGGAGTAGAATTCAATTTGAATGTCCAGGCCTTGGGTAGTAAATTTTACTCCTTGAGGGGTCTTTTCGATGGATTGAGCAACAATACTATTCTGAGTTATAAAGCAGATAACTAATGTTACTATAGAAATGGTTGTTTTAAAATTAAAAAATTTCATTGGCTTTTATATTTTGGTTTCTATTCCAAAATTATCTTCAAAGGCCACAAAAATGATAACAACTATGTTGAAATAAATAGCAATTATGTTGATTTTTTTATCTTTTCAGCATATTCAGAAGGGCGACAGCCATACATTTCCTGAAAACATTTACTCATATAACTCGAGCTGCTAAATCCCACTTTTTCTGTAATATCTGCTATGCTTAGTTCTCCTTCAAGAAGTAATCCGGCAGCTCTCTGAAGGCGAACGTTTCTAATAAACATAGATGGTGGTTTGTCCAGAAGCGAAATTAATTTGCGGTAAAGACCAGTACGATCCATACAGAGGTCCCGACTTAAATCTTCTACTGAATAATTGGGCGTTCCCAGATTTTTTTCAACCTGATCTAAAGCCTTAGCTAAAAAAACTTCATCAGCTTTATTTTCATTTTTTTGAACTGTGGGTTGAACTACACTTGTCTGTGCGAGATAAGTATCTTTTTTGACTTCAAGATAATTACACTGCTCAATAAGGTTTTTGATTCTCACCAAAAGTAAATCCTCCCTGTAAGTTCGTTCCAGTTTTTTGCGGGTATTATAAATATAAATATAAATTCCCGTGCTGATTAGTGCCGTCAGGAATAATGAAAATAAAATATAAGCAGTAGTTGTTTTCCACCAAGGCGCGTGAATGGTAATTTCTAATTCAGAAGCAGCACTCCATCTCAGATTACTTCCACATGACATAACCTTAAGTGTGTATTTTCCGGGTAAAAGATTGGTGTAAGAGGTTTTGAGCTTACTGCCTTTTCCGGTATTTTCATTTTGGCTTCCCGCTGCCGTTTCCTGCCAATCGCGGTCAATACCCACAAGTTTGTAGCGATAACGCGTTTGTGAAGGATTTTTATAATTTAGAGCAGAAAACTCGAAAGTCAGGAAGTTCTGCTCATAAGAAAGTTCAATATTTTTAGTCTGGGGTGCCGTTTTTTTCAAAATAATACGTCCATCATATTTGACACAGGCTTCTATCTTTTCTCCACGTAGAAACAGATTTGTAAAAATAGGAATAAAAGGTAGTTTTTCAGCAGATACAGTTTCTGTTTTCAACGTATTAAAACCATTAATTCCTCCAAAATACAGAGTACCGTCAGCTGCTTGAAAGACAGCGCCATCCGAGTATTCCCCTTCTAAGGTTCCTTCACTTGGAGTGAAATTTGTAAAGTTAATTTTAGAGCTAACCGAATCAATCTGTAGTTTTGTTATGCCAAAACTTGTTGTTATCCAGATATTCTTGCTTCTATCTTCCAAAATAGCATGTACAAAATTATTAGACAAACCATCTTTTGTATAAAATTTTGTCTCTTTTTTTTTCTCAGGTACAAACAGCTTCAATCCGTCTTGTGTTCTGGTCCATTTCCAGCCTCGCACATCATAAAGCGAAGTGTTATGGATAATGCCAAGGGAAGTTTGGTCCTGATGGAATTTTTCCAGTACTTTTTTCGGCACTGCAGCAGAAGACATAAGCAATACTTTATCTTCGGCAGCGTGATAATACTGATAAATTAAAGCACCGCACTTAATGTATATATTTCCTTTCTCATCCTCAGCAAATGATTCCACTGTGGTATCTTCAGAATTCTTTACATGAAAATAGGAGCGGCCTATAAAATTGAATTTGTATCGGGAAGGATGATAATAAAGAAGTCCCTGATTAAAAGTTCCTAGCCATAAGCCGCCTTGTTTGTCATAAAAGACGGTGCTGATCTCCGTATTAATAATACTTCCATCCACTTTTTTCAAGGTAGGGACATATTGCTTTTTTTCGGTAGGACAATTTATGATCCAAATTCCTGTTTTACAGCTTATATAAGCTATATCATCAGCATTTATTGCCAATGTATTGAGAGTATAGTTGGTTTCCAGTATTCCTTTCCATGTACGCTTTTGGATATCAAAAAAGAAAAAGCCTCCTTTGGTTCCATTTCGCAATTGATAAATACCTTTACTTGTTTCGACCACCATTGAAGTATTCTTAAAAGTATCGTGTTCTGTTGAGGCATATGCCGCCCTACTATAAAGTTTTCTTTTTGTTTTCAGATCGTAGCAAATTACTGCTCCAGTATTGTAAAAGAGATATAAATTATTATGGCGAAAAGCCAAATCCTGTAAATTACCATCTCTAACGTCAATTTTTATAAATTCAGATGAATTATTTTTGTAGAGTTTGCCCATACTCAACAGCCATAATTGGCTGCTTGCATCTACGAAAAGATCTTCAACAGGTTTTTTAAATCCTTTATTTTTAAAATAGGAGTCCAGATTTGATATATATTTTTCTGTACGAAGGTCCAGACACATCAATTTATGATAGTCTTTAATCCATAAAAGAGAATCTCCTTCCTTATAAATTCTGTAAAAGCCATTATATGCTTTTAGTGAAATAATATTATTGGCAGATTGATGAATGTACTTAAAGCTCTCTCCATCATAGAGATTAAGATTACCGCTGGTTTTAAAAACCATCCTACCGTCTTCAAGTTGAAGTGTGTAACGGATTTGGTTGTCACTTACTCCTTGTAAAACGTTAATAGGGGAAAATATAAAATTACCAGACTGAGCATCAGCTGTATATATCGATAAAAAAAAGATGAAAATTATTCTTGATAACGGATTCATTTGGTAATAATATTGAATAATTTTCAATTTTTCTTTCTTGAGATCGTTTTTTTTCGGGTAAGTTTTAGTAAAAGTTTTTTAGTTTTGTCTTTGTGTTTATTTTTTTAGTAATTATCTCCTTTTACGCAAAGATTATTATCTATGATTATTTTGTTCTCGTTAGGGCTAAGAGTAAAAAAAAGTGTATCTAAATTTCATTTAAGTTCTTTAAATCATCTAACAAATGGTTCGAATTCTGTACCATCAATCACTTAAGGGGACGATCATAAATGATTAACCCCTTTTTCTACTGATTCAATCAATTGATTTTCAATTTATTATTCTTTATTTTATCTATTTTTTACTGGTTCGATATTTTTTATTTGTAAAAATCGTTTAAAAAAAAATACCATAGTAGATAATAAAACAATGATTTGATGTTCGATATCCTCTAGCGGGTTATTATCAACTCAAATATGTTTAAACATCTTGATTCGAATATATTTTAGTAAATACATTTAGGAAATCAAGTATCTCTTTTGCCTGTACTACACTTGCCTCTATACCATTTTTTTTCAATATTTTCATTGCCTGATTGACAGAGATGCTTCTATCTGAGAAGATTCTGGGTTTACTATTTGGAATTTGATCAATGGTTTTGGTGTGCAAAGAATTAGTATTAACTAAAATGTCATCCATTGCGAATTACTAAATGTTGGGAATTATAAGTAAAAATACAATTTTGAAAGCAATTCACAACAACTTAAACAAACGCTCTTTTTCAAGGTTTGTCACATTCTAAATCCTCTTTTTCGAGAAGAATTTTTTTGTTGAGGAAATACTGAAACCTGGGCAATGGCTTCCTTTAATGTAGGAATTGATACTATTGAAAGGTTTTTTAGCTCCGATTTTTTCAAAAGTTGTCCGTATCTGTCTTTACTTCTAATTTCCATTTTTTGTATATCAAAACCGTCGTTTTCTTGTCTTACCTAAAAATCACATACAATACTCTCTTTATCATCTCCTGACCATTGCAGATAATTTTGTATTAGGAGATTGATAATTAACTTGAACTATTTTATGTTTTTAAGAAACGATAAATGAGTTATGAAGTGCTTAAGTACAGCCTCATCTTCATCAAAAAAAAGTTGGTACAACTAATTTTAAAAACTAGGTAAGCCTCATTAAGACTTCCAAATCTTTACAAAATGAGTATTGTAAATTACTCATTTAAAAAGATATTCCTATCTTTACATCATAATGATTTATACGCTGAAAGTTAAGTGACCCTATAGGTGACCCTCTTTTAATTAATATTATAGTGCCCTTGTATTTACTAGGATTGACATAAAAATAACGGAACCTCTTTCTCCGCCAGATGAAGTTTCAAAAGAAACTTTAAAAGTCAAAAGCCTTTAAACACTAGTGTTTAAAGGCTTTTTCGTTTTCTGTACTTTTTCAAAAACACCTATTATATCTAATAAGTAAAGCATGACCCTAAAAAAGTCATGCTTTTTTTATACTTAAAACTTATTATTTGTCTTTCCTGTTTACCATCACTATTATCTGAACTGGCTACTCTTAAAAACAACATTATGACAGCCTCGAAACTGTTTCTGATTATCCAATTATGCAACGCACTACATGCTCTATTTTAAGACCTGTATATTCGCAAAATTCCTGAATTGAAACTAATTGATGATCTTCTTTTTTAAGATGCTTTTTGATCTTCAATAAATACAATCTCGCCTGCGCATATTCTTTGCCCATAATGCACTGTACATCTTTAGGATAAATACAAACCCTTGTACCTTTTGTTATCACGTTTCGTTTTTAATACACTATTCATACACTATCCATGCCTTTGCCATGCTTTAACCATACCTGTGCAATGCATCCGGATATATTTTGTGCCGTCCTAAAATAACTATACAGATTATTAAATAAATCCTGTTATAGCTATACATTACAAATTTAGCTTAACTGAAGAATAATCTTATATACTAAAATAGTCGATTTTGTATGTTTTTGTTTGGTTTCTAACTGCACGTCTTTGAATTCTTACCATTATAACTGAACCTTTGCCTAAATCATTCGGGATTTAGTTGCAACGATTGTCGAGATGAATTTGAATTAATGAATTTATTATTAACCCAAAAAATTAAACATTATGGCAAGACAGAAAGGAATTATCAAATTGAAGGGTACAATAGGAGACATTACCTTCTACAAATCAAAAGACGGGTATATTGCAAGAGAAAAGGGAGGCATCGATGCGAGCCGAATTGCAACCGATCCGGCATTTCAGCGCACCCGTGAAAACGGTTCAGAATTCGGAAGGGCAGGAAAAGCCGGTAAAGTTTTACGTCTCGCCTTGCGCTCTGTGTTAATCAATTCTGCTGACAGCAAGATGGTAAGCCGACTTACAACGCAAATGGTTAAAGTTATTCAGGCAGATGTTACAAGTGCCAGAGGCTTGCGGAATGTTATCGATGGGGAAGCCGAGCTGCTTTCCGGGTTTGATTTCAACATTAATGGAAAACTAGGAACTATTTTGTACGCACCTTATACGGCAACAATTGACCGATTAACAGGCGATTTAACTATAAACATAGCTCCTTTTGTGCCCATTAATATGATTGCAGCCCCAAGCGGTACTACTCATTATAAAATCATTTCGGCAGGGGCAGAAATTGATTTTGAAGCTGAAACTTTTACAGGGAGTAATTCTGAAACTGCCTTATTACCCTGGAATACAGTCCTGACCGCTGCGATTCAGCACACGAACCCTATTACCCCTGCGAGTACCAAACCCCTATTTCTTGCATTAGGTATTGAATTTTATCAGGAAATCAACGGACAGATGTACCCCTTGAAAAGCGGAGCAAGCAATCCATTGTCACTGGTTCAGGTAAGCGGTGTCTAAAATGGTACTGAAGTTAACCCGAACTTATTTTGCTAACGGAACGAATGGCAGACTTGAATATGAAGGCAAACTCATCTGTTTTACGATTGAACTGCCCTGGAAAAACAATATTCAACGCATTTCCTGCATTCCTGAAGGAGAATATTTCATCACTAAACGGTACAGCAGAAAATTTGGATGGCATCTTGAAGTCCTTCAGGTAGCAAGCAGAAGCTTTATTCTGTTTCATCCTGCCAATAATGCTTTACGAGAACTTAACGGATGCATTGCACCCGTCACAAAATTGTCCGGTTCAGGTACTGGCACTATGTCACGCGCAGCCTTTACCAAACTAAAAAATTTAGTTTACCCTATAGTGAACAAAAATGACAATGTGTTATTACTTGTACAATCTTAAAACTAAAAATCATGAATGTAATAAAAAGAGCTACGGCTCCAACACCAAAATTTTTTAAACTATTACGCAACATCGGCCTGTCAATTGCTGCAGTCGGCGGTGCCCTGATGACAGCCCCAGCAGGTTTACCGCACGGCCTGGTAACTTTTGCAAACTATCTGATTGTTGCCGGGACTATTTTGTCTGCCGTGAGTCAAATTACTACCCTAAATGATGAATAAAATGACAGTCAGCAACACCACTTTATCAACTGCAAGTGGTACATTTTTAAGTATCCTTCCCAATTTAAACTCGGAAGATGTTTTAAAAACAGTGCTTCTTGCTGTTATCGGCGCTGTCGTTAGTTTTACATTATCTTTTGTATTTAAAATTCTAAGTACAAAATACAGAAGATAATCTTTTCCTACACCTGAAAAGCCCATTCCAAAATTGGAATGGGCTTTCTTTTATTCTTTTTTAAGCCTTAAGGGAATTATATGTACCTGACTTCCTTTAAATGAATTAAAAGATGGCTCATACTCTATATATCCCAAAATATGTAAATTTTTCAAACATTTATGATATGTTGCCTTCGAACTTATTTTACTGATTCGCATCACTTCATCACGTGAAATACTAACTGGATTTTTAAAAAAATTGCGATTCCATGATTGGAATAATGCCATGTATAAACTAATATGTGTCGGATTAAGTGTTTTATCAATTGAAACTTTCTCGAAAAATTCTGTTAGGTGTTTTATGTAGTTCATGGTTACTTCTTATTGTGTTGGTTAAAAGGCTTGATGCCTGCTTTTTTAAATAACCCGTTGGGTGAAATTAAAAATAGTCGTCAGGCTGAGTCCATTCGGCTTCGCTCAGGATAAACTCAGTCGAAGCCCTTTATTGCTTAAAAGCCTTCGACTCCGCTCAGGGTGACATCAATTCCTTACGTTATACATGATGTTTTACTTTCTACTATATGTTTTTGAATCTATTTTTAATCGTTTCACCCAACGGGTTAAAATATTCTAATTTGATCGAAAGATTAAATGTTACAGGCTGTTTATTGGTTTAAAAACGGTTCCCCATCTGAGACCGGTATTCTGAGGGTGCTACTGAGGTATGTGTTTTAAAAAAAGTACTGAAAGAAGACAGGTCATTGAATCCCAGCTGTTCTGCAATTTCCAACAGTGTCCATTCTTTATTTTGAAGCTGCTTTTTTATTTCTATCACGATCATCTGCTCAATTAAATTTTTCGCTGTATGTCCTTTTACCTGTTTTACTATCTTATTTAGGTATCCGGCAGTGATACATAATTTATCTGCATAAAAACCAACATTATGCCGGGTTCTAAAATGCTCTTTCAGCAACAAATGAAACTGTACTGCCAGCTTCTCTCTTCTCCCTGTCTTTGAAACCCTATCTGATACCTGGTTTGTACACACTGAAGCCAGTTTGAAAAGCAAAATTTCCATAATACGCTGTAATTCTATTTTCTGAGCCGGATTTTTACTCTTGTTTAAGATACAAACCAGCTTAAACAGCTGTACTATCGCTTCAAATTCCTCTTCATACCATTTTGATTTGACCGTACCGCAACTAATAAGCCAACCAAAGGTTTCCAGATCATTCTTAAATAAATAATCAATACTAAACGCTATTAAAAATATATGAAGTTTCCCTGAAGTTATGATTTGGCTGCTTCTTTCATTTTGTGAAATTATCAGTACCTCCTGAGGCAACAAATTGTATGCAGCATCCTGTAATTTTATTTCGAAAGTGCCCGATTTTAGCAGTATCACGACACAATTGTTTATTTTAAAACATTTCTTAATGATTCGTTTTTTCTTATCCAGTTTAACGTAATACGCCTGTAAACCTAAGACAGGTTCCTTTTTAAATATACTCCTTACTATCTCTCCGATCATTGTTAAACAGTTGAATAGCATTTGAAATCTTACTGTATAGTGACTGATTTTGTGGAAAAATGAAGCGGCACAAAAACAGGCCGCTGCTACAGAACGGACCTGTTTTATTCCGGCCTCATTTCAGGCTAAATCAAGAAAACTTTTCTACTCTATTTTTAGATAAACCGATCTATTAATGCTATTACAGCAATTAGCGGTGCCTGATTGTGATTAAAGAAAGGGGACGCTTTTTTATTTGCTACTGAAGTTTCCCAGTCCCTGTCTTTTCGGCCTGATTCAGCATACAGGGCATAATTGGAAATTACAGCAACTGTTACTATAACTTCCTTATCTTCTTCTGTCAGTGCCGTATTTTCTTTTACAGCTGCTTTATAAGCATCAATGAAATCACTGATTTCCTTGTAGTCCTGACCTGATACATCGATCAAATTTTCTATGAACTTTATCAGACTTGTTCCGGCCTCTTTACTTATTGCTGTATTCTTCAATACATCAGCCAGATTTCGATTTGGATTTTGCATAATGCTGTTGACGTACCGGGGCGTGATTGACCCGGTTTCTACTTCCTGTGGACCATTTTCCCAATTTTCTGCAATGTACCGGACCTGATTTGTCAATTCCTCAACGGAATTTGGAAAACCGTAGTTTTGGGTATATTCGGTCATCAGTTTGTAAAATAATTTTCCTTTTATCTCAGCAGCATCTGCTGTGCCTGCTTCCTGCACTATACTTTCGCTTTCGATAGTCTTACGCTTTTGGGCAGTCTGCGCATTTTCGGAAACTGTTTCCTTATCACATGAAATGAGCGCAAGGACTGTAATAAGGCTTACTAGATTTTTTTTCATTTTGGTTGTTTGTAAGTGAATGAGAAATTATTTCTCTGTTCCTTTTACCCGGGACAGCAGAACTTTATTAAGCACGATGCCTAACTATTTTGCATTTGAATTCGGAACAAATCTATTGGGTGCAGCAATGCTATACAACGCAATGCCTGTGTGTTTTAACAGATTGCTATATGGATTCCATTAAAATCCATAGCTATTTTTATCATTCCCGGACCCTATTCTCCTTGTTTCCCTTATATTTGGTCTAGCCCGTGTACCTGCTCCGGTTGTTATCATCCCTTAATCCCGATTTATTAAATTAAAGTACGCTCAAATTATCCGCCCTTATGAATTACAACCATTTGCTCTTGGTATTCTTATCATTAGTACAAATTCTTTCTGCCCAAAAACAGACTCCTAAACTGCCAGACTCCTTAAAGAAAAAGAGTTATGCGTATCTGGATGAAAAAATCTATGCTCTTAAAACTGACAGTTCTGCTGCCAGTGTATATCTGTATGCTTACCTGCGAAAGGCTATTCATGAAAAAAATGCAGCAGAAACGGTCAATGCTTATCAAAACCTATTGCATCAATCTCCTGAAAGACTGCGACTGGTGTATGCTGACAGTATGCTTTTTACTGCCAAAAAGACTGCTGATAATGCCCTAATTGGCTCTGCTTACCTGTCTAAAGGCATTGTTTACTACGGATTAAAACAACAAAAAGAAGCCCTGGGCCATTATATCCTTGCCAACAATTATATTTCTAAAACCGATGATGACTACCTGATTCATAAGGTGAAATACCATATCGCCTTAGTCAAATATTATTTAGGGTATTATGATGAGGCTATTTCGTATCTTAAAGACTGTATCCTCTATTTTGAAGGAGGCGAACCGAGACCTTATTTAAATTCCCTACATGCCCTAAGTGTGTGCTACAACAAAATTGGCAACTATGTGCGCTGCTCACAGACGAATACTATTGGCCTTTCTGAAAGCAAAAAACTGGACAGTCAGGACATGGAGGCTTATTTTCTGCATTCTGAAGGAATCAATGCCTATTTTAAAGGAAATTACGGCCTTGCCCTAAAAAATATTGAATCTTCGCTTGCCACCATTCGCGCCAACAAAGATTTTGGCAATGAAACCGTTGCCTATTTTTATATGGGCAAAAGCTACCAAAGCCTAAAAAAACAGAAAAAGCCCTCCTCTATTTTGAGAAAGTCGATCAGGCTTTTACTTCTAAGGGGTATATACGTCCTGATTTGCGGGAAGCTTATGAACTTTTGATTTCGCATCATAAGGAAACCCATAACTTAACCCAACAATTGTATTATGTGGATCAACTGCTCAAAGCTGATGACGTGCTGGATGCTACTTATGAATACTTAACCGGCAAACTGCATAAAGAATATGATACGAAACAATTGCTGAGTGAAAAGGAACATATCCGGCAACAGTTTCTACATCAACAATACAACCTGTATTTTCTTGTGGGCACCGTAGTGCTGCTGTGCCTCTTTTTATTTTACCTGACTTACCGTCTGCTTACTAAAAGAAAAAAATATAAAAAGAAGTTTGAAAAACTAATGCTTGAAAAAAACGAAACCACCAAAAGCAAAACAAAAATAAAAATCAACCATTCCCATCTTACTGAAATTGCTGCGGAGACCGTCACCTTTATCTTAAAACAACTGGATGTGTTTGAACAGGAAAAAAGATTCCTTGCCAAAGACCTGAAACTGTCTACGCTAGCTGCCATTTGCAACTCCAATACAACTTATTTGTCCCAGATTATTGCCCATCATAAGGGTAAAGGTTTTAATGAGTATATCAATGACCTGAAAATTGATTATATTATTGCTTTACTGAAAGAAGACCGTAAAGTCCGGAATTATACTAATACGGCCTTAGCAGAAGAAGCCGGCTTTAGTACTACGCAACGTTTTGTGCATGCTTTTAAAGCCAAAGCCAAAATGCCTCCTTCTTATTTTATTGAAGAGCTTAAAAAGGGGGTGTCTACAACTGGTTATGAAAATTAAATTCATGAGAGAATGCGCTACAAAGAAGAACGGGGCACTCAAAAAGTTCATAGTAATTTGTCCTAAAAACATTATTGTTTTTAACCGCGTTGCAAACGCTACTTTTTGGGATAACAATTTAAGCAGGCACTCGTTGCAAACGAGCGCCAGTTGGTTCAAAAGCACACACGAAAGGATTCGTGCGGGAGCGGGGGCAATAGGGCGTTTATCTAATAATATCAACTCCAAAAACTTCTAAATCTTTTCCATTCTTAAGCAGCGTTGTTTCTATAATACATTCGTTATATTTTCCGATCTTAGTTGTAGTTATAAAAATCTTTTTTATTGGTTTACCGATAACGTAATGCTTATAAATCCTATTCCGCGGAACTTTTTCTTCTCTCACAGTAATCTGAGTTTTCTTAGGAAAACCGTATATCAGAAATCTATCTCTGATTCGCTTATCGTTTGCTATAATCGAGTCGAGATTTTCAGGAACTGGAGCCAATCCATAATATGCGTTTCTTACCTCGGTATGGTCACTTTTTTCTATCGCCCTGAAAATCATTTCAGTTTTTAAAATTGGATCAAGAGTTTTCTCAATTATTATCGAATAGATAACGAATAAAGAAATTGTAATTGTAACTGCCATGTTTTTCATCTGGGTAAAGATTAACGTCAATTCAAATGCCCTATAACTTATTTATATGCGCCACAAAGCAGCTACAATCTACCTGAAATTGAGTGTGTATACAAATGTTTGTTATGTCTATATATTTTCAAAAATAACCAAAAAAGATTACAAACTATCAAAAGAATATTTAGTTACCTCTACTCCTTCTCAATAAAGAATGGAACACTACGGGGAGCTGGCGTGTGTCTACGACTGGTGATGAAAATTAAATTCATGAGAGAATGCGTGACAAAGAAGAACAGGTCACTTCAAAAAGTCTATACTAATTTACCATAAAAATCATTATTGTTTTTTAACCGCGTTGCAAACGCTACTTTTGGATAACAATGTATAGTAGGCTCTCGTTGCAAACGAGCGCCAGTTGGGGAAACGAGTGAGTTCAGATTCAAAAGCACACACGAAAGGATTCGTGCGGGAGCGATGTTTTTTCTATTCGTTTATTCTCTATTCTCATTTCTTGTCGGTTTGAACTTTTCAGGGATTGTATGTCCCTTAAAATTCTTATATTCTGCATCAAACCAGCCTGTAAAGCCAAAAAGTGGTCCAAATAATCTACTTTTCACTTTCAAGTCCAAATAAAATCGTTTTTTCTCGTCGTCATACCATTCTAGAAGGTCAATGTCGCCTCTTACCAAACTTGGGACGGGTAATTTTACTCCACCCATAAAGGCGAATTGTCTACCCGAAGTAAACCTAATTGCTCCATTTTCAGCTTTTAGTCCCATTTCAAATACTATTCGATGGTCAAGACCTAAATATTCTACAATGTGTTGTTTGGTTTCACTATAAGTAGCTGTCCCGTCAAATCGTTGTTCTTCATCTGGAAAGTAAAAAACTCTGTTCATTGAGTGAACCTCTCGTCCGAAGTTGTCCAAATATGGGTAATTATGAATTTCGTATTCTATGTTTTGGCCAATTCTAGGAAAAAGTATGTTTGTTTTAGATAAAATTTTTAATAGAAAAACTGCAATTTTGTTCCCATTCCAAATGTTCTCCATTGTTCCTTTACCTATAAATGCAATGTTGTTTGTTGTTGAAAAGTCGAATCGTTTTTGGATTTCCGGGTGTAACTTTTCATATTCAGTTCCCATTTGTCGTCTATAAGCAGAAATGTGTTTTGTCATATTGATTTTATCTGTCATTAATTGTGGTCTGATACACTTGCAGCCAACTTTTTTATGTGCGCTACAAAGCAGCGATAATCTACCCGAAATTGGTTGTATATTACGAATGTTTGTTACGTTTATATACTTTCAAAAATAACCAAAAAAGATCACAAAGCATCAAAGAATATTTAGTTACCTCTACTCCTTCGCAATAAAAAATGGAACACTTAGGGGGATGGGGTTTTACCACTGTCGCCCCATGTTTTTTTAAGTACAGTTAGGCACTGGTTTTTTTTTTATTTCTCCCAAATCTTTCTAATTAATTTCAAAAGTTTCGGTTTTTCATTTTTAGTTTCTTTTTTATTAGATTCAATTTCTTCCAGAGTTACAGTTCGGTAATTGGCTCTTATGTAGTCAAACTCGTCCATATCTGGCTGTTTTAAATCAGCTCCGCCTTTATGTGGAAACTCAACATAATCTTTTGGTGGCTTGGGTAATTCCTGCTCACATTCTTTTGAGCATAAATTAGCAAGCATTGGTATTGTATCAGTTCCAACTTGTGCGGTAATCCACATCTGGTTGGTTGTTTCGTATGTTAGTTTCTTTTCGCAGACGCTACATTTTAAATTATCTCCATAATTTCTAACGGGGTTGTGGTCAAGTTTTGGAAATCCCATTCGGTTTTTATAATTACCATAAAGTGCTCTCGTGCTAATTCGACTGTCTTTTAGTTTTTTACACTTATAAATCTCGAATGGAAACCAATGTAAGTCATAAGAAGTATACGGGTCGAAAAATTCAAGCGATTCCATTTGTCCAATTTCAGGCGGAATTCTCTTCAGATTACTTCCATAAAGTCCAATTTTTTTAACTTTTTTAAGTTTTGCAATTGACTCAGGAAGAGTGAAAATTTGAGCAAACAATTCGTCTCCAAGAGCTTCTCTCGGAACAAACTCGTCAGTTCCATTTTCAGCAACCTGGTCAATGTATTCACATAGTTTTTCCCAAGCAACAGAATTTCTGTCTTGAACATCATTCGGTATTTTGGAAATTCTTTTATTCATAGTTCTGATTAGTTTGTGCCTAACTTGTATATATGTGTAATAAAATCACACAAAGTCACCATATTTGATTGGGTATGTGTGACAAATACCTATAATATTTATTTACGAATGTATAAATAAATATTTATAAATGATCAACAGTGAATTGAGTTGTTATATGTTATTAACTTAGAAACTTTATTGATATTACTAACGTTTCACGAGTGTGACACTCGCCAGCACGGGGAGGGAATTAAAGATCGCCTTAAGAAAAACCATTAATCCTGATTTGGGTTTTTTGACGTTTTAGTGACAAGCAGTTAGCTTACATAACCCCTGCAGAGATCCTATTATCATCTCGTTGTCATCCCTTAGGGACCACCAACTACGCCCAGCACCTACTTTTTAACAAACCGCATCACACCATCGCCCAGTTCCGTCCTCACCCGCATTACATAGCTTCCCTTAGCAAGTGTTGTAACATTTACATCACCTTGGGGTCCGGGTGTTACATTTTCAAGTACCGACTGCCCTAAAAGATTATACACTGTTACCGACTGAACATTAAATTGTTTCGGATTACTGATAAAGACCATATTGCCCGCAGGAACAGGATAAAGCGCCAATTCAAGCGTTTCAAATGATTTAGTATCCAAAGTCGTCTGCACCGTCACGACCGAAGTATTTGTCACAACAGGGAGATTGTAGTCAAAATAAATCGAAGCTGTATTCTCTAGCACAGCACCTTCTGCAAGCGAATTCAATGAACGAATTTTAAAAACCAAATAGCCATCATTATTTTCATCAGCAAACCCAAGCTGTATGTTGTTGAACATAAACTCGACCTGATTACCTTGTATCACGCGGGTAGTAAAAGGATGGCTACCGTCTACCGGACTCAAACTTGCGATATCAAATTTAGTGGTATCAATCATATCGGTCACCTTAATGTTTTGCGCCGATGCCGTACCCAAATTCTCGAATCGGATGCGGTAATACATATAATCACCTACCTGTTCCGGGCGCACATAGTCACCTCCGAGGCAAATCTTATCATTAGGGTCAAACGAATTTACTACCGTTTGCTCCAATGTCGCTTCATTATTCGTCGCAACTTCGTCCTGAGCCATGTCTGCCACTGCTGAAAATTTCAATACATCATTGCCATTCAGTGGTGGCGTATCGGCAGGGGTGTTCAAGTTTAGTTTTACAATATATTCAACTTCAGATAACGGCAATAAACCTTCAACATTCCATGTCACCGAGCCCAAACCTGCGCTTGCGGCCAAAGGGGTACTTTGGAGGTATTCCGCCGTAGCGGCATCGTACACAAATCGTACAGTACCTGTTGCCGTTTGATTGCCATTGTTCCTAACCAAAACTTTATAATAGGCGTCAAAACCTGGTATCGCTTCATTAATTGGCACTATTACAACCGACAAATCATGGTGGCTTCCGACTGCGGTCACGCAGAAATTCTGGTTTGCATAATTTGTTGCCGATGGCATATTCAGACTGATACTTGATGGCGAAACGCTGAACCAAGTCGGATTGTCAAGTATAGGCGTAATAACGCTTGTGCCATCTTTGAGCATTACGCCATGGTAACCATTGGAACTGGAATAATAAAAACTTTGGTTCGTACCGTTCACCAGTTTGTACTTAAGGTACGTAAATCCGGGATCGGCATCGGTACATCCATTATTTTGCATATCCAATCGGGTATAGCCGTTTACAAGGTAGCTATCAGTACCGAGCAAGCGAATCATGTTTCTCCTACCATAATGACCATCAACAACCTGATAATCACCACAGTGCAAGATCATACCGTCAGGTTGCTGCAAGACCCTGCGCACAGCCGAGTATTCTCTAAATGTAACGCTAGTACCAGCCGTCGATGGCGAAAAAGAATACGTTACTGAACCGTTTGGTAACAGCATAGCAATACAATAAATAGTGCTCGCCCTAAAATTACCTCCAATCAGGATATTGCCGTTAGGTCGCACTAAAATGTCATTTACCACAGGTTCTGGTTCTGTGTCATATATTGGGGATGTAAACGTGTTGTCATAACTTCCATCGGGGTGCAGCCGTGCTAAGCTCTTAGAATTGTTGCCGTCGCAAGTATCGAACCTTCCGCCCACCAGTATTTTTCCGTCAGGCTGTAATGCCAATGAAGACGTATAACCATTCTGACCTACAAAACCGGTGTTGATATCAAATGTTGGATCTATGGTGCCGTCGGCATTTAGTTTTTCAAGCATGTAGGACGTTTCCCCAACTTCCCCTCCTGGGTCCGGCATGAATATTCTACCGGCTACAATCAACTTGCCATCTGGCAATACCAATACGGCAAGGCACTGCTCTATTTCGGGATGCACATCATAAAAAGTGGTATCTAAAGCACCATCAGCGGTCAGGCAAAGCAGTTTTTTAGCAGAGTCATTTCCAACCAGTAGCTTCCCGTCTGGCAACAAGGTCAAACAGTAGATATAAGAAGACGCTGGCAAAGCTGGTGTGTCGAAGGTTGTATCAATACTACCGTCGGTGTTCAGCCGAATCATAGGTTTGATTACACCTGCTACTGTAAATTGGGAGCCCAATATAATTTTGCCATCGGACTGTATCAGTATCGGACATTTATGGCGATTTGCCATATTATCGGTCAATACCCTAAAAGCAGCATCACTCGAACCGTCTGCATTGAGTCGTTCTATGGTTCGCGTCCATCCCGTAGAAACAGATTGGGTAGTCGCAATGACAATTTTGCCGTCGGACTGAAGCGCCATATCGTTGACTTGTTTTTCATAATTATTCCAAACCGTAGCAGGAATAAATCCCGGATCGGCACTAGCTGCATTTTGCGCTTGAAATAAAGCAGGAAGCAACAACAGTGAAAGTAATAGTTTTCGCATGTTTCAGATTTTGGCCAAAGATAATAAAGTAATAATACCAAACGCATTTAAATTGCAAGTGATGTGGAAGTTTACTATGTAATTATCAAACTTTCGGGGTTTCCTTTCTTTATTCTTTATCTCTACTCTTTGTGGCACACGAAAGGATTCGTGCGGGAGGAATTCCTTTCTTTCTATTCTTTTTAGCATGCCATACGATTGCCAAAGCTGCCAACAGGACGAATACGCTATTAAAAACGAGATGGACGTTCCATGTCATTTTTTCTAATATTCCTCCGCAGGAACAGGGAACAAAGGAACTGTAATGAAGGATGATGAAAATGTAAACGCTGAACATGGTCATCAGTGTAAACGCTCCCAGAAGTCCTAAACTTCTAAACTTTGGTATTATGAGTGCCAATGCAATGAGCAGTTCGGTACCCGGAACGAGCCATGCCACCCCAACTGCAAAGGCACTTAGCAAAGGCGACTGCCCCAACTGTACCTGAAAGTTTTCGAAATCCAATATTTTGCTGACTGCCGCGTAGACAAACAACAGGACATACAGATAACAGACTATTTCTACCATAATACTTTTAAGACTTCCTTTTGACTCCATACCCTTGTCTGTTTGCTTTTTATACACTATTTGTTTCTAAACTCTAAACAAATTTAGATGGGTCGTTTTTAAAAAGTGTTGTGAAAAACAGGACAAAAGTTGTGAAAAACATGCCTTTTTCAGGCTTTGAAAAAGGTTCAGGGGTTTTTATTAAAATTTTATCCTTAAAGAGTAGACAAGCACACGAGAAATCATTTTATTGATAAATAGTAGCAGAAAAATTTCCAGAATCGAAAAAACATTTTATCTTTGCACCCGCATTCAGAGCATGATTGCGGTATATTGGAGAAATGGCAGAGCGGTCGAATGCGGCAGTCTTGAAAACTGTTGACTGTAACAGGTCCGGGGGTTCGAATCCCTCTTTCTCCGCTGAAGGCTTAAAAAGAGACTTTTCAAAGTTTACAAAAAAGGCCAAAAAAAGCGGTAAACCCTGCAAATCCAACTATTTGCAGGGTTTTTTCTTTTACACCACTTTTCAATATTTATAAAATCGAACAAAATCTTTGTGTCTAAGACTCATAAAACACCGCTAAGTTGTTTTGTCTTTTTACAACTTTTGGGTTAGTAAAAGGTTCATAGGTAAAAATGTCCATTCCGTCTTGTTTAATTACTATTTTGAAAGGCTGGTTCATTTTCTGTGTTAAATGATAAATAGTCAGCATTTCGGCAAGGTCTTCAGACCATGAAGCCATACTATACAAAGAACAGAATGGTGTTTCCTGAAGTGCTTGTAAACATCTGATGCAGATGAAATTGGCAAAACCTCACCACTTCTAAAACGTGTAGTTTCCAGCAATGAATTAGTTGAATCTCCCAAAGGTTCTGTTGGTTTATGCCAAATACCAACTGCAAAAGGAGTTTGAGCTGGCCAAACCTGCTTTGTGTCATCCATTGGAAGGGTAGTATTTAAAACCATGTCTACAACATGAGTTGCTTCATGAAGTAAAACATATACAATGGCATCCATCTCACCAGCCTCAATAACAACCTGATAATTATTGTTTTCAGCTTTACTATAACAGGTATTTTCTTTCCAGGTAGCCCATTTTGAAATTGTTTCGTTTAAAATTTCAGCACGAAAAGTTATATTAAAGGTTTTTGCAGGACCTGGATTTACAATCAAAGATGTAAGTGCTGTATTTGGCATATTATCCATAAAACTGATGCTGTGCAAATGGTCTTTTAAAACTTTTTGATGCAAGGGTGGCAATATAGAGATTGCCTTGCTGATTTTCTCCTTTTCAGTTTTTGTCAGTTCATGATTAACTGGCTTCATTCCAGCATCTCTAAATTTCTTAAAAATATTTTCTGGAGCGGTTTGTGTTCTCTCGCTAAGCAGTATGGTTTGCAAACTTTCAGCACGCTGCGCCTGAAGCATTATTGTAACTAAAAAAAAACAAAGTCCTGTGTAGGCAAATTTTTTATTTATCATTTTTTATTCTATTTATTGCAATTTTACTAATGTCTATACTTTTAAGTAATTCTGTTCATGAGAACATAAAAACAAGAAACGTAATAGTTTGAAAACTAGATTAGAATTGGCTGTTTCATTTTATTAATCATCCTTACAATTTTATTTAGTACTCAGTACAAACTACTACTTTGGTAAATCATAAAAGCCTTTGGAAAACTAAAGGCTTTTATGGCAAATCTCAACTTATTTTTTAACAATTTCTGAAAGTTCAATCATATTTCCCCATGGATCCTGAAAGAACGCAAGTTTGCGGCTGATAGCAGGTAAATAAAAAATATCTCCTACAATGGTTACACCTCGCTTTTTCAATTCTGCTACAGTTTTGTCAACACTTGTTACATCCATACAGATATGGTGAAACCCTGCTTTCTCCAGGCTTTTCCCTAAATCATTGTACACGATTGGTTCACTTAATTTACCGCCTGCTAGAATTTCAATCCAAAAATCATTGCTATTGGCTGGTGCTAAATAAGCCAGTTTTTCATCGGCGTAAGGCCATTCGTGTATAATACGGAAGTCTAATTTTTCGGTATACCATTTAATGGCAGCGTCGTAATCAGGTACTCTGATACCTACGTGGTTCCCATTCAATTCAGCCAAAGGGCTTTTCGGGTTTAAGGCAGGCATTTTAAATCCTGTGTCATGTTTGTGTTGTGCATTTGATACTAAAGCAAGTAAAAGACTTAATGCTATTACTGTGTTTTTGATAAAGTTTTTACTCACTAAGAATAAATTGTTTTTTGGGTGTTCGTGAATCTGTGATTTCATGATTTCTAATTTTAAAATTAATAATTATTTGTTATTTGATACTCCAAAATTCCGAATAAAACCTTAGGTAGATTATACCTATTGCAAAGGGTTTATTATGAATTTCAAAGATGAATTATAAGTGGTTTATAAGGAAAGATTATGACAATGCTGCCCGCGGTTACATCAAAATATTATTTATCGGTTGTACTGGAAGAGGCACATCGGTTTCACCGATCATTTCGCGTAAATCAATTTCTATAGTCCGGCTGATTGCGGTTATAGGAATATCGTTTGCCCCTCCTTCGAACGGATTCTCAGTACTTTCACCTACACCTTCCAAGATCAGGAATATCCAGCCTATAATCATGCTGAATGGTATTGTAAGCCATATACCATAAACCCCGAGGTTGTCGAATTCCTTGAGGATTCCGAATGGCGTCATTATAATAAAAAGGTGAATAAAAAAAGGCTTATACTGGCAAATTGCCTTGGGTACGGAAAGTTTTTGATACGCTCGTTACGCCCCTGCTGATCATAAAATTCTTTTAACACAGTAATCATTTCGACGTATTTCAAGGTCTCAATTTCGTTTTCGGAATTCAGCTGGCTAAGGTGCTCCGACTGCAGGCCTATTATCTGTGCAGCAGGATTGGCAGCATCAATGATTTTAGCGAGCTCATTTTTAGACAAAAGGGGTTTTATAATATCAACTAAATTTTCATCCCATTCTGCCACCCGATACTTTTTAGCATATTCCTTGTATCTTGACTGAACACGGACATTTTCCCATTTTCTTGGCTGGCGTAACTGAAACCGCAATGCCGTCAGCCATGCAATATGTCTGTAGATGAGGATTCTCCTCAGGTTCTGCAGATCGGGATTCTTTTTGTCGATAAAATCCTTTGCCATAATACCCCAGGAACGGCTGCTGTTAACAATTGCCCCATAGATTTGTCTGGCTTCCCACGAACGTGCATAAGTGGCATTATTCCTGAAGCCTGCAATAAATACTGCTGCAGTTCCTATCAATGTTACGGGTGCCCAAGGAATGTACATCCATTGCAATCCACATAATTTATAGAGTAAAACCGGTACAGCCGATACTATAAATAAATAGTATATACCGCGTCGTGACCATATCAAAAATTCTGATAACGAATAACGTCTTCCTGCGTGCATGATTATAATTTTTTAGTGGTTGAATAATTGATCTAATTAGTTTCCTGCAGGAATCCTTTTCATTATGTCCGTAAATTGAATTCCATCCAGAAATGCTTCAACACGAATAATTTTGCCTTTTTCCATCTGCATAAACCAAGCATAAGACATATTGTAAGGCTGTCCATCTTTTGCTGTTGCTGTACCATCTATCAGTGCAATCACAATATCTTTCTCTGCATATAGTACCCTCAGTGAAGGGACAATTTTTTTGGAAAGACGCTCATTAAGCGGATTGATGACTTCTTCCAAAAATTGTTGTTTGTCATGATAGGTTTTGGAAAGTGGGGCACTTCCATTAATTGTCCAGACCATATCATCTGTAAGCAGGTCAAAGAAACTTCCTTCTCCTTTTGCCCAACGCTCAAAGCCGGCTTTAATAATCTTTTTGTTTTCAGCCTCTGTTTGTGCTGAAGCGCTAAGTCCCAACAGGGTAATGAACGCCCATACTGTCGTTTTTAAAGTTTTCATAATATCTGTATTTTTAGTTGATTAATTAAGTGTGAAGCCCGATGCAAGGGTCATGTATTTGAATTGTTCTATTTCGGCCTGCATTTCGCCTATTTTTTTTGTCACGCGAGTGTATGCATCCTGCCCTAGCAAGAGACGTAATGGCGGATTTTTCATCTCGCTTATTTCAGCGATAATACGTACTGCTTTTTCGGGATCTCCCGGTTGATTACCATTGTTGTTTTTAACTGTGTTCCTAAATTTGCCCGCAGTGGCATCGTAGTCCGAAATGGTATTTTGCGATACGGCCAGCGAGCTATCTAAAAAATTGGTACGAAAAGCTCCGGGCTCAATAATAGAAACTTTGATTCCTAAGTCTTTTACTTCATGATAGAGTGCTTCTGAGAATCCTTCAACTGCGTATTTCGCTGCATTATATATTCCGAATCCTGGGGAACTTACCAATCCTGATGCAGAAGAAAGGTTAATAATATGACCGTTGCCTGCTTTGCGCATAATTGGCAAAACATATCGGGTTATCCTTAGAGTGGCTTCGACATTAACAGCCAGAACATTGGCAATTTCTTTTTCACTGGCTTCTTCAATAGCTCCTGCAAATCCGTAACCGGCATTGTTAATGAGCATATCGATTGTTCCATATTTTTCGCTGACAGCTGTAATGGCTGTTTTAACAGCATTTTCATCTGTTAAATCAAGACTGATTACTTCCAGTTTTGGATTACTGCGAACGCTTTGATCAAACTTGTCAGCATCTCTTGTAGTTGCTATAACTGTCTGATCTCTTGACAACAGGTATCTCACTGCAGCAAAACCCATTCCTTTGGAAGCTCCTGTAATCAACCATACTTTTTTATTTTTCATGACTTTAAATTTTTATATTGTTTTGTTTTTATTCGCTGATGTCTGTTACGAAAAGTACCGAGCCTAATACGGTTCCATTTACTAATTTCCCTACATTATCGACTAATTCAGCAGTTGTCTCAAGTTTGTTATGTGCTTCAAGATTTTGCTGAGTTTCCCAACGTTCGTACAGCACAAATAGATTATCATTTCCTTTTACGCTGTGAAAACTGAATTCAACGTTCCCTTGCTCCTGTCTAACCAGAGGCACAAATTTTTCAAAAAGTTCTATAATTTGCGGGCCATTGCCAGGTTTTACTTCAAAAGGAACTATGAGCGTTGTTAAGGCTCTGTGTTCTTCTTTTTTCAGGGTTTCGTTGACAGGCCAAAGATCTGTGAGGTAGTTCATTTCTATAGGTGCCATTAAATCTGCTTTTTGAAGATCAAAAGCGCCTTGAGTGTAGGGCTGTTCAAAGTGGTTTTCTAGAGCAGTTTGGTTTTTCCATCGCTCAAAGAGGTACAGAATATTTGGCTTTTCTGCGGCATCGTAAAGTTCCATTTTGTAATTGTCTTCTTCGCTCCATGCACCATGCACATCTGCCAATAGTGCCTGTCTTGCTTTCGCATTGCTTTCCGCTTTTACAAAAAGCTTCACGAATAAAGTAACTGTATCTGTATTTTGATTTTTTGTATTCATAATCTTTATATCTAAATTGTTATCGGTAAGGATATCGTTTATCTTATTTGATGATACAAAGTTCAGTATAAACCCAAGCTTTTTCTGTACGAATAACAAAGCCTATATTATGAATATCAAAGATTTAAATAATTGAAGGTGTAAAATAAAAAAGCCCTCGTAAATCGAGGGCTTTGCATATATAATGGGATATTGATTTTTAGAAACTGCGTCTGAATTCGGCAGGTGTAAAACCAGTATTTTTCTTGAAGAACTGGCTGAAATTAGGCTGCTCTGCAAAACCAACACTAAAACTTATATCCTGAAGGCTCCAGTCTGTCTGTACCAGTAAGGCTTTGGCTTCATCAAGAATTCTGTTTCTAATATGTGTGCTTGCATTCTGACCTGTATGTTTTTTAAGAACTGCATTGAGATAATTAGGATGCATCTGCAGGTCATAAGCAAATTCCTTTGCGGTTTTGATACGGATTGGCTGATCGTAGTTGATACCTGAAGTTTCCTTTTCTAATAAATCGAAGAAATGGTGTATGTGTGAATAGTCCTCGGTTACCTCATCCGGTTTCGGAAATCGGGCTACCTTCATGCTTTCTACCATTAATAACTGAAGAAATGCCTGTAGGGAGTCTTCTCTAAAATCAACATTAGCTTTATCCAGCTCTTCTTCCTGCATCCGCTCAAAATACTGAGTAATTCGGGGAAGTTCTTCCTGACTTAAGCGAATTACACTTTTTGGTTTGTCTGTAAACAATGCGAATTTATCTATTATAGCTTTTAACTGTAAATGATGGTTGACAAACGATTTTTTGAAAAGTACATAATAGCCTCCAGATTCTCCTTCTTGAGAAATATTTTTCCAAGAAATGATATCATTTGGATGAATAAATAGTAAAGTAGGTTCTTCGACATAGTAGGTATTAAGCCCCATCGTAAATACCCCCTGCCCTTTTGTAATTAATAATATTTTGTAAAATTCCCTGCGGTTTGGAGAAAGGTAATTACGGCACTCGTGCTGTTCACGGTTAAATACCCTTATGGTCCAATCTTCAAAAAACTCACGAAAAACAGGAATCATATCCGGTAAATCACGAAGGGTATTAATCTCTTTACTATCAAGTGTTTCTCTTACCATTCTCATAATTATTAGTCTTGTAAAATTAATAAAAAAAGCACTAACCTTTAAAAAATTAGTGCTTTAAATTCTGCCCTTTTGGGATTAAAGGCTTTTATAATGTGTGCTTTCGGCTGCGTGGTGTATTTCTACAATAGATCTGTCAAGATATAGCGCATAAAATAATTTTGCCAGTTCTTCGGGAGAATGGGTCTTACTTGCCGGATCAATCAAACCATCCACGGTCAATAAGCCTACATGAATATTCTCTATCTTTAGACGACTGTGCAGCTGATAGGCCAGACTTCGTAATGCTGCTTTACCAATCGATAGTGAACCATAATCTGAACTTGGCGTTAAAGCAAGACCACCTCCAGTTAGAAGTAATGCTCCCTGCTTCTGTTTTAAATCAGGGTGGGTAATTTGTAAGGTATGTAAAGCATTTGCAACGTTTACCGTAAATTCCTTTGTTAAAGATTCAGAACTTTCTGCGAGGATATCCTGAGCTTTTACAACGGCGGCATTGTAGTGTACAACGTCGAAACCTCCTAAATACTCACCTAAAGTTTGTATTGCATTGGTAAGGTCTTCAGCATTTCTGGCATCACCTGCAGCAGTATAACTTTCAATTCCTTTTGCATCTAAATATTCTTTTAAGTTTTTCAACTTTTCGGGATTACGGCTGATCAGACCTACAGCGAATCCCTCATTACCGAATTGTTCGGCAACTGAAAGGCTCAAACCCGAGCCTGCACTAACTATTAATATTGTTTTTTTTGTTGACATGATATTTAGTATTAGATTTTCTTAAACTATATTATTTTATTCGGCATCCTATTATTGAGATGCCCTGCTGAAACCATCATTATTATGAAACGTGATCATTAAATGGTATTTTCCCAAGCTTTTAACTGGTGGTCTTTTAACATGTCTTCTACAAACTGTGGCACCACGTTTCTGAATTTACCGTTATCTGACGGTACAATTTCGATAATTGCATCAATCATTTCCTGTGGATCCAGTCTTCCTTCTGGTGTACCTAAAAGCGAATCGAAATTGGCTTTCATATCAGCACGTTTGGTGAAGTTTTTGTCGTCATCCAGCCAGCGGAAAGCATTTTCGGCCATTGTTTCGTTGTAACCAGTTAAGTAAGCTCCAGGATTAATGGTTTGAATTTTGATTCCATAAGGATTCAATTCATCAGCCAATGCTTCTGCAACTGCTTCAAGAGCGTGTTTGGTTGAAACGTAGATTCCGTAACCAGATGGCGTGAATAATCCACCCATTGAAGAAGTAAATACGATTTTACCTTTTTTGCCTTCTGTGATCCATTTAGAAGCAAATCCTTGTGATAGCTGCAGCGGAGCAAAAACATTTGTTTCATAATTAGCACGAACCAAATCAAGCGGAATTTCAAATACCGGACCGCTTTCCCCGATTCCTGCATTACTAAAGAATACATCGATGTCACGTTTTAAGGCATTAGCAACGTCGTATTTGTCAAGAATGTCCAGTTTTACCACTTCTATATTGTTTTCAAGTCCTGCTTCGGCAACTTTTTTGCGAAGAGCAGTAACTTCCGGCAGGATTTGTACTCCTGCAATAACTTTATGACCTAATTTAGCTAAACCA
>CAUPQW010000026.1:0-25717 GCA_963513545.1 uncultured Flavobacterium sp.
AAATAACTTGTTTTAAACTATCATGTTTTTGAAATTTAGAATCAATTTTTGAAATTTTAGTTGGGTGACTCGATCTACACCCTAACAATATAATTAAAGCAATTACGATGGATGTACAAGTAATAATTCTCATAATCCTTTTCTCATTATTCTAATTTGACACTTAAAAAATATAACACTTACCATATTTATAATTAATTACAAAACTTTACGATATACAAGAGAATCCTTTTTGTATAATAATTTTTCAATTAAAGTTCCTTTAGCATTATAGAGCTTTAAAGTATCTACAAAATACCCATCTTTTGTTTCTATTTCATAATAGGGTTTCCCATTTTCATGAAAGTCTTTTTCGAGTCCTGTACCATTTTTAAAATTAGTTGAATAAATTATTTTACCATTTTTATTGTAAATTTTATAAATACTGTCTCTTAAACCATTTTTAAAATATTCTTCTCTATATACATATTCTCTGTTTTTAACAAACCCCAGAGAATCAAAATCAAAAGATCTTTTAGAAATCCATTGACCTGATTGTTTGCCATCTATAAGAACTCCTCTTCTCGTGCCAGCGTATTTATCGGATTCACTTAAATAGTCTCCATTATTACTATTTGTCTTGTAAAGAAACAAGTGTTGGTATACCAAAAGATATTTACTACAAGAACTACATTCAAAATAATGATTGTTTAAATAAACAGCTGCTCCCATATCTACATATCCGGCTTGTTTGTTATCAACCTCTAGTGTAATTGTCTTTGTTTTACAACTAATTATCAAACAAAAAATAAATACGATTATATAATTAATAATTTTCATAATCTTTTCTCATAATCAGAATGCAAAGGTTTAAAAATTCAGGCTTTTTTCTAAAGTTATCTGCCTTTATCATTAACCAATGTCTTTACAAGTTTCCCCCTTTTATAATACTCGGTTTTAAGAAGTTCAATTTTTTGAACAATTTTTACATCTTGCCCACTAAATACTTCAGAAACAGTTCCGGAAATATCTTTAAGAAATTCTTTTTTTATCAACTCATTTTTTAAATTATAATAACTTAGGGTTTCTAATCTTGTTATTTGCAATTCACTATTGCTTTTACTTTCAATATAAGTTAATTTAGACCATTGGTGTTTTTTACCGAATTTATAATATTCTGTTATTTCATTATTTTGATTATCCTTTGGATATTGAAATGCTCTATGTTCGCGTTGCAATCTTGTAATAAGTTCTCCTTTTTCATCGAAGCCTTTTTTTTGTTCTATGACGTTTCCTTTTTCATCAACACTAACACTAATTTGAAAAACTTTTTTTCCTTTTTTAAATTTATAAATTGATTCGTATTCCTTTTTCGGATTGTTTTTTTCAAAATTTGTTATCACAGTTTCATCTCCATTTATTTCTTCTTTTGAAAATAATCTTACATTTTCAATAATAGTATCTTTAATCTTATTCACTAAGACACCATTTCTATAATTCCAAACTTCATTTTTGAATTTTTTTGATTTTGTATTTCCATAATAAATAATTGTTACTGCTCTACCATTTTCTACAGTATCAATTAAACGATAATTTGGACAATCAGCACAATTTTCTTTGGATTCATTATAGGAAACTTCAACAGGCGGCTTATAAGTTGTTACTTCAGCGGTTATTTCATTAACATTTGCTCTACAGCTAATTAGTAAGCAAAAAAGTAAACCGAAACACTTATTTATAATTCTCATAATCGTTTCTCATTATTATTATTTGATGGCTCAAAAATTTATTTTTCTTTGCGGAATCTTTTCCTCCAGATAATATTTGACCATAATCCATTATGTTCTCAGTACTTTTATAATTAAAATATAAATAATTAGCTGTTATGACTTGCCATTCTTTTTCTAACTTTAATTCTAAATAATCATTATATATTTTTAACATATCTTCATAAGTTAGATGGTATTCTGAATCAAATTCAAATAAGTTGTCAATATTAATTAAACATAATCGATTTAAAGTTAATTGATTATTTTCTAGCTCCTTGTCTAAAACAGTCTTTTCTGTTTGATTTATCTTTAAATTGTTATTTAATGTTTCATTAAATTCAGCTTTAGAAACTTTTTTTTCTGCTATTGAATAGGAGGAATACTCTTTTTTATCATTCACTTTATCGGTGTAAAACTTAATTTGTTCATTTGTATACCCTATTTTTTCGACCAGATAACTATTAGTATTAATTAAGCATTCTTCTAAAGTCTGTTTTTTTATAAAAAATTTCTTAAAAGTATTAAGTACTTTTGATTGATTCTTTAATGGTTTAGCATTTAAGTTTGTCTCACTTATTTGATTAGATGTTTTTTCTTTAATTATTTTTTCGTTGCATTCTTCTATTTTATTTTTATAAGATTTAATTTTATTTATTTTATCCTTACTTTCTTTTTTTTCGTCTTCTTCAAAAAAAGTGTGTTCTAATCCCAACATATGACCCAATTCATGTGCATAGGTACTTTTAGATTCGATTCCATTTGCGCTTACAAATAGTCCATAATGATTAATTGGAAACATTCTACTAAATGCGGCTACGCCTGCATTCGAACACTCCAGATCAGACAAAATGATTGTACCACCAACATATTTAGTTTTTAATTTGTTTTGATATGAAGCAATTGTAATGTAGTCTAAATCATTTGAATAAGTTTTATATTTTTTGTTTCCATTTGAATCAATTCCATCTTGTTCTTCATAATTTAATAATAATTGACCTTCTTGTTGTTCTATGTTAAATTTTTCTTCACCCTTTTTATCCTTTACTAGAGTATACTTTTTTCTGTTTTCATCTACCGAAAAAAGATTTCTTTTCGTCCAATCTTCCTTGTCAAATGCATAAAAGTAGTCATCTAAATTAGTATCATCTAAACTTTTAAACATAGTTTCATTTTCTATTTCAACCTTATATCCAGCTTGATTAAGTGAGTTATTATTCAGATAGTCCGTAATTTCATTATCCTTAAATTTTTTAAATAAAGTCTTAGCTTTCTCAGTTGGGTTGCCATCTGATGAAACTAAAGCAATCACTCTAAATTTTAATACCAGTTCTTTATTTTCCATCATCGTTATTCCACCTACTGCATGCGAACCTGTAATTGGGCTAATATGATTAAAATCATATTTTTTTTCTCCTCCCTCTTTCAAACATTTTATTGAAAAATTAATCTTTCCTGCCTTAGTTAATTTTATCTTAGCAGTATTCCCTTCTTTTTCTCCATTTTCTATTACAAACTCATAAAATTCGTCACCAGTTATCGTAAGTATATCATTCTTTATTTTATGTTTCCAAACAATGATTTCGGCACTTAATTTTATTGTTTTGCCAAGTTTAATTAGTGCATAAGGAATATCAATATGCTTACTTACAGGATTGAAATTATAATGATCCTGAATAGCATGTTTTGCTCCTATCGGATCTGTACTTGTTGCAACAATATCTCCTAAATCTGGATTAGCTGGATCTTTTTTATAGAAGTATTCTACCTCTGAAAAAGGTACACCTTGTATTTTCTCTATCTGTTTGGTTTCTGGATCTACATCGACCCAATCAAAACCGAATTCTCCATTGTAATTGTCTTTTAATCTTACTTTTACATATAGATTTGTTATTTCCAAAGGTTTTGCAGTTTCTGGTTTATCACCAAAAGTTGTACCTCCCTTAGCTGTAATAGTCGATTTCCCGCCTACATTTTCGACATAGTTTCTGGTGTACAGTACATATTCCTCGCAAATTTCTGTATTCTTGCCTGATGATCTGTAGATTGTCATAATTAAAACATGTTAGATTTTTCAGTTGAATTGATTTTGAACTCACCTTCTGTATGGACATTTTTATTTTTCTCAATATTCATTTCGTGGCTTTCGTGGTTATTTATAATTTTTTTAGATTGAGATTTTCTTTCTCCGATCACATTTTCAAATAATTTACCCGTCACATTTACCATATAATCAACCCCAATGGATAGTGTATGCATCAAACCTACAGTGGTAGTTTTATCTTCTCCGGCACTTTCAGAAATATTCATTCCGGCGTTCACACTAATATTTTTACTTGCTGACAAATTAATATCTGCAGCATTCACAGAAAAAGTTTTTGGCGCATTAACATCAATATTTCCCTGACCATCCATCTTCCAGATATTACCACTCGGATCTTCAATTAAAATACTTCCTTCACCGTCGTTCAAAATAAATTTGATTCCTGAACGGGTGTGAATTGCCTTTACATTATTCTGACCGTCTGCATAACCGCTAGACTGGCTTCCATTATACTGTGTTCCTAAAACATACGGATTCTGTGCATTGCTCCCTTCAAAACCTACTAAAACTTCTTCGTCAATTTCAGGAATAAAGTAAAATCCTTTTCCTGAGCCTGAATGTGGCTGTATCATTCGTAGCCATTCACTTGAATTGTTTCCACCTGCCCAGTTGAACTGTACTTTTACACGTCCCAATCCTTCCGGATCATTGTTGTCTTTTACCTTCGCTGGCTGTGTTTCTGCTTTAGCAAATACATTGACGTCTGTAAAATGTGGTGCTGCAACATCTGCCGGAATGGCCTTGAAATTACAGGAATAATTTCCGTGTACCTGCGAAATATGTGTCACTTCTGTCACAATCAGTTCATGCTCTACAGTTTGGTTTACGATGCTGAAAACCTGTCCAAGTCCTAACGGAAAATAAGAGGTTCCGCTGTAATATACACTATTGGCGTCGCTGCCTGCTGTTTGCAGTTTGACCATTTCTTCGATTTCTTCACTGTTTTGGGCATTGGTGGTATAAGCTCCATTATTAAGGTCGTTTTGGGTAACGGTTCCCTGGTTATGTCCTACAACAGCAGAGAAACTGTCTTTACTTCCTGAGGATGTTCTTGCTGAGGAATTACGAATATTGGCTGCACCATTGTAATCATACCCTCCCAAAGAAATTTTATGAGAAGCCATATTGGTCTGTATTTTAAAACCATGCAGCGAAGATCCGTTGATGAGTTTTATTTTACTGGTTTTGGTTTGTCCGAACTGCATTCGCATTCCGTCAAAATAAAACCATTGCCCATAACGTCTGGCCAATCGTTTTAAGAAATCAAAATTGGTTTCATTATATTGAGCCATGTATTTGAACTCCTGAAGATAGGTAGATTTTATAGCATCTCTTTCATAGAATTCTCCCGGACCTTCTGCTAAAATATCCAGCACTATATCATTCATACTTCTTTGCTGGTAGGTTCTTGATTTTTTCATATCATCCAGAACGATAGTATGACTGATCCCTTTGACATGTAATCCTTCGGCGCTGCCATGAAGATCTATAGAAGATAATTCTGTTATGATTCCTTTGCTCATCAACCGGATTCCGGTAAGGCTTTTAAAGGTAAAGATAACTTCATCTCCAAGATACGTCCGCAAAGCCTTTGCCTGATCTGCCGGATTTATGATCGCCTTGCCTGTATATTGCCATACAAAAGAAAAATGATGGTGATCTGCCATCTTTTGTGACAACTCTAAATTATGATAAACTACATTTTGGGTAAAACTCCCTATACTGATATGTACCTGTTCTGAAAAATGTCCCATAAGTTATTTGGCGATATATTAAGTAAGAATTTTTTTGTAAAAATAAAATTTAAAATTACTTTAACAAATATATATCCTACATAATTTGTATGTATTTTACTGCAAGCAAAGCAGAGACTACAGATTGACCGAAAAAAATGAATAGGAAAAATATAAGCATAAAAAAACCTTCGAAATCTATGACTTTGAAGGTTTGCAAATTTTGTAAATTGCTTTATTTTCCCTTGAGTAATTTCTCTAAATATTCGACTTTGTCTTTCTCAGATTGAACTAAACGTTCGTAAAGCTCTACAACTTTATCAAGAGGATTAAATGTACATTCATTATAATGTTTATTGAACGCACCGTGATCATAAATGTTGTTAAAATAATTAATAACACCTTCCTCAGAAAAGTTTTTAATTGCTTCCACAGTTACACCAAGAGCTTTTGCCACTTCAATAAGTTTTTCCTCTTCAATAGTTTCACTATTTTCCATAGCGGATATTGCCTGTTGGTTGGTTCCTAATGCCTGTGCCAAAGCCTCTTGTTTCATGTTTCTAAGTTCACGAATACGGCTGATTTTTCGCCCTATATGATTTGGTTTTGTTGCTGTGCTCATAGTTTCAAAGATATTTATTTTTCCTTTAAAAAATAGGTTTTGGTAAAACAATTCGCTTTTGTAAAATACATTTTTTGTGAGAATGCTTCATTTCTTTGTATCCATTAAATACTCATTAAAAAGCCAATAAGATTCTCTTTCTTATTTAAGCCGAGTTTTTTTCTTAAGCGATACCTTGCCAATTCAACTCCTCCGTTTGATATATTCATAATTTCGGCAATCTCTTTGGTCGACATATTCATTAAAAGATAAGTTGATAAATCCAATTCTCTGGGAGAAATTGTGGGATATTTTTCTTTTAACCTTTTTAAAAAATCAAAATGAACATTCTTAATGTGTTTTTCCAGATCTTTCCAGCTTTTATCTGTATTGACTTCTTTTACAATACTTTTGTGAAGTTTATTGAATTCAGATTTAGTAGAATCATCTAATATATTGGTATCGATTTCTTTCAGTTTACTTATTATGGTATTCAAAGTCTTGTTCTTCTTTACTACTTGCAAAGAGTTATTTACAAGTTCCTTATCCTTTGCCAAAATTTTAATTTGAAGCTTATCACTTTTTAATTTCTCAATTTCTTTTTCAAGCTCATGCTGTTCATGCCTTATTTTAGATTCTTTTTCAAGGTATAATCGTCTTTGTTCAATAGTTTCGTAATATTTGTTTTTTCTGATTTTTAATTTAACTCTATTTGAAATCACATAAGTACCGGCAAAAATCAATAACAAATAAAAAATATAAGCTAAAAAATGTCTGTACCACGGAGGTGAAATGGTAAATTTAATCTGATCAACTTCTGAAAGCACACCAAAACTATTTCTGGCTCTTAATTTCATCGTATAATTACCTTCTCTTAAATTGGTATATTCCTTTATAGAAACAGAAGACCAATTGCGCCAGGTATCTTCAAAAGGTTCCAGCTTATAGGAATAAGTAACGTTCTCCTGATTTTCGAATGTTGGAGAAGAAAATGTAAACTTCACATGATTGCCACTGTAAGGTAAATCAAATTGTTTCTCATTTGCTGTCAGGTTTCCGGTTATTATAGTATCGCCCGGAAAAGAGAAACTATCAATAAATACGGTTGGTTTTGTTATAAATGTATTGGAAATTGTGGCATCATAATGTGTCAGCCCATCTGTCAATCCTATAAAAATGTTCTTCTGATCTACTGTATTTACAGCTATATAATTATTTACCAGATTACCTGTTAAATTAGAAAACGGAGCTTGTTTCCTAACATATTTTCCATTATCTGATTTTTCTAAAACGCCTAAAGATTCATTAAAAGAATACCATAAATTCCCTTTAGAATCCTGAATCAATGTATTTATTACCGGAATATTACTAAAAAGGTTACTCATTTTTCTGTCTTCAAAAAAACCATCCTGATCTTTAGAAAATCTATAAAAGTGATTTTTTGTCTGGAAATAAATTTTATTATTAATGGATTGTAAGCTTCCAATTCCTTTATTAACTGTAGAAATCTGAGTGTATTTTTTTATAGATTCAATTTTTTTCAAATCATCAGAGAGTTCCATCTGATACAAATATGGGTTTTTCTTTAACCATAAATAATCATTATCTAATTCGACTTCAAAAGTATTAGTCGTTTCATCAAAACCCTGAACCTTATTTATAAATTCAACATTATGAGATGCAATTTTAAAAATTGAGAAGCCGTTGTAACTTTCTCCTATCACATATTCAGGATGCTTAGGTATTTGCTTAAAACCAAAATAACCTTTCGTGTCCAATATTTTTGAAACCTTATTGTGTTCTATAACTAGAGCCCCGCTATTACTGGAACATAACAAAGTATTATTTATAACCTGAATATTCCAGGCTTGTGCAATTGTACCTTCGACCCTGTTAAAAGGTTCATCTGTAAAAGAAGTATTCCAGGAATGGTAAAACAATCCCTGATTGGTTGCTACATACAAATTATTTTGATACAATACTGATGCATAAACAGTTCCTATATTATAACTGTAATCAAAATAAGTAAAAGGAGAATTTTCATTTATAAAGGTTATTCCATTATCAAGGCCCAACCAAATATTATTTTTATGATCAACAAAGGATGTTAATATAGTATTATTCTGAAGTCCTTTTTGGCGGTTCAAATGCTGAATTATCTTTCCGTTTAAGTCACAAATTATAATACCATTTAAAACCGAATTTAGAATAATAAATTTGTTTTTTATAATTGCACCGCCAAGTGAAGTATTCCTTTTTATAAAACTATTTGCTTCCGTATTCCATTCCTTCACAGCATTATAATCATACACAAAGAGGCCTTTTTCTAAAGTTGCTAAAAGGATCTTGTTATTAGGTAATGGGAACATCGCCCAGATTTCTTTATCATTAAGAGCAGTTGTTCCCTTTAACGGATATAATTTTTGGCTTTTATATTCTAAAATTCCCAATACTTTATCCTGAAAAAAAAGTCGATTATTTACCATGAAGGAAAACTGAAACTTTCTTGGCGCGTTCAAAACAGTCAGTTTGTTATTTTTATAAAAAAGTGCTTTTGTAAAAGATTGAAAAATCACTTCTCCCTTAAAAATATGAATTCTCCAAATTAAATTTATATTCTCACTATCCTTACTACTGATTAATTTTGAAAGTGAAAAATATTTTAATTCTCCTTTTTCATTTGGTTTAAAGTAACCAAATTCATTATTTCCTCCTACAAAAATTTTTCCGGAATCATCAATTTTCAAACTTCTGATTGCGGTATTATTTGGCAGAGCATATTTACGCCATGTAGAGCCATCAAACTGAATTAACCCACTGTTGTTTGCAAAATAAATGTTTCCCTTCTTATCCTGATCGATACTCCAATTTTGAGTTCCTCCCTTGTATTCTGTTCTCTTGTAATTTTTAATATTAGGCATCCCAATATCCTTAACCTGGCCTAAAGCACTAAAAGTGTACAGAAAAAATAAAACTCTGGTAAAAAGATGATTTATGGATTTCATAGTTTTTACACGCTATTTTTCATTAGTAATGTTAAATATTCTTTTTAACAGTAATTATCACACTTATTAAAAACTTAAAAGCACGATGAAAAACTGTTAATAACTAAACAAGTCATTTTTAATAAATGTAGTGTTTTTTTACTGAAGTTAACATTATTGTAACAATATAAAAATAATTATAATTTATTGATTTTAAATAATTTAAAATTATTTTGATGTGTTTTTGTAAAGTATTAAATAATAGTTTGATGTGTTTTTGTAATAAAAAAAAATTACAATTAATAAAAATTTAACCATACTATTGCATCAAATTACTAATTAATTAACCAAAATTTTTAGAAAAATGAAATTAACAAAGTTACTTATTTTTTGTTTTTCATCTTTATTGTTTTCAGTTGTCGCAATCGCTCAGGATGTGACAGTAAACGGAATAATAAATGATGAAAGTGGAATGCCCGTCCCGGGCGCAACAGTTTTAATTAAAGGCACAAACAAGGCAACTGCTTCTGACTTTGATGGAAAATTTCAAATTAATGTTCCTTCTAATGGAACTCTAACAATTAGTTTTGTAGGATATAATACAGTAGAAGAGGTTGTAAATGGAAGAACTAAAATAGAAATTAGATTAAAACCTGAATCTCAAAACTTAAATGAAGTTGTAGTAGTAGGATATGGAACACAAAAGAAAAGTGTTGTAACAGGTGCAATTTCTTCGATAAAAGCAGAACAAATTGCAAATTTATCAGTTGGTTTATCTACACAAGTCTTACAAGGACAAGCTGCCGGGGTAACCGTAATGGCACAATCCGGGGCTCCGGGAGCCGGGGCTAAAGTTCGTATTCGTGGAGCAGGTTCTAATGGTAACTCTGATCCTATATATGTAGTTGACGGAATGCGTACAAGCAATATCGACTTCCTGGATTCAAACGATATTGAAAAACTTGAAATTTTAAAAGATGCCGCATCTGCAGCTATCTATGGAGCTGATGGTGGTAACGGGGTTGTGATGATTACAACTAAAAAAGGGAAATCAGGATCGATGAAAGTTACTTACAGCAATCAGTTTGGTTTTCAGTCTTTAAGAACAAAATTAGAAATGATGAATGCTGATCAGTATGTTCAGTGGATTGACGAAACAAAACCTGCCGGAAACAGACCTAATGTAGCTGACTGGAAAGGGAAACAAGGAACCAACTGGATTGATGAGGCCGCTGAAGATGCAGCACCAATGCAGCATCATACACTACAGCTTGCAGGTGGAAATGACATCTCTACTTTTTTACTTTCTGGAAACTTTTTCACACAAGATGGTATTATTGGGGGCGATAAAACCAATTTTAAGCGTACAACGGTAAGATTCAATTCGAATCATAAAGTAAGTAAATATTTAGAAGTTGGAGAAAATTTCTCCCTTTCAGTAAACAAACGTAAAGCCTTTACAGAGGATGACAGTTTTAATGGTATCATGAATCACGCCATGCTGATGGATCCTTTGACACCTGTTTATTATCCAAATGGTACTGTGCTGCCACAACATGTTCAGGATGCAATAGCGGGCGGAAAAGCTGTGCCGAGAAATGCTAATGGCGAATATTACGGTCTTTCAAATTACATTGTTGGTGAAATTGCCAATCCAATTGGACAAATTGCACTGGATCACGGTTTAACTCAGGAAACTAAAATTATTGGGAATGTTTACGCTAACATCAAACCTTTTGAAGGTTTTGTTTTTACAACACGTTATGGGATAGAACAAACCTATAACAACTATAATGACTGGACTCAAAAATATTGGTGGAATACTAATAAAGAGAATACAACAAATAACAAAACTTACAATCAAAGCATCTTTAAAACCTGGTTGTTTGAAAACTTTGCCACTTACAGCAAAACGATCAATAAGCATGAATTTTCACTTATGGCAGGTATGTCATCTCAGGATTCAGAAAAAAATTATTTAGACAGTCGTACAGCAGGTATGATCAAAGAAGGTGACATCTGGGCAACAGTTGGAGAAATCCCTGTAACCGGAACTATAGCCGGAAACAGAACTCCATCTTCAATGCTGTCCTATTTTGGGCGTCTAACTTATTCCTATGACAATAAGTACTTATTTCAGGCTTCTTTGAGAAACGACAACTCTTCTCTTTTTGCACCAGATAAACGTGCAGGCTATTTTCCTGCTGTGTCTGCAGGATGGGTAATTTCAAATGAACCATTTTGGAAACTTCAAGACGTTAATTATTTAAAATTAAGAGCTTCCTGGGGTGAAAACGGCTCAACCTCAAATATTTCGGCCGGACAATGGCAGGCTTTGATTACAAAAGATGGTTTGAAATATCCGGATGCATTAGGAAATTATCAAACAGTTGGCGAGCTTAAAATTTTACCAAATGAAGATATAACCTGGGAAACGACAGAACAAACCGATTTAGGTATTGATGTGAGAGCTTTTAATAACAGATTAACATTAGGTCTTGATTATTACAAAAAAATAACCCGTGATTTATTAACTCCTTCTTCTCCTCCTTTATCGACAGGTTATGCTGCTCCATACGCAAATGCAGGTGATGTGACTAACAAAGGTTTCGAAATTGAAGCAGGATGGAGAGAATCAGAGCATCAGTTAAAATACGGTATAAACCTTAACCTGACCACGATTAAAAACGAAGTAACTTATTTAAATCCATTACTTACAAGAGTTGACGGAGCAATCATTCCTGTATTAGGAACTGTAACTTCTTTTGAACTTGGGAAACCGGTTTGGTATTTCAGAGGATATAAAACAGATGGTATATTCCAAAATCAGGCACAAATTGACGCCTACAAAACAGCTTTAGGAAAAGTTACTACTTGGAATCCTACACCTGGTCAGCCTGTTGTAGTTGATACTAACGGCGATGGTGATATTACAGATCAGGATAAAACCTACATTGGAGATCCTCACCATGATTTAATAGTGGCTACAACTATTGACTTTGAATACAAAGGATTTGATCTTAAATTTTTTGTACAAGGTGCATTTGGCGGAGAAAACTATATGGCTTTAGCCAGAGTTGACAACCCTTTTTCTAACCGTCCTTCATTCTTCTATACTGACAGATGGACCGGAGAAGGAAGTACTAACAGTTTTCCAAAAGCATCTTACAGCGACCCAATCATTTACTCAAGTGATTTGATGGTTCAGGATGCCTCTTTTGTAAGAATCAAACAGATACAATTAGGATATAATTTCAATCCTGAATTATTAAGCCAGATAAAAGTGAGCAGTCTAAGACTTTATATTTCACTTGATGATTATTTCACCTTTACAAAATACAAAGGTATTGATCCTGAAGTTGGAAGTTTTTCAAACAACTCACAAGGTATTGACAGAGGTTTATATCCTAATGCAAGCCGTATCATGACTGGACTATCAGTTACATTTTAATTCGAACTCATAAATAAATAATGATGAAAAAAATAGTTTATAAATTAACGTTTATTGCGGGTTTAGTTCTGATGCTAATCTCCTGTGATAAAGATTTCTTAGACAAACCGGTTTACGGTGCTTTGAATGCAGAGGATTACTATAAAACGGAAGAAGAATTACAAGAAGGGATATTTGCCTGTTATGATGTTTTGCAATGGGCCTATGCAGCAGACTGGAACTCCATGTATGTTGTAAAATCATTTCCTGCAGATGAGACTCATGCAGGAGGTGGCTCAGATGGAGATCAGCCAGCGTATCAGCAATTAGATGATTATTCATTTACAGCCGAAAACAAACCTATTGAGCATTGCTTTAAAGCTATGTATTTTGGGATAATGAGAGCGAATGCCATCATTAATATTGCAACACCTGATACACCAAAAAAGACTCAGTTAATAGCTGAAGCAAAAGCACTGAGAGCTTATTTTTATTTTGAATTAGTTTCAATGTGGGGCGGTGTACCATTAAGACTTGAAGTGCCTAAAGCAGGTAACTTTGCAATGGAAAAATCAACACCGGAACAAATCTATGCCCAAATACATAAAGATTTAAATGAAGCAATTCCTGACCTTCCTAAAAAGAGTCAATATACTCCGGAAATGCGTTTTAGAATGTCAAAAGGTACTGCACAGGCTATAAATGGAAAAGCATATTTGTATCAAAAAATGTATCCGGAATCAGCTGCGGCATTCAATGATGTAATAACATCTAATGAATACGATCTTGCACCTGATTTTTCAAAAATATTTTTAAAAACATCTGAATATGGTTTAGAATCTTTATTTGAAATTGGATATGTTACTACCGCAGGTTATGATTGGGGAAATTTTCAATGGGGAGGAAACCGCGCAATGGAGAACAACGTAAACTGGCAGTTGATGGGACCGCGAAGCGATTATTTCAAATCAGGTACCTCCGGACTTAATGCGGGTTGGGGGTTCAACTACCCTACATCTGAAATGGCAGAAGCTTTTGATGATGAAGGAGATCTAGTCAGAAAAAATGCATCCCTATTATCAGTTGCAGATCTTAGATCAAAATTCGGCGGAGACTGGGTCGTAGACAAGGATCTGGACTGGACACAAGCGCCTCCGGTATGGGGAATGGATGGTTATTTCAGACTTAAATATGGCTCATTAGCTGCCGAAACCGGTACTCCTGTTGCCGAATTGAATTATGGAACCAATGTTAGATTAATCAGATATGCTGATGTTTTGCTGATGGCTGCAGAAGCAAATCTTTTAGCAGGAAATACTACAGACGCACAGGGCTATTTTACAGCTGTACGTGACAGAGTAGATTTACCGGTTAAAACCGTAACTCTTGATGCAATTAAAACAGAGAGAAGACTAGAACTGGCATTTGAGGGTTTCAGGTTTCTGGATTTAATTCGTTGGGGTGATGCTGCAGCTGTTCTTAAAAATCAAGGATTTAAAAAGAACGGAAATTTTGTAGAGAAACACAAATTATATCCAATTCCGGCCGCAGAGGTTCTTAACAACCCAAAAATGACACCAAATCCTGGTTGGGGTAACTAAGGAACTGATTTCTAAATTACCCGTGCGTAACAAGCACGTTTTTATACAAAAGACATGAAATGTATTCATAACTGTGAATCATTTTAAGTTAAGTTTTAAGTTAAGTTTGGTTGTTAGAATAGCCCATATTCTTTTTTGATTATGGGCTATTTTTTAATCTTTTTTAGAATCCTGAAAATCTTTTTATACCTGAGTCTTACATTATTTAAAACATATTCAATGAAAAAAATTGGCGTTATTATTACTTGTTTATGTTTTTCTTCAACTGTATTTTCACAATTGAAGAGCCCAAAACAGGAACAAAAATTCACTACAACTAATAAAAAAATCACGGTTTATACTACTGCCGAAAAATCTAATTTAAAATTAACTGCTACTGATAATTTAGTTTTCTCTGCCTCTAAACAGCCTTTAGAAACTGAAACTTCCATTTTTGTGGAACCTGCAAAAAAATTTCAAAACTTTATCGGAATTGGAGGTGCCATAACTGATGCAAGTGCCGAGGTATTCGCAAAACTTTCAAAAGAAAAACAAACCGAATTCTTAAATGCCTACTACGACAAACAAAAAGGCATAGGCTATTCATTGCTAAGAACAACCATTCAAAGCTCTGATTTTAGCAGTGAAAGCTATTCTTATATCAAAGAAGGCGATAAAGATTTAAAGACTTTTTCTATCGATCACGACAGGCAATTTCGCATTCCGTTAATCAAACAAGCCATTCAGACGGCTGACGGAAAACTAACCACTTATGTGGCTCCGTGGTCTCCAAACGCTTTTATGAAAAGTAATAACGATGTACTTAGGGGAGGAACTTTATTGCCAGAATATTATCAGACATGGGCTAATTTTTATGCTAAATTTATAAAAGCATACGAAAAAGAAGGAATTCCAATTTGGGGAACCTCAACACAAAATGAACCAATGGCAGTGCAAACCTGGGAATCCTGCATTTATACTGCCGAAGCAGAAAGAGATTTTATAAAAAATTATTTGGGTCCAACCCTAAAAAAAGAAAATCTTGGGAATAAAAAAATCATAATCTGGGATCATAACCGTGATCTGATGAACCAGAGAGCCAATGTGATTTACTCTGATCCTGAGGCCGCAAAATACATTTGGGGAATGGGTTTTCACTGGTACGAAACCTGGTCAGGAGGATTACCCATGTTTCATAATGTCCGAAAAGTGCATGAAGCCTATCCTGGCAAAGGGCTGCTCTTTACAGAAGGATGTGTTGAACGATTTGATGATACAAAATATCAATTTTGGCCAAATGCAGAAAGATATGGCACTGCAATGATCAATGATTTTAATAACGGAACAAACGGATGGACCGACTGGAACATCCTCTTAGATCAGAATGGTGGGCCGAATCATGTGGGGAATTTTTGTTTCGCGCCCATTCATGCTGATACTGCAACGGGAGAATTAATTTACACTCCCTCCTATTATTACATTGGCCATTTTTCAAAATTTATTCGTTTAAACGCCGTTCGTATCAGTTCAGCCGTAAGCAGAAGCAGTTTATTAAGCACTTCATTTCTTAACGCTGATGGCACAATTGCAACGATTGTAATGAATCAAACAGATAATGAAATCAGTTACAACCTTATTATAGCCTCTCAAAAAACACAAGTCAAAATTCCTGCACACGCTATACAAACATTAGTGTATTAAGTTTTTATCTTACAAAATCATATCTTGTACAATAAAAGTGTTTCAGGACTAAAATTAATTTGAACAGTAAATCACAAAATGGACTGTTCCAAATCTTAAAATTACAAAATGAAAAATACTATTTTGCTGCTATTTGCTTTCTCAATTTGCAGTGTTACATGGAGCCAGGGAAATAAAAAATCAGAAATTGATGCAAAAATTTCGGAGCTGCTTTCAAAAATGACCCTCGAAGAAAAAGTGGGGCAAATGACCCAAATTACGGTTACTCTTTTTGAAGACCCTAAAAAACCGGGGTATTTTGATCCTGCAAAATTAAAGCAGGGAATTCAGGATTATCATATTGGTTCTATTTTAAATGTTCCTAATCCAGGAGCACCAACAATACAAAGATGGCAGGAAACCTTAACCGCCATCGCCAATGAAGCCAATAAAACAAGGCTTAAAATTCCGGTGTTGTACGGTATCGATGCCATTCACGGTGCGAGTTATACAACAGGAGCCACTTTATTTCCACAGCAAATAGGACTTGCTGCAACATTTAATACAGATTTGGTAAAACGAGGTGCCGAAATTTCAGCTTACGAAACCAGAGCTTCCTCAATTCCATGGGTTTTTTCTCCCGATTTAGATTTCCCAAGAAATCCAGCCTGGTCCAGAATGTGGGAGTCTTTTGGAGAAGATGCTTATTTATCTTCAAAAATGGCCGTGGCATTAGTAGATGGATTTGAAGGAAAAAATGTAGGCTCGAAATACAGCGTAGCTTCCTGTATGAAACATTACATCGGTTACGGAAGTACCTATACAGGAAAAGACAGAACACCAAGTATCATTCCGGAACGCTTATTAAGACAATACGATTTAACGATTTATGAAGCTGCCATAAAAGCCGGAGCCAAAAGTGTAATGGTAAGTTCTGGCGAAATTAACGGAACTCCTGTTCATGCCAGCAAACATTTAATTACTGATATTTTAAAAAATGAATTGGGTTTTTCAGGTGTTGTAGTTACAGACTGGAAAGACATTATTTACCTTAATACAAGACATAAAGTTGCTCAAACCAAACGTGATGCTGTAAGAATAGCAATTATGGCCGGAATTGATATGAGCATGGTTCCTGAAGAATTTTCTTTTTATACAGATTTGATAGACTTAGTTCAAAAAGGAGAAGTTCCGATGTCCAGAATTGATGATGCGGTTACCCGAATTTTAAGAATGAAGTTCGAATTGAATTTATTTCAAAATACGGTGGCCAATTTAAAAGACTATCCAAAATTCGGATCTCCGGAACACATTCAGGAAGCTTATAAAACAGCCGCTGAATCTATTACATTACTGAAAAACAATAATGCTGTTCTGCCTTTAAACAAAAATGAAAAAATTCTGGTCACGGGAGCAACTGCAAACAGTATGAAATACTTAAACGGCGGCTGGTCGTATACCTGGCAAGGAGACAAATCAGATACGTATGCTGCTGATAAATTTACCATTTTGGAAGCTTTTCAAAATAAAATTGGAAAAGAAAACGTACTTTATACTCCCGGAGCTGATTTAGAAATTGAAAATGAGGCCGAAATTCAAAAAGCGGTTGATTTAGCCAAAAATGCTTCTAAAATAGTGCTTTGTTTAGGTGAGAAAAACTACACCGAAACTCCTGGCGATATCAGCAATATTTTTATGAGCAGCTCTCAAATCAAATTAGCTTTAGCCTTATCAAAATTAAACAAACCGATTATTTTAGTTTTAAACGAAGGAAGACCAAGATTAATCAGTGATTTTGAAGATAAAATGAATGCCGTGATTCAGTGTTATCTTCCAGGAAACGAGGGAGCCAGAGCATTGGTTGATATTATTTACGGAGATGTAAACCCAAGCGGAAGACTGCCTTATAATTATCCAAGATATCCAAATTCATTAGAAAAATACAACCGAAAATATACCGAAAGCATTTCTGAAGGCGAACAAAATGATGATGCTAAGTATGAAAAAAGCTATCTGCCTCAATATGAATTTGGAACAGGATTATCCTATACCACTTTTACCTATTCGAATTTAAAAATTGATAAGTCTGAAATTAATTCTAATGATGAAATTAATGTTTCTGTAGAAGTGACAAATTCAGGTAAAAAGGTCGGAAAAGAATCTGTTTTATTGTATTTATCAGACAATTTCGCAAGTATTACACCCGAATTTAAAGCTTTAAAAAGATTTGAAAAAATTAGTTTAGAGCCAAATGAAACTAAAACAATAAAATTCACACTGAATCAAAAAGACTTGCAGTTTGTAAACGAAGATTTAAAGTGGATTTCTGAAAAAGGAACTTTTACCATTCAGGTTTCAAATCTTAAAAAAGATTTTGCTTTGAAATAAATCATTCGAAAATTAAACTATGAAGAAAGTAGCCGCAATTACTCTGTTGCTGATTTCCTTATTTGCAACGGCGCAGCAAGAGACCATAGACCAAAAAGTAAGTTCGTTATTGAAAAAAATGACACTTGAGGAAAAAATAGGTCAGCTTAATCAATATACCGGAGATAATTCTGCAACAGGTCCTATTACCATAAATCCTAACAAACAGGCCGAAATCAAAGCCGGTTTGATAGGATCTATGCTAAATGTTATCGGAACAAAATATACCCGACAATATCAGGAACTGGCCATGCGGTCGCGTCTTAAAATTCCTTTGCTGTTTGGTCAAGATGTTATTCACGGATACAAAACCACCTTCCCTATCCCATTAGCAGAAGCTGCCAGCTGGGATTTGGACGCTATTGAATTAGCCGCCAGAGTGGCCGCAACTGAAGCATCGGCAAGCGGGATTCACTGGACATTTGCACCCATGGTTGATATTGGCCGTGATCCTCGTTGGGGCCGCGTGATGGAAGGTGCCGGAGAAGACACTTATTTGGGTTCTAAAATTGCCTATGCCAGAGTAAAAGGTTTTCAGGGCAATAAATTAGGCGATTTGAATTCGGTTATGGCCTGCGTAAAACATTTTGCAGCATACGGTGCTGCAATTGGCGGAAGAGATTACAATTCTGTTGATATGAGCGAAAGAATGTTGTGGGAAACGTATCTTCCTCCTTTTAAGGCCGCTCTGGATGCCGGTGCAGCGACTTTTATGAACTCATTTAATGATTTAAATGGAATTCCGGCTACCGGAAACGTGCATTTACAAAGAGATATTTTAAAAGGAAAATGGAATTTTCAGGGATTTACAGTTTCAGACTGGGGTTCTATTGGCGAAATGGTCGCACACGGCTATTCAAAAGACCTCAAATCTGCCGCCTTTTCAGCCATTACAGCCGGAAGCGACATGGATATGGAAAGTAATGCCTATCGCTATAATTTGACCGAATTGGTAAAAGAAGGTAAAGTTTCTATTGATTTGATTGATGATGCGGTAAAGAGAATTCTTCGTAAAAAATTTGAATTAGGATTATTTGATGATCCTTACCGGTATTCTGACGAAAAAAGAGCAGAAAAAGAACTCAACAATCCTGAAAACAGAAAAGCAGCTTTTGAAATGGCTAAAAAAAGCATCGTTTTACTAAAAAATGAAAACCAAACCCTACCTCTTTCTAAAAACCTTAAAACCATTGCTTTTATTGGGCCAATGGTTAAAGAATACAAAGCAAATATGGGTTTCTGGGCTGTTGATTTACCTGATATTGATTATAATAAATGGATAGTTTCGCAATGGGACGGCTTTCAGAATAAAGTAGGCAAAAACACTAAATTATTGTATGCAAAAGGCTGTGAGGTTGAAGGAGACAATAAAGACGGTTTTGCCGAAGCGGTTGCAACAGCAAAACAAGCAGATGTTGTCATCCTGAGTATTGGAGAAAGACACGATATGAGCGGAGAAGCCAAAAGCCGTAGTGACATTCATTTACCGGGTGTTCAGGAAGATTTGGTAAAAGCTATTCAGGCAACCGGAAAACCCGTTGTTGTTTTGATAAATGCAGGAAGACCTCTTATTTTCAATTGGACTGCAGATCATGTTCCGGCTATTTTATACACCTGGTGGCTGGGTACTGAAGCCGGAAATGCCATCGCAGATGTTTTATTTGGCGATTACAATCCTTCTGGTAAATTGCCTATGACTTTTCCGAGAGAAATAGGGCAAATACCAATTTATTACAATCATTTCAGTACCGGAAGGCCTCCCGCTAATGAAGATGCCAAAGGATATGTTTCATCTTACATTGACCTGAAAAATTCGCCTAAATTTCCTTTTGGATATGGCTTGAGTTATACTAAATTTAATTATAAAGATTTGAAATTGTCCTCCAAAAAAATAAAACATACTGAAACCATCAAAGTTTCCTTCCAATTATCAAATGTTGGAAAAGTAGCTGGAGAAGAAATTGTTCAACTATATTTACAGGATAAATTTGGTTCTGTAGTGCGTCCAGTTTTAGAATTGAAAGATTTCCGGAAGGTCAAATTAAATGCAGGAGAATCTAAAACTATAGAATTTATAATCGACAAAGAAAAGCTTTCTTTCTTCAACAATAAACTCGAATGGATTGCTGAACCGGGCGATTTTGAAGTTATGATTGGCACCTCATCAGCAGCTATTAAACTAAAATCTGATTTTGAATTGGTAGATTAAAAATAGTTATAAATTGAAAATAACTGATTCCAAAAAATCAATTAAAAATAATGGGGATTTAAAACCCCATTGTTTTTTAATTACACAGTTAGTGAGACACTACTCTTTTAGTTTTTTAGCGTTTTGTCTGCAACTATAACTCTCTCAAGCGCTTTTGGATTGTTATCGCCCATACATACATGATAAATCCTGTCGCCTTCAAATTCTATTTGACAGAGTATCTCACCCGTCATAGCATCAAGCTTAATGATTTCCCAAGTTGATTTATTAGTAGTTTTTTGAGTATCTAAAATTAATTGCCAATATTTTTTTTCTTTTCCTTCTTGTGTTATTTCTGCACCATAATATATATCTTCTCTCACTAAAGGTGATTTTCGTTCAAGGATATATTCAATCACTTTTTCATAACTAAAATCCCAGCCTTGATCGTGGTCTACTGTTTTTTCAAGTTTTCCTTGTTTGTCAAAATAATATTCTTTACCAATTAATAAACTTGTATTGATTGAAGACCCTATAGATTTCCATTTAATGTTCAGGTTTGGATGATAACTTTTGCCAATTGTGTAATAGGATTTTTTTAAAGTAAATGAAGAACCGAAGCCATCACCTTCTTCTAATGTTCCTCCTAGAATAAAAGAAAATTCATCATTAATTTTTTTATAAGAATAAATTTTAAATTTAACCCCTATATAAGGCGCCACAGTTCCAACTGCTTCTTCAATAATTAAACCATCCTTATAGTCTTGAAGATTCAGCTTTTCGAATTGTGGAGTGATGACAGGTCGTTCCATGTTTTCTACTTGCGCTTTGCAATTGGCAAATAACAAAAGAGCCATTAGTAATGTTATTGTTCTCATAGTACAGGTATATAATCTACAGGTTCTGCATTGCTTTGCTGTTCGCAACCACGCATTGAAAACTATTCTTTTAGTTTTTTAGCGTTTTATCTGCTACAATAATTCTTTCTATGGGTTTTTGATTGTTATAGCCTAAATCTGCATGCCATATCCTATCGCCTTCAAATTCTATTTGATACAGTATCTCACCCGTCATAGCATCTAGTTTGATGATTTCCCAAGTTGATTTATTAGTAGTTTTTTGAGTATCTAAAATTAATTGCCAATATTTTTTTTCTTTTCCTTCTTGTGTTATTTCTGCACCATAATATATATCTTCTCTTACTAAAGGTGATTTTCGTTCAAGAATATATCCAATCACTTTTTCATAACTAAAATCCCAGCCTTGATCGTGGTCTACTGTTTTTTCTAGTTTTCCTTGTTTGTCAAAAAAGTATTCTTTACCAATTAATATCTTAGCACTAGGGAGCGACGATACTATACATTTCCTGCTAATGTTCAAGTTTGGATGATAACTTTTACCAATTGAATAATAGGAATCTTTAGCAGTAAATGAAGAGCTGAAACCATCACCACCTATTAGTGTGCCTCTTAGAATAAAAGAAAATTCATTACTAATTTTTTTATAAGAATAGATTTTAAATTTAACACCTATATAAGGCGCAATATCACTAGTTAATTCTTCAATAATTAAACCGTCTTTGTAATCTTCTAGATTTAGTTTTTCGAATTCTGCAGTGATGACAGGTCGTTCCATAATATTGTTATTTAGTGTTGTTGTGACGGTTTTGTTTTCTACTTGTGCTTTGCAGTTGGCAAATAGCACAAGTGCCATTAGTACTATTATTGTTCTCATGATGCGGGTATATAATGTGCGGGTTCAGCAGTGGCATTACTGTTCGCAACCACGCATTGCCAATGGTACAAAAAGTATTGCGCACTATGCGGTCCATAATCCATCACATTTCGGGTCGTTTTTTCTTTAAAAGAGTGCTTGCGGCGCTGCCGTGAAGATCTATAGAAGATAATTCTGTTATGATTTCTTTGCTCATCAACCGGATTCCGGTAAGGCTTTTAAAGGTAAAGATAACTTCATCTCCAAGAAACATTCGCTCTTTTTATATTCATTTTTATCTCACTGTTATTACTCCTTAAAATAAAATGCTTTTACAACTATCTCTTAACAAAAGTTAAATATTTTTCATCACACTGAGTAAAATGTATAAATTGATTCATATCATTACCATAATTTTGAATTTGAATATCTTTTCCTGAAAAAATTCCACCTATCAAACCTAGCATGATAGAAATGTATTTTTGATTATCTGTGATTTTTGCTTTTCCTTTTGCAATTGTTTTATTTTTATCAGTAATTATATAAAAATATTCTCCTTTTTTTTTATTTATTATTATTTGAAACCTTGAATTTTCACAAGACTCCAAAGAATAAGTGCCTGTTAATGAGTCACAAACAAGTTTGCTATTAGTGTAATTTTTTGAGTAATGAAAATTATTGGAAAAATTTTGTGGCTTTTTATTTTTCTGAGAAAATAAAAAAATACCATAAAAAAATATAATTATATAAATGATTTTATGCTTAATCGTCATGTGCTTCTATTTTAGATTTATTATTTTTTCCCCATTTTTTATTCTTAATTTCGCTAGTTTCATATTTATAAATACCTATTTCTTTGTCTTTTAAGTTTAAATTGATACAACTGTCTTTTGTACCCATTAATTTTAGTATTGTTTTCAAATTAGATTTCCTATGATCAAAACCATTAAGTCCTCCATTTACACCTACGGATGCACATATTAAATCATCATTGTCTGCATATTTATTCAAGTCACCCCATGTTGAACGCTTCCTCCAATACCATGAAGCAGAATCACAAACAAGATTTAGATCACTACCAACTGATTCGGGAGTATCAATTAAATCTATTTTTCCAATATAATTAAAATAAGTTTCATAGGTATCTTTCCATGTTAATTGTATAAGTCCTTTGCCTTTATATTTTGGACCATCTCCTTTAGTTTTATGTCCGTGGTTAATACACTCTAAATATCTATTATAGCCTCTTTTAACATTAGCAGTATCAAATTCCTGATAAGGATTTTTCTTTTCTTTTTTATGATTTAAGAAAAGAGTATAATTATTATAATTATCCAAATGAGTTGTGTGATCATAATCCCAACCATCTGCGTATTCTAAAGTTGTATCAAATGCAGTTTCAGCCTCTATTTGTGCCAAAAAATGCGCTTTTCTAATGCAGGTATTAATTTCATATTTTTTCATTGCATTATTTAATTCCTTTGTAAAATCCTCATAATTTTTTTTATCATTCGGAAGAGGACAATTACCTGCTGTAAACAATGATTTTATCTTACCATTACTTTTTTTATAAAAATCTTTTATTTGTTCAGCTGTAAAATCAATACCACAATAACAAGGAGTTCCCAAAAACTCTAACCTCTCTCCATCTTTGTTTATAAATTCTTTATTTTCTTCAAAAATTTTTATTTCATATGTTGGATCAGCATTTTCAACTTTAAAATAAAGAAAAGCATTTTTATCTGTTCGTTTATCAAATTTATCTATCAGAGCTTTTACATCTTCTTTGCTTTTGGGTTGAAGCGTAATTTCTTTGGCATAAGTATTAGGTGTAACAATTATATCTTTGTAAATTTCAAATTCAATCTTTGTTTTTTCTTCTTCACCAAACAAGAATTTTACAGGATTATCATAAACTGCTTCGGTATTTGTAAGCTTGTTTTCATTAATTTCAACAGATAGTTTTCCTGTTGTCCCATTACAAGTTGCAACTACCCACACTTTTTCTTTTATCTTGGCTTTTGTGATTTTTTTAAAGGAAATTGAATCTCTTACTTTCTTTTTATAAGTTATTGTCACTTTTTCTCCTCCTTTAGCTTTTTCAAAAGTTGTTTCAGCCTCATAATTGACTAAGTCCTCCTTTTTTATTTTCTGTTCTGTGACAAATCGTGCTTTTATCTTTTTTTTATTCTCTCCTTTTTTTGCTGTAATAATTTCTTCAGTATTTTCATAAACAGGAGTTAATATTCTTTTTGCAAAATATACAGCAGTTACTTCTGACATATTTTCACCATTCATTACTGGTGGTTGAAATCTAGGTTTTCCGAATTCTACGTTTGCCATATGTATTTATTTATTACCTTTCATTAGAATTTTTTTATTTGAAATCAATTTCAAATTTTCTTTTGTAGCTACTATTTCAATCTTTTCGGCTGTTTCCAGAAAGATTTTACTTTCACTAATGTAGTTCCCTTTAATTCTAACATATAAATTCTTTGCGGTTTTATTTATTGCCATAAAATGATTTTTTAAAGATTAAAACATATTTGATTTTTCTGCACTGTTTACTTCAACAGTTTTTTGACTACTTTCCAAAAGCATATTTTCTTTAGTACTAAAGACACTTACTTTCTCTCCATGTTGAGTAGATTCTAATGAACTTCGAATATGTTTTTGTTCAATAATCTCCGTTTTATTATTAGCGCTTTCAGTAAAATCTCCAGCAGCAGTTTGAGAAATATCGTGACCCGCTGTTTGAGAAATATCTTTATTTGCAGAATTATCAATATTTTCTCCTGCACTTAACGATATATTCTTACCTGCAGTAACAGTAAAATTATCTCCGGCATTTACTGTAAAATTCTTTGGCGCATTCACATCAATATTTCCCTGTCCATCCATTTTCCATGTATTACCACTCGGATCTTCAATTAAAATACTTCCTTCACCGTCATTCAAAATAAATTTGATTCCTGAACGGGTATGAATTGCCTTTACATTATTCTGACCGTCTGCATAACCGCTGGTTTCACTGCCATTATACTGCGTTCCCAAAACATACGGATTCTGTGCATTGCTTCCTTCAAAGCCTACTAAAACCTCTTCACCAATTTCGGGAATAAAATAAAATCCTTTTCCTGATCCTGAATGTGGCTGTATCATTCGAAGCCACTCACTTGAATTGTTTCCGCCTGCCCAGTTGAACTGCACTTTTACACGTCCTAATCCTTCCGGATCGTTGTTGTCTTTTACTTTGGCTGGCTGTGTTTCTGCTTTAGCAAATACATTGACGTCTGTAAAATGTGGTGCTGCAACATCTGCCGGAATAGCTTTGAAATTACAGGAATAATTTCCGTGAACCTGTGAAATATGTGATACTTCTGTCACAATAAGTTCGTGCTCTACAGTCTGGTTTACGATGCTGAAAACCTGTCCAAGTCCTAACGGAAAATAAGAGGTTCCGCTGTAGTATACACTATTGGCGTCGCTGCCTGCAGTTTGCAGTTTGACCATTTCTTCTATTTCTTCACTG
>CAUPQW010000027.1:0-24015 GCA_963513545.1 uncultured Flavobacterium sp.
AATTGATGGTTATGGTATTGAGCAGAATATTAAAGTTTTTAAACCCTGATTGCTCTACATTTCTATACCAATGAGCCAATTTGGTCATGGCAATGTGCTTGTCATTGTTATTATTGTAAATCCCACGAAGTTGCTGATTTAGCTCGGATGGTGAAATTGGTAGACACGCTGGACTTAAAATCCAGTGAACAGAAATGTTCGTGCGGGTTCAAGTCCCGCTCTGAGTACTAAAACAAAAGCGCAATTACTTATAACAGGTGATTGCGCTTTTTTATTCTTTGAAATAGAGTATTTTTTCAAACAGAAAGGGCTTCTCATTAGCCAAATGCTGCGTTAGGGATACAAGGGGGCGTCCTTTTGCGGGACCCGTCTTTTGCCTTTTTCCACAGAAACTTCTCCCGAAAAAGATACAGCGCACAGCCAGGCCACAGGGAATGCCATAATTGTGCTTTAGGATAAATACTTTTGGGGTATATTAATGATCTTATTAAATCAAAGTAAAATAAATATCGTATTTAAATTATTTAATCCTTTACAATTATGATGGCTAAATTATGTTTTAATAGTTGTCTTTAAGTTTTTTAAATAAAAAAACCTGCAAACTTGCGCATGCAGGTTAATAAATGTAATTATAATTAAAAATTCTATTTAATCAAATCAAAGCTTCTTTTCACAAAAGCTGTAAGTTCTTCTCCTTTTAATAAGTTTTGAGATAATTTTGCAAGGTCTAAAGCTTGCTTAACCAAATTTTCCTGAGTTGACTTATCTTCGGTGTTTAAAATATTAGAAGCCAAATCTGAATTAGTGTTTACCACTAAATTATACATTTCTGGCATATTATCCATTCCGAACATTCCGCCGCCACCCGACTGGCTCATTTCTTTCATTCTGCGCATAAATTCGGGTTGCGTAATAATAAATGGTGCAGCCTGACTGTCCATAGCTTCTAGTTGAACAGAATATGCTTTTGGTATGTAAGATTCTAATGAAGTTTTTAGTGTTTCTTTTTCTTCATCAGATAATTTAGAAATTGTATTTTCGTCTTTTTTGATTAAGTTATCAATATGATCAGAATCTACGCGTACGAAAGTCAAATTTTTATTATCGCCTTCGATTTTTTGAATTAAATGAGAGATAATTGGAGAATCTAAAAGTAATACTTCATATCCTTTTGTTTTTGCAGTTTCGATATAAGAGTGTTGTGCATCCTTATTTCCAGCATATAAAATAACAAGTTTTCCGTCTTTATCAGTTTGGTTTTCTTTTAGTTTCTCTTTTAATTCTTCAAGAGTAAAATAAGTATCATCTACAGTTGGATACAATACAAATCCTCCAGCCTTTTCGTAGAACTTATCTTCAGAAAGCATTCCGTACTCTAAAACAATTTTAATATCGTTCCACTTTTGTTCAAAATCAGCACGGTTTTCATTAAATAATGCTTTTAATTTATCAGCAACTTTACGAGTGATATAATTTGAAATTTTCTTTACTGCACCATCAGCCTGTAAGCCAGAACGTGAAACGTTTAGTGGAATATCCGGAGAATCAATGACTCCTTTTAGCATGGTTAAAAACTCAGGTACAATTCCTTCAACGTTATCAGTAACATAAACTTGGTTTTGGTACAATTGAATTTTATCTTTCTGAATTTGCATATCAGATCCTAATTTAGGAAAGTATAAAATCCCGGTTAAGTTAAATGGATAATCTACATTTAAATGAATATTGAATAACGGCTCTTCAAACTGCATTGGATACAATTCTCTGTAGAAGTTTTTGTAATCAGCATCAGATAATTCAGAAGGTTGTTTAGTCCACGCTGGGTTCGGATTATTAATTATATTGTCAGTTTCAACTGTTTCATTTACATAATCTTCAGGGGCATCTTCAGGTTTAGGAAGTGTTTCGGTTTTTGTTCCAAATTTAATCGGAATAGGCATGAACTTGTTGTATTTATTCAATAAACCGTGGATTTTTGAATCTTCTAAAAATTCAAGGGAATCTTCTGCAATATGTAAAATAATCTCCGTACCGCGTGAAGTTTTGTCAGCTGGTTCTAAAGTAAATTCGGGACTTCCGTCACATGTCCAGTGAGCAGCAGGTTCATCTTTATATGATTTTGTGATGATTTCTACTTTCTCAGCTACCATAAAAGCCGAATAAAAACCAAGACCAAAGTGTCCGATAATTCCAGAATCTTTTGCTGAATCTTTGTATTTATCCAGAAATTCTTCTGCTCCTGAAAAAGCAACCTGATTGATGTATTTTTCAACTTCATCAGCAGTCATACCTAAACCTTGATCGATAATGTGGATTTTTTTACCTTCTTTATCCACTTTAATTTCAATAATTGGATCTCCGTATTCTACTTTAGCTTCACCAATGCTTATAAGGTGTTTTAATTTTAAAGTAGCGTCTGTTCCGTTTGAAACTAATTCACGTAAGAAAATCTCGTGATCGCTGTATAAGAATTTTTTGATTAAGGGAAAGATGTTTTCTACAGAAACATTAATTTTACCTGTTGTCATATTTTTTATTTTTTTAGTTTAATAAGATGATTATCACTTATTCAAATAGAATACCAATTATTTTTGAGTGACAAAATGTCTTATGTGTTAATTTTGAAAGAAAATAATCTGATTTTGGAAGAGAATATAGTTGCATGAATTGTATCTTTGTTTTACAATAATTGTTAAATGTGTAAGTAATAACTTAAATAATTCTACAAAATGAAGAAATTTGTTTTCATTTGCATGATGTCCACGATCTTATTTGCGTGTAAATCAGCTTCATCAACTGCAACTTCAACAGAAGGAACAGAAATTTCAAAAAAACTTGACAGACCAACTCAAGTAGCCATTAAAGGAAATTGGATACTTACAAATGTTTCCTATGCGGGATCTGATTATATTAAAGTTAATTCTTTTGATCTTGCAGATTCAAAATGTTTCATAGGTAGTACCTGGAATTTTATTTCTAATAATAATAAAGGCACCATGACATTGAATGCTTCAAGTTGTACGGCATTTACTTCTCCAATTGTCTGGAGTATTAACAATCAGGGACTTTTTGTATTAAAAATTGTTGATCCGGGTACAAAATCAAAAAATGTCAGATCAGGATATTTGCTTAAAGTAGCAGGATTAACTGATAATTCATTTCAGTTAATTGACAATATCAATGTTGGTGGACAAACGAAAGATGTAACTTACCAATTTCAAAGAGCTAATTAATATTAAAAAGAATAAAGATGAAAAAAATAACAGCATTAAGTTTAAGTAGTTTACTAGTATTAGTTAGTTTATTTGCAAGCTGCGATTCAGTAAAAAATGCTAATAATACTCAAAAGGGTGCCGGAATTGGTGCAGTTGCTGGAGGAGTAATTGGAGCGGTATTAGGAAATAATTTAGGTAAAGGCGGAAATGCTGCCTTAGGAGCTGCAATTGGAGCTGCTGTAGGAGGTGGAACCGGAGCCCTTATTGGAAACAAAATGGATAAACAAGCACGTGAAATTGATCAGGCTTTGCCAGGTGCAGAAGTAGAAAGAGTTGGTGAAGGAATTCACTTAACACTTAATGAAAATGCTGTTCGTTTTGATACAAACAAGTCAACATTAACTTCTCAGGCTAAAGCAAATTTAGATAAATTAGTTCCTGTTTTTAATGATTATGGAGATACTAATATCGAGATTTTTGGATATACTGATAACACAGGTAAACCCGAATATAATTTAACGCTTTCGGGACAAAGAGCTGCATCTGTACAAGCATATTTGGTTTCAAAAGGGTTGAAATCCAGTAGATTTAAAACGTCAGGTTTAGGAATTGCTGACCCAATTGCCAGTAATGATACTGCTGAGGGAAGATCTCAAAACCGCCGCGTTGAATTTGCTATTACTGCAAATGACAAAATGGTAAATGACGCTAAAGCACAAGCTGGAAAATAATTAAATTACAATAAAATTTATGAAAAGCTGTTTCTTATTTGAAGCAGCTTTTTTTTGCCTTTCGAAATTAAACATTGTAAATTTGAACTCTCAATTAGAACACATGCTTGACATTCAAAATATATCATTTTCGTATACCGAAAAACCGGTTATAAAAAATATTTCTTTTACTATTAACAAAGGTGAAAACATAGCCATTATTGGCGAAAGCGGCTGCGGAAAAAGTACACTTCTTAAATTGATGTACGGGTTGTTTGATTTAGATGAAGGTCAGATTTTTTACGAACAAAAACCTGTTTTGGGGCCAAAATATAATTTGATTCCAGGGATGCCTTATATGAAATATTTGGCACAGGACTTTGATCTGTCACCTTATGAAACAGTTGCTGAAAATGTTGGAAAATTTCTTTCGAATGGTTTTGCTAATATGAAAAAACTTCGTGTTCAGGAGCTATTGGAGATGGTTGAAATGGAGCAATTTTCTAATGTGAAAGCTAAATTTTTAAGTGGTGGGCAACAACAGAGAGTTGCTTTGGTACGTGTCCTGGCTTTAGAACCAGAAGTTATTTTGCTTGATGAGCCTTTTAGTCAGATTGATGCTTTTCGTAAAAATGCTTTGCGCCGGAATTTATTCAGATATTTGAAACAGAAAAAAATAACCTGTATTATTGCTACTCATGATAGTACAGATGCATTGTCTTTTGCAGATGCAGCGATTGTAATGCGTAATGGAGAGATTGTCACAAAGGGAAATCCAACTGAAATTTATACAAATCCATCTTCGAAATATATCGCTTCACTTTTTGGAGAAGTTAATGAAATTCCTACTCATTTATTACAGCTTTCCGATGATGAAAATCGAAAATCATTAGTGTATCCGCATCAATTAATTATGGTGGAACACTCTGATTTAGAAGTTAAAATTAGAAGGACTTATTTCAGAGGAAATCACTATTTAATTGAAACTGTTTACAAAAGACAATTAATATTTTTTGAAAATGAATTTGATTTGCCTTTAGAAATTACAATTTTTTTAGGGCTCAATTCTTAACGGAATAATGCATCGTGAATATCTTCTGTTTTGTCAAAAACGCTTTTTGCAAAAGGACAAAGCGGAATAATTTTCAAATTATTAGTTCTGGCATATTCTACAGCTGCCATGACTAATTTTTTACCAACACCTTTTCCGTTAAATTCCTCATTTACTTCGGTATGGTCAATGATGAATTTTGCATCACCAGCCCAGATATAGGTCATTTTTCCGGCTTGTTTTTCATCTTCGATAGCTTCAAAAGAACCTTTTTTTGTATCGTTTATTTGTTGAATTTCCATGATATAATTATATTAATGTAGTTTTAATTTCGATTGTGTTTGTTAGCGTTTTATGAATCGGGCAGCTATTTGCGATCGTTTCTAATCTTTGTTTTTGTGCTTCATCAACTTCGCCAGTTACTTCAATTTTTCTGATAAATGAAGTTACATTTCGTTCTGAATCTCTTTCAAAATCAATTTTGATATTTATTTCTGAAACATTCCATTGTTTGCGGTTGATGTACATTCGTAAAGTAATCAAAGTGCAGGAAGCCAATGATGAAGCCAAAAGTTCAGTTGGATTTAAACCTAAATTTTTACCTCCTAATTGTTGTGGTTCGTCAGAAATTAAAATATTTCCACTTCCAGAAATGATTTCTGTGCGGTACAAACGTGTGTCTATTTTTGCTGATACTGTATCCATAATTATTTAATTCTTGGTTCGGGTAATGGTACAAATTCGGTTTCACCCGGAACTTTTGGGAAAGTTTGTGCTGTCCAGTCTTGTTTGGCTTTTTCGATAAGATTTTTATCTGATGAAACAAAATTCCAAAAGATGAAATGTTCTTCCGGGAAAGGTTGTCCTCCAAAAATGTAAACGGTTGAATTAGCTGCAATTTCAAATTCACAAAGTGTACTGTCGTTTGTAATTAAAATTTGTTTTGGATCGTAAACGTGTTCGCCACTTTTAATGCTTCCTTCTAAAATATACAAACCGCTTTCACCAAATAAATTTTTTCCAATATTGATTTTTTGAGCTTCTTTGCTTTTAATTTCAATAAAATACAACGGACTGTAAACAGGAACCGGAGATTTTTTCCCGAAAGCTTCTCCTGCAATCAGTTTATATGAAACGCCATTTTCTTCCCAAGCCGGAATATCCTGTGCTTCAACATGCGTAAAATTAGGATCCATTTGTTCCAATTCTTTCGGAAGTGCTACCCAAATCTGCAATCCGTGAAGCATTTTGTCAGAATGTCTTAAATATTCAGGAGTTCTTTCAGAATGTACGATTCCTTTTCCTGCGGTCATCCAATTAACAGCCCCTGGTTTTATTTCTAATTCTGTTCCCAAACTGTCGCGGTGCATAATACTTCCTTCAAACAAAAAAGTAAGTGTAGAAAGCCCAATATGAGGATGCGGAGGAACATCCATATTTTGATATTGATTTAAATGTGCAGGCCCCATATGATCGATAAATACAAATGGTCCAACGGCTCTTTTTTCACGGAAAGGCAATAATCTGCCTACCATAAAATTGCCAATATTGGCAGCACGTTCTTCGATAATTAAATTGATATTTGACATGGTTATTTTATTTGAAAACAAAATTACAGCGAGGATGCGAGTCTGTAACTTAATTTAGATTAAGAAAAAGTGTTTTGGGTTTACATTATAAAAATAAGAAATAAAAAAGAAGCACACGTTTTAATTAATCAATTCAAATTCCAAAGCTTCGCTCTCAGTTCCATTAATGATAATCGACAATTGATGAATTCCAGTATGAAAAACACGAGTTGTAATCAATTTAAAAGACTGATTTCTTTCAATCTTTGTTAGCTGGTTTGGATGATAGATTTTCTCACTTATTTTAAAGATTTTTTTTGCCAGATGTCCTTTTGCTTTTTTGTAATGAACTGCATATTCTAGACGAATCGTTTTAGGTACTTCATTTTTATTATTTAAATGAAAACAAAACTGCAGATAATCTCCAATTTTGATAACTGGTGTTTTAATTTCAAAAGACGAAATTTCAATATTGGTGCTTTCTAAACCATAATGATTTAGAATTTCAGGATGTCCCTGTTTTAGTAAGGTTCGGCAGCCATGCTTGATGATTCCATCAGTTTCTCTACTATGATTTTTCCATCTTGAAGCGATTTCAAGTACAACTTCAGGATTATCTTTTGCAATATCATTGAGATTATTGGCAACGCTTCTGCGAACGTATTCTGAAGGATCATTTTTAAGATTTTCTAAAATCGGAAGAATAGAAGACGGATCTTTTTTCAAAAACGGGATCGCCATTGCCCAAGGTAATCTTGGTCGTGAACCTTCACTAGCTAATCGGCGGACATGATGATTTTCATGTAAAGACCATTTTGTCATTTCACCAATCATTTTTTCTTTATACTTTAAAATAAAAGGCCGAACGGCAAACTCGCAGCTTATAAATTGTGTTATTGAAAGAAAAGCTTTCGTCGAAGTTTCAAAATCCTTTAAACCATATGTTTCGATATAATCGGCAAAAAATATAAAAGCCAGATTGCTGTCTGAAAAATTATTTTTTTTAAGGTTTTCGATTATTTTTTCAATTAAAGAAACAGCTTGAGAAAAATTTTCGGGCATAAACTCATGCAAAACTACTGTAGTATGTTTCATTCGGTCTTTCCATTCTTTCTCAACAAAATTACCTTCATAAATTGTCTCAATAAATTTTTGTTTATTGAATGATGGATGTACTTCGGCGACTGCCTGACTAAATTTTTTGTAAAAAGAAACGGAGTATATATCCTTAATTAATCCCATAAATTTTGATTGAATGAGTTTCAAAGATATTTAATGTTCTTTGAATTCACAGAGTGTTTAGAAATTAAGTTCCAGCTTTGTTTTTGTATCTTACTTATTAATTTACAATTTTTAAAATTAATCCGAAACTTTTAAATCCATAAAATATATCCTAATTTAGCAGTTCATAAAATTTATAAAGATGATCAGCGAAGTACAATTTCATGCCGAATTACAACTAATGATTGCCAACGCTATACGAGAAGATGTTGGTACAGGAGATTACAGTTCGCTTGCCTGTATTCCTCATATTGCGCATGGACAAGCTAAATTATTAGTGAAAGACCAGGGGATTATTGCTGGGGTTGCATTGGCTAAAATGATTTTTGAACATGTTGATCCAAAATTAAATATAAAGACTTTTATTGAAGACGGAACCCATGTCGAATATGGTGAAGTTGTTTTTGAAGTTTCGGGTAACTCTCAATCTATTTTAAAATCTGAAAGAGTGGTTTTAAATACAATGCAGCGAATGTCTGCCATTGCAACAAAAACAAATGAATATGTAAAGCTTTTGGAGGGAACGGGTGCCAAAATATTAGATACCCGTAAAACAACACCCAATTTTAGAGTTGCTGAGAAATGGGCTGTGAAAATAGGAGGAGGAGAAAATCATCGCTATGCATTGTATGATATGGTAATGCTGAAGGATAATCATATTGACTTTGCCGGGGGAATTACCCTTGCAATAAATAAAACCAAAGAATATCTGAAATCCAATAATTTAGATTTAAAAATTATTGTTGAAGCAAGAAATTTAGATGAGATTCGTGAGATTTTACTAAGTGATGGAGTTCATAGAATCCTAATTGATAATTTTAATTACGAAGATACAAAAACGGCTGTGGCATTGATTGGGAATAAATGCCAAACAGAGTCTTCTGGAAATATAAGTGAAAAAACGATTCGCGAATATGGACTTTGTGGGGTGAATTATATTTCGTCTGGAGCCTTAACGCATTCAATTTATAATATGGATTTGAGTTTAAAAGCGTTTTAAAAGAAGTAATGTGTTACAAGTTAGATGACCAAAATATTCTAAAATAGAAACTCTAAATCTAAAATCATTTATATGTCGCAAGAGATAGGAAATCGGCTTGAAAAAGTACCAGTCGTACGTATATTAGTTCGGTTTTTAAAGAACATAAAATTGCCGTGGCTAGAAGGTTTTTCGTTATATGATTTGCTGGAAATGTATATTTTGGGTATACTTGAAGGCGCTTTTTCATATCATGCGAGTGCGGTATCTTTTAGCTTTTTTATGGCTTTATTTCCTTTTGCCCTGTTTATTTTAAATTTAATTCCGTTTATTCCGATAGATAATTTTCAGCAGGATTTTTTGCTTTTTGTTCAGCAGAGTGTACCACCTAATACTTACGATGCCATCAGTAAAATTATCAGTGACATATTAAATAATAGTCATTCAGGGTTGCTGTCTTCAGGTTTTTTACTTTCTATTGTTTTGATGGCAAATGGTATTAACGGAATTTTGAGTGGTTTTGAATCTTCAAAACACGTTTTTGATAAAAGAGGTTTTTTTCATCAGTATTTAGTAGCGCTGGCAATTTCACTTGTAATGACTGTCATACTGTTTGTAACGGTGGCTACTATAGTTGTTTTTGAGGTTTTTATCCAGAAAACAATAATTCAGGATGTATTGAGCGATCGTATTCCTTTAATTATTTTAGGGCGTTACCTGTTTGTTATTTTGATGATTTTGATAACGTCTTCAATATTATTGCGTTATGGTACAAAACAATATAATAAAGTGCCTTTTATCAGCATTGGATCTGTTTTTACGACGGTATTAATTGTTATATCTTCGTTCTTTTTTGGGATTTGGGTTATAAAATTTTCAAAATACAACGAACTTTATGGTTCTATTGGGACATTATTAATTCTAATGTTTTACATTTGGATAAACTGTATGATACTGCTTTTAGGTTTTGAACTTAACGCAACTATCAGGAAATTGAGACAAAAAACAAATAGATTATGAAAAATTGGATTTTAACTTTTAGTGTTTTTTTTCTAACATTAAGCACTATTCAGGCGCAAAGTGTTGTTGGGAAATGGAAAACGATTGATGATGAAACTGGTGAAGTAAAATCAATAGTAGAGATTTATGAAAAATCAGGAAAAATCTATGGTAGAGTTGCAGAAATATTACGTGCTAATCATACAAAAGATGTATGTACAAAATGTGATGGTGCAGAAAAAAACAAACCAATTTTAGGCATGGTAATCATCAACGGACTTAAAAAAGACGGAGCTGAGTATAATGGAGGGACAATCCTGGATCCAACAAATGGTAAAAAATACAAATGTTATATTGAATTAGAATCGGCTGATAAATTAAAACTTCGAGGTTATGTCGGAATTTCTATTGTGGGAAGAACACAATATTGGACAAGGGTGAAAAAATAATTTTTTAGATAAAATGCGAAAATTAGCATCATTAATTTTATTCCTTATAATCCTGTCAAATAGTTTTGGGCAATCTAAGGATTCGGCATTACAAATAAGTCATCTTACAGGTGACTTTTATGTTTATAAAACTTTTCATGATTATAAAGGGTCATTAATTTCTGCCAATGCAATGTATCTTGTTACACAAAAAGGCGTTATTTTGTTCGATGCACCTTGGGATCAAACACAGTTTCAGCCTTTGCTGGACATCATAAAAGCAAAACATAATAAAGAAGTTATTATGTGTTTTGCTACACATTCTCATGATGACAGAGCTGGAGCTTTAGGTATTTATAGAAAAAAAGGAATTAAAACATATACTATAAAACTAACGGATCAAATTCTTAAAAAGGAAAGCAAAGAAAGAGCTGAATTTATAATTCCAAATGATACTGTGTTTACTGTTGGGAATCATACTTTTCAGGTTTATTATCCTGGAAAAGGACATGCTCCAGACAATATTGTAGTTTGGTTTGATAAAGAAAAACTGCTTTATGGAGGATGTTTTGTAAAAAGCGCAGCAGCAAAAGATTTGGGTTATTTAGGAGATGCTGATGTTAAGGAATGGGAGAAATCAATCAAAAGAGTGCAAACTAAATTTAAGAATCCCATCTATATTATTACAGGTCATGAAGATTGGGCAGATATAGAATCACTAAAGCATACTTTGAAAATGGTACAAAAATACAATACGGTACAAACTTCGGGTAAAAAATAATTCACCAATTTTAAAATAATTACATGTTTTTTGTAGAAGTTGTTTTGCCTCTTTCTTTAACCAAAACCTTGACCTATCGTGTTTCTGAGGCTGAATTCTATTTTATTAAAAAAGGAATGCGCGTGGCAGTACCTATTAAAAGCAAAATCTATACGGCGCTTGTTTTAGATGTTCATGAAAATGCACCGACTTTATATGAAGCAAAAGAAATTCATCAGATATTAGATGAAAAACCTATTGCAACAGAAACTCAGATTAAACATTGGCTTTGGATTGCTAATTATTATATGTGCGGTATTGGTGATGTTTATCGTGGAGCGTTTCCCAGCGGATTGCTACTGGAAAGTGAAACTATTATTTCGCATAAAACAGATGCAATTGTGAATCAAAATGAACTCACAGACGAAGAATTTTTGATTTATGAAGCCTTGCAGCAACAGAGTTCTTTGAAGGTTCAGGAAATTATTTCGATTTTAAACAAAAAGAATATTTTTCCGATTCTTCAAAAGTTAATGGCCAAAGATATTATTGTTTTAGAAGAAGAAATAAAAGAAAATTACAAGCCAAAATTGATTCGATACGTAAAACTACACTCCAAATACGAATCAGATAGCGGTTTAAATGAATTATTAGAAGTATTGAAAAACGCCAATAAGCAGAAAGAAATTGTTTTGGCTTATTTTCAAATTACAGCTTCAGAAAAAAAACCGATTACAGTTAAGAAATTGGTTGAAGCTTCAAATTCGACTTCGACAGTTGTAAAAGCATTAATTGAAAAAGAAATTTTTGAAGAATATTATCTTCAACATGATCGTGTTACTTTTGAAGGAAGAGCTTCGGAGAGACAATTGTTGTTAAGTGCTGCTCAGGAAACTGCTTTTGCAGAAATTAAAAATATTTTTTTAAAAAAAGAAGTTTGTCTGCTTCATGGCGTTACATCCAGTGGCAAAACGGAGATATATATAAAGTTAATTGAAGAATATTTAAAAACGGGCAGACAAGTTTTATATTTATTACCTGAAATTGCGCTTACAACACAGTTGGTTTCTCGTTTGCGCTTCCATTTTGGAGATAAAGTTGCGGTTTTTCATTCTAAATACAGTAACAATGAGAGAGTAGAAGTTTGGAAACAAACACTTGAAAATTCAGATAAAGCACAAATTGTAATAGGGGCAAGGTCAGCTTTGTTTTTGCCTTTTAATGATCTCGGTTTGTTGATTGTTGATGAAGAACATGAACAGACTTTTAAACAAACTGACCCGGCACCCAGATATCACGCGCGGGATTCGGCAATTGTTTTAGCTAATTTGCATACTGCTAAAGTGCTTTTGGGTTCTGCAACTCCAAGTATTGAGACTTATTTTAATACTCAAATTGAAAAATTCGGTTTAGTTACGATTACGGAACGTTATAATAATGTTAGAATGCCGGAAGTTCTTTTGGTGGATTTAAAAGACAAGCATTTTAGGAAAAGAATGACGGGTCATTTTAGTGATCTTTTAATTGAGGAAATTGCAGAAGCTTTGTCTTTGGGCGAACAGGTGATTTTGTTTCAAAACAGAAGGGGGTATTCTCCTATAATTGAGTGTTTGACTTGTGGTCATGTTCCGCATTGTCAACAATGCGACGTTAGTTTGACTTTTCATAAACATAAAAATCAATTAAGATGTCATTATTGTGGGTACTCCATTGCAAAACCAACACACTGCCATAGTTGTTCGAGTATTGATTTGACTACAAAAGGTTTTGGTACAGAACAAATCGAGCAGGAATTGGTTTCTCTTTTTCCGAAAGCCAAAACAGGAAGGATGGATCAGGATACAACACGTGGAAAATTTGGTTTTGAAAAAATCATAGATACTTTTAAAAATAGAGAAATAGATATTTTAGTAGGTACCCAAATGCTGGCCAAAGGATTGGATTTTGACAATGTTAGTCTGGTTGGAATTATGAACGCTGATAACATGTTACACCATCCTGATTTCAGGGCTTTTGAACGCAGTTTTCAGATGATGACACAGGTTGCAGGAAGAGCAGGAAGATCTGAAAAACAAGGGAAAGTTGTAATTCAGACCTATAATCCCAATCATAATACAATACAGCAGGTTACAAACAATAACTATTTAGGGATGTATAAGGAACAATTATATGATCGTCAGATTTATAAGTATCCTCCTTATTTTAGAATTATAAAATTAACTTTAAAGCATCGTGATTTTGATAAATTGAAAGAAGGATCGATGTGGATGTATAAGGTTTTGAGCCAAAATTTAAATATGCCGGTGTTAGGACCTGAAGAACCTGCAATTAACAGAATCAGGAATGAATATATTAGAACGATTTTAATTAAAATTCCACAAAATTTGCCATTAGCAGGTACAAAAAAAACTATTCAAAAAATGTTGAATAGTTTTGAAGCAGTACCTCAGTACAGGACTATAAAGTTGGCTGTAAATGTCGACTTTTATTAAATTTGTTTATGTTGATAACGCTCTGACCAAATCTTCTTTTTTATTTCGGCTAAGAGGAATTTTAGTAATACCAATTTCTGCAAATTTGCTATTAAAGCGTTCGACTTTATCAATATTAATAATGTAAGATTTGTGAACACGAATAAATTTTTCTTTTGATAAATCATTTTCAAATGATTTCATTGTTGAAAGTACTAAATTACTGTCGTCCTCAGTGACAACTCTTACGTAATCTCCAAAAGCTTCAATCCATTTGATTTTTGCTGTAAAAATTTTTAGTTTTTTTAAGTTGCTTTTGATGAAAATATGTTCTCCTTCTTCTTCCTTGACTTCTTTTTTAAGTATATGCATGTCAATTGCTCTTTTTACAGAAGCATTAAAACGATCAACGGCTATAGGTTTCTGAAGGTAGTCTGTGGCATCATAATCAAAAGCTTTTAAAGCATATTCAGCCTTAGAAGTAATAAATATAATTTGTGGTTTAGATTTTAAACCGTCAAGAAAATCAAATCCGTTAATAACAGGCATTTCAATATCTAAAAATATTAAATCGATATTATTCAAAGAGATACAACTTTTAGCTTCGATTGCATTTGAAAAATCTCCGACCAGGTGTAAACCAGGATGATTATTGGCTAATTTTGCAATAATTGCCCTCTGTATAGAACTATCATCTACAACAACACAGTTTAGTTTCATAAGAGTTTAAATTTAATGTATTCAGGATTTCAATAGTAAATGTATTGTTTTTTTGGAAAAAAAACTAAGATGGAAGCCTATTTTTTGCATTTCAACGAATAAAAGAAAAAAAATGTTGGTTATTAAAATATAATGGTTACTTTTGCACCCAATTTTAACAAATAAATATTGTATTTATGAATCATTATGAAACTGTTTTCATTTTAAATCCCGTTTTATCTGAAGTTCAGGTAAAGGAAACAGTAACGAAATTTGAAGAATTTCTTACTAGTAGAGGAGCTGAAATGGTATCGAAAGAGGATTGGGGTCTGAAAAAAATGGCTTACGAAATCCAAAACAAAAAAAGTGGTTTTTATCACTTATTCGAATTCAAAGTAGCTGGAGAAGTTCTAATTGCTTTTGAAACTGAATTCAGACGTGACGAAAGAGTTATGCGTTTCCTTACTGTAAGTTTGGATAAACATGCTATTTCTTGGGCTGAAAGAAGAAGAGCTAAACTTAAATCTACAAAAGCTTAATTATCATGGCAACATTACAACAATCTGCTTCAGGAAAAAAAGACGGGGATATCAGATATCTAACGCCTTTAAACATAGAAACTAACAAAACTAAAAAGTATTGTCGTTTCAAAAAATCAGGAATCAAATATATCGATTATAAAGATGCTGATTTCTTATTGAAATTCGTTAATGAGCAAGGTAAAATTCTTCCTCGTCGTTTAACAGGAACTTCATTAAAATATCAAAGAAAAGTGTCTGTAGCTGTAAAAAGAGCTCGTCATTTAGCTTTAATGCCATACGTGGCCGATTTATTAAAATAGTATTAAAAACAAAGTTGTTGGTTTCCACTCAAAAAGGAACCTAACTTCTAACTTATAAGGACAACAACATGGAAATTATTTTAAAACAAGACGTTCAAAACGTAGGATTTAAAGATGATGTAGTATCTGTAAAGCCTGGTTATGGTCGTAACTTTTTGATTCCTCAAGGTTTTGCTACATTAGCAACTCCTTCTGCTAAAAAAGTTTTAGCTGAAAACCTAAAACAAAGAGCACATAAAGAAGCTAAAGTTGTTGCTGATGCTAAAGCATTAGCTGAAACATTAAAAGCTCTTGAAATTAAACTTTCTGCAAAAGCAGGTGGAGAAAAACTTTTTGGTTCTATCACAAACATCGACATTGCTGAAGCTTTAGAAAAATCAGGTAACGCTATTGATAGAAAATTTATCACAAGCGGTATTGTAAAACGTACTGGAAAATATTCTGCAAGCATCCGTTTACACAGAGATGTTATTGTTGATTTACCATACGAAATTATTGCTGAAAAGTAATAGTTTTTAGTTAAGATAAAAAAAATCCCGATGCGAGTCGGGATTTTTTTGTTTAATAAAGTAATAATAAAAGTTAAGGCTATTTGTCATTGGTATTGCTTATAGCTTGAGATTTAAAATATTTATAATGAAATATACAAGATTAACAAAAGAACAATTTGAAGAATTACATGCGGAGTTTGCCAGCTTTTTAGCTACACAAGCTATTGATAAAGCGGAGTGGGATGAACTTAAAATTAATAAACCTGAAGTTGCTGAACAGGAGTTGGATGTTTTTTCGGATTTAATTTGGGAAGGTGTTTTGTCAAGAGCTCAATTTTTGGAACATTTTTCTAAAAATCATATATTTTTATTTCAATGTTTTGATGCTTATATCGAGTCTATTGTGTTAAAATCGGTAGTTTCGGAAATTGATTTTCTGACGAAGGAAGGTTTGCAATGGCTGAGTGATAATATGTTTACAGATAACATTGAAATGAAAACAGGGAGGAAAGTTTTTACTGAAGATCGAAATTCATCTATTTTCGAATTGATTCAGCAGGGTGCTTTTTTAAGTGATGGGCAATTGTTTACTCAAATTAATACTATTATTAAGGGATAATTGTATAAAAGCTTTTTTTCGAAAGTTAAATAGCTGATTGTTAATTTTTTAAATTTTCTGAAGTTATTTAACTTTTGTTTAATTATTTAGATCGTTTTTGTATCCGTATTTCTACGTGTTTTTTATTAATTGTTCTTATTTTTTAACTTTTATTTTTTAAATTATAATTTTATCAAATTAACTTTTTCTTATTTTTATTTGTAAGTTTAAACTTTCTTTTTGATTTAAATGATAAATATTTTGTATTTTTATTGTGATATTCACACTTATTTCTTCTTTTTTCTTACTACTATATTTTACTGTTATTAAAGCTCTTTCTTGTCCTCTTATTTTTTTGTTTAAAAAAAAATAAGAATTTTATTGTTGTTTTGTATTTTATTTTTTTTTAATTTTAGATTGTTAAGATTAAACAAAATGTTTTTCTTCTAAATTGTTTGTTCTTAATTTATTATTTAAATAAAAAAGCATTTTTAGTTTTATTGCAATTAGTACTGGTATTTTTTACTTAATTGATTTGCTTATGGAATCAACATTTACTTTCTTCATTCTGTTTGTATATAGTATTATAATTACAGTAGGTATAAGTTTATCACTTATTAAGTTTATAGATCTGTCAAACTTTATATACAAGTTTAAGTATTACATTAATTTATTTTTAATTCCGCACCCCAGCCGAAATCTTTTTTGTTGTTAAAATATATTAAGGATGTTGTATTCAATTTTAAGTCTTGATTTTTATAGAAGAATAATCAACTTTACTATAAAATTTAAATTTAATATTTAAAATAGAATTCTTAGTCCAAATTACCCCCAAACAAATCACTCCTCCTGGAAGTTTGATTCAGTTCAGTCTTCTACAAAAAAATGAGACGTTTTATTTTAATTAATAAAATGCTCAGACACATTATGATTTTTTCAAAATGTAGTTAAGTATCTGTTTGTAAAGATTCTGACTCGAATTTAATTAACTGGTTTTTAATTTTTTAAATGTGTAAGACTTCAGTCTTAATGCAACAGGCTTTTTATTGTCCATTTTCTAATCTTCCAAATTATGAAAAAAAAATTACAAATGATTAATCCCAACTTCCAGAGGGGATTATTTGGGGCATTGTTTTTTTTGCTCTTATTTTCAAATTCTTTTGCTCAAAATGTATGTAGGCCGATTTCGCAAACTAATAGTACGGGAGGTCTTTTATGTGCAGGAATGAGTGTGACAGATCCAAATGATGCATTTGATGCAAGTATGAGTACTTTTGCTGAAATAAGCAATGTACTTGGTTTAGCTTGTTATGCACAAGAAACATTGACCTTTAATCAAACTGCGAAGGCTGGAGATCAAATTGTAATTTATTTTGGTACTGGAGGTGGTTTACTGAATCTGAGTCTTTTGTCTAATGTGACCATTCAGGCAAAACTTTCAGGTACAAATGTAGATGATCCGGTGGCATTAAATAACGGATTATTAAATCTTGAATTATTACCTGGAAATCAAATAGCAGTAATACGCTATACAGTACCGGGAGACACAAACCAAGTCAGAATACAGGTAGGAGGACTTCTTAGTGCATTGGTAAATTTGAGGGTTTATGATGTGAGGCTGGATTTTGTTCAACCTACTGTTACTAATGGTCTAACGCAAACTGTTTGTTCAGGAAATTCATTAAATTTATCAGCTACTCCTGCAGCAGGTACATCACTTTCCTGGTACAATTCAACTACATCGACTACTCCATTAGCGACAGGAAATAGCTATACAACTCCAAATTTAACTGTAGATACCACATATTATTTAGGAGTTACAAGAGCTACAGGCTGTGAAGGCAGCGATCGCGTTCCTGTACAAATTAATGTTTCTAATCCTGTTGCACCAGTCATAAGTACTTCAGGAACTTCTATATGTTCTTCAGGAGCACAGCAGACTTTACTTTCTGTAATTAATCCAATACCGGGAACCACTTATAGATGGTATAACGTAGCATCAAACGGTGTTCCTTTGGCTTCGGGAAATACTTATTCTCCTACTGTTCCTTTAGGGACTACAAGTTTTTATGTTGAGGCTGTAATAGGAAGTTGTTTGAGCCCGGCAAGAACTCAGGTTGATGTAATTTCGACTGCTATACCTTCTGTTCCAACTGTTTTAACTCAAAGTGTAACCATACAGTCTGGTCAAAACGCTACTTTAAATGCTACTACTTCTGAAGCAGGAGTTATACTTAATTGGTATGATGTAGCCAGTGGTGGATCTTCAATAGCGATTAATTCACTAACATTTACTACACCAGTTTTGACCGCTTCAAAAACATATTATGTGGAAAGTCAAAGTGCAACTGGAAATTGTGCTAGTGCAAGAGTTCCGGTAGTGGTTAATGTTCAGCCAGCAGCTTTGGGAGGTTGCTTAGAAGCAAATAGTCAGCAAACAAATCAAAATGGGTTGTGCTTATTGTGTGGTGTAACAAATCCAAATAATTCTGTTGACGGAAATTCTGCAACAGCAACCAGACTTACAGTTCCTGTTGGTTTAATAAACGGATGGATTCAGCAAACATTACAATTCAATAATCCGGGAAGAGCAGGAGATATTGTTGATGTTGAATTAGAATTACCAGGCGGACTAGCAGACGTTGCCCTTTTAGGTGCTGTTAGTTTGGCAACTTACAATGGAGCAACTTATAACAATGACAGAGTTTTAATTAATAATTCTTTGGTAACGTTACAATTATTATCCGGAAATCGTTTTAAAGCGAGTGTAGAGGCTGGAGCAGCTTTTGATCGTGTTGAAATTCGATTAGGAGGCTTGGCAGCAGTATTGACAAGTTTAGATATTTATCAGGCAACTTACAGATATAAATCCCCAACGGGTTTAGCTAATCGAACTATTTGCAGTGGACAAACGACAACTATAGTTGCTAATATTGGAGTTGGTGAAACCATTAATTGGTTTGATGTAGCTTCTGGAGGAACTTCCTTGGCAAGCACCACTTCTTATACAACTCCTGCTTTGACGGTTCCAACTACTTATTATGTAGAAATAACCAGAAATGGCTGTGTCAATAGCGAGCGATTTCCTGTGTTGATATCAATTGATAATCCTATAGCTCCTGTTATCAGTGTAGCGGGTACAACAATTTGTAGTGGTCAAACTACTGTATTAAATATTCAGGAGCCTGTTGGAGGTACTATCTACAGATGGTATGATGCAGCTTCAGCAGGAAATTTAGTGTTTACGGGGACTTCTTTTACAACGCCAAATTTAACTGCTGATACGAATTATTTCGTTGAGGCGGTAATTGGAAGCTGTTTGAGTGGTACACGTACGCCGGTTACTGTAACGGTTAATCCATTACCAGCAGCACCAATTGCGGCATCGTCAAATGTCGTTATTCACTCAGGACAGAGTGTAGCTTTGCAGGTCTCAAGTCCGGATTCTAATGTTACATTCGACTGGTATGACGTGCCATTTAACGGAACTGCTTTAGCAACGGGAACCAATACCTACACGACACCCACTTTAACAGTAAATAAAACCTATTATGTTACAGCCAGAGGTATAACATCAGGTTGTATAAGCAGTGCAAGAACAGCTATTAATGTTTTGATAAATAATTCGGCAAGTACTTGTTTACAGGCGAATGCACAAGTCACAACTTTAGATCCTGGTTTGTTATGTGTTTTATGTAGTTTCACCAATCCCGGAGGATCTGTTGATACAAACGTAAATACTTTTACAAGACTTTCTACAGTTGCAGGGATAGCTGGTGCTTATGTTGAACAAGTCGTGACTTTTCCAACAACTGGCCAGGCAGGAGACATTATAGATGTTGAATTGGAATTACCCGGAGGATTAGCTGATGTGTCATTATTAGGCGGAGTTAGTTTGGCAACCTATAATGGAGTAACTTACAACAATGACAGACACTTTCTTACTGATAATTTGTTGAGCTTACAGTTATTATCGGGAGATAGATTTAAAGCTAGTTTTACAGCAACAGCAGCATTTAATAAAGTTGAAATTCGATTAGGAGGATTAGTTACTTTATTAACAAACTTAGATATTTATGGAGCTTCATATAGATTTAAAGATGCTGTAGTTACTGGTGCAACGTCCCCAATTTGTAGTGGACAAACAGCTAATTTAGCTGCAAGTTCAAGTGTAGCAGGAGAAACATTTAAATGGTATGATGCTGCAAGTGCAGGAACAGAACTTTCTCCTATAGCCACATATACGACACCGGCTTTAACAGCAACAACAACTTATTATGTAGAGACAACACGTGATGGAACTTGCGTAAACAGTGTTCGCCAACCAGTTACGGTAACAGTGTCACCATTTGCAACTGCTGCAGATGTGACAATTAATACTCCATTAGAGGCATCTTGTGCCGGAAGTGTAGTATTATCTCCAACATCAGCTTTAGTTGGAGCGCAATTCAGATATTATACAGATCAAAATAAAACACAGGAAATTATAACCGGCTCTACAGTTATTGCACAGCCGGGAGTAACTTTCTCTAAAAACCCAACAACAGGGGCATTAACAATTAATGGTCTGAGTTCAGCTGTGCCATCTTATAATTATTATGTATCTGTCGTTAATGCAGTTACTTGCGAAAATGCTATAAATACGCTGAAACAAGTAACGGTTAATTCTCCTTCAGTTACACCTTTAACAGTAATAGGTACTACTTTAGAAGGTTGTGGAACTGTAAATTTAGCTAATGCTATAACAGGTTTTGATACAACCGGAAATACAACTTATACTTTTTATGACCCTTCAGATAATATTTTACCTGCAGCAGCTGCAGCTAATATAAATACAAGTGGTGTTTACTTAATTCAGGCTCAAGGTAACGGTGTTACATGTCCATCTGGTAAATTACCGGTAACTGTTTCTGTTAACCCGTTACCAAGTTTGGTTGTTGCAACACCTTTCTTATCCGTAAATGCCGGGACTAATGTTCTGTTGAATGCAACATCAAACGGAACATTAGCATGGTTTGATCCTCAGGGAAATCCTATGACGGGTCCGGTGTTTACAACAGGAGTTTTAAATATTCCGGGAACTTATACTTATACAGTAGTTGCTACAAGTGCTCTTAATTGTTCCACTTCAGCAACAATTACGATCAATGTTATTGATCCAAATAGTTGTCAATTATTGACAGAGAGAGTTTATGCGACCGGACAAAGTTCAGGTTCAATTGTGACAGGTGGAGTAGCTAATCCAACTAATGCTATTGACGGAAATACACAAACATATTCTACAATAGTAACAGGACTTGGTCTTTTAGGAGTTGGTACTACCTGGCAGAATTTGACTTGGCCAACTAACATAGTAAAAGGAACGCCTGTTACTGTTAAATTGGGAGCTGAATACAGTGGCTTAGCCGTTGCTGAGGGTTTATCAGTGGTTGGAACTAAAAGCGGAGTGCCTATTGGTACAATGCTACCTGTATCAGGATCACTATTAAATTTATTGCCAGGAGAAAAAGCATATGAGTTTACTTTTGTTCCTGCAAATTCATCCGGACCGCAAGATTATGACGGAATCAGAGTAATATCCGGGGCACTTTTAAGTGTTACCCAAAACACTAAAGTATTTGATGCCTATTACACGAAAAAAGTTTCAACAGTAGCTTGTACTCCTGGGGATATTCAAGATGTGTTTTATGGAGCAACAGATTTAGGTATAGGGACTTTGACTTCTACAGTTGGAGTTAGCGATGCGTGGAATGTAGCGGATAATGATATTTCTACCTATGCAACAATGTATAGTGGGGCTGGAGTTTTGGCTGCAGCTGATTTGACAGTTGCATTTAAAACACCGTCAATTGTAAGTGACACATTAAGAATTGTGGTTTCTAAACCGGGAGCTTTTTTGGATGTTAATTTACTTACCGGATTTAGCATTCAGCGTTATTTAGGAAATGTTGCTGTTGGTGCTCCAATTGAAAGCAACAGCACGTTATTAAATTTTAGAATATTGCCTGGAAATACAATGGCAATGGTCCTTGTTTCGTCTCTTCCTGAAGCTTATGACCGCGTAAGAATCCGTTTGGGCGGAGTTGCAGGAGTTTTAGATTTCCTAAGAGTTCATACCGTTGAACGAGTAGCAAATACGAAAGTAATTGGAGGGGATCCTGACAACAAAGTTACGGTTTGTCCTGGAACAGATGTTACACTTCAGATTCCAACAGAACCTTGTTCAAATTATGTATGGTATGATTCGCCAACAGGTGGTTCTGTTGTAGCTAATGGAATTACTTTTACAGTTCCTGCCACATTAGCAGCAGGGGTTTATAAATATTATGTGCAGCCTGTAAGATATGGTTGTGAAGCTTTATCAAGAGGAGAAGTTACTATTGAAGTGAAAGCTTCAAGTCCGGAAAATGCTTTAACAAATATTACTCTTAACGGAGGAGTAGATACTTCAATTTGTTCTCCAACAGGAACAGTGACTTTAAATACAAGTCTAAGCGGAATCCCATTATTAACAAATCCAATTTATTATTGGTATAATTTTGACGGAACAACTAGTCAGTTGATTGCGGGTGAAACAACTTCTCAGTTAATTAGAAACGGATTAACTCCCGGGACTTATACTTACTTTGTAGGAGTTAGTTCAGATGAGTTTTGTGAAACTGTAGCAGCAGACAGAAAACAAATTACTTTTACAATATTACCTCCGTCAGTTCAAAACGATATTTTAGTTGATGATACAGCAGTTTGTTATAATGTTCCGGCAATTTTAACACCTACAAGTACATTGTCAAGTCCGGTATTTTATTGGTATTTTGATACGAATAAAACACAGCCAATAACAAATGGAACTGTAAGTGGCGTAACTTATGCCATAAGTTCTGCAGGAATTTTAACTGTGACAGGTTTAACACGTGCTGCGAGTCCGATTACGTATTATGTTGGAGTTTCAAGTGATACATCTTGTGAAAATATTGCAGGTACACTTCAAACTGCCACTGTAATTATAAATGATCCTGATGCACCAACTACAACAGATAGCACACAGGATTTCTGTTTGGTAAATGAACCAACAGTTGCCAATATTCAGGTAAACGAAGCAAATGTTGTTTGGTACAATTCCTTGACCAGTACAACAGCTATTGCACCAGCAACCGCTTTAACCAACGGAATTTATTACGGAGCGATTTTAGACCCAGTAACAAGTTGTGAAAGTTCAGTTCGTCTGGCAGTAACCATTACCATAAATGACCCAGGTACACCAACTACCACAGATAGCACACAGGATTTCTGTTTAGTAAATGCACCAACAGTTTCCAATATTCAGGTAAATGAAGCAAATGTGGTTTGGTATAATTCCTTGACGAGTACAACAGCTATTGCACCAACAACAGCTTTAGCAAACGGAATTTATTACGGAGCTATTTTAGACCCTGTAACAGGTTGTGAAAGTGCTGTCAGATTGCAAGTTACTGCTACCATAAATGATCCGGGTACACCAACTACAACAGATGCAACACAGGACTTCTGTTTAGTTAATGCACCGACAGTTGCCAATATTCAGGTAAACGAAGCAAATGTAGTTTGGTATAATTCATTGACCAGTACAACAGCTATTGCACCAACAACAGCCTTGACAAACGGCATTTATTACGGAGCTATTTTAGACCCAGTAACAGGTTGTGAAAGCGCCGTAAGATTACAAGTTACTGCTACCATAAATGATCCGGGCACACCAACTACAACAGATGCGACACAAGATTTCTGTTTGGTAAATGCACCGACTGTTGCCAGTATTCAGGTAAACGAAGCTAATGTAGTTTGGTATAATTCATTGACAAGTACAACAGCTATTGCACCAACAACGGCTTTGACCAACGGAATTTATTATGGGGCAATTTTAGATCCTGTAACGAATTGTGAAAGT
>CAUPQW010000028.1:0-13866 GCA_963513545.1 uncultured Flavobacterium sp.
TCAATTACCAATCAATCTTGAACTATTTTGATAATAGAAGCACAAATGCTTCTGCAGAATCTTTTAATGCAAAAATAAAAGCATTTAGAAGTCAATTTAGAGGAGTAAGAAATATAGACTTCTTCTTGTTCAGATTATCAATCTTTTTGCATAATCCCCAACTTTTGAACCTGATCCGATTTTTTCGCATTACTAAAGTACTGCAATAAATTGCAGGGTTTTAAACCCCAATCTGAGACCAATAAAAAAACCTGCTAATCATAAGATTAGCAGGTTTTACCAATTTTTTTCGGGTTTTTAAAAAGATTGAAAAACTTTCATTTTCGCTTCTTTTGCCCTTTTGGTGGGGAGAGCAGGATTCGAACCTGCGAAGTTTTCACAGCAGATTTACAGTCTGCCCTCGTTGGCCGCTTGAGTATCTCCCCGAATCTCAGCGTTGTGCTTTGTTGTTCTAAGCGGTTGCAAATATAGCAACGTTTTTCATGTTTGCAAACAAAAAATGAACTTAATTTTAAGTTATTTTTTAATCCACTGGTAGTGAATAAAATAATAATAAATATTTTTATCAATTATAGCTCTTTTTTTAATTAAGCCCAGGGTTTTATAAATCGTAGTATTATTTTTAGTTTAAATATTTATAAATTTTAGTACGATCAGAGTTATCAAAATCCTGATTATTGAGTTCCTTAACTATTAATTTAATTACCGGTAAATAATCTACAGATGAATAAAAATTAAAAAATCTACAATAGCTTTGATTAAGTTTGAAAAAATATACTGATTAAATAATTTACAATAATTGATTTCAACGATTATTCACGTCCTTTATCGAGTAAATTTCATTCAAAATCGGTTTAAATATATATTAGTAATAGAAACCCCAATCCTATTATGAAAAAAATCCTACTCACATTTATAATTGTTATTTCTTCAGAAGTTGGCGCTCAAATACCCATTCATAAATTTAATTTCAACGGAACATTACAAAATACTGAAAATTCCATTTCTTTTATGGGGACAGAAAATTATGTAGCCGATAGGACGGGAAAAGAAAAAGGCGCACAAAGATTAACAAACAAAGCATTAGAAGCTGTAATTGACAATCTCCCTCAGAAAGATAAACCAAGAACCATAACGATCTGGATCAAAATGAATGATATTTCTTCAGCAAATTACATCTGGGGGTACGGTGAAGCTTCTACCGCCAAGTATTTTGGACTCTTGCAACAAGGAACAACGACTTCTAATTCTGACTTAAATCTGGCAGCCTGGGGAGCTTTAAACGATATAATAGTTAATATCCCTTTGATTAAGGATACGTGGTATCAATATAGCGCTACGTTTGATGGCAACATTTCAAAAATATATCGCAATGGAGAATTGTTAAAATATGAAAAGGCTGCATCAATTAATACTGAAGGAAATATTTTCAGATTAGGAGAAATTAATACTAAAATTGGAATTAATGCTGATTTGGATGATTTAAAAATTTACAACACTGCTTTATCAGACAAAGAAATCCTTGCATTATACAACATTGAAAAATATACACCACCAGTCAGGGATGTAAATACTGAAACAGTTTTAAAAAAAGAAATAGTACAAAGCAATACTAATACAACCACTATTATAAAAACAAATTCTTTGAGCACTAAGAAGATAGAGGTATTCTCTCAAGGGCAGAGAATATCAAGTAACAGTACAAAAGAGATTGATTTAAATGAACTTCCAGAAGGCATATACTTATTAAAGGTTACTGACCCACCGGCTAAAAAAACGACATCTAAATAACAAGAAAGGCTATCCATTACGAATAGCCTTTCCCTTTTTATTCTAGTTTTAAAAAATTGTAATTAAAAAAAAACAGAAATAAAATAATTCTAAATGTATTTTTAAAGTAAATCCTTTACGTATTTTATGATTTACTTTTTTTAACGATGTCTTTAAATAATCAATTCATTTATTTCAAAAACAACAAATCAATTTCACGGCTTACCCTTTGGTTTTGATCAATAATTTATGGAAAGCTTCAATTTTTAATTCTCAATTATCGTATTCTTTTTTTGAAAAATTGAAAGGCAATTCCAGTAATTAACCGTTGGTGTTACTATCTTTTTCTTGAAGTTGAAACATATGAATAAATCATTTGCCCATTATTTTTTGTTTTATAATTAAAAACCGTTAAAAAATGAGCGACAAATTTTTTAATTTTTCTCAAAAAAAGTCATTTTTTAGGTTAATAAATCAGTGAAAGAAAATCAATCTTTAAATCAATAAAAAAAATGTATCTTATTGATTTTTAGGTTGTAAAATTACTTATTATTTTTTAAAAACAAGTGTTAAAAAGTGTTATTTTTTATTTTAACATTGTAATCGACCATATAATTCGGTTTAGAAAATAGACTTACTTTGAATTGAGTAGGTAAAAAATATAAAAATGGTTTATTTTTACACTATAAATTATTTAAAACAAAATAAATAGAAAATGGATTGGATAACTGCCAGAGAATTCGAAGATATAACGTATAAAAAATGTAACGGAGTTGCGAGAATCGCTTTTAACAGACCAAATGTCAGAAATGCTTTCCGTCCAAAAACAACTTCAGAATTATACCAGGCATTTTATGATGCACAGGAAGATACTTCAATAGGAGTAGTTTTACTTTCTGCTGAAGGACCATCAACAAAAGATGGCGTATACTCTTTTTGCAGTGGAGGAGATCAAAATGCACGTGGACACCAAGGTTATGTTGGAGATGACGGACAACACCGTTTAAATATTTTGGAAGTGCAGCGATTAATTCGTTTTATGCCAAAAGTAGTAATTGCCGTTGTCCCAGGCTGGGCTGTTGGCGGAGGGCATAGTTTACATGTAGTTTGTGACATGACGCTTGCCAGTAAAGAACATGCTATTTTTAAACAAACAGACGCTGATGTAACAAGTTTTGATGGTGGTTACGGCTCTGCTTATCTGGCTAAAATGGTTGGTCAGAAAAAAGCGCGTGAAATTTTCTTTTTAGGAAGAAATTATTCAGCTCAGGAAGCAATGGACATGGGAATGGTAAATGCAGTTATTCCACACGATGAACTAGAAGCTACAGCATACGAATGGGCGCAGGAAATTCTTCAAAAATCACCAACTTCTATAAAAATGCTAAAATTTGCCATGAACTTAACAGATGACGGAATGGTCGGTCAGCAGGTTTTTGCAGGCGAAGCAACACGTCTGGCTTATATGACTGAAGAAGCAAAAGAAGGTCGAAATGCCTTTTTAGAAAAAAGAAAGCCTAATTTTGGCGAAAATAAATGGTTGCCATAAAAAGAATAAAGTTTCAGGTTTCAAGTTGGAACCTGAAACTTGAAACCTCAAACAAAAATTTAACTAAAAAAACATAATGAAACATTGGATTGAAGCCGCTAGATTGCGCACATTGCCTTTATCAGTTTCCGGGATTATAGTAGGAAGTATTTATGCCTTATCTAATCCAACTGAGACCATAAATACCCCAACAGAAGTATTCAGTTGGAAAGTTTTTGGTTTTGCACTTCTAACTACACTTGGTTTACAGGTTTTATCCAATTTTGCAAATGATTACGGAGATGGTGTTAAGGGAACTGATAACGCTGACAGGGTAGGACCACAAAGAGCTATTCAAAGCGGTGTAATTACCCCTCAGGCCATGAAAAAAGCCATAATAATTACATCATTATTAACGCTTTTGTCTGCAATTACCCTGATATATTTTGCTTTTGGAGAAAGTAATTTTGTATACTCAATCTTTTTCTTATTGCTTGGAATCGCAGCAATTGCTTCTGCAATTCGTTACACAGTTGGAAATTCAGCTTATGGCTACAAAGGATTCGGAGATGTATTTGTTTTTATATTCTTCGGACTGGTAAGTACTTTAGGCGTAAATTTTTTATATTCAAAAGAAGTAGATCCGCTTTTGATTTTACCGGCTATTTCAATTGGCTTGCTGAGCGTAGGAGTTTTAAACCTGAACAATATGCGTGATGAAGAATCAGACAGAAAATCAGGAAAAAACACAATTGTTGTGCAGATTGGCGGAGCAAAAGCTAAAGTTTATCATTTTTCATTAATAATTACAGCAATGCTTTTGGTGATAATTTTTGCAATTTTAAGTGATTATAATTTCGATCAGTATTTGTTTTTATTGGCTTACATACCTTTAACTAAACATTTAATTACCGTTTATAAAAACAAAAACCCTAAGTTGTTAGATCCCGAATTAAAAAAACTGGCGCTAAGCACTTTTTTACTTTCTATCTTATTAACGGTTTGTATGATATCCTTAATTTCTGATATCATTGTTAATCTTTTTCTGGGAGGAAGATAATGTTTCACTTTAAATTTTTATCAAATGAAAATTACATTTTACGGCCACGCATCTTTAGGAATTGAAGTAGGAGGAAAACATATCATTGTCGATCCTTTTATCACGGGAAATCCGTTAGCTTCCGCGATTGATATAAACACATTAAAAGCCGATTATATTTTGCTTACACACGCACATGGCGATCACGTTCTGGATGTTGAGGCAATTGCTAATCGCACAGAGGCTACCATAGTTTCAAATGCCGAAATCGCCAGTTATTATGCCAAATTAGGGTTAAAAGCACACCCTATGAACCATGGTGGAAGTTGGAATTTTGACTTCGGAAAAGTTAAATATGTAAATGCAGTTCATTCCAGTTCATTCCCTGACGGAAGCAACGGAGGAAATCCGGGTGGTTTTGTGATCGAAGGTGAACATAAAAACATCTATATCGCCGGTGACACAGCTTTAACAATGGATATGAAACTGATTCCTATGCGTACCAAATTAGATTTGGCAATTTTACCAATCGGCAGCAACTTTACTATGGATGTTGAAGATGCCATTATAGCGTCTGATTTTGTAGAATGTGACAAAATACTAGGTTATCACTATGATACGTTTGGGTATATCGAAATCAATCATGAAGATTCTATCCGTAAGTTTTTTAATAAAGGAAAAGATTTAATGCTTCTCGAAATCGGGGAATCAATCGAACTTTAAAATTATATTTTCATTTATAAGAAGCTCTTTCCTGCTGTACACTATATCTTTTATGCCGAACGCCGGCATAAAAGGATGCCGTTTCCATCAGGGCTAGGGCTTTAGTTTTTATAAGAAGTTAATTTCTTTAAAAAAAGAACTATTTAAATCCACATAATAAGTGGTGAATTCAAAATTTAAAAATCTAAAATAAAAACAATGTCTAAGCAATTTGCATCACTAGGAATTTCAGCACCAATTTTAAAAGCACTAAGCGAACTGAACATTGTTGAACCAACCGAAATTCAACAAAAAACAATTCCATTACTTTTATCTGAAATCCATGATATGGTTGGCTTAGCCAAAACCGGAACAGGAAAAACAGCTGCTTTTGGGTTGCCATTATTACAATTAGTCGATACAAATTCTACTGTTGTTCAGTCGGTTATATTAGCACCAACAAGAGAACTTGGACAGCAGATTTTTAAGAATCTGGAAGATTTTTCTAAGCATATTCCAAATATTTCTATTGCATCTGTTTGCGGTGGAATCCCAATAAAACCCCAAATTGAACGACTTACAAATACAACACATATTGTAGTGGCAACTCCTGGACGTTTAATAGATTTGATTCAGCGAAAAGCCGTCGATTTAAGCCAAACCCAATATTTAGTTTTAGACGAAGCAGATGAAATGGTTTCTATTCTAAAAGAAAGCTTAGACGAAATCATTGCAGAACTTCCCAAAAAACACCGTACAATATTGTTTTCTGCAACTTTACCGGGAACCATCAAACAGTTAATTCAGAATTACTTAAATAAAAATGTAGTTCAGATTAGTGCCAACATGGAAACAGTTGGCAACCAGGGAATAGATCACGAATATATTGTAGTTGATCCAATTGAAAAATTAGATGTTTTAATGCATTTTTTAAACTCAAAAGATGGAGAACGCGGTATTATTTTTTGTAAAACAAAAGCTGCAGTCAATAAACTAGCAAAAAACTTAGCTATAAACCGTTTCTCTTCAGGTGCTATTCACGGTAGTTTGTCACAAGGAATTCGTGACAGAATTATGGAGCAATTCCGTGAAGGACACATTAATATTTTGGTTGCAACCGATTTGGCAGCAAGGGGAATAGATGTCAAAGAAATTTCATATGTTGTAAATTATCATTTGCCTGACACTTACGAGAATTACGTTCACAGAAGCGGAAGAACTGCAAGAGCAGGAGCAAAGGGACTTTCTCTAACTGTTTTACAACAGGAAGAAGTAGTTGAAATCCCTGAATTTGAAAGAGAATTAGGTTTGAAATTTACTGAATTCAAAAAGCCTTCAGCCATAAGCCTTGAAGAAAACAATACACTTTTATGGGCAAAACAAATCTTTAAAACAAAGCCAAATCACGATATTTCAACCGATTTAAAAACAAAAGTAAAAACTGTTTTTCATCATCTGACAAAAGAGGAACTAATAGAAAAATTGTTAGCAAACTATGTTCTACAAAATAAGATTGAGATAACTGAAAAACCGGCTAAAAAGCTTAAAAAATAGCTTTAAACTTGTTTTATAATGCTTAAAAACATCGAAAATGAATACTATTGAAATAAAGAAAATTTCGCTTGAGGAACTTGCTCAATTACAGGAAATTGGCAGACAAACTTTCCAGGAAACTTTTTCAGAATCAAATTCTGAAGAAAATATGAAAAGCTATCTCGAAGAAGGATTTTCTGATGAGAAACTTACAGCAGAACTAACAGATGAAAATTCTGAATTCTATTTTGCAATTTTTGAAAACAAGGTAATTGGTTACTTAAAAATAAATTTCGGAGCATCACAAACTGAATTAAAAGATAATAAAGCTCTGGAAATTGAACGGATTTATGTGTCAAAAGAATTTCACGGAAAAAGTGTGGGGCAATTACTTTATATTAAGGCGATAGAAATAGCAAAAGAACAAAATTCAGAATATGTATGGTTAGGTGTTTGGGAAGAAAATCACAGAGCAATACAATTTTACAAGAAAAACGGTTTCGTCGAATTTGACAAACATATTTTTAAATTAGGAAATGATGAACAGACAGACATTATGATGAAGCTAAAATTGACCAAATAATGCTAAATTTATAGAAAGAAATTCAATTAATATTAGTTTGTATAATTTTAAAAATAAATTTCAAAGATGAGTTTGAACTTGCAATTATTAGTGTTAAATTTATAAAGTAATGCAAACAGAATAGTTTTTGCACAAAAGTCTTAAACACAATTTATTATGAATATAGTCATCATTGGAGGTGGTTTCGCAGGATTAAATCTGGCAAAAGAACTTCTAAATCACCCAGAAATACAAGTAACCCTTGTAGATAAAAACAATTACAATTTTTTTCCACCCCTTATATATCAGGTTGCTACTGCTTTTTTAGAACCTTCAAGTATCAGTTATCCGTTTAGGAAATTTTTTGCCGGTAAAAAAAATCTTCAATTTCGTTTAGGAGAATTATTATCAGTTGTTCCTGCAGAAAACAAAGTGATTTTGAGTAATGGTGAATTATCATATGACCATTTGGTTTTTGCTACAGGTGCTGAAACCAGTTATTTTGGAATGGAAAACGTGATGAAAAATGCCATTCCGATGAAAACATTAAACGATGCCATTGTAATGCGAAACACATTGCTTAAAAACCTGGAAAAAGCAGCTATTTGCAAAGAAATCCGCAAAAGACGTAAATTACTAACGATTGTTGTTGCCGGTGGAGGGCCAACAGGAGTGGAGGTTTCAGGTATGTTCGCGGAAATGCGAAAAAATATTTTACTAAAAGAATATCCTGAATTAGATACTACAGCAAGTAATGTTTATTTAGTTGATGGAGGAGATGCATTGCTAGCACCAATGAGCGAAGCTTCTCAAAAAGATACTTTAGAAGCACTCACAAAATTAGGCGTTGTTGTTAAATTGAACAGCAAAGTAACTGATTATGTTGATGATACCGTATATTTTGAAAACGGAGAAACAATTAAAACCAAAAATTTGATATGGGCTGCTGGTGTTACAGCTAAAATTTTTGAAGGAATGCCAGCGGAAAGTTATGGCCGTGGAAGAAGAATGGCTACTGATGCATTTAATAAAGTCAATGCCACAGAAAACATATATGCTATTGGTGATACAGCTATATTAACCGCTGATAAAAACTTTCCTAATGGCCATCCTCAGGTAGCGCAGGTTGCCATACAACAAGGAATAAATCTTGCTAAAAACTTCAAAGCTTCACTTCAAAACAAACCTCTTAAACCTTTTGTTTACAATGATAAAGGATCAATGGCAATTATCGGAAAAAACAAAGCTGTAGTTGATTTACCCAATCCTAAATGGCATTTCAAAGGATTTTTTGCATGGTTCATTTGGCTATTTGTCCATCTAATTTCACTGATCACTTACAGAAATAGAATAAATACATTTTACAACTGGATGGTTGCATATTTTGCAAGAGACCAATCTCTAAGAATGATAATCAGACCAGATAAAAAACAACCATAAAAAAATCCGGAATTCAAAATTCCGGATTTTTTTTAGTTAACTATTTAATGACCAATTGTAATTTCATCTTCAGAAGATATTTCTACTTTTTGTCTGATGAAGCCTTTCCCGATATTCAAAATAATAAATGCCAAAATAGTAGTTGCCGTCATGATGACAACCATTGGCACAACAGAATCTTTAACAAAAATTCCAACAGCAAAAGATGCTAAAGCCCCTAAACCTAGCTGAATTGCTCCCATTAATGCAGAAGCACTTCCTGCATTTTTAGCAAATGGAGCCATCGTAAGTCCTGCAGTATTAGGATTTGAAATTCCTAAACAACCTAAAAACAGAAACAACATCCCAATTGTTCCATATAAATCTAAAATTTTATTCAAAGAAAGAACCAAAAAAACAACACTTATCAGGGACTGAGCGATTAGAGCACTGAATATCATTTGCTCACTGGAAAATTTCTTCAACAAAATCGAATTTAATTGACTTGAACCAATGAAACTTACTGACATAAAGGCAAATATCCATCCATACATCTTGGCGTCAACATGGTAAATATCCATAAAAACAATGGGAGAAGCCGCTACGTATGTAAATAAACCCGAAAAAGCTATTGAACCGGTAAAAGCATAGGTGAAAAATTGAGGATTTTTCAAAACTTTTAAAAAATTCGAAATAATTGGTTTTGGCTTCAGTGAAATTGTAGTATCCGGTTTATAAGTATTTGGCAAACCAATTTGAGACGCTGCCAGAATAGCAATTCCCATGCACATTAAGATTAAAAATACAACATGCCAGCCATAATCTTCAGTTACATAACCCCCAATTGTTGGCGCCAGCATTGGCGAAAGCCCAAGGACAAGCATCAATAAAGAAAAAACTTTCGGAATATCTTTTACAGGAAACAAATCACGCACCATGGCTACAGAAGCCACTGTAGCAGCGCAACTACCCACAGCTTGGATAAATCTCAAAAATATAAAAGTATCAATATCCACAACATACACACATCCTAAAGAAGCTAAAATATAAACCATTAAACCTGCAAACAATGGTTTTTTTCGTCCAAACCGATCTAATAAAGGTCCATAAAGTAATTGCCCGGCCGAAATTCCGATAAAATAACTTGATAAACTCATGGAAACTTTTGCAACAGTAGTATTTAAATCTTCCGCAATTCCAGAAAATCCGGGTAAATACATATCTATTGAAAAAGGTCCAAGCGCTGTCAATGAGCCCAAAATAAAAATAAGTTTAATATATTTTTTTGTTGTCATTTTCTTAAATGATTGCTTCTAATTTTTTGCAAAGATAAAGATTTCATACCTTGATAAATAATTAAACTAATTTTAATAAAAGTTTGATATGTTACGCAGAGATTCGTTATAAAAATTTTAAAATATTAATCTTAAATTAAGAATTATGAAAAAGTACATTTTAGCATTAGCTTTGATCTTTTCAACAATTTCATTTGCACAGACCATTACATCAAAACAAGAAGATGCAAATGAGGCACAGTATGAACTCCTTAAAAAAGTAAATGAATTTTACCCAGACATTACTTTAAACAAAACGATTACAAATTTTTACACAGATGGAAAAATTATTGATTCACGACAAGAGTTTAATTTAAAAGGAACAAAGTTTTCCAGTTATAAATTAAGTATAGAACCAGATAATAAAAAATTATTATTTGAATATGAATCTGTTGAATCAGGAAAAGTCTATGGAGATGTCACAATTTTTAAAGGAAACGCTTTACGAACAACTTTTAATGAACAAAAAAGTGAGATTGAAGTTTCCTTAAATGGTAAAGCGGTGTATTCTAAAAAGCTTTAAAAGTCAAATTTATTTAAAAAGCATCGAACTTGATGCTTTTTAAATAAATATTATTTGAACTATAATTTATATTATGTAAAATAGAAAAATACTAAATTTTATCCATATTTAATTTAATGAATTATTCGTTAGAATTATTCGTTAGAATTATTCGTTAGAATTATTCGTTAGAATTATTCGTTAGAATTATTCGTTAGAATTATTCGTTAGAATTATTCGTTAGAATTATTCGAATAGTGATTCTTTATTTTATTATTTTTACATTTGACTATATTAAATAAACTATGAATACAATTGCTGAACATATTGCGGATTTTTTAAAAGAATATCCGCCATTTGATAATTTGACATTTCAGGAACTCTTTAATATTGCAACCAATATCCGAGTAATAAATTTAGAAAAACATGCTGTATTGTTTCAAAATAATGATATACTTCATGATAGTTTCTACGTTGTATCTTCCGGAACTATCAATCTCACTACAATTGCCGATGCAGAAGAAACGATTATAAACAAATGTCACGAAGGTGATATTTTTGGTCTACGTCCTTTTTTTGCAAAGAACAATTACATGATGACTGCAAAAGCGCGTGAAGAAAGTATTGTTTATGCTATTCCTATTGCTGTTTTTAGGCCATTCGTCGCAAATAATTCTGATGTTTTAAATTTTTTATTAGAAAGTTTTGCAATTAATTCGCGTCACACAAAAGACAATGTAAATTCTGCAAACAAACTAATTTCTGATAATGGATTTTATTCGGATACACAATCAGAAATGCAATATATTCAATCTCTTAATTATAATAATTCACCATTAACCACTACAGCTGATAGAATTGTAAAAGACATTGCTATTTTGATGACTGACTCAATGGTTGACAACATCGTTGTTTGCGAAAACAATAATCCTATAGGTATATTGACAGATGCTGATTTATCATCAAAAATAGCCACAGGACGTTATCCTATTACTGAGACAATAGACAAGATCATGTCATCTCCTGTTGTTACTGTAATTGAAAATGTTTCTTTGGCAGAAGCTCAGTTATTAATGCTAAAACATAATGTAACACATTTATGTGTTACTAAAGATGGTACAAATAAATCGGTCGTTAAAGGTATCATATCCGAACATGATTTAATTGTAGCTCAAGCAAGTAACCCAGGTGTATTAATTAAAGAAATTAAGCGCTCACAATTACCAAAGGATTTGAAACAAATTCGGGATCGATTGTCTGATTTAATTCAGAATTCAATTCAAAAGGATATTACTATTTCACATATATGTAATATTGCCAACGAAATAAATCTTGCACTCATAAAACGTGCAGTTGAATTAACAATTTTGGATTTAGGCTCCCCTCCTGCTCGTTTTGCATGGCTAAGTATTGGTAGTCAAGGAAGAAAAGAACAACTTTTACTTACTGATCAGGACAGTATATTAATTTTTGAAGATGTGACACCTGAAAAATACAGAGAAGTAAAAGATTATTTTTTAAGACTTGCCAAAAGAACCACATCTCTGTTAGAAAAAGTAGGTTACGAATTTTGCCCAAACGGCCATATGGGTAGTAATATGTTATGGTGTAAATCCTTGACTGACTGGATAAAACAATACAATAGTTGGATGAATACTCCAGGTGAAAACAGTAATGACTTAAGCAGTATATTCTTTGATTATGAAATTGTTTTTGGTGAACCAAAAATTGAAGAGGCTGTAGAAAATATTATTTTTAAAAACGCAATCAATAATCCATTATTTTTTGACTTTTTAGGAAATGATGCCTTAAAAAAGAATGCACCTTTAAGTTTTTTTAAGAAATTTGTTTTAGAAGAAGAAGGACCTCACAAAATGAAATTCGATATCAAAACTAAAGCATTGATGCCTCTTATTGATGGTGCGAGGTTGCTAATATTAAGCTCAAATATTAAAGGAATTAAAAATACCTATTTGAGATTTAAACAACTTGCAATTTCAGATTCTAAAAATGCTGAAATATACCTAAGTTGTGCAGAAGCATTTTTGACCTTACTAAAATTCCGAACAGTTGAAGGATTAAAAAATGACGATTCCGGGCAATATATAAATATAAAAGAATTATCTAAAACAGACAAAGAGAAATTAAAAAATGCATTAGCTCCTATGCGAGATCTTGAGGAGTTAATTAAAAGTAAATTTCAACTTACACAATTTTCATAACATGCTGGACTGGCTGAAAAATATCAATAAAGAATATCCTGATTTTTGGAAAAATTACCTTAGTAAATTCGAAACTAAGCCAAATAGATTTGTAGCTATATCTACTGAAACTTCAGGATTAAACCCTATAAAAGATGTAATTTTATCTATGGGGTCTTTTGCAATTGTTGATGATGGTATCATAATTCAGGATAATTTCGAAGCAGTTCTATTACAATATAAATACCTACATGATAATGGCTTATCAAACGAATTTATAATTGAAAGCAAAATGAAAAAGCTTCAGGAAAATGACGCTCTTCAGACTTTTATAGATTATTTAGGAAATGCAGTCTTGGTAGGTCATCATGTTAACTTCGATATTGAAATGATAAATGCTGCACTAGAGAGATTAGATTGTGGCAGATTAAAAAATGAAGCTTTAGACATAGATGTCATGTATAGAAAATTACACGATATAAATGAAAAGCAATTTTCACTGGATGACCTATGTGAAATTTATAAAATTCCTAAAAGTGACAGAAATTCATCAGCCGAAGATGCTTACAAAATTGCTTTATTATTTTTAAAACTAAAATCCAGATTAGGCATTAAATAAATTAAGATTTTAAACACCTAAACGAGCCAATAGTATAAAGTTTATAAAATTTTGACTTTATATTTGTCTTTTCTTTTAAAAGCATTCAGATCTCAGTTTAGAAGAAATAAAATGTAGAATTCTTTTTTTAGGATTTCCGTTTAGGAATCTAAAACATTAGAAGTTATTATTACGAAAGCGGATTTATAAATGATCCGCTTTTTTTGTATAATAGCATCCATATGTATATTTTATATATATTTTTTGTTTCTGTGAAAAAAGGCAAAAGACGAATCCCGTAAAAGGGTGCCCCTTGCATCCCTAACGCAGCATGGTATACCCGGAAGCTTCAGTTTTTAAGCAAGTAATCTATCAAGCAAAAAAACTCCAATCAGCCATCAGCCGATTGAAGTTTTTCTTTGTACTCAGAGCGGGACTTGAACCCGCACGAACATTGCTGTCCACTGGATTTTAAGTCCAGCGTGTCTACCAATTTCACCATCCGAGCTATTGTTGTGGTACCTCCAGGGATCGAACGGATCAAGCACAAAACCTGGGGAGGAATGTCAAAATAAAATCAGAAATTTGCAGTCTAAGAATTATACATGACTCCTTTAGAACTTTTAAAATTTATGCTTCCTGATTTTTTAGTAGAACATTTTGAAGTAGTTTCTACCA
>CAUPQW010000029.1:0-13708 GCA_963513545.1 uncultured Flavobacterium sp.
AGTTGGAACTTCGTTAAGGTTGTTTACATTGATAGTAAAAGTTTTTTCAAAAGAAAGCCCCCCCTGATCTGCTGTTCTTAGACGAATCGAGTACGAAGATTTAGTTTCAAAATCCGGACTGGCTACTATTTGCAGGTTAGCTCCGCTGATTGTAAAATCACTGTTGTCTGTACTTCCTGCACCCGCTACCAAAGTATAGGTAAAGGTATTTCCTAAATCTATATCAACAGAAGATAAAACGCCCACTGTTGTTCCGGCAGCTACATTTTCGTTTATAGCCGTAGCAGAAAGTCCAATATCGGTTGGAATGGAATTAGGGAGTGTAAATATCGGATTTATACCAGGAAATGAACTTCCTATTGCACCAGGAGTTATGTTAAAAGCTACGGTTTCGCTTCTGGTCCACTTTGATACATTACCAATTTCGCTAAGTATTTGTGATTTAGTACCAATGAAAATTCCTGTATAAACGTTATTGTCACCATGATATCCTCCATTAGATGGGTCTCTGTTAAGTGCAATAGCAGTTGATCCAAGAGTAAGAGAGGGAGGTAAATATGAATTATTATTGTTAGGAGCTCCAGATCCAGATACAATAAATTGTCCTGCAGGTTGATTTATAGCATTAAAAGTGGCGCTAAACGTGTTTGTCCATGCAAAAATGAAATTATTTATAGATGTTGGAGAATTTCCTTGAAAAATAAACCAGTTATCTCCTCCTGCAGGTACCGGACAATTTGTGGCTGTTGCATTTGACCATCCCGTAACAGTAACAGTACCTGGTAAGCCAGTAACAACTGGAGTAGCTCCTCCAGAAATTGTCAATTTAGTCACTGTTCCGGCAGCCAATGCTGTAGTTGTCCAGGTAATTGAACCCTCTGAGGTGTTACTCACAGAAGTAGTGCCGAAAGTACCCGTCGTTTCATCATATCCGTAATCTGTTATTCGGATAACAGTATTTGCTGCTATAGGAGCAAGATTTACAATAGTCATTTCGTAGGGTACTACATCGTAATTCGTGCCTATAATTGCAATATCGCCAGGAGCTAATGTCTGAGCATTAAAGGATGTTATCATGCCTAGAAAACATGCAAATAGAAGTAATTTTTTATACATAAGATTATTTTTATAAATAGTTACAAAAAAAGGACTGTTATGTGGACAGTCCTTATAATTTAATCATTTATGGTCTGGAAGGATATATACCCTGAACGCAAATAATATACTGCATTGCCACAAAAGGTGGTACAGTTGGTAATGGTTGAGGACCATTTCCCCAGGGAGTCAAAGTCAATCCTGTTGGGTCAAAATTTAAGCTATTAGCCACTGTTGAAGTACCTCCTGCCAAGGGTATAGTTGGTGTACCATTAGTATAAAGATTGGGTTGACCACTTCCTCCAACATCACCTGTAGTACCTAAAGTATTATTTGTTGCAGAAGGTGATGGAGATGCTCCGTCTGCTGTACTTGCTTGTAAAACAGTACTTACTGTTACAGCACCTGTCAGGTTTGTTCCTGCTCCTTTTACAATTGTGTGCGTATGAGGAGGCATATTATTAGATGTGATTGTGTAGGATTGATTTCCACCAACTTGTCCTAAAGCATATGTTCCTCCAGGATGTGACCCTCCGATGTTTGAAGTTTGTGTCGGAAATGCTCCGCGTAAGTCAGGAAGTTTAAAAGTATTCATTCCGTCTCCGCCATAGGTTGTTCCTAATATAGAAAATAAAGCTGTGTTTTGACTAATTGATAAAGTTTGTCCTTCACAAGTTAAAAAGCCCACAGGAGCAAAATTTCCTGCAAAAAGTTTGATGGTTCCCATTATTTCTTCCATAATTTTTTTAATTGATTAATTATTAATAAAGTATATTTTTCAAACATAGCTTAACTATAAAATAAGAATCAACAAAATGACATGAGGTGATAAATAAATGTCGTAAAGACGTGAAAATCATACATGAAAATTTTTTTTAAAAATTTAAAACAATAAGAATGCTAATAATAATCTGTTATTAGTATTTCAGTTTTGTAAATTAAAAGTATAAACCAAAATTAAGGCATATTAAAAATTTGTATACGCGTATTTATACCTGTTTTTATAAAAAATTTAGTTAAGTATTTGTTTGTCAATCTGTTTTAAAGGAGTTTTGGCGATGTTTTTTGTTTTTAAATCAATTTTTTAAAATAATTTATTAGTTTAGCTAAAGAATTATTTTAACTTATAGCCAGAAACAAATGTAAATATGACAGAAACAAATTTTCATGGAAAAATAAAAAACAGTTTATCTGTTGGCAAAGAATGGGCAAAAGAATACGGAGGTTCTAATCAAGAAGTAAAAAATAAAATGGATGGTTATTTAATTCCATTAGAAAGTTTAAAGTTGTTACTAAATCAGGATTTTAATGTTGTTAGAGCTTATAGAGGAAACAATGATGAAGAACAAATTTTATGGTTTTTTAGTACTAAATTATGTGAAGAAAAGGGAATTTATATAGATTTTTTTTCAAATAAAAGTTCTCTTTTTGGTGACTCTGACTCACTATAATGATGATGGATTTTTTAATATACTCAGGTTATCTATTTTTGTTGATTAACTTGGTTTTGTATACATATAGTTTTTTCTACAAGAAAAAAGCTAATATTTTTTTTATATGCTATTTAGCTTTTTCATGTATGATGCAATTTTCTATGGAATGGATGTATCATTTGAAATTAGATAATTTATTTGTAGTCAATATTTTTGTTATTGGACAGATGATTTTATTAAGTTTATTTTATGCTTCGATTCTAAAATTAAAATCTCAAGTAAAAGTTGTAAATTGGAGTTTGTGTTTTGCTTTATTGATATTGAGTATTCAGTTTTTTGTTGATCCTAAACAATTTTTAAAATTTAATTTATTCGAAATTACTCTTACTTCCTTATTTATAGTGGTGTTCGCATTATTACATTTTTATAATATGCTTACAGAACATAAAACGTATTATTATATTACGATCGCTATTATTTTTTTTATGTTAGGTTCTACTATTTTGTATTTGGTAGGAAATATTACTTTAACTTTGAGTAAGGATGTAAAATACCTTTCCTGGACATTAAATGCTTTTTTGTTTTTAATATACCAGTTGGTTATTTTATATGAATGGAAAATAAGTTTTTCTAAAAAGACTGTTTTATAAGCTTAATAATTTGTTGAATTATCATAATATTAAATCATTAACTATGAAAAAAATTAAAGTACACATTGTTTTTACAATTATGGTTTTTATGTTCTCATGTCAAAGAGAAAGTACTCAGGATGATGCTCTTTCAGCAACAGCTTTACAAAAAGAAAGTTGGTTAACAGCAAATTTAGATGCGAAATTTGCCAGTTCCCAAAAGCAAGTTGCGGGATATTTATTTTCTACAGAGGAAATGAAGGCATTAGTACAAACGCCTAACATTGAAGAAGTGCATTTTGTATTAGGTTATGCTGATAATACAATACAAATAGAAGTGATTGGTGTTGATAAATCCGGAAATGATTTGGGATCCGTTAAATCAACAATTTTGAAAGAATTAAACTTAACTAAGCTTAATGAATTGTCTATAAGTAAAACTAATAAAAGAACATCCTTATTAACCAAACATTTGTTATTACCAAAAGATGCTTCAGTTTGGATAGATGCCTGGCAAAAAAAGTTAAATACAGTTTCTGATTTAGATGAAATAACATCTTACGAAGGGAATCGTTTTCGCTATTTTAGTTTAGAATCTGAAATTATTGAGACCATGGTAGCTAAAAACAATAAAAATATTGGGGTTTTTTTAGGACTTAATTCAAAAGGAAAAATAACAACAATTTTAATTGGCTTAGATCAAAATAATGTAATTAAAACAACAACTTTAACTTCTAAAGAAGCTGAGGACGTTTATGATGGTACCAGACCTTGCCCACCATGTGTTGAATCAGAATAAAATAATTTAATTAAAAATCTCTATCAAACAAAAGTTAATAGAGATTTTTAATTAAATTATTTTAAAGGTATTTCTCTGATAAAATTAAATGAATATCTTTGATTTTGCATTATATTCAATAATAAAAGAAATACCACAAATTTATATGAATGTAAATTCAATTCCTGAAAAAGAGATAGTCGCGATTATTTTATATATATCGCTTTTTTTTATGATTGTGTCAATTGCTCTTATTGTCTTTTTTTATTTCTCTAGAAAAAAAATCATTCAAAAAGAATTAGAGAAAAAAGATTTAATACTGGCACATCAAAGAGATCAATTACATGCTGTTCTTATTACACAAGAGGAAGAACGTAAAAGGATAGCTCAGGATTTACACGATGATATTAGTTCAAAGTTAAATGTAGTTTCATTAAATAGTTATTTACTTACTTCTGCGAACTTAACAGAAGCTGAAACAAAACAAATTACAACTAATATTATCAATCTTACAGCAAAAGCTTTAGATAATTCCAGAAAAATTGCTCACAATTTACTTCCTCCTGTTTTTGATAAATTTGGACTTCATGCAGGTGTAGAGGAATTATGTGAAGAATTTGAAAGCAGTAAATCTCTTAAAGTGTTTTATCAAAATAAAATTGATTTTAATGAAAATGAAAAAAACAAACACTTACATGTTTTTAGAATCCTGCAAGAGTTAATGAATAATTCTTTAAGACATGGAAAAGCAACTGAAATTTCTATAATTTTTGATAAAGTAAATGAAATTAACAGCTGTATTTATAAAGACAACGGTATAGGGTTTGATTCTAAAAAATCAGAAAATCAGAAAGGACTTGGAATGAAAAATATTGATAGCAGAATATCTTTTTTAAATGGTAATATTGAAATAAGTTCAGAGATAAATAAAGGAATTGATGTTTTTTTTACTTTTTAACAAAATTATTGTTTTTATGACATCTTAATTTTATATTTAATACTGTTTTTTTATTAGTTATTTTTTGTAATTTTCAAATCCTAAAAGACTCAATGCCTAAAGAAAATGGATAATCTTAATATCAAAATAGGTTTAGTTGATGACGAAGTTTTGTTTCGTAAAGGAATTTCTTTTTTACTTCAAAGAGAAAAAAATATCGAAATCCTTTTTGAAGCATCAAATGGAGAAGAACTGATTTCACATTTGAATATTAACGAAATTAAACCAGATATTATTATCATGGATTTAAAAATGCCTGTCTTGAATGGCGTGGAGGCTACCAAAATTATTCGAAAATTCTTTCCCGAAATTAAAATTATTGCTTTAACAAGTTATGATACAAAATCATTTGTAACTAATATAATTCAGGTAGGTGCAGTCGCTTATTTAGTGAAAAATACAACCCCAAAAGATTTAGTTAACACGATAAATGAAGTTGCTTCTAAAGGATTTTTTTATAATGAAACTATTTTAAAAACAATACAAGATACTATTCAACCTTCTAAAAATTCTAAAATAAATTTAGAATCAGGATTTTTATCGCCTCGGGAAATTGAAATACTTCAACTTATTTGTAATCAAAAAACAACTGCAGAAATTGCCGAAGAACTTTTTTTGAGTCCGCGAACAGTAGAAGGGCATAGAAATAATTTATTGCTTAAAACAGAATCAAGAAATATTGCCGGATTAGTCGTATATGCTATTCAAAATGAAATTGCAGTTTTAACACTTTAACTACTCAAAAATTGAATAGATATTATATAATACAAAATAATAGTAATTACTAATATACAAAGAGCTATTTTTTTTAATATATTTAAGTTCTTCGATTCTTTATTTGTATTATTAATTTTCATTTCTCACAAGTTTTTTTAATCATCAAATTTAAAGATAATATCCGTACCCCTTGTAAGTATTTATACCTGTTTTTTTGTTTTATTGATTTTAAATAAATTAAAAAAGAATAAAGTTTCTTTGCTATAATTATTCAGGTCTCAACATGGTTTTTTAGTACTTCCTTTATATCTTTACCCTTAAATAGTTGTCGAATGAAACAAAGTTTAATATATGTAGTATTGTTTTTGGTCACACTGTCGGTAAAGGCTTCTTATATACTTCTACCGATGGATGATGCTACACAACAAAATCATCTTAAAGCTTATGGTATTACTTATTGGTGTTTGAGTAAGGATTACAAGGCGAGTTGGTTACTAAACTATCGTGGGGGTTCATTTTTATTACCGGACGCAGATGAAATTCGTAAAGAGTGTAAAATTCGTGGAGTAAGTTTTGAAATTATTTCTGATAGTGAAGAAGCGTCAATTTTAGATGAAATTTCGAGCCCCTCTCAAAATATGGAATCGGTTATTCTGGAAAAGGCTCCTAAAATTGCTGTTTATACTCCAAAAGGCAAACAACCTTGGGATGATGCTGTAACATTAGTTTTAACCTATGCTGAAATTCCCTTTACACCAATTTATGATGAAGAGGTTTTAAGTGATCAGTTGTTACTTTACGACTGGCTGCATTTACATCACGAGGATTTTACCGGTCAATATGGTAAATTTTATGCAGCTTACAAAAATACACCTTGGTATATTGAACAAAAAAAAGATGCTGAAGCCTTAGCAGTAAAATTAGGTTATGCAAAAGTTTCACAGGAAAAAGGTGCTGTTGCAAAAAAGATAAGGGACTTTGTTATTGGAGGAGGATTTATGTTTGCTATGTGTTCTGCTACTGATAGCTTTGATATTTCTTTAACAGCTGATGGTGTTGATATTTGTGAAGCAATGTTTGATGGAGATGCTAGCGAATCAAATTATCAGTCAAAATTGAATTATGGTAATTCTTTTGCTTTTAAAGATTTTACACTTGAACGAAGACCGGAACAATATGAATTTTCAGATATTGATATGACTACAAAACGTAGAATAACACCTGATAAAGATTATTTCACTTTAATGGAGTACTCTGCAAAATGGGACCCAATACCAAGTATGCTTTGTCAAAACCATACACAATTGGTAAAAGGATTTATGGGGCAGACTACTTCATTTGATTCAGCATTGATCAAATCTAATGTTTTAATTATGGGAACATGTGAACTTAATGGAGAAGCGCGCTATATTCATGGAGAAAAAGGAAAAGGAATGTTTACTTTTTTTGGAGGACACGATCCCGAAGATTATCAGCATCAGGTAGGTGATCCGCCAACAGTTTTGGATTTACATCCAAATTCTCCTGGCTATCGATTGATTTTAAATAACGTTTTGTTTCCGGCTGCAAAAAAGAAAAAATTAAAAACATAATTATTTGCTCTGGTTACATCTAATCCAAGAAAAAAAAAGGCTTTTTCAATTTGAAAAAGCCTTTTTTTTTGGTTTTCATTAAGAATTAGACTGCCCTTAGTCCTGTTGTGATAGCAAATCTATTCCATGAATTGATTGTAATAATAGCCAGGATAATTTCTGCTAAATATTTTTCATCAAATAAGCGGGCGGCATTTTGATATGTTGCTTCAGAAACATGATTACTGATCAAAGTTACTTCTTCGGTCAAAGCCAAAATTGCTTTTTCTTCTTCTGTATAAATGTCCGCTTCGCGCCATGCGCTTATAAGATAAATGCGTTGTTCGGTTTCGCCATATTTCCTGGCATCTGCAGTATGCATGTTAATACAAAAAGCACATCCGTTTATTTGTGAAGCACGAATTTTGATGAGTTCTTTATGTGTTGGTGTCAATGATGTTTTAGAAATATAACTTTCTAAATTCATAAGGGCTTGATAAGCTTCTGGAGCAACTGTTGGAATAACGATTCTTGGTTTCATTTTACTTATTTTTAAAGTTGAAACAAAGGTCAGTTAATCGTATTTGGTAAATCTTGAACTACTTCAAGAAATGCATTTACACCTTTCCAGCTCTTATTTTACTCATAAATTCTGCTGAAAAATCTAAGTAGGAGGCAAGCATGTATTGAGGAACTCGCTGTACGAAATCTGGCTGCTGGTTTTTGAAATGGTTATATCTTTCTTCCGCCGACATTGTAAAAAGGAATTTAATACGCATTTGAGCAGCTCCAAATGATTTTTGTGAAACGATTCTAAAGTATCTTTCCAGTTTAGGAATTTTGATTAAAAGAGATTCTAAGGTATTTTTTTCTAATGCTATGATTTCACAGTTTTCAATGGTTTGTATATAAAAATGAGAAGGAGTATTATTATGATAGCTTAAATAATCAGTTATCCACCAATTTTCAATAGCAAATTGCAACGTTTGTTCGGTTCCCTTTGGATTAATTATATATTGTCTGGCACAGCCTTTTGTGATAAAATACATAGTACTGCAAATTTGACCTTCTTGTAATAAATGTTCTTTCCTTTTTACTTTAGAGAGTTCTAAGCATGATTCTAAAGTATCGATCTCTGAAGGTTTTAAGGTTATGAATTTTTCAATATGTCGAAAAAGGGCTTCGTGCATTTTTTATTTTTGATTTAGTTCAAATGTTTTTTTAAAATTTAATTTGTAAAAGGTATACATTAGAGATTGGTATATAAGCTTTTGGAGTTAGTTATAAAAATTAATAGTAAGGATACTGTTTACTTTAATGTTGGATGAAATAGCTGCATTCCAGTTTGCATTTTTAATAAACATAGTAAGTTGTTTAATAAAATAATCATGGAATTTTTGATTTTGATAATTTTTAAATTTAATTTCTATATTGATATTAGAAATTCTGCTATTTCTCTGAATTGTAAATTCTGTTTTTGCCATAAAATCCCTTTTATCACTACTATAAATAAAACCATTTGGATATTTAAAGCTTGAAAAGAAATCTCGTTGTATTTGAAGTTTTTGATCTAGAAAATCTTTAGCTTTTGGATATACTATGCAATAATTGTCGACTCCGTTAGGATATTGAAAAGGATCATCTATTCTGCTCATTACGTACATGCTATCTGCTGTCTTTTCGATGTTTTTTGTAAAGTTGTGACCGTACTTTAGATTTAATAATTCATTAGATGCTTTGTAATAACAGTTGGTTACTGCGGAGTAACTTTCTATCCCACTTCCTATACGGAATAATGAAAATTCTGGTTCAGGAGATTTACAAAATTCAATTCCTCTTTTTTTTAGTAATTCATTTAAATAGGGATGATGTCTTTTAGAATCGTTATTAAGGTATCCTTCGGGTTCAATGTAATAAAAGATTTCTTGAAATTTAAAATCTTTTTTTGCTCTTTCAATTTCAGATTTGCAATTGACATCTCGCTTGTCAATTATACCAATTATTGTATTGATAGTATGTTTGTCAAGATTATCTACTTGGGCTATGATAGTCAAGTTATGTATTGTAAATAATAGGATTATAAATTTTTTCATTTCACGAAGCTATCTCTTAAACTGATAAATTAAATGAAGATTCTATAATAAACAAAAACCCAATCAAATGATTGGGTTTTTTATGATAAGTAAGTAATCTTAAATTGAGTTGATAAACGTTTATTTTACTTTATTAAGAATAGCTTTGAAAGCTTCTGGGTGGTTCATAGCTAAATCTGCAAGAACTTTACGGTTCAATTCGATTCCGTTAGCTTTAACTTTTCCCATGAATTGAGAATAAGACATTCCTTCTAATCTAGCTCCAGCGTTAATACGTTGAATCCATAAAGCACGGAAATTTCTTTTGTTTTGTTTTCTATCGCGGTAAGCGTAGCACATTGCTTTCTCTACAGCATTCTTAGCAACTGTCCAAACGTTTTTACGTCTGCCAAAGAAACCTTTGGCTTGCTTCATTATTTTTTTTCTTCTTGCTCTTTTAGCAACTGAATTTACCGATCTTGGCATAATTTTAATGTGTTTTTGTAGCAGGCGTCCTGAATTAAATCAAAGGAACTTCAAAGCCATACTCCAAGGTTATATAAATAATTTTTTAACCTAAAGAAAATCTTTAGTCTAATGTCTTAAAGTCAAATGTCTAAAGTCAGCAACTGACTTTTAAATTTATGACTTTCTAACTTTTGACTTATATTAGATAATTCTTAATTGTTGTTTGATGCTTTTCATATCTGTTGAGTGAACTAGCGCTGAGTGTGTCAAAGCTAATTTACGTTTTTTAGATTTTTTAGTCAGGATGTGACTTTTAAAAGCATGCTTTCTTTTAATCTTTCCAGAACCAGTAACTTTGAAACGTTTCTTGGCGCTAGATTTTGTTTTCATTTTAGGCATTTTTCCTAGTGTTTTAATTTATTCTTACTTACTTATATTTTTAAAAGCTTAGGCTTTAGGCTTTAGGCTTTAGGCAAAAGTTTAAATTAACAATTTGCTTAAAGCTTATAGCTTACTGCTTATAGCAAATAATTATTTCTTTTTCTTAGGAGCAATGAACATAATCATTCTCTTTCCTTCCAAAACAGGCATTGCCTCAACTTTTCCATGTTCTTCAAGATCTGTAGCAAGACGCAATAATAAAATTTGGCCTTGATCTTTGTAGATAATAGAACGTCCTTTAAAGAATACAAAAGCTTTTAATTTAGCACCTTCTTTAAGGAACTTCTCAGCATTCTTTCTTTTAAATTCGTAATCATGCTCATCAGTTTGAGGACCAAATCTAATTTCTTTTACTACAACTTGAGACGATTTCGCTTTTAATACCTTATCACGTTTCTTTTGTTCGTAAACAAATTTCTTATAATCCATGATTTTACAAACGGGTGGCTCAGCATTTGGTGAAATCTCAACCAGATCCAATTCAAATTGATCAGCTAAACGTAATGCGTCTGCTAGTTTAAATACACCAGGTTCGATGTTTTCACCTACTAGTCTTACTTCTTGTACACCACGAATATTGTTGTTTATTCTGTGTGCATCTTTTTTTTCTACGCGAGGTTGAAAACCTCTGTTGCTTCTTATTGCTATGACTTTATAATTTAAGTTAAACTTTAAAAACTTTTAATGTTTTATTTATTTCTTCGTTTACAATTCTGACAAATTCGTCTATTGTAACTGTAATATTTCCTTTTCCTTCTTGTCCGTGTCGACGAATAGAAATAGTGTTGTTTTTCTCCTCTTCTTCTCCTACAATCAGCATAAATGGTGTTTTCTGCATTTCTGCATCTCTAATTTTCTTGCCTATTGTCTCGTTTCGGTTGTCAATTAGGGCGCGAATTTCGTGATTTTCTAGCAAATCTAAAACTTTTTTAGCATATATTTCGTATTTCTCACTCAAAGACAAGATTATAGCTTGCTCAGGCATTAACCAAAGAGGGAAATTTCCAGCTGTATGTTCCAGTAAAATAGCAATAAAACGTTCCATAGATCCGAAAGGAGCTCTGTGAATCATAACTGGTCTGTGTAATTCGTTATCAGCGCCTTTATAAGTCAAGTCAAAACGCTCAGGTAAATTATAATCTACCTGAATTGTTCCTAATTGCCATTGTCTACCCAAAGCATCTTTAACCATGAAATCCAATTTCGGACCGTAAAATGCAGCTTCGCCATATTCAACTACAGTATTTAAACCTTTGTCTGCAGCAGCATTGATAATTGCATTTTCAGCTTTCTCCCAATTTTCATCAGTACCAATGTATTTTTCTCTGTTTTCCTGATCTCTCAACGAAATTTGAGCAGTAAAGTTTTCAAAACCTAACGAACCAAATACATACAATACAAGGTCAATTACTTTTTTAAACTCTTCATCCAATTGCTCTGGAGTGCAAAAAATGTGTGCATCATCCTGAGTAAATCCTCTAACACGAGTTAAACCATGCAATTCTCCAGATTGTTCATATCTATATACAGTACCAAATTCGGCATAACGCTTAGGTAAATCTTTATATGACCAAGGTCTTACGTTATAGATTTCACAGTGGTGAGGACAGTTCATTGGTTTCAATAAAAATTCTTCACCTTCTGCTGGAGTATGAATTGGCTGAAAACTATCTGCACCATATTTAGCATAGTGACCAGAAGTAACATATAATTCTTTCTGGCCAATATGTGGACTAACTACTTGTTCGTAACCAGCTTTTTTCTGAGCTCTTTTCAAAAATTGTTCCAAACGCTCTCTAAGTGCAGCTCCTTTTGGTAGCCATAAAGGCAAACCTTGACCAACCTTTTGAGAAAAAGCAAACAACTCAAGCTCTTTTCCTAATTTACGGTGATCGCGACGTTTTGCTTCTTCAAGAAGTTCAAGATATTCAGTTAAGTCTTTTTGTTTCGGGAAAGATGTTCCGTAAACACGAGTTAACTGTTTGTTCTTTTCGTCACCTCTCCAATAAGCACCTGCAACACTCATGATTTTCATAGCTTTGATTATTCCAGTATTTGGAATATGTCCACCACGGCATAAATCGGTAAATGTAGAATGATCACAAAAAGTTATAGTTCCGTCTTCCAGATTCGAAATTAATTCTGTTTTGTAAACATTGTCTTTGTACATTTCTAATGCGTCAGCTTTGCTAACCGGACGCATTTTAAACTCATGTTTTTCTCTTGAAATCTCAAGAACACGATCTTCAATCTTTTTAAAGTCAGCTTCTACGATTTTCTGATCTTCAAAATCAACATCGTAATAGAAACCGTTTGCAATTGCAGGTCCAAGAGTTAATTTAATTCCAGGATACAATTCTTCCAGGGCTTGCGCCATTACGTGCGAAGTCGAATGCCAGAAAGCTTTTTTTCCTTCAGCATCGTTCCAAGTGTATAGTATAAGATTACCGTCGGTCGTCAATGGAGTTTCGGTTTCAATAGTTGTACCATTAAAAGAAGCTGAAATAACGTTTCTAGCAAAACCTTCGCTAATGTTTTTAGCGACCTCCATTGGAGTTACGTCTGAAGCGAACTCTCTAATTGACCCATCGGGTAAAGTAATCTTGATCATTGTTTGTAATTTTGTGAGTGCAAATATACATGATTACAAAAACACATACAATATATATGTACAAGTTTACTTATTATATATGTATTACTTTTCTATTGTATATTATAAAGATGTCTTGATTTGGCAACACCTCTAAATTTTGCATAGGTTATTTAAAGTGATATAGCGTCGTGGTATATCGAATGCTTATTGTGGACCGACAAATTTCCAAACGTGTCGGGTTTGTTTTTATGTATATAAACCAGATAAAAAACGATACTATAATATATTAAGAGTAATTTTGTTAGACTGATGGAATTCGAAGCCTTTTTGAGTTTTGGAATTTGAGATCGAGCGATAGTGAGTAGCAATTTGAAAAATTTGGTATTCAAGATTAGCTTATTCCCGCTGTTCCTTTCAATCTTTTCAGGCCTAACCCCAAAACAAAAGGATTTTCCCTTCCATTGGGGTCAGGTCAGATGTTTTCAGAAGGATTTATCGATAAAACTTAGCGACTCTGCGTCTTTGGGATATTATAAATGGCAGAAACCCCTTTCTTGTTTCTTGAAAGATCAAGTCAAAATCGCAATTAAGACTGAAAAATTGGTAAAAACCAATACCGAACAAACCGAAAAACATCAAAATGACGCATAAAGAAAGAAAAAACCTACGATAAACTAAAATTTTTAGGATTGTAAATAATGCGTTACCAGAGAGTTAAGAGAAAGTGTGAAAAAGAATAAAAAAAAACATGCAGAGAATGCTTGTTTAACTGAATAAAGGTGCTACTTTTGCACCCGCAACAGCGAAGGCGTTCATGGAAATACTGACAAGCATACGAATTTAAAAGAGAAGAGATTTTCTAAAAAAGATTCAAAAAAGCTTGTGAGATTTGAAAATGCTTTTTACATTTGCAC
>CAUPQW010000030.1:0-8141 GCA_963513545.1 uncultured Flavobacterium sp.
CGATTGATCCGACCGATGATGCCCTGTACGAAGGAAACGAAACAGTAATTATCGATATCACGAATGTTGCAGGAGCTACGGCAGGCAGTACAACCCAGGCTATCGTTACGATTACTGATGATGAGACCACCCCAACAGTAAGTATCTCTACACCTACAGCAGTAGAAGGTACGAATGCAGTATTCACGGTAAGTTTGGATGTAGCGAGTTCAGTAGATACAGTAATTAATGTTGTCACTACAAACGGTACAGCAGGATCTCTTGATTATACATCGGTTAATACAACTGTAATTATTCCTGCAGGCAGCACAAGTGCAACGGTGAGTATTCCAATACTGAGCGATGCCATTCATGAGCCTAGTGAGACATTTACCTTAACAGGAACCATAACTAGTGGTACTACAAGCAATATAACAGTAAGTGGAACAGGAACTATTACCGATAGCAATGGAGTTCCAGCACTGAGTATTTCAAATCCAACAGTAAGTGAGGGCAGCCCAGCAGTATTCACGGTTAGTCTTAGCGGAGTAAGTTCAGTAGATACAGTAATTAATGTTATCACTGCAAACGGTACAGCTGGGTCTCTTGATTACACATTAGTGAACACTACGGTAACTATTCCGGCAGGAAGTACTAATGTAACGGTAAGTGTTCCTACCCTAATCGATGCGATTAATGAAGCACCTGAAACTTTTACCCTGACCGGTACAATAACAGCTGGTTCAACAGCCAATGCAACAGCGATCGGTACGGCGACCATTAGCGATACGAGTATTGTTTTAATTGCAAATGATGATGAAGCTTCACCGGATGGAATAAATGGTTCATTAGAATTTATAAATGTTCTGGATAATGATTTAAGAAATGGATTGAAAGTAAATCCTTCAGATGTTACTATTAAACAGAAAACAACATTTACATATTTTGAATTTAATTCAGACGGTACGGTAAATATATTGCCAAATACTCCAGGAGGTACTTATGAAGTGGTCTATGAGATTTGTGAAAAAGCGAGTTCATCAAATAATTGTGCTACAGCTGTATTAAAAGTTTTTGTTGAAGCTCCGTCTATTGCAGTTATTAAAACGGCAACATTCAATGATGAGGATAATAGCGGATATGCAAATGCAGGTGAAACGATTACCTATAACTTTAAGATTACAAACACAGGAAATGTTCCATTGTCCGGAATAAAAGTTACAGATAATTTGCCAGGAATTGTATTATCTGGGCAGCCAATTAGTTTACAAGTTGGGGAATCTGATGAGCATACATTTATAGCGACATATTCTATTTCGCAAAGTGACATTAATAATGGAAGTGTAACAAATCAGGCTTCTGTAACAGGCCAAAGTCCATTAGGAGTTGTTGTTGAAGATAAATCAGATGATAAAAGTAATGCTGATGATAATCCAACAGTATCAAACATAGAAGGATGTGTTATTAAAGTGTTTAATGCTGTTTCTCCTAATAATGATAACTTGAATGATGAACTTAATATTAGAGGCATTGAATGTTATCCTGATAACACTATTGAGATTTATAATCGTTGGGGTGTCCTGGTATTTTCAAGAGATCGTTATGATAATAGTAATGGTAATTTCAAAGGAATTTCAGAAGGAAGAACAACAATTAAACAATCAGAGAAATTACCTGTAGGAACCTATTTTTATATTTTAAAATATAAAGATAGTAATGCGAAGCAGCATGAATCAGCAGGATATTTATATCTAAGCAATTAATAAAAAGAAATGGCTTACTGTATTTGCAGTAAGTCATTTAATAAAAGTTATAAAAATGAAAAAATTAGTTTTAGTTTTTATGTTGTTTTCTGCTTTGGGTTTTGCTCAGCAAGATTCACAGTATACACAATATATGTATAATACTATCAATGTTAATCCTGCTTATGCTGGTTCCCGTGGTGTCTTAAGTATTTTTGGATTGCATCGTTCCCAATGGATTGGACTTGACGGAGCACCGACTACCAATACGCTATCTGTGAATACGCCCTTAAATCGTGAAAGTTTAGGATTAGGAGTCTCTGTTGTAAATGACAGAATCGGACCAACGAATGAAACTACTGTTTCTACCGATTTGTCTTATACAATTCGTACTTCAGAATCGTTTAAACTTTCATTTGGAATTAAAGCAACAGCTAATCTATTTAATCTTGATGTCAACAAATTAGATGTAAAGGATCAGGGAGATTCACAATTTCAAAATATGGACGGGAAATTCTCTCCAAATATAGGAGCAGGAATTTATTGGCATTCTGATAAAGCCTATTTGGGTTTGTCAGTTCCTAATTTTATCGAAACCAATCGTTATAATAATGAAGATGTCGCCATTTTTAAAGAAAGGATAAATTACTATTTTATAGCCGGTTATGTATTTAATTTAGATGATTTGGAATATATCAAATTTAAACCGGCATTACTGACCAAATTGGTTCAGGGAGCACCACTACAGGTAGATGTTTCGGGTAATTTTATGTTTAACGATAAATTTGTTGTAGGAGTTGGATATCGTTGGAGTGCTTCATTAAGTGCGATGGCAGGTTTTCAGGTTACCGAAGGATTATATATAGGATATGGATATGACCATGAAACCACAAGATTGCAAAAATTCAATTCAGGTTCACACGAGGTTTTCCTTCGATTTGATTTGTTTAACAGTTACAGAAGTATTACTTCACCAAGATTCTTCTAATATTCAATTGCTATGGAAATTAAAAAAATAAGTTATACAGCTTTGTTCTTTATGATGGTTTTGACAGCAATTGGACAAAAAAATGAAACGGCTGATGCTGATAAAAAATACGATAGATACCAGTTTGTAGATGCTATTGAGGTATATGAAAAAGTTGCAGAAAAAGGATATAAAGATCAAAAAATATTGCAACGATTAGGAAACGCTTATTACTTTAATGCAGAATTGACTAAAGCTGTAAAATGGTACGATCAGCTTTTTGATTTGAATGCAGAACAAGAACCTGAATATCTTTATCGCTATGCCCAATGTCTTAAAGCAGCAGGGAATTATAAAAAAGCAGACGAAATACTAACGGAGTTCAATAAAAAAATAAACACTGACAAACGCGGGATATTATTTGACAATAACAAGAATTATCTAGAGGAAATAAAAACCAACTCCAATCGTTTTGAAATCGCTGATGCCGGAATAAATTCAGCCTTATCAGATTACGGGACTACGATTTTAAATAATAAACTGGTTTTCGCTTCGGCCCGCGATACAGGTGGAGTTGCAAAAAAAACGTTCAAATGGACCAATAGATCTTTTACAAATTTATATGCTGCAGCTTTAATGCCTGACGGAAGTGTTGGTGCTCCTGAGCGTTTTCAAAAAAATATTAACTCGAAGTTTAATGAATCAACACCTGTTTTTACCCAGGATGGGAAAACAATGTATTTTACCAGAAATAATTATTTAGATGGTAAAAGACGAAATGACGAAAAGAAGGTAACACTCTTAAAACTTTATAAAGCAACGTTAATTCAGGATCAATGGCAGAATATTACAGAACTTCCTTTTAATAGTGACCAATATAGTGTAGCGCATGCTGCTTTAAGCGTAGATGAAAAAACATTGTATTTTGCATCAGATATGCCTGGAACGTTTGGGCAATCGGACTTGTTTAAAGTAAGTATAAATGAAGATGGAACATTTGGGAAGCCTGAAAATTTAGGAAGTGAAATAAATACGGAAGGAAGGGAAACGTTTCCCTTTATTTCAGGAGAGAATGAACTGTATTTTGCCACTGACGGAAGACCAGGTTTAGGAGGTCTTGATATATTTGTTTCCAAAATAAATTCAGATTTGAGTTTTGAAGAGGTTCAAAATGTTGGAAAACCGGTAAACAGTAAACAAGATGATTTTGCTTTTGTAATTAATAGTAAAAGCAGAAGTGGCTTCTTTACGTCAAATAGAGAAAATGGGAATGGTTTAGATGATATTTATCGATTCACTGAAACCAAAAGATTAGTCTGCGAACAAGATTTGGCAGGGACCGTTACTGATGCTGAAACAAATGAAATCCTTGCCAATGCATCGCTTATGTTATTCGACGAAAAATCCAATTTTGTAGAAACAGTTTCTTCAGATGAAAAAGGCAACTACAGGTTTCCTAAAGTGAATTGTGGTAAAAAATATTCCATAAGAATTTCAAAAAATGGTTACGAAACAAAGACTGTTTCAGTAACAATCAATAAAAGAACAGGAAATACTACTTTACAGATTTTGTTGGAAAAAGTATTTGTACCAATTGTAGCGAAACAAATTGAAACAAAAAAAATACCTGTTAAGGTGTTAATAAAAGCAGAAGCTGTAAAAGAAGGTGTAGATTTAGCAAAATTACTGCATTTGCCAATGAACTTTTTTGATTTAGGTAAGGCGACAATCAAAAAAGTATCAGAACCTCAATTGAAGAAACTTGTTGATGTTTTAAACCAATATCCAACAATGAAACTTGATATTCGTTCGCACACAGATAGCCGTCAATCTGCATCAAATAATATGATTCTCTCAGAAAAACGAGCACAATCTACCAAAAACTGGTTGGTTAAGAAAGGAATTGATGCCAGTAGATTAACAGCCAAAGGATACGGAGAAACCCAATTAGTCAATAAATGTGCCGATGGAGTAAAATGTACAGAAAAACAACATCAGTTAAACAGACGAAGCGAATTTATCATTATTAGTATGTAGTTAGGAGATATAAATTGTCTGTAGTAAAATTAGGGAGTATTGATTTTTAAAATTCACTTTTCAGATTTCATCTGGCAGAGGAACAGGCCCCGCAGTCTTTATCGCAATCCTGCTAAATAAGGGTATTATCCATCATTTTTCAGAACAGCTACACCGATAAGTACAGTTTATCGTAAAAGCAGAAAAACCTTTAAATCGTGAGATCTAAAGGTTTTTGTGTTTTGAAAATTTCTCTCGAAATCTTATCAAGCGGAGAAAGAGGGATTAGGACAAAACCGTCACATCCCGCTTTTATACTGCATTTCTAATATTTTTTTGCTGTTGCGCCACGAATGTGCCACAACTATCAAATTTTCAGTTTTAAAGCTGATAACTTGTTTAAAATGAGATGTATAATTCTTTATTGTTTCAAATGTAAAAATACAAATTATTATTAAAGCAGCTCCAAAAAGTAGTAGTGATGAGGAGTAATTAGATGAAATGGATCTAGTCTTAATATATAATTTTGCCAGAAAATGTAATCGGATAAATTTTAATTATTTACTCAATTCAAAAAGAGATTGCCTTAACTTTTTGTGGCAAAAAAAGGTACCAGCTCCATTTTATTGGTTAGTTAAAACTTGCTCTAAATTCTAACGGACTTAGTTTAGTTTTAGTCTTGAATAATTTGCTGAAACTTTGTGAATGTTCAAACCTAATTCGTAAGCAAATAGTTTTTCTTAGCATAAATTTAATTTAAAATTATAATCACAGTTTGTTCTATCTAAATTTGCATCTTTAAATTATTTGCCTAAAGTTCGACTTAAAAGAAATGTTTTTTTTAAGGTTTTCCATAATTTGCGATTTTAAATTTAACATTCCAGAGCTCTTTTTGGAAGGTTGAATAAAAAAAGCAACTCATTTTTAAAAAATGGGTTGCTTAGCAGTTGATCTTTAATTTATTAGCTATTTATTATTCTTTAGTATCGTCATGATCTGTACTTACTATAGTATCATACCAATTTGTAATGTCGTCTTCAAATTTTTTGGTTTTCTCTCTAAACCTTTGAAGTGTATCGGTTCCAAGGGGAAGGTGAACAGGAGGATTTTCAGAAGCTGCTAATTTTATAAAAGCAGCTGCAAGTTTTTCAGGATCTCCTGGTTGCTTTTTATTTGCTGTAGTTGCAAATTTCCTCATTTCACCAACGGTTTCGCTATAATCTTCAATCAAATTTTCTGTTCTTGTTAATGAAGATTGATCCAAAAAATCTGTTCTGAAGAATCCTGGTGCAACAACAGTTGCATGAATACCTAAAGGAGCAAGTTCCATTGCAAGTCCTTCCGTAATTCCTTCTATTGCAAATTTAGAAGCACCATAAACACCCCACCCAAAGTACGCGCTCAAACCACCAATTGAGGAAATGTTAATCAAATGACCAGAACGTTTCTCGCGCATATAAGGAAGAATTGCTCTTGTCACATTAAGAACACCAAATACGTTAACATTAAAATTATCAAATACTTCTTTTGATGTAGCCTCTTCTACAGCTGAAAGTAACCCATAACCAGCATTATTTACTAATACGTCAATTTGTCCAAATTTAGAAATTCCTGACGCCGCTGCTTTTATAGCTTGTTTTTCATCGGTGGTGTCAAGCACAACAACATGAAGGTTTGGGTTGTTGCCTAATCTATCAGCTAAGGCTTCCGGATTTTTTCGTACTGTAGCTACAACATTATCACCTGATTTTAGAACGGCTTCTGTAATATTCAATCCAAAGCCTCTTCCTGCTCCGGTAATGAACCATGTTTTTTTAGTTTTCATTATTTTAAATTTTATAAATTATTACTGATACAAAATTGCTTCAAAAACTCAGGTTACTCTATATGAAAAGGAAAGCAATGATTATGAATATCAACTTTTAGAAAATAAGTTTATAGAGATCGTTTTGACAGGAGCTTATTCACTAGAAATTATTGTTAAAATAACGGATCGTTATTTTGGCTACAAACCAATACATTTTGGTTACATTCTAATAAAGTATTTTCTTGATTTTTGTAGATAATAAAAACGTAATGCCGCAAACAATTAATTAAATCACAATGGATATTAATACCTTTTTACAAAGCTGGCTGGTTGCCAGCAATACTTTCGACACTGAAGCTTATGTAAAATATTATGATGAGAGCGCAATTATAGATGATCCATCAGTTGGTGAGAAATTTAGGGGTCACTCTGGTATTCGTAAATACTTCGAAGATTATTTTGTTGGTTATAATACTCAAACGAAAATTATTAAAATTGATATAGTTGATAAAGAATCAGCTCACTTAGAAGCCTTTTTTACAGGTAATTTTTCAGAAAGAGGCATAGGCGGTACATTAGATTTTACTTTTCACAAAGATAAAATCATACATCTGAAAGCAGATCTGCTATAGAAAAGTGTATGAAAGAGAATCCAGCTATCTTCAAAGATCTTACAGAGACATTTGCTGCAATGAACCTTCCTGTTTCTCACATGCTGCATGATGGTGATGGATTTTCCAGATAGGTCAGTGATTTATTGCACCATGTTTAAAAAGTCCGCGTTTCTTTCGCAGACTTTTTAATTTAAAACTTATCTGTATTAAACTAATTTAAGTTTAATGTGTTGTTTTTTTAGGTATTTAGGTAATTACTCTGAATCTATCTTTGATATTCATAATAAAGGCTTTGTAATTCGTACAAGCTACCTCTTGGTTTCGTCGCAACTTTGCTTCATACAAAACGAGTACTAAATCACACAATAACAATTTAAAAATAAGTATCATGGAAACAAATCAAAAACAAGCTTTCAAATCCCTGCATCAAGCGATTGAGAAAGCAAACGAAATTGGTGTAAATGCCAACATTACAATTTTAGATCCAGCAGGGCACTTGAAAGCTTTCATAAGAATGGACGATGCATTTCTTGGCTCGATAGATATCTCAATGGGAAAAGCAAAAACAGCCATGCTGTTCCGTATGAATTCTGAAGCGGTTGGTGAATTCTTAAATCCTGAAAACAAAACTTACGGTATGGTTAACACCAGTGGAGGTCTTGTAGGTTTTAAAGGCGGAGTACCAGTAAAATCAGGAAATGATATCGTAGCTTATATGGGAGTATCCGGAGGCAGTCCAGATCAGGATTTTGAAATCGCAACGGCAGGCAGCTTAGTATAACAACAATTAATAATAAATAATCATATTAAAAATCATTAAAACTTAGAAATCATGAGTACAACAAAAACAATTTTGATTACCGGAGCAGGTTCCGGATTAGGAGAAGGAGCAGCATTTGGTTTAGCTAAATTAGGTCATAAAGTTATTGCAGGAGTACAAATCCTGCCGGAAGTTACTGCTCTTCGCAAAAAAGTTGCCGAAGCAGGACTTGAAAACAATATAGAAGTGGTAAAAC
>CAUPQW010000031.1:0-6415 GCA_963513545.1 uncultured Flavobacterium sp.
ATAATATGCAGTTGCTTATTGAGAATTTACCATTTTCCCAACAGGTTTTATTGGTAAAGGTAGTTTTGGACAATGGTTACCAGACTACAAAAAAGGTAGTCTTTAATTAAGATAACAGAGCAATAAATAAAAAATCCGATAGCGAATAGTTATCGGATTTTTTTTGGTTTTGAAAGAAAGTTTGATTATGTACATAAATCACTAAATGTGGGTATTGTGGCAAGTTCGGGATAAATATAAATTGCGTGTAAATTCTTATTAATTGTAAAAAATTATCCTATAACTAAATTGTTTTTATTTTGAAATTAAAATTACATTATCTGCCTATAATTCTATTCTTCTTTTTATTAAATAATAGTAATGCCCAACAGGGAAAATTAGATACAACGTTTAACAGTTATGATAATGGCACCAATGGAGATGGGTTTGATAATGCCATAAGAACCACATCTATGCAAACGGATGGCAATTTAATTGTAGGGGGTGATTTTTTAAATTTTAATGGAAAACCACTTTCCTATTTGACACGATTAAAAACAGACGGGTCTGTAGATACCGATTTTGACACAGGTTCTGGCTTTAATGGAAAAATATATTCATCTTATATTCAGTCTGATGGAAAAATCATTATTGGAGGGAATTTTACCAGTTATAATGGAGAAAATGCAGGTAGATTGATTCGTTTAAATAGTGACGGTTCTCACGATACTACTTTATAATACATCATTAGGTGCAAGTTCAGGTATAATAAATCAGATTGTAGCACAGTCAGATGGAAAAATTATTATTGTTGGAAGTTTTACAAAGTATAATGGTATTACAGTAAACAGGATTGCCCGAATTTTGCCCGATGGAAATTTAGATACGGGATTTTTAACCGGTTCCGGTGCTCCTTCAAATATCAATTGTGTTGAAATTCAGTCAGATGGCAAAATTATTTTAGCAGGCAATTTTATTAAGTTTAATGGTGTTGATGTGAACCGAATTACCCGTTTAAATCCTGATGGAAGTACAGACATTACTTTTAATATTGGAAGTGGTTTTGATAACGATATTCATGCAATGTCTTTGCAGCCGAATGGTAAAATTATTCTGGGTGGAGAATTTACAGGTTATAATGGAAACACAGCAAACAGAATTGTCCAATTGCATCCGGATGGAACTCCGGATACGACTTTTTTGTCAGGAACAGGTTTGAATAATGGTATCGTATATGTTATAAAAACAGATACTTCAGGAAATATAATGTTGGGAGGTTCTTTTACAGATTTATATAATGGATTAGATGTAAACAGATTAATGCTCTTAAATCCTGACGGAACCATTAAAACTGATTTTGATATTGGCAATGGTCCAGGTTCTGCATCGGTATACAGTTTGGCTAATTCTTTTGAAGGAGCGTGGTATATCGGTGGTTCATTTTCAGTTTTTGATTCTCAAAACCAGGGTAAGTTAGCTAAAATTGATGCAAACGGAATCCATGATATTAGTTATTTATCGGCAGGAGTTGGGTTTGATAATTCCGTTTTAAAAGTATTGCCATTATCAGATAACAGAACAATGGTTTTTGGTAATTTTTCCAGATTTAACGGCGTACCTTCTTCAAGAATTGCCCGCATTCTGCCAGATGGAAATTTGGATATTACCTTTAATTCTGCTCAGACAAATGCTAATGGCATTATAAAAACAGCAGTCCAACAACCAGATGGCAAAATAATTATTGGCGGAAATTTTACAAGTTACAACAGTACAACATGCAACCGTATTGCCCGCATTTTACATGATGGAAGTTTAGACAACAGTTTTGTTTCCGGGATTGGTTTCAATGGTCAGGTATTGTCAGTAGCAATTCAATCAGATCAAAAAATAGTGGTGGCAGGGAATTTTACGAAATACAACGGTGTTACATTTGGCCGTGTCGTAAGACTTATGCAGGACGGAACCATTGATGTTAGTTTTGATACGGTTATTGGTGCAAACGGAATCATTGATGCAATATTAGTTCAGCCAGACGGAAAAATTATCTTAGGTGGAAGATTTGATATGTTTAACGGAACAGGATATTCCAGACTAGTACGACTAAATACTGATGGAAGTATAGACAGTAGTTTTTCTGTAGGTGCCGGATTCGATAAAAATGTATATGCACTTAATCTGCAGTCTGACGGTAAAATTATTGTAGGCGGCTCTTTCTTAAACTATAATGGTATTTCAAAAAGACGAATCCTGCGGCTCAATTCAAACGGAACGTTAGACACAACTTTTGATTCAGGAACTGGTTTTAGTAATGGTGATGTGCGTAGTATTTTGATACAGTCCGATGACAGAATTTTAGCAGGAGGGGCTTTTTCTGGAAATTATAACGGAATAACTTCTTTACGCTTATTACGTTTGTTTTCAAATGGTATTTATGACTCTTCATTTTCAGTAAGTCTTAATAGTACCTTATACACAATGGAAGTTACAGCAGATAATAAACTGATAATTGGAGGGAACTTTAATTCGGTTTCAGGAGTTGCCAAACATCGGGTTGCTCGTTTAAAATTGTGTACTGATAGTTCAAGATGGAATGGTTCCTGGTCTAATGGACCTCCGTCTGCAGGAAAAGAACTAACTTTTGAAGAAGATTATTTGTTTTCAGCTTCCGTAAATGCATGTAGCTGCAGTATCAATTCGGCAAAGACAGTGACAATTTCAAGCGGAAAAACTTTGGGATTGAGTTTCAATTATTCAGGAAATGGAATTTTGGTTTTAGAAGATACTGCTTCGTTGTATCAATCAGATGATGAAATGGTTAATACAGGAATTATTCATCTTAAGCGAAAAACGGCTCCTATTCGAAAATTTGATTACACCTGTTGGTCTTCTCCGGTTGAAAATCATAGATTGGTAGATGTTTCTCCGGCTACATTATCAGATAAATTTTTCTCTTTTGATGCTATTTTAAGAAAATGGGCAGGTGAAGTTCCGACAAACATAATGACAGTTGGCAAAGGGTATATTATTCGGGGACCACAAAATTTCTCTTCCACAGTTCCTGAAAAATATGAAGCTGTTTTTAAAGGCATACCGGTCAACGGAAAAATTACAATTCCGCTTGGCACTCCCGGTAACTCAAATTTAATTGGCAATCCATATCCTTCAGCAATTAGTGCAGATTCTTTTTTAATAGATAATGCAGAAAATATAGAAGGATCACTTTATTTCTGGACGCACAATACAGCGCTTACCAATAATAAATATAATACAAACGATTATGCGGTTTATAATTTATTGGGAGGTGTAGGAACAAGACGTTCGGTATCTTCGGGGCAAAATGAAACTGAACCGGACGGAAAAATTGCTTCAGGACAATCTTTTTTTGTAACAGGTTTAGTTGAGGGAGAAAAAGTGAAATTTGATGATAGTATGCGAATCATAGAACAAAATTCCTCTTTTTTTAAGCCGGGTAAAATTGCTGAAAAAAAGAAAATAATAGAAAAAAACAGAATCTGGCTCAATCTGACCAATGAAGAAAATGTTTTTAAACAGCTTTTAGTTGGTTATATTGAGGGTGCTACCAATAGTTATGATTTGTTTTTTGACGGAGAGTCTTTGGATGAAAATAGATATATTAATTTTTATAGCCATAACGAAGGTAAAAATTGGGTCATTCAGGGCAGGCAATTTCCTTTTCATTCAGATGAAGTTACTTTGGGGTACAAAACAGAAATCAATGGAAATTTTACAATAAGTATTGATCATTTAGACGAAAGTTTTATTGGGCAATCAGTTTATCTGGAAGATAAAGAAAAAAAGATTCTGCATAATTTAAATGATGGATCCTATAGCTTTTCAACAGAAAAAGGAATTTTTAATAGTCGTTTTGTTTTAAAATTTTCAGATAACACATTACAGACCAAGGAATTTTCGATAAATAAAAAAGGTCTCGTTATTTACCAAAAGAAAGGACAATTAGTTATAGAATCAGAAGACTCAAATATTCAAAAAATTGAGGCTTTTGATATTTCGGGTAAATTGATTTTAGAGCACAATACCAATCAAAATACCATAATAATCTCTAATCTGAAGCCCAAGAATCAGATTCTGATTTTTAAAATTAAAACTGAAAATAAGCTGGAAACTAAAAAGATAATCTATTAATTTCATTACGCAAATTTTCATTTGTGTTTTGAATTGCCTTTTCATTTTTATAATCTATCCATTTTTGGCCTTTGAATTTTCGCATCAAAATATCAAAATGGCGCATGATCAAAACATTGTAAGCCGCTTTTGATAAATGGGTAATGTTTTTAGGAAATGAGCGTAAACTCATAGAAAATCCTGGTGTTAAATATTTCATATAATGCCAGTAACCTTCCGGCATATATAACATTTGACCATGTTTTAGATTTGTAATGTAACCTTCGGCATTTTTCAAAGCGGGAAATTTATCATAATCCGGATTGTCAAAATCAATGTCTTCTCTCGAAATTAAAGCGTGAGGAACTTTATACATGTATTTTGACTGATCCGGAGGAAAAATCATGCACTGCTTTTCTCCATGAAAATGGAAATGCAGGATGTTAGAGTAATCAATGTCATAATGCATAAACACTTTAGAGTTTTCTCCGCCAAAAAACACCATAGGCAATTGTTTAACTAGTTTTAGTCCAATATCAGGCCATAAAAAGTCATTTTTCAGAGCAGGTACATCTTTCATTAAGTTGTAAAGAAAAATTCGATAATTGGTAGGTTTTTCTTCCAGAAGATTAATGTAGTCACTCATTTTCATTGTGGTATGAGCTTCGTTAAATCCTTCTTCGTGATTAACGGGTCTGTCATCATACAAGGGTACGGTTTTGTCACCCGCTATTTCTTTGATATAGGATAATTTCCATTTATGGTAAGCGGGCCAGTCTTCTGTCAGTTCTTCAACAACAACCGGAATTTGTTTTTTTACATATTGGGAAATAAAATCAGATTTTGAGATTTTCTTAACCCTTTCGATTTGTTTTAGTTTCATGTCTTATAAAAATTGTGTCTGACATTTGGCCAGACAGCAATTTAGAAATAGTATTGTACCTGAATTAACTCAATTGCTTAAATTTTTGACTTAATCGAAACTTAAAGATTTAATAAATTAATCCTGTTGGATGAAGTTAAAAAATTGTCAGTCTGAGCGGTGTCGAAGTCTTTTTAAGCCAAAAAGCCTTTGTCGAAGTTTATTTTGAATAAAGTCTAATTGTTTTAGGATGAAATAATTACTTAAATTATTAAATGATGTTTACTGCCATTTTACAAATCGGATCTGTTTTTTTCATCAAATCAATTTTTATCAATTTCACTAATGAGTAAAGTTGAATGTTTCTGGTTGTAGAGTTCTGTAATAAAAAAGTTACACGGTTTTCTGCGCATGCGTTGTTTAAGTAATTTAAAACTCTATTTTTGCAATAAATTCTTACTAATAATTTAAGTAAAATCATTTATGGGACATTTTTCAGAACAGGTACATATCAGCATAGGGAGTTTTACCCAAAACGTAGTTTATCATAATTTAGAACTATCGCAAAAGATGGCAGATCACCATCATTTTTCTTTTGTATGGCAATATACAGGTAAGGCGATCATAAACCCGGCAGATCAGGCAAAGGCATTGCGAACGTATCTTGGAGATGAAGTTATCTTTACCTTTAAAAGCCTTACTGGAATCCGGCTGATGAGCAAAGGAATCATAACAGAACTCTCTTCTATAGATCTTCATGGCAGCGCCGAAGGATTGCATGTTAAAGGTATTAGCCATACTATCGTTCTGGATGATATGAAAAAATCAAGAACCTACCAGCAAAGAGGTATGAATGATATTGTACTGGATATTTTAGCAGAAGGTCCTGGAGAATTTTACGAAAGAGATGCTATAAAATCTACCTATCTTCAGGAGTTCAAATACATGGCTCAATATAATGAAACCAATTTTGATTTCTTAAAACGATTGGCCAGACGTTACGGGCAATGGTTTTATTTTGACGGAATGCGAATGCAGTTCGGACAAACCAAAACCAGTAAAATAAAACTCATCAACGGATCTTCGCTGCATGGTTTTAAAATCCAGACCAACATGGCTTCCCATAAAATTTCTTTAGGAGGGTATGATTACAATGGAGCTGCCAATATCCGTAACTCCTCAGCAAGAACCTCTTCAGGAAGCAAAGACAGTTTCTCTGCTGTTGTAGGACATAACCAGGGAACCGTTACCCAAAATGACCTTAATAATGGAGCTTATACCACCAACGCTCAAAGCAGTGAAGAAATAGAAGAAATGGTCAAACTGCAAACTGCAGGCAGCGACGCCAATAGTGTATACTACAGCGGAACCTCTTATTTTCCGTTAGGACTTGGACAGGTTTTCAGCATCGTAAACCAGACTGTAGAGCAC
>CAUPQW010000032.1:0-3693 GCA_963513545.1 uncultured Flavobacterium sp.
GTTTTACCACTTCTATATTGTTTTCAAGTCCTGCTTCGGCAACTTTTTTGCGAAGAGCAGTAACTTCCGGCAGGATTTGTACTCCTGCAATAACTTTATGACCTAATTTAGCTAAACCAAATGCTGCTCCTTCTCCTAATCAGGAACCTGCTCCGGTTATCAAAATTGTTTTTGTTGTACTCATGATTTCTAAGTTTTAATGATTTTTAATATGATTTAATAGATGTTGATTTTCTATAAAGCAAAGTTGCAACGAAACCAAGACGTGGGCTGTACGAATAACAAAGCCTCTATTATGAATATCAAAGATGGATCTCAACAAAAAATATTTTATTACATTTTAAATATTTGCAAAATGATATTTTTTCATTAAAATCATAAAACAACAAAAGCCCACAGTTTGTGGGCTTTTGTTAAAACGAGTAGATTATGCTGCTGTCAATTCAATGATTTTCTAAACTCGACGGGAGAGTTTTTTGTTTTTTGTTTGAAGAGTTTATTAAAAGACTGCGGATGCTCAAATCCCAGCTGATAGGCAATTTCTGCAACACTCAGGTCACTGTTTGCCAGAATAGATTTTGCTTTTTCGATCAGTCGGGAATGAATGTGCTGCTGAGTAGTCTGCCCGGTAAGCAAGCGAAGCATGTCACTCAGGTAGCGAGGTGAAACCTTTACATGATCGGCTACATCTTGTACCGTTGGCAATCCTCCAATGAGTGATTTATCAGTATCAAAATAAGAAGATAGAAACGCTTCTACTTCAGACAGCATATCGTTGTGTATCGGTTTTCGAGTAATGAACTGCCTATTGTAAAATCGGTTACTGTAGTTGAGCAGCAATTCTATTTGGGAAATAATTACATCCTGACTGAAATGGTCGATGTTATTATCGAGTTCCAGGATGATATTCTCAAAAATTGAAAAAATAATCTGCTTTTCCTTATCAGAAAGATAGAGTGCTTCAGCAACTGAATAGGAGAAGAATCCATAATTGGCAATATTTTTTGCCAAAGGATAATTTCTAAGAAACTCAGGGTGAAAAATTAAAGTATAACCACTATAATCTGCTTCCTGATCTGAAGAATAGACAATCTGATCGGGCGCAGTAAAGGACAGTCCGCCTTCTTCAAAATCATAATGTCCCTGACCGTATTTGATAGCTCCGGCAAAATGCTTTTTGAATGATATTTTATAGAACTTAAGAATAAATGCAGTATTAGGCTGTTCGGATATGTTAATATCTTTATAGTCTACAAGTGCAATCAAAGGATGTTTTGGCTTTGGAAGGCCTAACTGATCCATTGCATTTGAGATACTTGTATAGGTATAGGTTTTTAGCTTTTTCATAATTTCCGTTATTTTCTGTTCCAGGCTGGTTTTGCTTCCAGCGTTTTATGGTAGATTTCACAATTGGTGCTGTGTGCGCCTGGAAGATACCCGATACTCATGAGAAATTCATTGACAATTTCACCACCGGTAAATTTGAATGTCTTTTTAAAAAGTTTCATCCATTCTGCTAATGACTTTGGATGATGGCTGTCAAGCCATTTTTCGAACGAGCCAAATTCCTGCTGCACTTTTAGTATGGTTTTGGCATTCTCAATCGCGGCATTGATTTTTAGCCGATTCCTGATAATACCGGGATCGTTCAACAATCTTTCCCTATCGTTTTCCTGATATTCTGCGACTTTTTTAATGCTGAAATTATCATACGCTGCTCGGAAAGTATCCTGCTTTTTTAAGATGGTTTCCCAACTCAGTCCAGCCTGGTTTATTTCGAGTATCAGCCTTGCAAATAATTCGTCGTCATTGTGTATCGGAAAGCCGTACTGGTTATCGTGATACGATTTATGAAGTTCTTTTCTAGGACCCGACATACTATTTAAATAACTGCAATATGACATTTTAAAGAAAATTATTTAGTGAACGTTTTACAAATATAAGTATTCATTGTATTGTTTTGATGTAATTTAATTGCCCGGAAATTCAATGTTCAACAATCTTGCAACATGTTTTCTAAAATTTTCGCTTCCCATTTCGGTAAGCTGACCGGCTATCTTAACAGCATCCGCACCTGCCATGTATCTTAAGTGATTTTTACCATCTGTAGCGGCTTCAAAAACAACATCAGCTATTACTTCCGGTTCGCTAAAATCAAGCAGCGTATTATTGTTGAAAAAGAGATCTATCAATTTTTCCTGTATTGGATCGTACTCCGGATGCGCAAATGCCTTTACACCATTTACAAAACTGGATTTTATGCCGCCTGGTGCTACTGTTTTAATCGTAATATTGAATGGTGCCAATTCATAAGACAAGCTTTCGCTTAATCCTTCCAATGCCCATTTTGTCGCATTATAAACTGAAGCCAATGGACAGGATATTATGCCAAAAACCGATGTTGTAGTAATAAACATTCCCCTGCCTCTCTCTTTGAAATAAGGAGTAAAAGCCTTTACAACCTTAATTACTCCAATAAGATTTGTGTTGATCTGGTCTTCGATTGCTTCGATGGGACTGGCTTCCAAAGAGCCGCTCAGACCATAGCCCGCATTATTAAATACAACATCAATACTTTCATTGGCAGTCAGCTCGCTAATAGTTGTATCAATCTGTTCTTTCTGAGTAACATCGAGCCGAATTAATTTTACATTTTCCAGCGCGTTTAACTCCGTTTCCTTTTCAAGATTACGCATCGTTGCAATTACCCTCCAGCCGTTGGCCTGAAATAATCTAGTGGTGGCTTTACCCAGACCAGCTGATGCACCTGTAATAAATATAGTCTTCATTTTCTTTTGAATTTAAATTTTACAAGTGCAAATTTCCTTTCATTAACCCAGATTTTAGTATCCAAAACCGTAAATGATGTAGTCAAAAAAACGATTGGTCTTAGCGCATAAAAAAAGCCGATGGTTAATCGGCTTTTTTATAGTTCAGGTATGTTATTAGATGGTATTTTCCCAAGCTTTTAATTGGTGATCTTTTAACATGTCTTCTACAAACTGTGGCACCACGTTTCTGAATTTACCGTTATCTGACGGTACAATTTCGATAATTGCATCAATCATTTCCTGTGGATCCAGTCTTCCTTCTGGTGTACTTAAAAGCGAATCGAAATTGGCTTTCATATCGGCACGTTTGGTAAAGTTTTTATCGTCATCCAGCCAGCGGAAAGCATTTTCTGCCATTGTTTCGTTGTAACCAGTTAAGTAAGCTCCAGGATTAATGGTTTGAATTTTGATTCCGTAAGGATTCAATTCATCAGCCAATGCTTCTGCAACTGCTTCAAGAGCGTGTTTGGTTGAAACGTAGATTCCATAACCAGATGGCGTGAATAATCCACCCATAGAAGAAGTAAAAACGATTTTACCTTTTTTGCCTTCTGTGATCCATTTAGAAGCAAAGCCTTGTGACAATTGCAACGGAGCAAAAACATTTGTTTCATAATTAGCACGAACCAAATCAAGCGGAATTTCAAATACCGGACCGCTTTCCCCGATTCCTGCATTACTAAAGAATACATCGATGTCACGTTTTAAGGCATTAGCAACATCGTATTTGTCAAGAATGTCCAGTTTTACCACTTCTATATTGTTTTCAAGTCCTGCTTCGGCAACTTTTTTGCGAAGAGCAGTAACTTCCGGCAGGATTTGTACTCCTGCAATAACTTTATGACCTAATTTAGCTAAACCA